>NZ_JBXANR010000003.1:0-875564 GCF_058801885.1 Herbaspirillum sp. GW822-FHT03A08 | reverse complement strand
TGGATGCCGGCGTTGATGAAGGCCAGCAGGCGATCGACCACTTCCACGCGCGGCGCCGAGTAGTTGCTGGCGAAGGCATTGGCGCGCAGCAGCATGGTGGCGCGGCTGACTTCTTCCGAGAACGGCTCGCCGATGCCGGCGCTGTGGGCCTTGATCAGCTGGGTCTGGAACAGTTCGATGTGTTCGACCTTGATGCGGGTGTCTTTGAGCAAGCCGACGCCGGTGTTGAAGCTGTACATCATGGGTGCTTCATCGTGCATCCAGGTCGATTCGATGAAGTCGCGGCTTTGCTTCAGTGCGGCGCGGGAGGATTCTGCCAGGGCGACTTTGGCAAACACGCCATTGGTCGCGCGCGCGACGCTGACGACTTGCTCCGCGTTGAGGTTGAAACCGTCGATGGTGATGGTGGTCATGGGATTCCTTTGCAATGGGATAGTGAAGCGGCGGGCTCGTCGTCAGGCCGCGAAGTTTTCAACGAAGCGGCTGAACACCTGCGCGGCAATCGCAGCGTCCGCTTCGGTCATGATTTCGTCCGGGTGATGGCTGATGCCGCCGTTCCCGCAACGGACAAACAGCATGGCGACGTCGGCAATGGCTGCGATGGCCATGGCGTCATGTCCGGCGCCGGAGGGCAAATGGCGCAGCGGCAAGCCGCACGCCTCGATGGCGCTCGCCAGTTGCTTTTGCAGATGAGCAGCACAGGGAACGCTGCCGGCCTCGTGGGTTTTACGCAACGTGACGCCGACATTGCGGCGTGCGCAGATGCGATCGATTTCCGCAACTACATCTTCCACGGCGTCCAGCCGGATCTGGTCCTGCTCGGCGCGAATGTCGATGGAAAACCGTGCGCTGCCCGGCACCACATTAGCCGCGCCGTTCGGCACCTCCATGATGCCCATGGTGCCGACCAGACCGGGTCTGCCGCTGCAACGCTGCTCGATGTACAAACCGATTTCCGCCGCCGTCATCGCGGCATCGCGGCGCATGTGCATCGGCACCGTCCCGGCATGCCCGGCCAATCCCTGCAGCTCGCCCATAAAGCGCGTCGCGCCGGAAATTGCCGTCACCACGCCGACCGGCAGCGCTTCGTTGAGCAGCAAGGGCCCTTGTTCAATATGCACCTCGACGAAGGCAGCGACCGCTGCAGCCGGCCATGCCGACGCATCCAGCTGATCCGGGTTGAAACCGGCAGCCCGCATGACGTCGCGCATGCTGTTGCCTTGCTCATCGAGGTTATTCAGCACGGTCTTGTCGAAAGTCCCGGCGACGGCCCGGCTGCCAAGTAAAGTGGCTTTGAAACGCACACCCTCCTCTTCCGCAAAACCGATCACGTCAATGGGAAAGGGAAAGCGTTTTCCTGCGCGATGCCATTCGGCAATGCACGACACCGGCAACAGGACGCCCAGATTGCCGTCGTACTTGCCGCCATTGCGCACCGTATCGAAGTGCGAGCCGGTGACCAGCGCTGCCGCATCGGCATGGCCGGGAGCGGCTTCGTAACGGCCGATCACGTTGCCCGCGTTGTCGCGCCGGACCTGCATGCCCGCCGCTGTCATCCACTCGCTGAGTTGGTGTGCGGCGGCATGATGCATAGCCGTCAGGTAGGTACGCGTCAGCATGCCGTCGGCTTCTGTGTGGACGGCAAGCGCATCGGCGCGCTGCATGATCTCTTGCCCGCAATGCTGGTATTGCTCTGGAACATTTTTCACGGCTGCCTCCTTGGTCTCGTCAGGATTGCATATTTTTATTGTATTCACAAATTGTATGCAATATAGTGAGCTTGTTCCAGCACGTCAAAAAAATTTGTTGAAATGACGCTGCAGTTGCCAATGGAACAACGGTCGGAGGAGCGGCCGCAACAACCTAAAAAGCTGAAATAAGAATCTGCACAGAGGACGCGACATGCCTATGCCGCGCCCATCCAGAACAACATCAGGAGACCAAGGTGAATCGATTTTTGAAATCTTTATTCGGGCAAGTCGTTGTCGCCCTCATTGCCGGCATCGTCGTCGGGCTGTTTTATCCGGACTTTGCTCAAAGCCTTAAACCGCTCGGCGACGGCTTCATCAAGCTGATCAAGATGATCATTCCGGTGATCGTGTTTTGTGTGGTGGTGCAAGGCATTTGCGGCGCCAGCGATCTGAAGAAGGTCGGCAGCGTCGGCGTCAAAGCCATCATCTACTTTGAAATCGTGACGACGATTGCGCTCGTCCTCGGTCTGATACTGGCTTTTGTGTTCCAGCCAGGCGCGGGGATGAACATCGACCCGACCAATCTTGATGCCAGCGGCCTGTCCAGCTACGTCGAAACGGCCAGCAAGGTAAAGGGCACCAGTTTTGCCGACTTCATCATGAAGCTGATTCCCGGCACTGTCGTGAGCGCATTCACCTCCGGCGACGTGCTGCAGGTCTTGCTGATCTCGGTCATCTTCGGCTGCGCCCTGCTGCTGATCGGCGAAAAAGGCAAGCCGACGGTAGCGCTGATTTCTTCGCTGTCGGAAGCCTTCTTCAAGTGCATGGCTTTCATCATCCGCCTGGCGCCGCTGGGCGTGTTCGGCGCGATCGCCTTCACCGTCGGCCGCTACGGCATCGGCTCGCTCAAGCAATTGGGCATGCTGGTGCTGCTGTTCTACGGCGCGGTGATTTTCTTCGTGGTGGTGGTATTAGGTGCGATCCTGCGCACATCCGGCCTGAGCATCTTCAAGCTGATGGCATATCTGCGTGAGGAGCTGATCGTGGTGCTGGCGACCGCTTCGTCCGACAGCGTGCTGCCGCAGATCATGAAGAAGCTCGAACACATGGGCATCAAGAAATCGACCGTCGGCCTGGTGATTCCGACCGGTTACTCATTCAACCTCGATGCGTTTTCCATCTACCTCACGATGGCGGCAGTCTTCATCGCGCAAGCCACCAACACGCATCTGGCCATGGGTGATTTGCTGATGATTCTGGCGATTGCGCTGATTACTTCCAAGGGAGCACACGGCGTGCCGGGTTCCGCCATTGTGATTCTGGCGGCGACGCTGACGACGATTCCGGCGATTCCCGTAGTCGGCCTGGTGCTGGTGCTGTCAATCGACTGGTTCGTCGGCATCGCCCGCGCACTGGGCAATCTGCTGGGCAACTGCGTCGCTACGGTGGTGGTCGCCACCTGGGAAAAGGATATCGACAAGACTCGCGCCCGC
This sequence comes from Herbaspirillum sp. GW822-FHT03A08, assembly GCF_058801885.1. Classification (NCBI taxonomy): domain Bacteria; kingdom Pseudomonadati; phylum Pseudomonadota; class Betaproteobacteria; order Burkholderiales; family Oxalobacteraceae; genus Herbaspirillum; species Herbaspirillum sp. GW822-FHT03A08. The sequence goes on along the minus strand of NZ_JBXANR010000003.1, from coordinate 872,380 downwards.
GCCGTGCTGAATGGTGAAATTCCCGCAGCGACCTTCGAGTAAGAACTGACGCAAGTTCTGGATGGATAGCGCAAAATACAGGGTTACAATTCGGTGTCTGCTAAAAACCGCCTTATATACCAAAGCCTATCCATCCTATGACCGAAGCAGCACTTCCCTCCGACAGTTCAGAAGCGATTGCGCGCGACATCACCATCGCCATCGCTGAACAGCGTCTTCCGCCCGGAGCAAAACTCCGCGAAGAAGCACTGGCACGCGTCTACCAGGTCAGCCGTACCAAAATCCGCGCGGCGCTGGTCATGCTGGCCAAGGACAAGCTGATCGACCTGATTCCGGACAAAGGGGCTTTCGTCAGCAAGCCGACCGTGGAAGAGACGCGCAACATCTTCTTCGTGCGCCGCACGCTCGAAGCCGCCATGGTCAGGGAATTCGTTGCACGCGCGACTGCTGACGATTATGCGCGACTGGAAGAGCACCTGCGTGAAGAACGCCGCGCCATCGAAGAGAACAATCCTCAGGTCCGCTCGACGCTGCTTAGCGACTTTCACATCCTGCTGGCCAATATCGTCGGTAATGAAGTGCTGACCGACATCCTCGTCAAGCTGGCCGGCCGCAGCTCATTGATCACCATGCTGTATCAATCCACGCGCGACGCGATCTGTTCGACGGAAGAACATTCCGCCTTCATCGCTGCCGCCAAGGCAGGCAAGGCCGACGAAGCGGTCGAGCTGATGCTGCATCACCTGCACCATGTGGAGCAAGCGTTGAAGTTCGACACGCAAAGCGATCCCAGGAAGAATCTGGCGAAAGAGTTGCTGCTGTAACGCTGATGCCGATGCCGATGCGATACATGCATCAGATCAGTAAGGCGTAATCGAGCACCAGGAGCAATTCGTACCAAGGTCCGCCAGTAGCCGCGCCATAGCGGCATCCAGCTCCGCCCGATGCTCGGAGAACGAGAACAACAGCAAGACCGCGAGAATAAAGGCGCCTGCGCGCTGCTGGTGATGCGCGCCGTCCTGACGATATCTTCCGTAGGTCCGCAAAAACTGCTGCAGGTTTTTGGTAGCCATCGCAATACTCCTGTCAAGAAGACAACGGACATCATCAGCTTCTGAGCACGCAACATCCATGCCTGACGTCAGCACGGAGATGTTCTTGCCGGACGCTCAGCCGCCGACGACCAGACGCACCACAATCATCAGCACGGCAATAAAGATAGCAACCGCAATCAGGCCTGCCCCAATCACGTAAAAAGGATTGAGAGAAGTCGCGTCCTTTTCATAGTCGGCACGCCGGCGCAAGCCGACGAACGACCAGAACACCGCCGCCAATGTGGCCAGGAAGGAGCGCTTTTGTATGGTGTTGGACTGTGTCGGCTTCATGCTGGTTTCTCCCTGGTCAGACGGTCACGGCATCAACGGGTGCGGCCTTGCTGCCATTGCCCATCAGGCGAAACAGCAAAACGCCTGATACGGCGGCGATGGCCGCAGCCGCCAGCATCAACACCGAGAAGGCATGCGCAAAACCTGTCTGCGCCAGTTGCAACGCCTGTGCGCTGTGGTGCAATGCTGGCAAGGCCGCTGCGCCATCGCCGGCGACGATGCGCTCTACTACCTCGTTGATCTGTGCCGGCAGCGGCAGACCGGCGCCGATCAACGCGTCCTTCAGATAGCTGCCGGTACGCACCGTCAGCACGCAGCCGAGACAGGCAATCGCCAATACAATCGCCGAAAAGCGTGTCGTGGTGCTGATGCCCGACGCCATGCCCGTGCGCTCGCGCGGTACGCAAAGCATGATGGCTTTTTGCGTGTTGCCATTGAGCAGCCCTGCGCCGCTGCCGGTCACGATCATGCCGGCCAGCACCATCCAGTAGACGCCCTGGTACGCCGCAATCGCCACCAGCAGGTTGCCCGCACAGACCAGCGCCATGCCCAGTCCCATCAGTCCATGCAAGGACATCCGCTGCGCCAGCACAACGCCGACGCGCGGGAAAATCATCATCGCCAGTGCAAACGGCAACATCGCCAATCCGGCTGTGATGGCCGAATACGAGAACGCGTTTTGCAGGTACAAGGGAAGAAACGTCATCATCACCTGGGCGGCGGCGGCATAGCCAAACATCGCCAACACTGCGCCGACGAACGGCGAATGCCGGAACAGGCGCAGATCGATCATCGGCCGCTTCTGCATCAACTCCACCGGAACGAACAAGGCCAGCAGCAACAGGCCGCCCGCAACACGCAGCATGGTAGCGCGGCTGGTCCAACCGGAAGCGTTGGCGTTGATCAGCCCCCAGATCAGGAAAGACAAACCGCCGCTCAATAACGCGCTGCCCCAGAGATCGAGGCGTGCGGCGCCTGCATCGCCCGATTCGCTCACCGCGCGATACACCAGCGTGCCCAGGCACAGACACACCGGGAGATTCAACAGGAAGATCCAGCGCCAGCCGAGCAGTTGCGTGATCACGCCACCCAGCAAAGGCGCCACCGTCATCGACACGCCCATGCACGCGCCCCACACCGCCCAGGCGTGCGTGCGGTCTTTTTCGGTGTGAAAGACGTGGCCGATAACGGCCAATGCGGATGTCAGCAACATTGCCGCACCAACACCCTTGAGCGCGCGCGACAGTTGCAGGGCTTCCACCGACCAGGCCAACCCGCATCCCAGAGAAGCAAGGCTGAACAAACCGATCCCGAGCAGCATCATGCGCTTGCGGCCGAATCGGTCAGCCAGACTGCCGGCCGGCAACAACAGCGATGCAAATGCCAGCATGTAAGCGCTGACAACCCATTCGATATCGCTGAAGTCTGCATGCAAAGATCTTGCCACCGACGGCAAGGACACCGCGACGATATTGGTATCGAGTACGATCAGGGCGCATACGCTGGAACAGATCAGCAGAATGTTGCGCCCTTTGCGACGCGCCTCTTCTGTACGTGCGATGTCGTCGGCAGCAAGTCCGGCCTGACCGGGAATGGGAAGATGCGTGCTCATATCAGTGACTGACAATGCTTACGGCTTCAATGCTGTCAGACCGGCGCGGGCGATCTGGCTGTCATGCACCTTGGTGTCGGCGCTGACGCCGATGGCGCCCACCACCTGGCCATCCAGCACAATCGGCAAGCCGCCTTCCATCATGACCAGGCCGGCTGTAATGGCTGCCGGGCGACCGTTATTGACGGCGTTTTCCAGATCGGCGGAAGGACGTTTGAACAAGGCGGCAGTACGCGCTTTCTCCGTCGCCACGCCTGCGCCAAGCGTCGTCGCTGCGTTATCCATGCGTTCGGCGAGAATCAGCCAGCCGCCGTCATCCACCACGGCAATCGCACCAGGCCAGCCGTTCTTGCGCGCTTCTTCCAGCGCGGCGGCGATGATGGCCTTGGCCATGTCGAGCGACAGTACCCGTTTGCTGACCACAACGCCTTCTTTTTGCTGAGCGGCAGCATTGCCGCTGAGTGTTGTCGACACCGCGCCCAGCAGGCACAGAGAGATTGCAGTAACAGCCCAGTTCAAACGCATGATAGTTCCTCGTAACAAGAAGAGAAGAAGAGAATGAGAAGAAATCGAGAAGAGATGCGAGCCATTCTAATCCTGCCTATAATTATCTTTATTACATACAAACTGCAATTTAATTTCTTTGTAGTTAATTATTGGAATCCTCATGGAACTGCGTCACTTCCGCTGTTTTGCGGCCGTCGCCGAGACCTTGCATTTCGCCCGTGCGGCGGAGCAACTCGGTATTTCACCGCCGGCCTTGACCAAGCAAATCCAGGAAATCGAACGCCTGCTCGATGTGCGCCTGTTTCAGCGCACCAAGCGTTCGGTGCACCTGACGTCGGCCGGGGAAGTATTTCGCGAAGAAGTGTTGCGCACGCTGCATCAGGCTGCGCTGGCGGAAGAAGCCGCGCGGCGCGCAGGCCGGGGAGAAATCGGACGCATCGAAATCGGCTACATAGCCTCGGCGGCCTATTCAGGTTTGCTGCAAACCGAGGTAGCGCGCTTTCGCAGCGCCTATCCGCTGGTCAAGCTGAATCTGATCGAGGCGCCGATGGATAGTCTCCCGATCATGGTCAGCGATGGCCGCATGGACCTGGCGTTTATCCGGCCGCCGGTGCCCTGCCCGCCGGACGTCACATTTCTGACACTGCTCTATGACGATTTTGTCGCCGCGCTGCCGGAAGACTCGCCTTTGGCACAGAAAGAAATCTTGCCCGCCACTGACCTTGCGAGCGAACAATTCATCCTGCCGGAACAGGCGTCGGGGACGATGGAAGTGGGACGGCGCGGCCGCTTCGTGCCGCGTACCATCGCCAATCCTGGCGGCCTGGTAGCGGTCATCACGCTGGTATCGCTGGGACAAGGCGTTGCAATCGTGCCGGTATCCGTGATGCAGCGCGTGCACATGCCGGGCGTCGTGTACAGGCAGATTGAAGGTAAAAGCATTCCCGGCGCGATTGCCCTGGCGTCACGCCGCCACGAAAAGTCGCCCGTGGTGCGTGCGTTTCTCAAACAATTGAAATCGCGAATGGCTGATCAGGCAGACAAATAGCGCGTGCCGGCCGGCAGACGGCTGACGTGTCCGCTGCGCATGCCTGAGTCATGGAAGCGATAGGCGCCCTTGCCTGCTTTCTTGGCAACGTACATCGCTGTGTCGGCTTTGGAGAGAAGCTCGTCGACGGTATGGCCGTCGTCGGGGAAAAGCGCAATGCCGATGCTCAGGCTGGTGCATACCTCATGCCCGGCGATATTGAGGAAAGGCGCACCGACAGTCTTGACCAGCTTGTCGGCGATATCGGCAATCTGGCTCTGGTATTTGATGTCGGAAAGCAGAACGACGAACTCATCCCCGCCCAATCGCGCCACCAGATCATATTCACGCAGGCTGGCGCACAGCCGCTGCGCCACCGATTGCAGCAAGAGATCGCCGACAGCATGGCCAAGCGTGTCGTTGATCGGTTTGAATCCATCCAGATCGATAAAAAACAAGGCATACAGATTGGGACTGCGCTTGGCACGCGACAACTCAGCTGCAGCAAGTTCGTTGAACAGCATGCGGTTGGGAATGCCGGTCAGATAGTCATGCGAGGCCAGCTGATAGGCGCGGGTCTTTTCTTTTTCCAGCTGTTCGATGAGGCAGATTTTTTCGCGCTCAGAGCGCTCCAGACGCTGATACAGTCTTTTGCGATGATAAGAAATGCCGATCAGGATCAGCGTCAGCGATACAACAGCGATCGAGATGACAATCGCATAGCGCACGTATTCGTAATGCGATTGCGTCAGGTCGGCGACAATGAAATCCGGATCGAGACTAACCGTGATGGTCAGCGGATAGCCGGCGACTTTTTGATAATTGCTGACGCCGGGCGAGCTGTGGGTATTTTCGCTGCCGCTGAACTTGTTGACGATGCCTGCCGTGCTGCTGCCGGTTAGCTTGCCATCGCTGAGCACCACCAAGGGTGCGCCTGATGCGCTATCCACCGAGACTCGGTAACCGTCTCCGATCTGCTGATAATCGGTGAGGAAGCGGCCAAGATCCAGCACCGCCACAAAGAATCCGTGCACGCTATTCCTGGGACTGTTCAAAGGTACCAGCAAAGGAATCCGCCAGGCATAACCGTCGGCTTTTCCCAGCACGATGGCGCCGACTTGCGGAGCGGCGCCGTCAACGTTCGCAGCAGCAGGAAAATGCGTTTGCCGGATCAGATCCGCAAAACCGCTCTCGGTGGGCGAACCGCCTGATGAATAACGCAATTTCATATCGGCGTCGAAGACGGCCGAGCGGACATAGGCGGTATCGCCGTTGAAGAGCAGATTCAGGTAATCGGCGGCAGCGTTATCGCCGTCCAGAATTTTGTTGGCGACGGTTCCGTACAACATTGCGCGATCCAATCTGTCGTTGAGATTGGAGGCCATGATCGCAGCCATGTTTTTGCTTTCCCCGGCGGCACTTTCCATGGCCAGCTTTTTTTCACTGGACACATGCATCATCGTGATGCTCCAGATCACCACCAGCACCAGCGACGACAGCATCACAAAGCAGACGGACAAGCCCCATCCATCCTGGATCAGGGCGCGGGGCCATTTTGCTTTCAATGAAAATCCGGATCGCAATTTAACTCCCTGGCAACAGGGTATGAACATCGAGGAACATGTGTGGACATGCCGCGGACCGATGCCTATGCATAAGCAATATATCTGCCGGGTCCATTGTAGACACAAAGTCATGCGTGGTCTGTCGCTCAAATGGACCACATGATGTTTTTAAGAGTGCCTTGCGGCAACAATGTTCCGCGATTGCCGGCAGAAATTTCCACACACGATGATTCCCTTCCCGGCCACCCGCCCTTTTCATTCTTCCTCACGGCTGCGGCTGGCCTCTTCTCGTTTCAGGTCGACAACAAAGAGGATTCCACTGATCGTCACCGACAGCGCGAGGAAACGAGAAATGACGGCAGGAAAAACGCAGACGCGCAAGCAACATGCGCGGTATATGCGACATAGTGGTCATGAGCTGCACAAAGTTCGTCATGCATCGCTGACGGGGCCGCGTGTTTTGGTGCGTTGCCAGAAGGCAAACCGGATTGATTGTCCGAGCATCTGGTCCGCTGCCGCCGTTCGGGCGACGCGGACCAGATGATGCGAAATCAGATGCTGTAGGTAACGGAAGGAAGTTGCTGTTTGCCGATCGGCATGACCGTCTGCAAGGCATCAAACTCGGCGAGGATCAGCTCCGCCTGATAGCAATGCGTGTTGGCGGATTTCAGTGCGTTGCGAAACGCTTTCAGCGTCGCCGGCTTGGGGACGTCGCCCTTGCCTTTGTTCGCGCGGACGGCGTCAGCGACGATATCGGAAAGCAAGGCATCTGCGCAATTCTGCGCCTCCTTGAGTTGGGCCAAACAGTCGAGCAACGCGAGAGTCTTGTTCATAGCCACACCTCTATATGGAGTTGTCGGAAGGAAATTCTACTCGGCGACTCACGTCCGACACAAGCGCCGAATCGTCTTTTTTGCAGCAGAAATCAACCCATTTTCAGCAGTGCCGGGTATGTTGCCATCGCCCGCTGCACCGCACCAGATGCGGCATTGCGACCGCTGCAACATTATTTTCACGGGCAATCGTCTCAGTATAGACAGCAGTTCGGCAGAATCCATTGACGGTCTTTCATCACTACCCATCTATTTGCTCACGGCCGGCCGACGCAGCTTTCCCGGGAAATATGTAACCGATGCCGAAACTGTATAAAACCACAGTAAAATAGAGCCCGCGCTCGGCGCATCAGACTCGGTAACTCACAGCAGCGAGCAAACAATGAACATCGATTATCTGGAAAAACTCAATGCCGAACAACGCCAGGCAGTGGAGTTCGGCATCACTCCCGGCCAGCGCGATGTGGCGCCGGCCCGCCCTCTGCTGGTAATCGCCGGCGCAGGTTCCGGCAAAACCAATACGCTCGCGCACCGTGTCGCCCACCTGATCGTCAACGGCGCCGATCCACGTCGCATTCTGCTCATGACATTTTCACGCCGTGCCGCCGCCGAGATGACGCGCCGCGTGCAGCGCATTTGCGGCGAAGCAATGGGCGCCAATGGCCGCATCATGGCCGATGCGCTGTCGTGGGCCGGCACCTTCCATGGCATCGGTGCGCAGCTCTTGCGAGAATACGCCGACCAGATCGGCCTCGATCCGAGTTTCTCCATCCATGACAGAGAAGACTCCGCCGATCTGATGAACCTGGTGCGCCATGAACTGGGCCTGTCCAAAACGGAAAAACGTTTCCCGTTGAAAGCGACCTGTCTCGCCATTTATTCCCGCGTCGTCAATTCGGAAGCGCCGCTCGACAGCATCCTGCACAAGGTCTTTCCCTGGTGCGCCGAATGGGAAACGCAATTGCGCACGCTTTTCGGCGCCTACGTCGAAGCCAAGCAGGCGCACAACGTGCTCGATTACGACGACCTGCTGCTGTACTGGGCGCAGACCATCGAAGACCGCGTGCTGGCCGATGACATCGGCGCCCGCTTCGACCACGTGCTGGTGGATGAGTATCAGGACACCAACCGTCTGCAATCTTCCATCCTGCTGGCGCTGAAGCCGGACGGCCGCGGCCTAACCGTGGTCGGCGATGACGCGCAGGCGATCTACTCTTTCCGTGCGGCGACCGTACGCAACATCCTCGACTTTCCACGCGCCTTCGACCCGCCGGCCGACATCGTCACGCTTGACCGCAACTATCGTTCGACGCAACCGATCCTTGCCGCCGCCAATAGCGTCATCGACAAGGCGCTCGAACGCTTCACCAAAAATCTCTGGACCGAGCGCACCTCCGACGACAAGCCGCATCTGGTATCCGTGCGCGACGAAGCCGACCAGGCACGCTACATCGTTGAGCGCATTCTGGAAAATCGCGAAGCCGGCAGCACGCTCAAAGAACAAGCTGTCCTGTTCCGCGCCTCCGACCACAGCGGCCCGCTGGAGATCGAGCTGGTGCGTCGAAACATTCCCTTCGTCAAATTCGGCGGACTCAAATTCCTCGACAGCGCACACGTCAAGGACATGCTGGCCATGCTGCGCTTCGTGCAGAATCCGCGCGATCGCGTGGCGGGTTTCCGTCTGATGCAATTGCTGCCGGGCGTGGGGCCCGGCTCCGCGCAAAAGGTGCTCGATGCCATGTCGGCGCATGCCGATCCGATTGCCGCCTTGTCCACCCTGCCCGCGCCGCCACGTGCAGGCGACGACTGGAGCGCTTTCGTCGAAGTGCTGCAATTCATGGCGCAAGGTAAAACCGGCTGGCCCGGTGAAATCGCCCATGCGCGCAGCTGGTATGCGCCGCATCTGGAACGCAAACACGAAGACGCCACCACGCGTCAGGCTGATTTGCTGCAATTGGAACAGATCGCCTCAGGCTACCCGTCGCGCGAACGTTTTCTCACCGAACTGACGCTGGATCCGCCGGATGCCACCAGCGATCAATCGGGCATTCCCTTGCTCGATGAAGACTATCTGATCCTGTCGACCATTCACTCCTCCAAGGGACAGGAATGGAAATCAGTCTATGTGCTCAACGTAGTCGACGGCTGCATCCCCGCTGATCTGGCCACCGGCAGCACCGATGAAATCGAAGAGGAACGCCGTCTCCTGTATGTCGCCATGACGCGCGCCAAGGATGACCTGCACCTGATGGTGCCGCAAAAGTTTTTCACCGGCGGTCAGCATGCGCAAGGCGACCGCCATGTCTATGCGTCACGCACACGCTTCATACCGCCAGGCATACTGCCGCATTTTTCAAGCAGCGCGTGGCCGGTTGTAGCGGTCGGGCCGAGCGGCCGTCCTGACGCAAAGCAGATGCGCGTGGACGTGGCGGCACGCATGCGCGGCATGTGGAAATAGTAGGTAGACCTTACAACCGTACCGACAGCAACATCACTCAGGAACACACCATGTACCCGGTATCCATCAAAGGCGTTTTACATACTCCCGGCGGTGACGTCGTGCTGCTCCTCAATGAACGTGAAGAGTGGGAACTCCCCGGTGGCCGCATCGAAATTGGAGAATCCTCCACTGAATGCCTTGCACGCGAAATTCGCGAAGAACTCGACCTTGAAGTCGTGGTCGGCGCACTACTGGATACCTATCTGTTTGAAGTGATTCCGTCGAAACATGTTTTCATCGCGACCTACTATTGCGCGCTGACCGGTCCCTTTACACCATCGGTGAGCCATGAACACAAACGCATCGCGGTTTTCCCGCGGCACGCGTTGCCAGCAAATTTGCCCGAAGGTTATCGGAAATCGATTCTGACCGCATGCGAATCTTCCACCGCAGCGGGCACGAGCGTTTTCCCCCTCTCGCGCCCGTGAATATCGATCAGAAGCTGTAAGTCGCTTTCAGCCACGCATTACGCGGATTGCCGTAGGTGTAGCCGTTATAGCCGCCCAGACCGGTGTAGTAATACTTGTCCGTCAGGTTTTCAATATTGAGCGACATGTTGAATTGCCTGGTGAAGTCGTAGCGCGCCATCAGACCGATCAAGGTCATGCCGCCTTGCGTTGCACGTTTGAGACTGTAGGTTTCATCGTAGTAAATGCTGCTCTGATAGCTCAGATTGCCGCCCACGGTCAGTTTGCTCAGTGCACCCGGGAAGCGGTAGCTGGTCGCCAGACGGAACATGCGCTGCGGATAGGTCGTGTTCATCAACACGTTCTTGTTGCTGAACTTTGCCGAGTAGGTATAGCCCGCCATCAGTTGCAGGCCCTCTGCGACTTCCCCTGAAATGGTCGCTTCAAATCCCTTGCTGCGGGCACCGCTCACGGAGCGATACGGGACCGTACCATCCGATAGCAACGCCGCACCAGTATCGATTTCGGTGGCATTGTCTTCCTGCGTCTGGAACACAGCAAAGCTGGTGTTGAGCTTGCCGTCGAAATGCTCGCCCTTGATGCCGAGTTCGGTATTGATGCCGCGTTTCGGCGAGATAATCTGGTTGCTCGAATCGCGTACGGTGTTCGGCTGGAAGATATTGGTGTAGCTCGCGTAGACGGAATATTCCTTGCTGAGATCGTAGACGATGCCCGCATAGGGTGTGAAGACCGCGCTTTCCGTCACCGGCTTGACGTTCACCAGGGCGCCGTTGGTGCCGTTAGTCCACACTCGTTGATAGGACTTGTTGTCATACCAGGAAAAACGTCCGCCCATCAGCAGCGACAGCGAATCCAACGGCTTGAAACGTAGCGCGCCATAGAGCGCCTTTTCCTCGGCATCACCGCCGAACTTGTTGAGCGGATAGGTGAAGTTCGGCTGAGCCACCGCACCGAGGTTGAAGATATTGACCGCACGCCGGTCGAAAGCGTTGACCACGGCTCCTTCGTTGCCATAGTAATAGTTGTATTGATTGATGTTGAAACCGACCACTGCTTCATGCGTGCGGCCGAACAGCGAGAACGGGCCGGTGGCATACACGTCCAGCGACTTGTTGGTGCTTTCAGCGGGATTGTTCGCCACCTGTACCACCCCCGTATTGGCAGTGGCGCTGATGTTGGCGGGATAGAGCCAAAGGTCAGCGCTATACCGGTCGCGGCGGTTCTTGGCGTAAGCCGCATCCACCTTCAGCTTCCACCCACTGTCGAAGCGCTGATCGAGATTGACGAACAAGCGCTCGGTGGTCATGTTCCAGGTACTCCACGGTGCGCTGGAGTTGAATGAACGCGGCAAATTGGTCGCGCTGCCGTTGGCGTAGAATAAGGGACTCTGCCCGAAATTAGCGCCTTTGATGGCAGTGCGTTCGTATTCATATCCCGCCGACAGTTTAGTGTCGCGCGCCAGATCGGCTTCGACAATGCCGTAGAACACGTCGTCGCTCTGCTTCTTGCTGTCGACAAAGCTGTTGCCGTCTGCATGCGAGGCCACCACACGGCCGCGCAAGGTGCCTGCGGTATTGAGACTGCCGCCGAGATCGGCTTCGGTGATGTAGCGGTTCCACGAACCGATGCCCGCCGTGACATGCCCCGAAAACTCGCTGGCCGGACGTTTGCGCACCAGATTGATCGACCCGCCCGGTGCGCCTGAGCCGTTCAATAACCCCGCTGCGCCCCGCACCACTTCAATACGGTCATAAAAAGCGGTATTGATCATGCTCGATTCGCCGGCCACCGTATTGAATGCCAGCGTCGGCACACCGTCGAGCATCGTATTGAGCGCAAAGCCGCGCGAGGAAAACGTCACGCGCTCATCCAACCGGTCAGCGACGATGCCCGGTGTCTGGCGCAAAACGTCCACCAGCGTCATCAGGTTCTGATCTTCAATTTGCTTGCGTCCAATCACGGTCACGGATTGCGGCGTTTCTCGCAGCGACAGGTCCATCCGGGTTGACGCCCCGGTCGCACGCGTCGTGTACGAGCCGGTGCCTTCGGTTGTCGTGCTGATTGTTTCGCCGGCAACGGTCACGACGGGCAGCTCGCCCTCTTTCGCCTCGGCGCGCGCAGCCTGTTTTCTTAGCGTATAGGTGCCATCGGAGCGCACAATGATTTCCAATCCGCTGCCGGCCAGCAACCGGACCACGGCCTCACGCGGCGCCAGATTTCCCGATACGCCCGGGCTGGTCAGCCCCTCTGTCAGCGAAGGCTCGAAGGACAGCGCGATTCCAGCGTCCAGTGCAAATGTCGACAGCGTCTTGCCCAATGGTCCTGCAGGAATGCTGTAGGTCTTGTGCGCAGCGGAATCCAGATTGCCTGCGGCAAGTGCCGGCACACTCCATGCGGCCGTACTGGCCAATGCTGCGAGCAGGACGGTGGAGAGAACAGTCCGGCGAAAACGCGGCCGTGCGCCTGAGGCTTGGGAAGACATGGGGTGATGATCCTTTCGATGGTCAAGTTGGTTGTTTCACTTCCCTTGCCAGCCGAGATCAAAAAAAGTATCACCCCAAGTGAAAATAAAATGAAAAATGCCGTATTGGCCACCTGCGACGCTCTTGCACGTCTTGCGCAAGTCTTGTCGCCCCGTGGAAATGGCTATCCGCGCGGCACCAGAGTCACCCAGTAACCATTGAAACGTTGTACGGCATCGACGGGATACGTCGACACCAGCATCGTGAGTATGCGTTGGGAATCATCCAGCGGAAAGGTACCCGACACCAGCATCCCGCCAACCGCAGGATCGCAATGTACAACGCCGCTGCGATAACGTGCCAGCTCAGCGGCAAATTGCGCCATCGGCATTTTGTCTACCAGCAGCATGCCGTGCGTCCAGGCATCGTCGCTGCGCCCGATCGGGATGTCATCGTCGATTTGCGATGCAGTAAAGCTTGTTTTCTGTCCAGCCTGCACGATGCGGAATTGCGCAGGCGACATTTTTCGCGGCCCAATGCGCACTGCGCTCTCAAACACTGCCAGCCGGGTCTTTCCCTCATCCTGCCTGACGCTGAAACGCGTGCCGAGCGCTTCCAGACGTCCCTCCGCAGTGTCGACATAAAACGGTCTGCGCATGGATGAAGTATCCCTGGCCGTCTCAATGAAGATTTCGCCGCTGCGCAGTCGCACCAATCGCTGATGATCGTCGTAGGAAACATCGATCGCCGTTGCGGTATTAAGCGTGATTCTGCTGCCGTCCGCCAGACTGATGGTGCGGCGCTCGCCCGTGGCGGTGTGATGATCCGCGGTCCAGCCGCGCTCATCAACAACACGCCATCCCAGCCACGCCGCAGGCAACACTGCCAGCAGACTGGCGAGTTTGGCGATCGCATGGCGGCGATGCAAACGTGCCGGCCGATCCAGCACGGGCATCGCCAAATCCGGCGGCAAACCGCCCAGACGATTCATCAGCAACTCGGCACGCGCCCAGGCACGCGCATTGTCGGGAGATGCTTCCTGCCAGCGCTTGCACGCGACGCGATCGGCGTCGGTAGCAGCACTGTCATTCAACAGCATCAGCCAGTCGGCGGCCTGATCCAGTGCAGCCGGATTGACGGAATTGGATATGCTCATACCGCTCAATCCATCAGCTTGAGGCATTCAAGGAAAGCCTGCTTCATGTAGCGTTTGACGGAAATCAGCGAGCAATCGAGTTCTTCGGCGATCTCTTCATATCTGAGGCCTTCGATCTGTGACAGCAGGAAAGTGCGTTTCACCTTCTTCGGCAAGGCATCGAGTACACGATCGATCTGGCATAAGGTTTCCAGAATGATGTGTTGCTGCTCGGGAGATGGCGCCTGCGGTTCAGGCAAGTTTGCCAACGCCTCCAGGAAGCTTTGTTCCAGTGCCTGACGCCGATACCAATTGACCAGAATGCCTTTGGCGACTGTCGTCAGATAAGCGCGCGGCTCACTGATGTCGCTGACGGTGCGTCCCGCCAGAATCCGGGCGAAGGTATCCTGCGCCAGATCGGCGGCATCGAACGCGTTACCCAGCTTCCCCCGCAGCCAGCCTTGCAGCCAGCTGTGGTGATCCGAGTAAAGCGTACCGATGTCGGCGCCCAGCGGTGATTTCGCAGCGGTATCCAAGGCGAGGAACGGGATTATTAAATGAGAATTGTTCGCATTTTACAGTATCATCCTCCGTTTGCCAAAGTTGCTTGTCGGTGCGGCTTTCCGCAAGGATTCTCGCTGACATCGTGGAAGTCACATCCGCAATAAAAAAGCCCCGTCTCTGCGGGGCTTTTTCTAAAGCGGACAAGGTATCAGCCGATCATCTTGGTATAAGCAGCGGCATCCAGAAATGCCGACTCATCGAATGCCGTCAACGGCCGCAGCTTGAAGATCCATTGCTCGTACGGCGCTTCGTTGATCGCTTCCGGCGTATTGGCCAGCAGCGTGTTGACGGCAATCACTTCGCCGTCGACCGGTGCATGCACGTCGGATGCGGTCTTGTTGGACTCAACCACGCCGGCGTCGGCGCCGCGCTTGAGCACGCTGCCAACCTCCGGCGTCTGCACATACACCAGCGGTCCCAATTGGTCCTGACCGAAATCGGTGATGCCGATCGTCAGCGTGCCATCGTCTTCCTGTCTGATCCACTCGTGTGTATCGGCATAAACCAGCGTGTCGGGTATCAGCATGTCCGTCTCCTGTAGTGATGTGCTTTTGCTTATTCTGCGGCCGGGAAAACCGGTTCGCCCAGGTTGAGCATCAGGCGGTTGGCCCAGGCAAAGATAGCGACTGAATGGATCAGGTCAAGGATTTCCTGCTCGTTCAGACCGACGTCCTTGAGCGCCTGGATGCTGGCAGCATTGACGTCGTTGGGGTTCTTGGTCAGATCGATGGAAAACTGCGAGATCGCCTTTTCACGCGCATCTGTGCCGGCCGTGTAGGGATCGTCGAAGACCTGCTGCACGGTGTCGTTGCGTTTGGCCAGTTGTTCGAAACGCTGGGCATGCACCGACGCGCAGTAGACGCAGCCGTTGATGCGCGATACGACCATCGAACCGAGTTCACGCTCGGCGCGCGACATGCCGCCCGGCGCATACATGATGGCGTTGAATGCGGCGGAGCGTTGGCGCAGTATCTCCGGCTGATGGCCGAGGAACAGGTAGTAGTCCGAGGTCTTGGCCTTGGGATGGCTTTCTTCCAGAACCTTGATCTGATCTTCGGTCGCTTTCTCGATATCAATGACATCGAGCCAGGCGTCCCACTCGAGTACTTCGTTGGTGAAGCCGTGCGATTTGATGATGGTGCTCATGATGTCCCCCGTCTTAGTTGCTTGCCGGTTTCATCGCCTTCAGACCGGCGACGACGCGGATCTGATAAGAGATGAAGGCGATCAGTTGCGACAAGGCCACCACGGCCGGCGTGCTGATGCCGGCGGCAGGCAGTGTATGCAGCGCAGCTTTGTCGCCTTCGACCGGACGTTCGGTCAAGGCGTGGGTAAAGATCAGCATCGCGCGCAGGCGGCCTTCGGGCAATTGCTCCGGGTCGCCGGAGGCAGCGACCGCAAGTTGTACGGCATCCGCAGGCAGCGCATCCAGACGCGCGCGGTAATGCGCAGCAACGTCCGCCGCACCGGCCAGACGGCAGGCGTACAGCGCGACCAGCAAGCGTTCGTCGAGGTCGATGCCTTCCAGCGCCGGATCAAACAGCGTGTCGTAGCTGCCCTGGGTTGCCACCGCGACTTTCTCGCGCTGATGGCGCAAGGCGTAAAGACCGCTGCCGGCCTGCAAGCCGGCCAGCTTGTCGATGACATCGTTGTCGATGTTGTATTCCACTTGCGTTGTCATGAAATTTCCTTTCGAGTGAGGGATGCCTGCTCCTGCTCTTTCCGGGCAATGGCATTCCGTAAAAATTGCTGCGCATGCTGCCATGAGTGATGGTCGGCATGCGCATTGGCGGCAGGCAGTCCGCCGCCTGTGCTGATCCGTTTGGAAACCGGATGAGCGTAGCTGGTCTGCGTCGTCGGCACATAGGGAAACAGAATCGCGTGACCGGCATCCTGATAGTCGTGCCACTCCACCGCATGCGGATGTGCGACTTCGGCCAGCTTGTCGCTGACCATGCGCGCGTACACGCTGGACGGCCAGGAGCCATCGTCACTCGCCGAAAACAGCAGCACCGGCGACTGAATTTTTTCCACGTGGATGCGCGCCTTTGCCACAGCTTCCTTGTCTTGCAAGGCGGTCAGCATGGCCAGTGCGTGACGGTGCGGCGGCGGGCCTTCGTCAAACGGCGCCCAACTGGCATGACGGTTGTTTTCCCATTGATGGGTCAAGGGCTTGCCGTTCAGGAGCCAGGTCGGGCCTTCCCGTCCGATGGCCGGATCGCAGGCGTTCTGACCGCTGTGCACAAGTGCGCTCGGCACATAGGCCAGTACGGCCGAGACCTTTTCCGGGAAGGTGGCGCCCAGCAACAGCACCAGCTCGCCGCCGCGCGACTGGCCGCTGATGGCGACGAAATCGTGCAGAGGCTTGACGGTGGCGCGCAGCCAGTCCAGACCTTTTTCAAAATACTCCAGCGGCGTATTGGAGATGTAGTCCGACAGACCCGGCGCCTTGAAATATGCCAGCGCAAAAGCCGCATAGCCACGCGACGCATATAAAGCCGCGCGCGGCTCGTTGATGCCGCCGCCGGAACCGTTGAGGATCATGAGGGCAGGATAAGGTCCTGGACCGGCAGATGCCGGCGGCAAGAACAGCGTTCCTACCAATCCCTGCTCGCGCACTTCCCTACGTGTCACGCCGTCGGCACAAAGCCGCTGCACCAGAACCGCATCGGTCTCTCCGCTGGCGGCGCTGACGTGCACGGTTGTCATCAACGGCTGTTGCACATCCGGATGAAACTGCTCGCGCTTGCCCTCTTGCTCCGGCTGTTGGGACCACAGCAAGCCCATCGCCGAAATCCCGGCATAGCTGCCTCCGCCTTCCACTGCCGGCGCCAGCGACAGATCGACGTGACCCGCCTCATCCGCGACAAAGCGCGCGCTGCTCTGCCAGTTGGCGCCGGCGCGCAAAGTGCTGCTGGAAACCTGCACCAGCTCGCCCGGCGCCGCACCGGTGACGACGATGCGGCGCGGCACGTCGATCAGGTCATCAGTGGGCGTCACGGTGACATTCAAGGTAGCCATACTGTTACTTCCTCGATTGCAAAGTTACTTCTTGTCCTGCGTCACCATCATCGCGGTGGTGCGATCGCTGCTGGCCGGCGTTACCTTCAGGCCCTTCTTTGCCGCCCAGATGTTTTGATAGTGATACAGCGGAATGATGCCGGCGTCGTCGGAAACGATCTTGGCGGCATTGCGCAGGATCGCTTCACGCTTGGCGGCATCGAATTCGGCGGTCGAATCGGCCAGCGCCTTGTCGATGGCCGGGTTGCTGTAGTGATTCCAGTTGGAAGCGCCCAGGCCCTTCTTGGCGTCGACGGTTGCCAGTACGTTTACCATCGCATAGCTGGCTTCGCCGGTGCCGTTGCCCCACGCCAGTACGCTGACGGCAAACTCATTCTTGTTGGCGCGTGCGGAGTACGAGGCCCATGGCAACACTTCCACCTGAGTCTTCACGCCGATGCGGGTCCAGAACTGCGCCACGGCTTGCATGGTTTCCGGAGCTTGCGGATAGCGGTCGTTCGGCACGTGAATGGTCAGCTTGAAGCCCTGCGGGAAGCCGGCATCTGCCAGCAGTTTCTTGGCCTGGTTGACGTCGTTCGGAATGTTCTTGATATCCGGGTTGTAGCCGAAGGTGTCGGCCGGCATCCATTGATTGGCTTCGGTTGCGGCGCCTTGCAGAATACGGTCGACCAGCGCCTTGCGGTTGATCGCCAGCGACAAGGCCTTGCGTACGCGCGCGTCGAGCAGCGGGTTCTTGTCGAGCTGCTTGCCGTTGTTGTCGGTGATGTACGGGCTCGGACCTTCGTGGAAAGACGGTTGCAGCAGCAGCACGCGCAGGCCGTTGTACGGGAACACCTTGACGTTCGGCGATTGCTTGAGCTTGGCGAGATCGGACACCGAGACCTTGTCGATCACGTCGACGTCGCCCGACAGCAGCGCTGCGGTGCGCGCGGCGGCGTTGTTGATGTAGCGGTAATTGACCTTTTCCCAGATCTGCTTCTGGCCCCAGTAGTCGTTGTTGCGTTCCATGACGACGCGGTCGCCCGGCGTGTAAGACACGTATTTGTACGGACCGCTGCCGACCATGGCGGCGCCGCTATTGTAGTTTTCAGTCTGCGATTTTTCGCCGACGTGCTTGCTGACGATATGCACCGACGCCAGGTTCAGCGGCAGGTCGGGATTGGCGATATTGGTCTTGATGATCAGCGTCAGCGGATCCTTGGCAGTGACCGATTCCACAGTGCGCAGGTAGCCGGCAAAGGTCGCCACGCTGCCCGGCACGGCGCGTGCGCGTTGATACGAGAAGATCACGTCATCGGCGGTGAACGGCTTGCCGTCCTGCCACTTGACGTTGGGACGCAGCTTGAATTCCCAGGTCTTGGGATCGATGTTCTTCCAGCTGGCAGCCAGGCCCGGTTGCAGCTTGTTGTAGTTGTTCTCGACCAGCAGATCCCAGAAATGCAGGTCGACGGAACGGTCGCCGGCGTGGTTGTTCAGTTGCGGATCGAGCGACGACAGCGGATCGGCGAATGCGATGTTCAGCGTCTGCGCGCCGGCTGAATTGACGGCTGCGGCTCCCAGAAGCGCAACGGCCAGCAGGCTGGAAAGTACGGTTTTCTTCATGTTCATCATCCTCGGTAGTGGTGGATATGGAATAAGCTTGTTATCGGTGTTGCTTGCTGCAATGCTTTACTGATCATTCAAATGACATGCGCTCATGTGGCCCGGAGCGACTTCCTTCAGCGCTGGCGTCTCCTGTCGGCAGCGCGCCATCGCATGCGGACAGCGCGGGTGAAAGTGGCAGCCTTGCGGCGGATTCAGCGGACTCGGAATCTCGCCCTTGATCGCCGTGAACGACTTGTTGCGCGCCTGCAAGCGCGGCACTTCCGCCAACAAAGCCTGGGTGTACGGATGATTCGGCCGCGCAAACAATTCATCGACTGCGGCACTCTCGACGATACGTCCCAGATACATGATGACCACACGGTCGGAGACATGTTCGACTACGCCCAGGTCGTGGCTGATGAACAGATAAGTCAGCCCAAGCTGTTCACGCAAATCGCTGAACAGGTTGAGGATCTGCGCCTGAATCGATACATCCAGCGCCGCCACCGCTTCGTCCGCCACCAGCATCTGCGGCTGCACCGCCAAAGCGCGGGCAATACCGATACGCTGGCGCTGGCCGCCGCTGAACTGATGCGGATAGCGGTCGCGCAATTCGGGATCCAGCCCGGCGCGCAGCAGTTGCGCGCTGACGTAGTCGTCGAGTCCGGCCTTGTCCACCATGCCGTGGATCAGCGCCGCTTCGCCGACGATTTCATCGACGCGCAGGCGCGGATTGAGGCTGGCGTAAGGATTCTGAAAAATCATCTGCACTTTGCGGCGCGTGATGTGCTGTTCCCGCGCGCTGAGCTGGTTGCGGTCGACGCCATCGATCAGCACCTGCCCGGACGACGGCGACAGCAAGCCGCTGACGATGCGTCCCAGCGTCGACTTGCCGCAACCTGACTCGCCCACCAGTCCGACTACCTCGCCCGGCATGACGTGCAGGTCGACCGCATCGAGTGCTTGCGTGACCGCCGCCGGACGCATCCAGCCGCGCGCGATCAATTGCGATTCAAACGGACGCGGTTTGCGCTCGCCGAAACGTTTGCCGACCTGGCGCGCTTCCACCAGAGGGATCACTTTTTCCATTGTCTGCTGTGGCGCCTGCGGTTGTACTTGCTCCAGTGCTTTATCCATGGCGCAGCTCCATTGCATTCCCGGCATTCAGTGGCACCGCCGGATGGAAACAGCGCACGAAATGCGCCTTCAGCGGCTCCGTGATTTCCGGACGTGTGAGGCATTGCTCGCTGACGCGCTCGCAACGCGCCGCAAATGCGCAAGTCGGCGGCAGGTGCAGCAGATTCGGTGTCAGGCCGGGAATCTGGCGCAGACGTTCGCCGCGACGGTTGTTGCTCGGCAAGCTGCCGATCAGGCCTTGCGTATAAGGATGCAACGGCTGGTCGAGCACGTCGGATACTTTGCCCTGCTCGACGATGCGGCCGGAATACATCACGGCGACATCGTCGGCCAGCCCCGCTACGACGGACAAATCGTGCGTGATCCAGATCAGCGCAGTACCGTGCTGGCGCGCCAGCTTTTGCACTTCCGACAGAATCTGCGCCTGAATCGTCACGTCCAATGCTGTGGTCGGCTCGTCGGCGATGATCAGGTCCGGCTTGTGCAGCATCGCAATCGCGATCGCCACCCGTTGGCGCATGCCGCCGGACAGTTGATGCGGATAGGCTTGCAGGCGCTCGTCCGGGCTGGCAATGCCCATCATGCCCAGCGTGTCGCGCGCCAGTTGACGTGCCTGGTCGCGGCTGACTTTGCTATGGGCGAGCACGGCGTCGATCATCTGTGCTTCGACGCGCAGCACCGGATTCAGGGTCATCATCGGATCCTGAAAAATCATCGCGATGCGGTTGCCCTGCAGACTGCGCAGCGACTTCTTGTCCAGCGTCACCAGATCCTGTCCCTTGAACAGAATCTGTCCGCCGACGATGCGGCCCGGTGCATCCAGCAAGCCCAGGATAGAAAAACCGGTCACGGTCTTGCCCGATCCGGACTCGCCGACCAGACCAAGAATGCGACCGCGCTCCAATGTCAGCGAGACATCGTCAACCGCCGGCAACACGCCTCCAGGCGTAAAAAAGTGCGTACGCAGATTGCGCACTTCAAGTGTCGGCGCAGAGTTGGGTGTACTCATTTCTGCCACCTTGGGTTCATGACATCGCGCAGACGATCGCCGACCATATTGATCGCCACGATCACCACCAGCAGGGCGATGCCGGGATAGAAGCTGATCCAGTATTCGCCGGACAGCATGTATTGATAGCCGTTGGAAATAAGCAGGCCCAGCGATGGTTCCGTGATCGGCACGCCGAGGCCGAGGAAGCTCAGGGTCGCCTCCAGCGTGATGGCGCGTGCGATCTGCAGCGTGCCGATGACGATCAGCGGCGGCAGGCAGTTCGGCAGGATATGGCGCACCATGATGCGCCAGCCCGATACACCCAATCCGCGCGCAGCCTCGACGTATTCCTTCTGACGTTCGACCAGCGCCTGGCCGCGTGCAGTGCGAGCGTAGTAAGCCCACTCCAGCACCACCAGTGTCGCCATGACGTTGAAGATGCCCTTGCCCAGATAGGCGAGTATCAGCATCGACACCAGAATCGACGGAAACGACAGCACCAGATCCGCCAGCCGCATCAGCAACGCATCGACCTTGCCGCCGGCATACGCGGCCAGCAAACCAATCAGGGTGCCGATCACGCCAGCCAGCAAGGCCGAGCCGACGCCGATACCGACACTGATACGCAGGCCGTAAAGAATCGCGGAATACAAATCGCGCCCCTGCCCGTCTGTTCCGAGCCAGTAGGTAAACGTGCCGAGA
Source organism: Herbaspirillum sp. GW822-FHT03A08 (assembly GCF_058801885.1). Taxonomy (NCBI): domain Bacteria; kingdom Pseudomonadati; phylum Pseudomonadota; class Betaproteobacteria; order Burkholderiales; family Oxalobacteraceae; genus Herbaspirillum; species Herbaspirillum sp. GW822-FHT03A08. The sequence continues at coordinate 850,927 of NZ_JBXANR010000003.1, read as the reverse complement.
CCGTTGGCGCTGCCGGGATGCAAGCGCGCATCGAGTACGTCCAGCTGCATCAGGTCATAGGGATTTTGCGGCGTCAGCCAGGGCGCAGCCAGCGCGGCGACCATCAGCAGTACGGCGACAGCCAGGCCGAACATGGCCGTCTTCGACATCAAAAATCCGCGCATCACGCGCCGCCACGGCGATTCGCGGCGCGGCGGCTGGAACGCTGACAACGCGGCGACTCTGGCGCGTACTTCTTCCTGCGTCATTGGTGCCGCGGGTACGGGCTTGGGTGCAGAAATCTCGCTCATGCCTTGACCTCCACCCGCACGCGCGGATCCAGTACTTTATACAAAACGTCGACAATCAGGTTCAGCGTCACGAACAGGCATACGATCACCATCATGTACGCCACGATCACCGGACGATCCAGCGCATTGATGCTGTCGAGGATCAATTTACCGGCGCCGGGCCAGGCAAAGATGCTTTCCGTCACGACGGCGAAGGCAATCGTCGAGCCGAACTCCAGACCGAGAATCGTCACCAGCGGAATCAGCGTATTGCGCAGCACGTACATCAGTACCACGCGCAGCGGCGCCAGACCTTTGGCGCGCGCAAACTTGACGAAATCCATCGGCAGCACTTCACGCACATTGGCGCGCGTGAGGCGAATCACCAGCGAAATCTTGAACAGCGATAAGTTCAGCGCCGGCAGGATGAGATGGCGCAGACCATCAGCTGTCAGCCACGACCACTGAATGCCGAACAAGCCCGCGGTCTGGCCGCGTCCGCCTGAGGGCAACCAGCCCAGCGACACGCTGAAGGCCATAATCAGCATCAGGCCGATCCAGAATGTCGGCAGCGAAAAGCCGAGGATGCTGCCGGTCATGATCATGCGCGAGAAGACGTTTTCCGGAAACAGTCCGGCCAGCAGACCCAGCGGAATACCGACCAGCACCGCCAGGATCAGCGCAGCGAAGGCCAGCTCCAGCGTAGCCGGCAGGCGCTGGAAGATCAGTTTGATGGCCGGCTCGTTGTAGACGAAGCTGTTGCCCAGATTGCCATGCAGCGCGCCATTGAGGAAGGCCAGATACTGCCGCCAGATCGGCTGATCCAGGCCGAGTTCCTTGATGATGCGCAAGCGGTCGACCTGGTCGACATCCTGACCGATCAGGATGTCGACCGGATTGCCGATCATGTGCAGGCCGAAGAAGACGATGACCGTCATCAACAGCAGCACCGCAAGCGCCTGCAAGACGCTGCGCAGAATCGCCCCGCTCATCGGCTGGCTCCCCGGCGTTCCTGTTCGGTTGGCTCGGAAGGCGTCCACTCATCGCCGATCAGTTCGGGCTCGGCATAGGCCTGAATATTCTTGTAATGCGTATCGACGTCTTCGCCATAGAGCAAGGACGCAATACCCTGCGCCAGCCGTTGTGCACCATCGCTGATCGCAGGAATGTCGCCCGACAGCGTGCCATGAGTCAATGCCGCCGGATAGCAGAAGCAATGTACGCGTTCCAGGCCGGGCAAGCCGCCCGGATGCTTTTGCTGGAATTCGAATGCCGGCCCGAGATCGGGCGAATCGGACAACTCCATGTCTTCGTCACCGACTGGCGGCATGTAGCGCGAACGCCAGTTGCGGATGTGCGGCGCGATAGCCGCGAACTCCGGACGCACGGTCCAGTCGATGCGAAAGCCCGTTGAGAAAATCAGAAAATCGATCTCGAACAGGCCGCGCGGCGTGGTGATGCGCAGACTGTCGCCGACCACCTCGACCTTGTCGATGGACGCACCGAACAGGAAGCGCGCGTTGGCAAACTTCGACACGCGCTGTACGCTGCCGCTCGGCGGCGGCGTCTGTTGCACGTTGATGTAATGGCGGATGCGCCATTTCCATTCATCCGGCAGATTGACGTGGCCGTTGGTGAGGCCCGGGCTGCCGGCACCCTTACCCTTGTTGATGCGCGGCAGTTCCTTGCGGCGGATCAGCAGATCGACGCGTTCTGCGCCGGACTCCAGCGCAGTTGCAGCGCTGTCCATGGACGAAGCGCCGGCGCCGATCACGCCCACGCGCTTACCCGCCAGTTTGCTGTAATCCATGTCGTCGGAAGAGTGCGCCCACAGCGCGCGCGGCAGGCTCTCAGCCAAAGGCGGCAGATACGCGCCGCCAAGACCGTCGCGACCGGTCGCCAGCACCACGCGGCGCGCCAGCACCGCCGACTTGCCCGCCGGTGCGTCGATATGCAGTTCCACGACGCCGTCAGCGCGCGGCAGGATGGCATCAATGCGATGATCGTTGCGGATGTCCAGCGCCATGACCTTGCGGTACCAGCGCAGATAATCCATCCATTGCAGACGCGGGATTTTATCCAGCGCATCCCAGGCTTCGAGTCCGAACTGCGCTTCAAACCAGGCGCGGAAAGTCAGCGCGGCAAAGCCCAGCGCGGGCCCGGTCAGCTTCTTGGGCGAGCGCAGAGTTTCCATGCGCGCCGTCGTCGCCCACGGACCTTCAAAACCTGCCGGCGACTGATCGTAAATGACTGCGTTGATACCCAGATGCAGCAGCGACACCGCAGCCGCCATGCCGGCCTGGCCGCCGCCGATGACAGCAACATCCAGCACCTGCCGACCGTCCACGGACTTGGGCGGCACCCAGGATTTGGCCGGCAGTTCCAGCCAGGCCAGGTCTTGCTGCAAACGCGCTTCCAGCGCAGCCAGACCAATCGCTCCGGTGCCGGCAGCTGCGTTTGTGGCGTTTCCGGCCTGTGTAGTTTCACTCACGATGAGCGCCCCTTCCCTGTCGGCTGAATATAAAAAATCATGTACATGCCTGCTGCTTCATTCTGTTGTTCTGTCAATGTTCTTGCATCGCGGGAAGCAAGCCATCCCGCATCCGTTACAGCAAATCGTCGTGGTCGCTCGCATCGCGTTTGACGAAGCCATGCAGGATGTCTCTTGCTGCCGTTTCAATCGCGCCGATCAGTGCCTGGGTGATGCCGTCGACCGGCTTGCCGAATGGCGTAACCACACCGAAATAAAAAGGAATGTTCTCCGCCAGCGGACGCACCGCCAGGCCTTCAATCGGCATGCCCAGCGCGGTGATCGGCTCCACCAGCGCTACGCCGAGACCCGCGTGTGCGGCCATGATGGCGTTAAAAGAAGTATTGGTTTCGATCGCCACGTTCAGCGGCTTGTCGTGCCCGAGCGCCATGTCGATGCGCTGGCGCAGGCGATAGCGGTTTGACATCGTGATCACGCGTTCATGGCGCAAGGCGTCGACTGTCACTACATCCGCTTTGGCCAGCGGGCTGTCGGCGCGCAGCACTGCTACGCAGGGAGCCTGGCCGATCCAGTGCAGATCAAGGCCGCGATGCGCCACCGGCAAACTGGTCAGGCCGAGGCTGACGGTACGGTGCAGTACCGAGTGCACGACCTGTTCCGCCGAAGCGCTGCGCAGATGAATATGTTCCGGCAAGCCGTGTTTTTCGATCAGTTTGAGCGCTGCCGGCGCGATGGTCGATGCCAGCGCCGGGGTCGCCACCAAGTGAATCGGCTGCAGCTCTTCGCGGCCGATTTCCAGCGCGCGTTCGCGGATGGTGCGCAAGCCGACCAGCGAGCGCTCGACTTCTTCATACAAGAGGAAAGCCTTGTCGGTCGGCGTCACCCGCGGGCCGTTGCGGTCGAACAAGGGATAGCCGAGCTCACTCTCCAGATCCTGAATCGCCTTGCTGACGGCCGGCTGCGAGCGGCCAAGGCTGCGCCCGGCTCCGGTCACGCTGCCTATTGTCATCACCGCCGAAAACGCTTCCAGTTGATTCAGGTCCATATTATTATGGTTTATATGATTTTCGGATTATAGACATATGTTCATTCCATTTAAGTATAATCATTTTGCATAAGTTAATACGAAAAAACTGCATAAACCGGGATGAGCACCTTCAGCCGCTTGTTTGCGCGTCCGGTCCCCAGATTGAGGACTGGTGCGGCGACTTTTCACAAATGCATCAAAAAATGCATATTGAAATTAATTTATATTCGTTTTTCTTCTATTGATTTCATCGTAACGTAAGCACTTCTCTATTACGGATTCATTGCCATGAATGCTTCCTCCGCCTGTGATTCCTCCGCCAGCTCCGTCGTCGACAAGGCTGCGCTGCAATTTCCCATCTATCTGGACTATTCGGCAACGACACCGGTCGACCCGGCGGTTGCAGTCAAGATGTGCGCCTATCTGACGGAAAAGTTCGGCAATCCGGCCAGCAGCTCTCATTCATTCGGCTGGGAAGCCAAGGCGGCGGTGGAAAAGGCGCGCAAGCAGGTTGCCTCCCTGGTCGGCGCGAAGGCGGCAGAAATCGTGTGGACGTCCGGCGCGACCGAATCCAACAACCTGGCGCTCAAAGGCGCAGCGCATGTCCTGCGCGAAGCGGGCCGCGGCAAGCATCTGATTACAGTCGCCACCGAACATAAAGCCGTACTCGACACCATGCACACGCTGGAGCGCGCCGGCTTCAACGTGACCTTCCTGCAACCGCAGCCCAACGGCCTGATCACGGTCGAGCAATTCAAGGCGGCGTTGCGCCCCGACACCATCCTGGCGTCGGTCATGATGGTCAACAATGAAATCGGTGTGATCCAGCCGATCGCGGAACTGGGCGAGATTTGCGCCGAACGCGGCATTGTCTTCCATGTCGACGCCGTGCAAGCCGCCGGCAAAATCACCATCGATCTGCAGACGCTGAAAGTCGACATGATGTCGTTCAGTGCGCACAAGATCTACGGCCCCAAAGGCATCGGCGCCCTGTTCGTCCGCCACAATCCCGAACTGAAACTGGAAGCCCAGATCGACGGCGGCGGACACGAGAACGGCATGCGCTCCGGCACGCTGGCAACGCATCAGATCGTCGGCATGGGCGAAGCCTTCGCCCTGGCGGCGCAACTGCAGGAAGAAGAAAGCGCGCGCATCCGCGTCCTGCGCGACCGCTTGTGGAACGGCCTGCGCGTGCTGCCGGGGGTAGTCATGAACGGCTGCGAGCAGGCGCGCATTCCGCACAACCTGAATGTGAGTTTCGATCTGGGTGGAGATGTATCGGTGGCGGGACAACTGCTGGATATCGCCGTGTCGGCCGGTTCGGCCTGTAATTCGGCCAACGCGGCGCCGTCCTATGTGCTGTCTGCAATCGGCCGCCCGGCTGCGCTGGCGCGCAGCGCAATTCGTTTTTCACTGGGACGCTATACAACAGAAGCGGAAATCGACTACACCATCGAGACCTTGCGCCAACTGCTGCAACACCAGACTGCCGCCGCACATTAAGCGCCAGGAGATTACCGCTTAGTCAATATAACGATGCGAGCCATTGCGGCTCGCATTGTCTATACCCTCACCTGCAACGATATCGGTTTGCCTTACTGAGGAGCCACGCCGGCGCTTGTTGCAGCGGCTTCTTCGCTTTGGCGTTTGCTCACGGCGGCGAAATGCTCCGCGTACTCGGCGCGACGCGCCTGATCCGACTCGATCAGCATCTGATAGCGCGTCTCCGATACCCGCTGCTGCAACACGGCAGAATAACGCTCGCGCTGGAGCCATTCGATAATGATGGATGCCAGCATGACGATTGCGCCGTAGACCACGATCAGAAAGACATCTTTGCTTCCCAGACCATCCATCATGAAATACGGTTTGCGGAAGAAGAACAGCGCCGTCGGAATACTGATGACCAGCAAAATGAGCGACTGCACATAGCCGAACAGATAACTCATAACGATGCAATTGAGCGCGAATAAAAACATCGACATCGATTCATCGACGAACGGGCTCAGGACATAACGCAACCCGAACGCAACCAGAAAGCCGAACATGCACACCAGCGTGGGATTGAGATTGACGGCCTTCCAGCGCTTCGCATTTCGCAATTTGATGAAGTTCACAAGAAGCTCCCTGTTCATCATGGTCATGATGCGGATACCGTTCTGCGGTCTTTCAGCGGCGAGTTGTGCAAGAGATACTTGAGCGAAATATCATTGCTGTGCATTTCTATATTGCGCTTGATGAACTGCACGGCCTCGTTGGTCACGATCTCGCGCTCGTTGTCGACGGTGATGATATGGTAGCAATCACCCAGCCAGACAACCTTGCGGACTTCCGACTTAACGTTTTCCAGGATCATTTCGGCGTTGCGCGGCGCAGCGGTTTCATCGTCGATGGAATGAATCACCAGCGTGCTGGCGCGCACCAGCGGCAAGGATTGGCGCACATAAGCCATCAGTTTTTGCGCAGCCCACAGATGGCGCGCGGGAATTGCCGCGGCGCCGACCGCCGCCACGCCGTCTTTTTTCAGGGCATTGGCTACACGGCGACGCATTTCGAAGTTCTTGATGCCGTAAGGATCGCTTTCCTTGTACGTCCAGTTGCGATAGCCGAGCATGTACGGCAGGTTCATCCAGCGGTGATACCAGGGAATCGACCAGCCGTCATATTTCAACACCGGCGACAACAGCACCACGCTCAGGATTTCCCGGCTGAAAGTCGCCACCGCCAGCGCCAGCGTGGCGCCCATGCTCAGGCCGCACAGTGAGACGGTCTTGTGATCTTCCTTGAGCTTGACGATCTTGCTTTCGACCATGGCGCACCAGTCCATCCAGTTGGGTGTGATGGTGTGATCGGTCAGTGCTGCGGAATAATTGGGAATCTGCATCTCGACAACGGTGCAGTTGGCCTTCTTCAGGGCCTTGGGGATGGTGCCCAGTTCAAGGCTCGAGCCGCACAGCCCATGCAACAAAATGACGGCATGATCCCGCTGCCGCTCTTGATGCCTTTCCTGTAAATGTTCGGTACGTGCGCTCTGGTCCATGCGATACAGAATTACGATGATGTCGAATAGTCAGCATTGTAGACCTCTATTGACATTTCTTCACAGGGATTTGCGAAAGGTTCTCAATAACGACACGGAACGTTCACTTCGCCGGAAGAATGATCGTCGCAATGAGGCCGCCCTGGGGATGATTGCGTAACAACAGTTCACCGCCGTGCGCCTGCACGATATTGCGCGCAATCCCTAGCCCCAGCCCCATGCCGCCACTGTTCAGGTTGCGTCCGTGTTCCAGCCTCAGATAAGGTTGAAACAGGCTTCCCATGGCGTCCTCCGGCACGCCGGGACCGTGGTCGCGGAGCTCGATCTCGACCATGTCGCCGTCAACGCCTTGCGACTGCCGGATCGCGATCTCCACCTTCTGGCCATAAAACAGCGCATTGTCGAACAGGTTGCCGATGGCGCGTTTCAAGGCCAGCGGCTTGGCCATGACGTTGATGCCGGACGGCTCGAACGCCACTTCATGCCCCGCCATGCTGGCATCGCGGATCATCCGGGCCACCAGCGCATCGAGCCGGACCTCGGTGCGATTTTCGTGGATGTCGCTGTCTTTGACGGATTGCAATGCGCCCTTCACCATCATGTCCAGTTCGTCAAGGTCGTCATGGAATTCGGTACGCATGTCGTCGTCGTCGAGCAATTCCGTGCGCAGCTTGAGGCGCGTGATCGGCGTGCGCAAGTCATGCGAAATCGAGACGAACAGGCGCTCGCGGTCTTCCAGGTAACGCTTGATGCGCTCGCGCATGCCGCTGAAGGCGCGCGCGGTCTTGACGAATTCGCGGCTGCCGGTCTCCGGCAACTCCGGCACGGTCTCCCCTTTGCCGAAAGCTTCGGCCGCATCCGACAGCGCCGCCAATGGACGTGTGGTCCAGCGCACCACCAGAATGGTCAGCAGCAAAATCGCCGCCAGCGACAAGCCTTGCAAGACCACGCGGTCCAGCGACAAGGGATTGCTGCTGTCGAGGAAATACGGATTAGGCATCAGCGCCGCCAGATACAACCATTTTCCGGATTCGATCTGCGTCTGAATCACCAGCACCGGCGCCGGGTTCGGCTTGATCAGCAAGATATGCTGCACCCAGCTGTCCGGCAGGTCGCCGATTTTCAGGCCGTCGTCGGATACCGGCAGGTTGTCCGGCCAGGCGAAGGCCAGACGGAATTCCGGCAAGAACGGCAAATCGGATTTCAAGGCTTCCTCAGCTGACTCGACGGCAATATCCGCCAATGAATTTCGGGCAATCGGCTGAATCGGCACCAGCGCGGTATTGGCGTTGACGAAGAAACGCGTGCCGCCCATTTCACGCAGCTGCTGGATCATGATCGGACGGTAGTTCGACGGCAGGCTCATGAAATAGCGGATCGCACCCGAGGCGCTATGTGCCAGATGCTGCGCGGAGATGCGCGCTTCCGCCTCTGATTTGGTGCGCAGCTGCGCCGCCCAGATCAGCCCGCCGGCCAATTGCGTCACCAGCACGCCGAAGATCATCACCACCGACAACCGGCCCAACAGGGAATTCGGCAGCAGCCAGTCCAGTACCTGCGCCACCGCAGGAAAATACTGCCGGCGCAAGGCTTTGTGCGGCACAGGCGACGGCGACACCGGAGATGGAATGCCGGACATGGTCAGACCGACGCCGCCGTCACATCGGCCGAGAAGACATAACCTGCGCCACGCACCGTCTTGATCAGGTGCGGCTGCTTGCCGCCGTCATTCAGGCGCAGGCGCAGCTTGCTGATCTGCACGTCAAGCGAACGGTCCAGCGGGCCGGAATCGCGGCCGCGGGTTTCTTCGCTGAGGACATTGCGGTCCAGCACATCGCCGGGATGTTCGACGAAATATTTCAGCAACTGATAGTCCATGCCCGTGAGCGCCACCACCTGCCCGGCGCTGTCGAGCAAGGTGCGCTCAACGGTGTCGAGCGTAAACCCGACGAAGCGGTAGAAACGCGGGGCCGCCGCGTTGTCGATGCCGGTGCGGCGATGGATGGCCTTGATGCGCGCCAGCAGTTCGCGGGGGCTGTAGGGCTTGGCGATGTAGTCGTCGGCGCCCAGTTCGAGGCCGACCACCCGGTCGGTTTCGTCCGAGCTGGCGGTCAGCATGATGATCGGCACGTTCGACTTGCGCCGTACGATCTTGCACAAGGCAAAACCGTCGGTGTCCGGCAGCATGACGTCGAGGATTACCAGCGACAGCTCGTCGGCGTAGCGCTGAAACTCCGCCAGAAAGGCTTCGCCGTTGTGCGCCAGGCGCACTTCATACTGGTTCTTCTCCAGATAGGTTTTCAGGAGAGTCCGGGTTTTCTGGTCGTCGTCGACGATGAGGATTTTGCGGGTCATTGTTGCTCGTTTGCTTAAATCTATTCCACTTTGCCTGTCCTTGACAGCGCCCGTGCGATGGCGGCCAGCTTGCGCTGCACCTCGGCTTCAGGAATCTGGTCGTCGATAAAGAATCGCCGCAGCTCGGCGACGATGGCGTCCTTGGTGGTTTCGTCGGTCGCCATCCGGTGTACCAGGCTCGGCGCCTGAAACGCAGCGCCCTTGCTGAACGTACGCCATGAATTGAGCGAGCAGCTGTCCATCTTGCTGGTGTCCGGCGCGCGCCAGACAGGGATCGCGCCCTTGAATTTATTGTAGTCGGATTGCACCGCCGGCGACATCGCAATTTGCGCCAGCACTTCCTGCGCAGGCTGATGGGAGTAGTCGTCCGCGAACATCGCCAGCGTGTCGATGCTATATAAATGATAATCGGCCGTCCCCGGCACGGCAGCACAACCGAACTGCTGATCGGCGCTCAGCCCCCAGGCATTGAAATCCCCTTTGGCCCAGTCGCCCATGATGAACATGCCGGCTTCGCCATCGGCCAGCTGATGCGCTATTTCCGTCCAGGGTCGCTCACGCACCGGCAATTGCATCACCTGCTTGAGGTTGCGCAAACGCTTGAGCGCATGCAGCAAGCGCGCATCGGCGAAAGCGCGCGGACTAAGGTCGACAAATAATTCGCGGTAATACGCCGGTCCGCTTTCAGCCAGCACCAGCGTCTCGAACAAGGTCGCCACCTGCCAGGATTCGCTGCTCTGCGCCAATGGCGTGATGCCGGCCTGCTTCAGCCTGGCGGCAATCTGTTCGAACTCGTCCCAGCTGCGCGGCGGACGCAATCCCAGCCGGTTGAAAACGGCGATGTTGTAGTACAGATTATTGATGCGGTGAATGCCCAGCGGCGCGGCAACCACATGGCCGTGATTGTTCAGCAACGACCATGCCGTCGGGAACAGCAGTTTTTGCCAGTTGCCTTGCGTCGCTACGGTGTCGAGTTCCAGCAGCAGCCCGAGGTCGGCCCATTCGCCGAAGATAACGCCATTCAGTTGGGTCACTTCCGGCGCATGCCCGGCCAGCACCATGCTCTTCAACACCTTGCCCGCACCGATGCCGGCGCCGCCTGGGATGGCGAAGTCGCGCCACTGGATATTCTGTTCGGCCAGCTTGTTGATCAGCACACCGACTGCCTTGCGTTCACCAGCGGATGTCCACCAGTGCAGCACTTGCAGCGAGGGACCGGTATTGCTGGCAGCAGATGCAGCAGGCGTGGCGGGCAATGCAGCCGGTATCGGTGGCGCAGCAAAAGCCGGCGACAGCAATGCAAGCGCCAGGACGCATGCCACGCCCGCGACGCCTGCCGCGCGCAGCTTTGCCTCTCCCAACATGAGCCTTGTCATTTTTATCATTGTGTTTTCTTGCGTCTCCAGAGCGCGTGTGACTATAGCCCAAGTCACCGTCACCACGCGATAAGAACATTAATTGAATTCTCGTTTTGTAAAGAAATGTAATGTTTTATTTAGTTTCCTGTTTACCCGACTTCCTTCCTTACAAAGCCGGATGCCGCCACGCCATTGGCGCGATCCGGAAACACCTCCGATGCTCTGTAAATATATGTAATCCGACATCGTTGCAGTTTTTATCATTCACCAATTAAATCAATTACTTACCAAGTATTTCACGCTGTAATTCGAAAGCTCGCATCACATTTTCTCCGGTGCTACTGTCGCGGCGCTGGCTCTGCAATTGCGGATTTTTTTCGGAAGCTCAGAGCGGCTTTCCCCCTCATCAATGCAAGAAAACCAACAGGAGACCTTTGATGCAAACCGTAAAAAAAGCCCTCGCTCTCGCCACCCTCAGCAGCGCCGTGCTGCTCGCACTGGCAGGCGCTAATGCGCAGGCCGGCACGCTGACGATTGAAAGCTGGCGCGTCGACGATCTGGCGCTGTGGGAAAACGTCCTGATCCCGGCCTTCCAGAAAAAGAACCCGGGAATCACCGTCAAATTCTCGCCGACTGCACCGACCGAATACGACTCCAGCCTGACCGCGCGTCTGGCCGGCGGCACTGCGGGCGACCTGGTTGCCTGCCGCCCGTTCGACGTTTCGCTGTCGCTCTATAACAAGGGCCATCTGGAAAAACTGGACGGCAAGCCCGGCATGGAATCCTTCCCGGCATCGTCCAAGGTCGCATGGCAGACCGATGACGGCAAAGACACTTTCTGTATGCCGATCGCTTCCGTGATGCACGGTTTCCTGTACAACCAGAAGATCTTCAAGGAGATGAACCTGCAGCCGCCGAAGACCGAAGCCGAATTCCTGAAGCTGCTGGAAACCGTCAAGGCCGGCGGCAAATACACCCCGCTGGTGCTCGGCACCGCCGATCAATGGGAAGCGCACCAGGTGCTGTTCACCGGTGTCGGCCCCAACTACTGGAAGGGCGAAACCGGCCGCAAGGCGCTGATCGCCGGCAAGGCCAAGTTCACCGATCCGCAATTCCTGGCGGCCTGGGAATATGAAGCCAAGCTCGGCAAGTATCTTTCCAAGGGCGCATCGGCACAAACCTACGGCGACAGCCAGAACATGTTCGCACTCGGCCAGGGCGCCGTGTATGCCGCCGGTTCATGGGACATCGCCTACTTCAACGCCAATGCCAACGCCAAGCTGGAACTGGGCGTGTTCCCGCCGCCAGTACCTAAGGCCGGCGATGCATGCTACATCTCCGACCACAACGACATCGGCATGGGCGTGAACAAGAAATCCAAGAACAAGGAAGACGCCTACAAGTTTCTGGCCTGGCTGGGCTCGCAGGAATTTGCCGACATCTACACCAACAAGGTCACCGGCTTCTTCTCGCTGTCGAACCACCTGATCTCGGTCAAGGATCCGATCGCCAAGCAGATGATCGACTGGCGCAAGTCCTGCTCGTCGACCATCCGCGTCAACTCGCAGATCCTGAACCGCGGCACGCCAAGCATGGAAAACGAAATGTGGAACGTCAATGCACAGGTGCTGAACGGCAAGATGACGCCGAAGGACGCGGCCACCAAGATCCAGACCGGTTTTGCGAAGTGGTACAAGCCGCAGCAATAATAAAAAACGGTAGCACAGTGTAGCGATACCGGCGCAGCCAAGCCTGCGCCGGCATTTCTACGCCGTACTGCCGCCGTCTCAGCTCTTTCAGGTCTTCACTTTTGGAGTCATAGTGAAAACAGCTCGTCCCTGGCACATCGTCGTCTTCCTGGCGCCGGCGGTCATCATTTATTCCCTGTTCAGCGCCCTGCCTTTGCTGGACACGCTGCGCCTTGGTTTCTACACCGCCAACGACGCCGGCGTGCACAGCTTCGTCGGCCTCGACAACTATCGCACCATCCTGTTCGACGCCGACTGGTCGACAGCGTTCTGGAACGCGATGTGGAACAACGTCAAGTTCTTCTGCATCCACATGCTGCTGCAAAATCCCATCGGCCTGCTGCTGGCGACCTTGTTCAGTCTCAAGGGACTGCGTGGTGCGCGCACTTACCGCACGCTGATTTTTCTGCCGACCTTGTTATCGGTGGTGATCATCGGCTTCATCTGGCAGTTGATCATTTCTCCGCTGTGGGGCGTCGGTGAAAAACTGATGACGCTGGTCGGCCTCGGCGACTACTTCGCACCCTTTCTGGGTCAGGAATCGACTGCGCTGTTCACGCTCTCGCTGATCTCGGTATGGCAATACATCGGCATCCCGATGATGCTGATCTACGCAGCGCTGCTGGCCGTGCCGGAAGAAGTTCTGGAAGCCGCCCATGCCGAAGGCGCCAGCGCCATGCGCATCTTCTGGCAAATCAAGCTGCCGCTGATCTGGCCGACGCTGGGGCTGGTCACCATCCTGACCTTCGTCGCCAACTTCAATGCCTTCGATCTGATCTATTCGGTCAAGGGTGCACTGGCCGGTCCGAACTATTCCAGCGATTTGCTGGGTACTTTCTTCTACCGCACCTTCTTCGGCTACCAGGCCCAGATCGGCAGCCCGACCATGGGCGCGGCCGTGGCGACGCTGATGTTCCTGGTGATTCTGGCCGGCGTCGGTACCTATTTTTATCTGGTGCAGCGCAAGCTGACCCGTTATGAGCTTTAAGGAATCGCGATGAATTCTGTTTCTTCCTCCATCGCCCCGGAAACCGACAACGTAAACGGCGCAGACAACAAAGCCGGCAAGGTCACGACCAAAGGCGGCCCTTCGCTGATCCAGCGCAGCTTCGGCCCGGCCGGCCACATCTGGGTGCATATCGTGCTATGCCTGTATGCCGTGGTTGCACTGTTTCCGATTGCGCTGATCCTGATCAACTCGGTCAAGTCGCGCCAGGCGATCTTCGATAACCCGCTGGCCTTCCCCAGTGTAGAAACCTTCTCGCTGATCGGTTTCCACAAGGTGCTGACCAACACCAACTTCCTGCTGTACTTCGGCAACAGCCTGCTGGTCACACTCGGTTCGCTGGTGCTGATCGTGCTGTTCGGCGCCATGGCCGGGTGGGCGCTGTCGGAATACAAATTCCGCGGCAACCGACTGCTGACGCTGTTCATGGCGATCGGCATCATGATCCCGATCCGGCTCGGCACAGTCTCCATCCTGCAACTCGTGGTGGCGCTGGATCTGATCAATACCCGTACGGCGCTGATCCTGGTCTATACCGCGCAAGGTTTGCCGCTGGCGGTAATGATTCTGTCCGAATTCATCCGCCAGATTCCAACCGAGCTGAAGGATGCCGCACGCTGCGACGGCGTCGGCGAATTCAGGATTTTCTTCCAGGTGATCCTGCCGCTGATCCGCCCCGCCATCGCCACCGTGGCGGTGTTCACGATGATCCCGGCGTGGAACGACTTGTGGTTTCCGCTGATCCTCGCGCCCGGGGACCAGACCAAGACCGTGACGCTCGGCGTGCAGCAGTTCATCGGCCAGTACGCCACCGACTGGAATTCGGTGCTGGCGGCGCTGTCGATGGCGGTCATCCCGATCCTGATCTTGTACACGCTGTTCTCGCGCCAGTTGATTCGCGGCCTGACCGCCGGCGCGGTGAAATAACCGCAGTGAAGCAATCCCTTCAAGGTAAACAATCATGGCAAACGTAAGCATCAAAGAACTGAAAAAATCCTACGACGGCAAACAGAACGTGCTGGCCGGTCTGAACCTCGACATCCGCGACGGCGAATTCTGCGTGCTGGTCGGCCCGTCCGGTTGCGGCAAGTCGACCTTGCTACGCATGCTCTGCGGCCTCGAAGAGATCAGCGGCGGTGAACTGGCCATTGGCGGCGAAGTCGTCAATCACCTGCCCCCGGCCAAGCGCGGCATTGCGATGGTGTTCCAGAGCTATGCGCTCTATCCGCATATGAACGTGTACAAGAACATGGCCTTCGGCCTCAAGATCGCCGGCAGCAACAAGGCCGACATCGACGAACGCATCCGCCACGCCGCCGGCATCCTCAAGATCGATCACCTGCTGGAACGCCTGCCACGCGAACTCTCCGGCGGCCAGCGCCAGCGCGTCGCTATCGGCCGCGCCATCGTGCGCAAGCCGAAGCTGTTCCTCTTCGACGAACCGCTGTCCAATCTCGACGCCGCCCTGCGCGTACAGACCCGTCTGGAAATCGCCAAGCTGCACAAGCAACTGGCGGCCACTATCGTTTACGTCACGCACGATCAGGTTGAAGCGATGACGCTGGGCGACAAGATCGTGGTCATGCACGACGGCCACATCCAGCAGGCCGGCACGCCACTGGAGCTGTACCAGCATCCGCAGAATCTGTTCGTAGCCGGCTTCATCGGCTCGCCCAAGATGAATCTGCTGCCCGGCGTGGTATCCGCCGTGGGCGAAGACTGCCTGCACGTGGGCATCGTCGGCGGCCAGCAAGTCCGCGTCGATGTCGTACCGGGTACCGCGAAAGTCGGCGACAAGGTCACGCTGGGACTGCGCGCAGAACACGTCCACGAGGACGCATCCGGTTCGGAACACTTCAGCGGCAAGGTCAATCTGGTGGAACACCTGGGCGAGGCCAACTTCATCTACGTCACGCTTTCCAGCGGCCAGGACATCGTGGTCCGAGGCGATGGCAATCGCAATGTAGAGATCGGCGAAGCCATTGAACTATCGGCCAGCAGCCATGTCTTCCACGTCTTCGACAACGATGGAAAAGCCCTGCGCCGTCTGAAACCGGGCAACCTCTTGTCGTCGCGTCAGCAAGTGCAGCACTGATAGGGACATCGACAATTCACTCGAAAATATTTGAGATAACGGAGCAGCGAATGGAGCAGGCGTACGACTATCTGATCGGCGTAGACGGCGGCGGCACCAAGACACTGGTGCGCGTGGTCCACGCCGACGGCAGCCTGCTGGGTGAAGCCGTCGGCGCCGGCTCGGCATTGCGCAATGGCGCTGCGGCAGCCTGGGACGCGATCCTGACGACGCTGCAAAGAGCCTTCGCAAATGCGGGCGTTGCCATGCCGCCGTTGAGCAAACTTGCTGCCGGCATGGGCGTCGCCGGATTCAATGTAGCCCAATGGGCCACGGCATTCCGCGAGAAAGCCCCGGCGTTCGGCGCGCTGCAACTTGCCAGCGACGCTACCACAACCTTGCTCGGCGCCCATCAGGGCAAGACCGGCGCCATTATCGCGGTCGGCACCGGCACCATCGGTGTGGCGCTCTATGCCGATGGCAGCGAACGCGTAGTCGACGGCTGGGGCTTTCCTTCCGGCGACGATGCCAGCGGCGCATGGATGGGCTTGCGCGCCATCAATCACGTCCAGCACGTCGTCGACGGCCGTGCGCCGCATGGCGCGCTGTCGGCAGCAACGGTAGCGTTTTGCGAAACTGACGGCGCGGCCAACACGCCCGGACGCGCTGAACGCGACATAGTACTCGACTGGCTCTCGCAAGCCGATCAGGCCGCCTTCGCGCGATTGGCGCGCCTGGTGATTGCTCACGCAGAAGACGATCCCGCAGCACGCAGCATTCTGATCCAGGCTGCGGCAGAGCTTGAGCTGATGGCCGACACGCTCGATCCTGGCAAGCAATTGCCGCTAGCCCTGTGCGGCGGTCTGGCGGGAGCCCTTCAGAATTATTTTTCACCGGCGCTGCAACAGCGCATCACGCCGGCCTTGGCGGATTCCGCCGATGGCGCTTTGCTGCTGGTGCGCAAGAGCCTGATACTTTCTTAACGGAGAAAACCCATGTCCTCCATCACCCAGGTCCGCGGCAACGTGCTCACGCCGCACGGCTGGATCAACGGCGCCATCAACTTCGGCGAACTGATCTGCAATATCGATGGCCATCCGCTCGATCATGAACCGGTTGACGGCTCGCCTCATGCCAACGACGGCGACTATATTCTGCCCGGCTTCATTGATCTGCACGTGCATGGCGGCGGCGGCAAAGACATCATGGAAGGCGGCGACGCCGTCGATGTCATCGCCCGCCTGCATGCGCGGCACGGCACCACCAGCCTGCTCGCCACCACGATGACCGCACCCCTGGAAGAACTGGAAATCGCGCTCAAGGCCATCGGCAGCGCCAGCCGCAAGCGCGAACCAGGCAGCGGCCGCGCATGCGTCCTCGGCGTGCACCTGGAAGGCCCCTACATCAACCCCGGAAAGCTCGGCGCGCAACCCGACTTCGCCGTCGAAGCGACGCTGGAGCAAGTCGACTGGCTGGCCAGCTTCGCCCCGATCAAACTGATCACCATCGCCCCCGAAGTCGACGGCCATCTGGAACTGGTGCGCACGCTGACCACCGGCGGCATGCTGGTGCAGATCGGCCATACGCTCGGCACCTACGACGACGGCGTCGCCGCGCTCAAGAACGGCGCCGCCGGCTTCACCCATCTGTTCAACGCCATGAGCGGCTTTCATCACCGCGAACCCGGCATGGCCGGCGCGGCGTTGGCGCATGCCGAATACGCCGAGCTGATTCCCGACATGCTGCACGTACACCCGGGCGCCATCCGCGCAGCCTTGCGCGCCATCCCGCGCCTGTATTGCGTGACCGACTCCACCGCCGCCGCCGGTATGCCCGACGGCGACTACACGCTGGGCCGCCAGGTGGTGCACAAATGTGCAGGCGGCGTGCGCCTTGCCGACGGTACGCTGGCCGGCAGCACACTGACCATGGACCAAGCGCTGCGCAACCTGATCGCCATGGGTCTCGACGTCTCCGAAGCCTCGCTGCGTACCTCGACCTATCCCGCCGACTACCTCGGCGTCAAGGAACGCGGCCGCCTCAAGCCCGGCTGCTTTGCCGACATTCTGGTGTTCGATCGCCAGTTCAAATTAAAAGAAGTCTATGTAGAAGGAGAAAAGATTGACCTCGCTCATGCTTAAGGAGGCGCGCTCGGCCGGCACCCATGTGGCCGACCAGCTCGCGCAAGACCAGGGCCGCTATGCCGAACTGGGCCGTTGGTTGCGCACCGCACCGCCAGCGGGCATCGTTACCGTGGCGCGCGGCAGTTCCGACCATGCCGCCAGCTATTGCGCTTACCTCACGATGGCACGCCTTGGCCACATCGTTGCCTCGCTGCCGATGTCGCTGGTGACGCTCAACAAGGCGCCGCTGATTGCCCGCGACCGGCTGGCGATCGCCATCTCGCAATCGGGCCAGAGCCCCGACGTGATCGAACCGATCTGCTACTTCCGCGATGGCGGCGCCACGACGCTGGCGCTGGTCAACGACGCCGAGTCGCCGCTGGCCAAGGCCGCCGAATGGTCCATCCCGCTGCGCGCCGGTCCTGAACTCAGCGTCGCCGCGACCAAGAGCTTCATCGCCAGCCTGGTTGCCGGCGCCCTGTTCGCCGGCCACTGGCAAAACGACGCCGGCTTCCTGCACGCACTGGAAAGCCTGCCGGATTCGCTGCAACACGCCGCGGACAGCGACTGGTCCAAAGCCATCGACGTCCTGGCACCGGCCGGTAACATCATGGTTGTCGGACGCGGTATCGGCTTCCCGCTGGCGCTGGAAGCCGCATTGAAATTCAAGGAGACCTCCGCCATCCAGGCCGAAGCGTTCAGCGGTGCAGAGATCAAGCACGGCCCGATGGCGTTGATCAATGAAGGCTATCCACTGCTGATGTTCGCCACCCGCGGCCCGACCCAGGCCGGCATGCTGCAGCTGGCCGCCGAAATGCGCCAGCGCGGCGCCAAGGTCTTGCTGGCGGCGCCGGAAGATATTGCCGAACGCGACCTGACCTTGCCGACAGCCGTCACGCCGGACCTTGATCCTATCGTCGCAATCCAGGCTTTCTACGTCATGGCTGCACAACTGGCGGTCGCGCGCGGCATGGATCCGGACAAGCCGCGTCATCTGAGCAAGGTGACCAGGACCAGCTAAGCCAGCTATCCCGGCTGAGACTTTCAGATAACAACAAGCTTCCCTGTGGTGATTCGGCCGCTGAACCTGCAAAGGTTTTGCGGCTTATTTTTTTGTCCTTGCGCTTCTGCCCGCAACGCACCGGACTTCGCTGCTCTGCAGAGCATATGCTGACAAAATACTGACAAACAAAAATTTTCGGCAAATGGTTTCACAGCCCTAAAACAGACTAAATTACTCCCAACCTCCGGCTGCATTTATTCACCATCAGGAAACAAACTCGCCTGAGGACGCGATGGCGAATTGTTCTGCACGCAATATCAAGACGTTCTCCGTCCGTAAAAATAAACAAATCATGAAAGCTGTTCGAAAGCTACGGTGACGGCGCTTGGGATAGACTGCGGTCCGCTGACGCTCAATAACAAAAAATCCGCGTCGCACGTATTGTTCAGAAAACACATAACCTGATCACCTCGGGTAGAGAGAGACAAATCATGACATCTCAAACATCTGCATCGTCCTCGAAGTTCGTCACTGTGTTGCGCGTCACCAGTGGCAATTTCATGGAAATGTTCGACTTTTTCCTCTTCGGCTTCTACGCCAGCTATATCTCAAAGGCCTTTTTCCCGGCCGGCGACGAATTTGCCTCGCTGATGCTGACCTTCATGACCTTCGGCGCAGGCTTCCTGATGCGTCCGCTGGGTGCGATCATCCTCGGCGCTTACGTCGACCGCGTCGGCCGTCGCCAGGGTCTGATCGTGACACTGGCGCTGATGGCGGTCGGCACCATGCTGATCGCCTTCGTTCCCGGCTATGCATCCATCGGTTTGCTCGCGCCGGCGCTGGTCCTGATCGGCCGCTTGCTGCAAGGCTTCTCGGCAGGCGTTGAGCTGGGCGGCGTGTCGGTTTACCTGGCCGAAATGGCAACACCGGGCCGCAAGGGTTTCTATGTGAGCTGGCAGTCCGCCAGCCAGCAAGTCGCCATCATCGTTGCCGCCGCTATCGGCTATGGCCTGAACATGTGGCTGACCAAGGATCAGGTCGGCGACTGGGGCTGGCGCGTGCCGTTCTTCATCGGCTGCCTGATCGTGCCGGTGCTGTTCGTCATCCGCCGTTCACTGCAAGAGACGGAAGAATTCATGGCCCGCAAGCGCAAGCCTAGCCTGGGTGAAATCTTCCGATCGATGCTGGAAAACTGGAAGCTGGTCATCGCCGGCATGATGCTGGTGTCGATGACGACCGTCTCGTTCTACCTGATCACCGTCTACACCCCGACCTTCGGCAAGAACGTGCTCAAGCTGAGCACCGAAAGCGCGCTGATCGTGACCTTCTGTGTCGGTATTTCCAACTTCATCTGGCTGCCGGTGATGGGCGCATTGTCCGATCGTATCGGTCGCCGTCCTTTGCTGTTGATCTTTACCGTGCTGACGATCCTGACCGCGTATCCGGCCATGACCTGGCTGGTCGGCGATGCCACCTTCGGCAAGATGCTGGTCGTAGAATTGTGGCTGTCCTTCCTCTACGCCAGCTATAACGGCGCGATGGTCGTAGCGCTGACGGAAGTGATGCCGGTCGATGTGCGTACCGCCGGTTTCTCGCTGGCTTACAGTCTGGCGACCGCGATCTTCGGCGGCTTCACACCGGCGATCGCCACCGGCCTGATCGAACTGACGCACGACAAGGCGGCGCCTGGCCTGTGGATGAGCTTCGCCGCCGTCTGCGGCCTGATCGCCACCCTGATCCTGTATCGCAAGAAAGCAGTGCCGGTTGCAGTCACCGCCTGATTGAAATACAGATAAGAAAGCGGGAAGAGGCTTAGGCCCTTCCCGCTTTTTTTACGTCTGCTGTTTTTATCCGAGCTCCGGCTTCGTGGCATCAGCCAAGGCCCGGACGAAATCGGGATCCCGGGCACGCGGTTCTTTCGCACGCCGCGCGGCGGCGTTTACTTCCGAAGTAATCCGCCACAGCTCCAGATGACGATAGTAGGTCGACCCGCTGTCCACCGGCCTTGCACTGACAACGGCGTCGACGGGACGAACGGGTGTTACCGGATTGCGTGCCATGCCAGCTCTCCTTCAAAAATTACTGACGTCAGACGACGTCAGGTTGTTTCATACCACGGCGGTTTTGCCTTTCTTGCGCAAATACAGAATCTGGATACTCAGCCCGACAATCAGCATAACGACAAGACTCCCCTGAAATCCAAGCAGCAGCGGCGATTTCAAATCAGTCACAAACGGCTGGCCGTCCGGTACCCGGCGCAGGGTTTCGGTGACGGTTGGCACCATCAGCAAAAACGCCGTCAACGTCAGGAAGACGGTCTCCACGTAAGTGGCCGCACTCCCCGTCTTCAACAACCTCCCCACGCCATAACCGGCGAGAAGAAAGAACAAAGTCGCCACAGCGATGCCGTAGCTGGCCGGCTGATGGGCCACGGCAAAAACGCTGACAGCACCGATCAGCATCGACACGAAATAGATGCTGCCGACGGTCGAGCGAGGCACGATCCGTCCATAGCGCACAAACATATACACAGCTGCCGGAATCGCCGGCAAGCTGCCTAGCGTATGAATCCAACCGAGGGGAGAAATTCCAAACATGGGGCTATCCTTTTATCAAAAAAACGAAATATTCAAAGAAGCATCGCCTCTTGCTTCAGACGTGCAATTTTTACAAAATAAACTACCTACTAATCGGTAGGTAAAATAGCCGCAAGTTGGCGCAACTATTCCACCCGTTACCCGTGACGAGCGATACGCGTCAAAATCGGTTTAATAATGGCGCCGAACATGCCGGCATCGCCGTAAGCGCGCGCGGAAAGCATCGCGCCGTGGACGGCCGCCATGAATATTTCAGCCTCCATCTCAGCCGACTCAGTCAATAGAAGCCGGCCTTGTTTTTCACCGCGTGCGAAAACCGCAGACAGCCAGGCCGAAAGCGCCCGAAAATGCGCTCTTACTTCAAGCGCAATCTCTTCGGGAAGAATCGGCATTTCGCTCGCCAGCAAGGCGCAGACGCAGAATGAAGAGGATGCGTCTGCAATGCAAGCTTCCCAATACTTGGCATAAGCACGAAGCTGCTCCAGGGGATCGGAAACATGCTGTTCCAGATTCGCGACGCCTGCCTGCATCTCCTCGCGATACCGTGCCACCAGCGTGCGCACCAGAATCGCCTTGCTGGGGAAATGATGATGAATGCTGGCATTGCGGATCCCGATGACCTTCGCTATGTCGGCATAGCTGAAACCGTTATAGCCACCGGCGATGATCAGTGATTGTGCGCACCGCAAGATGCTGTCGGATGTATTGGATGTATCGACCATGGGCGAAGCCTACCTTTTAGTAGGTAGCCAGTCAAGCAGTAATTTATTCACACACTTTCCCGACCGGCAACACTTGCGGTTTCAACTGCTGTCTGGCAAGGCTCCTGATGCTCCTGACACTACCGTGCGAAGTGCTGCGTTACCCACTGCTCACATGCAGCCCACAGCAGCGGCGCACCTTTTTTGATAACGGGACCGTAGCGGGAAAAGACCTGCTCCACTGAAACACCGTTCTCAGTCCAGGTGCCGCCATCGGTATGTATATTGATGATGAGAGGCTGAAAGCGATCCAGCGCCTTGGCGAATTTCGCATCCTCGGTTTCTCCGCATTCAAACTCCTGCCACAACGCCAGAAGTTCATTGCCCTGAGGTTGCGGCAACAAGCCAAAAAGCCGCACCGCAGCCCTTGCTTCCTGTTCCGCCTGCAACTCTTTGGAAGATCCGCCATGAATCGGAAAATCGCCGACGTCGATCTCGACGATGTCATGCAGCAAGAGCATCTGTATCACGCGATTTGCATTCACGTATCCGCTGGCATACTCGCTCAGCAGCAAGGCGTACATGGCCAGATGCCAGGAATGCTCAGCGGAGTTTTCTTTCCGGCTTTTGTCGAGCAGCGGCGATTGCCGCACAACGCTCTTGAGCCGATCGATTTCTCTTAGAAAATTCAGCTGCTTTTCCAATTTCGCTAATTCCATTTCCATTGCTTTCGCACCTCCCTATCAGTTCATGGCTGAATGCCTACGAACAGTCCGCCACGGCACTCTCTTGACCGGCGACTACTTTCCCGGCTCTGGTTGCCAGCCAGCACAAGATCGAACCGGCGCATACCAGCGACGCTCCCACCCAAAAAGATTTGGGCAGTGGCGCATGTAATACGATGGCCGACAGCGCCGATGAGAAGACCGGAATAAAGTAAGACACTCCCGCCAGCACGGTCACATTGCCATGCAGGATCCCGACGTTCCATGCGGCATAGCCGAAGCCCATCGCTGCCGCTGCCAGGAGCAGGTAGACAATTGCCGGCAGGCTGAAAGACATCGGTCCGTGATCGCCGGAGAAAAATTTCACCCACAGCGTCAATGCGACGAGGATGAAGAACAGCGTCACGCCGTTCTTTCCCTTCGCGATGCGGGCCGTTACGGTGCAATAGGCAGCCCAGATGACGGCGCCCAGAAAAGCCAGCCCGTAGCTGAGCGGATTGTCTTGTACGTTGACGAGCATGCCTGCCACGTCCAGCCCCTGGTCGCCGCCCAGTACCCAGCAGATCCCTACAATCGAGAGAATGAATCCGGGAACGACCATCCATCCTGCTCTCTGCTTGTTGAATGCAATGGCCGAGATGAGCGTGAAAGCCGGCCACAGATAGTTGACCATGCTGGCTTCAATTGCTTGCCTGCCGGTGTTGGCGTAACCGATGGACAGCGACAGGCAGAGTTCATAAGACACAAACAGGAGACTTCCCCACAACAGATATTTTCTGGGAAACGAAGCGAGCTTCGGGAAGCCGACCGAGAACAGCAGAAACACCGACGCAACGCTATAAATCATTGCAGCACCTCCGGTCGCGCCGAGATGTTCGCTGACCCCGCGAATCAGTCCGACAATCGAACTCCAGAGGACTACTGCAGTAAGTCCGATAAGCGTGGCCTTCTTGCTATTCATTTATATCGTGTTCAAGTAATGGTTGCAGGTTCCGGATACGCTCGGCTCTTTTCTCATGAGACTGCCTTTGGGCAGAAAGGGCGACAGACGAAAATCTGATTTTTCAAGAGAGGATATGTGCGGGTCGCAAGCCGCAACCTGAGTGCGGCAGTCAACCCGGCAGACGCGACTTCATTGCCGATGTCCGGAGCGCCGCCATCTTATCATTTTCAGGCGGGAATCCCGGCCAAAGAAAAAGCCCGCGCGAGCGGGCTTTCTCCCTACCTGGACCTGTCGCCCCTCTTTATCTGGCTGATTCGCGCAAGGCCTTCATCTTCAACGGCGAATCCGTCATCACCACATCCACGCCCAATTGCTGAGCGCTGCGATAAGCCGCCGCCGAGTCGACGCCGAACACCATCACCCTGGTGCCGGGATTACTCTTGAAGCATTTCATCGCCGCCGGCGTCCACCAGTGCGCCACAACTTCAGAGACGCCCTCACCCAGCGTAAACTTCTCCACTACGCTGACTTTGCGCTCCAGCTCGATGCCCGACCACGTACCGGCCGCCGGCGGCACATCGCACGCACCTCCATTGAGCGCAATGCGCGCCAGGCGATCACGCGTGGCATCGCGCGATTCGAACACCTGCGCCTTCGGCTGCTTCGCCATCAGTGCAATTACATCGGCATCAGTGGAATAAAAGCGCACGCGCTGCCATGCGTTTTCTTCCGCGATGACTTTGGCGACAGCATTGACCAGCACTTCTGCAGGCAGTTGCTTCATGTCGATCATGATCGGCACCGATACCGGCACGGCACGCAGCGCGTCGCGCAGCGTCGGCACTTGCACCGGCTGCTGGCGATAGGGATAACTCTTGTTGCCGGCCGCATCCGTCGCGCCGTACATGTAGCCGGCATTGAGCTCGGTCAGCTGCGCTGCCGTCAGGGTGTTGACCAGTCCCTTGCCATCAGTCAGCGCCGACACATCCGCCGGACGATACAGCACCGGCACGCCGTCGCTGGACACCTGCACCGTCATCCACAAGATATCCGCACCATGCCTGAGCGAATTCTGCAATGTCGGGATGGTATTCTCGGGACCGTCGCCGGTGCCGCCGCGGTGAGCCGCAATCAGCGGGTCGGCGCTGACCGCCAGCGACACGCTCAAGAGCGCAGTGCAGACGGCCAGTTTCAATTTGTTCTTATACAGGTTCATCTGTTTCTCCTTGCAGGCGAACAAGCCGGTCAGAACTTGTGACGGATACCGGCCGTCAACACGTTCTGCGTATTGCTGCCACCCGGCGCGACGTACAAGCCCGGGTTGAACATGTCCGACGAACGGATGTTGGCGTAGAACAGATACACATCGGTGCGTTTGGACAGGAAATAATCCACGCCCAGCGATACCTGCGACGCCTTGCCGTCTTTGGTGCCGACGAACTTGGAGCGTGTACCGACGAAGTTGGCCAGCAGTTGCGTTGTCGGCGTGACGTTGTAGTTGACACCGAAGTCGATGAGGTCGACCTTGCTGTTGTTGACGCCGCCAAAGGTGAAGGCCGCGCCCGCGGCGCCGGTGAATCCGGTCATTGCCGTACCGGCCGCGACGGCCAGCGGTTGCTTGACCTGCGAGTACGAACCGTACATGCGCACGTCGCCCAGCTTATAGGAACCGCCGATCAGGAAAGTCTTCAGCGAAGTACTGGCAATGCTGCCGGTGGTGGCGCCCGGTGCAATGCCGGAATCGCTGGAACCGGTGAAGATATTGTTGCCCGTCAGCTTGTTCTGGAAGTAGGCAGCGCCAAACGACAGCGGACCGTTGTTGTAGCTGCCGCCTACGCCGAAAGACTGGCCTGCGCCGGTCGACCCGGCCTGTTCGCCGAAACCGTACAACGCGCTCAAGGTAACGCCGCCCATCACAGGCGAGTTGTAGCGCACCGAGTTGTTGATGCGCGAGCCTTGCGTGCGGTCCAGATTCAACGCATGGATATTGTTGACCAGGCTGCCGAAATCGAGCGCGCCGTTGTACGGCGCCAGATCATCGATGTAATCTTTCTGGCGGCCGAGATAAATGGTGCCGCCCTTGCCCGACAGACCGATGATGGCGGTACGGCCGAAGAACAGGCCGCCCTGCGCCAGCTGGCCGGTATCGGCGTTGAAGCCGTTCTCCAGCGTGAACAGCGCCTTCAATCCATCGCCCAGATCTTCCACGCCCTTGAATCCGATGCGCGAACCTTGCGCGACAGCGGTGTCCATGCTCAGACGCGAACCGGTACCGGTCGGATTGCCCGGCGTGACGTTGGCGACCTTGTCGGTATAGGTCAGGCTGGGATTGATGATCCCGTAGATGGTGACGCCCGATGAGGCGACGTTGGTTTGCGCATACGCGCCTCCGAAGACGGACATGCCGGCGGCGGAGAGCGAAATGGCGAGAGCATATTTTTTCATGAATGGTTTTCAGGAAAGTTGAAAAGGGAATTGCGAGCAGTGGTGAAACGCTGCGAACTATGCCCTCGATATATGACATCGCCATGACGTTATGACGATATGAAAGCAATTCAATGTTCATATGAAAACAAATAACGTCACGATCCCGTAACAATCACCCGATAACATTCATCACGTTTTCAAATGAACGAGTGAATGGATAAGTGAACATGTCTGCAAATCCAGGGACCGCGGCCAAGTCCATCGTCAAGCCGGCCTCATTGCGTCACAACGAAATCATTGCGCTGTTCCGCCAGCACGGCTTCATGACCATGGAGGCGCTGGCGGAGCATTTCGCCGTCACTACGCAAACCATACGCCGCGACATCAACGCCCTGTGCGACGCCGACATCCTGCGCCGGAGGCATGGCGGCGCCGAGCTGATTCTGTCTGCGCGCAACCAGCCTTACGACATGCGCCGCATCAACAATCTCGAACAAAAAGCCGAGATCGGCGCTGCGGTCGCCAAGCTGATTCCTAACTCTTGCAGCGTGCTGATCGGCATCGGCACCACACCAGAACAAGTTGCGCTGGCATTGGCCAAGCACGACCATCTCACCGTCATCACCAACAATTTACGCGCGGCGCTGGCGCTGTCGACCAACCAGAACAACCAGGTCATCGTACCGGGCGGCACCTTGCGTTTTCCCAATCCGGAAATCCTCGGCAACGATGCCGACAAACTGTTCCGCAATTTCCGCGCGGACTTCGGCATCTACGGTGTCGGCGGCGTCGACACCGACGGCACGCTGCTGGATTTCGATCGCATGGAATCCAGCTCGCGCCAGGCGCTGCGCGAAAGCTGCCGTACCCAGATTCTGGTCACCGACAACTCCAAGTTCGGCCGTCAGGCGCCGGTGCGCGGCGGCCATCTTTCCGATCCCGACATCCTCGTCACCGACAGTCCCCTGAATCCGACGCTGGCCGCCATGCTGGCAGGCAACACGCGAGTCGTCGTCACTTCGCAAGCCGGTCGCGACGCAGAGGAAGAACTGGAATCCGCCCTGGCAGCCACCGCCGCAGGAAAATGAATATGCAAAACGACATCGCTATCCGCCTCTCCGGCATCAGCAAGTCCTGGGGTACGCACCAGGTCATCAAATCGCTCGATCTTGAATTCGAACGCGGCCAGCTGGTCGCCCTGCTCGGCCCTTCCGGCTGCGGCAAATCGACTCTGCTGCGCCTGCTGGCCGGACTGGAAACGCCCGACAGCGGCCACGTGGAAATCGACGGCAAGGACGTCACGACAGCCACGCCGTCGGCGCGCGGACTGTCGATGGTGTTTCAGTCGTATGCGCTGTTCCCGCATCTGAGCGTGGCCGAAAACATCTGCTTCGGCATGCAGGTGCGAGGCGTGCATGCGGCAGAACGCCGCCAGCGTTTGCAAGAAGCATTGGAGCTGACCAATCTGCAGGGACTGGAACAACGCAAGCCAGCGCAACTGTCCGGCGGCCAGCGTCAACGCGTGGCGCTGGCGCGTGCAGTCGTGGCCGGTCATTCGATCTGCCTGATGGACGAGCCGCTCTCCAATCTCGACGCCAAGCTGCGCCACTCGGTGCGCCACGAAATCCGCGCCCTGCAACAGCGCCTGAACATGACAGTCGTCTACGTCACCCACGACCAGACCGAAGCCATGGGTATGGCCGACAAGATCGTCTTGATGAATGCCGGCAGCATCGTGCAAAGCGGCACACCCGCCGAGCTGTATGAAACGCCATCGAGCGCTTTCTCCGCCGCCTTCATCGGCAGCCCGCCGATGATGCTGATGGATGCCGAAAAGCTGCCGGCCGCACTGCGCGCCAGCATCATGCCGGTCAGTGAGGCGGACGAGAAACAGCTGGTCGGCGTGCGTCCCGAACATTTCCGCATTGTGGCCCCCTCATCTACCGAACTGTTCGGGACGGTCACCGGCGTCGAATTCCAGGGTGCGGAATCCTACATCTATCTCGACCTGCCGGGCGGCGACGCCATCATCGTGCGCAGTCCCGAAAAAAGCCTGCTGAAACTCGGCGACCGCGTCGGTCTCGGCTGGGATCCGGTAGACGCGCATGTCTTCGCCGCCGGCGATGGCCGCCGCTTATCTCCAGCGCCAGCGCCGATATCCGTGACGGCAGACACGTCCAACGTCCACCGCCTGCCCATACTGGCAGCCGTGCAGTAAGCAGCATTTCACAGAATTTATCCCGTGCTTTTCAACATGAACCTCCCCCACAAAGGAAACGCAATGCTGAGCAAACTCATCAGAAAAACAACCTTGGCGGCACTCTTCGCAAGCGCCCTGACAGCATCCTCGCTGGCAAGCGCAGCCACCGACCTGACCATGTACTACCCGATCGCTGTCGGCGGTCCGCTGACCGATGTGATCGATGGCATGATCAACGACTTCCAGAAAGCCAACCCGGACATCAAGGTCAAGGCGGTCTACTCCGGCAACTACGACGAGACCCGCGTGCGCGCATTGTCGGCCATCAAGGGCGGCCAGCCTGCGCAGCTGTCGGTGCTGGGCGCGCTCGACACCTATGACCTGATCGACCAGAACCTGATCGAGCCCTTCGACAAGGTCGCCACCAGCGCCGAAGACAAGGCCTGGCTGCAAAGCTTCTATCCTGGCCTGATGGCCAACGGCACCATCGGCGGCCACGTCTGGGGCATCCCGTTCCAGCGTTCGACCATCGTGATGTTCTACAACAAGGACATGTTCCGCGCCGCCGGCCTGAATCCGGATGTGCCGCCAAAAACCTGGAAGGAAATGCTGGCCGCCGCCACCAAGCTCACCAGCAAGGACAAGTTCGGCCTGATGGTGCCGTCGACCGGCTATCCATACTGGATGTTCCAGGCGTTCGCGATCCAGAACGGCGTGTCGCTGATGAACAAGGAAGGCACCCAGGTCTATTTCAACACGCCGGCTGCCGTCGAAGCGCTGGAATTCTGGCGTTCGCTGGCGGCCACGCACAAGGTCAGCCCGGCCGGCGCGATTGAATGGGGCACGCTGCGCCAGGCATTCGTACAAGGCCAGACTGCCATGATGTGGCACACCACCGGCAACCTGACTGCAGTGAAGAAGGAAGCCAAGTTCGACTTCGGCGTCGCCATGCTGCCTGCCAACAAGCAACCCGGTTCGCCGGTCGGCGGCGGCAACTTCTACCTGTTCAAGGGTTCAACCCCTGCGCAGCAAGCCGCTTCGGTCACCTTCGTACGTTGGATGACGGCGCCGGAACGCGCAGCGCAATGGTCCATCGCCACCGGCTATGTCGGCACCAGCCCTGCTTCGTACAACACGCCCGCCCTGCGCGATTACGCCAAGACTTTCCCGCAGGCACTGGTGGCTCGCGATCAGCTGGCGGTAGCGATTCCGGAGTTCTCGACCGAGCAGACCGCCCGTGTGCGTGAAGCACTGTCGAACGCCGTACAAGCTGCATTGACCGGCACCAAGACGCCGAAACAAGCGCTGGATGAAGCGCAAGCGACTGCCGAACGTCTGTTGAAGCCTTATCGTTAATCGCGGGAACGCTGCACACCGTGTATCCACAGTGTATCGCCGTATATCGCCGTCGTCCTGACGAAAGTCAGGACCCAGTGTCGTATCGACAGTCGTCAAGACACTGGGTCCCAGCATGCGCTGGGACGACAGCGAAAAACTCAACAGCATCACCGTAATTTCATCGGCATCACCAACCCGACTCAGTCCGATCACTGCATAAAATCCTGATGAACCAAGCAACAAATCTGACGCCTGCCAATCCCGCCGAACGCCGCCTGCACAACCTGTTCGGCTGGGGACTGCTGACGCCATCGCTGATTCTGCTGACGCTGTTCGCCTTCTTTCCGATGCTGGCGACCTTGTGGGCCAGCTTCTTCTCACGCGGCACAGCGCGCCGGCCTAGCGTATTCAACGGCATCGACAACTACCGCGACCTGCTGGCCGATCCGGCCTTCTGGCAAGTCGTCGGCAACAACCTGCTATATGCAGGTGTGACCGTCCCGGTGTCGATTGCGCTGGCGCTGGGCATGGCGCTGTGGGCCAATGCCCGCATCGGCGGCCGCGGCCTGGTGCGCACCGCCTTCTTCACGCCGACCATGCTGCCGATGATTGCGGCAGCCAACCTGTGGTTGTTCTTCTATACGCCGGGACTCGGCCTGCTCGACCACATCACGGCGCTGTTCGGCGTCGGTCCGACCAACTGGCTCGGCCAACCGGGCACCGCCCTGTGGTCGGTGATGGCGGTGACGATCTGGAAAGAGTCCGGCTTCTTCATGATTTTCTATCTCGCCGCACTGCAGGCGATCCCGCCCGACCTGCGCGAAGCCGCCCGCATCGAAGGCGCGGGACGCTGGGCTTATACCCGCCGCGTGGTATTGCCGCTGCTGATGCCGACCACGCTGTTCGTGACGATCAATGCGCTGATCAACTCGGTACGCCTGATCGATCACCTGTTCATCCTGACCAAGGGTGGTCCCGACAACGCATCCAAACTGATCCTGTACTGGATCTGGGAAATGGCCTTCGCCTATCTCGATCAGTCCGGCGCCGCCGTGATGACCGTGATGGTGCTCGCTGCACTGGGCCTGATCGCCGCGCTGCAATTCCTGTTCTTTGACCGCCGCATCCATTACCGCTAAACACTGTCGATGAATACCGCCACCATCAACGCATCTGCCCCCTCTGCCGTCACTGTCGCAGCCGCACCGTCTGCTCCGGGCGAACGCTTCTGGACTATCGTCGACACCGCCGGCGCCTGGGCGCTGGCGCTGCTGTGGATCGCCCCGCTGCTGTTCGCACTGTGGGCCGCCTTCCATACCTCCCATGCAGCGCTGGCGTTCGACTGGCGCGCACCGCTGATCGTGCAGAATTTCCGCGACGCGTGGCAGGCGGCGCCGTGGCTGCGCTATTTCTTCAATACCTTTGTGCTGGTCAGCCTGATCCTGACCGGTCAGTTCACGCTATGCACGCTGGCCGGATTTGCGTTCGCGCGCTTCCAGTTCGCCGGCAAGAACCTGCTGTTCGTGCTGGTGCTGTTGCAACTGTTCGTGTTGCCGGAAATCCTGATTGTCGAGAACTACGCCATGGTGACGCGCCTGGGCATGTTCGATACGCCGCTGGGGATGGCCGTGCCTTACATGGCCAGCGCTTTCGGCATCTTCTTGCTGCGCCAGGCTTTCATGCAGATTCCGCGCGAGCTGGAAGAAGCGGCGCGCATTGAAGGTTGCGGCTGGTTCGGCGTGCTGTGGCGCGTGTATGTTCCCGCCGCCAAACCGGTCTATCTGGCTTACGCGCTAGTGTCGGTGGCAACGCACTGGAACAACTTCCTGTGGCCGCTGATTGTGACCAACTCGCCGATGACGCGCCCGCTGACGGTCGGCCTGTCGCTGTTCGGCGCCCCTGAAAGCGGCGTCAACATCTCCATCATCAGCGCTGCCACGCTGGTGGCGATTGCCCCGTTGATGATCGGCTTCCTGGTGTTCCAGCGTCAGTTCATTCAAGCCTTCCTGCGCGCCGGCATCCGATAAATCTCTTTATTCAACACCAACAACACATCCTGATGAAAGTCATACAAATTACCGACATCCACCTGGTGCCGGATGGGAATCTCTTGTTCGGCGAAGATTCGGTAGCGCGTTTTCGCACCTGCATCGATCACGTCAATGCCCATCATGCCGACGCTGATCTGTGCGTCATCACCGGCGACCTTACCCACGATGGCGATGAAGCCTCTTACCGCATCCTGGCGGATTGCCTGAAACAATTAAAACTGCCGGTGCGGCTGCTACTCGGCAATCACGATGAGCGCCCGGTGTTCCGCAGCATTTTTCCCGACATGCCGGTGGACGGCAACGGCTTCATCCAGGGCGTGCACGACACGGACGCCGCGCGCCTGGTTTTTCTCGATACCAAAGAAGTCGGTACGCACGAAGGCCGTCTATGTGCCGACCGCCTGGCATGGCTGGATCGCACACTGGCCGAAGCCGGCGAGCGCCAGGTTTATCTGTTCTCGCACCATCCGCCTTTTGAACTCGACCTGCCGTCGATGGACTGGATCCGCCTGCGCGAAGAAGCCGACCTGCGCGCACTGGTCAAGAAACACGGCAACGTGCGCTACATGTTTTCCGGCCACGTGCATCGTCCGTCAGGCGGTACCTGGTACGGCACGCCCTTTGCCACCGTGCCTGGCACCAACCATCAGCATGCACTCGACTTCGCCCTGACCGGCCCGGCGACGACTTCGATGGAGCCACCCGCTTATGCCGTGTTGAGTCTGCGCGATGCCGGCGTGGTGGTGCATTACCATGCCTTCATGGACCGGTCGGAGCAGTTTCCGTATTACGGCTGAGGCTTGTTTTCCAACAAGCGCACCGAATATCTTCACCGTCATCCCAGCATCTTTAAGGCCGTCGATACGACGCCGGCTCCTGACTTTCGTCAGGACGACAAGGAAGTGAAAACGGGAAGTATTTTCAATACGGCTGAAAAAAAACGGGGAGGCACACTGTGCACTCCCCGTTTTTTCATTCGATATTCTGAAACAGAAACGTCTGCTTAACTTCCCTTACGCGTCTTGAACACCGGCACAAACAAATCCGACCACACAGCCGGCTTGGTCTTGATGGTGCCGGCCTTGTCCATGAACACCACGTATTGCATGATGTCTTCCGGCGTGGTCGTGAATTGCGTGTCCGGATCGGCCAGCATCTTCTCGACTTCATCCTGCGTCAGCTTCATCTTCGACACGCGGAGGAAAGTCTCGGCCGCGCCCTTGCGGTTCTTGGCGATATAGGCGTTGGCTTCTTCCTGGGCTTCCATGAAAGCTTGCGTCAGCTTCGGATTCTTGTCGGTGAACTGCTTGAGTGCGAACACGACGTCGATCGTGATATGGCCCAGCACGTCGGAAGAATTCAGCACGCGCTTGATCTTCGGATCCTTGACTTCCTGATACGAGAATGGCGGTGAAGTGAAGTGCGCGGTAATCTCCGTCTTGCCGGACAACAGCGAGCCCAGCGCTTCCGGATGGCTCAGGCTGACGGTCAGCGGGTCGAGCTTGGCGTAGTTGTCGATGCCGAAAGTCTTGGCGGCAGCCATTTGCAGCAACACGGCTGACAGCGACGTCTTGATACCAGGAATCGCAATCTTGTCCTTGGCGGTGAAATCTTTCAGGGATTTGACGTTCGGGTTATTGGTGTTGAGCCACAACGGCGAGGTGCTCAGTGCGCCAAGGCCGATGACTTCCGAACGTGGTATGCCGTGCGCCTTCGACCACAAGGTGATGAAGCCCGGCGCGCCGGTGCCGGCGATGTCGAGGTTACCAGACAGCATGGCGTCGTTGATCACATTGCCGCCGTCCAGCAGCACCCAGTTGGTCTTGACGTCGCCCAGGCCGAGCGCCTTGGCGTGTTTTTCGATCAGGCCCTGGTCGCGGATCACCATCAGCGGCAGATACAGCAGGCCGTAGCCGTGCGACAGGCGCACTACCGGCGCTTCGGCGCGTGCCGGAACACTCGCGGCCAGCATGGACAGGCCGAGCGTTGCAGCCATCATCAGTGTTGAGAAATTTCTGCGTTTCATTTGGTCTCCTTTAAAAGGTTCTAATTTATTTAGCCGAACCTGTTTGTGATCCGTAGCGAGAAGCCATCAGCCGGTGGCGGCCGGAGCGGAGCTCAGTTGTGTAATCCTTGGAGTGTACTTTAGTACATGAGGATTCCGAGCACCGCCCAAGGATTGCCGACGTGAGGATCATGGCTTCGCAGTAGGATCACGGACAGGTTTAGTGTTGCATGCCCCAGCGGCGGATCGTGCGTTTTTCGATTTGCGCGAAAATCATGTTCTCGACAAACAAGCCGATCATGATCACAAAGAACAGGCCCGAGAATACATTTGCGGTTTCGAGCTGGTTGCGGTTTTCAAAGATGTACCAGCCAAGGCCGCCGGTGCCGGAGGACACGCCAAACACCAGCTCGGCCGCGATCAGCGTACGCCAGGCAAAAGCCCAGCCGATTTTGAGACCGGTCAGGATACTGGGGAAAGCTGCCGGAATCAGCACCAGTCGCACCAGAGAAAAACGCTTCAGGCCGTAGTTTTGTCCGACCATGCGCAAGGTATTCGAGACCGAGCGGAAACCGGCATGCGTATTCAGGGCGACCGCCCACAAAACCGAGTGCACCAGCACGAAAATGATGCTGCCGGTGCCGAGACCGAACCAGATCAGCGCCAGCGGCAGCAAAGCAATCGCCGGCAGCGGGTTGAACATGGAGGTCAGGGTTTCGAGGAAATCGTTGCCGATGCGCGAGCTGATTGCCAGCGTGGTCAGCAGACCTGCCAGCAGGATGCCGAGGCCATAGCCGATCAGCAGGGTCTCCAGCGACACGGCCGCGCGTTGCAGCAGCACGCCGCTGCTGATGCCGCTCATGAAGGCGTGCAGCGTTTCGCTGAAGCTGGGAAACAGCAGCGAGTTGTCGAGCCAGCGGCCATAGACTTCCCAGAGCAGCGCCAATACCAGCAGGATCGCGGTCTTGCGGATCCAGCTGATGCGGTAGATCGATTCAAAGGCCGACAGCGGACGCTGGACTTCGGCGACGGCGTTGCGGTTCGGCTCGACGATGATTTCCGGACGCACGAAGAGTGTGTTGTTTTTGCTCATGGCATGTCTCTTTACTTATCGTTATTAAGGCGCGTTATTAATGCGCGAACAGCATGTCGTTGATGCGCTGTTCCAGTTGGGCCTGGCTGGCGGTACCCATTTCTTCCGGCGGGATGCTGTTGAGCTCCGCCCTGACCTGGCCCGGATGCGGCGACAGCAGCAGGATACGGGTGCCGATGCGGATCGCTTCTTCGATCGAGTGAGTGACGAACAGCACCGTGAAATTGG
The DNA here is from genome assembly GCF_058801885.1 of Herbaspirillum sp. GW822-FHT03A08. Taxonomy (NCBI): domain Bacteria; kingdom Pseudomonadati; phylum Pseudomonadota; class Betaproteobacteria; order Burkholderiales; family Oxalobacteraceae; genus Herbaspirillum; species Herbaspirillum sp. GW822-FHT03A08. The sequence continues at coordinate 816,125 of NZ_JBXANR010000003.1, read as the reverse complement.
TGTCATCCCACAGGCGCAGCAGCTCGTCCTGCATCTTGCGGCGCGTCAGCGCATCCAGTGCGGCGAACGGTTCATCCATCAGGAGTACGTCCGGCTCCATGGCCATGCCGCGCGCAATCGACACGCGCTGCTTCATGCCGCCCGACAAGGTGTGCGGATAGCTGTCGATGAATTTGGCAAGGCCGACTTTTTCAATGTAATAAGCGGCGCGGTCCGAGGCTTCCTTGCCTTGCAGGCGGCCGCTGGCGTGCAGCGCGAACTCGACGTTCTGGCGCACGGTCTTCCATGGCAGCAACTGGTCGAACTCCTGAAACACCATCATGCGGTCCGGTCCCGGCTGGCTGACTTCCCTGCCTTTGAGACGGATCTTGCCGCCGGTCGGCTGCAAATAGCCGCCGATGGCCTTGAGCAGCGTCGATTTGCCGCAGCCTGAAGGCCCGAGCAAAATGTAGCGATCTGAAGGATGCACGTTGAAGCTGACTTGCTGCGTTGCAGTAACGAGCGAATCAGAAGTCTTGTATTGCAGGGTGACGTTGTCGATTTCCAGCAGAGGCACGGAAGGATCCACAGACGTGGAGGAAGACTGCGGCGTTGCCGCAAGATCGTTTTTCACAAAATCTCCTTTAGGTACTTTTTAAGAACTCATTTCATCAGTATCCGCGAGTGCGAACGATCCTGTTTGGGAGGTAGTGCAAGGCGCGTAGCACCGCTACGCGACGCGTCGCACGCCTTGCCAGCGCCTCTTTGGACAAGAACGCATCTCACGGATACTGATGAAATGAGTTCTGTAGTTCTGTGAAGGATGCTAATCTCGGAAGCTGTAATGAAACTGACATACCGTTGAACACGGTTTCCGATATCTTGCGAATATGTCAGCATCCCGGACTCAAGACACACCATCACGGAATCATCATGCGCATCCTTCTGGTCGAAGACACGGCCGACGTCGCCGAAGCGATCATCGCCCACCTTTCGCGCATCGGCCATACGGTGGACTGGCAAAGCAAAGGCAATGAAGCCGCCAAGCTGGTGACCGATCCCTACGACCTGCTGATCCTCGATGTCATGCTGCCGCAGCAGGATGGCTTCTCGCTGCTCACGCGCGTGCGTGAAAAAGGCCTGACCACGCCGGTGCTGATGCTGACCGCTTGCGCCGAAATCGAAGAGCGCGTACGCGCACTCGACCTCGGCGCCGACGATTACCTGATCAAACCCTTCGACTTCCGTGAGCTGGATGCCCGCATCCGTGTGCTGCTGCGCCGCAACGGCGGCGAAGCGACCAACCTGCTAAGCTGCGCCAACCTCACCATCGACCGCAAGAGCCGCACCGCCGCGCTCGACGGCATGCCGCTGGAACTCACGCGGCGCGAAGTGACGCTGCTGGAAATCATCGCGGCGCGCCCCGGACGCATCTTCGGCAAGGACGAGCTGATCGACCGCCTGTTCAGCGTCGACGACACGCCCAACGCCAATACTGTCGAACAATACATCGGCCGCCTGCGCAAGAAGCTGGCCGGCGCCGGTTTCGAAATCCGCACCCTGCGCGGTCTCGGCTACCAGCTGGTGCTGCTGCCGGCCGGTATGCCATCGCCGTCATCGGCGCCAGCGCACTGAGGCCGGCATGATCGTCGCCGGACGTTCGCTCTACACGCGCCTGGTCATGCGCGTCGGCCTGGTGCTGTCGATCAGTTCCATCGCCCTGCTGATCGCCATCTGGATCTCTACCCAGCTGGCGGCCAATGAAGCCTATGACCGCATCCTCACCGGCAGCGCGCTGCAGATTGCGGAAAACACCTGGTATCAGAACGGCGCCGTGAACGTCGACGTGCCGCTGGCGGCTTTCTCCATGCTGACGGCGGGCGACCAGGTGTTCTATGTGGTCGTCGATCCGGACGGCCGCACGATTGCCGGCGATCCAGATTTCAAACCCGAGATCCCGTGGAAAAAACTGACGGACGGTCCACTATTGCAAGACGGCGCTTATCTCGACACGCCGGTGCGTATGGCCATCGTCGGCCGCCGCATGCCGGTCACCAGTGAGCACCCGTGGGCCGTCATCGTGCTGGCGCAGACCAACAATGCCCGCCTGTCCTTTGCCAAAAGCGTCGGCACGCGCGCCCTGCTGGTGATTCTGGCGATGGGCGTGCTGACGCTGGTGGCGGCGATGTTCACGCTGTATCAGGCCTTGTCGCCGCTGAAGAAGATCGAGGCCGCCATCCGCGAACGAGACCTCAACGACCTGTCGCCGCTGTCGATCACGGTGCCTGTGGAAACCCATGCGCTGGTGAGTTCGATCAACGCCTTCATGCAACGGCTGGCGGTGCACCGCGCGACCATGCGGCGCGTCATCGGCGACGCCGCGCATCAGTTGCGCACACCCGTGACGGCGCTGATCTCACAGATGGAACTGCTCTCTGCCCAGCATGATGAGGCCGGCCGCCGCCATCATCTCGACCGCCTGCGCGACCGCACCCGCCACCTCGGCGCGCTGGTCAATCAACTGATCAATCACGCCATGGTGCAGCATCGCAGCGACACTGCCGCCTTCGAGAAAATCGACCTCGGCGAACTGGTGCGCCAGGAAATGGCCGACATGCTGTCGCATCAGGAACGCCAGCTCGATCTCGCCATGGAAGCGCCCGAGCAGCCCTGCCTGATCATGGGAGACGCCATCAGCCTGCGCGAAGCGATCAAAAACGTACTCGGCAACGCGCTGCAATACGGCGCCGTAAGCTTCCTGCACGTGCAACTGGAACAAGTGGAAAACCTGTTCGAGCTGCGCGTCATCGACGACGGCCCCGGCATCCCGGAAAACGATTGGGAACGCATCCGCAAACCCTTCGCCCCACGCAGCGGCGAACGCGTCGGCGCCAGTCTGGGTCTGTCGATTGTGGAAGAAGTCATGCGCACGCACGGCGGCCTGCTGCGGTTTGGCTACAGCGGCGCGGGGAGTTTTATGGTGGTGCTGAGTTTTCCGGCGGAAGCACTGCCTGCGGCATGACGGCACCGGGTCCCGGCTTTCGCCGGGACCGCAGCGCTTGTTACCTGTTGACTAGGTTTTATAGAAGCGCTTGGCGCGTTCCGCAGCCCTGTCGATCGCCTGCTGAACAGTCTTCGACCCGCTCGCCGCTTCCGCCACCATATCGACCAGCACATAATCCGCCAGACATGCCGCCGAAGCCTGCCCCAGCGGACCTGCATGACCGTGATCCAGCATCAGCGAAGCAGCATCGCGGTACGGCGTAGCCTTGGGGTCGGCAGTCCATACCGGATTCTTTTCATAGGCCTTGAGCGGCTGGCTGACGTAGCCGATCGCAGCCTTCATCCAGGGATTGAACTGGTCCGGCTCCATCATGAATTGCATGAAGGCCTTGGCTGCGTTGGGATACTTGGTGTGCTTGAACGCCATCATCTGCGTCAGCTGCATCAGTTCGGTCGGCTTGCCCGATACACCGATCGGATAGTGCGCGTGCTGGGTGTCCTTGGCCAGCTCCTGCAGTTTGGGGTCAGTTGAATTCTTGGCGGCGTAATAGATGGAGATGCCGTTGTTGGTCAGACTGATCTGGCCGTCGAGATAAGCTTTGTTGTTAGATGGGTCCTGCCAGGACAGCGTGCCCGGAGCCATGGTGGGATAAATCTGCTTGCCGTATTCCAAGGCCGCGCGGGTCTCCGGCGAATTGATGACGACATTGCCATGCTCGTCCACCAGCTTGCCGCCATGCGCCCACAGCAGCCAGTGCGCGTAATTGTTGGCGTCGCCGACCGCCTTGCCGTGGGCGAAACCGAGCGGCGTGTTCTTGGCCTTGAGCGCCTGCGCCATCTTGAGGAAGCCGGGCAGATCCTTCGGTACCGTCTCAAAACCGGCAGCCTTGAGCTGGCTGTCGCGATACACCAGGCAGATGCCGATCACGCCCAGCGGGATGGCGATCCACTTGCCGTTGCTCTTGCCGTATTTCTGAAAGACGTCATACCAGCCGCCGTAACGCGTGCCCAGCGAATTGGCCAGGTCGGTGACGTCGAGCAGCTTGGTCGGATACTGATGCGGGTCGTCGAACCAGCCCAGCACGATGTCGGGGCCGCTGCCGACATTGGCCGCCACCGCCGCCTTGGGGCGCACATCTTCAAAACCTTCGCTGTCGGTACGCACGGGGACGCCGGTCAGCTCGGTGAATTTCTTGACGTTCTCGTTCCACAAGTCCTCATCGCCCTGGACGAAGCGCTTCCAGCGCAAGACGCGCAGGGTCGCGCCTTTTTCTATCGGGTAATCGATGCCGCCAGGCGCCGTCGGGACGGCGAATGCACTGCCTCCCATGGTCGAGGCGGCTGCGGCGGATGCCGCGCTGGCGATCAGAAATTCGCGTCTGCTTAACTTCGTCATGTCTCCTGCTCCTTCGGTTAGAACGGATGGGCCCGCGTTGGCGCGGTTATATGGTTTGACGTATCAGGACGGCGGTGAGGATGGTTTTGAGTGGCGGTCTCCCTGGATGAATTAATGAGTAAGTTAAAAATTAACGATGCAACAATCAAAGAGACAACAACAAACGCCAGCCATGGAAATGGCCGGCGTTCTGTCTCTCCATGCGAATGCGGCGATGGAGCAAAACTAGTCGAACATATCGGGGCTGGTCTGCACCAGCTGCTCGTAAATCGGCTGAAAATGCAGCCAGCCGATGAAGGAGTTACCAACGTTCTCGCGGCTGTAGCGCGCGCGGTCCGGCGGCACCATGATTGGTTTGATGCCGGTGGCTTCCACCATGAGCTGGACCTGGCAGCAGCGTTCCAGCGCGATGAACCAGAAGGCGGCGTCTTCAATGCTGTGACGGCTGGCGGTAAACAGCCCGTGGCTCTGATGGATCGCCGCCTTGTTCTTGCCAAAAGCGGCGGCGACCGACTTGCCGGCCTCAGTCTTGACCGCAACGGCGCCGGCCTCGGCGGTGATCACCACATGGTCTTCAAAGAATACGGCAGCATCCTGAGTGATCGGATCCAGCGGCCTTCCCAGCGCCGACCAGGCGGTTCCGTAGACGGTATGGGCGTGGCACATGGCGACGATGTCCTGATGCATCTCATGCACTGCCGCATGCAGCACAAACCCGGCGCGATTGAGCGCATACGAACCCTGCACCACTTCCCCGGCGTGATTGGCAAGGATGAGATTGGAAAGCTTGACCTGCGAAAAATGCACGGCCATCGGATTGGTCCAGTACAGATCCGGGAATTCCGGGTCGCGCACCGTCAGGTGGCCGGCAAAGCCGTAATCCAGACCGTGCAGGGCAAAGGCGCGGCAAGCTGCGACCAGGCGCTCCTTGCGATGCTGGCGCTCTTCAGCGTGCGTGGCGAACACCGGAACCTGAGGAAATTTCAGGCCTTGCTGTTCCGGCTGGTAGACCGACACGCGCTGGTCGGCGGGATTGAGGGCGCTGAAACTGGATTTGGCTGAAGTTGCGGTGGCTGCACGTTCGGCGACATCGATCATCATGGCTAGGTCTCCTGCTTTATTAGAAATCGAATCTTTATGGTGAGCAGATCATCCCAAGAAGCCCGGCGCTTTGACAAATGACGAGTATTCACAATATGATGAATCTGATTCACCTCATGAGCGGATGCCAAGGCTGCGATGCGAAAACTCCCGAGTTTCTTCTCCCTGCGCGCCTTTGAAGCCGCCGCCCGCCTGCAAAGCTTTGCGCTCGCCAGCGAAGAACTGCATCTTTCCCCCTCTGCGATCAGCCATCAGGTGCGCGGCCTGGAAACCTACTTCGGCAAATCCCTGTTCACCCGCTCCTTCCGCCGCGTCGAACTGACCGCCGACGGTCGCCGCCTGCTGGATCAGTTATCGGCAGCCTTCGACCTGATGGAAGCCGCCTGCGAAGAACTCGGTCCGGCCCGCCGCAGCGATGCGCTGGCGGTGCATTGCTCGCCCAGCTTCGCCGCCAAATGGCTGGGGCCGCGCCTGCCGCGCTTCATGCAACAGTATCCAGACATCAATATCAGCATGTCCTCCGGCGCCGAGCCGATGGACTTGCTGCGCCACGAAGAACTCGACCTGACCATTGCCTACGGCAGCGCGCCGCAACGGGCCGGCATCGTCAGCGAAGCCATCGGATCGGAAACCATCGTCCCGCTGTGCTCGCCGGCCTTGCTGCATGACCGCGCAGTGCCGGCGCTGGCCGACATCGCCTCAATGACACTGATCCAGTCGACGCTGAACCCGGTGCGCTGGAGCGACTGGTTCGCCCTGAACGGCATGAAGCTGCCTCCCGGACGGCCCATGCCATCTTTCGACCGCGCGTCGCTGGCATTGGCGGCTGCGGTCAATCAGGTCGGCATTGCATTGGAAAGTACGCGGCTGGCGGAGCAGGAAATTGCCAGCGGAGAATTGGTGCCGCTCAGCGGCGGCGCACTGAAATCGGTCTGGCGGGAAACGCATTTTCTGAGCTATCGCGAAGCGGAGAAGAATAGCAAGAACATCGTCCGCTTCCGCGACTGGCTCTTCAGTCAGGCAGGATTACATCAACAAAATCAAGTAACTGGAAGCCAAACCTGAGAAATTACTTCCACTCCAGAATGGCATTTTTCTTGTCCAGCCAATGCACTTTGACGGTCGATGCATTGACCTTGCGACCGGCGCAGGCACTGGCGGCCAGCGCGAACGGCGTGTCGTAGTAGCGGCCGTCGTTGGAAGAACGCAAGCGTGTCTGCGGTGCGTTCTGGGCGAGCCAGTCGGCGGCATTGGTCCGCATATAAATCATGCAGGCGCTGCCGCTGGTGTCCGCTACCTCGCACTTGCAGGTATTGGCGCTGGTAGTCACCACCGGCTTGTCAGGCACCGGCGGCGGATAGCCGAAAGGATGCCGCTCGATCAACTGCGCCGACGCCGTGCCGACCCACAGCGTGGTCAGCAAGAGCATTGCGCCGAAAGACGGAAAGACGGACGAAAGAGATGATTTCATAAACAGTCCTTTTGCATAGCTCCCGTGCCCTTCATGCTGCTTAAGCCTTCTTCACCTTCAGCTTCCACAGCGACGTCACTTCTTTCATGCGGGCGGCGGACAACGGATCTTCCGCATCGCTGGAACGAGGATGACGCGGCTTGATGTCGGTCTTGCCGACTACCTGCAAGCCCGCCTTGTCGATCAGCGCCTGTATTTCGCCGCGTGGCCGCAAACCCAGATGTTCCGCAAAGTCGGACATGATCAGCCAGCCTTCGCCGCCCGGCGTCAGATGCTCCGGCAAGCCTTCGATAAATCCGCGCAGCATGCGGCTGTCGGGGTCGTAGACGGCCGCCTCGATCGCCGAAGTCGGTTTGGCCGGCACCCAGGGCGGATTGCACACCACCAGCGGCGCGCGTCCGGCCGGAAACAAATCGGCGCTCGTCAACTCAACCTGCTTGTTCACACCCAGGCGTTTCAGGTTTTCGGCGGCGCAGTCCAGCGCACGCTCGCTCTGGTCGGTGGCAACAATACGTTTAACGCCACGCTTGGCTAGCAGTGCGGCCAGCACGCCGGTGCCGGTACCGATATCGAAGGCCAGATCGACCGTCGGCAACACCGCTTGCGCGATCAGGTCCACATATTCGCCGCGCACCGGCGAGAACACGCCGTAGTACGGATGAATGCTGCCGCCCAGTGCAGGGATCGGCACGCCCTTCTTGCGCCACTCATGCGCGCCGACCAGCCCCAGCACTTCACGCATAGAGACGACGCTGGCTTCTTCCCCCGGCCCGTACACTTCGGTGCAGGCCTGTACCAGATCGGGCGCACGGCGCAAGGGAACGCTGTAATCGGCTTCCAGCGGCAGCAGCAGCATGCCGAGAATGCGCGCACGTTGCGCCTGCGCCTGGCGATGCAAGTGAAATGCCTGCGTGATGGTAGTTGCTGGTTGGGCAGCCGTTTTCGCAGCGCTTTTACCTGCGGCTTTGTCAGAGGCAGCTTTATCGGCCGCCTTGCCGCTCTTGCGTTCGGATTTCTTGTCGATGCGACGGGCCAGGGCTTGCAGCAATTGACGGGCGTTTTGATAATCGCCGCGCCACAGCAGGCCGGTGCCTTCACAAACCAGTTTGTAGGCAACATCAGCGGGCATGCGGTCATCCGCCACGGTGACGTTTTTTGGAGCCGGATTGCCGGCTTCGGAACGCCAGCGGGCGGAACGAATTTCCCCTGCTTCGGTCCAGCTTATAAGGGGGTGATCGCTCATGCTGCTACTTTCGTTATGGTTTTGCATGGCGCAGTGTAACAAAATGTCCGAAGCAGCCCCCTGCAGAAGATCGAAACTTCTCTTATGATGAGGGTGTTATATTGAATATAACAGCAGTGAATACAACAGCAGTGAACACAACAATAGTGAACACAACAATAGTGAATACCATCGCAGCATCCGCCCAGGCGGCAGTGCTGGTTGCCAATTTCCCCAACTCCCCTAACCGCTGGAGCCGATATGTCTGATCCCATCCTGCGTCAAGACGATTCCCACCATGTGCGGCTGAAACAGATCCTGGCCGAACTGGAGCTGGAAATCCAGAACATCGACGTCGACAATCCCGAAGCGAGAACGCTGAAGAACGATTTCGCCATCCTGAAAAGTCACCTGAATACACCTGAAGTCGAGGCCGGCGTCCTGCGCGAGCATATCGGCAAGACCCAGAGTTCTGCAATGAACCTGATGGATTCGGTGGAAGGCGCAATTCTCAAGGACAGCCCTTATGTCGCCGAACTTGGCCGAATCCTGGGGATGATCTGATTATCTGAATTTCTGTTTCTCTCAAAGAAGGATATCGGCAATGTATGCAAAAATCCTCGTCCCCGTCGACGGCAGCCCCACCGCCAACCAGGCGTTGGATGAAGCCATCAGACTGGCGAAAACGCTAGGCAGCAAAATCGAGGTCATCCACGTCGTCGACAACAGCTACATCCTCTACGACACCGGCTATCAGCCACCGGCCGGCTTGCACAACGACTTCATCAGCGCCGGGCAAAACATCCTCGACGACGCAAAAAAACGCGTGGAAGCCGCCGGCCTGCCGGGCAACACGCGCATCATCGAAAGCCCGGTGGCGCCGGGCGACATTTCCGCAACCATCCTGCACGCGGCCAAGGAAAGCAGCGCCGAGCTGGTCGTCATCGGCTCGCACGGACAAAAGGGTTTCCGCAAGATGGTGCTCGGCAGCGTTGCAGAAAAAGTCATGCATCAGTGTCCGTTGCCGGTCTGGATCATCCGCGGCACGCAACCCGCCGGATAAGAAACAGCAGCATCTCAAAACAAAAAAGGCCTGATGACGACATCAGGCCTTTTTTACGTACATGGAACCGCTCCGTTTCACTTCTCCGGCAGCGGGATCCATTCGACTTCGCCGGGTATCGCCGGAAACACCGACCGATCCTGCGCCCGCCAGGACAGCTTGGCACTTTCGATCATTTCCTTGCTGCTGGCCACAAAATTCCACCAGACAAAGCGCGGACCGTCGATCGGCTCGCCGCCGAGCAGCATGAACAGCGTGTCGCTCTGCGCCGTCAGCGTCACTTCACCACCCGGCTCCAGCACCGCCAGTACGCCGGCTTCCAGCGCCTCGCCGTCAAGCGAAGCGGCGCCGGTCACCACATAGACGGCGCGCTCGCTGTAGTCCGCCGGCAGCGTCAGTGTCGCACCGGCCTTGATGCGGCCCGACAGATACAGCGTCGGGCTGGACGTCTTGACCGGCGACTGCTGCCCGAAGGCCTTGCCGGCCAGCAGATGCAGGCTGGCGCCATTCAGCTCGATGCGCGGCATGTCGTTTTCCGGATAGTGATGGAAGCTGGCATCACCCTGCTCCTGATCCTTAGGCAGCGCTACCCACATCTGCAAGCCGTGCACCGGCACCTTGTCATTGCGGATGTCTTCGGGAACACGTTCCGAATGCACGATGCCGCGCCCGGCCGCCATCCAGTTGACAGCCCCCGGCGTAATGCGCTGCACGACGCCGAGACTGTCGCGGTGCATCATCGCGCCGGAGAACAGATACGTCACCGTCGCCAGGCCGATATGCGGATGCGGACGGACGTCGCCTTCAGTGGTGTCGCTGTCGAATTCCACCGGTCCCATGTGATCGAAGAACACGAAGGGCCCGACGGTGCGGACGGCTGCTGCCGGCAACAGGCGGCGCACCGGGAAACCGATATCCCGCACCAGGCCGTGGATCAGATGACGAATGCTGCTCATGGCGGTCCTTTTCAGAAATAATTAAAAACGTCCGGCGCGGAAATCGTCGATAGCCTGCTCGACTTCTTCCCGCGTGTTCATGACAAACGGTCCCCACTGCGCAATCGGCTCATTCAACGGCTGGCCGGAAATCAGCAGAAAACGGCTGTCCTTGCTGGCGTGGATTTCCACACCTTCGGCGCCGGGCGTATTGCTCAGGATCGCCATGCGGCCTGCGGCTGCCACGCGTCGATTTTGCTCACCACCCTGACCTATCTGCAACTCGCCCTCGTACACATACAGGAAGGCATTATGCGTCGCAGGAATCGGCAAGGCTACCTGTTTGTCGGCCTCCAGATGCAGGTCGAGATACAGCGGCGCCGTGGTCGGACGCTCTACCGCGCCCTTGGTGCCGAAGGCTTCGCCGGCCAGCACTCGCACGTGCAGGCCATCTTGCGGCGAGACTTCCGGAATGCCAGCCGACGGAATGTCGCTATAGGCGGGCGTCGTCATCTTGTCGCGCCCCGCCAGGTTCACCCACAGCTGAAAGCCGCTCATGAGCCCGTCTTCCTGTTCCGGCAGCTCCGAATGCACCAGACCGCGGCCGGCGGTCATCCATTGCATGCCGCCCGGCTCCAGCAAACCTTCGTTGCCGGCATTGTCGCGGTGACGCATGCGTCCTTGCAGCATGTAGGTCACCGTTTCAAAGCCGCGATGAGGATGGTCGGGAAAACCGGCCAGGTAGTCGTCCGGCTTATCCGAGTGAAAAGCATCCAGCATCAGGAAAGGATCCAACCGGCGTTGCAAATCATGGGTCAGCACGCGGGTAAGGCTGACACCTGCGCCATCCTGAGTCGGGATGCCGTTGACCAGCCGTTCCAGCTGGCGGGTAAAAGTGGTGCTCATGGTATTTCTCCTGTTGAGGTGCGGCAGTTGAAATCAACTGCCGCCGCCTGATGGTCTGAAAATGCTTTTACTGCTTATTCAACTACACCTGCGGTACTGCTCGATCGGACTATCCGATTCAATTATTCGGTTGGCTTGATCGACCAGAAAACCAGCAGACCGCCGATGATCGAGAGATTCTTCAGGAAATTGGTCAGCTGGCCTTGCATGGCGGCTGGATCGACAGCCCAGAAGCGGTGAGCTGCCAATGTCGCGCCAACGGTGAAGATCGCGATCAGCAAGGCCGCTGGACGCGCCAGACGGCTGCCGCTCATCAGTGCCAGGCCAGCGCCGACTTCGACGAAGATGGTCACGATGACGGCCAGTGTCGGCACCGGCAGGCCGAGGCTTGCCATGAAACCGACCGTGCCGGTAAAACCAATGATCTTGAAGATGCCGGATACGACGAACAGCGAAGCCAGCAGGATGCGGCCGAAGGTATAAGTGGATTTGGAAATGGTCATGATAAAACTCCCTAAAAATTGTTTTGGATAACGGCGTATGTGTTTGGTTAGTAACTTTTAAAACTCTGAAACTAAGATGAATCAGAAAGCACAGTCAGAATAATGCGAATAAGCGCCACATGAAATTGATTATTTTTCTATAATCAATATCTAATAAATAGATAATGTTGCCATCATGAACATAGAACGCTTCTCCCTCGACCAGTTGCGCGTGTTCGTCCAGGTTGCCGACAGCGGCAGCTTTCTGGCGGCGTCCCGCATCCTCGCCCGCGCCCAGTCGGCGGTCAGCTACGCCATCGGCACGCTGGAAAGCCAGCTCAATGTCTCCTTGTTCGACCGCAGCGGCTACCGCCCGCAACTAACCGACGCCGGCGAAGCCTTGCTGCGCGACGCGCGCCAGGTACTGGATCAGGTGGATTCGCTGCAGGTGCGCGCCAACGCGTTTGCGCAGGGGCAGGAACTGGAAGTGGCGCTGGCGGTGGACGTATTCTTTCCCACCGACTGCCTGGTGGATCTGCTGCGGCGCTTTCGCGACGCCTTCCCGGCGGTGACGGTGCGGCTTGAGATCGAAGCGCTGGGCGCAGTGGCAGAACGTGTACTCGACGGCCGCTCCATGCTCGGCATCCTCGGCACCCTGCCCACCACGCCCCCCAATCTGCTGCGCGTAAGCCTGCCCAGTGTGATGGTGGTCGGCGTCGTCTCGCCCCAGCATCCGCTGGCGGCAGTCAAGGGAAGGATTCCGGACAAGCTGCTGGCGCAACAAACGCAACTGGTGCTCAGCGACCGCAGCGAGCTGACGGCCCGCCAGGACTTCTCGGTGCACTCCCGCCTGTCCTGGCGCATGAGCGATCTCGGCACCAAACACGCCCTGCTGCGCGCCGGCATGGGCTGGGGATACATGCCGCAGCATGTGGTGAAAGATGATCTGCAAAACGGCAAGCTGGTCAGAATCCTGACCTCGCAGCACGCGCCGGAAGGCATGGCGCTGCCGATTCAGTGTGTCTACCGGCCCGACTATCGTGCGGGTCCGGCGTTGTCATGGTGGCTGGATTCGCTGGCGGCGTTGACGACGCTGGATGGGATCAACGTCATTGAGTAGTGATTGTTAATGCTAGTGCGCTGAAAACCGGCTGCGGTACTCCGCCGGACTCACACCAAGCTGGCGCTGAAACACGCGCCGCAGATTCTGCTCTTCGCCGTGGCCGGTTTCGGTGGCGATGCTCTTGAGCGGTAAATCCGTTTCTTCCAGTGCGCGGCAGGCGGCTTCCAGGCGCATTGCTTCCACCGTCTTGGCCGGCGTGCGTCCTTGCTCGGCGACATAGGTGCGGGCGAAGGTGCGCGGACTCATGTTGACGCGATTGGCGAGGTTTTCCACGCGCAGGTCGTTTTTCAGGTTGGAGGCGATCCAGGCGTGCAGTTCGGCGAAGCGCGCGTTCTCGGACGATTGCGACACCAGCGGCACACTGAATTGCGACTGTCCGCCTGGGCGCTTGATGTACATCACCAGTTGCCGCGCCGCCGCGATGGCGACCTTGTGGCCGTAGTCTTCTTCCACCAATGCCAACGCCAGATCGATACCTGCCGTGACACCGGCTGAGGTCCAGATATCGCCCTCGCGAATGAAGATCGGTTCAGGGTCGACGACGATGTCCGGATATTGCTGCTCCAGCCGCAAGGCCCAGTCCCAGTGCGTGGTCACGCGCTTGCCTTTGAGCAGTCCGGCAGCCGCGAGCAGGAATGCGCCGGTACAGACGGAACATACCCGGCGCGCCTTGCCGGCATGACGGACTATCCACGCAACCAAGGCCGGATCGGCCTGAAAACTTTCGCCGATGCTGCCGCCGGGCGCAATCAGCGTATCCATGCTTTGCCCTTCAAACGCTTCCAGCGGCTGGGTCATCACCGTCAGACCCGCACCTGTCAGCAACGGCCCGCCTTGCGAGGACAGCACATGTACTTCGTACAGCGGCCGCGGTTCGCTCACACCAGCAGACAGCGCGGTGCGGCTGGCCGTGACGAAGGTTTGCAGCGGACCGCTCAGGTCGATCAGGTTCATGCCCGGATAGGCCAACAAGACGATGCGCAAGGTCTTACCGTGCTTCATGAGAGTTCCCTATTCGAGAAGTTAAACCCGAAATAAATGATGCGGAGTGTGACGCTGCGTGATCAGGCCGCCAGTGTCTTCGCAGAGCTTGCCGTCATCCAGCGGATACTAAGAATTGCGCAGACTGCCAGCAAAGGCAGGATGGCGATATTGAGCGCCTGCCAGCCGTAATGCTCCAGCAGCGGCCCCGCCGCCAGCGTTGCCAGTGCGGTAGCAGCATAGCGCAAAAATTCCGACAGACCCTGCGCCCTGGCGCGCTCATTGGGACGATAGGATTGCGCCAGCAACGTCGTGCCGCCGACGAACATGAAGTTCCAGCCGACACCCAGGCACAGCAAGGCGACATAGAACGCCGGCAAAGTCGTCGACGCCATGGCGATTACTGCGCAGGCCAGATTCAGCAGCACGCCGCAGAGCACAATCGGCCCCAGTCCAAAACGCTTGATCAGGTGACCGGCGAAGAAGGACGGCGCATACATCCCGACCAGATGCCACTGAATGATGTTGGCGCCGTCGTTGATGCCGTGATGACAGGCTACCGCAGCCAGGGGTGCGGCGGTCATGATGAACATCATCACCATCGAGCCAACGACATTGTTGGCCAGCGCCGCGACGAACACCGGCTGACGCGCGATCTCGCCGGTGGAACGTGCCGGCGCTTGCGGGGCGGACGTTGCGGTGTCGATGGCAACCTCGGTATTTTCCACGTCCCGGTAAAACGCCAGCAGCACGATCATCGACAGCAGGCTGAGCAAAGCCACCATCAGATACGCGCCGGAGAATAAGGCCGCCGGAAACAAGTCCTTGCTCCACGCCGCCAGCGCCGGTCCCAGCACCGCCGCGATCACGCCACCAGTGAGTACGGTGGAAATCGCCTTGCTCTTGCGTTCCGGCCCGACGGCATCGGCTGCCGCCAGCCGGTAGTACTGGGCAAAGGCCTGAAAAACGCCGACACCCGCCGTACCGATACAAAAACTCCAGAAGTGCCCATTAAACACCGACCACACCGAAATCGCCCCTCCGATCACCCCCGCCAGCGCACCCAATGCAAAACTGAGCCGCCGTCCCAGCCGCTGGATCAGGAAGGCTGCAAACCACGTCACCACCGCGCCGGCCACCGTGATCAGCGCAAACGGCAAGGTCGCCAGCGACTTGTCAGGAGCCAACTGATAGCCGGTCAGCGCGGTCAGAGTAAGGTCAATCGAAATGGCGCAGGTGAACAAGCCCTGACATATAGCCAAGATACGGGCATTGCGATACCCTGCTTTGACGGTACCCGTTTCATAAGCCTCGGGTAAGGAAGTCTGGCTATCATGCTTTTTTTGATGTGATTCTGGCAAGTTCACGTTCCATCCCTTTACTGAAATAAGCTGAAATCAGCGGCGATCCGCGGTAACCGGCTCAACAGCTCAACATCCGCCGATACGGACCTTCGGGTGAAATTGTCGAATCCGCACAGAATGTCGTCAATGACACAAAACTTTCAATTCCTGCCAATGCGTCCGATGCTGCCATGCGGACAAACATGTCAAAGAATGCCTAAGGAGTGCTTATGCTGATGAATGCCAACGAATCCGCCTTGCTGATCATCGATGTGCAGGAAAAACTGATGCCGGCCATCCACGACGGCGCTACGGTGCTGGCGCAGAATATTCGCCTGGCAACCATCGCCAGCCTGCTCGGCCTGCCGGTCATTGCGACCGAGCAGACGCCCGATAAACTGGGCGCAAACCATCCCGACATCAAGCGCCTGTGCGACCGCACCCTGGTCAAGACGCATTTCGACGCCTGCGTCGACGGCTTGCCGGCGGCTTTTCTTTCTGCCTGCAAGGAAGTGGTCATCAGCGGCTGCGAAGCACACGTCTGCATGCTGCAGACCGCCATGACGCTGCTGCAGAACGGCTATCGCGTATGGGTGGTGACGGATGCCACCGGTTCGCGCAAAATCGCCGACCGCGATGCTGCCTTCACCCGTCTGGCGCAGGCCGGTGCGCATCTGGTGACGCTGGAGATGGTGGCTTTCGAGTGGATGCGCGACAGCCGTCATCCTTTGTTCCGGGAAGTGCTCAAGCTAATCAAGTAAACTCTTACCAATATTATGTAATTATTAAGTAAGCTACTGAATAAGCTACTAAACCAGCAAGTCATTCCCGGGGAGCAAAAAACAGTATGTCCAGTTCCACCAATACCGCGCCGGTACTGACCGCACCAGTGCTTACCGTCCAGGCGCTTCAGGCCGGTTGCGCTGCATGCAGCATGCATCAGTTGTGCCTGCCCATGGGCCTGGATGAAGCCGACATGCTTCGCCTCGATCAGATCATCGGCCGCCGGCGCCGCGTCAAGCGGGACCAAAGCCTGTACCGTATGGGCGACACCTTCAATACGCTGTATGCGATTCGTCTGGGCCACTTCAAGACCTATCAGATGAACAGCAACGGCAGCCAGCAGATCACCGGCTTCCAGATGGCGGGCGAACTGCTCGGCATGGACGCTATCGGCACCGGTCGCCATCAATGCGAAGCCGTGGCGCTGGAGGACAGCGAAGTCTGCGAGATCCCGTTCAGCCAGTTGGAAGAATTATTCCAGGACATGCCGGTCTTGCTGCGCCAGTTTCACCGCATCATGAGCAAGGAAATCTCGCGCGAACAAGGCGTCATGCTGGCGCTCAACAACATGAGCGCGCAGCAAAAGCTCGCCGCCTTCCTGGTCAATCTGTCGTCGCGCTATGTAACGCGCGGCTACTCGGCCACGCGCTTCCAGCTGCGCATGACGCGCGAAGAAATCGGCAACTACCTCGGCCTGGCGGTCGAGAGCGTCAGCCGCCTGCTCTCCAACTTCAAGAAAAACGGCATCGTCGACGTCAATCATCGCGATCTGGAACTGCTGGATTTGCCCGCGCTGCGCTCGATCGCGCTGGGTACGCCGGCCTGCTGAACTGCAGTTGAAAACAAGCAGCAAAGGACTCCCACGTAAGCGCATGGCGAATCAAGACACAGTCAAACCATCCTTCCTGCGAGCCCGGCTGGCCCGCGATCACTATCTGGGCCTGCCGCTGACTACCGGCATCCTGGCCGTACTCTGCACCGCCGCCTTATTTGCGCTGATCGCCTTGCACGCGCTTCGTCCCGGCGCCTTGCCCGACCTCGACCAACAGATAGCAGACTGGTTTCACACCCGTGCATCGGGTGCGCTGACGGCAGCCATACTGGCTTTCACCCACTTGCACGGCACCATCGGCATTCTTGCCATGAGCGCTTTACTGGCGTTGCGCCTGATACGCGACAAGGCCTGGGTATGGCTACTGACGCTGATCGTATCGGTGCCGGGCGGCATGCTGTTCAACTATGGATTGAAATTCATCTTCCAGCGCGTACGTCCGCAATTCGATCAGCCTATCCTGGTCTTGCACAGTTACAGTTTTCCCAGTGGGCACACGATCGGAGCGGCGTTGTTTTACAGTGTGCTTGCCGCGTGGCTGACGACGCAACCGGCCGGTGCGCAACGACGCTTGACGATCGTAGCGGCAGCCGTTGCGCTGACCGCGCTGACGGGGCTGAGCCGCATCTACCTGGGCGCGCATTTTTTCAGCGACGTGATCGCCGCCATGCTGGAGGGATGGGGATGGTTTGCATTCTGGACAACGATTATTTTTACAATACAGCGGCACCAATTGGCGCGAATGCCTTCCAACTGATTTGACCATTCCAAATCGCCCATGACAGTAAAGCCCGAATCGTCCCGCAGCATTGCCGTCATCATCAACGCCCACGCCGGCGGCGGCCACGCACAAGAACTCGCACAGCGCGTCATCGACGGTTTCCAGCATTACGATATACAAGCACACGTTACCCTGGCCGAAGACGGCGCCCAGCTCATCAGCGCGGCCGAGAGCGCCGTACGGCAAGGGGCGGAAATCGTTGTTGCCGGCGGCGGCGACGGCAGCGTCAACGCGGTCGCGTCGATGGTCGCCGGCAGCAAATCACTCTTCGGCGTACTGCCGCTGGGTACGCTGAATCACTTCGCCAAGGATCTGCAGATCCCCCTGCTGCTGGAAGACGCCATCCGTACCGTTGCCCAAGGCCGGGCGCTGGCGATCGATACCGCTGAAGTCAACGGCACCCTGTTCATCAACAACTCCAGCCTGGGTCTGTATCCGGATATTGTGCGGGACCGCGAAAAGCAGCAAAGCCGCCTCGGACGCGGCAAATGGCTGGCTTTCTGCTGGGCCGCCATGGAAGCCTTGCGGCGTTATCCTTTTCTTGATGTGCGCTTGCGCATCGGCGATGTCGAACATCGCCGGCGCACGCCCTTCGTCTTCATCGGCAACAATGAATACCTGATGGACGGCCTCAACATCGGCACGCGTAAAACGCTGTGCGACGGCAAGCTCAGTCTCTACGTCTGCCATCGCACCGGCCGCCTCGGCCTGGTGCGGCTGGCGCTGCATGCGCTGTTCGGAAAACTGAAAGAGGCGCGAGACTTCGATATCCTCAGCACCACTGAAATAGAAATTGAAACCCACCACCACCGCGCCAAACGGCTACGCGTCGCCACCGATGGCGAGGTCAATGTCATGCAGACGCCACTGCTTTATCGCATCCGCCCGGCATCGCTGCAGGTCATGGTGCCTGCGGAAACGGTCAACACCACCGAGGAGGCCTGATCATGCGCACTATCGTCCACCTCTCCGACCTGCATTTCGGCCGCATCAATGAAGCCCTGATTGCGCCGATCATCGCCCAGATACACGAGATCGCACCGGACCTGATCGTCGTTTCAGGCGACCTTACGCAACGTGCAAAGTCAGAACAATTCCGCGAAGCGCGCCAGTTTCTCGACGCCCTGCCGCAACCGCAGATCGTTGTGCCGGGAAACCATGACGTTCCGCTGTTCAACGTGATGGCGCGCTTCTTCCGCCCGCTCACGAAGTACCGCCGTTACATCACACAGCAGTTGCAGCCGATTTTTATCGATGAAGAGATTGCCGTAATCGGCATCAACACAGCGCGGTCACTCACCATCAAGGACGGTCGCGTCAATGATCGCCAGATTGAACTGGCACGCCGCGAACTGGCCGCCGTCGACGATCATGTCGTGAAGATCATCGTCACGCATCATCCCTTCGACCTGCCGCCCGGTCCGCAGCATCACGACCTGGTCGGCAAAGCCTTGCCGGCCATGCGCGCGTTCGCCATCTGCGGCGCCGACCTCCTGCTGGCCGGCCACGTCCATACCAGCTCCGCCGGCAGCAGCGCCGGGCGCTACGACATTGCAGGCTATTCCGCCCTGGTGGTGCAAGCCGGCACCGCCACCTCGACACGCAGCCGCGGCGAAACAAACTCCTTCAATATATTGCGCGTGGAGCCGCATCGCATTGCGGTCGAACGCATGCATTGGCAAACCGAAACAGGGAAATTCGTTCAGACTGCAACGCAAGAATTCGAGCAACGAGGCAACGAATGGTTTGCAGCCTGAACAGAGGTGCTCTTTAAAGAATTACAAAGATGTCTTTACTTGGACGGCGCGCCTGCGGCACGGGCGGTGGAATTGCTGGTGTTGCCCGGACCGGATTTGTCATCACCATCGCCACCGGAAGATGGCATCTTCGCGCCCTGATCGGCAGCACGCTTCTGCTTGCGATCGCTCGCCTTACTTGCGTGTGATTGTCCCATCGAATTGGCCGCAGGAACTGTCGTCGCCGTTGTATTGGCCGGACCGGATTTGTCATCGCCGTCACCGCCGCCGGCCTTGGTCTGAGCATGCGCTCCCAGCGAAAACACGCCAATCATTGCCATCATTGCGAGTTGCTTCTTCATATGATTCTCCTCAGATAGTATTCGCCGCTGCAAGACGCCCGGCGTAGAACCATCTTAGAAGCATCCTCCTGAAAATGAAGTCGGACCGCCTCGCATGCGCTCGTCAGAGAAACCATTGCAAGTGCGTCAGACGGTGGGCCCCGGAATTTCCCGGAGAACCACTCAGCTTTGTGTGAGCGTGCCCTGGTGATAGACGATCAGCCAGCGTGCAGCCTGTCGTCGCCACAATGTTGTGCGCAGCGTGACGCGTGCGCCTTGTGTAAGGGTATAGGTGAGCAAGAAATGATCTGGCGCAATTTCCTGACAATAGAAATCCGAAGTCTCCCAAAGATCCTCATGCGCCTCGGCATGACGGTTTATATGACGCGCCACCAGAGTGTCAAGGATAAATTGCTTGCTATAACGCTGTCCGGAAGCGCCGGTTTCCCAAAACTCGTCCGCCATCATCGCTTCGAAATCGGCACGGGTAGCACCAAACTCGGGACGATGAAAAATCGGCTCGCGCGCAACCAGTTGTTCTTGTACTGATAGCAGGTGTTCGGCAGTTTTTCGTTCCGGCATCATTCGCTGTATCCCCACGTTCCACGTAGCGTGGCTTATCTGGACGGTGTATTTTCAATAAAATCGGTGACGCGATCCAGCGTCGGCGCCAGATTGCGGAACGGGCGCGCCAGGCTCACCACCAGGGTCGCGTGCGTCGTGTTGTCGAAGTAAATTTCCTCAACAGGCACACCATGGTCGCGCAATAGTTGCGCCATACCACCGGTATTACGCACGGCATTGACAATCTTGTCCTTGTGCGAGGCAATCAGCAAGGCTGCCGGACTGTCGCCATCGACATGCCTGACAGGCTGCGAATCCGGTGGAGAATCGGGAAACCAGAACACAGGTTTGACATCAGGATTTTCAATCGGCAGAAAATCATAAGGGCCGGCCAGCCCGATCCAGCCCCGCAACTGCTGCGGCGACATGCCGACTGCCTTCAACCAGCGTGCGTCCAACGCCACCATCGCGGCGTTGTAAGCACCCGCGCTATGCCCCATGACAAAGACGCGCTTCAGATCCCCGCCATATCCCTGAATGCGTTGAAAAGTCCATGCAACAGCCTGCGCGCTGTCTTTAATAAACTCCGGATACCTCACCTCCGGGTAGACGCGATAGTCCGCCACGACCACGATAAACCCGCGCGAACTCAGTGCCTCGCCGACGAAGGCATAGTCTTTGCGGCTGCCGTCATTCCAGCTGCCGCCGTAGAAAAATACCACCACCGGGCGACCTGCTGCCGGCGCAGGCATGGTCGCGGACTGCAACGGCACATACACATCAAGCTGCTGCCGCGGGTTGTCGCCATAGCGCAGATCACTGGTCTTCTCGTAAGTCGACGTCGTCGTGATTGCATTGAGTGCCTTCAACGGCGAACAGGCAATCAATCCGCCGCCGAGCAGCACCGCCAGAACGGCCACCATCATTATCTTGCCTGACAAACTCATGCGCTGACCTTCATGATGAAGAATGAGGATCCATTGTAAGCCCGCAACCCGACCCTCTCCTGAACAAGCTCAAACCCTCGCACAGGATATTTGGAGAACGACGCCACAACGCTCAGCCGCTCTGCCGACAGATCGCCAATATAGTCGAACACCTTGCGAAATCTGCTGCGGTAGCGCTCTACGCTACCTGTCTTGCGGCTGGCATTCAATGGAATGATTATTTCCATGAACAACAGCAAGGTGAAATTATCAGAACAACTCTTTCTGCCCCGTCACCAGCGCCGCAAAGTCATCCTGCAAAAATGGCAGGATGGCATCCGCCACCGGTTGCAGTTGCCGCGTCACGTAGTGGTCGTAGTCGATCGCCGAACGGCGCATCTCAGGGATTTCCAGCGGCTCCGGTCCGGCAGTGGTCATGACGTAGCTGATCCAGCCGCGGTTCTGGTATTGCAACGGCCGTCCCTGTTCACGGTTAAAGTCATCCGCCATACGCGCCGCGCGCACATGCGGCGGCACGTTGCGCTCGTAGGCATCCAACGGTCGCCGCAGCCGTTTGCGGTATACCAGTGCGTCGTCGCGTTCGCCGCGCAACGTGCTTGCCACATAGTCGCGCAGGTAGGCCTGGTAAGGCTCGCGCCGGAAGATGCGCTGATACAGCTCCTGCTGGAACTGCTGCGCCAGCGGCGTCCAGTCGGTGCGCACGGTTTCCAGTCCTTTGTAGACCATTTCCTCGCTGCCGTCCGGTTTGACGATCATGCCGGCGTAGCGCTTCTTGCTGCCGAAGTCGGTGCCGCGCACATTGGGCATGAGGAAACGGCGGTAATGCGTTTCGTATTCCAGCTCCAGCGCATTCTCCAGCCCGTACTGCTCCTGCAGATGAACGCGCCACCAGTCGTTGACGTGCTTCACCAGAGCGTTGCCGATGGCATCGGCCTCCTGCTCGCCGTGCGCCGATTTCAGCCAGACAAAAGTGGAGTCGGTGTCGCCGTAAATCACCTCATAGCCTTGCGCTTCGATCAGCTCCCGGGTGCGATGCATGATTTCGTGGCCGCGCATGGTGATCGATGACGCCAGCCGCGCATCGAAGAACCGGCAGATGGTTGCGCCGAGTACGCCGTACAGCGAGTTCATGATGATTTTCAGCGCCTGCGACAGAGGCTTATTTTGCTGGCGCTTGGCGATTTCGCGGCCTTGCCAGATTTTGGCGATGATGGCCGGCAGGCTGTGCTTGGTGCGCGAGAAGCGCGCGCCGCGGAATCCCGGTACCGAATCGGCATCATCCGGATGCGCCAGCCCCTCAACCAAGCCGACCGGATCAATCAGGAAGGTGCGGATGATGGACGGATACAGGCTCTTGTAATCCAGCACCAGCACCGAATCGTACAGGCCCGCCTGCGAATCCATGACGAACCCGCCAGGACTGGAGTCCGGCGGCGTGTCGCCCAGATTCGGCGCGACGAAGCCCTGGCGGTGCATGTGCGGTATGTACAGATGGCTGAACGCCGCCACCGAACCGCCGGTGCGGTCAGCCGGCAAGCCGGTCACCGAAGCACGCTCCAGCATGAAGTCCAGCAGTTGCGTCTTGGCGAAAATCCGCGTAACCAGTTCGCAATCCTTGAGGTTATAGGTCGCCAGCGCCGGCTTGTCTTCCGCGAAGCGGCGGTCGATCTCGTCCATGCGCTGATACGCGTTGGTAATTGCCTTGCCTTCGCCGAGCAACGTCTGCGCCACCGATTCCAGGCTGAAGGACGGGAAATTCCATGTCGCCGCGCGCAGGGATTCGATGCCGTCGATGATCAGACGCCCTGCGGCTGAAGCGAAGTAATGGTTCTCGTTGTAACCGTGCTCGCGCCACTCCAGCTCGCTGCCGTCGCGGCCGAAGCGCAGCGGCGTCTTGAAACGCTCGGCATGTTCCCGCAATACGCGCAGGTCGAACTGCACCACATTCCAGCCGATGATGACATCCGGATCGTGCTGCACCATCCACTGATTGAGCTTCTCCAGCATCAGCTGACGGCTGTCGCAATACTCCATGTCGAAATCGATGCCGGACGCGTCACCGTTCGGCGGACCGAGCATGTAGACTTGCCGCTGTCCGCAGCCTTCCAGTGCAATCGAATAGAGATCGCCGTGCATGGTGGTTTCAATGTCCAGCGACACCAGCTTCAGTTGCGGACGATAATCGGGCGCGGGTTTAAGCTGCACGTTGAGCAATGGCTCATTGGCGCGGCCGACTAAGCTGCCGACGGCGCCGCTGAACTGCACCGGCGCCGTGATGAAGCGCTCCATCAGATAGCGCTCGGGCGGACGGATATCGGCTTCGTAGACGCTGATACCATATTCCCGGAGCAGCTTGTCGAGCTTCATCAGTTGCCGGTGCTGCTCGCAGTACAAGCCGAGTATGGGACGATGCTGAAAGTCCGTCAGTTGCAGCGGCCGCAATTCGTAGTTGCGCTCATTGCGCAATACCTTTTCCGCTTGCTCGCGCTGCTCCGCCGGGATGAACGCCACCGACTTTTGCACCGGCAAACGCACCAGCCGCGGCCCCTCGTCCGTCGCCAGCCAAAATTCAACCTCCGTCCCGGCCGGCGTGTCGCGCCAGTGCCGGGTCAGGAGAAAACCCTGCTGCGGGTCGCGCAAGCTGGATTGACCGGATTGATCTGGTGATGATTGCTGCATTGTTTTACGGCTTTCTGTACGCCACATCAGACTGTGAGCGCGGAGGTTCTTTGCATTATTTTACGAAGCCGCAAAGTATAGGTGATTCACGCTGAATTCACCTGAAACGGCGCATTCTGGCGGCGTTGAAAGACTGAAGAACGTTGTTGCATGCAGGATAAAACGATATTGCGCCCGGTGCAGCGCCGACGTTATATTATTCTCCACTGTCCCCCAATTTCTTCTGCCGCCATGATGAAAACATCGGTCCTCCGCTTGTCGCTCAGTTTCTCATTCGCGCTGTCGCTGCTGGCCTCTGCCGCCCATGCGCAAGAAGCCTGCGTCAGCACCAACCCGGTCATCGGCGCCATGCAAGCGCAATGGACCAATGCGCGCACCGAAACCACGCCAGCGTTCAGCGACGGCTTCGTCCCGGTGACGCTCCTGCTGTTGCAGCTGCCCCAAGCTGAAACGAAATATGGCAAGCTGGCGATCAAGTCGAAGAAAACGATGCGCTTCACCAACCGCTACAGCTGGCGTATCGAGACCGAAGGCGATTACTGGATCGCCGCCGATTCGCCTGCATGGATGGATGTTATCGACGACACCAACGGCAAGACGACGCTGGAACCGCTCACTTTCAATCATGGCCTGCGCTGCGCCGGGATCCACAAGGCCTTGAAATTTCACCTTCGCGCCGGCGCCTACACCTTGCTGATCGCATCGGAAGACACGGACAAGGTCAAAGTGTCCGCCGGTCGCGAAACCCCGCCCGAGTGACGGATCACGCCTGACGCGGCGAGCCGTCGATGATTTCATCGGGACGATCGGCAACGCTTCCACTCCGATCGGATGTCGCACCAATCTCCACCGGATCAATGGCTGAACGCAATCTCGGCAGGGCTTGCGGATAATCCCGCGCAATGAAGGCGATCATCGATTCACGAATCGCACAGCGCAAATCAAAAGCATTGCCCGAGTTTTGCGCGCTGACCAGCATGCGGATCTGCATCGCCCGGTCGCTGACGTCGGTGACCTGCAAGACGCAGACCCGGCCATCCCACTGCGGCGCCTGCTTGCAGACGCGCTCAAATTCGGCACGCAGCTTCTCCACCGGCAAGCAAAAATCCAACCACAGAAAAACCGTACCCAAGATGGTCGAAGAGGTGTGTGTCCAGTTTTCAAACGGGTTTTCAATGAACCACTGCAACGGCACGATCATGCGCCGTTCATCCCAGATCCGCACGACGACAAAGGTACCGGTGATCTCTTCCACCCTGCCCCATTCACCATTGACGATCAGCACGTCATCGATGCGTATCGGTTGTGAGAACGCAATCTGCAAACCGGCAATGAAATTCCCCAGTACCGGCCGCGCCGCAATACCCGCGACCAGACCGGCTACGCCTGCCGATGCCAGCAAACTCGCGCCGAATTGACGCGCGCCCGGCAAGGTCAGCAACACGAACGAAAACCCCAGCAAACCGACGATGAAATACGCGCTGCGCGTCAGCACGCGCGTCTGCGTCAGGATGCGGCGCGCCTTGAGGTTGTCGGCAATGTCGTAGGGATTGAGCTGGATCACCGTGGCACTGACCGACTCGATACATTTCATGACGAACCAGGTCAGCGCGAGAATCAACGCTACCGTGCAGAGATAAGACAGAGACCGCAATCCAGGCACGTCGTCGGGCGCAGCGGTCAACACCACCCGGATGGCGAACAAGGCGACGCAGACCTGGCTGGCGCGAAATGCAATGCGCGTGACGTTGGTAGTATACGGACGATTGCGCACCAGTTTGCGTACCAGCAGGATACCGATGCGATGCAGGATGACAGCGATCACCACCGCCACCAGGGCGGCAGCAGCGACGATCAGCCCCGACTGCAAAGGTCCCGGCTCCACACCGTTAAGAAATGGCAACTCCATCGGCAACTCCTGTTTATGCATGTCTGTAATAAACAAGATGATCGCCATTGAGGGACGACAGTTCCCCGGCTTGATTTTTTGACAAGCAATGAAGCCTCGCCGATAAACCGCAACGGCAATAAAAAAAGCCGGAAGTATTTGCTTCCGGCTTTGTTTATTGCTCCCCCTTCGATCTGACGGCGGGCTGTCAGATATCAGGCATTCTTCCATTCGGCTGCACGTTTCTGCAGGAAGGCGTTGACGCCTTCTTTCTGATCCTGCGTGTCGAACAGATCGATGAACAGTTCGCGCTCCACCGGCAAGGTCGTTGCCAAAGGATGGTGGCGCGCGCCCTGGATCAGCTTCTTGCTCGCGGTCACGCTGGATGGGCTTTGCTTGTCGACTTGCTTGGCCAGTTCCAGCGCGCGTTGCTTTGCCTGGCCTTGCGGCACGACTTCTTCCACCAGGCCGATGCGCAGTGCCGTCTCGGCATTGACCCGCTCGCCGCACAAAATCATGCGCTTGGCCCAACCTTCACCGACCAGCCACGGCAGCAATTGCGTGCCGCCTGCGCACGGCAGCAAACCGACCGAGGCTTCCGGCAAGGCCATCTGCGCCTGCGCTTCGGCGATGCGGATGTCGCAGGCCAAAGCACATTCCAGTCCGCCGCCCATGGCGTAGCCGTTGACCGCCGCAATCGACACGCCCCGAAAACCGCTCAGCGTCTCGAAGGCTTCACCGAAACGGCGTGCCATTTCACGCGCCAGCGCCTTGTCGCCATCGGCGAACAGTTTCAGGTCAGCGCCGGCGGAAAAGAATTTCTCTCCCTCGCCGGTGACCACCATGCTGTAGATGTTGTGGTTATTGTTGAGGTCGGTGACGAGACGCTTGAGGTCGATCAGGCCTTCGCGCGTCCAGGTATTGGCAGGCGGATTGGCGAGCGTGACGACTGCGGTATGGCCGACAACTTCAAGACGCAAATTGGTATAACTGGTCATCGAATATCCTCGTTGGATTCATTGTTGAGCAAATGACGCGCGATGATCACGCGCATGATTTCATTGGTGCCTTCCAGAATCTGATGCACGCGCACGTCACGGAAATAGCGTTCCAGCGGATACTCACGGATGTAGCCGTAGCCGCCATGGATCTGCAGCGCTTCGTTGCAGATCTTGAAGCCGAGATCGGTGGCGAAACGTTTTGCCATCGCGCAGTAAGTGGTGGCGTTCGGCGATCTGGAGTCGAGCTTGACCGCAGCCAGGCGCACCATCTGGCGCGCCGCGACCAGTTCGGTCTGCATGTCGGCCAGCTTGAATTGCAGCGCCTGGAAGTCAGCAATCGGACGGCCGAACTGCTTGCGCTCTTTCATGTAAGCATGCGCGGCATCCAGCGCTGCCTGCGCAGCGCCGACGGAACAGGTGGCAATGTTGATGCGACCGCCGTCGAGCCCCTTCATGGCGAACTTGAAGCCTTCGCCTTCCTGCCCCAGCAAGTGATTGGCCGGCACCTTGACGTTGTCGAAGCTGATGGTGCGCGTAGGCTGGCTGTTCCAGCCCATCTTGACTTCTTTCTTGCCGTAGCTGATGCCGGGCGTGTTGGCCGGCACGACAATGGCGGAAATACCCTTGGCGCCATCACCGCCGGTGCGCGCCATGAGCACCAGTACATCGGTCGCGCCCGCGCCCGAGATGAAGGCCTTGGAACCGTTGATGATGTAGTGACCGTCGACCAGCTTCGCGGTGGTCTTGAGCGAGGCGGCGTCGGAGCCTGAGCCCGGCTCGGTCAGACAGTAAGAGCCGATTTTCTTGCCGACGGCAAGGTCGCCGCACCAAGCCGCCTTGACTTCCGGCGTGGCCCACGAGGCGATCATCCAGCTCACCATGTTGTGAATGGTCAGAAAGGCCGCGGTCGACGGACAGGCATGCGCCAGTTCTTCGAACACCACGGTGGCGTCGAGACGCGAGAGTCCCATGCCGCCGACTTCCTCCGGCGTATACAGCGCGCAGAAACCGAGTTCGCCGGCCTTGGCGATCACATCAACGGGAAAATGTGATTCTTCGTCCCACTTTGCCGCATGAGGAGCCATCTCGCCGGCAGCGAAGTCGCGCGCGCTGGCCTGGAAGGCCAGTTGGTCTTCGTTCAGTTCAAAATCCATGTTTGTCTCCTGAGGTATATTTTGTGTTTGGCAAAAGACTAACGCAAAAGCGCGGGTGAAGGTGTCGCCGGGATGACATTGCTTGCCGGCAGCAGCTTTTCATCTTGCCACGTAAAAAATAATCGCGTCGTCCTGACGAATACCGAGACCCAGCGGCGTATTCAGCGGCTCAGATATAGGCACATTGAGCGTATTGACGACACTGGGTCCCAGCTTTCGCTGGGACGACGGCGTTATGAATTGAAGTTGAACGTCATGCGGCAGCCACCTGCGCCATATTGACCTTCTGAGCCAGATCGCCTGGAGCACGATAGCGGGCCAGCAATTCTTCCTGCTTGCCGCGCGCCTGCACGAGCGCCTTGTCCTTGACGTGGCCGTAGCCGCGAATTTGCTCGGGCAATTGCGCAATCTCGACAGCCAGCGCCAGCTTGTCCGCGCTCAGGCCATCCAGCAGCGACAGCACCGTCTCGCGATATTCAGCGATCAGACGACGCTCGGTCTTGCGCTCCTCCGTATAGCCAAAGACGTCGAACGCACCACCGCGCAGGCCCCTGAACTTTGCCAGCAGCTTGAACGCCGACATCATCCACGAACCGTATTTGGCCTTGACCAGACGGCCTTGTGCATCCTTCTTCGAAAACATCGGCGGCGCCAGGTTGAAGCTCAGCGAGAAGTCGCCTTCGAACTGCTGCTTCAGTTGTTCCATGAAGCGGCCGTCGGTGTACAAACGCGCGACTTCGTACTCATCCTTGTAAGCCATCAGCTTGGACAGATTGCGCGCGACCGCCATGCTGAGCTTGTCGCCCAGATTCAGGGCGGCTTCCTTCTCGCGCACCTGTTCCACGAAGCGTGCGAACGATTCTGCATATGCCGCATCCTGATAGTCGGCCAGGAAAGCCACGCGGCGCTTGATCAGCTTGTCCAGCGTTTCCGGCATGCGGATCACGACCGGTTGCGCCGGCACCGCGATGCGTTCGACACGCGCCAGATCGACGGCGGCGCGGCGGCCCCACAGGAAGCTGGTCTTGTTGGACTCGATGGCGACGCCGTTCATTTCGATGGCACGCAGCAAGGCGGCTTCGGTCAGCGGCAACTCGCCGCGTTGATACGCGTAGCCGAGCATGAACAGGTTGGTCGCAATCGAGTCGCCCATCAAGGCCGTCGCCAGACGCGTCGCGTCGATGAAATCGGCCTGATTGTCGACCGATTCCTGAATCAGCGCCTTGACGTCTTCAAACGGGAACTGCCAGTCGGGATTCTTGGCGAACTGGCCCGGCGGTTGCTGATGCACGTTGACGACCGCGCGCGTGCGCCCCGGACGCATCTTGGAAATCGCATCGTGCGAACCGGCGGTCAGCATGTCGCAACCGAGGATCAGATCAGCTTCGCCGGTGGCGATGCGCTGTGCACGGATGGCTTGCGGCGTGCGAGCGATGCGCACATGCGAGGTCACCGAACCGTTCTTTTGCGACATGCCGGTCATGTCCAGCACCGATGCGCCCTTGCCTTCAAGATGCGCGGCCATGCCCATCAGCGCGCCGATGGTAATGACGCCGGTGCCGCCGATGCCGTTGATGAGGATGTTGAACGGCGTGTCGCAGGATGGGATCGCCGGTTCGGGAAGCACGCCGAAGTCGTCGATACTGTCCTTCTTGATGACGCCGGTTTTGGATTTCTTGAGCTTGCCGCCGCTGACGGTGACGAAGCTTGGGCAAAAGCCCTTGACGCAGGAGTAGTCCTTGTTGCACGAAGACTGGTCGATGGCGCGCTTGCGGCCGAACTCGGTTTCCAGCGGCAGGATCGAAGTGCAGTTCGATTGCACGCCGCAGTCGCCGCAGCCTTCGCAGACGGCTTCGTTGATGAACAGGCGCTGATCCGGGTCGGGATATTCGCCTTTTTTGCGGCGACGACGCTTCTCGGCGGCGCAGGTCTGGTCGTAGATGATCACGGTCACGCCCGGCAACTCGCGCATGTCCCGTTGCACGGCGTCCATGTCCTTGCGGTCGTGGATGGTGACCAGAGCCGGCAGATTGGAGCGATCGCTGTAGCGGCTGATGTCTTCACTCACCAGCGCGATGTGCTTGATGCCTTCGGCCGCCATCTGCTGCGCAATCATCGGCACCGAGGTAGTGCCGTCAACCGGCTGGCCGCCGGTCATCGCGACCGCATCGTTGTACAGAATCTTGTAGGTCATGTTGACGTTGGCCGCCACCGCTGCGCGAATCGCCAGATAACCCGAATGGAAATAAGTGCCGTCGCCAAGGTTGGCGAACACATGCGGCACTTGCGAAAACGGCGCCTGCCCGATCCATGGTCCGCCCTCGCCGCCCATATGGGTGGTCAGCTTGTTGAACTCCGGATAGATCGCCGTCGCCATCACGTGACAGCCGATACCCGCCAGCGCAAAACTGCCTTCCGGCACCTTGGTCGAGGTATTGTGCGGGCAACCCGAGCAGTAATACGCCGGACGCGGCGGCGTGCTCACGGCCTTGTTCAGCACTGCATCCTTGGCATCAAGAAAGGCCAGACGTGCCTTGATCAGGTCGCTGGTGTGGAAACGCGCAATGCGCGCTGCAATCACGCGCGCGATCTGGGCGACGGAGAAGTCCGCCTTGGAAGTCAGTAGCCACTCGCCGCGCGGCGCAACCCATTCGCCCTTTTCGTCGAACTTACCGATCACGCGCGGACGCACGTCGTCGCGCCAGTTGTAGAGCTGTTCCTTGAGCTGGTATTCGACCATCTGGCGCTTTTCTTCAACCACCAGAATCTCGTCCAGGCCTTGCGCGAATTCGCGCACGCCTTCCGGCTCCAGCGGCCACGGCATCGACACCTTGAACAGGCGCAGGCCGATCTCGGCGGCAAACTCTTCATCGATGCCGAGTTCGCTCAGTGCTTCCAGCACGTCGAGATAGGACTTGCCTGAGGCGATGATGCCCAGCCGCGCCTTGGGGCTGTCGATCATCACCCGGTTGAGCTTGTTCGCGCGCGCGTAGGCGAGCGCGGCGTAAATCTTGTAATCCTGCATCAGCGCTTCCTGCTTGCGCGCCTGCACGCCCAGCGTGTCGGTCGACAAACGGGCGTTGAGGCCACCTTCAGGCATGACGAAGTCGGCCGGATATTTGATCTCGACGCGGAACGGATCGGCGTCCACCGAGGCGCTCGACTCGACGGTGTCGGCCAGCGCCTTGAAGCCCACGGTACAGCCGGAGAAGCGCGACATGGCCCAGCCATGCAGGCCGAGGTCGAGGTATTCCTGCACGTTGCAGGGATACAGCATCGGAATCATCGATGCCGAGAAAATGTGATCGGACTGATGCGGCAAGGTCGATGAGTATGCTCCGTGATCGTCGCCCGCCACCAGCAGGACGCCGCCTTTGGCGGAGGTGCCGGCATGGTTCATGTGCTTGAGCACGTCGCCGCAACGGTCCACGCCGGGCCCCTTGCCGTACCACATGGCGAATACGCCGTCGACTTTGGCCGGTCCGATCAGGTCAACCTGCTGCGTCCCCCAGACGGCGGTCGCCGCCATGTCTTCGTTGGTGCCGGGCTGGAATTTGACCTTGTGCGCTTCCAGATGCGGCTTGGCCTTCCACAAGGCTTCGTCGAGACCGCCCAATGGCGAACCGCGATAGCCGGAAATGAAGCCCGCGGTATTCAGTCCGAGCTTCTGATCGCGCAGGTATTGCAATAAAGGCAAGCGCACCAGCGCCTGGATACCTGACAGGAAGATCGAACCGGAAGTCGCCGTATATTTGTCGTCCAGACTGACCGGGGCCAATGCAGTGCCGGAAGATACGGAAGAGGATGGTGCTGCGGAAGTGTGAGTTGCTAGCTCCTGGACTGTCTGTCCTGCCACGTCTGGCAGGATCGACAATCCAGCAAGCCCGGCTGCCGAACGGGATTCCATGTCTGTCTCCAAAATGTTTATTCAGATATCGCCTGCCATTACTGCACCGGGTACGATGCGTTACTGCCAGACAAAATGACCGTGGTAGCGGTCTTCACAACAATCCGTTCACCGAAACTGCTGTGACTGAAGTCTATGCTTTTGGAAGAAGATGAAGGAAATACTGTTTTTCGATGATGGTATAAGTTTTAAATATACCCCTGCGCCTTTGAACCCGCCGCCTGCATTCTCCCGGTGGCACCTTGCCCTCAATCAATGGTAGGATCGCTGCGTTCGCCCGGCATGGCCAGCATGACTGAAATGGCTAAACTGACCGGCGTCTTCGTTCAACACCAACAACATCAAGAGTCATGAAACGAGTCATTACCAGCATCCTCATCGGCGTCGTCCTCTACTTCCTGCTGCCGTTCATCACCAAGTTCATCCCGCAATACCGCCTGGCGGTCTGGTCGATCACTTCCGCCATCGTGGCGTTTGTGGTGTCGGCAGGCATGGACCGGGTATAAATCTGTCTAAGCGATCACATCCATGACAAGCTCGCCATTCGCCAGGCTCCCTGAGCCGCCCTACTATTCCGTCACCTTTTCGTCCATGCGCACCGAAGGCGACCACGGCTACGGCCGGATGGCCGATCGCATGGTGGAACTGGCATCGGAACAACCCGGCTATCTCGGCGTGGAAAGCGCCCGCGGAGACGACGGCTTCGGCATCACCGTCTCCTACTGGAGCAGCCTGGAAGCCATCGCAGCATGGAAATCCGTGGCGGAACACCGGATCGCGCAGGAGACGGGGAAATCGCGCTGGTATGAGCACTACGAAGTGCGCATTGCACGGGTGGAGCGCGCATACGCAAAGCGTCCCTGATCGCCTCATCAGGTTCAGGTTCAGGCTCTCGCTTGCTTGCTCAAGCATCAACCTCGACGTTTCAGCCGAATCGTCAATCCAGACATCTGCATGCCTGAGGCAACCTACAACAGCGCCACCTACTGGCAGCAGTACCAGCACTTCTTCCCGGAAGATGCACGTATCTCTGCGGACAATGCTCCCGCCGAAGAATGGTTTTCCTGGCACGGCGCGTCTATCCATCTTGATCGGTTTTCATCGCCCTCATCGCCACTGACCATAATCATCGTGCATGGCGGCGGTGGCTATGGGCGTATGTTTGCGCCGCTGGGGCGGCTGCTGCATGCGGCCGGTTATGAAGTCCTTGCACCAGACCTGCCCGGGTATGGATTGACTCGGGCCGATGCGTCGATGATCGATTATGCAAGCTGGATCGAGGTACTGTGCGATCTTGCCGCTGACGCATATCGCCGTCGTGGACGACGCGTGGTGTTTTTCGGCGGCAGCCTGGGCGGCTATCTGGCGTATCTGTGCGCAGCGCGCATGAGCAAGGAGATAGTCGCCGGCGTGATGGCTACCACGCTGGCCGATCCGCGATCGCCGCTGGTGCAGCGGCAGTTTGCGCGCAATGCGCTGGTCCTGCATGGAATGATGCCTTTGATGCCGTGGTGTGCAGCCTGGTTCGGCAAGCTCAGGTTGCCCGTGAAATGGTTTACCAAAATGCACGCGATGTCGAATGATCCCTCGCTGAACCGGCTGGTAGCCGATGATCCCTTGGGCGGCGGCGTGCATGTTCCTGTCCGCTTCATGCATTCGATCTTTACCGTGCGTCCGGCCATTGAGCCGGAGGACTTCGACGTCTGCCCGGTGTTACTGGTGCATCCGGCCAATGATCGCTGGACCGGCGTTGCGTCGAGCCGCCCGTTTTTTGAGCGTATCAAGGGCGAGAAGACCTTGGTCATGCTGGAAAACTGCGGCCACTTTCCCGTGGAAGAACCTGGCATCACGCAACTTCGGCTGGTGGCGCTGGCGTTTCTGTCAAAAATCGCAGGCTGACGCGCGAAGATAATTTTTTCACAGCTCATGTTGCAGCAGCAAAGCACATCTCCGGCCGCGCGGGATGCTGCGTCCATTTCCAGAATACGAGCCACAGCACAGCCTCGCATTTTGCGCGTCAAACCGGGATGCCGTTCCCCGCAAAACGCATGCGTGTTAGCGCTAACATTGTTATCATTGAGACTCGTTGTTCCCGGATTTTTGTTCTTTCTGCTGCAGGATTTCATCTGTCCCGGCAGGAAGACGCTGCAAAGAATCACGTTTTTTGCATTGCCAGGACTGTTTTTCAGCGCGGCAGGATCAGGCTCGTGTCATCATGCATCTGTATTGATCTGCATGAACCACTGATCCGCCAGACGCTCTCACGCTTTCAACAAGCAACCGCAGGAGTTTGCACAATGCGCCAGGTCACCATACCCAGCATCAAGGTCGCTTCATGAAGCCACCCGCCCCCACTCCCAAGACAAGCCCTCAGACGGGTTTCAAGCTCACCGGCGGCATCAGCCGGCGCCATATGCTCATCGGACTGGCTGCGTTGGTCGCCGAAGCGGGCTTCTGGAGCAACCCGCTCTTCAGTAATGCCCAGACCGCTCCTGCCTCTGCATCCACTGCACCGCCGCCTCCCAGTCCCGAAGCAGTCGCCTTCCTGACATTCTCCAAGCGCATCACCGGCCACGCCGATCTCAAGCTTGATACCGCCAGCCGGATGGAAGCCGCGATGCGCAAGACCTATCCCGATTTTGCCGCGCAATCGCCCAGGCTGGCCGCGTTGCTGCAGAACGAGCAAGACCCTAAGGCCTTGCTGGCTGCTGCCACCGACGCCGGTCTGCGCGATCTGGCGCTGGCGATTGTCGCCGCCTGGTACACCGGCACCATCGGCAAAGGCCAGCAGGCGGTCGTCGTCTCGTATGCCGAGGCCTTGATGTACCAGCCTGTCGCTGACGGCCAGACCGTGCCGACGTATTGCAACTATGGTCCGCTGTGGTGGACCAAGGCGCCGCCGGAGATTCGCGTATCCGCCCCTGTCGAACCGGCTCCCGTGCCTGCGCCTGCCACCACCGGCACTCCTGAACCTAAAGCAAAAACACTATGAAACTCCCTACATTTACCGCCGAGGGCGATGCAACGGCTGATGTCGTGATCGTCGGTTCCGGCGTGGTCGGCGCCATGATTGCCGATCAACTCGTGAGCCAGGGTTACTCCGTCCTGATGCTGGAAGCCGGCTTGCGCATCGAGCGCGCACAGGCGGTCGAGAACTGGCGCAACATGCCTTTCGAGAGCCGCGTCGGATCGGATTTTCAAGGGCTCTATCCGCAAGCGCCGAATGCACCTGCGCCGCTTTACTTCCCGAAGAACAATTACATCGCGCTGTCCGGCCCTGACGGCAACGGCTTCCAGCAAGGCTATCTGCGCACCGTCGGCGGCACCACCTGGCACTGGGCGGCATCATGCTGGCGCCACCTGCCGGTCGACCTGAAGATGAAATCGACCTATGGCGTCGGCCGCGACTGGCCGATCTCCTATGAAGAGCTGGAGCCCTACTACTGCCGCGCCGAAGAAGAAATGGGCGTAGCCGGTCCGAACGATCCGGCCATGCAATCGCCCAGCGAGCGCAGCAAACCGTATCCGATGGACATGGTGCCTTGGGGTTACGGCGACAAGCGTTTTGCCGAAGTGGTCAATGCGCACGGCTACAACTCGGTACCGATTCCGCAGGGACGCAGCACGCGCCCGTGGCAAGGCCGCCCGACCTGCTGCGGCAACAATAATTGCCAGCCGATCTGCCCGATCGGCGCGATGTACAACGGCATCCATCACGTCCAGCGCGCCGAAATGAAAGGCGCCAAGGTCCTGGCGGAAGCCGTAGTCTACAAAGTAGATACCGACCAGAACAACCGCATCACCGCCGCTTACTGGTACGACGCCGGCAAGCAATCGCACAAGGCGACTGCGCGCGCTTTCGTATTCGCCTGCAACGGCATCGAAACTCCACGCTTGCTGCTGCTCGCCGCGAATGCCGCCAATCCGAACGGTCTCGCCAACTCATCGGATCAGGTCGGCCGCAACATGATGGATCACTCCGGCTTTCACTGCACCTTCCTCGCCAGCGAGCCGATCTGGACCGGTCGCGGTCCGGCGCAAAGCAGCTGCCTGGTCGGTCCGCGCGATGGTGCGTTCCGCTCCGAGTATTCATCGAACAAGATGATCCTCAACAACATCACACGCGTCGGTCCGGCTACGCAACAGGCGCTGAAGCTGGGCCTGGTCGGCCAGGAACTCGATGACGAAATCCGCCGCCGCGCGGCCTTCGGTGTTGATCTGTCGATCAGCCTGGAACCGCTGCCGGAAGCCAACAACCGCCTGACCCTGAGCAAAACCCGCAAGGATCCGCTCGGACTGGCGTGCCCAGACATTTACTATGACGTCGGCGAGTACGTGCGTAAAGGCGCGGAAGCGGCGCACAAGCAGCTGGAACACATCGGCCAGTTGTTCGGCGCGGTAGAGTTCAACATCACCACCAGCCTCAACGCCAACAATCACGTGATGGGCGGCGTCATCATGGGCAGCGATCCGAAAGACTCCGTGGTCAATGGCAACTGCCGCGCCCACGATCACGCCAACCTGTGGCTGCCGGGCGGCGGCGCGATGCCTTCCGCCAGTGTGGTCAACAGCACGCTGAGCATGGCTGCGCTTGGCTTGCGCGCAGCAGATGACATCAGCAGAACACTGGCAAAGGGATGATCATGACTCGCTTATCCCTTCTTCCCTCGCATCGTCTCTCTCAACGCGGCGGCGCTATCTTAATGAGCGCCTTGCTGTACACCGCAGGCATCGCCAGCGTCCATGCACAGGAGCAATCGCTGGATAAACCGCCTGCGCCGCCGGCAGCAATCGCACCTGCTGCTGCTCCTGCACCTCCTGCCGATCCCGCCAAGGCGGACATCGAAAGCGGCCGCTATCTCGCCATCGCAGCCGACTGCATGGCCTGCCACACCGCGCCCGCCGGCAAGCCTTACGCCGGCGGCTACGCCATCGAGTCACCGCTGGGCACGATCTACGCGACCAATATCACGCCGTCCAAGACAGCAGGCATCGGCAACTATACTGCAGCGCAATTCGCCCGCGCCCTGCGTGAAGGCGTGCGCGCCGACGGCAGCCATCTGTATCCTGCCATGCCGTACACCAGCTACGCCATGCTGACCGACAGCGACGTGCACAAGCTGTACAGCTATTTCATGAATGCGGTGACGCCGGTCAACGAACCGGCCAGCAGCCAGACCAAGCTGCCCTTCCCGTTCAACGTGCGCATGTCGATGACGGCGTGGAATGCGATCTTCCTCGATACCAAACGCTTCGTCCCCGATGCGTCGAAATCGCAGCAGATCAATCGCGGCAAATACCTCGCCGACGGTCTCGCGCATTGCAGCACCTGCCACACGCCGCGCAACTTCCTGATGGGTGAAAAAGGCGGCTCGGCGCTCGCCGGTGCGCCGCTGGGTCCATGGCATGCGCCCAACATCACCTCCGACAAGGTCAGCGGCATCGGCGGCTGGAGCGATGCCGAGCTGATGCAGTATCTGAAGACCGGCCACGTCGAAGGCAAAGGCCAGGCCGGCGGCGCGATGGCGGAAGCCGTCACCAACAGCTTCCAGCATCTGCGCGATGATGATATCGCTGCCATCGTGGCGTACCTGCGCACGGTGCCGCCGGTGCGCGACGCCGCGCAGAGCAAGCCGGCTTACAGCTACGGCAAAGCCGTCAGTGATGAATCGGCATTGCGCGGCACGCGCGGCCCCAACGAGCACAACAGCCTCAATAGCGGCGCGGTGCTGTTCAGCGGCTATTGCGCCAGCTGCCACGCTGCATCGGGCGCCGGCAGCAACGGCCAGGATTATCCTTCGCTGTTCAACAACACCGCGACCGGCTCGCACAATCCGGCCAACCTGGTGTCGGCGATTCTGTATGGCGTGGAGCGCAAGGTGGGCGACAAGGAAATCCTGATGCCGCGTTTTGACGCGCACTCCTATGTCAATCCACTGACCGATCAGCAGATCGCCATGATTGCCAACTACGTGTTGAAGCAATACGGCAATCCGGAAGTGCAAGTCACCGAAGCCTATGTCGCGCAAGCGCGCCAAGGCGGCGAACAACCAGTGCTTGCAAAACTGCAGCCGTATATTGCACCGGCCATCGGTATTGCGATTGTCCTGCTGCTGTTGATCATCGTCGCCGTCATCTCGGTGCGCCGGCGCCGCCGCATACCGTTCTGACCATCATTGATGTGATCGTCATCAAAGCCGGTAACCGCCATGGTTGCCGGCTTTTTTGTTTGCGCTGAATGCCTGGCTCGCATTGTGATTTCACACTGCCACAACTTGTTCGAGTTATCCTTACGCACCATTTCTTGCAGTAACTCGTTTTAGATTCCGCAGGGAAATAGGCCGCCAACTGACAAGACATCGCACACCGATACATCATCTGAAAATTGCCATAACCACCCATGACCGAACAGATTCAGAAACAAATGGAACCCGACAGCACCGTCTACAAAACGCTGCTGGAATCTACCAAAGCCATTCCCTGGAAGATCGACTGGAGCACGATGAAATTCGCCTATGTCGGCCCGCAGATCCAGGAACTGCTGGGCTGGTCGCCGGAGAGCTGGGTTTCGGTGGAAGACTGGGCCACGCGCATCCACGCAGAGGATCGCGAAGGCGTGGTGAATTTTTGCGTGGCGCAATCCAAGGCCGGTGTCGACCATGAAGCAGATTACCGCGCCATCACGCGCGACGGCGAGCATGTCTGGATCCGCGACGTGGTGCATGTGGTGCGCAAGCCGGATGGCGAAGTCGATTCACTGATCGGCTTCATGTTCGATATCACGGAACGCAAGAAAACCGAAGCACGCCTGGTCGAACTGCAAAAAGAACTGGAAGCGCTGTCCTATCGCGACGGTCTGACCAACGTCGCCAACCGCCGCATGTTCGATTCTGCGCTGGAAGTGGAATGGGCCAACGCCGTCAAGAACCGCACGCCGCTGTCGGTGATCATGCTCGATATCGATTACTTCAAGCAGTTCAACGACCACTACGGCCACATTCGCGGCGACGCCTGCCTGAAGCAGATCGCCACCGCGCTGAATGCCGCGGCAACGCGCTCGCGCGATTTCTTTGCGCGCTACGGCGGCGAAGAGTTCGTGCTGATCCTGCCGGAAACCGACCGCGCCTCCGCGCTGAAAGTGGCGCAGCGTTGCCGCAAGCTGGTGCTGAAGGAAAAAATCCCGCACGAAAAATCGCAGGTCGAACAAGTCCTCACCATCAGCCTCGGCATGAACACCATCATCCCGTCGACGCAAGACCATCGCATCAACTTCATGGAGTCGGTCGACAAACGGCTGTACATGGCCAAGCAACGCGGCCGCAATTGCATCGTCGCCGACGACTAAGGCCTTCGATTATCCTCACGCCGCGACCGGATTCCTCGCTGCATCTCCGGTCGCCGGCTTGCCCTTGCTTGTCTTTGACGGCGTACCGATCAGGATATCTTCATAGAACGCGCCGATCGCTTCGATCGGATGGCGCAGCTGCACCTCCA
The DNA here is from genome assembly GCF_058801885.1 of Herbaspirillum sp. GW822-FHT03A08. Taxonomy (NCBI): domain Bacteria; kingdom Pseudomonadati; phylum Pseudomonadota; class Betaproteobacteria; order Burkholderiales; family Oxalobacteraceae; genus Herbaspirillum; species Herbaspirillum sp. GW822-FHT03A08. Next base: position 777,013 of record NZ_JBXANR010000003.1, on the reverse strand, counting down.
GCACCCAGACCGCATCGCCGGGTACGATATCCATCTCCGCCAGCTTGGCGGGACCAAACAAGGCATGCGGGAAATCCGCAACGCGATGGCCAGCCAGATTGCGCTCTAGCAGCCAGCCGCCTTCGGCTGCCACCCGCTCGGCGAAGTCGTAGAGCTCGCGCCCGGTCATTCCGGTGAGCCAGGCTTCCTTGGCGGCGCTGAAGACGTCGCGCGCCGCCTGTGCGCACGCGCTGTAAAGCGCATGCCGTCCGAACACGATGGTGTCGCCGAAGTCGCCTTCGTAGCCATCCCACACCGGCCCCAGGTCCACCACGGCGATGTCGGTGGCTTGCAGGCGGCGCTCCTGGTCCACGCCCTGCCGCGGCGTCCTCACGGTATCGTCGCCGAAGCGGATGTAGGTCGGATGCCAGGTATGCGACGAGCCCATCTGGCGCAGGTGCGCATTAGCCATCTCGACCGCTTCGCTGGTGCTCATGCCGACGCGCAGCTTGCCGGCGATCTGCGCCAGTGCGCGTATCGACTGTTCGCGCGCGGCCAGCATGCCGTCGAGCGAATACTTGGGCCCCACGCGCTCCCACACAGGATCGAAACTTCCGCGCGCCAGCACCACTTCACTGGCGCCTGACGGTACGAATGCTTCGGCAATGAAGTGATGCGCTTCCAGGCCCAGTGCGATGCAACGCTGGCGCGCATCCTGCACCATCCGCGGATTGCCGCAAGCGTAGACCAAAGTACGGCTCCAGTCGTAAGCATGAGTCGCAGCGAGATCCTGTACGTTCATCTGCTCGACATCGAACCAGCGGAAGCGCTTGTCTTCCGCTGCCAATGCATCCAGAAATGCGCGGTCATAAAAATCGCTGCTGTTTGCGCCGCCCCAATACAGCGTCACCGGCACATTGCCTGTCTCCGCCAATGCTGCCAGCAAGACCGGTTTGATGCCTGCGTAACCAGTGCCAGTCGCCAGCAGGATCAAGGCATCATGCGCGCCCGGCTGCCAGGTGCAGGCGCCGAACGGCCCCTCGATGCTGACGACATCGCCTGCCGCCAGCCGGCCCAGCATGTCCTGCGAGAATTTGCCGTCCTTGACGCGGCGGATATGGAAGACCAGTTCGCCGTCATTCTCTGCGGGCAGATTGGCAACGGAAAAACAGCGGCTGCTACCATCGTCGAGGAAGAACTTGACGTACTGCCCGGCACGAACCTGCATGGCCGCTCCGTTCTGCGGCTTGAGCACTAGCTCTGTCACATCGGGAGCCACGGCATTCTTGGTCAGGATCGCCGCTTCCAGCCGCAATGCCTGCGCATGCGGCGACCAGCCCGGAATATCGATGCACATGTCGCTGCAGGCATGGCTCTGGCACAGCAGCATCTCGTCCGGCGCCAAGGGATAAGGAGTCCCCGCGGCAACGTAAGAATTGCTTTCGTGAGCGCCGCTGAGCACCTTCACCTTGCACGAACCGCACTCGCCGCGACGGCAAGAGAACGGTATCGAGATGCCTTCGGCCAGCGCCGAATCCAGCAGCAATGTCTCGTTGTCTGCGGCAAAGCTCTTGCCGGATCCGGCCAGCTCGATGATGTAGGTGTTGTGCATGAGTGTCATTCTTTCCTGTCTCGTATCTGGGTAGTTGAGTTCCGTGCATCGCACGGAATCGCGCGAATTGCGTCTGTGAACTGTATTGTCAGGCTAGAATAGGACCATTAAAACCTCCAGATTTGAATATTCCAGATGGTCCAGATGAGAACATGGCGGCTTCTGCTCGATCTTGATGCCTCGCCGATGAAGGCGTCCTACCGCAAGATCGTTGACGGTCTTGCGAGCGCAATCCAAAGCGGCCGCCTGGAACCCGGCGCAGCCTTGCCCGGCACGCGGGAGCTGGCGGAGATTCTCGATGTCAATCGCAAGACGGTGATGCTGGCCTACGAAGAAGCCATCGTCAAAGGCTGGCTGGTCAGCGAGCCGCGGCGCGGCACTTTCGTCAACGCCTTGCTGGAATCGCCGCAGGCAACATCACAATCCCCGCCAATCAAACGCAAAGCGGCACAGACGGCATCGTTTGCTCCCGAAGTCATCTCGCCTGCATTACCGCCCTATTTCGACGATCTGCACCTGCCGTCGGTGCGTGCCGGCAGAAACGGCGAGTCCATGTATTTCGACAACGGCGCACCGGACCACCGGCTGCTGCCGCAGGCGGTACTGCATCGTTACTACCGCAACGCAATGAAGACCGCCTTCAAATCCAACTGGGTCAAATACGGCAATCTGGAGTCCGCAGAAAAGCTGCGCACGGCGCTGGCCGACATGTTGCGCACTACGCGCAATCTGGCCGTGACCAGCGACAACATCTGCCTCACGCAAGGCACGCAGATGGCCCTGCATCTGGCGGCCAGCGCACTGATTCGTCCGGGCGACGTGGTGTTGGTGGAGCGACTGAGCTATCCGCCGGCGTGGGCGATTTTTCGCGCACTGGGGGCGCGCATTGAAGTGGTCGACATCGATCAGGATGGCTGCAAGACGGACCACATCGAAGCTCTGTGCAAGGTGCATTCCGTGAGGCTGATCTATGTCACGCCACACCATCAGTTTCCGACCACGGTCAGCATGCGCGCCGACCGCCGGCAAAAGCTGTTATTGCTGGCGGCGCGCCATCGCTTCACCGTGATTGAAGAGGACTACGACCACGAGTACCACTTCGAAGGCCGGCCTTACCTGCCGCTGGCCAGCGATCCTCAGCAGCGTAATGTGATCTACATCGGCTCGCTATCCAAATTGCTCGGCTCATCCTTCCGCTGCGGTTTTATCGCAGCGCCGGTGAATCTGATTGAAATCCTCAATCGCAATCTGCTGCTGATGTCGACGCAAAGCGACGCCGTCATGCAAAAGATGCTGGCCGACCTGATCAGCGACGGTGAGTTGCGCAAGCATCTGCGGCGCGCTTCAAAACTTTACCGGTTGCGCAAGGAAGCGCTGCAGGACGAGTTGCAGACTGCATTCGGAGATGACATCAGCGTGCGCAATCCTGAAGGCGGACTGGCGCTCTGGGTGGAATTCGACAAGCGCATCCGCGTCGATGTGCTGACAAAACATGCTGCGGACACGAAGCTGTTCATCCGCAGCGGCCGCCAGTTCTCGCCGCAAGACAGCGCAGTGAACGCGGTGCGGCTGGGCTTTGCCTCCATGAATCCGGACGAGATCGGCGTCGCCGTCAGACGTCTTTATGAGGCATCGCGGCTGGCGCTGAAAAAATGACAAGCGAGATGGTGTCGACTTCCGTCGCGGCGACGAAAAGCGATGCGCCGACGGCGAAGACGGCTGCGATCACGTAAAACATGATTTTCCTTAGTCTGATGTTCTGTCCTGGAGCGGGTCCGCACCGAGTTGACGGGGCGTGCATGCAGAACGGCTGCCAGTGTACTGATTCAGTACGGCAAGAACAAACCAGCTTTCGTGGGACCTGGCCTCAGTATTTCTTGGGTCTTATCGGAGAGACTTCTGAGGGCCGGCCATTTCTTATACCGTCGTCCCGGCGAACGCTGGGACCCAGTGTCTTGAAAACGACCGATATGACGCTGGATCCTGACTTTCGCCTGGACGACGGCTATCGGGCGTCGGCAAAGAGGATTTTTACCAGAGAACGTAGAAGGCAACAGCGCCCGCGATCACGTCAATGGCAACCACGGCCAGGCCGGACAGACGTTTCTCAAGATAAACGCCCAGCGCCCAGAAAGCGATGAGGAAGGCGGTGCAGACCGCCAGCAAGCGCAGATACGAAACGTCATCCGCAACCCATAACAGGACGGCAGTCGCCACCAGCAGCAGCAAAAACTGCAGTCCGGCAAAAACATTGGCCTTGAGCGGCAACGGCGGATCATAACGGCGTGCGGCCTGCTTCAGGTCGAATGCCGGTCCGCTGGCCTGCGCATAATCCGGCAACCAGCCCGGCGCCTTGAACCAGACGCGCAGCTTGTCTTGCCAGTGCGGCAGCGTCGCGGCGGTCTTCGCCAGTTGCCAGTAACCGCCGGCCACCGCCCAGATCGGATCCCAGCTTTGCAGCGGCGTGCGCGTGCCATAGACGCACTTCTCTTTTTCTTCCGCGAAGGTGCCGAACATGCGGTCCCAGATCACCAGCATGCCGCCGTAGTTCTTGTCCAGATACTGATCGTTGACGGCGTGATGAACGCGGTGATTTGAGGGCGAAGAAAAGACGCGGTCGAACCAGCCCAGCTTGCCGATGTGTTCGGTGTGAATCCAGAATTGGTAGATCAGCACGATCAGGCCGGCAATACCGAACTGTTCCGGCGACACGCCCAGCACTGCCATTGGCAGATAGAACAGCCAGCCGATGAAAACCACGGTGCTTTCCTGGCGCAAGGCGGTGGACAGATTGAAGTCCTGGCTTTGATGATGAACCGAATGCGCCGCCCACATTACGGCGCTTTCGTGGCCCATGCGATGCAGCCAGTAATCGAAGAAGTCGAACAGCACCACGGCGGCAACCCAGCCGAGCGTCGTCTGCCAGAAGCGCGCATGCGGAAAAACCGCGACGAAGCGATACACGATCGAATACATGCCGATCTGGAACAGCTGGGTCACCAGCGCCACCAACTGGCTGATCAGGCCCTGGCTCAGGCTGCTGATGGCGTCGTTGAGACGATAGGTATTGCGCCGGCGAATATAGCCGTAGACGAACTCCACCCCGATGAGCACAAAAAACAGCGGGATGACGTAGACGATGATCTTTTCCATGAGGGGTATCTGCTAGTGCCGCAAGGCAAGAATGCGCGCAAAAACAGGCGCAGAGCGACGGCGATAGGATACCCGGTATTGGAATATGCTGCAGCGCGCAACGAAAATGCGCTGCTTGGTTTTGATAATTGTGGGAGACGAACAACGTATCCGGAGGGAAAGGCGATCCACCGGGCAACGCCTGGATCACGACAAGTCCCGGGGACTATTCGTTCTTCTGCGGCTGCGCGATGGTCCGCAACTGGAAGCGGCCGTCGTTATTGAACAGCCATGTCTCGGACAGCTCAATGCGGCCGTTACTCAGCAAGGCAACCGGCGGCTTGGGGAAAGGTGCGGTGTTGCGCAAGGTGGTCAGCGCCGTGGCTTCGGTAGCCTTATCCTTGTTGGTGCGTACGACTTCGCTGCGCACCAGATTGCCGTCCTTGTCGACCACATACTTGATAACGATGACCGAGCGCAGCAAGGCTTGCGGCCTTTCGATATGCACCTTGGTGGAATTGACCTGCGAAATGCGTCTGGCCAGATCAGCCTTGTAATCGTCCAGCGAATTGGCGGTCGAGGTGCCGTCGGGCGTGGTCTTGACCTGCTCGATAATTTCCTTCGCGGTGGCGTCGCGATTGGCTTGCGTGTCGGGCTTCTGCACCGTACAGGCCGTCACCAGCCCCGCGCCGAGCACCGCTGCAATTCTGATTCCGGTTTTGTTTGTTCTGTTCAAATGAACCGCCTGTTGACGAGGTAAAAACAATATCTCCTGAATTCTCCTGAATATTAGACCACACAGGACACGCAATTCGTTCCGACCTTTCTGCAAGAGATTGTTGCTGACGATTTGCACCGCAATATTGCCAGCGAAAAATAGTACCGTACTTGGCAAAATGATCTCATCCATAACCTGATGCTATAGGTGGAATCCACTCCATATATAACATCGCAGGTGTCATCCAGCGGTCATATTAGCTACGTAATATCCGCTCACTTTCTGGCCGAACCCGGCATAGTCTCAACGAAAGAATGTGATGCCTACTTCGTTATCTCACCCTGCCGATATCTCAGTTGCAGGCGCCTCCGCAGGCTCTTCCACCGATGCATTCCTGTCGATTCGTACGATACAAAAACGCTTCGGCGCGTTTACCGCGCTGGATCACGTATCGCTGGACGTCAAGCAAGGCGAGATGGTCTGCCTGCTGGGTCCGTCCGGTTGCGGCAAGACTACCCTGCTGCGTACCATCGCCGGTCTGGAGAAACAAGATAGCGGCAGCATTCACGCACACGGCCAGGACATCTCTCATCTGCCGCCGCAATCGCGCGACTACGGCATCCTGTTCCAGTCGTATGCGCTGTTTCCCAATCTGACGGTCGCGCAAAACGTCGCTTACGGCCTCAACAGCCGCCGCATGAACCGCGCCCAGATGCAGCAACGCGTGACGGAAATGCTGGACATGATCGGCCTGGCCGGCAGCGAAAAGAAATTTCCCGGCCAGCTCTCCGGCGGACAGCAGCAACGTGTGGCGCTGGCACGCGCGCTGGCGCCCTCGCCGTCTCTCCTGCTGCTCGACGAGCCGTTGTCGGCACTGGACGCGCAAGTGCGCGAACACCTGCAACTGGAAATCCGCCGCCTGCAAAAGCAATTCAACATCACTACGCTGATGGTCACACATGATCAGGAAGAAGCGATGGTCATGTCGGACCGCATCGCCATCATGCACCACGGCCGCATCGAACAGTTCGACACGCCGGACCGCATCTATCGCCATCCGGCCACGCCCTTCGTCGCCGACTTCATCGGCCAGGCCAACTGGCTGCCGTTCCAGCGCTTGTCGGCGCATCAGGTCAGCGTCGGCGCATTGACATTAAACATTGACGAAGCATCGCGCCAGGGCGCCATGCACACGCACGCCGGCAACGAAGCCGATAGCAACACCGGCCGCCTGTTCTGCCGTCCGGAAGCCATCGACGTACAACCGGCTCCCGGCGCTTCAAACCGTTTTTCGGCGCGCGTGGTCGATCAGATCTACCTGGGCAATCGCTATCGCATGATGCTGGAACTGGATGAACTGCCGGGCCAGCGCCTGATGGCTGACGTCGCCGACGAAATCCGCGCCCGGCTGCCGGATGTCGCTGCTGAGAGAATGTGGATCGCTCTGCCGCAACACGCCCTGCATCTGTTTTCCTGAGCAGCATGACCACTTCCGTTCAAACAACCGCGCTGCCGGAGCCCGCCATGGCAACGACGCCCGTGTCTGGCAACGTATCTGCTACCGCGCCCGCCGCCACAGCGAAGCCGCTGAAGGCACTCAATCTCGATGCACTGGTATCGGGCGGTTTGAAGTATTTTCTGCTGGTGCTGTTGCTGCTCGCCCTGGCGATGCCGCTGGTGGCCGTACTGGGGCAAGCCTTGTTCGATCAGGGCGGCGTCTGGGCCGGCATGGCGCCGTGGAGCAAGCTGGTCGCCAATCCCAACTTCTTCCCCATGGTGGCGCGCAGCGTCGGCGTGTCCGCCGCGACGGCCTTGGTGGTAGTACCGCTGGCCTATCTGTTCGCTTACGGCCTGCAGCGCACACTGGCGCCGTTCAAGGGCCTGTGGCGCGCGATCGCCCTGCTGCCGCTGCTGGCTCCCTCGCTACTGCCCGGCATTGCGCTGATCTACCTGTTCGGCAATCAGGGACTGTTCAAGGAATGGATGAACGGCAGCATCTACGGTTTCTGGGGCATCTTGCTGGGCGAAGCCTTCTACACCTTCCCGCATGCCTTGATGATTCTGCTGTCGGCGCTGTCGCTGGCCGATGCGCGCCTGTATGACGCCGCATCCGCAATGGGCGCCAACAGCTGGAAGACCTTCCGCACTGTAACCTTGCCGGCCACGCGCTACGGTATCTTCGGCGCCTTCTGCCTGGTCTTCACGCTGACCATCACCGACTTCGGCGTGCCGAAAATCGTCGGCGGCGCGTTCAGCGTGCTGGCGGTGGAAGCCTACAAGGCGGTGGTCGGTCAGCAGCAGTTCGACCGCGGCGCGCTGATCGGCTTGCTGCTGCTGATTCCTGCGCTGCTGACCTTCTTCATCGACGGCTGGCTGCAAAAGCGCCAGCGCGCACAAATGAGCAGCCGTGCAGAGGTCCTGGTGCCACGCCGTCAATGGCGTCGCGACAGTGTCTACACCTTGATCCTGATGGCGATCAGCGGCGCGCTGCTGTTGATGATTGCCGTTGCCATCGGCGCTTCGCTGGTCAAGCTGTGGCCGTACAACCTCAAGCTGACGCTGATGCACTACGACTTCGACAACATGGACGGCGGCGGCTGGCTGGCCTACTGGAACAGCCTGCGTCTGGCCATCGGCACCAGTATCGCCGGTACGGCGGTCATCTTCACCGGCGCCTGGCTGATGGAAAAGACACGCTCGAACCGTGTGCTGGATACCTCGCTGCGCTTCCTGGCTTTCTTGCCGATGGCGGTGCCGGGACTGGTGCTGGGACTGGGCTTCGTGTTCTTCTTCAACCATCCGGCCAATCCGTTGAATTTCCTCTACGGCAGCATGACGATCCTGGTGCTGTGCTCGGTGATGCACTTCTACACCACGGCGCATCTGACCGCCGTCACGGCGCTGAAGCAGATCGATCCCGAATTTGAAGCCGCCTCGGCCTCGCTCAAGGTGCCGCTGCTGCGTACTTACCTGCGCATCACCGTACCGCTGTGCCTGCCGGCCGTGCTGGAGATTTTCCGCTATCTGTTCGTGTCGTCGATGACGACAGTGTCGGCGGTGATCTTTCTCTACAGCCCGAACACCGTGCTGGCGGCGATTGCCGTGCTGAACATGGACGACGCCGGCGATGTCGGGCCTGCCGCCGCCATGTCGACGCTGATTCTGCTGACCTCGATTGCGGTATCCCTGCTGATGCACTGGGGTCTCGGTTACTGGGTGCGCCGCGCACAGGCCTGGCGTACTGCCGGCAAAAGACATTAAGGAAGTACTGATTTCGTCGTTCGTCGTATCACTTTTTAACCACAAGAAAGCAACCATGAAACCTACAAACATTCTTAAACTGCTTGCTTCCGTTCTGGGTGCAGGCGCTCTGCTGTCCGCGCATGCAGCGACCACACTGACTGTCTACACTGCGCTGGAAGCCGATCAGATCAAGGCTTATCAGGCCGAGTTCGAAAAGAGCAATCCGGACATCGAAATCAAATGGGTGCGCGATTCCACCGGTATCGTCACTGCCAAGCTGCTGGCTGAAAAGGCCAATCCGAAGGCGGACGTGATCTGGGGTCTGGCGGCTTCCAGCCTGGCGATTCTGGACAAGGAAGGCATGCTGACGCCTTACGCGCCAAAGAACCTGGCCAACATCGAAGCCAAGTACCGCAGCCCCGCCAATCCACCGGCATGGGTCGGTATGGACGTCTGGGGTTCGGCTATCTGCTTCAACACTGTCGAAGCACAAAAGCAAGGTCTGCCGAAACCGACATCGTGGGCTGACCTGACCAAGCCGGTCTACGCAGGCAAGATCGTGATGCCGCATCCAGCTTCTTCCGGCACCGGCTACCTGGACGTCACTGCATGGATCCAGATGATGGGTGAAGACAAGGCATGGGCCTATATGGACGCGCTGCACAAGAATATCGGCCAGTACACTCACTCGGGCTCCAAGCCATGCAAACAAGCTGCCACCGGCGAATTCCCGATCGGCATCGCGTTTGAATACCGCGCTGTGAAGACCAAGAAGGAAGGTGCTCCGATCGACATCATCCTGCCGTCGGAAGGCCTGGGCTGGGATCTGGAAGCGACAGCCATCGTCAAGGGCACCAAGAACCTGGACGCCGCCAAACGCCTGGCTGACTTCTCCGCCAGCAAGGACGCCATGATGCAATACGAAAAGAACTTCGCCGTTCTGGCCGTTCCCGGCATCGCCAAGCCTGATCCACTGCTGCCGGCCGACTACGAAAAGCGCCTGACCAAGAACGACTTCGTCTGGACCAGCACCAATCGCGATCGCATTCTGACCGAGTGGAGCAAGCGTTACGAAAGCAAGGCTGAAAAGAAGTAATCCGCCGCTGTAACTTGTACTAGTTGAATCAAAAGAGATGAAGCAGGACGGCGGATTCGCCTGCTTCATCTCTCAACTGTTTTCATGAACGCTCTCCTGCATATCTGTCCACGAGAGCGCTCATGAAAACACGCTAGCAACCGAACAGATAACAGTAAGTGCATTGAGGAAATCAGATGGGCAACACCAACAAGGATCATATTGACGTCGCCGTCGTCGGCTCGGGCATGCTCGGATTGGCGCATGCTTTCGCAGCGGTAAAACGCGGCCTGCGCGTCGTCGTATTCGAACGCAGCTCGACGCCGATCGGTGCATCGATCCGTAACTTCGGCATGGGCCTGGTCACCGGCCAGCCGCCGGGCATCATGCTCGGCCTGGCCAAGCAAAGCCGCGAGCTGTGGCTGCATCTGGCGCAGCGCGCCAACTTCAGCGCGCGTGAAGCCGGCACTTTGCTGTTTGCGCGTACCGCAGCCGAGCATGCGGTGCTGGAAGAATTCATGATCGTGCGCGCGCGCCAGCACGGCTACGACGCCTCTCTATTGGAAGGGCCGCAACTCGAAGCGCTGTATGGCGGCCGTTTCCGCCATCATCGCTCCGCCCTGCACGGCACGCAGGATTTGCAGCTGTACTCGCGCGAAGCGATACCGGCGCTGGTCTGCTATCTGCAATCGCAAGGAGTGCAATTCCATTTCAATACCCTGGTCAAGGAAGCCCGTGACGGCTATCTGTCGACAACCATAGGCGAATTCAGGGCCGAGCGCACCATCGTCTGTTCCGGCCACGACTACCAGACGCTGTTTGCCGACAAGCTGGGCGAATTGAATCTCAAGGTATGCCGCCTGCAAATGCTGCGCGCGGCGCCGCAGGAGCGCTTCCCGCTGACTCACGCCATGCTGACCGGTCTGTCGTGCACGCATTACGGCGCGTTCTCCGATCTGCCGAGCGCAGCAGGCGTAAATGCGGAAATCGAAACGAAGTATCCGGTGCTGAACCGCCACGGCATTCATCTGCTGGTCAGCCCGACGCCCTATCAGGAACTGATCATCGGCGACTCGCACTACTATGGCGTCGACGCGCCGCCATTCAACAACGAAGAAATCGACAGCCTGATGATCGGTCTGGCGGAAGATACGCTGGGCGTGAAACTGAATGTGCTGGAACGCTGGCAAGGCGTGTACGGCAGCAAAGGACCGGGACCGTTCTCGGCAACGAAGATCGATGACAAGACCACCGTGGTGTTGATGCATACCGGTATCGGCATGAGCGTAGGATTGGGTCTGGGCGAACGCGTGGTGAGCGCCCTGTTTGACGGCACGGCGTTGCCGGATCCTGCGATCGACAAGAACTGACGCAACGAGTCCTAACGCAGCGCACCACTGAAAATACCGTCGTCCTGACGAAAGTCAGGACCCAGTGTCGTATTGACCGTATTCACGGCACTGGGGCCCAGCGTTCGCTGGGACGACGGTAGCTTTTGCCAGACGAGTCATTCCCGCGCCAACGCTTCTGCATGCAACCATTTGCCCTTGCGGCACAAGTCATCCGTCACGTCCAGCACCAGCCGTTCCACGGCCGCCGCCGCGTTTGTCAGCGGAATATTCTTCGATGCGCACAAGGCCAGCGTACGCACCATGCGTTCGCCGCTGATCGGATGCGCGATCATGTCGCCGCGCTCGATCTCGGACAGCAAGGGCGCCACCGGCAGGATGGTCGCGCCGATGTCAGCCAGGATCGCCGACTTCAGGATCGCCACCGAATTGATCTCGATCACGTTCTCCAGCGACATGCCGTGCGAGCGCACCACGTTTTCGATGCGCGGCCGCACGCCGTGCTGCAAGCCCGGCAGGATCAGCGGTGCCTTGATGGCCTTAGCCAGCGTGACTGACTTGCTCTTGCCTTTTCCTTCTTTGACACCGTACTGTGAATCGGCGCGCGTGATGTACATCATCTCTTCTTCCACCATCGGCGTGCTGGCAAACGGCGACAGCTGGCCGTCGTCGAACAGCACCGCCAGATTGATCCGACCCGACTTGAGCTGGACGATCAGGTTGCCGGTCAGCTCTTCGGTGAGCAGCAAGGTGATTTCCGGATAGGTGGCGCGAATCGCCGTCAGCAGCGGCAAGGCCAGCGCACCGGAGACGCTTTGCGGAATGCCCAGCGCCACCGTGCCTGAAGGTTTGTCATTGGATTGCGCAACCGCCGACTTGGCGTCGGTGACTTGCTTCAGGATGGCTTGCGCATGTTCGTAAAAGGTTTTGCCGGCATCGGTCGCGATCACGCCTTGCGCGGAACGATGCAGCAGTTGTGCTTCCAGCTCCTCTTCCAGCTGACGGATCTGCTGCGTCAGCGCCGGCTGTGCAATGTGCAGTACACGTGCGGCACGAGAGAGCGATCCGTGATCGACGATGGCGACAAAATATCTGAGTTGGCGCAATTCCATGCAGGTTGTTTCGCAGTCTTAAGTTGTTATCTGAATTTACAGGAAAGAATTTACAAACCGGGCCGGCTGTTGAACATGCGGCTGCGCGCGTTCTCGATATGCCCGCGCATGGCGCGCCGGGCGCCCTCGGCGTCCTGCCGCTTGATCAGTTCAAAGATATTGCGATGCTCGTCCATCGCGTCCTGCGTGCGCTTCCACGGCTGGATGTGCATCAGATGGCGCAGCATGTTGACCGCATGGCTGACGTCATATTCCAGTGTTTTGAGTACCTGCACGAAGCGCAAATTGGCGGTGGCAGTAGCAATCGCCTCGTGGAAGGCGAAATCAAAATGGTGAGCGATACCGCCGACGGCATTGGCCTCTTCAAAGCCCGTCAACAGCTCGTCCATACGCGTCAGGTCGGCGGTACTGCGGCGCAGGGCCGCCATGTAGGCGCATTCCGGTTCGATCACCATGCGCAACTCCAGGCCGTTCATGATGTGGCCGATACGTTCAGACGGCTCGGCATTGGCAGGCTTGCCGGCCAGCTCGGGCTTGTCCATGACGTAGGTGCCGGAGCCGCGCCGCGACTCCACCAGCTGGTCCTCGCGCAGACGGTCCAGCGCCTGCCGCACAATGGGGCGCGACACGTCGAACAGTGTCGCCAGATCGTTCTCGGAAGGCAGACGGCTGCCGACGCCGATCTTGCCTTCGACGATGGCGTGGAACAGATTCTCGTAGACGCGCTCGGCAAAGCGCTCCTGACGCACCGGTCCCAGCCCGGCAGCGGCCAGCGCAAGGGCATCGGTGGAAAGTTGTGTGGCACGCGGCAGCGCAGAGGTCCGAATACTCACGACTTTTGCATCTGGATTGCGGTCTTGCTGGCTTTCTGATTTCGGCATGGCGTGTCTCCTGTCGAATTCTGTCATCAAATTTTGTAATTACTGCGCATGGTAGCCGATTTCCACGCCTGCCATAAGTCGGCCTTATGCCCCTCTCAAGCCTGACCACGCCGCCAGTCAAGTAGTAATATCAGTTGACATCTTTTGATCTGCAACATACATTGAAAGCCAAGCGAGACGGTGGCGGGCTTTCCGACCATTGTCCATCAAACAAAAACGACAGGAGACAAACGGTCCGGCCCGATGGCAGCGACGGTGATATCTTCTGCCGTCCATTGTTTATCGAAGCCAACCATGAACCAGCCGCACAATCTGAATACCCTGCCTGCTCAATCGTATCTGCAGCAGTTTTCTCTGAACGGAAAGATTGCCCTCGTCACCGGCGCCGCGCGCGATATCGGACTGGAAATTGCTCGCGCACTGGCAGGCAGCGGCGCGCACGTGATCCTTAACGGCCGCAACTCAGACACCTTGGCAAGCGCAGTGCAAAATCTGACCGCACAAGGCCTGTCCGCCAGCGCCCTCGCCTTCGACGTGACCGACAAAGCCGCCGTCAAGGCTGCCTTCGCGCAGATTGCGGCAGAACACGGTCGCCTCGACGTCCTCGTCAACAACGCCGGCGTGCGCAATCGCAAACCCTTGCTGGAGTTCAGCGATGACGAGATCCACGCCATGCTGGAAACCAACCTGATCGCCGGTTACACGCTGTCGCGCGAAGCTGCGCGCCTGATGGTACCCAACAAGAGCGGCCGTCTGATTACCGTCACCTCGATTGCTGGTCAGATCGCGCGCTCGGGCGATGCCGTCTACACCGGCGCCAAGGCCGGCCTGACCGGCATGATGCGCGCTCTCGCCGCTGAATACGGTCCGCTGGGCATCACCAGCAACGCCATCGCACCGGGCGGCGTGGCGACGCAAGCCAATGCTGCCTCCATCGCCGATCCAAAAATCAACGCCCACTTCGCCACGCGCACGCCGCTGGGACGCTGGGCGCAGCCGGCTGAAATTGCCGGCGCCGCCGTTTTTCTCGCTTCCAACGCCGCTTCCTACGTCAATGGCCATGTTCTCTATGTAGACGGCGGCATGTCGATTGCCATGTAGTCATACCTTCCATTACGTCCGGTTATGTTTTCAAAGAGAGGATCTTCCGAATCATGAAACAGCACTTCATCAACAACCGTTGGACCGCGCCGTCATCCGGCGACAGCATTCCCGTCACCGATCCGTCCGACGGCCAGGTGTTCGAATCGCTGGCGCGCGGCAATGCCGCCGATATCGATGCTGCCGTACAAGCTGCGCGCAAGGCTTACGACAATGTCTGGAGCCGCACCAGCGCCGCCGACCGCAGCCGCCTGATGATGAAGCTGTCGCAAAAACTGGCGGAGCATCAGGAAGAGCTGGCCCAACTGGAAGCCCGCGACTGCGGCAAACCCTTCAAGCAGGCCCGCGCCGACGCCGCCGCCATCGTGCGCTACTTCGAGTTCTATGCCGGTGCAGCCGACAAGCTGCACGGCGAAACCATTCCCTACCAGACCGGCTATACCGTACTGACCTTGCGCGAACCGCATGGCGTCACCGCTCATATCGTGCCATGGAATTATCCGATGCAGATCTTCGGCCGCTGCGTCGGCGGTGCGCTGGCGGCGGGCAATACCTGCGTGGTCAAACCCGCCGAAGACGCCTGCCTGTCGCTCCTGCGCGTGGCGGAACTGGCGGCCGAAGTCGGCTTCCCCGAAGGCGTGCTCAACATTGTCACCGGCTACGGCCATGAAGCAGGCGACCTGCTGGTCAAGCATCACGACGTCGATCACGTGTCGTTCACCGGCTCGCCCAACGTCGGCAAGATCGTGGTGCGCGCGGCGGCCGAACATCACACGCCGGTCACGCTGGAGCTGGGCGGCAAGTCGCCCCAAGTGGTGTTCGCCGATGCGGATTTCGACGCCATGCTGCCGGTGATCGTCAATGCCATCGTGCAGAACTCGGGTCAGACCTGCTCCGCCGGCAGCCGTCTGCTGGTGCAGCGCAGCGCCTATGAACAAGTCCTCGAACGCGTCGGCGCCGCCTTCGGCAAACTGCGTGTCGGCTCGGCCGCCATGGACCTCGACTGCGGCCCGCTAATCCGCAAGACGCAGCAAGAACGCGTCGCCGGTTTCCTGCGCGAAGCGGCCGACAGCAAAATCCCGGTGGTCGCACAAGGTCGCATCGCTGATGGTGCGCCTGCCGGCGGTTTTTATCAGGCGCCTACCTTGCTGCGCGACGTACCGTTTCAGCATCGCCTGGCACAGGAAGAAGTTTTTGGACCGGTGCTGGCGGCAATGCCGTTTGAAGACGAAGCCGATGCCATTCGTCTGGCCAACGGCACCGATTTCGGCCTGGTTGCCAGCGTCTGGACACGCGACGGCGGACGCCAGATGCGTCTGGCGCGGGCCATCCGCAGCGGACAGGTCTTCATCAACAACTATGGCGCAGGCGGCGGCGTGGAATTGCCGTTCGGCGGCGTCAAAGCCAGCGGCCACGGCCGTGAAAAGGGTTTCGAGGCGCTGTATGGCTTCACCGTGCTGAAGACGATTGCCATCAAGCACGACTAAACAGAACCAAGCAACATACCTACAACACATCAAGGAGAAGACATGCGATTGAAAGACAAAGTAGCCATCGTGACCGGCGCAGGTTCGGGATTCGGCGAAGGCATCGCCAAGAGCTATGCCCGCGAAGGCGCGCGCGTGCTGGTGGCGGACATCAATGAAGCAGCCGGCAAGCGTGTCGCCGACGAGATCGTCGCAGCGGGCGGCCAGGCGCGCTTCATCAGGTCCGACGTATCCAAGAATGCCGACATGGCCGCCATGCTGGCAGCCGCGCTGGATGCTTTCGGCGGCTTGCATATTGTCGTCAACAACGCCGGCACCACGCACCGCAATCGTCCGATGCTGGAAGTGGAAGAAGACGAGTTCGAGCGCATCTACGCGATCAACGTCAAGAGCATCTTCCTGAGCGCGAAGACCTTCGTGCCCTACTTCCGCAAGGTCGGCGGCGGCGCCTTCATCAACATCGCCTCGACCGCAGGCATCCGTCCGCGTCCGGGCCTGACCTGGTACAACGGCAGCAAGGGCGCGGTCATTACCACCAGCAAATCGATGGCGGCAGAACTCGGCCCGGACAACATCCGCGTCAACTGCGTCAATCCGGTGATCTCTGCAACCGGCTTGCTGACTGAATTCATGGGTGTGCCGGACACTCCGGAAAACCGTAAAAAGTTTACCGCCACGATTCCACTGGGCCGCTTCTCGACGCCGGACGATATCGCCAACGCCTGCCTGTATCTGGGTTCGGACGAAGCATCGTTCATCACCGGCGCTTGTCTGGAAGTGGATGGCGGCCGCTGCGTGTAAGTTAAAAACCTGCGACGAGCCGGGAAGTAATGACGCTGACAGTTCCCCTGTCAGCGTTTTGTCAGCGATGTGCCGCTTTACGATAAATCCGCAAAATTTGTGCTTATAATCACGCTGCAATAAAAAACAAGAACTATCAGTAAAGCAATCAGTACTTAAATAAAGCCAATCCGAAGAGACTGGCTTTTCATAACAACAAGGCTGATCCATTTTTAATACGTATGGAGTGAGACATGTCGTATACCCCAGCACAAGGCATTGCCGCGTCGCCCGGCAACAATGTATCGTTTGAAGAAGCGACTTTTTCCAAGGTCACGTGGCGTCTGCTTCCCCTGCTGTTCCTCTGCTATGTCGCGTCCTACCTGGACCGCGTCAATGTCGGCTTCGCCAAGCTGCAGATGCTGCAGGACCTGAAGTTCAGCGAAACCGTCTACGGTCTCGGCGCCGGTATTTTCTTTATCGGTTATTTCATTTTCGAAGTCCCCAGCAACATCATCCTGCACAAGGTGGGCGCCCGGCTCTGGATCGCCCGCATCATGATCACGTGGGGCATCATTTCCGGCGCGATGATTTTCGTGACGACGCCTGAAATGTTCTATGTCATGCGCTTCTTGCTGGGTGTGGCTGAAGCCGGCTTCTTCCCTGGCGTGATCCTGTATCTGACTTACTGGTATCCGTCGCATCGCCGCGGCAAGATCACGGCGCTGTTCATGACCGGTATTGCGATTTCGGGCGTGATCGGCGGTCCATTGTCAGGCTGGATCATGCATGCCTTCCCAGGTGTGCACGGACTGGCCGGCTGGCAATGGATGTTCATCCTGGAAGCGATTCCTTCGCTGGTGCTGGGCGTGGTCGTGATCTTCTATCTGAAGGACCGCATCCGCGACGCACATTGGCTGACCGAAGATGAAAAGCGTCTGCTGGAATCGCAGATTGCGCAAGAACAGGCCGACAAGACCGAAGTCTCGCTGGGCCAGATGTTCGCCGACGGCAAGGTATGGCTGAGCGCGATCATCTATTTCTGCTTCGTGATGGGCTTGTATGGCGTCAGCTTCTGGCTGCCGACCATCATCAAAACCACCGGCGTGAGCGATCCGCTCAACATCGGCTTGCTGACAGCGATTCCTTATGCGATCGCTGCCATAGCGATGATCATGATCGGTCGCAGCGCCGACCAGCAACGCGAGCGTCGCTGGCACGTTGCGATCCCGGCTTTCCTGGGTTGCGTGGGTCTGCTGTTCAGCACCGTGTATGACCACAACACGCTGCTGGCAATGGCTTCGCTGACACTGGCTGCGGTCGGTATCCTGACCACGCTGCCGCTGTTCTGGAGCCTGCCTACGGCTTTCCTGAGCGGTACGGCTGCGGCAGCCGGCATTGCGCTGATCAACTCGCTGGGTAATCTGGCAGGTTTCGTCAGCCCGTATCTGGTGGGCTGGCTGAAGGACGCTACCCAAAGCACCAACATGGGCATGTACGTGCTGGCAGGGTCGCTGTTACTCGGCGGGCTGCTGACGCTGGCGGTACCGGCCAAGCTGGTCAACAAGTAAGTTCTTTTCTTGCGCCCGGCGCTTCAGCCGGGCGCAATTTCCCTTCTCCCCTCTACATCTTCCTAGCGCGTAACCGGTACGGCCCCCAGCCAGAACCGCAACTGTGCCGAACGGATTTCTCCCTTGTCGCCGAAGTATTTGCTCTGCCACTCGTCGGGCTTGATGCTCAGCATGGTATCGGCTGCCTTCTGTCCTTTTTCCTGCACCATCCAGCGCCATGAGAAGTGATCGTAGATATCCAGAACGTGCGTCGCATAAGCCTGCGCCAGTGCTTGCTGTCCTTTGAAAATGGCCAGGTTGTCGTCGTTGTCGTAAGACGCCTTGTAGCCGAGGTTGTGGCTGCCTGTGACGACGACACAGTTTTCAGAGAACGGATCGATGACCACGATCTTGTCGTGCGTGACGGCGAAACCGGCGGACAGGATCTCTTTCTGCCAGCCGGCGGGCACCACTGCGGTCAGGGCTTTGGCCGAGATCACGCGCGGATCCTGTTTACCCGGTGGATCGTCCTTCTTGCGTTTGGGCGGCTCGGTCCCCTGCAGCTCATAGAGGAAGCCTGCGGCCGTTGAGGGGTTGGTCACGCAGCCGCGTACGAACAAATCCTTGTTGGCCTTCTGCGCTTCCGCCACCCAATTGACGATGCTGGGCGTGCCCGGATAAAACGCCAGAAACAATACTGCATGCTGTGCGCCGGCAATCAGGGCAGCCACCTCCTCCATATCCGGCGGACGTACTTCATCGGCTCGCGAACGTCCGCGCGCTTTGGGCGTATTCGGAGAAAACCAACTGGTCACGGTTGAACTGTCTGCTTGCTTGATCACTTTCGGCTTGGCGTCCCAGGCGCGCAGCTTTGCACCCTGCAAGGCCTTGGCGTTGCCGCCCGCGGCTTCGGTATCGGCAGCGAGCTGGTTCCAGTAGTCGAGATAGCGTTTTGCCAATGCGGCATCGTCGGAGACGATAGTGTTGTTGGTCTGCGTACACAGACCGGTCGACGTCCAGTTGGTCGAGCCGAACAGTACCGCTTGCGGCTTACCCTTGGCATCCACATAGACCAGAAACTTGTTATGCGCAATGTGATTGGACGGCACCATGCGATCGATCAAGGTGCCCGCCGTCTTGCGCAGACGCTTGCGCGAGGCGTCGTTGCCATCAGTGATGCCGCTGGCGCTTTGCTGGTCGCCGGCCTTGGGATTGGACAGTATCAGATGCAGCTTTTTGCCGGCTTTCTCCAGCGCGCTGATCAGTTCGTCGTCGCCGAGTTCGTACAAGGCTGCGTACAGACTTCCGCCCTTGTCCTTACCCACGCGCGCCACAAAATCCAGCAAGGCGGCGATCATGTCGCCCGCCAGACTCTTGCGCATGGCGTTGTCCGGCTGCGTCACCATGTTCAGCAGGCTTTCCTTGTCGGGATGTCCGTCCAGGGCGCGCGAGACGCGTTGCGTCGAAATCAGGCCGCGATTGAAGTAGGCCTGCAAGTCCGGCCCGACCTGCGGGCTCAGCGTGACTTCATTGGAGATGGCAAAGCCGAGGCGCATCGGTGCCAGGCTTCCCGGCTTGCCTTCCAGCGGTACGATCTTGTAACGGAAGCTGCGATTTCCTTTGCCCGCGATCAGGCGGGCATAGGGATCTTTCCAGTAGAACTTTTGAATCGGGAACTGTGCGGTGGTCTGTGCAGGCACCCGCTTGGTACCGGGAAACACGGCCATCGAAGGCAGTGCCGATTCCGTGCCCTTGGCATCGATGCGGTACACCGCAAAGCCCATGCATCCAGGCAGCTTACGGCCGTAACTCCATGCAATCACGACAACGTCGTTGTCGGCAAACGCTACAGCATTTTGCATACACATCTCCTATCCGATGCCATCCGATGATCAGAAACCTGCGACGCGCTGCTCTGCAAACCTTCTTGCACAGCAAAGTAGCGCCGCCATGTGACCGGATAATGACGGGGATGTGCATTAAGTGGAAAACTCCGTCAAATTTCGACTGTCAGCAAAACAAAGAGCGAAATGATTTAGCGCGCCATACGCTGCCAGATCTGTTCCAGCGCCGCCTTCAGGTTGGCGCCATCGCCTTGCACCTGGCCGACTCCATACTCCTTTCTGCTGACCGCGCCGTCGAACAAATCCACGCCCCAGACGACGTCGTTTGCCGACGTTGCAGGCAGTTTGCCAGGAAGGCGCCATACCGCGTTGGCAAGGCCGATCAGTGCAGCGACATCGTCATCGCTCAAAGGCACGGTGTGGCTTTGCACCACCGCGAGCTTGTGAGTCTCTGCATTGAGCTGGGTGATGAAGCGTGTCATCTTGCGCTGATCGATGTCGACCATTTCCCAATAACCGACCGGCGCCGAGAAACTGCCGTTGGACAGCACCACACCCCGGCGCGGGATCATCTCGGGTGGTACGGATATCTTGCAGTCGGTGCAGATCTTTTCCTTGACCGGGGCATAGGCGGGCAAAGCTGATGCAATAACCGGCGGCGCACTTTCTGCGGCGCCGGCATTCGTCATCGCGCAAATCGCAGCCAACGCGATTGCCATGTTTGCCAGTGTTGCGCGGTGAACTTGCTTGTCTGCTTTCATGGATTCCTTATTGTGATTTATCGCCCGATCCTATGGGATAGCCGCTTCTCTGTCAAAATGGCGCTTTCAGCCGTCCTGTACAACGTCTCTTCATGAATTCTCCTTCCCTGCCGCCCGCCGCCGACACCAGCAGCAACGATACCGCAACGCTGCTTCCATTCGGCAATGCGTTTGCCGAACTGCCGCCGGCGTTCTACACGCACTTGCAGCCGACACCTTTGCGCGCGCCCTATCTGGTTGGCGTCAGCGCCGATGCGGCAGCGTTGATCGGTCTCGATCCGGCGACGGCGAATAGCGACAGCTTTGTTGAAGTATTCACCGGCAACACCATTGCGCGCGACTCCAAACCGCTGGCGGCAGTGTATTCCGGCCATCAGTTCGGCGTCTGGGCCGGCCAGCTCGGCGACGGTCGCGCCATTCTGCTCGGCGATCTGCCGGCGCGCGATGGCGGCCGGATGGAATTGCAGCTCAAGGGTGCCGGGCAGACCCCCTATTCGCGCATGGGCGACGGCCGCGCCGTGCTGCGCTCCTCGATTCGTGAATTCCTGTGCTCCGAGGCGATGGCCGGTCTGGGCATTCCGACCACGCGCGCGCTGTGCGTGACCGGATCGGACCAGCAAGTCCTGCGGGAGACCATGGAGACCACTGCGGTCGTGACGCGCATGTCGCCCAGCTTCATCCGTTTCGGCTCGTTTGAGCATTGGTATTACAACAAGCGCCACGATGAACTGAAGCTGCTGGCCGACAATGTCATCGCCAATTTTTATCCTGAATTTCTCGGTGCCGAAAATCCTTATCGCGAGCTGCTGGCGGAAGTCACACGCCGCACCGCTCATCTGATGGCGCAATGGCAGGCGGTCGGCTTCATGCACGGCGTGATGAACACCGACAACATGTCCATCCTCGGCCTGACCTTGGACTACGGTCCGTTCGGCTTCATGGAAGCCTTCGACGCGCGCCACATCTGCAACCATACCGACCAGCAAGGCCGCTATTCGTATCAGATGCAGCCGCGCATCGGCCAGTGGAATTGTTTTGCCCTGGGCCAGGCGCTGCTCCCGCTGATCGGCAGTGTGGAAGACACCGAAGCTGCGCTGTCGCAATACGAGGCGCAATTCGCCGCCAAGAACGACGCCCTGCTGCACGCCAAGCTGGGACTCGCGACACATCAGCCGGACGACGAGAAACTGTTTGAAGCCATGTTTGCCATCCTGCAAGCCGGCCATGTCGATTTCACGCTGTTCTTCCGCCGCCTGAGCGATGTGCAGGCCGACAGCAACGCCGGCGATGAGCCATTGCGCGATCTGTTCATCGAGCGGCCGGCTTTTGACGCCTGGGCCGGGCAATACCGTGCGCGTCTGCGCCAGGAAAACAGCCAGGATGCACCAAGGAAACTTGCAATGGACGCAAGCAACCCCAAATACGTGCTACGGAATTATCTGGCGCAAGTCGCCATCGACAAGGCGCAGAACAAGGACTTCTCTGAAATCGCCAGACTGCAGGAAATCCTGCGCCGGCCTTTTGACGAGCAGCCTGAGCATGACAAGTACGCCGACCTGCCGCCGGACTGGGCCAGCCATCTGGAAGTGAGCTGCTCTTCGTAAGGATCGGCAGCACCAGCGACGGCGGCAGCGTAAGATCCGGCGTCGTTGTGCGACTAATCCATATGACCAATCGATGCGATTAATCTGCATCCAACAATTTTTTACATTCTTCTTCCACTCTTACCACGGAGCATCAGCATGACTGCCAAAGTCCAAAAAACCGACGCCGAATGGCGTGCCCAACTGGATGCAATGGAATATCAGGTAACTCGCCATGCGGCCACCGAGCGTGCCTTCACGGGTAAATTCTGGGATCATCACGAAGCTGGCATCTATACCTGCGTGTGCTGCAACACGCCGCTGTTTGCGTCGGACACAAAATTTGACTCCGGCTGCGGCTGGCCCAGCTATTTCGAAGCGCTTGATCCTGCGAACGTCCGCGAGATCGTGGACAAAAGTTATGGCATGATTCGTACCGAAATCGTCTGCAACGTCTGCGACGCGCATCTCGGTCACGTTTTTCCCGACGGTCCGCCGCCGACAGGCTTGCGCTACTGCATCAATTCCGCTTCGTTGCGGTTTGACCCGGCGACCTGATAACCTGATTGCGGCAGATCATTCGTGCAATCTTTTAAGAAGACCTAACTCATGAAGTTTTTGTTTGACCTCTTTCCCGTCATCCTCTTTTTCGGCGTTTTCAAATGGGGTGAAGGTCATACCGATGCCGCCCAGGGCCTGGTGTCGCAGTATCTGTCGGGCTTCATGTCCGGCGGCGCCGTGACGACCACCCTGGCGCCGATTCTGCTGGCGACGGCGGTCGCCATCGTCGCCTCGCTGGCGCAGATAGGCTACCTGCTGGCGCGCCGCAAGAAGGTCGACGGCATGCTGTGGGTGTCGCTGGCCATCATCGTGGTGTTTGGCGGTGCAACGATCTATTTCCGCGACGATACCTTCATCAAGTGGAAGCCGACCATCCTCTACTGGTGCTTCGCCGCTGCCTTGATCATCAGTCAGGTTTTTGTCAAAAAGAATCTGATCCGCGTGATGATGGAAAAGCAAGTTTCCCTGCCTGAACCGGTGTGGGGCAAACTGAATGTGGCGTGGTCGATCTTTTTCGTCGTGATGGGCCTGCTCAATCTCTATGTGGCCTTCAACTACGCCATTGATACCTGGGTCAACTTCAAGATGTTCGGCACCATGGGGCTGATGTTTGCCTTCATCATTGCGCAGAGCCTGTTCCTGTCGAAGTACATGAAAGACGCGGAATGAGCGAACGCCACGATGTCATCCGCGAACGCTTGCTCGCAACTTTCTCACCGAGCGAGTGTCAAGTCGAAGACGAGTCTGCCTTGCATGCCGGCCATGCAGGCGCGGCATCGGGTGGAGGCCACTACCGCGTCCGCCTGATTTCAAGCGCTTTTGAGGGTAAAAATCGTTTAATTCGCCATCGGCTGGTGTATGATTGTCTGGCTGATATGATGCACAAGGATATACACGCACTGGCGATCACCGCCATCGCACCATCTGAAATAGCGAACTAACAAGACTATCCCCCCTCTATATCTTTCATTTCCTCGATTTATTACCTCCATTTTTTAGGATTCAATAATGACATTCAAACCTGCTCGTTTGCTGGTACTGCTGTTTGCAACTGCTGCTTTGCCAGTCATGGCGCAAAATCTGGCCGTTGTTAACGGCAAGGCCATCCCATCCTCGCGCGCCGATGCAATGGTCAAGCAAATGACAGCACAAGGTCAGCCTGACAGCCCGCAATTGCGCGGCGCTGTGAAAGAAGAGCTGATCAATCGCGAAATTCTGATGCAAGAGGCCGACAAGCAAGGTCTGAGCAACAACCCTGACGTCAAGAACCAACTGGAACTGGCTCGCCAAGGCATCGTTATCCGCGCCCTGATCGGCGACTACCTGAAGAAGCATCCGATTGCAGACGCCGACATCAAGGCTGAGTACGACAAGTTCAAGGCACAAGCCGGCGACAAGGAATACCATGCTCGCCACATTCTGGTCGACAAGGAAGAAGACGCGAAGGCAATCATCGCCAAGCTGAAGGCCGGCACCAAGTTTGAAGACCTGGCCAAGCAATCGAAGGACACCGGTTCCGCAGCCAACGGCGGCGATCTGGATTGGGCAACGCCTGCTTCGTTCGTGAAGCCATTCTCGGATGCCATGGTTGCACTGAAGAAGGGTGAAATCACTGAAACGCCAGTGAAGACCCAATTCGGTTACCACGTGATCAAGCTGGAAGATACACGCCCTGCCAAGGTCCCGACCCTGGAAGAAGTGAAGCCGCAAATCGCTGAAGCGCTGCAACAGAAGAAGCTGCAAGCCTATCAGGAAGAACTGCGCAAGAAAGCCAAGGTTCAGTAAGTAAGAAGCAGGATCCGAGCTACCCGGCAGGACGCAATTTCAGCGTCCCGTCAGCTGAGAAAACGCCCTTCACCGACATCGGTTTTGGGCGTTTTTTTAATTTCGACGATCACTTTTTTGTTTTGTACAAAAATAGACGATCGATGCGTAAAAATATAAAAAATTTTCGATCGCCTGCGCGAAATATGCATTTCGGTCAATATTAATGACCAAATAATTTACGCATTTACCGAAAAACTACAAATAGCACACTCGTCAGTTAATTCTTTTTTCACCCGAAAATTCTCCTGATATTCTCTCGCCTTACCCGATACGGGTAACGCCGCATTACAGCGAAAAATACAAAAGCACATGCGGCGATGAAGGTGCTGAAACAGGCGCTACACAATAGCGATCATGTCTTCGCACGGACCATAAAAAACAGCAAGTTTCAGGAGAAATGCATGAAAAAAACTTCTTTGGCACTCGTCATCGCCGGCCTCGCCAGCAGCAGCGCCTTTGCTCAATCCAGCGTCACCGTCTACGGCATCGTCGACACCAGCATCCGCTATGTCAGCAGCGACAACGCCAACGGCAACAGCAACTTCAAGATGGACAACGGCGCGATCTCGAACAGCCGTATCGGTTTCAAAGGTACAGAAGATCTCGGCGGCGGTCTCAAGGCCAACTTCCGTCTGGAAAACGGCTTCAACTCGGACACGGGTAGCTTTTCCACACCAGGCGTGCTGTTCAGCCGTCAATCGTGGGTTGGCCTGAGCAACAGCTACGGCCAGATCAGCCTGGGCCGCCAGCAAACACCGTTGTTCGACCTGATGGCCGATCACTTTGATCCGCTGACCGTCGGTAACTACGCTGCTAACTCCTGGTTGCCAGCCGGTGCAACATTGGTTCGCAACTCGAACATGATCAAGTACTACGGCACATTCGGCGGCTTCTCGGCCGGTCTGAGCTGGGCCATGGGCGAACAGGCGGGTTCCGTGCGCAAGGGCAGCCAGGTCAGCTCGTCGCTGCAATACACGACAGGCAACCTGTCTTTCGGTGGCGGTTATCAACAAACGGTTGATTCGACAACCAACTCCAATAAAGATACTGCTTACAACCTGAGCGTTTCCTACGTGATTGGCGCTGCCAAACTGTACGGTGGTTACTACAAGATCAAGGACAGCACCGGTACGACTTCGGCCTACTTTGCCCTCGAAAACAGCGTGGCCAGCAAGGGTGGCGTCGTCGGCCTGGAACGCAAGGACGATGGTTATTTCTTCGGTACGACCTATCAGTTGACCCCGGCATGGGCACTGACCGGCGCGGCATACTATGACAAGAGCAAGAATGTCAGCGTTGCCGGCGACAGCGGCAAGCGTTACACACTGGTTGGCGTTGCTGAGTACGCGTTGTCCAAGCGCACACAGGTCTATACGACTGTCGACTACAACAAGGCCAAAGACGCAGCGCAAGCTGAACTGGCCGGCAAGAACAATGTGACCGGCCTGTCGGTTGGCATTCGCCACATTTTCTAATCTGAAAATCTGAAAAAATCAGCCTTCCGGCTGATTCGCTGACAACGCAGACTTCTTCAATGGAGTCTGCGTTTTTTATTTTCAGATAGCATCTGACATCGGCGGCAATCTACCCTTGCTCATTTTCCATCTGCGTAAAAACGACTTACACGTGCCGGCCGCCAGTAAGTTGATTGCAGCAGTTCAAAGCGGCAAACCATAAGAAAAAAGGCACTCCAGATGAAGTGCCTTTCAAGTAGCGCCGGCAATCGAATATAAGTCGATACCGATTAGCCCACCCATTTACGCGCATTGCGGAACATGCGCATCCAAGGCGAATCCTCGCCCCAGGCATCCGGATGCCACGATTGCGTCACTGTGCGGAACACGCGTTCGGCATGCGGCATCAGCACGTTGAAGCGGCCGTCCGGTGTCGTCACCGAGGTGATGCCTTGCGGCGAACCGTTCGGATTGTACGGATAGGATTCCGTCACGGCGCCCTTGTTGTCGACGAAGCGCATTGCTACCAGCGCCTTGTTGATGTCGCCGGTCAGCGAGAAGTCAGCGAAGCCTTCACCATGCGCCACAGCGATCGGTGTTTGCGTGCCGGCCATGCCTTGCAGGAAAATCGACGGCGAATCCTGCACCTCGACCATGGCGAAACGCGCTTCGAATTGCTCCGACTTGTTGCGTGTGAATTTCGGCCAGGCTTCCGCGCCAGGAATGATCGACTTCAGGTTGCTCATCATCTGGCAGCCGTTGCAGATACCCAGCGAGAAGGTGTCCTGACGCTGAAAGAACTGCGAGAACTGCTCCGCCAGTTGGGCGTTGAACAGAATCGTCTTGGCCCAGCCCTCGCCGGCACCCAGCACGTCGCCGTAGGAGAAACCGCCAACGGCGATCAGGCCGGTGAAGTCGCCCAGCTTGGCGCGACCGGCAATCAGGTCGCTCATGTGCACGTCGACCGACTCAAAGCCGGACTTGTGCATGACATAGGCAGTCTCGATATGCGAATTGACGCCCTGCTCGCGCAGGATTGCCACACGCGGACGCGCACCGGTGTTGATGAATGGCGCGGCGATGTCTTCCTGCGGATCGAAAGTCAGCTTCGGCGTCATGCCGGGATCGGCGGCATCCAGCAGGCGCTCGTATTCGGCATCGGCACAGGCCGGGTTGTCGCGCAGACGCGCGATGCGCCAGCTGGTTTCGCTCCACAGGCGGTGCAGCGCGCTGCGCGGCTGGCTGTAGATGTTCTTGGCGTCGCGCATGAACTCGATCACGTCGCGATTGTTCGGCTTGCCGATGATGTGGCTGCAGGCGCCCAGGTTGTAGGCGCGCAGCACGTTCATGACTTCCGATTTCTGATCGGCGCGCACCTGAATGACCGCCCCGAGTTCTTCGTTGAACAGGGCGCGCAGTGTCATTTCGTTGCGGCGCTCACCAACTTGCGACGCCCAGTTCTTTGAATCGCCCCAGTCGGAAGCGTGTTCGCCTTCCATCGTCAGGATGTCGAGATTGATCGACAAACCGCTGCGGCCGGCAAACGCCATTTCCGTCAGCGTGGCGAACAGGCCGCCGTCCGAACGGTCATGGTAAGCCAGCAGTTGGCCTTCCTTGTTCAGTTGCTGGATCGCTGCGAAGAAGCCTTTGAGGTCTTCAGCGCTGTCGACGTCCGGCGTTTCATTGCCGATCTGTTGCATGACCTGCGTCAATGCGGACGCGCCCATGCGGTTCTTGCCGCGGCCGAGGTCGATGGCGATCAGCACGGTGTCGCCCAGGTCGGTGCGGATCTGCGGCGTCAGCGTGCGGCGCACGTCTTGCACCGGCGCAAACGAAGACACGATCAGCGACACCGGCGACATGACCGACTTGGCGGCGCCGTCGTCTTTCCAGGTTGTGCGCATCGACAGCGAGTCCTTGCCGACCGGGATCGAAACACCCAGCGCCGGGCACAGTTCCATACCGATCGCCTTGACGGTGTCGAACAGCGCAGCATCCTGGCCAGGCTGACCGCAAGCGGCCATCCAGTTGGCCGACAGCTTGATGTCGGAAATTTTTTCAATCGCAGCGGCGGCGATGTTGGTGATCGCTTCGCCGACAGCCATGCGGCCCGAAGCGGCGGCGTCGATCACGGCCAGCGGCGTACGCTCGCCCATTGCCATTGCTTCGCCCAGATAACCTTCCAGGCTCATGGCGGTGACGGCGCAGTCGGCAACAGGCACCTGCCACGGACCGACCATCTGGTCGCGCACGGTCATCGCGCCGACGCTGCGGTCGCCGATGGTGATCAGGAAGGATTTGTCGGCCACGGTCGGCAGACGCAGCACGCGGTGCGATACCTCGACCAAATCCATGCCGGTCAGATCGACCGGCGGCAATTCGACCGCAACGTGCTTGACATCGCGATGCATCTTTGGCGGCTTGCCCAGCAAGACGTCCATCGGCATGTCGACCGGATTGTTGTTTTGTTCCGGATCGACCAGCTTCAGCTGGCGCTCTTCCGTTGCGGTGCCGACCACCGCGAACAGGCAGCGCTCACGTTCGCACAGGTAGCGGAACAGCGGCAGTTGCTCAGGAGAGATCGCGAGGACGTAGCGTTCTTGCGATTCATTGCTCCAGATTTCCTTCGGCGCCAGACCGCTCTCTTCCAGCGGGATCTTGCGCAGGTCGAAAATCGCGCCACGCTTGGCGTCGTTGGTGATTTCCGGGAACGCGTTCGACAGGCCGCCGGCGCCGACGTCGTGGATCGACAAAATCGGATTGTCGTCGCCCATGGTCCAGCACGCGTTGATGACTTCCTGTGCGCGGCGTTCCATTTCCGGATTGCCGCGCTGCACGGAGTCGAAGTCCAGGTCGGCGGTGTTGGCGCCGGTGGCCATCGACGACGCGGCGCTGCCGCCCATGCCGATACGCATGCCCGGGCCGCCCAGTTGGATCAGCAGGCTGCCGACCGGCAAGTCGTTTTTCTTGGTGTGCTTGGCGTTGATGTTGCCGATACCGCCGGCGATCATGATGGGCTTGTGATAACCCTGCACGTTGCCGCCGACGTTTTGTTCGTAGGTGCGGAAATAGCCGCCCAGATTCGGACGGCCGAATTCGTTGTTGAACGCCGCGCCGCCGAGCGGACCGTCGATCATGATCTGCAGCGGCGAAGCGATGCGATCAGGCTTGCCGTAGATGCCGGCCTGCGCCAGTGCATCGCGCTGCGCCGGCGCTTGCGCGACGTCGCGGGCATTTTCCCACGGCTGCACGGCATGCGTGACCATCAGGTTGGAAACAGTAAAGCCAGTCAGGCCTGCCTTCGGCTTGGCGCCGCGGCCGGTTGCGCCTTCGTCGCGGATTTCACCGCCGGCGCCGGTGGAGGCGCCCGGGAATGGCGAGATCGCGGTCGGGTGATTGTGCGTCTCGACCTTCATCAGGATGTGGGTCAATTCGTCCGATGCTTCGTAGACGTTGCCCTTGGCTGCGCCGCGCTGGTAAAAGCGCGAGATGTTGGCGCCTTCAATCACGGACGAATTATCGCTGTAGGCGACTACGGTGCCTTCTGGATGCAGCTCGTGCGTGTTGCGGATCATGCCGAACAGCGACTTGGTTTGCTTCTCGCCGTCGATGGTCCAGTCGGCATTGAAAATCTTGTGACGGCAGTGTTCGCTGTTGGCCTGCGCGAACATCATCAGTTCGACGTCGGTGGGATTGCGCTGTGCGCGGGTGAAGGCTTCGACCAGATAGTCGATTTCATCATCCGACAAGGCCAGGCCGAGTTCGGTGTTGGCGTTTTCCAGAGCGGCCTTGCCGCCGGCCAGCAGATCGACGAATTCCAGCGGCTTGGCCTGCAATTCGCTGAACAATCCTGCCGCTTCCTGCGGTGTGCGCAGAACCATGTCGGTCATGCGGTCATGCAGCAGCGCGGCGACTGCCATCAGGCTGGCTTCATTGAGTTTCTTGGCGCCGCCCAGCAAGCCGGTTTTGACCTGGACGTGATATGCGATCCCACGCTCGATGCGGTGGATGTTCGCCATGCCGCAGTTATGGGCGATGTCGGTGGCCTTACTGGCCCATGGCGAAATCGTGCCGAAACGCGGGATCACGACAAATTCATCGCCTTCGGCCGTGCCGGAGAACGGCTCGCCGTATGTCAGCAAGCCGTCGAGGCGCGCCTTGTCGTCCTGCGACACTTCACCGACGGCGTCGATGAAATGGATATAGCGCCCGGTCACGCCGGTGATCGCGGCGTCGACAGATTGCAGTTGAGACAAGAGACGTTGAGTGCGGAAGGCGGAAAGGGCATTGGAGCCCGGCAGAATCAGCATGGCAGAAAGTCAGGATTTGGCTGTGGAATCGGGTTCGTATTTGAATGTATGAACATCCCGCCACGCAGCGTTTGCGACGGGAAATACGAAAAGCAGCATTATACCTTGCCGACCCTGATCCAGCCCATGAAAACCGCCATTCCGGCTGGAAAGCAATCCGGAATGGCAGCATCATGCGATCAAAAACTTAAAAGTCCTTCAACACAATCTTCCCGATGACCCGCCCACCTTCCAGATCGGCGTGGGCCTGGCGCAGGTTGGCTGCGTTGATCGGCGACAAAACCTTGCTAAGCGTGGTCTTGATAACACCCTGGTCGATCAGATGCGCGATTTCGTTGAGCAGCTTGCCCTGCTCCGCCATGTCGGGCGTCTGGAACATCGACCGGGTGAACATGAATTCCCAGACGAAACCGGCGCTCTTGGCTTTCAGCAGGGAAACATCGAGCGGACCGCTGTTTTCGACAATCGTGGCAATCGTGCCTTGCGGCGCAACGATCTGCGCCGCCGCAGGGAAATGCTTGTCGGTGTCGTTGAGAATCAGGACGTGTTCCACATTCTCGATGCCCAAAGCCTTCAATTGCGCCGGCATGTCACCGAAGTGATTGATGACTTGCTGCGCACCCAGCTCGCGCACCCATTTCTCCGACTCCGGACGCGACGCGGTGGCGATCACGTTCAGGCCGACGACCTTGGCGGCCAGTTGGATGGCAATCGAACCCACGCCCCCGGCCCCGCCGATGATGAGGATGCTGGATGCCTTGCCGGCAATGGCTTTGCGCGGTACGCGCAGGCGTTCAAACAGAGCTTCCCAGGCTGTGATGGCAGTCAGGGGCAGCGCAGCAGCCTCTTCCACCGACAACGAAACCGGCGCATGCCCGACGATGCGTTCGTCGATCAGTTGAAACTCGCTGTTGCTGCCGGGACGGGTAATGTCGCCGGCATAAAACACCCTGTCGCCGACCTTGAAGCCGGTCACATCGGCGCCGACCGCTTCCACGATACCGGCAGCATCCCAGCCGAGTACGCGTGGCGTGTCTTCCACCTTGTCCTTAGGTGCGCGCACCTTGGTGTCGACGGGATTAACGGCGATGGCCTTGACGGCCACCAGCAAGTCGCGGCCTTGCGGTGTTGGGCGCGGCAATTCCACGTCCAGCAGGGATTCGGGGTTGTCGATGGGCAGGTAGCGCTTTACGGCGACGGCTTTCATGGTCTTTCTCCTTATGTGCTTCGTTCGGGTTCAGGCGCCCGGCAATGTCCGGGAGTTGATGCATTATCACAGCCTCACAAAAACAGATAAATAGACTTAAAATTGAATTACTTACAAATTTAATTTGAAAATGAAATCTGAATCATGTACGCCACCTCCGATCTGCAGTTGCTGATTCATACCGCCGACACCGGCAGCCTCTCGCAGGCGGCACGCATTCTCGGCATTCTTCCGGCCACTGCCAGCGCCAGCCTGAAACGCGTTGAGCAGCGGCTCAACACCCGCCTGTTCGCCCGTTCCACGCGCAGCATGCGGCTCACGCCGGAGGGTGAAATTTTTCTGGAATATTGCCGCGACGCGCTGGCCTTGCTGCAGGAAGGCGAATCCCTGCTTAGCAGCAGCAAGGACGCCATTCAGGGCCACATCCGCCTGTCCATGCCGTCGGACATCGGACGCAATGTGCTGCTTCCCTGGCTCAACGACTTTCAGACGCAGCATCCTGACGTCAAGTTCACGATGCAGTTCTCGGATCGTATGGCGGATCTGTTTCGTGACGCTGTCGACGTTGCGATCCGTTCGGGCAAGCTCAGCGATTCAACGCTGGTATCGCAGCAACTTGCCACCGGGCGGCGCGTGCTGGTGGCCTCGCCGGACTATCTTGAGCAACATGGAACGCCCGCGACACCGGACGACTTACTCGATCACAACTGCCTGCTGTTTTATCTGAAGCAAGGCTTGTTCAATCAATGGCGTTTTCAGAACGGCAAACAGCATGTCGATATCAAGGTGCAAGGCGACCGCATGACTGACGACGCTTCCATCGCGCGCCAATGGGCGGTGGCAGGTGCCGGGATTGCCTACAAATCATGGATAGACGTTCGGGAGGATGTGCGCGCCGGACGGCTGGCAACGGTGCTGGATGAGTATTGCCAAGAAGAGATTCCGCTCAACGCCGTCTATCCGCATCGCAACAGCGCGTCGCCGACGGTGCGCGCCTTGCTGCAATTTTTACGCACCCGCTTTGATGCGCTGGAACGTGAAAACCTGAGGTCAAAAAATGTGAAACCGAAATAAAATCGGCCCGGATCAACTTGTGGTCGATCCGGGCCGATGGCCTGGAGAGTTGCTAAGCGAAGGTTTTACTTCACAACAAGGCTGTTCTTGACGCCTTTGACGCCTTCCACTTTACGTGTCACTTCGGCAGCCTTGAGCGAGGTTGCGCTGGAATTGACGAAACCGCTCAGTTGCACGATGCCCTTGTAGGTTTCAACACTGATCTGGAACGACTTCAGGTTCGGCTCTTCGAAAATCGCCGCCTTCACCTTGGTTGTGATCACGGAATCGTCAATGATCTGCCCGGTGCTGGCTTGCTGAGGAGTCGATGTACAACCGGCCAGTGCCAGCATGAACAGCGCGAAGAAAAATGCAGCAAAACGTTTGGACATTGTCATAAGTTCACCTTTATAAGAATTAATGTAGAACGCCAGCTTCGCCGGGGTTCGAACGGGAACAGAAAGATCGGGTATGGAACAGATATTCCGGCACACCGCACTGTAGCCAATTCCCCCATGGAATAACAAGCCTTCTTGAGAGGAATTTGCGATTTTCAAGTTCCTGGGACCCACCGAAATCCCGCTGTTTATTGGGAAGAATCAAAAAACTACGACAAGATTCATTTTCGTCTTCGGTAATTCATCGCTAAATTCACGCTATCCCATCCGCTCATCACAAAAAAAACGGCGGCACGCGCTGTGAGCATGCCGATTTGGTATCATTCAGGCCGCATTACCGAGGCAAAGCGCCAGACAGCGTGCTGGCAGACATCCACAGTGCCCGCCAATACAGGTCTGCATGGGGAGCGACCTTTTCGGTTTCATAGAATTAGTGACGATATAGTGACGCATAACAAAACACTGAAACAGATTGCCATTGTCGGCGGCGGCTTGTCCGGAGTAAGCACTGCTTATTTCCTGGCGCGCGCCGGCTTCGAAGTTGCCGTTCTGGAGCGCCGCGCCAATGTTGCCGAAGAAGGGACGTTCGGCAATTCCGGGCTGCTGGCGCCGTGCGTAGTGCAACCGCTGGTATTGCCGGGCATCACCAGGACCGCCTTCTCCAACCTGTTCAAGAACGATCCGCCGATTCTGGTCAAATCCGGTTTCAATCCTGCGCGCTGGCGCTGGGTCCGCAAGTCGCGCCGCGAGTATCAGGACTATTTTTCGCTTAACAAACAACGCCTGACACGCCTGTCAGCGTACGGTCAGATGCTTACGCAGCATCTTCAGGATCAATACGCGCTGGAGCAGGAAAACAGCCAGGGCCTGCTGCATCTGTTCCGCCACCAAGCCGATGCGGATCGTTGCGCCAGCATTCAGGACAGCCTCAAGCAATTCGAACTGCCGCGACACAGCATCAAAGGCCAGAACGCCATCAGTCAGGTGGAGCCGGCCTTTCAGTCGGCCGCGCCAATCGCCGGTGCGATGTATTACCCCAAGGACGGCGCGGGCAACTGCGTCCTGTTCGTCAAACAATTGCGCGCCATCGCACAGTCGCTCGGCGTGCAGTTTCATTTTTCGCAATCCGTCAAAGCGATCCGGCCCGAGTTCGGCGGACGCGTCTCGATTGATGTCGTCGGCGACGATGTGGCGGACAGCACGCTGACGGTCGACGGCGTGGTGCTGGCGGCGGGCATGCAGAACATGCATCTGCTCAAACCGCTGGGCATGTCGCTGCCGCTGTGCCCGATTCAAAGCTACAACGCCATGGCCGCCGTCAAGAACCTCGACGAAGCGCCCAATACTGCCCTGTTCGACGAAACCTATAAGGTCGCCATTGCGCGCGTGGGCAACCGCATCCGCGTGTCGGGCCTGCTCGGCTTCCTGCCGAAGTCCGATCAGCCGCACGCAAAAGCCATCAGCAGCTTGCTCAAGGTCGCCAACGATTACTACCCGAATGCGGCCAACTTCAATACGGCCAATTTCTGGAGCAACACCTTTGCCCTGCAACCCAACGGCATGCCGCTGACGGGCGCCACCACGCACGGCAACATCTTCGTCAACACCGGCCACGGCGCCCATGGCTGGGCCGCTGCAGTCGGTTCGGCCAAACTGCTGGCTGACGCAATGGCGGGACGCGAAACGGAGATCGACAGCGACGGTTTGCTGCTGTCAGCGGTTTCTTCGTAAGCGATGACGCCATCGGGCCGGCCGGCACTTGCAGTGTCACCGCCCGGGGAGCCGCACCACGCCCTCCCCGGTACGGCTCTTTTCATGTCTGCGGATTTTTTTCAATTGACTTAGAATGAATGCGCCTGCACCATTCTTTCATTCCCTCCGTTTCATCCTTTTGACCTTACCGGGCCGCATCGACCATGAGTGCGCTTTATTCGATTGCTGAAATCCGCCAGATCGAAAATGCCGCCAAGGCAGAGCTGCCCTCCTACACCCTGATGCAACGCGCCGGTGAAGCCTGCGCCCGGCGCGCGCTGAGCCTGGTGGCCGGCGAAGACGAAGTACACGTGCTGATCCTGGCCGGTCCCGGCAACAACGGCGGCGATGCGCTGGAAGCCGCACATTACCTGTCGCAATTCGATCTGCACGTCGCTGTCGCCTTGCACGCCGATGAAACGAAGCAGCCCGAAGACGCACGCCGCGCGCTGGCACGGGCGCGCGAATCTGAAGCGGAATTCCTGGACATCACCGATCCCGGCCATCTTGCCTCTCAGCGCTGGACGCTGGTCGTCGACGGCCTGTTTGGCATCGGCCAGACTCGCCCCATCGTCGGAAAATTGCGCGCCTGCGTCGATTATGTGAACACGCTGCGTTGCCCAGTACTGTCCATCGATATCGCCAGCGGTTTGCACGCCGACACCGGCAGCGTGATCGGAGGCGCAGGCTGTGTTGCCGTGCGCGCCACCCATACCTTGAGCTTCATCGGCAACAAGCCGGGCATGCACACCTGCGACGGCGAGGACTTCAGCGGCGATATCCTGCTGGAATCGCTCGACATCGAAGAAACCTGTTTTGTGACACCGCACGCACGCCTCAATGAGCTGTCGCTGTTCAGCTCTGCATTAAAGCCTCGGGCCGGCAACACCCACAAAGGCAGCTATGGCGACGTCATCGTCGTCGGCGGCGCCCACGGCATGGGCGGCGCACCGGTGCTGGCAGCGCGCATGGCTGCGCATGCCGGCAGCGGCCGCGTGTTCATCGCTTTCGTCGACGACGCTCCGGCGTATGACAGCGTGCATCCCGAACTGATGATGCGCCAGGCCGACCGTGTCGAATTCAGTACCGCCACGGTTGTGGTCGGCCCAGGTCTCGGCACCTCACGTCACGCCCATGACGTGCTGTCGCGCGCTTTGGATGCGCAAGGCCGCATCGTGGTCGATGCCGATGCGCTTAACCTGATCGCCGCCGAGCCCGGCTTGCAGCACAAGCTGCAGGACCGTGTCCAACACACCAGCATCATCACGCCGCATCCGTTGGAAGCCGCCCGCCTGCTCGACGCTACCACCGCGGAGATCCAGCATGACCGGCCGCAGGCGGCGCGCTTGCTGGCACGCCATTTCAAAAGCATCGCCATCCTCAAAGGCGCCGGCACCGTCATCGCTTTTCCGGACGGCGAAATCGTCATCAATACCACCGGCAATCCGGCGCTCTCCACTGCCGGCACCGGCGACGTCCTGTCGGGCCTGTGCGGCGCCTTGCTGGCGCAGGGCTGGCCGGCTACGCAGGCAGCGCTGGCGGCGGTCTGGATGCACGGCAAGGCTGCCGATCAATTGGTCGATCTCGGCGTCGGCCCGGTCGGCCTGACCGCCAGCGAAGTCGTTCCTGCCATCCGCGCCCTCTTAAACCAGATCATCCGAGACCATGCCCGTTAACGTCGCGACACATCCGCAACTCTGGTTGGGCATTTTCTTTCTGATTTCCGGTTTGTGGACGCTGTCCTTGCTGGACACGGCTGGCAAGCTGCTCGGCATGGCCGGCTACCACGTGGTGATGATTGCCTGGATGCGCTACACCATCAATACCGTTTTCATGGCGGCAACGCTCATGCCGCTCTACAAACGACGCCATGGCCGCAGCATCCTGCATTCAAACAATCCGCGCCTGCAATTCATTCGCGCGGTGGCGCTGCTGCTGTCGACCTTGATGTTTTTCTCGGTGTTGAAGATTGTCCCGCTGGCAGAGGGAACGGCGATGAACTTTTGCGCGCCGCTGATCGTGCTGGCCGTGTCGCCCTGGCTCCTGGGAGAAACCACCTACATCTCGCGCTGGATCGCCGTAGCGGTAGGTTTTGCCGGCATGCTGATCGTGATTCGCCCGGGCGGCGATATCCCTGCGCACGGTGTGGTGCTGGGCCTGTTGTCGGCTGCAACCTATGCCGCCGTGTCCATCCTTAATCGCAAAGCCAACCGGGCTGACGATCCGATGGTGACCTTGTTTTATGGGGGATTGATAGGCATGGTGCTGAGTACCCTGATGGTGCCGTTCTTCTGGTCGCCGCATACGCCGGACGTGACCGAATGGCTGATTCTGGCCTCCACCGGCATCACCAGCACCATCGGCCACTTATGCATGAACACGGCCTACAAGCATGCAGAAGCTTCCGTGCTGACGCCGTTCGCCTATACGCAGATCATCTCGGCGACCACGATGGGCTGGCTGGTGTTCGGCCAGTTTCCGGATGCCGTCACCATTCTTGGTGTCGCCATCATCTGCGCCAGCGGCATGGGCATTGCCTGGGTCGAGCACCGGCGCGCGCATCCGCTGCGCAAGGCGATACAAAAACCTGCCTGAATATCTTCAAACGCTCTTAAACGAGACGTCCCGCTGCAATCGTGATCGTGCGGGCGCAGCGCGCCGCGATGGATGGATCATGCGTGACCAGCACCAGCGTGGAACCATGCTCCTGATTCAACTCAAACATCAACTGAATCACTGCCTCGCCGGTCGTCGCGTCGAGGCTGCCGGTGGGTTCATCGGCCAGCAACAATGGCGGCTGTGTGACGAAAGCGCGCGCCAAAGCCACGCGTTGCTGTTCGCCGCCGGACAGATATTTGGGATAGTGCTTCAGACGGCTGCCCAGGCCGACGCGCGCCAGCATGCTCTCAGCCTTGGGACGAGCCTGCGTGTCACCGCGCAACTCCAGCGGCAACATGACGTTTTCCACCGCATTCAGATGCCCCAGCAACTGGAAAGACTGGAAGACAAATCCCAGCTTATGCTTGCGCAGCGCCGCGCGGCCGTCTTCGTCGAGTGCGAAGATGTCGACGCCATCGATCTTGACCGTGCCGTCCGACGGCGTGTCCAATCCGGCCAGCAAACCGAGCAAGGTCGACTTGCCGGAACCGGAAGCGCCGACAATGGCCAGCGTCGTTCCCGCCTGCACGTTAAAATTGACGTCACGCAAAATCGCCAGCTCACCGGCCTTGCTCACAGCAGTAGCCGGAGCGGCTGCGTCGGCGACGCGTTTAGACAGTTGGACAACTTCGATGGCGGCGGTGGCGGTAACAGCAGCGCCGGTAGCAGAAAATTCAGAGGAATCAGGCATGCAATACGATGGCGTCAGGTGGATGGGTCAGCGGCTAAAGGAATACATCGGCAAGTACAACATGGCGATGCAGCCAATGCAACACAAGATATGGCGTCGCCTGTGCGCTGCGCTGTTGGCGACACCCTTGCTGATGCTGGCGGCGAGCGCCTATTCTGCACCAAAAACCCTGCTTGTGCTCGGCGACAGCCTGTCGGCCGAATACGGTCTCACACGCGGCAGCGGCTGGG
Organism: Herbaspirillum sp. GW822-FHT03A08; assembly: GCF_058801885.1. NCBI lineage: Bacteria > Pseudomonadati > Pseudomonadota > Betaproteobacteria > Burkholderiales > Oxalobacteraceae > Herbaspirillum > Herbaspirillum sp. GW822-FHT03A08. The sequence goes on along the minus strand of NZ_JBXANR010000003.1, from coordinate 738,665 downwards.
TAGCCCTGCTTGATAAGCGCCTGCAGCAAGAAAAGGCCGGCGCCACTATCGTCAACGCCAGCATCAGCGGCGAAACCACCATCGGCGGCAAAACCCGCCTGCCCGCCCTGCTGAGCAAACACACGCCGGACATCGTGATCATCGAACTCGGCGCCAACGATGCGCTGCGCGGCTTGCAACTGAGCGCCACGCAAACCAACCTGCAGGCGATCATCGACATGTCGCGCCAGGCCAAAGCCAAGGTGCTGCTGGTCGGCATGCAGATTCCGCCGAACTATGGCGCCGACTATGCGGGCAAGTTCGCCCAATTGTTCCCGACCGCCGCCAAACAGAACAAGACCGCATTGGTACCGTTTTTCATGAAGGATATCGCCGACAAGCCGGCGATGTTCCAGGCCGATCGCATGCATCCGAACGAACAGGCGCAAGCCAACCTGCTGGACAACGTCTGGCCTTATCTCAAACCGCTGTTGAAGTAATTAGGCGTGCAGGAACAAGAAGCGGCGCAAGATCGCCGCCGATTGCGGCGTGTCGCTGACCTGCTCGGCCATGACGTCGGTGTCGATACCGCACTTGCTGTAGATCTCGCGATACCAGGCCAGATGCGCCTTGACGAAGTCGCTGCTGAATTCCGGATGGAATTGCGCTGAAAAAATATTCGGCGCCAGACGCAGCATATGATGCGGATCCATCGGCGAACTGGCCAGAATCGTCGCGCCTGCAGGCGGCTCCAGCACCACCTGGGAGTGCAGCATGTGCGCAGGAAAACTCTCCGGCGCCTCATGCAGCAAATGTTCTCCGGCAGCGACCGGGTGTTTTTTGACTGTCATGGTCCCTGCCACGCGTCCCGCCGGGTTGTAACCCACCTTGCCCCCAAAGGCATGCGACAACAATTGGTGTCCGTAGCACACGCCGAACATCGGCAACTGCTGTTGCGCGGCGCGGCGCAACCACTCCGCAGTGCGCTCGCTCCACTCCACCAGATCCGTCACCATGGTCGGCGAGCCGGTAATCAGGACCGCGCGATATTGCTCCGGCTCACGCAGATACTGCCCCTGGAACACGGAAACGATCTCGGTCTCGTCATCCGCCAGGCCGGCAGCCCGCTGTAATTGCACGGCATAGCTGCCGTAAGAATGCTTGAGATCGTCGTTGGGGTCACCCGTGTGGATGATCAGGACTGGAGCTGAATTGGATAGCGACGCAGAGGTTGAGGCGGTAGCTGAGGCAGACATTGGCGCAAGCTTCAAAGACAAGGATGAGAATCCATTGTACGTTCCGCCGCATGCCGCAGTGCATAAAAAAAGGCCGCATAAGCGGCCTTTTTTATCTCTTACACATCCAATGTTTATCAATTTGTCTATTTTTTTGAAAAACCTGACAAATGATTTACATCATTTTCCACATCCGGTAATCGCTTTACTTGGCAGTATCAGCCGGCTTGCTGGTCGATGCGCCTGAAGTAATCGCCTCGCCGCCCTTCAGGATCTTGGTCTTGACCTTTTCTTTGACGAAATTGATATAAGACAGCATTTCCTGCTCAGCCAGCACGTTGGCGATCTGCTCCTGCTCGGTCTTGCGGCGGGCGGCATCAGGCGTTGCCGGTTGCGCCACCTTGGTCACGCGGAACACGCTGTAACCCTGGCCCGGCAATTCCACTCCGGTATAGGCAGGCAACTTGGCGGTGTCGGCCTTCATGACGGCCAGGAACGCATCCTGATTCCACCCTTGAGTCTTCACGCGCGAAGCCACCTTGACGTCGCCGAAACCGGCTGCATCGTCCTTGGCCTTCAGCTCTGCCAGCTTGGCTTCGCCGGCTTTCTTGGCCAACGCCATGGCTTCGTCTTGCGTCACCAGCTCGCGCACCATGCTCTTGACTTCATCAAACGGACGCTTGGTGACCGGCTTGTATTCGACGATGTGACCGGCCATCAGCGTGGTCGGCGCGACTTGCACTGCTTCCGTATTGTGCTTGCCCTTGATGGTGTCGTCCGTGAACAGCGCCTTCAGGAATTTCGGATTGTTATATGGCGTATTCGGCGCCAGCGCAGGATTCGGCAGGCGGGTGACACCGGCAACCGTTTCGATCTTCAGCTTGAGCTTGTCGGCCACCGGCTTCAGGCTGTCGCCTTGTTCGTAGACGGTATTGTTGAAGGTATCGGCCAGTTCCGCATACTTCTTGGCGGCCAGTTGCTTCTTGATATCGCCGGCGATTTCGCCTTTGACTTCGTCCAGCGGCTTGACGCTGCCAGGCTTGATGCCGGTCAGCTGAATGATGTGATAGCCGAAATCGGACTCGACCGGATCGCTGATCTCGCCTTGCTTGAGCTTGTAAGCGGCATCTTCGAAAGACTTGAGCATCGCACCCTTGCCGAAGAAACCGAGGTCGCCGCCCTGATCCTTGGAGCCTGGATCCTGGGAATTGGCCTTGGCCAGCTTGGCGAAGTCGCCCGGATTCTTGCGCAGTTGCGCAACCAGCTCATCCGCTTTTGCCTTGATGGCAGTCTTGTCGGCAGCAGATGCGCCTTTCTTGACTTCCAGCAGGATGTGGCTGGCGCGACGTTGTTCGTCGGTCGAGTATTGCTTGAGGTTCTGATCGTAGTACGACTTGATGTCGGCATCGGACACGCTGACTTGCGCAGCCACGGCGGCGCTGTCGAGGATCACGTATTCGATTTTGGCTTGCTCGGGCACTTCGAACTTGCTGCCGTTTTTGTCGTAGTACGCTTTGACCATGTCATCGGTGACCTTGACCTGGCCGATGTAGGAAGCAGCCTTGAAGCTCAATTCCTGCACTGAACGCTCTTGATCGTTCAGATCCGACAGACGGGCCGAAACGGCCTTCGGCGCGAATGCGGTGCCTTGCACGGCGAAATTGAGCTGCTGCAGCGCCAATGCACGGCGCTGGCTGGCTTCATAACCCTTGGGCGTCAGACCTTGTGCTGCCAGCAGCATGGTGTACTGTTCATTGTCGAACTTGCCGTCCGGCTTGATGAGGCCCGGGATCTGCATGATGTTCTGTTGCAGCGCCTGATCGGTCACGGTCAGCTTGTCGTTGACGACTTCCGCTGCCAGCGCGCGTTGGGCGATCAGGCTTTCCAGTACGTCACGGCGCGCTTCCGGCGTGTCGAACACCTTGGCGTCGATCTGGCCGCCGGACATCTGGCGCAGACGCTCCAGTTGCTGGCGCTGTGCGGCGTCCCATTCTTCCTTGGTGATGGTCTGTCCGGCCACCTTGGCCACGGCATTGTCGCCATCCGACAGACGGCTGTAACCTTCCAGGCCGAAGAACGCGAAAGACGGGAAAATAAACAGCAGCAGCAGGAATTGCATCAAGCGCTGATGGTTACGGATAAATTCAAACATTGGTCAGCCGATCACGAAATCACAAACAAATGACATCAAATAAGAAAAAAGGCGAACTCACGTTCGCCTTATAGCAATTTATAGCAATGCTACCGCTTGGCGGGGCAGACCGTGGCCTGCCCTGGAGGATGCCGCCTTGGCAACACCCGCGCGTCATTATACACAGCCAGCCGGGCCAAGTCACCGATACTGCCGCCGGGAAATACCTCGAAATTACCGCTTTCACGCCAGCGCTTACGTTATCATCCCGCCCAAAGCACGCCCTGGCACAAAAGGAACGAAGATGGCAAAACTGGAAGATATCGTCAAAAGACAGAAACACGGTGCGCAATTCGTGCTGTCGGCGCAAATGCTGGGCATGGACTTTGCCACCTTTGATACCGTCGCTCAAACTTGGATAGAACGTGGCGGCCCCGGATTCGAAGCGACCGGCGTACCCTTTCGCAAGGTGATCGATGGCGAATTCCTGATCGCTCGCCTGACCGTCGTCAAAACCGATCCGGACTAAACGGCCTCAATCATCTCACTCATATTTGCGCGCGTCCTCAATGACCTTGCCGTCATTAGGCAAACTACCCGGCGCCGCAAACAGTACTTCTCCACGCAATTTGGTGATATCGCGCACACTCTCGGCAATCGCCGCCGCCTGCTCCACCGCGCTGTCCATGTCCATGGTTTCGCAATGCAGCGTCATGCTGTCATTCGCCATTTCGCCGCTGACCACCAGGCGCGCCTTCAAAATCAACGCGTGACGGCGCGTGATCTCCGCCACCTGCGACGGATGCACGAACATGCCGCGTACTTTAGTCGTCTGATCCGCCCGTCCCATCCAGCCCTTGATGCGCGTATTGGTGCGTCCGCACGGCGAAAATCCTTCCAGCACCGCTGAAAGATCGCCGGTGCCGAAACGGATCAGCGGATAGTCGGGATTGAAGGATGTCACCACCACCTCACCGACCTCGCCCGGCTTGACCGGATCGCCGGTGCCGGGACGCACGATTTCCAGGATCAGGTCCTCATCGAGGATCATGCCCGGATTCACCTTGCCGTCGCTGATCGACTCATAGGCGATATTGCCGATGTCGGCCGACGCATACAGTTGCAGGACGTTGGGTACGCCATGCTCGTGAAACCAGCTGCGCAATGACGGCGGCAAGGCTTCGGCGCTGACCAGGGCGCGTTGCAGACTGTCGAGAGCGACACCCATTTCCTGCGCTTTTTCAATGATGATCTTCAGGAAGGACGGCGTGCCGACATAGGCGTCCGGTTTGAGCGATGCAATCGTCTGCACCTGCAACTCAGTCTGTCCGATGCCCGATGGAATCACGGCACAGCCGATCTTGGCTGCGGCCCCTTCGGCCATGAAAGCCGCCGGCGTGAAGTGGTAAGAAAAACAGTTCTGGATGATGTGCCCCGCACGCAGTCCCAGCGCGCGCATCGGCCGCTCGAAACGCCACCAGTCCAGCTGATGCCCTTCCGGATCGAAGATCGGTCCCGGCGACACGAACAAGCGGCGCAACTGGCGATGCGGCGTGGTGTTGAGTCCTCCGAACGGCGGCGCGGCACTCTGCAAATCTTTCAGATCCGATTTGCGCGTGACCGGCAATTGCGCCAATGCAGCACGGTCGCGAATGTCCCCGGCATTGACGCCTTTGAGAATGCGATTCCAGCCTTCAGCGCCCTGTGCGCGCGCCACCAGATCCGGCAAAGCCTGCATGAGCGCTTTCTCGCGCTGTTGCGGATCGCGTTGTTCCAGAGAATCAAGAATGTCAGACATGAAAGTACCGTATGCGTAAGCGGAAAGAAAAAGTGCGGCAAAGATGCATGTCGAGCAGGCGTCAGGCCAGCCAGCGCTTGCGGCGTCTGTAGAATTTCATGTCGCGGAAGTTCTTGCGTCCCGCGGCCGAGACGCCGAGATAAAACTCTTTGACGTCTTCATTGCTGGCCAGATCGTTGGCGGCGCCTTCCATCACTACGCGGCCGTTCTCCAGGATGTAGCCGAAATCAGCGTAGCGCAGCGCCACCATGGTGTTCTGTTCCGCCAGCAGGAAGGACACGTTTTCCTTGGTGTTGAGGTCTTTGACGATCTCGAAAATTTCTTCCACGATCTGCGGCGCCAGCCCCATCGATGGTTCGTCGAGCAGGATCATCGACGGCTTGGCCATCATGGCGCGGCCGATAGCGGTCATCTGCTGCTCGCCGCCCGAGGTGTAACCGGACTGCGACTTGCGGCGTACTTTCAGGCGCGGAAAATAATCGTAGATCTTTTCCAGTTCCTGCTTCACTTCGCTGTTGCTGATGTTGCGCGTATAGGCGCCGGTCAGCAGATTCTCTTCCACCGTCAGGTGGCCGAAACAATGCCGCCCTTCCATCACCTGAATCACGCCGCGCTTGACCAGATCGTTCGGCGTCAATTGATCGACCCGCTCGCCCTTGAACTCGATACTGCCTTTGGTGACGTCGCCGCGCTCGGCCGTCAGCAAGTTGGAAATCGCCTTGAGCGTCGTGCTCTTGCCCGCACCGTTCGCGCCCAGCAGCGCCACGATTTTGCCTTCCGGCACCGCCAGCGAGACGCCCTTGAGGACCAGGATCACATGGTCGTAAATGACTTCGATATTGTTGATGTTCAGTGCTGTACCCATGCTCGCTCCAGCTTTGCCTGCTTTGTTCGGATCTGCTTGCTCAATCTTGTGCAATCTCATGCAAACTTGTTCAAAAAAGCGTCGGCGCGCCCGACACACATCAACACGCCGACGCCAAGGCCTGAACTTATTTCATGCAGGCTGGGGTAATACCCTTTTCTTTTGCATACTTGGCAGCCGATGCCTTGAACAGCGGGTGGATCAGGTTCTTGTTGCCTTCGATCCAGTCCGACACCAGCACCCATTTACTGCCATCCCATTGCTGGATCTTGACCTTGCCCGAACCCTCATGGTTGTCGCAGGAAGTTTTGATCTCAGGCAGCAGACCCGTCGCGCCCAGTTGTTGCAGACGAGCGTTGGTGATGTTCAGGTTTTCCAGACCCCAGCGCACGTCTTCGCCGCTCATGACCTTTTTGCCGAACTTGGCTTGCGCGGTGCGTACCGCCTCAACGGTCGCCAACGCTGCAGAGACGCCGCGGTTGTAAAGCACCGAACCGATCTTGTTCTTGTCCTGCAGATTGCCCTTGCCGGCGCCGTAAACCACCTTCTCGATATCGGCAATCAGCGGCACGCCCTTGCCGGCCACGTTCCACGTCGCGCTCAGATAGCCCTTGGCGGCATCGCCGGCAGGAATGGTGTCTTCCTCAGAGCCTGCCCACCACGAGCCGATGATCTTGTCGCGTGCAAAGCCGACCTTTTGCGCCGCCTTCAGCGCGGTCTGGTTCATCACGCCCCAGCCCCAGAAAATCACATAGTCGGGATTTTCCTGGCGGATCTTCAGCCATTGCGCCCCCTGCTCGTTGCCTGGATGAGCAACCGGAATTTCCACCAGCTTGAATTTGCCGATACTGGCTTCCGCTTCCAGTGCAACGATCGGTTCCTTACCGTAAGCCGAATCGTGATACAGGAACACAATCTTCTTGCCAACCAGCGATCCGCCGTTTTTGGTGGACAGGTATTTGACGATGGCCGACACCTGCATCTGGTAAGTCGTCACCAGCGGGAAGGCGTAAGGGAACACCGAACCGTCCACCGCATCGGTACGGCCGTAGCCGATCATCAGCAGCGGCACCTTGTCCTCTGCGCTCTTGTCGATCAACGCATAAGAAATGCCCGTCGCCATCGGATTGATGGCGGTGCCTTTGGTGACGGTGTTCTTGTTCTTCATGCGCTCGTAGCACTCCACGCCCTTGGCGTTGTTGTACTCGGTTTCGCACTCTTCCCACGACAGCTTGACGCCGTTGACGCCGCCGTCCTTGAGATTGACGTAATTGAGATAGTCGACATAGCCGCCGTAATACGACTGGCCGTTGGTGCCGTAAGGGCCGACCCGATAGCTCGGGATCGCGATGAACTGATCATTGGCCTGCGCCATCGCCGGCAGCGCCGGAACCAGGAAGCTTGCGGCAACGGTCGCAGCAAGCACCAGCTGTTTGATATTTTTCATACGTGTCTCCTTGTGTAGTTTTACCCATGTGCGCACTTGTGGCGTGCGCATCGTTTTACTTCTGCAAAGCGGTCAGTACATAAGTGCATTAGTGCGGGAACGGCCACAGGCGCAGCTTCTCCTTGGTAATCTGCCACAGGCGCGCCAGCCCGTGCGGCTCAACAATCAGGAAGAAAATGATCAGCCCGCCGAACAGCATGAGCTGGATGTGTGAGACCGTCGCATTGGTGAACGGAAGATGCAGTAAAGACGCCAGCGGCGGCAATACGTTATCGAGGAAAATCGGCAGCAGCAGAATGAAGGCCGATCCTAGGAAAGCGCCGAGTATGCTGCCCACGCCGCCGATGATGATCATGAACAGGATACGGAACGACAAGTCCAGCGAGAAACCGTCCGGCTCCACCGAACCGAGATAGCAGAATGCATACAGCGCACCCGCCACACCGCAGAAAAACGAGCTCACAGCAAACGCCAGCAGCTTGGTGCGCATCAGCTGGATGCCGATCACTTCCGCCGCCACGTCCATGTCGCGCACCGCCATCCAGGCGCGGCCCGTCGACGAGCGCACCAGGTTTTTCGCCAGCATCGCCATCACGCACACGATGCCCAACACGAACAGATATTTCTTCACCGGCGAATTAATGTCGATGCCGAAGAAATCGATCTTCTGCGTGCTGATCACGCCCGACGAACTGTTGTTGGAGAACCAGGAAAACTTAGTCAGCGCCCACACCACAAAGAACTGCGCCGCCAACGTCGCCACAGCCAGATAGAAACCCTTGATGCGCAGCGAAGGCAGACCGAACACGATACCCACCAACGCAGCGCAGCCGCCGGCAAGGATAAAGGACAGCACGATGGGAATACCCTCGATACGCAGCTGGAAGTTATACGCGGCATAGGCGCCCACGGCCATGAAGGCGGCAGAGCCAAGCGACAGCTGGCCTGCATAACCCGTCAGGATATTCAGCCCCAGCGCCGCCAGTGCAAACACCAGGAACGGGATCAGAATCGCAGAGAACCAATATTCGCTGCCGATCAGCGGGATACCGACAAAGGCGATCGCCAACAGTATCGCCATGCCGATACGATCCTGCCGGATCGGGAAAATCTGGCTGTCGGCAATGTACGACGTCTTGAACTGCCCGGCCTCACGATAAAGCATAGTGTTTCTCCTGTGTCTCCGCCAGATGTGGCGCTCGCAGTCATCAACTCAGCGATGCGTCTCACCATCTTTATTTTTATCTCTGTCGTCCCAGCGCACGCTGGGACCCAGTGTCCGTTTTACCCAATCACTCCAATGCTTAGAACGACGCTGGATTCCTGCGTCCGCAGGAATGACCAGGGTGTTATTTACGTATTCCTTAAACCCGATCGATATGCCGCTCGCCGAACAATCCCTCCGGACGCACCAGCAGGAACAACAGCGCGAACACGTAAGGGAACCAGCCTTCGATGCCGCCGAAGTTGCCGCCGAAGAGATCCTGTAAGACGGGCGGGATATAGATCTCAGCCAGCTTCTCGGACGCGCCGATGATCAGGCCGCCGACAATCGCGCCCGGAATCGAGGTAAAGCCGCCCAGGATCAGCACCGGCAATGCCTTCAGTGCCGTCATCGTCAGCGCAAACTGCACCCCATTGCGCGAACCCCACAGCAGACCGGCCACCAGCGCCACAAACCCGGCGACGCCCCACACCACCGCCCAGATATGTTGCAGCGGGATGCCCAGCGACAATGCCGCCTGATGATCGTCGGCAACAGCGCGCAACGCGCGGCCGACTTTGGTACGTTGAAAGAACAAGGCCAGCAGCGACACCAGCGCAATCACCATGCCCGAGGCAAACAAGTCGAACTTGGAGATGCCGATACCGATGCTGTCCATGATCGACATGATCGGCTCGTCGACGATGCCCAGATTGATAGCGCGCACTTCGCTGCCGAACAGCAACGGCCCCAGACCTTCCAGGAAAAATGCCAGACCGATGGTCGCCATGAACAAGGTAATCGGAGGCTGATTGACCAGCTTGCGCAAGACGAAACGCTCGGTCGCCAGTCCCACCAGAATCATCACCACGAACGAGCCGATGATGGCCGCCCACATCGGCATGCCCTTGTCCATCAGACCCACCACGGCCAGCGCGGCGAAATACACCATTGCGCCCTGGGCAAAGTTGAAGACGCCCGAGGCCTTGTAGATCAGCACGAAGCCCAGCGCCACCAGTGAATACATCAGGCCGGACAGCAAACCGCTGAGCGTCACTTCAAAGAAAAATTGCATCTGCGTTCTCCGCTTGTTCTGTTCGCTGGATTAGTGTGATGTACCGAGATAGGCCTTGATCACTTCCGGATTGGCCATCACTTCATCCGGGGTGCCGTCGCCGATCTTCTTGCCGTAGTCGAGTACGACCACGCGGTCGGAAATATCCATCACTACGCCCATGTCATGCTCAATCAGCACGATGGTGGTACCGAACTGTTCGTTGACGTCGAGGATGAAGCGGCACATGTCCTGCTTCTCTTCCACGTTCATGCCGGCCATCGGTTCGTCCAGCAACAGCATGCTCGGTTCAGCCGCCAGTGCGCGCGCCAGCTCGACGCGTTTTTGCAGGCCGTACGGCAGGCGCCCCACCGGCGTCTTGCGGATGTGCTGGATTTCGAGGAAGTCGATCACCTCTTCGACTTTATGGCGATGCTGGATTTCTTCATTGCGCGCCTTGCCCCACCAGATCGCATTGGCGAGAAAACTGGAATGCATCTTGGTATTGCGGCCGGTCATGATGTTGTCGAGAACAGTCATGCCCTTGAACAGCGCGATGTTCTGAAAGGTGCGCGCAATACCCTGGCGCGCCACTTTGCTGGGATGCATGCTGTGGCGCTGTTCGCCGCGGAAAACGATGCTGCCTTTCTGCGGATGGTAGACGCCGTTGATGACGTTGATCATCGAACTCTTGCCGGCGCCGTTGGGGCCGATGATGGCGCGAATCTCATGTTCTCGCACGTTGAACGAGATGTCGGTCAGCGCCTTGACGCCGCCGAAGGACAGCGAAATATTCTGCAAGTCCAGCACGACTTCGCCGATCTTGCGGCCGCCGTCCTCAGTTGCCGGCGCATCCTGTCGCAGCGGTTCCATCGGCTGCATTTCTTCCGTGATATGTCTTTTCATGGTGGTCATGCAGGCCTATGCCGCTTGATTGAGGTTGGCGAACGTCTTGACGTCGGCGATCTTCAGGTCGGCCGCGATCATGCCCTGGCGGCCGTCTTCGAATTTCACCTGCGTCTCAATGTACTGCGACTGCTTGCCCGCGTAGAGCGCTTCGATCAGTACGCTGTATTTCTCGGCGATGAAACCGCGCCGTACTTTGCGGGTACGCGTCAGTTCGTCATCGTCCGGATCGAGTTCCTTGTGCAGGATCAGGAAACGATGGACCTGCGAATCGGCCAGCAAAGGATCCTGCACCAGATCGGCGTTGACCTTCTCGACACACTCCGCGATCAGTTGGTACACGCTGGCGTGCGCGGCCAGATCGGTATAGCCACTGTAGGCAAGATTACGGCGCTCGGCCCAGTTGCCGACGGCATCCATGTCGATATTGATGAAGGCCGTACACTGCTCGCGCTGGTTGCCGAAGACGACCGCCTCTTTGATGAAGGGAAAGAACTTCAGCTTGTTCTCGATGTACTTGGGCGCAAACATCGTGCCGCAGGCCATCTTGCCGACATCCTTGGCGCGATCGATGATTTTCAGGTGGCCGTCGGCATCGAAGAAGCCGGCGTCGCCGGTATGGAAATAGCCGTTTTCATCAATCGCTTCGGCCGTTGCATCGGGACGCTTGAAGTAAGACTTCATCAAGCCCGGCGAACGCACCAGCACTTCACCGTTACCATCGATATGCACCTCCACGCCCTTCATCGGACGGCCGACGGTATCGAGCTTGACGTCGCCCGATGGCTGCATGCACACCGTCACGCAGGTCTCGGTCATACCGTACAGCTGCTTGAGGTTGATGCCCAGCGAACGATAAAAGTCGAACAGATCGGGACCGATGGCTTCACCCCCGGTGTACGCCACACGGATGCGCGACATCCCCAGCACATTCTTCAGCGGACCGTAGATCACCAGATGACCGATCGCGTACAGCAGGCGGTCGCCCAGCGAAACATCCGGCTTCTTATCCAGAATACGCATGCCCACGCGGCGTGCAATCTTCATGAAACCGTGGAACAGCTTGCGCTTGACCCAGCCGGCATCTTCGATGCGGATCATCACTTGGGTGAGGATGTTTTCGTAGATGCGCGGCGGTGCGAAATAATAAGTCGGACCGATCTCGCGCAAGTCCGTCATGACGGTGCTCGGCGACTCCGGACAATTGAGGCAGAAGCCGGCGACATGCGTCTGTGCGAACGAGTACAGGAAGTCGCCCACCCAGGCCAGCGGCAGATAACACAGCACATCGTCGCGATCATTGAGCTGATCGAACTCCACCAGCGTGGTCGCCGTAGCGATCATCGCAGCATGTGAGTGGCAGACGCCTTTTGGTTTACCGGTAGTGCCGGAGGTGTACAGAATGATGGCGATGTCATCTGTTGTCAGCGCGTTGACCTGATCCATAAAGAAGGATGGATTGGCTTTGTCGTAGGCGCGTCCCAGTTCTTGCACGCTGGCAAACGACGACAGTTCCGGCTGGCGATAATTGCGCATGCCGCGCTCATCGTCATAGATGATATGTGTCGGACGTTCGCTGCCTTCGGAGAAATTCAGTTTGATGTCGAAGACCTTATCGACCTGCTCCTGATCTTCGGCGACGACGAAATCGATTTCCGCATCATTGAGCACATAGGACATGTCGGCCGCCGGCGCGTCCTGATACAGCGGCACCGGCATGCCGCCCAGGCACTGCGTGGCCGACATTGCCCAATACAAGCGCGGGCAATTGTTGCCGATGATCGCCAGGCTCATGCCGCGTTTGAAACCGAGTGCCGCCAGGCCGCAGGCAAACGCTCTCACCTCGTCGGCAACCTGCGCCCACGTTGTGGTTTGCCAGATGCCGAGATCCTTTTCCCGGAATGCCGGGCGATCCGGGCGTGCTTGTGCATGCATCAGGAGCAACTGCGGAAATGTCTGCGCTCCTGGACGTTGTGTTGTCTCCACCATCGTCCCACCTTTATTTATAAACGTTCGTTGCCGCCGGGTATGGCCTGCACGCGAAGCGTTTGGGGTCTCTATTAGTGTCAAGTCAGTCTGAACCGGGATGCTTACGTCGCACTTACTGGGGCGCCATCTGTTTTTCTGCTTGTCCGCCCTCGTAAGCGAGCCGGTATTGCGCTGCTTTTGTGCGATGATAGTAGTGTGAGTTGAGTGGCATGGTTGTCATCTCACGGACAATTGCAGAACAATTGCCAAACTTTTGATATTGCGACGCATCATAGAACTCATTCCAATGACAAGAGACACATCGATTAAGGACATGCTGGGCAAGACCATCTGGGCGCAATCGCTGACGACTGAGCAATTGGCGCGCGTCCAGGCAGAAGTATTCAGCCGCAAGTTTTCCGCCGGCGCATTCGTGTGCCACAAAGGCGACCCGGTTACGCACTGGATAGGCGTGCATGAAGGCCTGCTGAAGATGAGCAGCGTTTCGCCGGAAGGCAAGACCGTTTCTTTCGCGGGCATGGCCAATGGCGGCTGGCTGGGAGAAGGTTCGCTGCTCAAGGACGAGCCGCGCAAATATGACGTGGTGGCGCTGCGCGACAGCGAGTTGCTGTACATGCCGAAAGCGACTTACCTCTGGCTGCTCGACAACAGCATCCCGTTCAACCGTTTTCTCGTGACGCAGTTGAATGAACGCCTGGCGCTGTTCATTTCATTGGTGGAATACGATCGCATGCTGGAACCCGATGCACGCGTGGCGCGTTGTCTGGCGGCGCTGTTCAATCCTTATCTGAATCCCGGCATCGGACTGGAGCTGCAGATTTCCCAGGAAGAAGTCGGCAACCTCTCCGGCGCCTCCCGCCAACGCGCCAACCAGGCATTGCAGGTGCTGGAAAAAGCCGGCCTGCTGAAGGTCGATTACGGCAGCATCACCATTCTCGATCTGGATGGCTTACGCCAGTTTCCCGCCTGATGCCGGTCCGCGGCCCAATAAAAAATGCAGGCCCGTGCCTGCATTTTTTATTAGCGTCGGCATTTCCGCATAGCGTTCAACGTACCGGCTTATTCCGCGTGACCCAGTACATGCCGGCATCGGCAACCGTTCCAATGAACTCGCGCGGATCGGCGGACTTCATCAGATAACCGTTGGCGCCGAGCTGGTAGCTTTGTACGATGTCACGCTGATCATCCGACGAAGAGAACATCACCACCGGAATGTGCGCTGTGGCAACATTCGATTTCAGCATCTTGAGAAAATCGTGACCGCTCATCAGCGGCAGATGCAGATCCAGCAAAATCAGACGCGGATGCAGGTCCTTGCGGTCGACATAACCGTTGTCGGCGAACATGAAATCGGCGGCTTCTTCAGCATCGCTGAACCAGGTCATTTTGTCGGAGAGTTTTTTGGTCTCCAAAGCAATGCGTGTCAGCTCGGCTACTTCCGGGCTGTCGTCCACCAGCATGATATCCATTTGCTCCATATGCAGATCACTTTCTTGCGGCTCTAAACATCATCAGTTTCTGCACCACATTGCAACACGACCTGCTTATGGCAGATCAGGCGCGGTGGCAGCCTTGATCGACGTTGAATTTATCTGCATGTGTCAGGCTAGTATCAGGCTAACTACTACATTCGCAGTATCAGGTCGGCGAATTAATTATGGCATAAGCGACAACGGCCGCTATCAGGATTTTCCCGACATTCACCCTTATTTATCGGAGGTCGTCAGACCGGTGCGGATGGCATAACGTACCAGGCCCGGAACGTCCCGGATCTCCAGACGCTCCATCAATTGGGCGCGGTGGGTCTCGATGGTTTTGGCGCTGACGTTGAGGCGGTAGGCGATTTCCTTGGTATTGTTGCCCTCCGCAATCAGTTGCAGGATTTCACGCTGGCGCGGCGTCAGGACTTCTACCGGCGTGCCGTCCTGCGCGACTTTCTTCATGTAAAGATCAAGCGCCTCCTTGGAAATGTGCGAGTCGAGATATTGCCGGCCGTGGATGACTTCGATAAGCGCCTTCTCCAGTTCATAGGCCGCAGAATCCTTGAACAGGTAGCCGTTGGCGCCGGCGTTGAGCGCCTGCATCACATACTCTTCGCTGCCGTACATCGACAGCATCAGAAATTTGATAGTCGGGTGATCGGCGCGCAGGCGCCGCACCGCTTCCAATCCGTTCATCCCTTTCATGGCGATATCCATCACGACAACGTCAGGCTTGTGCTTTTCCGTCAGCTCGATGGCGGCGTTGCCATCGTCGGCCTCGCCTACCACCTCAATCCCGGGCATCGCTGTCAGTAGCGAGCGAATGCCGCTGCGCACCAGTGCATGATCGTCCGCCAGCAAAATTCGTGTCAACATGTTCAAACCCTCCGCATGACTGGTGTAACAGGCAGTTGCAAAACGATCTCCACGCCCTCTCCGGGCGCAGAGGCGATGTCCATGGTGCCGCCCACCAGCACGGCACGCTCTTCCATATTCAATAATCCGAAACTGGTACCGGAGATGGCATTGCTGCGCGCCGTCTCGATGTCGAAACCTTTGCCGTCGTCGCGGATGCTTACGTTCAGCTGATCCTGGCGCTGGCTGACCTTGACCCAGATATTCTCAGCCTTGGCATGGCGCAGGATGTTGGTGACGGCTTCCTGCACGATGCGAAAGCAGGTGTTCTCGATGTCGTGATGCAGTTCAACCGATATCGGCGAACTTTCAAACCAGCCCTTTACATTGGCCAGCGTCGACTTGTTTTCAACGTAAGAGCGCAAGGTCGCGATCAGGCCCAGATTGTCGAGCTGCGGCGGCCGCAGATCCAGCGACAGGCTACGCACCTGTGACAGCACGGAAGCCACGATGTCGATGCCGTTCTGCAGCGATGGCCCTTCCAGTGAACCGGTCTTCTTGATGGTTTCCAGATTGATCTTCAAGGCGGTCAGCGACTGGCCGACATCGTCGTGCAGTCCGCGCGCCAGATGCTGGCGTTCGCGCTCCTGCACTTCGATGACGCGGCTGGCCAGCATCTTCTGGCGTTCCATTGCCTGCTCCAGCTCTTTTTGGGAATTGACGCGTTCGGTGACGTCCATCGCCAGTCCGGCAGCCAGGCTTTTGCCGTCGCTGCCGATGGGGAAACGCACCATGTCCATGATCTTTGGATTATGGTTGGCGTCGAAGACGGTTTCCTGCGTATGCATCTCGCGCTTGGTCTCCAGCACCAAGCGGTCATGTTCCTGGGCATTTTGCGCCGCGCCGCTGGACATCAGGTCAAAATCGCTCAGGCCGATCATGTCGCTGGGCGTCATGCCGAAGAACGTAGACTGCGCCGGATTGACGTACAAATAGCGCAGCTCGGCATCCTTGATCCAGGCCGGCATCGGCGCCGCATTCATGAAGGCGTAGAAGCGCGCCTGCATCTCGCGCAACGCGGCAGAACTGGCGCGTTGCTTGCGCCGTACCAGGGCATCGCGCAATTCGCGTTCGACAGCAATCGGCAGACGCGCAATGCTGCTCTTGAGGAAGTAATCCTGCGCACCGGCCTTCATCACTTCCACCGCGGTCTGCTCACCGATGGCCCCGGAAACGATGATGAAGGGAATCTGGTCGTTCTGCCGCTTGACGAGGCTCAATGCATCCATTGCGCTGAACATCGGCATCGAATAATCGGAGATGACGATGTCCCATTTGTCGCGCATGGCAGCTTCCATGTCAGGTTCGGTATCGACCCGCTTCCAGGTAGGCTCGAAACCGCCGCGCTTGAGTTCGCGAACCATCAGGATCACGTCTTCTTCCATATCTTCGACAAACAAGACCCGGAGTGGGATGCTCATAAATTCGGCTTTCGTAAAAAGTCGTCACCGGCGCAGCGCAACGGCGCCGCCGGCGGTCAATTCATGCAAGTTCTGATTCTTTTCTCGGCAGGGAAAAATAAAAACTGGTTTCTTCGCCCGGCTTGCTCTCGGCCCAGACACGGCCACCGTGCCTGACCACAATACGCTGCACCAGCGCCAGGCCGATACCGCTGCCGGGGAAATCTTCCTGTTTATGCAGGCGTTGAAACGTGCCGAAAAGTTTATGTACGTAGCGCATGTCAAACCCGGCGCCATTGTCGGTCACCTGATAGATCGTTTCTTCCGGCGTTTCTGTCATGCCGACTTTAACGACAGCCCCTGCTGTTTTGCTGCTGAATTTGGCGGCATTGCCGAGCAGGTTTTCCCATACTTCGACAATCAGGGCGCGGTTGCCGGTCACGTCGCCCATCGGGGCGACGACGAATTCGACGCCGCCGTATTCGCGCTGTAATTTCTTGACGGTTTGCGTGACGATGTCATGCATGGAAACACTGCCCAACGTCAGCTCGCCGGTACTTGACCGTGACAATCGCAGCAGGTCGTTGATCAGCCCATCCATTTTCTTGACGTTTCGGCCGATGACTTGCAGCAGTTCCCGTCCTTTTTCATCGAGCGCCTCGGCATAATCTTCTTCGACCATCATGGCGTAGCCGGAAATGGCGCGCAACGGGGCGCGCAGATCATGCGAAACTGAATATGAGAAGCTTTCCAACTCCTTGTTGATATCGCTCAGATGCTTGGCTTGCCGTTTGAGGTCGGCGTTGAGCTCTTCAATTTCACGCTCGGTCTGCTTGCGCGCCGAGATGTCGTAGATCATATTGCGGCTGACCATGTGCCCGCTCTCAGGGTGCTGCGCGGTGCCGGCACTCATCAATGCCGAAAAGTGTGTGCCATCGGCGCGACGATACTCCAGATCGATGTTGCTGATCGATTTGTCACGCCGGAAACGCGGCCAGATCTCAAGACGATAGCGTTCGGCGCTCTCCGCCGTGAGCAGATCGGCTTGCTTCAACTTGCCGATCACCTGTTCGCGGGTATAGCCAAGCCATGCCAATTCGGTGTCGTTCATCTGCACGATCAATCCGCTTTCTTCGTCGATGGAATGGTAGCCGCACGGCGCGTGATTATAGAGATCCGCTAGCTCCGCCGCATAGATACGCTCTTTCATCTGCGCCACCTTGCGGCGTTGCATCTCACGCTTGAGCCGCAGATAGACCATCAGCAACAGCACCAGACTGACAATGCTGCCGCAGACGATGGCGGCGATGCTCCAGTCGATGCTTTTCTTCGTCTCAATCGAGCGCTTCGCGAGCAAAGCATTTTCCGCCTCCTTGAGCTGCATGAACTGCAACCGGATATCTTCGCTCAGGTCACGTCCATGCGCATGAAGATTGTCGATCCGGGCAGCCTTGTCGGTTTCCAGCAAGGTGCGCGCCAGCTCGACGCGTTTGGCAATGCTTTCGCTCAGCTGCGCGAGTCGCTCCAGTTGCGCCGGATCGTCGAGTTGCAGAGCGCGCAAGCCGCCCAGCATGTCGAACAAGGCCGTACGATCCGTCTCGAAGCGGAGAAGATCGTCGTGCTGACCGGAAAGCGCATAGCCGCGGGCGCTGGCAACCAGATCGCGCAAGGTCGAATGCGTCTCCTCAAGACGCTGCAGAACCGTATGCGTATGCTGGACTGCGACCCCTCTCGTTTCAAAACTGCGTACGCTGCGATAAGAGACTACCGTGACGCCAACCGACAGCAGCATGGCGAAAAAGAAAAAGGCGCCGGTATTCGCGATGGATGATTTTCTCTTGTTTAATATCGGCATCGTAACGAGGAATCTCGATGTAGCTTAAACAGTCTGTCGGGGACGCTCTGTACTGAGGCGTCGGCGCCCTGCATTGATTTTCTTGTTCGCTGAAAATCGAATTACAAAAACTGATTGTTCTATTCGTTATGTTCGTTGCGTGGTTCGCTGTGTTCGTCCTGCGCCCCGGAATATTATGTTTTTCTTATTGTCCGAGCTTCTGTCCTGACGGCATCCGTACTCAAGCCACATTCGACTTCGTATCACTCTTCAATATTAATGGAGGAAAATGCCCAATCTGCTTGTTTTTCTGGCATTTCTCTCCGCAGGAAAATTTCCCGTATGGCATTAAATGTTTTCATTCAAACACTAAATGTGGCCTTCTTCTGACATTTTCTCGACCAAGACACCAAATCCGGAAGTCAAGTCAGGGTTTTCCTTAGAATTTATTTTATAATAGCCTCAAACATCTGACGTTACCAAACGGCATTTTATTCAAATGAAAACAAAACAAAAAATCGTATTTGCACTGGGGGCAGGAGTACTGTGTGTGAGTAGCCTGGGTCAGGCTGCAACATCGACAGGAAACCTGGCAGTGTCTGCTATCGTCGCTTCGACGTGCAGCGTGCAAAGCGCCGCTTTGCCATTTGGTAACTACAACTCTTCCGCAGTACAACAGTCGGCGCAAGTCGGCGTAGTTTGCTCCAACGGCACCAGCTATACCGTCAGTCTCGACGCCGGCGCAGCACCCGGCGCCACCGCAACCGACCGCAAACTGGTCGGCGATTCCAACGCCACACTAAGCTACGCCCTGTATCAGGATCCGGCTCGCAGCAAGAACTGGGGCAATGCTTCCGGTTCGGACACAGTCACCAACGTCGGTAACGGCTCCCAACAAAACCTGCCTGTTTATGGGTATATCCCAAGCGGCCAAAATGTTAAAGCGGGTAGCTACAACGATGTTGTAGGGATCACACTCTCGTATTAATACGTTCTACTTTTGGTGTATTTCTGATACGCTCGTAACCAAAAGTAACATTTCAGCTTAATTAACAGTCACGTCCACGGCAGTCATGTGCTGCCATATTTATTGTCGTAGTTGAATTAGCGTTCTTTCGTCGTCACGGGGGAAAATTATTTTTTACTACCTTGCACGTCTCCTTCTTATCCCTGGTTTAGCTTACGGGCTAATCTTCCAAGCAGCGTTTGCCTCGAACTTCGAAATATCCCCGGTAGTATTGGAATTGTCTTCCGCCCGAACCGCCGGCGTGGTGAAGATCGTCAATAACGATACGCATGATGTATCGCTGCAGATCCGCGCCTATGACTGGACGCAAAAAGACAGCCAGGACAGTCTCGAACCGACCCAGAGTCTGATCATCAGCCCTCCGGTATTCACCGTGGCCCCTGGCGCATCGCAGACGATCCGCATCGTTTCCAAGCGTCCGGCTGAAATCAATGAGATCGCTTATCGCCTGCTGGTCGATGAAATTCCGACGGCTGCAGCCGGTCCGGCGATCAATTTCAAATTCCGCATTTCCATGCCGATCTTCATCGCCCCGAATGCGGCGGCAAATCTGAAAATGGGCTGGACCCTCAGCGCAGGAAAAACACCCAGGCTGGTCGTCACCAACACCGGCAACCGGCGCGGACGTCTGCTCAATCTGGTGCTGACGCTACCCAATGGGAAAAAAATCACACCTCCGGCAGGCGCCAATCCATACACGCTTGCAGGCATGACCCGGCAGTATTCCTTTGACGTTGAGTCGCCCCTGCCCGCCGGTTCGCTGGTAAAAATGACCGCGAACTCGGACTCCGGCCCTATTGACACCGAGCTCACCGTGACGCCTTGAGAAGACCCACAACATGGATCGGCTTACTGCTTTTTACCGCCACTGCTTATGCGTATGGCGCGGACCAGAATTCCGCTGAAACTTTGTTGCTGGAAGTGTCCATCAACGGACGATCGACGGAGTTGGTGGCGCAGTTCACCAAGCGGCAGGACGGCTTGTTCGCCACCGCAGGAGAACTGCGCAGCCTTGGCATCAAAGTACCGGGAAAGGACGATGATCTGGTGCCGATCACGGGCGTCACCAGCAAAATCGATCTGAACCAGACGGCGTTGAAAATCGACATGGAAGTGCCCATGACTTTTCTGAACACCACGGATATCGCAACGTCAGGAAAATCAGCCGACAACGTGCCGCTGACTGAAAACGCGCGTGGTGCGCTGCTGAACTACGATTTGCTCGCTACCACGAGCGAAGGCGTGCATAGCCTGGGTGGTTATTTTGACGGCCGCTATTTTTCCGGCAGCAGCGTGTTCAGTTCGACCGGCCTGGCCTACTTCGCCGGCAGCCCGGCCAAATCAGCCCGCCTGGAAACCACCTATACCTATTCCAATCCGCGAGAGCTGATTCGTTACCGGGTCGGCGACTTCATCACCAGCGGCTTGTCGTGGACGCGTCCGGTGCGATTCGGCGGCGCGCAGTTCGGCACCGACTTTTCGCTACGCCCCGATCTGATCAAGTATCCGACACCGAGCCTGGGTGGCGAAGCGGTGGTGCCTTCGACCGTCGATCTGTTCGTCAATGGCGTGCGTCAGCTTTCGCAGCCGGTGCCGCCGGGACCTTTTGAAATCCGGCAGGCGCCGATCGCCACTGGCGCGGGACAGATTGCAGTGGCAGTTACCGATGAACTGGGACGCCAGACATTTCGCACCATACCGTTCTACGCCACGGACAAGCTCCTGGCGGAGAATCTGTCGTCTTACACTGCGGAAGGCGGCTTCGTACGCCGCAATTACGGCTTACGCAGCAACAATTACGGTGAATTCGCCATCGCCGGAACGGCTCGCCACGGCTTCAGCAAGATGCTGACGCTGGAGACGCATGCGGAGGCAATGAGAGGCATGGTCCTGGCTGGCGGCGGCCTGGTCTATAACATCGACAACTTCGGTGTATTGACCGGCGCGGTATCAGGCAGCAACTCGGACGCTGGCCCCGGCCAGCAGCTGGCGGTAGGCTTCGAGCGCAGCACCAGTCTGTTCAGCATGTCGCTGCTGCGTACGCAATCGGGCCCCAATTACCGCGACATCGGCGCCATGGAAGGATCGCCGACGTCGCGCTCTTCCACTATCGGCACCCTCGGGCTCAATCTGGGCATTCTGGGCTCCATCAGTCTGGCCTATACGATGGTGAAGAGTCCCGTGATTCTGTCGACTGCGGGCAATATCGGCATCAGCAACAGCGAGAGCGTAACCATTTCCTATTTCAAATCGGTATCGCGTGGCGCCAATCTTTATATGACCGGCTTCCGGGATTTCCGCAACGGCGGTTACGGCGCATCGATCGGCCTGATCATGCCGTTTGGCGACAACAGCGCTGGCGGCGTCAGCGTGAACAACAACAACGGCATGAAGACAACCTCGTTGCAAGCCAGCCGCCCTACCATTTCTCCCGGCGACATTGGTTGGCAACTGCAGACTTCGGAAGGCTCCTACAAGCAACGCTACGGCGAAGTCGACTACAAAGGCACCAAGGGGCGCGCCAGCTATACCGTGGCGCAAAGCAACGACACGACCAGCCAGCGTGCCGGTCTTCGTGGCGCGGTGGCATGGATGGACAATTCGCTGTTCATGTCGAACTGGGTGGACGACAGCTTTGCCATCGTCAATACGGAAGGCGCCAAAAATGTCGGCATCTACACCGAAAATCGCTTTGCCGGAAAGACAGACAGCAACGGACAGTTGATGTTGACCGACCTGCGCGCCTATGACGTCAACAAAGTGTCGGTTGACGTACTGGACTTGCCGCTGACGCTGCAGATGGACCAGAACGAGCGATACGTCAAACCGCGCGACCGTTCGGGCGTCGTCATCAGTTTCAAGACCAAGCGAACTTCCGACGTGAATCTGGTCCTCAAGATGCCCAACGGTGAATACGTTCCGGTCGGCTCCAGCGTCAAGATCCGTGAAAACGGCCAGCAAGCTCCTGTCGGTTACGAAGGAGCGGCGTATTTGTCCGAGCTTGGTCCGGTCAATACGCTTGATATCGTCATGCCGTCGGGAGCAACTTGCCAGGCGGTGCTGATTCCCGACCGCAATCTGGACGGCGGCATGAGCAGCAGCACATTGGAATGTCACTGATATGAAGAACTTACGCGCCCTGCTTCAGATTTCGGCCCTGCTGCTTGCCAGTCTTTGCAGTATCGGCAATGCCCAGGCACAGGCTTGCACGGCCTCGTCAGTACCGGTCGCATTCGGCATTTATGATCCCAAGAGCGCATTGCCCAGCGAAACCACGGGTAGCATCACGGTGGTCTGCCAGGCCACCGTTGCCTTGCTGGTGGCTTATTCGATCAAACTCAACGGTGGTTCCAGCGGCAGCATCGGCGCCCGCAAGATGAACACCTCCGGCTCGCAGCTGGGCTATCAGATCTATACGGATGCCGCGCGCACCATCGTGTGGGGCGACGGCACCAGCAGCAGCAGCTACAACATCGGCGGTTATTTGCTGTCTGTGCTGGTCCCGGTGACGACCACTTACACGGCTTATGGCCGCATCACGGCGCTACAGAATGTCTATGCGGGTGCCTACACGGACACGTTGACGATTCTGGTGACGTATTAGGAAAAGCGTTCCTGAAGAGACCTTTGTTGTTCTGTAAGCAAAAAATTACGTTGTTTTTGTAACTCTTAGGGAATTTCCTGATGCCATAGAGCACCATTTCAGGATTCCCCTGATTTTGTAAAAGCTGTCGAAAACATAAAGTTCACCTGTACCCGGCGAGTTCGACATTCTTGTAATGGGACAAGAAAAAAAACTGCCGAATCCAGGAGAGATACCATGTTCACAAGCAAAAAAAATCGTGTCATCTGCGCCACCCTCGCTGCCGCCATGCTGGCTTCCGGCGCGCCGGTCCTTGCCGCAACATCAACCGGATCGCTGGTCGTCACTGCAACTGTGCTGGCATCCTGCACCGTGGTCGGTTCGACCATCGCCTTCGGCAACTACACTAGTTCGCAAGTCGATCA
Source organism: Herbaspirillum sp. GW822-FHT03A08 (assembly GCF_058801885.1). Taxonomy (NCBI): domain Bacteria; kingdom Pseudomonadati; phylum Pseudomonadota; class Betaproteobacteria; order Burkholderiales; family Oxalobacteraceae; genus Herbaspirillum; species Herbaspirillum sp. GW822-FHT03A08. The sequence continues at coordinate 715,392 of NZ_JBXANR010000003.1, read as the reverse complement.
AACCGGCAACGTTGCCGTGCTCTGCACCAACGGCACTTCTTACACCATCGGCCTGGATGCAGGCGCCGGCACCGGCGCTACCACCAGCGTGCGCAAGCTGACCGGCTCACTCGGCGGCACGTTGAACTACGCGCTGTACCGCGATTCCGGCCGTACCAACAACTGGGGTTCGACCATCGGTACCGACACGCAAGCCGGCACCGGCAACGGCCTGATCCAGAATCTGACCGTCTACGGCCGCATCGCCGGCAGCCAGACTCCACTGGCCGGCGTCTATACGGACACAGTGACCGTCACCCTGACCTATTAATTTTCCTCCGGTATCGATCAAGTCCGCCGCTGCTTGTGCGACGGTTGGATGACGCCGGTTTTGCGGATCGGAAAAAGTAAAGGCAATTGCTCTTTGCATATCCTCTCCGCTGCTTGAGAAGCTGCAAGAATTACCTCAGGTTCACCAGAAGTTCGCTTGTACCCGCCGCTGTCTGCATGCTGTTCATAACACCAAAACGCAGGGACGGGATAAGGAGAGAACCATGTTCTTTGTACAGAAGCACCACATTTGTTGCGCCGCTGCGGCTATCGCCATTGCAGCGGCAAGCATGCCAATGGGCGCTTATGCCAATAGCACCAGCGGTGTCAATTCGTCGGCTGCGGTGCTTGCAACCTGCACTATTGTCGGGTCTGCCATCGCGTTCGGCACTTACTCATCGACCCAGGTAGATCAGACCGGCACCATTGCGGTGGTGTGCACAAATGGCATTTCGTACTCGATAGGATTGGATGCAGGGGCCGGTACCGGCGCTACGACTGCCGTACGCAAATTGACGGGTTCCTCGGGGGGTACGCTGAATTACACCTTGTACCGGGATGCCGCCCGTACCAGCAATTGGGGCTCAACCATAGGCAGCGATACACAATCGGGCAACGGCAACGGCATCGTACAAAACCTGACGGTCTACGGACGGATTCCCAGTGGACAAACGCCGCAAACGGGGACTTATACCGATACCGTCACCATTACGCTGACATATTGACGCACTAATCGCCGTCACCGACTTCGGCGCACGGTATGCCAGCTAGCGGAAATACGCTTGTTTTGTCTCATCTCGGGAAATTCCTTAGGCAAATTACATCACATTCAGGAATCTCCTGATTTTGGCGGATGCTTCAAAAATATAAAGTTCACCTGTACCCACCGAACTCGAAATCCTCGTAATGGGACGAGGATAGAAACGGTAACTCAGGAGAAATTGCCATGTTTGCATCCAAGAAAAATCGTGTTATCAGTGCCGCGACCGCCGCTATCCTGCTGGCTTCCAGCGCTCCGGTCTTCGCCGTTTCCACTGCAACAGGTTCGCTGATCAATACTGCGACTGTGCTGGCTTCCTGCACTGTGGTGGGCTCCACCATCGCCTTCGGCAACTACACCAGTTCGCAAGTCGATCAAACCGGCAATGTGGCCGTACTCTGCACCAACGGTACCTCGTACACCATCGGCCTGGATGCCGGTGCCGGCACCGGCGCTACCACTACCGTTCGCAAACTGACCGGCTCCTTGGGCGGCACGCTGAACTACGCGCTGTATCGCGACTCCGGCCACACCAATAACTGGGGTTCGACCATCGGCACCGACACCCAGGCAGGCACCGGCAACGGCCTGATCCAGAATCTGACCGTGTATGGCCGTATCGCCAGCGCACAGACTCCACTGGCTGGCGTCTATACGGACACGGTGACCGTCACACTGACTTACTAAGCTTTGCGACTGGAATTCATCCTCGCACCTGGATTTGATGGAAGCACTCCGCGACGGATATTCGCGTTCGACAGAACACAAAAATACAAATAAAAAGCCTGCTAAATTTCCTAAGCAGGCTTTTTATTTTGGCGGAGTGGGCAGGGCTCTCCTACACCGGCGCAGGCGGCTCCCTCCACTCCCCACTTTTGCTTCGCAAAAGAAAAAAGGCCTGCTCATTGAGCAGACCTTTTTTAATTTGGCGGAGTGGACGGGGCTCGAACCCGCGACCCCCGGCGTGACAGGCCGGTATTCTAACCAACTGAACTACCACTCCTAAACTATTGCTGACCGTTTGAGATCTTGGTGGGTGCTGAGAGGCTCGAACTCCCGACCCGCGCCTTGTAAGGGCGCTGCTCTACCAACTGAGCTAAGCACCCGCACCTAACTCAAACAATCACTCGCCATCTGTCAATGACGAAAGACCGCTAGTTTAGCGCATCTTTCAAAGCTTTGCCAGGTTTAAATTTGGGTACTTTCGCAGCCTTGATCTTGATCGCGTCACCGGTACGCGGATTTCGCCCCGTACGCGCCGCGCGCTTGCCGACGGAAAAGGTGCCGAAGCCAACCAGCGTAACGCTGCCGTTCTTTTTCAATGTGATTTTTACTGCGCTGATGACGGCGTCCAGCGCTCGGGCCGAAGCTGCTTTGGAAATATCCGCAGACTTGGCAATGTGATCGATCAACTCGGTTTTGTTCACTTACGCCCCTTTAGACAAAGATTGGATTTCGCAACGGCGTCTTCCTCTGTGAATAACGCAAGACGCTCATCACACGCAATGCAGAAAAATCTGCAAAGGGTATTAAACAAGCCGCAAACCCTTGTGTCAAGCGGTTTACAGCGACATCCGATCATCTAAAAAACGGTTTTATCAAATACGTAAAACATTTTTGTCTTTTACCAATAGCGTAAAAAAAGCGCTCCGAAGAGCGCTTTTTTATCTTGCATGACAAACCAAAGATCTGTCGGGCAATCAGAACAACATCAGTGTTTCACGACGGTCGGATCTGTCGATTCTTCCTTAGGTGTCACAGCTGCAACAACTGCATCATCTTCAACCAAAGGGGTTGGCTGACGCTCCAACGCAATTTCCAGCACCTTGTCGATCCAGCGCACCGGTACGATTTCCAACTTGTTTTTCACGTTGTCGGGAATCTCGGTCAGATCCTTGACGTTTTGCTCAGGGATCAGAACCGTCTTGATGCCGCCGCGATGCGCCGCCAGCAGTTTTTCCTTCAAACCGCCGATCGGCAATACTTCGCCGCGCAAAGTGATTTCACCTGTCATTGCCACATCGGCGCGAACCGGAATACCGGTGAATACCGACACCATTGCTGTCGTCATCGCGATACCTGCCGAAGGACCGTCTTTCGGTGTAGCGCCTTCAGGAACGTGAATGTGGATGTCACGCTTCTCGAACACATCGCTCTTGATACCGAGCTTGTGCGCACGGCTACGCACGACGGTGCGCGCTGCTTCGATCGACTCTTTCATCACGTCGCCCAAGGTACCGGTGCGAATCACGCCACCCTTGCCCGGCATGGTCACGGCTTCGATGGTCAGCAGATCGCCACCCACTTCGGTCCATGCCAGACCAACGACCTGGCCGACTTGATTTTCTTTTTCGGCAATGCCGAAATCGAAACGACGCACGCCGAGGAATTTATCCAGGTTGCGCGAAGTCACGGTGACCTTCTTCTCCTGCTTCTTCAGCAGCAGCATTTTCACGACCTTGCGGCAGATCTTGGACACTTCGCGTTCCAGCGAACGTACGCCGGCTTCGCGGGTGTAGTAGCGAATGATGTCGCGCAGTGCAGATTCAGCGACGCTGATCTCGCCTTCTTTCAGACCATTGTTCTTGATCTGTTTCGGCAGCAGGTAACGTTGCGCGATGCTGGTCTTTTCATCTTCGGTGTAACCCGAGAGGCGAATGACTTCCATGCGGTCCAGCAGCGCCGGCGGGATGTTAAAAGAGTTCGATGTCGCCACGAACATCACATCCGACAAGTCGAAATCGACTTCGATGTAGTGATCGGAGAACGTGTGGTTCTGTTCAGGATCCAGCACTTCCAGCAATGCCGACGACGGGTCGCCGCGGAAGTCCATACCGAGCTTGTCGATCTCATCCAGCAGGAAAAGCGGATTGCGCACGCCGACCTTGGCCAGGCTTTGCAGAATCTTGCCTGGCATGGAGCCGATGTAGGTACGGCGATGGCCGCGGATCTCGGCTTCGTCACGCACACCGCCCAAAGCCATGCGGACGAACTTGCGGTTCGTTGCACGAGCGATCGATTGGCCCAGCGAGGTCTTACCCACGCCTGGAGGACCAACGAAGCACAGGATCGGTGCTTTCAGCTTGTCGACGCGCTGTTGCACGGCGAGGTATTCCAGAATGCGTTCTTTGACCTTGTCGAGGCCGTAATGGTCGCCTTCAAGGACTTTCTCGGCATTCGGCAAATCATTGTTGACCTTGGATTTTTTCTTCCATGGCAGACCGACCAGCGTGTCGATGTAATTACGCACGACTGTCGCTTCAGCAGACATCGGCGACATCAGCTTGAGTTTCTTCAGCTCGGACTGCGCCTTTTCCAGCGCTTCCTTCGGCATCTTGGCAGAGAGGATCTTCTTCTCCAGCTCTTCCAGATCGGCGCCGTCTTCACCTTCGCCCAATTCCTTCTGGATGGCCTTGACCTGTTCGTTCAGGTAGTACTCGCGCTGCGACTTTTCCATCTGGCGCTTGACGCGGCCGCGGATGCGCTTTTCAACCTGCAGGATATCCAGTTCGCCTTCCAGTTGGCCGAGCAGATGCTCATGGCGCTTGGCGACGTTGAAGATTTCCAGGATGACCTGTTTTTGCTCGAGCTTGAGCGGTAAGTGCGCAGCGATGGTATCGGCCAGACGGCCGGCGTCGTCGATGCCTGCCAGCGAACTCAGGATTTCAGGCGGAATCTTTTTGTTCAGTTTGACGTATTGGTCGAATTGCTGAACGATGGTGCGGCGCATGGCTTCCACTTCGGCTTCATCGCCCAGTTCGGATTCGACTGGAGTCAGATCGGCAACAAAATGGGTGTCCAGCTCGCTGATGTGATGAATGCGTGCACGCTGCGCGCCTTCGACCAGCACTTTAACAGTGCCGTCAGGCAACTTCAGCATTTGCAGGATATTGGCGACGCAGCCGATTTCATAGATGTCGTCAGCCGACGGCTCATCCTTGGCGGCGGCTTTCTGGGCGGCAAGCATGATGCTCTTGCCCTGCTCCATTGCGGCTTCCAGAGCCTTGATCGACTTTGGACGACCGACGAATAAAGGGATCACCATATGCGGGAAGACAACAACATCCCGCAACGGCAACAGAGGCAATTGCGTTTGTTCTGTGAGAGTAGAAGTCGTCATGGCGAGCCTTATCAAAAGTTACTGTTAGTGATGTTGGCGCGAGCTGCTAAAACACAAGCCCAAACTGAAATAAAAACACGACAACTTTTTGGCGAAATGCACTTGGCAAAGTAAAAACTACGGTTGATAAAGTGACAAAATAAGTGATGAACAAGGCAACAATTCCGCAAACAAAAAAAGCCACACACGAAGTCGCCCTCGGGTGGCTTTACGATGGAAGCCGAAGTGATGTTCGCGGTTTATTGTACCGCTTTTAGTTCCAACGGATTCCATCCGGTATTTTTTGCTCCCGGATGGCTTCCGCCTTTGATCAGCCGCCCGAAACCTTGGGCTGTTCGTGGTAGATCAGCAATGGCTTGGCGCCGTTGGTGATGGTGTTTTCGTCGATGACCACCTTGGCAACATTTTGCTGGCTTGGCAGCTCGTACATCACGTCCAGCAACGCATGTTCAAGGATGGAGCGCAGACCGCGCGCGCCGGTTTTACGCGCCAGCGCCTTCTTGGCGATGGCTTGCAAAGCAGCCGGACGAATCTCGAGTTCGGCGCCTTCCATTTGCAGCAGCTTGGAATATTGCTTGATCAGCGCATTCTTCGGCTCCAGCAGGATCTGGATCAGCGCTTCTTCGTTCAACTCGTTCAAGGCTGCGATCACCGGCAAACGACCGACCAGTTCCGGAATCAGGCCGAACTTGACCAGATCGTCCGGCTCCGCATGCAGCAACACTTCGCTGGCGGTCTTCTGAGTCTGGCTCTTGACGCTTGCGCCGAAACCGATACCGCTCTTTTCGGAGCGTTCGGAGATGATTTTCGTCAAACCGTCAAATGCGCCGCCGCAGATGAACATGATATTGGTGGTGTCGATCTGCACGAAGTCCTGGTTAGGATGCTTGCGGCCGCCTTGTGGCGGCACCGACGCCATGGTGCCTTCGATCAGCTTCAGCAGCGCCTGCTGCACGCCTTCGCCGGACACGTCGCGGGTGATCGACGGATTGTCGGACTTGCGCGAGATCTTGTCTATTTCATCGATATAGACGATGCCCTTCTGGGCCTTCTCGACTTCGTAATTGCAGTTCTGCAGCAGCTTCTGAATGATGTTCTCGACGTCTTCACCGACATAGCCGGCCTCGGTCAGCGTGGTCGCATCGGCGATCACGAACGGCACGTTCAGCATGCGCGCGAGCGTCTGTGCCAGCAAGGTCTTGCCGGAGCCGGTTGGACCGACCAGCAGGATGTTGCTCTTGGCGAGTTCGACATCGTCCTTCTTGCCGAGATGCTTCAGACGCTTGTAGTGGTTATACACGGCAACCGACAGAATGCGCTTGGCAGTCTGCTGGCCGATCACATACTGGTCGAGCAATTCAGAAATTTCTTGCGGCGTCGGCAGATCCGATTTGGCACCCGCAACCGACTCAACGCTGGAAGCTTCGTCGCGAATGATGTCATTACACAGATCGATACATTCGTCGCAAATGAAGACCGACGGACCTGCGATCAGTTTCTTGACTTCATGCTGGCTTTTGCCGCAAAACGAGCAATAAAGCAGCTTTTCGCCACTGGAAGATTTTTTCTCGGACATATAGGGCAAATGTGAATAGAGTTCGGCTTGATCATACCTGCGATTTCATGATTCGTCACGGAATCGCCATATTTGCGCGCCAGTAAAAGCAGGTTCTAGCCTACTCTATATAGGTCCGCAAACAAAAAAAGCAATAAGGTGGAAATCAGGCCTTAATCTCAGCATTGAGATGCAGCTCTGACGCGCGGCATTGACAATTATTTACGCGATTGGCGTTGATGCAGTGCAAAAAGCAAATGCCCGAACCGAAGTTCGGGCATTTGCTGAAAACACAAGAAACAAGTCAGTCAGGAAAGGACTGCAAGCGTCCGTTCAAAACCGCTCATTACGCCATTACGCGCGTTTTTCCAATACCTGATCGATCAGACCATATTCAGCGGCAGCAGCAGCCGACATGAAATTGTCGCGATCAGTATCCTTGCCGATTTGATCGATCGTACGACCGGTCTTTTCAGCCAGGATGGCGTTCAGACGTTCGCGCAGATACAGAATTTCGCGTGCCTGGATCTCGATGTCCGATGCCTGACCTTGCGCACCGCCCAGAGGCTGGTGAATCATGATGCGCGAGTTCGGCAGCGAGAAACGCTTGCCCTTGGCGCCGGCGGCCAGCAGGAAAGCACCCATCGAGGCAGCCAGACCGGTACACAGCGTGGAGACGTCCGGCTTGATGAACTGCATCGTGTCGAAAATCGCCATGCCGGCCGAAACCGAACCGCCCGGGGAGTTGATGTACAGCGAAATATCCTTGTCAGGATTTTCGCTTTCCAGGAACAGCAGCTGCGCCACCACCAGATTGGCGGTCGCATCATTGACCGGACCAACCAGGAAAATGATGCGCTCTTTCAGCAAGCGCGAATAAATATCGTACGCACGCTCGCCGCGGCCGCTCTGCTCGATCACCATCGGGACCATGCCGAGCATTTCTGTATCCAGTGCAGACTGCTTGATGAAACCTGTCATGTGCATTTCCTTATGCGTAGTAAGTCTTCTCTGATGTTACCCGAGAAGGTCGAATTACGCTTGCGGCTGATTGCCCATCAAGGCGTCGAACGCGACCGATTTCTCGGAAACTTTGGATTTACCCAACACGTAATTGACGACGTTTTCTTCCAAAACAAGGGCTTCGACTTCAGCCAGACGGCGGCGGTCGCTGAAGTAGTACTTCAGGACTTGTTGCGGGTCTTCGTAGCTTTGTGCGAAGTCTTCGACTTGCGCCTTGACTTGTTCTTCAGTGGCTTCCAGCTTGTTGGTCTTGACGACTTCAGCCAGGATCAGGCCCAGACGGACGCGACGCTCAGCTTGTGCAGCGAACAGTTCGCGTGGCAGTTGCATGCCCTTAGGATCCATGCCGCGTTGCGCCATGTCCTGATGCGCCATTTCAACCAGGCGCTCGATGTCTTGCTCAACCAATGCCTTCGGCACTTCCAGTTCGCTGACCTTGATCAGGGCATCCATGACGCTGTCTTTGGTCTTGGCCTTGGTGCGGGCGCTGACTTCACGTTCCAGATTACGCTTGATGTCTTCGCGCATCTTGGTCAGGTCGCCGTCTTCGATACCCAGCGATTTTGCAAATTCTGCGTCGACTTCCGGCAGATGCGCCCATTCCAGCTTCTTCAGCGTGATGGTGAATTCTGCAGTTTTGCCTGCCACGTCCTTGCCGTGGTAGTCAGCCGGGAATGCCAGCGGGAAAGTCTTGGATTCGCCGACCTTCAGGCCGATTGTGGCTGCTTCGAATTCCGGCAGCATACGGCCTTCGCCGAGTACGAACGGGAAGGCATCAGCCTTGCCGCCCTGGAATTCAACGCCGTCGATCTTGCCGACGAAGTCAACTGTGGCGCGGTCGCCGTTTTGTGCAACTGGCTCACCGCCGTCACCGTGCGCGCCTTGCTCGCCCTTGACGTGGTAATGCACGCGTTGCTTGCGCAGGATGTCCAGTGTCTTGTCGATTTCGGTGTCGGAAACAGCCGATGTGGTCTTCTCGACTTCAGCCGAGGCCAGATCGCCGATCACGACTTCAGGATAGATTTCGAATGTTGCGTCGAATGCCAGTGAACCTTCAGCAACGCCTTCGCTGGTCTTTGGTTCGATCTTCGGATAGCCGGCAACGCGTAAATTATTTTCAACTGCGATGTCGTTGAATGCGCGACCGACCTTGTCGTTCAGCACTTCGGTTTCGACCTGGTAACCGAATTGAGCGGCAACCATCTTCATTGGCACTTTGCCTGGGCGGAAGCCTGGCGCCTTGGCAGTGCGAGCGCGCACTTTCAGGCGTTTTTCAACTTCAGCCTGCACGTCGGCCAGTGGGAATGTCAGGGTGATACGGCGCTCAAGTTTGCTCAGAGTTTCGACTGCAGTTGCCATGTGAATCGTCCAAAAATTAATAAATTCCGTGGTGCGGCCCGGAAAGAACATGCATGAAAACCATGCCTTTTGCCCTGCCCGGCCGCGCTAAAGTCCGCTATTTTATACGGAAAAGATGCCGTTGCGCCAAAACGCCCCGGTTCTGTTAATAAAAACGGAGGCTACTACCCGCAAAGCTGCTGCCCGCTCTGCCTGCGCCCCCTATCTGTCAGCCTTGCCGCGCACACAAAAGCGCCTCTACCGCGCGGCCGATTGCCAGCACGCGGGCGTCGTCTCCATGCTGGCCGCAGATGCTGATGCCGACCGGCAAGCCATCAGCCGACGGGCACGGCAAGTTCAATGCGCAGCCATCAAGAAAATTGATCACGCTTGGATTACGCAACACCAATCCGTTGATAGCAAAGAAAGTTTCATCGCTATCTTGTAAAGCCTGCACCAGCGGCGGCACCACCGGCACGGTCGGCATCAGCCATGCATCGAATACCGACAAGCGGCGCTGAGCCTGCGCAATGATGCGTCGGCGTGCCTCAAGCAGATCTAAATAATCGGCTGCTGTCTGCTGTGCACCGCGACGGATACGTACCGCCACGCGCTGGTCATACTGATCGGCAGAGCTTTCCAGCAGCTTGCGATGCCAGGTCCAGGATTCCGCCGCGCTGAACCCGCCGCCGGCATTAATCCCCGGCAACTCTTTCAATTCAGGAAATGAAAACCGCTGGATTACCGCTCCCGCATTTTGCAAACGCGACAACGCCGCATCAAAAGCGGCGCGCACCATTGCATCCATGCCGTCGCCGACGAAATCATCCGTGACACCGAATCGCAAGCCTGCCAGCGGCACAGCATCCGTTTCCAGCGTTTTGCCTGACAAAATGGCATCGACGATGGTGCAGCAATCCACGCTGCGCGATAAAGGCCCGGCAGAGTCCAAAGTCGTCGACAACGGCACCGCCCCCTGCAAACTCACGCGCCGCGCAGTCGGCTTGAAGCCGGTCAATCCGCAAAAAGCAGACGGAATACGGATCGAACCGCCGGTATCCGTGCCGAGCGCCGCCACGGCCATGTCCAGCGCCACAGTCACCGCGCCGCCGGACGTCGAACCGCCGCTCACACGCTGTGCATCCAGAGGATTGCGCGGCGTGCCGTAGTGCGGATTCAGACCGAGGCCGGAAAATGCGAACTCACTCATATTCGTGCGGCCGAGCAAAATCGCGCCGGCATTCCGCAAACGCGCCACCGCAGGCGCATCGGCTTTTGCCGCAGGTGCATTTGCCAGCGCTTTCGATCCCGCAGCAGTAACCTGCCCCTGCACGTCGAACAAATCCTTGATCGAGACCGGCAAGCCGGCCAGCAGCGACGGCACATTGCCGGCAACACGTGCTGCATCGCTGGCGCGCGCCGAGGCCAGCGCCTGATCCGCGTCGACACTGATGTAAGCGGCACCGCCCTGCTCTCGATACGCGGCGATGCGTTCCAGCGCCTGCTCCACCAGCTTGACGCTGGTCGTCTGCCCTGCCTGCAATTCTGTCGCGAGTGCCCTGATTGTCTTCATGCTTTTTATTTCACCGGAATAGGAGTGGATGCGGCGACGGGAACGGCGGTGATCGCATTCATCGGACTACCGTCGATCAGCTTGTCGGAATAGGTCAAATATACCAAGGTGTTGCGCTTGACATCGACCAGCCGCACGATGTGCAGACGCTTGAACAGAATTGACATCCGCTCGGAGAACACGTCCTCTTGCTGCGGTACGGTTCCCTTGAACGTTACCGTTGCCGCCACCTGGCGACAGGCGATGGAAGCCTCGGCCTTGTCCTCGGCCAGACCGACCGTGCCTTTGACCCCGCCGGTGCGTGCACGCGAGACGTAGCACGTTACGCCGACCACCTTGGGATCATCGTAAGCTTCGACTGCGATGCGATCGTTCTTTCCCAACCAACGAAACGCGGTGCTGACGTCGCCGAGTTCTTGTGCCTTTACCGGCAAAGCCGCAAACGCGGACGCCAGCGACACCGCAACGGCCAGATTCAATACTTTACGCATAAGGTTCCCTGCCTGAAGAAGAAAAACAACGAAGCCATGACATTATCACGCGCGCCGGCCCCCTCGAAGAATCGCCGGATTTACGGGAATCAGCCGGCCTCGTTCATCAGCGCAAAACGCGGCACGCGCTTGCCGTCAACTTCGATGATTTCGTGAAAAACTTCTTTGGGACGAATCCAGACCGTGCCGTTGGCGGCACGATAGACAACCATAGGCGTCAAATCCGATTCCAGCGTCGCGTCGTGGAGAAACTCGTAAATACCGCCCTTGTAATGTTGATAGCGCATGCGAACCCTCAATAGAAAATTGAATGACCAGAATGACCAAAATGAGAACGCCCGGAACAAGATGCGACCGAAGTCAGCACATTCTTGCCGGGCGAACATAACAACATAAACAAAGGGAATGTTGGTGCGAGGGAGGGGACTCGAACCCCTACACCATTGCTGGCGTCAGGACCTAAACCTGGTGCGTCTACCAATTTCGCCACCCTCGCTGAAAGGTGCATCACCGACCGGACTGCATTGGGACTTTTCGGTGTATTTGCCGGAAAACCAAGCCCTGTCAATGAGGTAGCATTTTTATTGCAGCCCGCTATTCTACTGCAAGCTTGCCAGACTGTCTGCGTTTTTGTAGAGCCGTGATGCAATTTTTACGAGGTCGCCGATTCGTAGCGCATTGCCAAAGCGGTCGCCTCAAACCCGTAACGGCAATCCGCCTGGGCGGCTATGCAACTGCCCCGGAAATCGGCGCCAACGGATTTTTCCATTACTATTCGGGACAGAAAAAGCAGGCCACACCATCTTTGCATCACCACACCTGCCCTCACCTATTCCACTGGATATCCGTTGCATGGCCGTTGACCATTACGAAAACTTTCCCGTCGCGTCGATCCTGCTGCCCGCCCATCTGCGCCCGGCAGTCAAAGCCATCTACACCTTCGCGCGCAGCGCCGACGACATCGCCGACGAAGGCGATGCAGAACCGGCGCAACGGCTTGCCGCGTTGACCTCCTTCGAACAGGAGCTGGACAAAATTGAGGCTAACGCGCCCGTATCCCATCCGATATTCGTCGCACTGGCACAAGTCATTCGCCAATATCAGTTGCCGTTGACACCCTTTCGCGACCTGCTGTCGGCCTTCAAACAAGACGTCGTGACCAAACGCTATCAGGATGCCGACAGTCTGCTCGACTATTGCCGCCGCTCCGCCAATCCGGTCGGCCTGCTGATGCTGCACCTGTACCAGGCGGCGACGCCTGACAACGTACGCGACTCGGACGCCATCTGCTCATCGCTGCAACTGATCAACTTCTGGCAGGACGTTGCCATCGATTGGGAAAAAGAGCGGATCTATCTGCCGCAGGAAGACCTGCAACGCTTCGGCGTCAGTGAACAAGACATCGCCGACGCCGCCAGCGGTCCGGCGTGGCGTGCATTAATGCAGTTCGAAATCGATCGCGCGCGCGCCATCATGCTGTCGGCAGCACCATTGGCGCACCGCTTGCCGGGGCGCATAGGTTGGGAATTGCGCATGGTCGTGCAAGGCGGGCTGCGCATCCTCGATCGTCTTGAACAAGTAGACGGCGACGTGTTCAGACATCGGCCGAAGTTGGGAACGATGGACTGGTGCGTGATTTTGTGGCGAGCACTTGTCATGTGACAACGCCCATGACGGCGATAAAAAAGCCTCTTCGATGAAGAGGCTTTTTCGTTTTCAATGTCGAGCTACTGACGTCGACTGCCAGCCTTCGATTACTGGCCCTTGTTCAGATCGCTCTTGGGCTGAGGTTGCGCCAACTGCGCATTACGCTCGGCGGTGGATTCCTTTTTTTCCGTCTTCAGATCTCGCTTGGCGGCCTTCTTGTCAGCCTTGGCTTGCTGCTTCACAGCCTTTTTCTGCGCCTTGTACTCCGCCCTGGCATCGGCGTCATTCTGGCGCTTCTGCACATACGGATCGTTGGAGACGCCGTTGGCCGACGAAGCCGGAGCGATCATGCCCGGCGAGGCAGGCACATCTGTCGTGCTTTGTTGTTGCGCCATGGCGCCGCCAGTCATGGCCAGCAGTGCGGCTGTAATAACGAGTTGACGTGTCTTCATGTGTAAATCTCCTTCTACATTTTTCAATAAATCCATCGCGGAGAAAGAAGTGGCGCGATGTCTGTCAGACATCGCCGGACACCGCTCCCATCAAGGCTTTGCGAGGGGCATGCTTTAGTAGAGATCAGAAATTCACAATGGTTCGCGGGATTTGCAACCGAATGTTAAAGACCTTGCTTCAAGGCCGGTTTGCACATCAGTCAATTCAGCGTTTGAAAGTCTTTGTCCTGCTCAGCTTGTAGATGGTTTTGGCATCTTGCTGTGCGCGCTCCTGCGTGCGCATCGCTTCGAAGTCGTCATGCTTGACGAAAAACTCATCGGCCTGCGCCTTCACCACCATCTTGATGGCATCGGCGTCGTTGACGTCATACAGTTCCGCAATCAGCGTGGTCACTTCATCCAGATATTCTTCGTAAGTCATTTGCTTCTCCTCTTCTCAATACTCAGTTGCTCGCGCTTCTGCCGAACGGCGCAGTGTATGCGCCCCTCGCCCTGCAAGTCTATCGCCTCCTGCAAATATATTTGGTAGAGAATGAAAATGAGCGCTTGCTATTCAAATCGATCCTCTGTAGACTTCGGTCCCTCAGACGCGGGGTGGAGCAGTCTGGCAGCTCGTCGGGCTCATAACCCGAAGGTCGTAGGTTCAAATCCTGCCCCCGCAACCAAATACCATAAGGGCTTGCACATCGTGCAGGCCCTTTTGCTTTGGTTTCTGTTTGTTTTCTGTTCTGTTTTTCTATGGCGGACTCATCGCCTGCCGCCTCAGCCAGAACTGAAGGCCGCTCCTGATGCCGCTCTGTTAGACTTCCCTCACTTCCGTTAGCGCTCAGGTCCAATCATGGTGAACACGACACCCTCGCCCCCCCTTCCTTTTTCGAACCTGGCGCTCATGCCGGCGATGCTCGCCAATCTGGACGCCCTCGGCTATCGCGAAATGACGACGATCCAGGCAGAAAGTTTGCCCACAGCACTGGAAGGCCGCGACCTGATTGCGCAAGCCAAGACCGGTAGCGGCAAGACCGCAGCGTTCGGCATTGCCATGCTGCATCGGCTCAATCCATCATATTTTGCGATCCAGGGCCTGGTCATCTGCCCGACGCGCGAACTGGCCGATCAGGTATCGAATGAATTGCGCCGCCTTGCGCGCTTCACCGAAAACATCAAGATCCTGACCTTGTGCGGCGGCACCGCCATGCGCCCGCAAATTGCGTCACTGGAACATGGCTGCCATATCGTCGTCGGCACACCCGGCCGCATCCGCGATCACATCGGGCGCGACACCATCAACCTCAAAGCCGTTCAGACGCTGGTGCTGGACGAAGCCGACCGCATGGTCGACATGGGATTCTACGAAGACATTGAAGGCATCGTCAGCGCCTGCCCTTCGCGCCGCCAGACCTTGCTGTTTTCTGCGACCTACCCGGACGACATCCGCAAAGCAAGCGCCCGCTTCCTCCACGAGCCGGTGGAGATCAAGGTCGAGGCTCAGCATGACGGCGAAAAAATCGAACAACGCTTCTTCGAAGTCTCGGCCGAGCAGCGCAATTTCGCCGTCGCGCGCCTGCTCCAACATTATCAGCCTGTCTCGACACTGGCCTTCTGCAACACCAAGATCCACTGCCGCGAGCTGGCCGAAGAATTGCGCGCGCAAGGATTCAGCGCGCTCGCTCTGTATGGGGATCTGGAACAGCGTGAACGCGATGAAATCCTGGTGCAGTTCGCCAATCAAAGCTGCTCGGTACTGGTTGCCACCGACGTCGCCGCACGCGGGCTCGACATTGCCAATTTGAGCGCCGTCATCAACGTCGACGTCACCCGCGATACCGAAGTCCACATCCATCGTATCGGCCGCACCGGCCGTGGCCAGGACAAGGGCCTGGCGCTGAACCTGTGCATCCCGACTGAAAAGCGCTGGGTAAAACTGATCGAGGAATATCAAAAGGCGCCGGTGCAATGGTTTGACCTCAATGCGCTGGACGCTAATGAAGACAAAGTGCTGCGCGCACCGATGCGGACCTTGTGCATTCAGGGCGGCAAGAAGGACAAACTGCGTCCCGGTGACTTGCTAGGCGCGCTGACCGGCGACGTCGGCCTGACCAAGGAACAGGTCGGCAAGATCAATGTATTCGAGTTTTCAACCTATGTGGCGCTGGACTACCGCATTGCAGAGAAAGCCTATGCCCGCCTGAGCGAAGGCAACATCAAGGGCCGCAACTTCAAGATGCGCCTGATGCGCACCGCCTGAGTGCCAACTTGCAGCGCATAAAAAAAGCAGCCTCGAAGGCTGCTTTTTTATTTCCCACTATTTCCCAATTCGCGGAATGGCGTCAGATCAGCAAAGCCTGGGTCAGCGAACGGATTTCATCGGCAGAATCTTCCAGCACGTCGCGCAATGAATCATCGCCGATGAATTCGTCGACGATGGTGTCGGGCCCGCGACCGGTTTCCAGCAGACTCTTCTGGAACGGCGACGGCACCGGCGACAACTCCTTGGCCAGCAACAGCACGTCACCAAGGGTCTCCGGCGGCAACACGCGGATGCCATGCCACAAGGACTCCACTGCCGCAACAACAGCTTCAGGAATGCCAAGCTTCTTCAACACAGCGCGGCCGATCATTTTTTCGCCGTATTCAGCCCAGTCTTCGGAATTGCCGTCGAGCAGGCCGGGGAATTCATCCGTACGCGACAACAGGTAAAACCCGCCGACTTCGTGGACGATGCCGGCGAACATCGCGGTTTCCGGATCCAGTCGCGTCAGCTTCAGCGCAATCACCTGGGCGATTGCGGCGACGTTGGCCGTGTGCTCCCACAACTGCGCCGCCTTGACGCGCATTTCCGGATCGGAGATGTTGCGGCCCAATTGGCGCACGATGACGGCGGTCGTGATCGCGTTCAGGGTTTTGAACCCGAGACGCATGACGGCCGTGCGGACGTTGTTGATTTCGCCGCCGGAACGATTATATGCGGCCGAATTGGCGATCGCTACGGTACGCGCCGATAGCAGCGGCTCTGCCATCACCAGCTTGGCAGCAGCCTCGAGATGGCAATTCGGATCGTTAAGCGCTTGCTGCAGTTTGATCGATGCATTGACGTTGGTAGGAAATACCAGTTCGCCGCGACCGGCCTGCGTTGCAATGCTTCTGAAAGCTTCCAGTCTGTTCATGAAGAATTAGTCTCCTCGCCTTGATATGAGCTGCTCACCCCTGCCGCATCCGGTGATCGCTTCCGTCGGAAGCTTCTACACCGATCCGGCTTCTTGTCGTGTCGTTGCTGCTATGTCCTGCCGTTGCTACCGCCACGCTGCCTTATTTTGCTTTTTTACCAACAGCGCTTGCGTACCTGCCAGCGATGAAGCCATTGCCGCCAGTCATGCCTCGTTGCCCCCAGCTTAATGTACAAAGTCTGCTGCTGCAACCATATATATCGAGGCTTTTTCCCTCTATTTTCGAGGCTTTGCACGAACACCACCTGCAAAGCAGATTGCCCTTCGCTCCTCAGTCGGCTAGCATAGCGGCTTCGCGCATTGCGCCCGCTTTCATCGCCATCCCACTTCATGTCTCCAGACGAATATTGCCAGCAGAAAGCTGCCCAAAGCGGCTCCAGCTTTTACTACAGTTTCTTGTTCCTGCCGCCTGAGCGCCGACGCGCCATTACTGCACTGTACGCCTTCTGCCGCGAAGTGGACGATACCGTCGACGAAATAGAAGACACCGGTGTCGCCCGCACCAAACTGATGTGGTGGCGCAAGGAGATTGCTGCGATGCTCAACGGGAATCCCAGCCACCCGGTGACCTTGGCGCTGCATCCGCATGTGGCGACCTACAACCTCAAGGGCGAGCATCTGCAATCGATCATCGACGGCATGGAGATGGATCTGGACCAGACCCGTTACCTCGACTTCCCCGGCCTGCAGCGCTATTGCTGGCACGTCGCCAGCGTGGTGGGCATTTTGTCGGCAAGCATCTTCGGCGTCACCCAAGGCGGTACGCTGCTGTTTGCGGAAAAACTCGGACTCGCATTTCAACTGACCAACATCATCCGCGACGTCGGAGAAGACGGACGCAAGGGGCGCATCTATCTGCCTGTCAATGAATTGCAGCAATTCAACGTCACCGCCGCCGACATTCTCAATGCCCGCCACAGCGAAAACTTCGAGAAGCTGATGCGCTTCCAGGTCGAACGCGCCCAGCGCGTGTACGACGAAGCCTTCGCTCTTCTGCCAAAAGAAGACCGCCGCGCCCAGCGCCCCGGCCTGATGATGGCGGCGATTTACCGCACCTTGCTCAGCGAGATCGAGCGCGACGGTTTCCATGTACTGAATCAGCGCATTTCACTCACGCCGATACGCAAATTGTGGCTGGCCTGGAAGACCTATATCCGCGGCTGAAACAAACCAGAGAAACAGACTTGTAACAGCTGCCGGCACGGCTGAACTTTCATACCGGCAGAACGTCAATCCGCTTTCCGGATTTGACTAGCTGAACGATGAAACGAATTTATGCACTCGCCTTGTTTGCCGGCATCGCCTTTGTCGCCAGCATGGTTTTCAACCCGGCGTTCAACGATGTCGTCAAGCGCTGGGGCAAGGAAGAGTTTTATGTCTACGTGGTGGATGCCGGCAAACGCATCTTGTCCAGCGCCGCTACGCGGCAGCGCTACGAATACCGCCTTCCGGCAATGGACGAAAGCGGCATGCAGAAAACGCTGACCTTTACCTCGGACAAACAATTGTCGCTCGATACGTATGTGCGCCTCTATGTGTCCTCAGCCGATCAAGTCACGGCCTGGGAAGAAGTGCAGCAGCAGGAATTACCGGACCGGATCAAGAATGGGAACATCCCCTGACAACAACAACAGCAACGATCACATCGCCGTCATCGGCGGCGGCTGGGCCGGTTGCGCCGCAGCCGTCAGACTGGCGCAAGCCGGACGACGCGTCAGCCTGTTTGAAGCCAGCCGCACTCTGGGCGGCCGTGCGCGCCGCGTAGAGATCGATGGCCGTACGCTGGACAACGGCCAGCACATCCTGCTCGGTGCCTACCGCACCACCTTGCAACTGATGAAAACCGTCGGCATTGATGCCGGCCAAGCCTTGCTACGTCTGCCGCTGCAAATACGCTATCCGGCGCCCACGGACGGCATGGATTTCATTGCACCACGCCTGCCCGCGCCCCTGCACGTCTTGTTCGCACTGATCAGAGCAAAAGGCCTGACGCGCGACGACAAAATGGCGTTGGCGCGTTTTTCCACCACCGCGCGCTGGATGGGTTGGCAGCTATACGACGATTGCAGCGTCGCCGAATTACTGGCGCGCTATGAGCAGACCGAGCGCCTGACCCGGCTGATGTGGACGCCGCTGTGTATCGCCGCACTGAACACGCCGCCGCAGCGCGCTTCGGCGCAAGTCTTTCTGAATGTACTGCGCGACAGTCTCGGCGCACGCCGTGCGGCGTCGGACATGCTGATTCCGCGCACCGATCTGACCTCGTTGTTTCCTCGGCAGGCGGCGGCGTTCGTCGAGCAGCGTGGCGGCGATGTCCGTTGCGGTCAGGCCGTCGATTCGGTCACCTCGCAGCAAGGACGCTGGCAAATCCGCTTCAAACAAGATGGCCAGACTGCATCGTTCGACGGCGTCGTGATTGCCACCGGACCGGAAGCCGCCGCCGATCTGCTGGAAGGCATTAGCGACACCGCCGCGCTGCGCACACTGAACTACGAACCGATCACCACTTGCTATCTGCAATACCCGGCGCAAGTGCGCCTCGATCAGGCGTTCTACGCTTTACTGGACGATCCGCAGCAAGCAGCGTGGGGACAATTTGTTTTTGATCGCGGCCAGCTCAACGCCAACCATCCCGACGACGCGGGCCTGCTCGCCGTCGTGGTCAGCGCCGCCGGCGATGCCCTTGCACAAGGACATCCGGCATTGACCGAAGGTATTACCATTCAATTGGCGCAACAGTTGCAAAATCCGCTATTGAAAACGCCACTGTGGAGCAAGGTCATCTCGGAAAAGCGCGCGACCTTTTCCTGCACGCCGGGCCTGTTACGCCCGGACAATAGCGCCATGCCGCCCGGGCTGGCGCTGGCCGGCGACTATGTTGCCGGCGACTATCCCGCCACGCTGGAAGCCGCCGCGCAAAGCGGCATCAAAGCTGCCGAACTGTTTTTATAAGCAGCCCGGCCGTCGCGGAATGTAAACTCAATTTAATTCAGCGAAACTTTTCATCTTTGCCGCCAAAGGGATTCACCCCATGACCGGCCTGTTTGTTCTACGATACGGTCAAAATTCAGCAAACACGTATCCCTATTTACGGATTCCCTTTTTCGGAGAATAAACATGCCCGTCATCACCTGTGTCGAAGATTTGCGCGTTCTGGCAAAAAAACGGGTACCCAAGGCGTTTTACGACTATGCCGACAGCGGCTCCTATACTGAGAGCACCTATCGCGCCAACAGCGACGACCTTGCTGCGCTGAAGCTGCGCCAGCGCGTCGCCATCAACGTTGACCAGCGCTCCACCCGCACCACCATGATCGGCCACGACGTCACCATGCCGGTGGCGATTGCGCCGACCGGCCTGACCGGCATGCAATGGGCCAACGGCGAAATGCTGGGCGCGATTGCGGCGGAAAAATTCGGCATCCCGTTCACGCTGTCGACCATGAGCATCTGCTCGATTGAAGACGTCGCCAGCGTGACCACCAAGCCGTTCTGGTTCCAGCTCTATGTGATGCGCGACCGCGGTTTCGTGAAGTCGATGATCGACCGCGCCAAGGCAGCGAAATGCTCGGCGCTGGTGCTGACGCTGGACTTGCAGATCCTCGGCCAACGCCACAAAGATCTGAAAAACGGCATGTCGGTGCCGCCGAAGCTGACGCTGGACACCCTCATGGATCTGGCCGGCAAACCGGCTTGGGCGCTGCGCGCGCTGACCGGCCGCAAGACTTTCGGCAACCTGGCCGGCCATATCACCGGTGGCGGCAGCGGCATCCAGACGCTGAGCCAGTGGACTGCCAGCCAGTTCGACCCGACCCTGAACTGGGACGACGTTGCCTGGATCAAGGAGCAATGGGGCGGCAAGCTGATCCTCAAGGGCATCCTCGACGTGGAAGACGCCAAGCTCGCGGCACAAACCGGCGCGGATGCGCTGGTCGTCAGCAATCACGGCGGCCGCCAGCTGGACGGCGCGATGTCGTCGATCGAAGCGCTGCCGGCGATTGCCGAAGCAGTCGGCGACCAGATCGAGGTCTGGTTCGATGGCGGCATCCGCACCGGCCAGGACATCCTGAAGGCCACCGCGCTGGGCGCCAAGGGCACGATGATCGGCCGCGCCTTCCTGTACAGCCTGGGCGCGATGGGCGGGGAAGGCGTGACCAAGATGCTGCAAATCCTGCAGAAGGAACTGGATGTGAGCATGGCGCTGACCGGCACCAAGGACATCAAGGATGTCGGCCCGCAAATTCTGATTCCGCGTCGCTGATAGCAATA
The DNA here is from genome assembly GCF_058801885.1 of Herbaspirillum sp. GW822-FHT03A08. Classification (NCBI taxonomy): domain Bacteria; kingdom Pseudomonadati; phylum Pseudomonadota; class Betaproteobacteria; order Burkholderiales; family Oxalobacteraceae; genus Herbaspirillum; species Herbaspirillum sp. GW822-FHT03A08. The sequence goes on along the minus strand of NZ_JBXANR010000003.1, from coordinate 694,632 downwards.
CCTGCAACAAAGAAAAATCCCGGCTCACGTCTGACGTGGCCGGGATTTTTTCATGACTGCCGCAATGATGGAGATACGACTTACTGTCCGGGCCGCTGTTGTGACCACGGCGTGTGCTGGCCGGTTAACTCTTCGACGACCTCCTTCTGATCGAAATGGCGCGCCAGATCCAGGGCCGTCATGCCATCGACGTTCTTCAGCGTGACATCCGCGCCCTCTTCTTTCAGCAACCGCACGGCGAACAAACGCCCGCGCACTGCCGCTAGCATGATCGGCGTCATCTTGTCGTCGGGCGACTCGGCATCGATGTAGGCGGAAGCATCTAATAGTTGCTTGATGATGTTGGGATTGCCGTTGATGGCGGCGTAGTGCAAGGCCGTCCAGCCGGGTCGATTGACTTCCACCTCCTTGTCCAGCAACAGCTTGACCACGCGCTGATTACCGTAAAACGCGGCAATCATCAGGGCGGTATCGCCATTCTTTGCCTTGACTTCAAGATCAATGCCCGGCGTGTTGAACAGCACGTCGAATGCCTTCATCGAATCTTCGCGGATGGACAAGGTCAAGGCTGAATAACCACGCTGCGGCTCAATCACATTCGGTCCGAGGCCACGCTTGATCAGTTCCTGCAATTCGCGCGGCGCGTCCATCTTGACGGCGGTGATGTAATCTTCATAAGAACCGGCCTGTGCAACAGGCGATGCCAGCGCTGTCACTGCCAGTCCGGCGATTGCGAGAAAACGCGTAACAAACGGCTTGATCTGTTTCAGCATGCAGCAATCCTTATCTGGCCATCTTGAACAAGGTGAAGAAATTCTCACTGGTGTGGCGCGCCACCTCTTCCACCGGGATACCGCGCAAGTCGGCGATGAATTCCGCGACGTGACGCACCAGTCCCGGCTCGTTGGTCTTGCCGCGGAAGGGCACCGGCGCCAGGTAGGGAGAGTCGGTTTCGATCAACATGCGTTCCAGCGGGATGGTGCGCGCCACTTCCTGCAAGGCTTTGGCGCTCTTGAAGGTGACGATGCCGGAGAAGGAAATGTAGAACCCCAGCGCAATCGCGGCATCGGCCACTTCCTGCGATTCCGTGAAGCAATGCATGACGCCTGCAACACCGCCGGCTTCAGGACTTGCACCTTCTTCGCGCAGGATGCGGATGGTGTCTTCCGAGGCTGAACGGGTGTGGATGATCAGCGGCTTGCCGGTGATGCGCGAGGCGCGGATATGCGTGCGAAAACGCTCGCGCTGCCATTCGAGATCGCCCTGCAGGCGGAAATAATCAAGGCCGGTTTCACCGATGGCCACGATGCGCGGATGGTCGGCCAATTCAACCAGTTGCTCGACGGTCGGCTCCGGCGTGTCTTCATAGTCGGGATGCACACCGACGGAGGCGTAAATATGCGGATGCTGCTCCGCCAACGCCAGAACTTGCGGAAACTCGGGCAAGTTCACAGATACGCACAAGGCATGGCTCACGCGGTTTTCGGCCATCTTGCCGAGGATATCCGGCAGACGCGCAACGAGCTCGGGGAAATTGATATGGCAGTGGGAATCGATATACATGATGGGCGCTATTTTACGCCATCGCTCCAGGACAGTCCCCTTGGAACTCCGGTTCGGCGAGGTAGTCGCTTCGCCAGGGCGAGCTACTTCGCGACCGGGCGCTTGGCCAGCTTGCGCTGCAATGTACGGCGATGCATGTTCAGGGCGCGCGCAGTTGAAGAAATATTGCCCTGATGTTCGGTCAGCACGCGCTGGATGTGCTCCCACTCAAGACGTTCCACAGACAGCGGCGTGGTATTGTCCGCGATGTCGCCGCCGGCATCGTTGGCGCTATGTTCCAATGCGGAGAGGATGGAATCCAGGTTGGCCGGTTTGGCGAGATAATTGTCGGCGCCCGCCTTGATCGCCTGCACCGTGGTGGCGATGCTCGCATAGCCGGTCAACACCAGCAAACGCGCGTGAGGCAGTTGCTGCCGCAGGGGCGCAATCCACTGCAAGCCCGAATCCTCCTGCAATTGCAGATCGATGGTGGCGTAAGCGAAATCGGTCGCGGCGGCGGCCTTCATCGCCTCTTCGCCGCTATGCGCCACCGTCGCCGAAAAACCTCTGCGCGACAGCGAGCGCGCCAGCGTTGAGGCAAAGACGTCGTTGTCATCGAGGATCAGAAAAGCTGCGCTCATTATCTGTTTTTCTGCCGAAAACCGGCTTATAAAGGAATCGTCAAAGTCGCACTGACACCGCGCATGCCAGCAGAAGCCAACGCCAGTTTCGCACCGAGTTGCCGCGCCGTGGCAAAGGCGAGCATGAGGCCGATACCCTTGCCGCCGGTGCTGCTGCGCACCGGCTCGTAGCCCAGGCGTTTGAGCAGATCAGGAGCAATACCCGGCCCGTCGTCGACGACGCGAATCGTAGCCTCATTGCGCTGCACGTTCAACGCCATGTCTATCTTTCCGCCTTCATGGACGGCTTGCGCAGCGTTGTCGAGCAATGTCAGCAATATCTGCCCGATCAGTTGCTGATTCTTCACCGGTCCCGTATCAGACGGCAAAGACAGATGTATGGACACAGCCGGATGACGCAAGCGCCAGGCGTCGACGAAATGCCGCAGCCAGTCCGTCAGCCGCACCGGCGCCGAACTCTCCGCGCGCCGTACCTGCACATCCATCCCCATGCGATCCAATGCAGTCTTGCACGCAGCAATCTGTTCCTCCACGATCGCCAGATCGTCCCGGTACATCGTCAGCGCATCGTTGCGCCCTGCTTCAATACGCAACTCGCCGGCAATCACAGCGACAGTCGCCAGCGGCGTACTCATCTCGTGCGCTGCGCTGGCGGCCTGCGTGCCTAGTGCGACGATGCGCTCATCCTGTAACTGTTGCTCGCGCGCCTGTGCCAATTGCGCGTCGCGGGCGCGCACCGTCGCCGACATACGCGTTACGAACCAGGTAATCAACGCCGCCGATACAAGGAAATTGACCCACATGCCGGCCAAATGGTAAGCCATCGCCTGATCGTGATCATGGACGTGCAGCGGCTGGTAGAGATAAGTCAGGCCGGAATAACATGCGAAGGAATACAGGGCCAGCACAAACGCATAGCGCGGCGAAAGGACTGCCGCAGCAACTGCAAGCGCGGGCAGATAAAAAGAAACAAAAGGATTGGTCGCTCCGCCCGTGAGGTACAACAAAGCCGACAAGCCGCTGACATCGACGAAAAGTTGAAAGAACAATTCCAGCTCGCGCACTGGATACGTCAGGCGCATGCGCCACCAGGTCAGTCCGTTAAATGCCAGCATCAATGCCAGCACCGCGCACAGCGGCGTCAACGGCAGATTGAGTTCCATCCCAAGATAAGCGCCGGCAACCAACAACGCCTGTGCCAGCGTCGCGATGCAACGCATCCAGAACAAACGCAGCAGGAGTTGATGCTGCGGCAAAGGGCGAGAAAGGGAAAGTATCGGCATGTTGGAATTATATGTCGCGAGGCCTGTAACGCAGCCTGATCGAATCGCAGCGCCTGTACACGTATTCCTGAAATCGAAGCAAATGAACATTCATTTCCAAAAAAACAATTTTTGAGCAAATACACAACACATGAGCAAAAATTTACATAAATTATGACCCCAGCAAGAAATTACGAATGCAAACAATAACGATTCTTAATTATAATTCGATCACTCCGCTCCCCGGCTCCTGCCTCAGGCATTTGCAAGTCCAGCATTCAGTTGTTGCAACCCCGGAGCGCCAAGGTTTTCGATCAAGTCCCTATATCAAAGGATTCCATGCAATACCGCCTCACCCCTATTGCAGCAGCCCTGACGGTTGCTTTCATCGTGCCGTTGACATACTCCAACCCAACCCGCGCGCAAACAGCGCCGGCTGACGCCGCACAAGCGAGAACCGATCAGGCGTTGCCGTCGGTGACCGTGAATGCATCGGCTGACGCGTCTGCGGAAGGTTTGCCACCGGCGTATGCAGGTGGCCAGGTGGCGCGCGGTGGTCGGGTGGGCTTTCTGGGCAACAAGGATTTTCTGGAAACGCCGTTCAGCACCACCAGCTACACTCAGGAACTGATCAAGGATCAGCAAGCGCGCGGCGTCGGCGACGTGCTGCAAAATGACCCCTCGATTCGCGTCGCTCGCGGATATGGCAACTATCAGGAACTGTACGTCATCCGAGGCATGTCGCTGAACTCCGATGACCTGGCCTACAACGGCTTGTACGGTCTGCTGCCGCGTCAGTATGTGGCGACCGAATTGCTGGAGCGCGTCGAAGTGCTGCGCGGCGCCAGCGCCTTCCTCAACGGCATGACTCCTGGAAGCAGCGGCATCGGGGGCACCATCAATTTATTGCCGAAACGTGCGACCAGCGATCCGATTTCGCAAGTGACCGCAGGCTGGGAAACCGGTGGTCAAGGCTACTATGCCGCCGACCTCGGACGCCGCTTCGGCCCCGATGATCGCATCGGCATACGCATCAACGCAGCCCGTCGCGAAGGCGGCACCGGCATCGATAACGAAAACCGCGAACTGGGTCTGGCATCGGTCGGTCTCGATTATCGTGGCAACAACTTCCGCCTGTCGGCCGATCTTGGATATCAAGAGCAAAAGCTGACCAACGCTCGGCCGAGCGTTACCCCAGGCTTTGGCATCGCCATTCCGTCGGCACCAAATGCTTCCAGCAATTTTGGTCAGGCCTGGTCGTATTCGAATGAGCGCGATCTGTTCGGTACCTTGCGCGGTGAATGGGATATCACCTCGGATGTGACCGCCTGGGCCGCCTATGGCATGCGCCGCGGCAACGAAAGCAACTCGCTGGCCAATCCGACCATCACAGGCGCAAATGGCGCGGCCGCCACCTATCGCTTCGACAATACACGCGAAGACAACGTCAACACAGGCGAAGTCGGTATCCGCGGCAAGTTCAACACCGGCCCGGTGAAGCACGAGCTGAGCGCGACGGCGTCGATCTACCAACTCGACAAGCGCGCAGCTTACGGCACCAGCGACTACAACGCGCTGCCAACAAACATCTACAGCCCGGCAAACTATGCGATCCCGGCCATCACATCGACCGGCGGCGGCAACTTATCGGCCCCTCTGACAACGGAAAGACAAGAACTCACCAGTGTCGCCATCGCCGACACCGCCTCGTTCATGGATGATCGCGTTCAGATCACTTTCGGCGTACGAAATCAACGCGTCAAGGACACCGGCTACGACTATGCCACCGGCATCCAAAACGGTTACTACAACAACAGCGCCGTGACGCCAATGGCGGCGATTGTGTTCAAAGTACTCAAGGACTTGTCTGTATACGGCAACTATGTCGAGGGTCTGCAAACCGGTGCACGGGCTACCAGCGCCACGGCCACTAATTTCGGGCAGATGTTTGCACCGTACAAGTCAAAGCAAAAAGAAATCGGCGTCAAATACGATGCCGGTAAAGTTGGCCTGACTGCCGCAGTATTCACAACTACACAACCAAATGTGTATGAAGATCCGGCATCGCACTACTATGGTCCGAACGGTGAGCAACGCAACCGCGGCGTCGAGCTTTCTGCCTTTGGTACGCCAATGCGCGGTCTGCGCCTGCTGTCCGGCTTGACTTTTCTCGATGCGAAACAGACGCGCACCTCCGGTGGCCTGACCGACGGCAAATACGCCATTGGCGTGCCGAAGACTCAGGGCAATGCAGGCATCGAATGGGATATTCCGGGCGTTCAGGGTCTCAGTGTCAATGCGCGCGCAGTCTACACTGGCTCGCAATATGCCGATGCCGCCAATACGCAGGAGATCCCATCGTGGGTACGTTATGACCTCGGCGCACGCTACGTCACTGCAATCGGGGGCCAAACCATCACCATCCGCGGTCGCGTCGACAACGTCGCCAACAAGAACTATTGGGCGTCTACCGGCGGTTCGTTCAGCAGCGGTTATCTGGTGCTGGGTTCGCCGCGGACGTTCGTGCTGTCGGCAGCCGTCGATTTCTGATCGCACAATCTGCAAAATCGACAGTTTGAAACCGCAAGAAAAAAGCAGATCCGAGGATCTGCTTTTTTTATGCCCCGACTATACATTTCGGTCAGGCCACGCGTTTGCCCAGAATCACCAGATCCCGCTCAATTCCATCCAGCGTCGCCACGCGCGGCATGTCGGCCCAGCGCTCAAACGAAAATGACTCAAACAGCTTCAGGCTCGGCTGGTTATGACCGAACACGAAGCCAAGCAGCGTGTGTACCTTGATCGACGGTGCGAAAGCAATCGCCTGTTCGAGGAAATAACTGCCGAGCCCCTGGCCGCGTACCTTTTCGTGGATATAGACCGACAGCTCGGCAGTACCGGAATATGCAGGACGGCCATAGAAGTTGGAATATGACAGCCAGCCGATAATCTCGCCGTCGCGCTCGGCCACCCACAGCGGACGCTTGCCGGGGGTATGTTCATCGAACCAGGCCTGGCGGGACTCCACGGATACCGGTTCGGTGTCGGCGGTGACTTCGCGCGAGGCGACAGTGCTGTTATAGATGGCGACGATGGCGTTGAGGTCTTCCTGGCGCGCCAGGCGATGAGTATAGGTAAAGCGCATGGTGAAAACGGAGTGAATGAATCAGGTTATTGGTTTGTTAAGCGATCGTTTGCAAATATCGACTATCGCCCGCCTCAGGCAAACAAGGTCGAATACTCGATCAGCATTTCTTCAATGAACAGCCTCGCCGACAAAGGATGGTCCGCAATCGCGCGCCGATCGTTGGCAGCTTTCAGCGCAGAAGCAATCGTCACGGTATCGACGCGGCCGCTCAGTGCGCCCAGTTCTTTGCTGTAGCGCGGATAGTAGCGAATCGGGCCGCCGGACTTCAGTGAAAACAAATCGTAGAGCCAGCGCTGTTGCCAGCCCACCAGATCGGCAACCGGAATTTTTTGCAGCCGCTCGGCAGTCTTCAGGGCAACGTCAATGCCAGGATGACTCAATGAACGCAGGAACTCGTCCATCGTTTCGCGGCTATCGCCCTGGGAGGCATTGAATGCTGCCAACGGCGCCCCGCCCTGCTCCGACAGCCAGACGTCGGCGTCTTTCACATTCTGCTGCTTCAGCCAGGCCAGGCCTTCGTCATGCGACGGCAACGCCAGCGCAAATTTACGACAGCGCGACAGGATGGTCGGCAGCAAGCGATCGAGACGATTGGAGACCAGCAGGAACATGGTGCTCGGCGGCGGCTCTTCCAGGGTTTTCAGCAAGGAGTTGGCGGCGGCGGTATTGAGCGCTTCGGCCGGATACAGCACCACCACGCGCATGCCCGAACGGTGTGTCGACACGTTCATGAAATCGGACAAGGCGCGGATCTGGTCGATCTTGATTTCCTTCGAAGGAGTCTTGCTGGCCTTCGCAGTTTTTTTCTCTTCGCCCTCGCCGTCGTCGGCAGCGTCCTCGCCATCGAGGATTTCTGGGCGCACGCGGCGGTAATCAGGGTGGTTGTATTGCGAGAACCAGCCGCAGGACGCGCAGGCGCCGCAGGCATGGCCGTCGGGCTGCACGTTTTCGCACAGCAGCGATTGGGCGAACGATTCAACGAAGTCGGTCTTGCCGATGCCTTCCGGGCCATAAAACAAAATGGCGTGCGGCAAGCGGGCCCGCAACTGCTGGAGTTGCAGCCAGCTGTCCTGCAGCCAGGGAAAAACGGTATTGCTCATGCGTGATCAATCAAGAATGAAGCGTTGATCGGAAAATTTTGTTTCTCAGACATTCGCCAGCAACTGCGCGATGTCTTGCTGGATGTCGGCAATGGAACGCGTCGAATCGATGACGCGAAAACGCTGCGGGAACTGTTTGGCCCGGCGCAGATACTCGGCACGCGTGGCGGCGAAGAAGTCGGCCTTTTCCTGCTCAAACTTGTCCAATGTCCGCTCAGCGTCCAGACGTGCACGCGCCACTTCCAGCGGTACGTCGAACAACAGCGTCAGATCCGGCTGCAGATGCGGATGCACCCATTGCTCCAGGGCGTCGAGCTTGTCCAGCGACAGATGGCGGCCTCCGCCTTGATAGGCGAAAGTCGCGTCGGTAAAACGGTCCGAAATCACCCAGTCGCCGCGCGCCAATGCGGGCTCGATAACTTGCGCCAGGTGCTCACGACGGCCCGCGAACATCAGCAGCGCCTCGGTTTCCAGATGCATCTTCTGATGCAGCACCATGGAACGCAGACTTTCGCCCAGTTCGGTGCCGCCCGGTTCGCGCGTGGTGACGACGGTCAATCCGCGTGTGCGCAGCAGGTCGGCGACGAAAGCGATGTGCGTCGACTTGCCGGCGCCGTCGATGCCTTCAAAGGTGATGAATTTGCCTGATGCCATGTGGTCCGTCTTCGTCAGATAAAAAGTGATTCAGCGTGAAGTTCCTGCGCCGCAGGTCAACGTTGATATTTGTTGACCGCCTGATTGTGCTCGCTCAGGTTGCTGGAAAAATGGCTGGTGCCGTCGCCACGGGCGACAAAGTACAGCGCGTCGGTCTTGTCCGGATTCATCGCCGCTGCCAGCGACGCCGCACCCGGCAAGGCGATCGGTGTCGGCGGCATGCCTTTGCGGGTGTAGGTATTGTACGGCGTGTCGGTCAGCAGGTCGCTTTTGCGGATCACGCCCTGGTAGCGCTCGCCCATGCCATAGATGACGGTTGGGTCGGTTTGCAGCAGCATGCCGGTTTTCAGGCGATTGACGAAGACACCGGCAACCATGCCGCGCTCGGATTTCTGTCCGGTTTCCTTTTCGACAATGGAGGCCATGATCAGGGCGTCGTACGGCGTCTTATAAGGCAACGACAGGTCGCGCTTGCTCCAGGCCTCGGCCAGACGCTTGTTCATCAGGGCAAATGCCTGGCGATAGATCTGCATGTCGCTGGCGCCTTTGGCGAACAGATAGGTGTCCGGAAAGAACAAGCCTTCCGGCGCGGCGAATTCAGTGGTCAGCCTGGCAAGCAACTCATTGTTGGAGAGCGCCGCCGTATCGTGTTTGAGCCCCTTGTGTTCGGCGATGGCCTGGCGCATCTGCCGGAAGCTCCAGCCTTCGATGATGGTCAGCGATTCCTGGGCGAATTCGCCGCGAACCAGTTGTTCCAGCAGGCGCAATGGCGTGTAGCCGGGCTTCAGCTCGTAGCTCCCGGCTTTAATGCGGCTGCCCTTGCCGCTGCCGCGCGCCAGCAAGGCGAACAAAATCGGATTAACGGGCGCGCCGGCATCCGCGATCTGCTGGGCGGCGCCGTTGATGCCCGCTCCCGGCGTGATGGTGAATTCGACCGGCTTCTGCCCCTCTTCGATGATCGGCTGGCTCAGCCAATAGGCGCCCCCGCATGCAAGGGCGACGCAGAGCAACAGGAGAGTGTTAAATATTTTTTTCATTGTTGAGGCAAAATCCGGCGCAATCCGACGCGTTTTTCCAGCGCCACTATAATCGAGGCATCAATGATAATCGCTGTATAGCTCAGTAACCTAATTTATGACCGAATCGACTCAAGCATCCGCGCCCTGGCAGGCATTTCTCGAACAGCACGGCGCCCATATCGAGGCCGCAAACGGCGCGGAAGTAGGCTATTTCGGCGCAGCCGCTACGGCAGAGTTGCCTGACAACTTTGTTGCGCCGCTGACCGATCTCGGCCTGATCTCGCTGAGCGGCGACGACGCCGCCAGTTTCCTGCATAACCAGATTACCAACGACGTCGAAAAACTCGACCTCGCGACCGTTCGTCTGGCCGGCTATTGCACGCCGAAGGGCCGTCTGCTGGCGACCTTTCTGATGTGGAAGGACTCGGGCCAAATCGTTTTACAGTTGCCGCGCGCCATCCAGCCTGCTATCCAGAAGCGCCTGCAGATGTTCGTGATGCGTTCCAAGGCCAAGCTGGCCGATGTCAGCGAACAATACGTTGCGCTCGGGCTGGCCGGCAATGCCGCCGCCGAAGCCCTGCAGCAATGGTTTCCGCAATTGCCGTCGCAAGCCTATACCAAGACCGACAACGAAAACGGCACGTTGGTGCGTGTCGCGGACAGCCGTCAGGCGCCGCGCTATCAATGGATTACTTCGGTTGAGCAAGCGATGGCCGCGTGGCCGGCTTTGACGCAAACACTGAGCGCCGTCGGCACCCACGCCTGGCGCCTGACTGATATCTATGCGGGCGTGCCGGTCATTACGCAGCCGACGCAAGAGCAATTCGTTCCTCAGATGATCAATTTCGAGCTGATCGGCGGCGTCAATTTCAAAAAAGGCTGCTATCCCGGCCAGGAAATCGTCGCGCGCAGCCAATATCTGGGCAAACTCAAGCGCCGCAGCGTGCTGGCGCTGGTCGATGCGACCAATGTCCGCGCCGGTGCAGAAGTGTTTTCCAGTGAAGATCCTGGCCAGCCGTGCGGCATGGTCGTCAATGCAGAACCGGCAGGAGCTGGCAAATCAGCCTGCCTGGTGGAAATCAAGCTGGCGGCGAGCGACAACGGCACCATCCATCTCGGCGCCGTCGATGGCCCCGTGCTGCAATTGCAGCCCCTGCCCTACGAACTGGCGGAACCGCAATAAGCGACGGGATTGTCGATGGATCTCTACATCTATTACCGCGTGCTCCTGAGCGACAGCGAACAGCTGCAAAAACAGGCTACCGCCATGCAGGCGCAGTTGTCACAGCAATACAAGGTCGCCACGGAACTCAAACGCCGTCCGCAAGATCAGGATGGCAAGCACACCTGGATGGAGGTATATCTGGATGTGCCCGACGGCTTTGAGTCCGTGCTGAAACAAAGTATCGCCGCCAGTCAGTTGGACAAGCTGATTGACGGCCCGCGCCACACCGAACACTTTCTGGACTTTTCACCATGTGCCTGATCATTTTTGCGTGGAAAGTCATTCCCGGCATGCCGCTGATCGCTGCCGCCAACCGCGACGAGTTCTATCAACGCCCGGCCAGTGCCGCAGGCTGGTGGGAAGATCGCCCGGATGTCTATGCCGGCCGCGACCTGCAAGCTGGCGGCACCTGGCTCGGCGTCACCCGCGACGGCCGTTTTGCGGCGCTGACCAATGTGCGCGCGCCGTCGGAAAAGCGTCCCGACGCGCCGACGCGCGGCAAACTGGTCTCCGACTATCTGTCAGGCGCCTTCACGCCGGAACAATACGTTGACCATATCCGTCCGGGCGCGGCGGAATACAACGGCTTCAATCTCGTAGTCGGCGACCGCGAAACCTTGCTCTGGTACTCCAACAAGGGCGACGACGATCCGCGCAACGGCAAACCGCTTGGCTATGGCGTCTACGGCTTATCCAATGCCCTGCTCGACACGCCGTGGCCCAAGGTGACACGCGCCAAAGCGCAGTTCGCCAGCCTGCTGTGCCAGGGTGCGCCGGAAGAAACCTTCTTCGAACTGCTCAGCGACAGCACGCGGGCCAATGATTGCCGCCTGCCGAGCACCGGCGTCAGTCTGGAATGGGAACGCACGCTCTCATCGATTTTCATCTGCTCCCCCGATTACGGCACACGGGCATCGACCGTCGTACGGGTTCCCATCGTCGGCGAGCCTGTCTTAAGCGAACACGTCGTCGATCCGATTACATCTTGCCAGGCCGAACCTGCCACCGAGCAGCAAAAGAAGACTTCGCCATGCAAGATGAAAATCAAACCGGATGCTGAGAGCCCGAGTTGATGATCATCGGGTTGAAGACCGAAATATGACAAGATATAAGCAAAACAGATAACTGATATTTGAGAAATAAAGTAGTCGGATTTTGTGCGGAGCATTAAAGTTACACCTGTCTCCTCCAATTTCCTCCTTAAAGAATTGGATTTAAGCCCGCGCCGCAAGGCCGCGGGCTTTTTTTTCGCCTCTCGATATCCAGCTGCGGCAGCCTGCTCCGCCCGCCGCTTCGTTCGATCCGCATCCCTGACACTTCCTCGCGCCCCGATAAATCTTATCGAAATAGCATGCTGCACCGCAGAATGACTATTGCGCACAAAGGGAACACAATAGCTTCAAATAAATCCAGTCCTTGAGAGGCTGTGAGGAGACCAAGACCCGTAACGTTCCCCCCTTCGTTATGGGTCTTTTCTTTTGTGCGCGCACTTTATCTCTGCTTCGGCAAATAAAAAACGGCGGCAGGACAATCAAGTCCCGCCGCCGTTTTTTTTACGCAATCCGGCAAGCCGGATATGCGCGTCAATCGTCAGTGATGAATCTTGGCTTCCGTACGATCCAGCACCGCTTCCGGCGAGTTCGCTTCTTCTGAAGTCTCGTTGTTCAGCTGAGCATGCAGACGCTTCTCGTCCAGTTCATTGCTCCACTTCGCCACGATGATGGTTGCCACGCCGTTGCCGATGGTGTTGGTCAGGGCGCGCGCTTCAGACATGAAACGGTCGATACCGAGGATCAGGGCCAGACCTGCGACAGGCACGTGCCCCACCGCCGACAAAGTCGCCGCCAGCACGATGAAGCCGCTGCCGGTGATACCTGCTGCTCCCTTCGATGTCAGCAGCAAGACCGCCAGCAAAGTCAGTTCTTGCGTCAGCGTCATCGGCGTATTGGTCGCCTGAGCGATAAACACCGCCGCCATGGTCAGGTAAATCGCCGTACCGTCCAGATTGAACGAATAACCGGTCGGAATCACCAGGCCGACGACTGTCTTCTTCGCGCCCAGGTTTTCCATCTTGGCCAGCATGCGTGGCAGCACCGATTCCGAAGACGAGGTACCCAGCACGATCAGCAGCTCTTCCTTGATATATTTGACGAACTTCCACACGCTGAAGCCATGCAGACGCGTGATGATGCCCAGCACGATAAAGATGAAGATCAGGCAAGTCAGGTAGAAAGTGCCCATCAGCTTGCCCAGCGAAAGCAGCGAACCGACGCCGTACTTACCGATGGTGAACGCCATTGCACCGAATGCGCCGACAGGAGCGGCCTTCATGATGGTGCCGACAACTGCGAACAGGACGTGGGAGATTTTTTCGATGAAATCAAAAATCATTGTGCCACGGCCACCGAAGCGATGCAGCGCAAAGCCGAACAGCACCGAGATCAGCAACACCTGCAGAACGTCGCCCTTGGCAAACGCATCCACCATGCTGACCGGGATGATATTCATCACGAAATCGATCGTGCTGGTCATCTTGCCCGGACCGGTGTAAGCCGTGATGCTCTTGGTGTCGATGGTGTTCGGATCGATGTTCATGCCGGCGCCAGGCTGCAGCACATTGACCAGCACCAGGCCGACGATCAGCGCCAGCGTGCTGACGACTTCAAAGTACAGCAGCGCCAGGCCGCCAGTCTTGCCGACCTTCTTCATGTCTTCCATGCCGGCGATACCGAGCACGACAGTGCAGAAGATCACCGGCGCGATGATCATCTTGATCAGTTTGATGAAACCGTCGCCGAGCGGCTTCATTGCCTCGCCGGATGACGGATAGAAATGCCCCAGCAGGACGCCGATGACAATTGCCACCAACACCTGAAAGTAGAGGGATTTATAAAGTGGCGTTTTGCCCATGCGGTTCTCCGTTTATTCTAAGATCTTAGGAAACTTGTCGTGCAGTCGACATTGCCAAAGAATAAAGCCGCAACTGTCACTGCGGGCGCAAGTATGCATTACCAGCATACCCCTAGATATTGTGGGAAACCACAACAAAACGTCGAAACATGGCCAGAAGGCAACGGAAAAACTTCTGGATGCCCGCGGCAATGGCCGCACCGGGCAATTCATCACATTGCTGCAATGCGAAAATCGCAGTTATATATGTGCAGCCCTATAGCCGCAAGGCGCAAAGCACCGGCAAAGCCGTTGCTAGTGGGAAGACGCGTTAAACAAGGACGACTTCTGAAGCCGCCCTTCCTTCGCTTCAATCAAGCCTGATCAGGCCAGTGTGGCCCGCATGTGGATATGGGGTATACCTGCTTCCATGAACTCGTCGCCCTCTTGGGCAAAACCGTGGCTACCGTAAAAGGATGCGGCATGCGTCTGCGCATTCAACGCCACTTCATGATCACCACGTTGGCGCGCCGCCGCCATCAGCGCCTGCAATACAGCGCCGCCGATGCCCTGACCGCGGCCGGGCTTGCGCACCGCCATGCGACCGATGTGACCGTCTGGCAGCAAACGACCGGTGGCGATCGGTGTGCCGCCTTCGTCATAAGCGACGGCATGCACGCAGACGGCGTCCATCTCGTCCATTTCCAGTTCCGCCGGCACGTTCTGCTCGACGACAAAAACTTCATTGCGGATCAATGCGGCGTCTTCGCGCAGATCATTCCACGCAGCGATTTTGATGTTGTGTTTCATGTTCAGTCCTGTTGCGGTGCTGCCGGGGCAGCCTGTGTTTCATTTGTCTCACTTGTGTCGTGCGTCAGCTTCTTGGCGATGTCGACGCGCTTGATGGCTTTGAATGTTCCCATCGATTTGGCAACCAGCTTGTCGCCGTTCCACAGCTCCGCTTCGCAAAAACACATCGTCGTGGAACGGTGATACGCCTTGCCGCGCGCGATAATAGTTTCACCCGCCTTGCCTGCCGGTTGCAGAAAACTGGTGCTCATGTCGACCGTCGCCGATGATTTGGCGTCCGGAATGGCGGTGCGTGCCGCCAGTCCCATTGCAACATCCATCAGCGTCATGGAAATGCCGCCTTGCGCGACTGCCCAGCTGTTCATGAATTCGGGCTGCAGCTTGAGCGCCATGACGGCCTTGCCATCACCATATTCCAGGACTTCGACGCCGAGGCTCTCCAGATACGGATTGCCGTTGGTGAAAACTTCAGAGAGTAAATAGGTCATGTCGGTGCAAACTCAGACTTCGTAATCCATGCATTGGCGTCCTTCACGGATCGCGCCGATGAACGGCTTGATGGCGATATGGTCCGGGTGATCCTGATACGCGTCCAGTGCGGCCTTGGATTCGAACTCGGAATACAGCACCACATCGTAGGTGGCTTCCAGACCGGGCTGCGCCAGCGCTGCCTCAAACTTCAGGATGCCGGGCACCAGATTGGCACAGCCGTCGAGCAGCTCTTTCATCTTGCGCGCGTTGGCGGCCTTGTCGGCGCCTTCGGCCTGGTCTTTGAGTTTCCACATGACGATATGTTTAAGCACGGTGTTTCTCCTGACTGCAAATGGGTGAATGATGAATCGCAAAGCCGTAATGATAAGCGAAGGCAGCCACGCAAGCAGGCAACGCCGTCTCCCGGTTTTCAGCAGAGAAGCCGCCGCGTATTAAAATGACGCCTTTCTGCCGTCATTCGTTGTCATTTTCTTTTTTGGATTAGCGTTACCGTGATCAATCAACCTGTCGTCATGCTGGACTTCGAAACCACCGGCCTGAGCCCTGCTCAAGGCGCCCGCATCACCGAAGTCGCCGCGCTGCGCATCGTCGACGGACGTATCGTTGAGCGTTTCGTGTCGCTGATCAATTGCGACGTCGAAGTTCCTTACGAGATCACGGCGCTGACCGGTATCACGCAAGAAATGGTCGATTCGGCGCCGTCGGTGGAGCGCGTCCTGCCGGAGCTGTTGCGCTTCATCGGCAGCGATGCTCTTGCAGCGCACAACGCCAGTTTCGACTCCAAATTCCTGACCGCCGAAGCTGAACGTCTGGACATGCAGGCAAGCTACTCCGAACTGGTCTGCTCGCTGCTGCTGTCGCGCCGGCTGCTGCCGGGGCTCTCCAGCTACCGTCTGTCGAGCCTGGCCGATAGCCTTGGCATTCGCTTCAGCGGTCACGCCCACCGGGCCGAAGCCGATGCCGAAGTGTCTGCCGAATTGCTGCTGCACCTGAGCGACCGTTTGCGCGGTCACTACAAATGCCCGCACATCGATCCCGGTTTGCTGGTCGCGATCAATCGTCTTCCCGCCGCCAGAGTCCCCGGCTTCCTGCAAGAACAAACCGCCTGACTTTTGCTGCACCGCACCCACCACAAAGCCTGCGAATCCGCTCCGGATCCCGGATTGCGCCTGTAAGCTTATGTAAGTTTCAAGCAAGTATTGCGTAAGTTTCGCGTCGCACACTCCATGCGTGCACAAATGGCGCCTGCGCAGTTTGGGTCGCCCGTTTGTATGCTCAATTACATCAATAATCAAGGAGACAAGCATGGCGACAGCTTCCACTGCGCACACCATTACGCCTGAAGAGCGCAAAGTTATTTTTGCCTCTTCGCTGGGCACTGTGTTTGAATGGTACGACTTCTATCTGTACGGCTCGCTGGCAGCGATCATCGCCAAGCAATTCTTTGCCGGCACAGATCCCAACACTGCATTCATTTTCGCCTTGCTGGCATTCGCGGCAGGCTTCATCGTGCGTCCGTTCGGCGCGCTGGTGTTCGGCCGCCTGGGCGACCTGGTCGGACGTAAATACACCTTCCTGGTGACCATCCTGATCATGGGTGCGTCGACCTTCATCGTCGGCATCCTGCCGAACTACAACTCCATCGGCATTGCCGCGCCGGTGATCCTGATCATCCTGCGCATTCTGCAAGGCCTGGCGCTGGGTGGTGAGTACGGCGGCGCAGCGACTTACGTCGCTGAGCACGCGCCGGAAGGCAAACGCGGCTCCTTCACTGCATGGATCCAGACCACAGCGACGCTGGGCCTGTTCCTGTCGCTGCTGGTGATCCTGGGCGTACGCACCGCCGTCGGCGAAGCAGCATTCGCAGACTGGGGCTGGCGCATTCCTTTCCTGGTCTCGATCATCCTGCTGGGCATTTCCGTCTGGATCCGCCTGTCGATGAATGAGTCCCCGGCTTTCCTGAAGATGAAATCCGAAGGCAAGATTTCCAAGGCGCCGCTGACCGAAGCATTCGGCCGCTGGAAAAACCTGAAACTGGTTATCCTGGCGCTCATCGGTATGACTGCAGGTCAAGCCGTGGTCTGGTACGCAGGTCAGTTCTATTCGCTGTTCTTCCTGACGCAAACGCTGAAGGTTGACGGTCCGCTGGCCAACATCCTGATCGCACTGGCGCTGCTGCTGGCGACACCGTTCTTCCTGATCTTCGGTTCGCTGTCCGACAAGATCGGCCGCAAACCTATCATCCTGGGTGGCTGCCTGATCGCTGCGGTGACTTACTTCCCGATCTTCCAGGGCCTGACCCATTACGCCAACCCAGCGTTGGAAGCAGCACTGCAAAAAGCACCGGTGATCGTCACTGCCGATCCTGCAACTTGCCAATTCCAGTTCAACCCGACCGGCACCAAGAAGTTCACTTCGTCTTGCGATATCGCCAAGGCCAAGCTGTCGGCTGCTTCGGTGAACTACGAAAACGTGGCTGCTGCACCCGGCACCGTTGCCACCATCAAGATCGGCGACAAGATCATCACATCGTATGACGCCGCCGGCCTGTCCAAGGAAGATGCTGCTGCAAAAGACAAGGCGCTTTCCAAGGAATTGGCTGACGACATCAAGCTGGCCGGCTATCCGACCAAGGCCGATCCTGATCAGATGAACAAGCCGATGGTCCTGCTGCTGCTGTTCATCCTGGTGCTCTACGTGACCATGGTCTACGGCCCGGTCGCTGCCGCGCTGGTCGAAATGTTCCCGACTCGCATCCGCTACACCTCGATGTCCATGCCTTATCACATCGGTAACGGCTGGTTCGGCGGCCTGCTGCCAACCACAGCGTTCGCACTGGTGGCGTACAAGGGCGACATCTACTACGGTCTGTGGTATCCGATCGTGATCGCCCTGGCGACTTTCGTCATCGGTCTGTTCTTCGTCAAAGAGTCGAAAGACAACGACATCAACGCCGAAAACTAAAAGTATCAAGAGGGGGAAGCCAGACGGCTCCCTCGCTTGCAAGAAGTCTGAAAGTACAAGTGAGAGAGTACGTCGAGCCGGTCAGGGTGCAAATCCTGACCGGCTTTTTTCTTGTATCAATTCCAGCAAACCTTGCGCGGCGATCGACAGGCTGCGCTCCTTGGCTTTGACGATCAGCAGCGGCCGCACCAGATCGGGTGCGTTCAGCGGAATCGCTACCAGATTCGGATGGCGAAACTGAAACAGCGTCAGTTCCGGCACCAGACTCACGCCCAGCCCGCTTTCAATCAGACCGGCGACGGTCGCCAGATGCTCCACTTCCAATCCCGTATTGATCACGCCAATCGGCTGCAGCAACGCGTCGAGATGCTGACGCACGCTGGTCGAACGCGCCAGATGGATGAGTTCGCAACCGGCCAGTTGCGGAATCTGGATGATGCGCTTTTTCGCCAATTTATGATCGCGCCGGCACACCAGATAAAACGGGTCTTCACACAGTGGCTGTGTGTCAAATTCCATCAGATTCGGCCCTGGCGCCGTCAGCGCAATGTCGGCCTTGCCTTGGCGCAGATAGTTCAGGCAATGATCTGAAATCGCATCGAACAGCTCCACCGTCACGCCCGGATGCTGCGCGCGATATGCCGCCAGCACCGGTGGCAGCCAACCCGCCGCCAGCGACGGCAACGCGGCGATCGAGACTTTTCCCTTGCGGCGTGCAACGTAGTCGCTCATGTCTGAAAACGCAGCCTCGATATCGCTCATCAGTTGCCGCGCCACTTCGACGAACAACTCTCCTTCCGGCGTCAGCGTCACGTTGCGGGTATCGCGTTCAAAAAGCTTGGCGCCGGCGGCGGCTTCCAATTTTTGAATCATGACGCTGAAGGCCGATTGCGACACGTGGCAGCGTTCGGCCGCGTGGCCGAAATGACGGCAATCATTGAGCGCAAGAAATCCTTGCAACAGCTTGGTCGAGATATTTGCTTGCATGGCAATTCATTCATAAAACCGATTAATCAATCGGAAAAATGCACTTTACAACAAAATTGCACGCCGCCTAAACTCGCCCTGCAATGACATAGCGTCTGGATCAGACCTATAAACCCATCCAGACGGATCGACAAGAATCCTCGGAAACCGCCAGCCGGTATTCCGCCAAACAAAAAACACCGGAGACACGCATGCTCGCCCTGCTCGGCTTTATCACGATCGTTTTGCTATTCACGGCCATCCTCACCAAGAAGATGTCGCCGCTGGTTGCCCTCATCGCCATCCCTATCGCCGCTGCATTGATCGGCGGCTTCGGCATGCAGACGTCGAAATTCATCGTCTCCGGTGTCACCTCGATCGCACCGGTAGCGGGCATGTTCGTGTTTGCGATCCTGTTCTTCGGCATCGTCACCGACGCCGGCATGCTGGACCCGATCATCAGCCGCATCCTGCGCACCGTCGGCAGCCGCCCCAGCCGCATCGTGCCGGGCACGGCCTTGCTCGCGCTGCTGATCCATCTGGACGGCTCCGGCGCGGTAACCTTCCTGATCACCATCCCCGCGATGCTGCCGCTGTACAACCGCCTCGGCATCGACAAGCGCATCCTTGCCTGTGTGGCCTCGCTGGCGGCCGGGGTCAACTTCCTGCCGTGGACCGGTCCTATGATCCGCGCTTCGGCCGCGCTGCATATCCCTGTCAGCAACATCTTCACGCCGCTGATTCCGGTGCAGCTGGTCGGCCTGGCATTCGTCTTCATCACGTCCTACGTGCTCGGCCTGCGAGAAGAAAAACGCCTCGGTCTGAGCTCCAGTGCCGCAGCCGGTTTTGTGCAGGAACATACGCTTACCGAAGACGAAAAGAAGATCCGCCGTCCGCGCAATTTCTGGATCAACATCATCCTCACCGTGTTCGTGCTGGGCGTGATGATCAGCGGCAAAGTCGATCCGGTCGTGATGTTCATGATCGGCGTGGTGCTGGCGCTGATGATCAACTATCCCGACGTCAATATGCAGCGCGCCCGTATCGATGCGCATGCCAAAGCGGCGCTGCTGATGGCCAGCATTTTGTTTGCCGCAGGCGTGTTCACCGGCATCATGACCAAGTCCGGCATGCTGACTGCAATGGCGAAGATGGCCGTCGGTTTCGTACCGCCGTCGATGGCATCGCATATTCCGGTCGTACTCGGCTTGCTATCGATGCCGCTGAGTCTGCTGTTCGATCCCGATTCGTTCTACTTCGGCGTGCTGCCGGTGATTGCAGAAGTCAGCCACATCCTCGGCGTGCCTTCGATTCAGGTTGCACAAGCGGCGTTGCTGGGCCAGATGACTACCGGTTTTCCGGTCAGCCCGCTGACGCCCGCGACCTTCCTGGTGTGCGGCCTTGCCGGTATCGAACTGGCCGATCATCAGAAGTACACCATTCCTTTCCTGTTCGGCGCATCGGTGGTCATGACGATTGCCTGCGTGCTGCTAGGACTGTTCCCCTTGCTGTAAAGAGTTGCCATGAAACATATCCGCATCGGCGCCGGCGCAGGCTATTCCGGCGACCGCATTGAACCCGCCGTCGAACTCGCCGAAAAAGGCGATCTCGACTACCTGATCTTCGAATGCCTGGCCGAGCGCACCATCGCCATCGGTCAGCAGGCGCGCCGCGCCGATCCGCAAAAAGGCTATGACCCGCTGCTGGCCGAGCGCATGCATGCCGTGCTGAAATTATGCGCCGCAAAAGGCATCAAGATCGTCACCAACATGGGTGCAGCCAATCCACTGGCGGGCGCTGCCAAGGTCCGCGAAATCGCGATGGAACTCGGCCTGCCGCAATTGAAGATCGCTGCCGTCAGCGGCGACGACGTGCTCGATATCTTGCAGAGCGGCGACTACCGCATTGAAGACAACGGCCTGCCGGTGAAATCGCTCGGCGACAAGCTGGTATCCGCCAACGCCTATCTCGGCGCGCAGCCTGTCGTTGATGCGCTCAAAGCCGGCGCCGATGTCGTCATCATCGGTCGTATCGCCGACCCGGCGCTGGTGCTCGGGCCGCTGATCCATGAATTCGGCTGGGCTGCGGATGACTGGAAACTGTTGGGACAAGGCACGCTGATCGGCCATCTGCTGGAATGCGCGGGGCAAATCACCGGCGGCTACTTCGCCGATCCCGGTGTGAAAGACGTCAAAGACCTCGCGCGCCTCGGCTTCCCCATCGGCGAAGTTGCAGAAGACGGCAGCGCCGTCATCACCAAGGTCGCAGGTTCAGGCGGACAAGTCACCGCAGCAACCTGCAAGGAACAATTGCTGTATGAAATCCACGATCCGCGCAGCTACTTAACGCCCGATGTCATCGCCGATTTTTCGCAGGTCGTCATCACCGAAATCGGCCCGGACCGTGTTGCCGTCACCGGCGGCAGCGGACGCGCCCGGCCAGACACGCTCAAGACCACGCTCGGCTATGTCGACAGCTACATCGGCGAAGGCCAGATTTCCTACGCCGGCCCCGGCGCGCAGGCACGCGGACAGCTGGCGCTCGACATCATCAGGGAGCGCCTCGCCATCATGGGCGTGCAAAACGATGAAATGCGCTACGACCTGATCGGCGTCAACGCCATCCACGGTGCGCAGATGTCTGCCCCAGCTAACGAACCATACGAAGTCCGCGCACGCGTGGCCGGCCGCACAGCCAGCATGCGCGAAGCAGTACGCATCGGCAACGAAGTCGAAACGCTCTACACCTGCGGTCCTGCCGGCGGCGGCGGCGCGACCAAATCGGCGAAGGAAATCATCGCCGTGCTGTCGGCACTGGTGCCGCGCGATCTGATCAAACCGACCATCCATTTTGAGGAGAGCTGACATGCTGCTGCGTGACATCGCGCATTCGCGCGCGGGCGACAAGGGCGACATCTCCAATATCTCTGTCATTGCCTACGACATCAACGACTACGCCATGCTGGAAAAGCATTTGACGGCGGAGCGCGTGAAGGCGCATTTTGCCGGCGTTGTATATGGCGAAGTAGTACGCTATGCGCTGCCGCATCTGGGTGCGCTCAACTTCGTGATGAAGCAGGCGCTGGGCGGCGGCGTCACCCGTTCGCTGGCGCTCGATGCCCACGGCAAGAGCCTCAGCGGCGCCATGCTGGCCATGCAATTGCCTGACCGCTGACCAGCCATGCCGAAAGCGGACAAGGACGGATAAGCGCGGCCCATCGCCATTCCTTTGCACTTATCCGCCTTTCTTCAAGTATTGTCTCAAGACCTTTCCCTAATGCTAACGGCGGCGCAATTTTGGCTGTCCAAAACAGTCAAGATTTGGTATCGTCGCGCGATTCCTCGACTTTCCTATCTGCATTGACCTCCATGAAGACACCTGTCCGCCTCGGCACTCCGCTTTCTCCTTCCGCCACCAAAGTCATGCTGCTCGGCTCCGGCGAGCTCGGCAAAGAAGTGATCATCGCCCTGCAACGGCTGGGCGTGGAAGTGATCGCCGTGGACCGCTACGCCGATGCGCCGGGCCATCAGGTGGCGCACCGCGCGCACGTCATCAA
This sequence comes from Herbaspirillum sp. GW822-FHT03A08, assembly GCF_058801885.1. Lineage (NCBI taxonomy): Bacteria > Pseudomonadati > Pseudomonadota > Betaproteobacteria > Burkholderiales > Oxalobacteraceae > Herbaspirillum > Herbaspirillum sp. GW822-FHT03A08. Next base: position 672,364 of record NZ_JBXANR010000003.1, on the reverse strand, counting down.
CATGACCGACGGCGCAGCACTGGCGGCACTGATCGAAAAGGAGCAACCGGATCTGGTCGTGCCGGAAATCGAAGCCATCGCCACTGAAACCCTGGTCGAGCTGGAAAAGGCCGGCAAGGCGCGCGTCATCCCGACCGCCCGCGCCGCCTGGCTGACCATGAACCGCGAAGGCATCCGCCGCCTGGCCGGAGAAACGCTGAGCCTGGCGACGTCCCCTTACCGCTTCGCCGACAGCCTGGAAGAACTGAAAGCCGCCACCGAACAGATCGGTTTCCCGTGCGTGATCAAGCCGGTCATGTCGTCCTCGGGCAAGGGCCAGTCGAAGATCGACAGCGCCGCCGAAGTCGAAGCAGCATGGAACTACGCCGCAGCCGGCGGCCGCGTCGATTCCGGTCGCGTCATCGTTGAAGGCTTCATCGATTTCGACTACGAAATCACCCTGCTGACCGTACGCTCGCTCAACGAAAACGGCGACACCGTCACCAGCTTCTGCGAGCCGATCGGCCACGTGCAGGTCAAGGGCGACTACGTCGAATCCTGGCAGCCGCACCCCATGCACCCGACCGCGCTGGACAAGGCGCGCGACATCGCCCGCAAGGTCACAGAAAATCTCGGCGGCCTCGGCCTGTTTGGCGTGGAATTGTTCGTCAAGGGCGAGATGGTCTGGTTCTCCGAAGTCAGCCCGCGCCCACACGACACCGGCATGGTCACCATGGTCAGCCAGATCCAGAGCGAGTTCGAATTGCACGCCAAGGCCATCCTCGGCCTGCCGGTCAACGTTGCGCTGCGCACGCCGGGCGCTTCCGCCGTGATCTACGGCCAGCACGACGCCAAGGCCATCGCGTTTGAAGGCGTGGCCGATGCGCTGCGCATCCCGGGCGCCGACATCCGCCTGTTCGGCAAGCCGGAATCGTTTGAACGCCGCCGCATGGGCGTGGCGCTGGCCGCCGCCGACAACGTCAGCGACGCACGTATCCGCGCCAAGCAGGCTGCCGCCAAGGTCAAGCCGGTCAAAACCAGCTAATCTCTGCTGTATCTGCTGTATTGGCATCGCTGCGCATTCGTGCAGCGATGCATCCTTCCCCGCCGCTCTCTCCTGACTCCCCCCTGACGTTGCCCGTGCGATTGCCGACCGCGATTGGCGGCTATAATCGTGCATTCCTTTCAATATCTTCCTCAGCTCCCATGAAATTCGATGTCGCCATCATCGGCAGCGGACTTGCCGGTTTGTCTGTCGCCCTGCACCTTGCCGAAAAGAAAAACGTAGTCGTGATCTCCAAGGGCGAACTGCTCGACGGCGCCAGCAACTGGGCCCAAGGCGGCATCGCTGCGGTACTCGACTCAGGCGACAGCCATGAGCAGCATATCGACGACACCTTGATCGCCGGCGCCGGTTTGTGCGACGAAGGCTCGACCCGCTTCATCGTCGAGCACGGCCGCGAAGCGATCGAATGGCTGATTGAGCAAGGCGTACCGTTCACCCGCGACGACAGCGCCGAGCTGGGCTATCACCTGACCCGCGAAGGCGGCCACAGCCAGCGCCGTATCATCCACGCCGCAGACGCCACCGGCCATGCCGTACAAGTTACGCTGGAGCAGCGCGTACGCGCCCATCCGAACATCACCCTGCTGGAGCATCACTGCGCCATCGACGTCATCACGACGAAGAAACTCGACCCTTCCGCCAAAGGTACGCCACGCTGCGTCGGCGTCTACGTGCAAGACGTCAAACAAGGCAAGGTCGTCACCATCGCCGCCGATCACACCGTGCTGGCCACCGGCGGCGCGGGCAAGGTGTATCTCTACACATCCAATCCAGATTCCGCTACCGGCGACGGTATTGCAATGGCATCCCGTGCCGGTTGCCGCGTGGCCAACATGGAGTTCATCCAGTTCCATCCGACCTGCCTGTATCACCCGTATGCCAAGTCCTTCCTGATCAGCGAAGCCTTGCGCGGCGAAGGCGCTTTGCTGAAGCTGCCGGCCGGTGCCGGTGCAGCTGCAGGAACGCGCTTCATGCCCGAACATGACGAGCGCGCCGAACTCGCGCCGCGCGACATCGTCGCCCGCAGCATCGACTTTGAAATGAAAAAACGCGGCCTCGATCACGTCGACCTCGACATCAGCCACCAGCCGCCGGAATTCATCAAGGAACATTTTCCGACCATTCAGGCGCGCTGCCTCGAGTTCGGCATCGACATCACCAAACAGCCGATCCCGGTCGTGCCGGCCGCACATTACACCTGCGGCGGCGTCGTCACCGACATGTCCGGCCGCACCGATCTGCCCGGTCTGTATGCCGTCGGCGAAACAGCTTACACCGGCCTGCACGGCGCCAATCGCCTGGCCAGCAATTCACTGCTGGAATGCCTGGTGCTGGGCCGCGCCGCCGCGCAATACATCGAACAGCAGACCGCCGCGCCCGAACTTGCTTTGCCGGCCTGGGATGAAAGCCGCGTCACTAATGCCGACGAAGAAGTCGTGATCTCGCACAACTGGGACGAGCTGCGCCGCTTCATGTGGAATTACGTCAGCATCGTGCGCACCAACAAGCGCCTGGAACGCGCACAACACCGCATTCGTCTGCTGCGCGAAGAAATCGACGAGTACTATGCCAACTTCCGCATCACGCGCGACCTGCTGGAACTGCGCAATCTGGTGGAGGTGGCATCCCTCATCGTCAACAGCGCGCTGGCGCGCAAGGAAAGCCGCGGCCTGCACTACAGCCTGGACTATCCGGACACGCTGGCGAAGGCCTTGCCGACAGTGCTGTCGCCACAAAAATAAACGCGCCGGAACGCCGGTTCGGGATAATAATGGACAGTGGCAGCCGAAGGTATCGGCAAAAAAACGCGGGTATAAAAACAGGCAATACAAATCAGACTTGCTGAAGGAGGAAATGATGAGCATCACGCGTATCAATACATTCCGGGCGCTCGACGATCGTGTCGATGATTTGAAGAAATTCCTGCTGGCGCTGCTGCCGACCATACGCGCCTCGGTCGGTTGCCAATCCTGCCAGTTGCTGCAAGACCAGACCATTCCATCGCGCATGGTCATTATCGAAGTCTGGGATAGCATCGAAGCGCATCACGACTCGCTGCAGCACGTCTCCAAGGCCAGTATTGAAGAAGTCAAAACCATGCTGGCGGCAGCGCCTGTGGGCGGCTACTACCAATAAAGCCGACGGCTGCGGCAAAGACGGTGTCGCGTTCGCCGGCCGGAATCTGCCGGCTCGCGGCTGAATCGCTGTTTCTTCCTGTCTTTCTCGCGCGCTTCGCATTGCCCACAAGGCATGGAGCGATTTACCATTGCGGCATTGCCATTTTTTCTCTCTATCGTGACACGCACTCCCTTCTTCAATCTGCCCCGTCTTGTCGCGGGAGTTGCACTGGCGGCGCTATTCACGCAGTCTGCGCTGTCCGCCGGGAATACCGACACGCCGGCCAGGGGCGTTACCGCCAAACCAAGACCGCGCATCGGCCTGGTGCTGTCCGGCGGCGGCGCGCGCGGCTATGCCCACCTCGGCGTGCTGCAATATCTGGAGAAGCTGCACATTCCGGTGGATTACATCGCCGCCACCAGCATGGGTGCGCTGGTAGGCGGCCTGTACGCCAGCGGCATCTCCGCGGAAGAACTGGAACACCGCCTGTCGCAGACCAACCTCAGCGATATTGCCTTCGACCGCAACGAACGTGCCAAGCTGCCGCAGTCGCAACGCGAAGATGATTTCCAGTATCCGATTTCGATCGCGGTCGGTTACGACGACGGCAAACTGAAGCTGGCGCCCGGACTCGTGCAAGGCAACAACCTGCTGACCCTGCTGCAAAACTGGACTGCACAGTTACCGGGAAATATCTCCTTCGACCGCTTGCCGATTCCTTTCCGCGCCGTCGCCACCGATCTCGGCAAAGGCACGGCCGTCATTCTCGACCATGGCTCCTTGCCACGCGCGATGCGCGCCAGCATGGCCGTGCCGGGTCTGTTTGCGCCGTATCAGATCGATGATCGCACACTGGTCGACGGCGGCCTGGTAAGTAATCTGCCGGTGCAGGAAGCACGCGACATGGGCGCCGACATCATCATCGCCGTCAACATCGCCACGCCGCTGCAGGATCCGGCGAATCTGCAATCGCCGACGGCGGTGGCACAGCAGATGGTCGGCATTCTGATCCAGCAAAACGTCAAATCGCAAAAAGCGCTGCTCGGCAAGAACGACATTCTCATCGAGCCGGAACTGGCAGGCATGTCATTCACTGATTTTGCGCGCGGCAGAGATGGCGTCAATGCCGGCTGGGACGCTGCACAGGCGCAAAGCAAGCGGCTCACCGAACTCTCGCTGCCGCCGGAAGAATGGAAAACCTATCTGGCGGCGCGCCATACCGATATGGCGCTGGCGAAGGACACGCGGGTCGACGCCATCGAGATCAAGACCACCGGCCGTATTCCCGCCGCCTACGTGCGCAGCCGCCTGAGCGTCAAGGAAGGCGACGTCTACGATGCCGATCAGATCAACCAGCAGTTATCGCAACTGTCGACCAATGGCGATTTCAACGCCTTGACGCAGGAAATAGTGAGCAAGGACGGCCGCAATGTCCTGCTGATCGATGCCGAAGAAAAATCATGGGGTCCGCAATATCTGCTGTTCGGGCTTGGCATCTCCAACACTTTCGACGGACGTGGCAGCGTTAACCTGCAGATCGGCCATCGTTACCCATGGATGAATCAGAGCGGTCTGGAATGGCGCAATGATCTTGTTCTCGGCAACAAGCGAGCAAGCCTGCATAGCGAGCTGCGGCAGCCGGTTTTCGGTGCGTCGGGCCTGTATGTCTCACCTTATGTCGACATCGGCCGCCGCTATGTCGACGCCTATCTGGATGGCAGCGATGCCAAAGCATCGCCGGTCACCCAATATCGCATCGATACCGCCATTGCCGGCGTTGACCTCGGCATGCCGCTGGCGCGGCTGGGTGATCTGCGGCTGGGTGTCAGCTACCAGCATACCAAGTACACACCGACCTATAACGTCTCCCTGGATAGCTTTGGATCGCTGTTCGAAGCCAGCCAATCCAGCCAACCAGTCGCGCGTGCGCGCCTGACTATCGATCAGCTCGACGATCCGCTGTTCCCGCGCAAGGGTTATTACATCTATTCAGAAGTCAATCGCGGCTTCGGCCAAGTGGACAATCGCTATAGCGATGCACAGCTTAAAACGCTGTGGGCTTTCAGCCGAGGTCGCAACACCTTCAATGTGGCGGTAGAGGCAGCCAGCAATCTGTCCAGCAACAATGCGGGACCGGGATTTTTCCTCGGCGGATTTCAGCGCCTGTCGGCTTATGCGCCCGATCAGTTTTACGGCAACTACTTGCTCTACAGCCGCCTGACCTATCTGCGCGATCTGACCGACTACAGCCTGCTGGGCTTGCGCAGTCCGGTGCTCGGCACCAGCCTGGAGGCCGGCAATGTCTGGCAACAGAGGGAGGCTTTCGGCGACGGGCCGTACAAGAAGAGCCTCAGTCTTTTCCTGGGCGGCAACAGCCCGGTCGGCCCGGTTTATTTTGGCGCAGCGCTCGGCCAGCAAGGCGTTTGGAATTTGTATTTGCAGCTGGGACGCGTGTTCTAGGCAGCGCCAAAAGACAGCGCATCTGAACTACGCGTTGTCGCTCTTCTCTGCTGCGGCAGCACCGCGCATGCGATTGCGCGTGCGCTCAGGCACCGGAGGGAAACCGAAAAACTCCAGCACGCTGTTGGCCACCTGATCGCGGTCGTTGTCGACGCAAATCATGTGATAGCTGTTCTCCAGCACGACGGTGCGTGCATCCGGAATCGTCGCCTGCAGATACTCCGCAGAGCGGAGGCTGGTCAGTTCGTCTTCGCGTGCGTGCACGATCAGAGTCGGCGCCTTGATGTTCTTTGCTCCCGCGCTCGCCCATTTCCGCAAACGATCCACCTGGCGAATGCAGGCCATCGGTACCCAGCGATAATGAAAATTGTCGCCGCGCTCAAACTTGGCTTTCACGACAGCGCGCACCAGCGTGTTCTTGATGCCGAAGGGTTCGCCCTCTTCCACCTTCATGCGCGAAGCCACGCCGGGAATCAGATAGAACAGCGGTCGCAAGTTGGCGTACCAGGGCGTCGACCAGCCGTCGATATAGATCGGCGGCGCCAGCGTAACCAGCTTGCCTTGCTGCACCGTGTGGTCGACGCGCTCGCATACCGCGAGCGCGAGCAATGCCCCCATGCACATGCCCATGACATGCAATTGCTCGTACTGAGGCTGCAATTCACGATACTGCCCAACGATCATGTCTATCCATTGCTCGGCGCGAATCGGGATGAGATCCTCCGGCCTGGTCCCGTGTCCGGGCAAGGTAACGGCATGGGTATCGGCGCCGGCTTTTTGCAGGATCTTGTGCATCGACCCCAGATCGTATTGCGTGCCGCCCAGCCCGTGAATCAGTATGACGCCAACCTTGGCTGTCATTTTTCGCTCCGGCCCTGTGCGAGATCGGCAGCATCGAAATGCCAGGTGCCCGCGACCATCACGAGACTGTCGTCCGGATCGCGCAGACTGCGGCTCATATCGGTCGCACCGATGATGCGCCCATCGGCCAGCAACAGGCGGAACGGCATATCTTCACGCACATCATCATTCACATCGCTATCATCGTGATCGCTGCGATCATCTTCCAGCCAGCGCTGGCGCAATCGGTGCTGATCCAGAGGATGCACCAGCTTGAGCGCATCATCCAATGTCGCAAACTTGTCCGGCGAAAGGCCCAACAGACTCTGCGCATCGCCGCTCCAGGCGATGGTCTTCTTTTCCGGGTTGATGCTGTAGACAAGTTGACGACTTACCGTCAGCGCCAGCTCGACTTCATTTTTCCAGCGCGCCACATCTTCATGCAATTGTTCGCGCGTGGTTTTCAAGGCACTGATGAGCAACGATAGCAGAGAGGCCACCGCCAGATAGACCTGCAATTCGAGCAAGGCATTGCTGGAATGCAGCTGGACCAGTTCGACGAACGGTCCACGCCCCAGCGAGTTGTAGACAAACGCCATCAACGACAATACCGCCACCGACAAGGCGCCGCCGCGACCGCCCCACAACAGCGCAACCAGCGCGATGAAGAACAATGGCAAATAGGTCGATGAAAAATCGATATCGAAAATGACACGATCAAGTTCGCTGTCGAAGGCGAGGTAGCCCGTCACAATCACTGCGATAAAGGCCGCCAGCCCCAGCAGAAATTCAGTACGGGCAATTCCACCCGAACGCGTCGCGCGGAACTGAGACCAGCTCGCCAGCACCGGCGTCATGATCAGAATGCCGACCAGATCGGACAGCGCCCAGACGCGCAAGGTCGGCCAGAATGGCGTGTCTTGCGTCATCACGAACCAGGCTGCGCCAAAGATTCCGCTGACCACGCTGGCGCCGACGCCGACCATCAGCAAACCGCGAACGAAGTACAGCCCTTCCATCGGAAAAGGTGCGCGCCTGACCAGCCAGACCGCGATCGCGGCAACGCCGATTTCGTCGAGGCAGAACAAGGCCATGCGCCAGAGTTCGCGATGCTCCAGCCAACCCAGCAAAATCTGCGCGGCAAACAGCAGCACCAGCAACGGGAACCAGCGTGCCGTAGGCATCAGCAGCAAGGCGCTGACCGTGATCCCCGCCGGCAGCCAGATGTATCCCGTGGCGACGAAGGAACCGTTCAACGCATGCGACACGTAGCCGAACACAAAGTACAGTGCGGCCCAGAGCAAGGGTGCGACGAGATTATTTGATTTCACGATGGATTCCCCGAGGATTACTGCCGTTCTTACCTGCTCTCGCTCGTCCGGCAAAAGAATTGCGATGCAGATCGCATACCGGGAACGACTGGATGGCGCATTTTAGCAGGCTCGCCCATGCCGGCCCCCAATGTAAAACAACCCGCATTTCCTAAGAAAATGCGGGCTGTTTCAAGAACTGCGCCTCAAGATCTGAACCGGCGTTTTTCAGCCGATGATGTCACTCAATAATACGCAGCGAATAGTCGATCGCCTGAATATCCTTGGTGAGGCTGCCGACCGAGATGCGATCCACGCCGGTCTCGGCGATGGCGCGCACGGTTTCCATGTTGATGCCGCCGGAGGCTTCCAGCACGGCGCGACGCGCTGTAATCATGACGGCTTCGCGCATCATGTCCAGCGAGAAGTTGTCGAGCAGGATGGAAGTCGCGCCGGCAGCCAGTGCTTCGCCCAGCTCATCGATGCTTTCCACTTCGACCTGGATGGTGACGCCGGCGTTGAGCTTGATGGCGGCGGTGACTGCTGCGGTGATACCCCCGGCTGCGGCGATATGGTTTTCCTTGATCAGGATGCCGTCATACAGCGCCAGACGCTGGTTCATGCCGCCGCCGACGCGCACTGCGTACTTCTGCGCCAGACGCAAACCCGGCAAGGTTTTGCGGGTATCGAGGATGCGTGCGCGCGTGTCGCGAATCAGGTCCACATAGCGGCGCGTCGCCGTCGACACGCCGGACAACAGTTGCAGGAAATTCAAGGCGCCGCGTTCTGCGGTCAGCAAGGCGCGCGCCGGGCCCTCGATGCGGCAGACTTCGTCGTTGGCTTGCATCAGATCGCCTTCGCCGAACTTCCACTCGACGCGCAGACGTGGGTCGAGACGCGCCATGACGGCTTCAAACCAGGGGGCCCCGCAGAGCACGGCTTGTTCGCGCACGATAACGCGCGCCTTGACGTGTTCGTTCTCCGGCACCAGCTTGCCGGTGTGGTCGCCGTTGCCGACGTCTTCTGCAATAGCGAGGTTGACGTTGGCGTCGAATGCCGCAGACAAGGCCGGATCGAAAGGCGCAAACGGATTGCGCAGGTTGCTGGTGCTGCTGACGGTGAGACTCATGCTGGGCCGATTCCTGCAAACAGTTTTTGTTCGTTTTCCAATGTGCCGGTCGCGCGCACATTGGCTTTCTTCTGCGCCGCGAAGTCCAGCATGCGGTCAATGCACACCACAGCCTTCTTGCCGATGGCGGGATCGACGTGGATTTCGTTGCTGCCGGTTTCCAGTACGTGCAGCAGGTTCTGCAAACCGTTCATCGCCATCCATGGGCAATGCGCGCAGCTCTTGCAGGTGGCGCTGTTGCCGGCAGTCGGCGCATCGATGAAGATCTTGCCCGGCGCAGCCATGCGCATCTTGTGCAGGATGCCGTTGTCCGTGGCGACGATGAACTCCTTAGCGTCAGACGACTGCACGGCGGCGATCAGTTGCGAGGTCGAGCCGATGACGTCGGCTTGCGCAACGACGGCTTCCGGCGACTCCGGGTGGACCAGAATCAGCGCCTTCGGATATTCCTTGCGCAACAGCTCCAGCTCGACGCCTTTGAACTCGTCGTGCACCAGGCAGGAGCCCTGCCACAGCAGCATGTCGGCGCCGGTTTGCTTTTGGATATAGCCGCCCAGATGCTTGTCGGGGGCCCAGAGGATTTTCTTGCCTTGTTCGTGCAGGTGCTTGACGATGTCGAGACCGATCGACGACGTCACCATCCAGTCGGCGCGCGCTTTGACGGCGGCGCTGGTGTTGGCGTAGACCACCACCGTGCGATCGGGATGGGCATCGCAGAATGCGGTGAACTCGTCGGTGGGACAACCCAGATCGAGCGAGCACGTCGCGTCGAGATCGGGCATGAGGATGCGTTTTTCAGGACTCAGGATCTTGGCGGTTTCGCCCATGAAGCGCACGCCGGCAACCACCAGCGTCTGCGCCTCGTGACTGCGCCCGAAGCGCGCCATTTCCAGTGAATCGGAGACGCAGCCGCCGGTTTCTTCGGCGAGGTCTTGCAGGTCTCCGTCCACATAGTAATGGGCGACCAGCACCGCGTTCTTTTCCTTCAGCAATTGCCTGATGCGCGCCTTAAGTGTCTGGCGCTCCTCCGCCGTCGGCGTGGCCGGAACCTTGGCCCACGCGTTGGCGGTACAGCTGCTGCCTGTCTCCATCTGCGGCCGTTCAAATTCGACGACCTTCATTGCGGTTGCTTGCATGGCTTTTGTGTGGCGCCAAAGCGCCTGAAAAGATTTACTGAATGCCCTGGCTGGCCAGATAGTCTTCGTAGCTGCCCTGGAAATCGACGATCTCGTTTTCCTTCACTTCCAGAACGCGCGTCGCCAGCGACGAAACGAATTCACGGTCGTGCGACACGAAGATCAGTGTGCCGGCATATTTTTCAAGTGCGATATTGAGCGATTCGATCGACTCCATATCCATATGGTTGGTCGGTTCATCCATCAGCAGGACGTTGTGACGGCCCAGCATCAGCTTGCCGTACATCATGCGGCCCTTTTCCCCGCCGGACAGCACCTTCACCGATTTCTTGACGTCGTCGCCGGAAAACAGCAGACGGCCGAGGATTGAGCGCACTGCCTGATCGTCGTCGCCTTCCTGCGTCCATTGGCCCATCCAGTCGGTCAGCGTCTCGCCCTTGGCGAATTCTTCGGTCGGATCCTGCGGCATGTAGCCGACATTGGCGTTTTCCGCCCATTTGACCAGGCCGCTGTCGGGTTGCAGGCCGGCGATGTCGCCGCCGATGCTGCGCAACAGCGTGGTTTTGCCGACGCCGTTGGCGCCGATGATGGCGATGCGCTCGCCGGCTTCAACCATGATGCTGAAGTTCTTGAAAATCGGACGGTCGTAGGTCTTGCTGATGCCTTGTGTTTCCACCGCCAGGCGATGCAGCTTCTTCTCGCCGTCGAAACGGACGAAAGGATTGGCGCGGCTGGACGGCTTGATGTCTTCGACCTTGATCTTGTCGATCTGCTTGGCGCGCGATGTGGCCTGGCGCGCCTTGGATTTGTTGGCCGAAAAACGGCGCACAAAGTCTTGCAGTTCGGCGACTTTTTCCTTGGCCTTGGCGTTGACCGACAACTGCTGCGCACGCGCTTGCGAAGACGCCAGCATGTATTCGTCGTAGTTGCCCGGATACACCTTCAGCGTGCCGTAGTCCATGTCGGCCATGTGCGTACAGACCTGGTTCAGGAAATGGCGATCATGGGAAATGATGATCATGGTGGAGTTACGCTCGTTGAGCATGTCTTCCAGCCAGCGGATGGTGTTGATGTCGAGGTTATTGGTCGGTTCGTCGAGCAGCAGGATATCCGGATTCGAGAACAGCGCCTGCGCCAGCAAAACGCGCAGCTTCCAGCCCGGCGCGACGTTGCTCATCGGGCCCTGGTGCTGTTCGATCGCGACGCCGACGCCCAGCAGCAGCTCGCCGGCGCGTGCTTCGGCAGTGTAGCCGTCGTATTCGGCGAACTTGGCTTCCAGGTCGGCAGCCTTCATGTAGTCGTCGTCGGTGGCTTCCGGATTGGCGTAAATCGCATCGCGCTCGGCCATCGCTGCCCACATTTCGGTGTGGCCCATCATGACGACGTCCAGCACGCGCATTTCTTCGTAGGCGAACTGATCCTGGCGCAGCTTACCCAGGCGCTCGTTGGTATCCAGGCTGACATTGCCGGCCGATGGTTCGAGATCGCCGCCGAGGATTTTCATGAACGTCGACTTGCCGCAGCCGTTGGCGCCGATCAGGCCATAGCGGTTGCCGTCGCCGAACTTGACGGAAATGTTTTCAAACAGCGGCTTCGGGCCGAACTGCATCGTGATGTTTGCTGTGGATAACACTGAAAAAAGCCTTTACGTATGGAAATTGCCTGGAGCCAGGTGTAAACGCGTGATTTTACCATTGTGAGCCAAGTCCCGCGTGACTCTGCCCCGCTGCGGTGAACTCGAGAAAATGGTTTTGAATCATTTACGCGCAGTCCGGCTCTAACAATTTCGGTAACAAATGAATAACATCGAACAACTTATGATCATGAAGACAATACGCGCCCCGGCAAAGGGCTGGCGCCATGGCCTTACCGCTGCCGCCCTGGCCTGGAGCACGCTGGCGGCAACCGGCGCCAGCTGGGCCGCCTACAACATCTGGACCAACGAATACACCTTTGCACGGGCCGATCTGCAAAACGCCATCGCCACCCAGTTTCCGCGCAAGCTGCGCTACATGGAAATGTTCGACGTCAACCTGACCAATCCACGCCTGAGCCTGAACGAAAAGACCAACCGCCTGATCACCACCGTCGACGCCCAGATCGACAACAAGCTGCTGATGAACAAACCCGTCACCGGCACACTATCGATGAGCAGCGCGCTCAAGTACGATCCGGCCGCACGCGCAGTCAAACTGGACTCACCGGCAGTGGAGAAAGTCGACATCGCCGGCGTTCCGGCACAGTATGCGCCGCAATTGAACGCCATCGGCAATGCCGCCGCGGAACAGGTCTTAAAGGATTATCCGGTCTATACCTTCAAGCCGGAGCAGCTTGAAATGAATGGCAAGCGCTTCGAACCCGGCGCCATCACAGTCCTCAGCGATGGCGTCAAGGTGGAAATCAAGCCTCAGTAAGCTTTCCCGCGGCAGATACAGGTGACAAAGTCGGATAGCCGCTGAGCGTCAGCACAAAGCCATCGTCATCCGCCTGCAGCTCGGCACGACCACCCACCGGCAGCGTGACGCGATCGGGAATGTGCCCGAACGGCAGACCGGTCACCAACGGCGCCGACAGGTGCTGGCGCGCGTAGGCCAGCATCTGCTCGAAGTTGTAGCCGTTGTCGTAGTCCGACAAGCGGTAATTGGAAAAATCACCCAGCAACACCGCTTTCTGTCTCGCCAGTACTCCTGCATGCTCCAGTTGCAGCAGCATGCGCTCGACACGGTAAGGATGTTCGTTGACGTCTTCGATAAACAGGATGCCGCCGTCGACCTGCGGAAAATACGGCGTCCCCAGCAGATGCACGATCATCGCCAGATTGCCGCCCCACAGCATGCCCGAGGCCTTGAGCGTCGGATTGCCGGCAGATACGGCCTTGATGGTCTGGGTCGGCTGCGTCATGGTGCGCCAGAAACTGTTCATCGTCATCGCGCTCGGCGTCTCGGTACCGAAATCGCTGCACAGCATCGGTCCGGCAAATCCGGGCGCACCAGTCTGTGCGAGCAAGGCCAGATGTAAAGCCGTGATGTCGCTGTAACCGATAAAGAATTTACCGCTGGCAGCCAGCGCACGATAATTCAACGCGGGCAGGATGCGCGACACGCCATAGGCGCCGCGCAAGGCCATGACGATCTGCACTTCCGGATCAGCAGCCGCCTGCTGAATATGCGCAGCGCGGCCGATATCGGTGGCGCCGAAACGCTGGTGACGCGCCGAATGATCATAATAACTTTTGACTTTGCATCCCTGCGCTTCCAGTAAGGCGATACCGCGAACGACAGCAGCTTCGTCAGGCGCATAGCCGCCTGGCGCGACGATGGCGACACAGGTGCCCGGCGGGATGCGGATATCGGAAGGAAGCATGGATTCAGTCACGGCTTCAGTCACTAATTCAGTCATTAAGTTCTTCATCGGTTAACTGTGCATGGGCGATTGCCTGGCGCTGCAATCGTTCCTGCTTCAGGCGCTCGCGCCGTTCAGCAAAAAAATCCTTGAGCAACTGGCCGCACGCATCAGCCATCACACCGCCGACCAGCTCAGTGTGATGGTTCAATTGCTCCTCTTCGAACAGATTGACCACCGAGCCTCCGGCGCCGGTCTTGGGATCTGCCGCGCCGTATACAACCCGCGCCAGCCGTGCATGCATCATTGCTCCGGCACACATGATGCACGGCTCCAGCGTGACGTACAACTCGCAACCGGGCAGACGGTAGTTGCCAAGTTTTTCGGCTGCGGCACGCAAGGCCATGATTTCGGCATGCGCAGTGGGATCGTGTTTGCCGATCGGCTGATTGAAACCTACTGCAATGACTTCGCCGTCTTTCACCACCACGGCGCCCACCGGCACCTCGCCCAGGTCCCAGGCGTTTTGCGCCTGCGACAAGGCCAGGCGCATGTGCTGTAGTTCGATGGCGTCGCTCATGATCTGCGTCAGCTATGCAATTAGTCTGCCGTCACTTCGGCCCAGCAATTGGGCGTCTCGTGCAGCACCAGTTTTTGCAGATGCAGCCCCGTACCGTAAGCATCCTTGTACGCTGCATTGAGGATGTCGAATGCCGTGCGCGCCAGATTTTCCACGGTAGGAATGCGATCGATCACAACGGTCTTGTGATCCGGCAGACTGGCCAGGAAGTCGCGCACCGGCTTGTCTTTTTCATACACCAGAAAAGCATGGTCCCAGACATCGACCAGATGCTGTTTGGCCAACGTCTTGATATCGGAGAAATCCATGATCATGCCGTTGTCGGAGCTGCCTTCGACTTCGATGACCTTGCCGACCAGCGTGATCTCCAGCGTATAGCGATGGCCGTGCAGGTTGCGGCACTGGCTCTTGTGATCGGGGATGCGGTGGCCGGCATCGAATTCGAGTTTACGGGTAATGGTCAGCATGAATGCTCGGTAATGTTGAAAACGGGGTCAGATTGTAAACAAACGCATAACGCGGCGGTGTCGCCGTCGGCTATAGCGGGTATTCGTGTGCAGTGTAAGCCAATGTGCAAAGACAAATGGCCGAAATAGTGCCCAATGGCGCGATCAGGGAATCTGCAGCAACTTGTGCGTCTGGATGCTCAGCTTCCACTTGGGATTGTTCTTCACCAGTTCGATCGCCATCTTGGTATTGCGCGCGGCGTCGGGACCATCCATAGGCTGTAGCAGGAAATGCTCGAAGTCCAGCTTTTCATAGTCGGACAACACCTGCGCCTGCTGTGGAATCACCACCTTGAGTTCGCTGCCCTTGAACACCTTCAGCTCGGAACCAATCTTCGGGCTCACGCAGATCCAGTCGACGCCTGGCGGAACGGGGATCGTGCCGTTGGTTTCAATCGCGATCTCAAAGCCGACCGCGTGCATGCTGGCAATCAGCGCTTCGTCCAGTTGCAGCAGAGGCTCGCCGCCGGTGAACACGACATATTTGCTGGCGGCATACGATTCCGGCCAGAGATTGTTGATGGTCTGCGCCAGTTCGTCACTGGTCTTGAACTTGCCGCCACCCTCGCCGTCCGTGCCGACAAAGTCGGTGTCGCAGAACTGGCAAATCGCCTTGCTGCGATCTTCCTCGCGGCCGGTCCACAGATTGCAGCCGCTGAAACGGCAAAACACCGCCGGACGACCGGCGTGGGTGCCCTCGCCTTGCAAGGTATAGAAAATTTCTTTGATGCTGTAAGTCACAATGATAGGAAGCGCTGGCGGCGTGGGTGCCGCGGGTTTCGGAGTTTGCCTGAGCGGCAGTCACAGAGCCTGCTGCTCCGGTTTTCCGTAAAGCGGCATTATAGCCTGTCCGGCGTGCAAGCCGCTGGGAAAGGCGCACAGCACCGCCAAAAGCTGCTGGGACTGGTCGGCCTGCGCCTGTCGATCAGCCGGAAATAAAAACAGGAAATAGACGAATACCTACCGCTGTGGTTATTTCGCTGCCGCACCCAATAACAGCTTGACCAGCATGGCTGCCGTATCAAGCAAACGCGCCTTGCTCTGATAAACCCGCTCCATCACCACCAGTCCCCGTGTAAAGGTCGTGATCAGACGCGCAGCCTCTGCCGGCGAGGTCATCAACCGTGCCGTATCTCCCGGTCGGGACAGACGCTCCAGCAAAGCCTGCTCCAGCCTGTCGATCAGCTTTTGCAAAACCTGGCGTATCGGCTCTTCAATCACTTCGCCGCTTAATGCGGTTTTGCTGGTCAGGCAACCTCTGGTCGGCTCTCCTGCCGTCATCGAATCGATGACGAATTCAAAGAAATCCGTTAAAGCGCCCGAGATGTCCTGCTGGTCCAGCGTCTTGACGACGCTTTCCATGAAGCGCTCCATATACAGATCAAAAACCTTGAGGAATAAAGCGTCCTTGCCCTGATAAGCGTGATACAGCGATCCGCGCTGCACGCCGGTCACCGCCGCCAATTCCTGCATGGTGGTTTCGGCATAGCCTTTTTTCCAGAACAGGCCCATGGCCTTGTCCAAGACTGCTTCTTCATCAAATTGCCGAACGCCCGCCATACCTTGCTCCACTGTGTTGTGCTTTTGAAGATGACTGTAAATCATCATTGACACATATGTCAATGATGATTAGGATTGCGCATTATTGACATCAATGTCAAACATAGGCAATCACTCCACCGCAAATATTTTCCCCAAAGGAATTTTTTATGTCTGCCGATACGACGCTTTCACAACTCCCCGCCTCAGAGCGCAATGCGGTCTGGCGTCACATTCTTGCCGGGCTGTGCGCAAGCCTGGTCAGTATTGGCCTGGCGCGCTTTTCTTATACGCCCCTGATTCCTCCGCTGATCCAGGCACACTGGTTTTCGGCGGCCGACATTGTCTATCTGGGCGCCGCGAATCTGGCCGGCTACTTGCTGGGCGCACTGCTCGGCCGCCCGATTGCGCGCCGGCTTTCCAACGTCACCACTCTGCGGCTGATGATGGTGCTGGTGACGCTTGCCTTCCTGGCGTGCGCGATGCCGCTGTCGGTGAGCTGGTTCTTCGGCTGGCGACTGGTGTCGGGTATTGCCGGCGGCGCCATCATGGTGCTGGTGGCGGCGACGATCCTGCCGCATGTTCCTGCCGAGCGCAGGGGCTCTGCCAGCGGTGCAATATTCCTTGGGCTGGGCTTGGGCATCGCCGGCTCGGGTACGCTGGTGCCGCTGCTTCTGAACCTTGGTCTGTGGCAGACCTGGTTCGGCCTTGGCCTTGTATCGGCAGCGTTGACAGCGGTCAGCTGGTTCTGGTGGCCGTCGTCCGCACCAGCACCGGCAACGCATATTGCGCATGCCTCCGCCTCGGGTGAAAAGGCAGTTTCCGGTACCGGCCTGCTCTACCTCCAGTACGCATTAATGGCAGTCGGTCTGGTGCCGGCGATGGTGTTTTTCGTGGATTTCATCGCACGCGGCCTCGGTGCCGGTGCGCATCTGGGTTCGCTGTTCTGGATTCTGTATGGCGTCGGCGCAATCTTCGGACCGCCGGTCTATGGCTTCCTCGCCGATCGCATCGGTGCGCGTCCGACTATGCGCTACGTGCTGTTGACGCAACTGCTGGCTGTCATAGGGATCTGCGTGACGGACAATCACTGGTGCATTGCTGCGCTGACCTTGCTGATCGGCGCCTTCCCTCCCGGCGTCGTGCCGCTGATGCTGGCTCGTGTGCGCGAAACGGTCATTGGTCACGCCGAACAACAAAATGCCACCTGGGGTCGTGCTACCACCGTATTCGCTGCATTTCAGGCGGTTGCAGGCTATACCTATTCAGCGATCTTCAATGCGACTGGCGGAAATCATCGCCTGCTCTTTCTGATCGGTGCTGCGGCGATCGCCATTGCCTTGACTGCCGATCTCGGCTTGCCGCTACTCACTCGACAACGGAAATCAGCCGCCTAGCCGGCAAGATCCATCTGCTCTGATTCTTGCCTATTTTTTACAGGATGTGCGCAGTGAGGGCACGCAGGCGTGGGGTCGCAAAGTCCAGGAAGGCGCGTAACTTCAACGGCAATGGCGCCTGTCCCGTGTGCACCAGACTAATGGGCAATGGCGCCGACTCGAATTCATCCAGCACGACCCTCAGCGTCTGCTCGCGAACAGCATCTGCAACCTGGTAAGACAGCACGCGTATCAGCCCGACGCCCAGCGTGGCAGCGGTGATGGCAGCTTCGGCCGTGTTGACCGTCAACCGCGATTGAACCGGCACCGACAACTCAGACTTCTCCGTACCAAACACCCAGGCACGCATGGAAGCGAGAACTTCAAATGTAATGCACGCATGCTGCGCCAGATCCTGCGGCCTGGCGGGTGTGCCATGCGCCGCCAGATAGGCAGGACTGGCGCAGACCACACGTCGCACCGTCCCGACGCCGGTTGCCATCAGTGTGCTGTCGGGAAGATCGCCGATCCGTATCGCCGCATCGGCATGCTCGTCCATCAGGTGCACGACACGGTCAGTGAGCATCAGGTTGACGCCGATCTCCGGATAGTGAGCGAGAAATTCGGCGACCACCGGCACAACGTGCAAACGTCCGAACGCGACGGGCGCGGTGACTACCAGTTCACCTTTGGGTGACGCGTACTCGCCCGTCGCCGCGCGCTCGGCTTCCCCGATTTCTTCCAGGATGCGCCGGCAGGCAGCCACGTAGGAGATACCCGCTTCCGTCAACGATAGTTGCCGCGTTGAACGATGAAGCAAACGCGTTTTCAGATGTGTCTCCAGTTCCGCCACCTTGCGGCTGACCGTCGCCAGCGGCATGTCGAGGAAACGCGCGGCGGCCGACAAGCTGCCCGCGTCGACGACAGCAATGAGAATGGACATGGAGTCGAGACGATTCATTCGTTATTACCAAATTTTGGAAGGATGATTCCCGATCTTATGGAATTCTCTTTATAAATGCAAACAAGTAAGCTAGGCCATTCCTCGCCGGAGCGCGATATTCCGTCGCACCCGGCAGCTCATCTTAAGGAGAATGCCATGAACGGCCAGCCTATAACATCTGATAGTCCCCCGGCACCCGCAGTCGCATCGCGCGGCAAGATCGTCATGATGGCGGTCATCGCCGGAGCGGTGATCACCAATATTTATTGCACCCAGCCCATCCTTCCTTTGATTGCATCGGGTATGGACGTGGATGTCGCCACGGTTGATCTCGTCGCCGGCTCCGCGCTGCTCGGCTTTGCCGTCGGACTGGCATTGCTGCTGCCGCTGGGCGATCGCTTCGACCGCCGCAAGCTGGTGTTGGGCCAGATCATCGGCGCCTTCGTCTTCGCCACGATGGCAGCGCTGGCCCCAGGCATCTGGGCACTCATCACGGCCTCGTTCGGGCTCGGCATTGTCAGTTGCGTACCTCAGCAACTGGTGCCTTTCGCTGCCGTCATGTCATTGCCGAAAGACCGTGGCCGCGCCGTGGGCACCGTCGTCAGCGGCATCATGGTCGGCATCCTGCTGGGCCGCACCATCAGCGGCGTGGTTGGTTCTGCCTATGGCTGGCGCGCGGTATACGGCGTAGAAGCGGCGTTCATGATTCCGGTATGGATTGCGGCTGCGAAGTTGCTGCCGCGCGGCGTGCCGAGCACCAATCTGTCCTATGGACGTCTGCTGGCGTCATTGTGGCCGCTGGCCCGTGATCATCGTCCGGTTCGAGAATCGATGATGGTGCAAGCACTGTTGTGGGCGTGTTTCAATGCGTTCTGGGTCAACCTGGCGGCATTGCTGGCGAGTGGTCCCTGGCACCTCGGGAGCGCCTGGGCCGGTGGCTTTGGCGTCATCGGTGCGGCCGGAGCACTGGCTGCGTCGCTCGGCGGCCGCGCCACCGACAAGCAGGGACCGCGCAGAGTCATCGGAGCCAGTATCGCCATTGTGACAACAGCCTTCCTGCTGCTGGCCGGCGCAGAAACCTCGCTGGTGTTTTTGGTGATCGGCGTCATCGTGCTTGATATCGGCGTGCAGTCGGGCCTGGTGTCCAACCAGACCCGCGCCTTCGCTGTCGATCCGAAAGCGCAAGGCCGTATCAACAGCCTGTACATGACCGCGACATTCTCCGGCGGTGCGCTTGGCGTCATGATCAGCGGCTGGCTGATGGCGCGCTACGGCTGGACCGGCATCGTGATCTTCGGCATCGTGCTGGGACTTGTTGCTGCGCTGGTTCACTGGAACGGTAGCGCTCGTCGGGCGGCGGATATGATCAGCCGCTGAGCGGCCACACGCGCAGGACTTCGTGCCGGGACAGTCCGATATGGCTTTTGACCAGCGTGAATTCGGCAATCTGAAAACCGATGGGATCGATGGCAATGTGCTCCACTCGATGACGGGGGTCGTAGCCGAGGGTCATATGTGGCTCATAGGCGCGAGATGGGTTGAAACCATGCTCGGCCAATGCACAACCGATTGCAGTACGCAGCTCCCGTACACCATTGAGCCCGTCGCCGCCCAGCAGCACGAATGGCCCGCTAGGTGCGGAAAATGTCACGGCAGCATCGAAACGGGCGTCGATTGCAGGGAAACGCACGGCATCGGCAGCACGGCATGCCGCCTCCACCACGCGCGCGTCGCTGTCATGCCCGACCAATTCCAGAGTGATGTGGAGCCGATCCGGCCCGACACGTTTGCCGGTGACGCCGTGAGACGCCAGCAATTTCTCAGCAAACGCATCCAGACGCACCGCGTCGGCAACCGCAGGACGCAATGCAAAAAACCAGGTGTGCTGCGGCGGCGCCACCGCCGGGCGTGAGCGCGACTGACGCGGACGCGCCACAGGTGCGGGAACCTCTCCAAACAGATCCTGTTCAGCCATGGCTCACCATCCTAGCTGTTGGCCGCTGCCTTGGCGCGCGCATTATGCAATTTCTTGTAGCTGTCGATCAGGCGATGGTGCCTGTCGAGGCCTTCCAGCTTCATACTCGTTGGCGTCAGTCCGAAGAAGCGCACATTGCCGTCGACAGAACCTACTACGGCGTCCATCCGCGCATCGCCAAACATCCGGCGGAAGTTGAGCACATAGTCGTCCAGTTCCAGATCGTCATCGAGCATGACCTCCAGCACTACATTCAATGCCTGGTAAAACAATCTGCGCTCAACCGTGTTGTCGTTGTACTGCAAGAACGCGCCCACCTGATCCTGCGCGTCCTCGAATTGCTGCAAGGCCAAATTGATCAGCAGTTTCAACTCGAGCACGGTCAGTTGGCCCCACTCCGTATTTTCGTCAAACTCGATGCCGATCAGGGTGGCAATATCGGAGTACTCATCCAGCTCGTTGTTCTCCAGGCGTTCCAGCAGGGCCGCCAGAGCGCTATCGTCCAGACGATGCAGGTTCAGAATATCCTCGCGGAACAACAACGCCTTGTTGGTGTTGTCCCAGACCAGATCGTCTACCGGATAGACCTCCGAATAACCGGGCACCAGAATCCGGCAAGCGACGGCGCCCAGCTGGTCATGCACCGCGACGTAAACTTCCTTGCCCATGTCTTTGAGAATACCGAACAAGGCAGCGGCTTCCTCGGCATTGGAATTTTCACCCTGGCCGGAGAAATCCCATTCGACAAATTCGTAATTCGTTTTGGCACTGAAAAAACGCCACGACACGATGCCGCTGGAGTCGATAAAGTGTTCAACGAAGTTGTTTGGCTCCGTCACCGCGTTGCTTTCAAAGGTAGGCTGAGGCAAGTCATTCAGGCCTTCAAAACTACGGCCTTGCAACAATTCCGTCAGGCTGCGTTCCAGCGCCACTTCGAAGCTCGGGTGCGCGCCGAATGAGGCAAAGACACCGCCTGTGCGCGGATTCATCAGGGTGACGCACATCACCGGGTAAATCCCGCCCAGCGACGCATCCTTGACCAGCACCGGAAAGCCCTGCTCTTCCAGGCCCCGGATGCCGGCCAGAATGCCGGGGTATTTCCCCAGCACTTCTTGTGGCACGTCAGGCAATGTGATTTCGCCTTCCAGGATTTCGCGCTTGACCGCACGCTCAAAAATTTCGGACAGACATTGCACCTGCGCTTCCGCCAGCGTGTTGCCGGCGCTCATGCCATTGCTGACGAACAGGTTTTCGATCAGGTTGGACGGAAAATACACCACCTCGCCGTCCGACTGCCGCACGTACGGCAACGAACAAATGCCGCGCTTTACATTGCCGGAGTTGGTGTCGATCAGATGCGAACCGCGCAGCTCGCCATCAGGATTGTAGATTTCCAGACAGTACGCATCCAGGATCTCTTTCGGCAACGCATCTTTGCGGCCGGGCTTGAACCAGCGCTCGTTCGGATAATGGACAAATTCCGCCTCGGCGATGTCTTCCCCCCAGAACGCGCCGGCATAGAAATGGTTGTTGTTGATCCGCTCGATGTATTCACCCAAGGCCGACGCCAGCGCGCTTTCCTTCGTTGCACCCTTGCCATTGGTGAAACACATCGGCGAGTGCGCGTCGCGAATATGCAAGGACCACACGTTGGGAATGATATTGCGCCACGACGCGATTTCAATCTTGATGCCCAAGTCAGCCAACATGCCCGACATATTGGCGATGGTCTGCTCCAGCGGCAGATCCTTGCCCAGAATGAAGGTGCTGGCGTCGGAATCCGGTTTCAGCGTCAGCAAGGACTGCGCATCGGCATCCAGATTCTCGACTTCTTCGATGATGAAGTCCGGACCTTCCTGCACGACCTTCTTTACGGTACAGCGCTCGATGGAGCGCAAGATGCCGCGACGGTCACTCTCTTCGATATCCGCAGGCAACTCCACCTGGATCTTGAAGATCTGCTTATAACGGTTTTCCGGGTCAACGATATTGTTCTGCGACAGGCGGATATTTTCGGTGGAGATGTTGCGCGTGTTGCAGTACAACTTCACGAAGTAAGCCGCGCACAAGGCCGACGACGCCAGGAAATAATCGAATGGGCCCGGCGCAGAACCATCGCCCTTGTAGCGGATAGGCTGATCGGCGATGACGGTGAAGTCGTCGAACTTGGCTTCAAGACGCAGCTTATCGAGAAAATTGACTTTAATTTCCATGATGGAATTCCAAAAATGATGCCCTAAATGATGTCGCTGCTAGTTGCCGTTATTGTCCGCCACCGCACTGGCGCCCAGAATACAAAGCCCTGTAAAAACAGGGCTTTGATAGTCCGACAGTTCGATAATCAATCCACTAGCGAATGATATTTCCTGAAAGGAGATATCACTCCCACTCGATCGTTGCTGGCGGCTTGCCAGAAATATCGTAGACCACACGGTTGATGCCGCGTACTTCATTGATGATGCGGTTGGACACGCGGCCCAACAGTTCATGCGGCAAATGCGCCCAGTGCGCCGTCATGAAGTCCTGCGTCTGCACGGCGCGCAATGCCACCACGTATTCGTAGGTGCGGCCATCGCCCATCACGCCGACCGACTTGACCGGCAGGAAAACCGCAAATGCCTGGCTGGTCTTTTCGTACCAACTCTGGCCGTCGCCTTCCTTGGTGTTGCGCAGTTCTTCGATGAAGATCGCATCCGCGCGGCGCAGCAGGTCGGCGAATTCCTTCTTCACTTCGCCGAGGATGCGCACGCCCAGGCCCGGGCCCGGGAATGGATGACGGTAGACCATCTCGTGCGGCAGACCGAGCGCCACACCCAGTTCGCGCACTTCGTCCTTGAACAGTTCGCGCAGCGGTTCCAGCAGCTTCAGGTTGAGCGTCTCCGGCAGGCCGCCGACATTGTGGTGGCTCTTGATGGTGTGCGCGCCCTTCTTGCCCTTGCCGGCGCTTTCGATGACGTCCGGGTAAATCGTGCCCTGCGCCAGCCATTTGGCGTTCTTGAGCTTGCCGGATTCGGCCTGGAACACTTCCACGAATTCGCGGCCGATGATCTTGCGCTTGGCTTCCGGATCGGTCACGCCGGCCAGGTGGCCCATGAACTGATCGGTTGCGTCGACGTGAATGACCTTGACGCCGAGATTCTTGCCGAACATTTCCATGACCATTTTGCCCTCGTCGAGGCGCAACAGGCCGTGATCGACGAATACGCAGGTCAGCTGATCGCCGATGGCGCGATGGATCAGCGCTGCGGCAACGCTGCTGTCGACGCCGCCGGACAGGCCGAGAATGACTTCGTCGCTACCGACTTGCTGACGGATCGATTCGACCGCTTCAGCGATGTAGTCGGGCATGTTCCAGTCCGATTTACAGCCACAGATGTCGTGCACGAAACGGCCCAGCAGCGCCTTGCCTTGCACGGTGTGCGTAACTTCCGGGTGGAATTGCACGGCGTAGAAACGACGGTCTTCGTCGGCCATGCCGGCAACCGGGCAATTGCCGGTCGAGGCCATCAGCTTGAAACCGTGCGGCATTTCATTGACCTTGTCGCCGTGGCTCATCCAGACCTTCAACATGCCATGGCCTTCAGCGGTCGTGAAGTCGGAGATATCTTTCAGGAGTGCGGTGTGGCCATGGGCGCGCACTTCAGCGTAACCGAACTCGCGCAGCTTGCCGTTTTCAACCTTGCCGCCCAGTTGCTCAGCCATGGTCTGCATGCCGTAGCAGATACCCAGCACCGGCACACCCAGCTCAAACACCGCGAATGGCGCGCGTGGCGTATCGCCTTCGGTCACGCTGTTCGGACCGCCGGACAGAATCACGCCGGAAGCGCCATAGTTGCGGACGAATTCGTCGCTCACGTCATAAGGAAAGACTTCGGAAAACACGCCGGCTTCGCGCACGCGACGCGCGATCAGCTGGGTGACCTGGGAACCGAAATCGATGATCAGAATTTTTGAGTGCATGGCATTGGAGGTAGGCAAGTTTGAAATTATTTCAGAGGCAAAAATAAGTCAAAAGGCCGCGGCCAAAACTAAGTGGCGCGGCCTTTTTTCACTATCGTCACCCTGCTTAGTCGGCGCGGTAGTTAGGAGCTTCCTTGGTGATCTGCACGTCGTGGACATGCGATTCGCGCATACCCGCCGAGGTGATTTCGACGAACTCGGCTTTTTCGCGGAATTCATCGATAGTGGCGCAACCGCAGTAGCCCATGGAAGAACGCACGCCGCCAACCAGTTGATACAGAATCGCCAGTACGCTGCCCTTGTAGGCGACGCGGCCTTCGATACCTTCCGGCACCAGCTTTTCGGCGTTGTTTTCACCATCCTGGAAGTAGCGGTCAGCCGAACCATCGGTCATGGCGCCAACGCTGCCCATGCCGCGATATGACTTGTAGCTGCGGCCCTGGAACAGGATCACTTCGCCTGGCGCTTCTTCCGTGCCGGCGAACATGCTGCCCATCATGACGCTGGATGCACCAGCAGCCAGTGCCTTGGAGACGTCGCCCGAGAAACGGATGCCGCCATCTGCGATGACCGGTACACCGGTGCCTTCG
Source organism: Herbaspirillum sp. GW822-FHT03A08 (assembly GCF_058801885.1). Classification (NCBI taxonomy): domain Bacteria; kingdom Pseudomonadati; phylum Pseudomonadota; class Betaproteobacteria; order Burkholderiales; family Oxalobacteraceae; genus Herbaspirillum; species Herbaspirillum sp. GW822-FHT03A08. Next base: position 647,515 of record NZ_JBXANR010000003.1, on the reverse strand, counting down.
AGTGCTTTGGCGACGTTGGCGATGGCGGAAATCTGCGGCACGCCGACGCCTGCAACAATACGCGTAGTGCAGATCGAGCCTGGGCCGATGCCGACCTTGACCGCGTCAGCACCGTGTTCGACCAGCGCCTTGGCAGCTGCACCGGTGGCGATGTTGCCGCCGATGACGTCAACGTGCGGATAACGGGTCTTGACCCATTTGACGCGATTCAGAACGCCAGCCGAGTGGCCGTGGGCAGTGTCGACCACCAGCACGTCCACACCGGCTGCGACCAGCAGTTCGATACGCTCATCATTGTCAGGACCGACGCCGACGGCAGCGCCGACGCGCAGTTTGCCCTGACTGTCTTTGCTGGCGAACGGGTGAGCCGTGGATTTTTGAATATCTTTAACAGTGATCAGGCCGCGCAGTTCGAAGTTATCGTTGATGACCATGACGCGCTCAAGGCGGTGCTTGTTCATCAGACGCTTGGCTTCTTCCGGATCGGCGCCGTCCTTGACGTAGACCAGCTTGTCGCGTGGCGTCATCTTCGCGCGCACTTCGGCGTCGAGGTCTTCTTCAAAGCGCAGGTCGCGGTTGGTGATCACGCCGACCAGGCTGGTGCCTTCAACAACAGGGAAGCCGCTGATGCCGTGCAATTCGGAAAGAGCGATAACTTCACGAATCTTCATGGTTGGCGGGATCGTGATCGGATCACGCACCACGCCGGATTCAAAACGCTTGACCTTGGAAACCTCGCGCGCTTGCTCCTTCGGCGTCAGGTTCTTGTGAACAATACCGATACCGCCTTCTTGTGCGATGGCAATTGCCAGGCGCGCTTCAGTCACGGTGTCCATTGCCGCAGAAATAAGCGGAATGTTCAGGCGAATGTTGCGCGTCAGACGCGTGGCAAGGGAAGTATCTTTAGGGAGGATGTCCGAATAAGCCGGGACGAGGAGCACGTCATCGAATGTGAGTGCTTTTTGGAGAAGACGCATAGCATTTCCTATAGGCGCAAAAGCGAATTATACAGAAAACTTTTGCGCTCGTCGCGGAGACCTTGATTTTTCCATTAAATATGCACTCAAGGTGTGGCGCGGCTGCACTTGTTGTCAAAAGTTGCAACCCACGCATGCTGCACAGTACACGATGTAGCGGTTCAGCCGCCCTTCTTCTGCACCCGGCGCCGGCGCGAATCCATCGGGTCGGCAATCAGCGGCCGGTAAATCTCGATGCGGTCATGTTCGCGCAGCACGGTATCGAGGGTTTTCAGCTTGCCGTAGATGCCGACGCGGCAAACGGTCAGGTCGATTGCTGTACACTCCCGCAGCAGACCGCTTTGCATGATGGCTTGCTGCACGGTAGCGCCGGCATCGACGCAAACCGCCTTGCGGATCTCCAGCTCCGGTGTGGCGTAGCAGATCTCGACTTGCAACTGATCTTCTTGCAATTGTTCCGCTTCAGCCATATATCTGTTCTGCACGCTTGCAAAAAGAATCGACGAAGCTGTTGGCGATCATGCTGAATACCGGCCCGATCACCGACTCGAGAATGCGGCTTGAAAACTCGTATTGCATGTCGAATTCGATCTTGCAGGCATCATCGCGCAGCGCCTTGAAATTCCAGCGCGCTTCGAAATGCTTGAAAGGTCCTTCCACCAGATGCATCGTCATATTGCTTGGCGGCACGTTGGTGTTTTCGGTAGTGAAGGATTGCTTGAGGCCGTGATAGTTGATCTTGAGCTTGGCCTTGAGCTTGTCGCCTTGACGCTCTTCAACGTCGACGCCGCCGCACCAGGGCAAGAATTCAGGGTAATCTTCGACGCGGTCGACGAGCTTGAACATCTGCTCCGCGCTGTAATTGATCAGGACTGTTTTATGTACGACTGCCATGAAAGGTGGTCCGTTTGATAAAATCGCAAAGTTGAAATTTTAACCGACACCACGGATTTTCCGATTAGATGAGTATTGTTGATAATAAAAAGGCGTTTTTCGATTACTTCGTCGAGGAGCGTTTTGAAGCCGGTATCGTCCTTGAAGGCTGGGAAGTCAAGGCCATCCGCGCTGGTAAGGCGCAGATCAAGGAAGCCTATGTGACGATCCGCAACGGCGAGATTTTTCTGTTCGGTGCGCATATCAGCGCCCTGACCAGCACCTCCACGCACGTCCATCCGGAAACCACGCGCACGCGCAAGCTGCTGCTCAACTCGGCAGAAATCGCCAAACTGATCGGAAAAGTGGAGCGTTCGGGCTATACGCTGATGCCGCTGAACCTGCATTTCAGCAAAGGCCGCATCAAATGCGAAATCGGCCTGGCCAAGGGCAAGAAGCAGCACGACAAGCGAGAGACCGAAAAGCAACGCGACAGCCAGCGTGAAATCCAGGCTGCCATGAAGACGCACCGCCGCTGATCGGCGGCGCATCTCCTACCTTATTTGCCGGCCGCCAATCGCAGGCATTCGGCAACTTCCTCTACCACACCAGACCAATCGCCACGGACCTTCTGACGGAATACCTTGACCGTCGGATACCAGCGGGAGTTGCCGGTTTGCCATCCCCAGCGCCATTCGCTTTCATAGCGCAGGAGCAGCCAGGCGGGCTTCCCCAGCGCGCCGGCCAGATGAATAACGGCGGTGTCGGCGCTGATAACCAGATCAAGATGACTGATCAGCGCCGCCGTTTCGGCCATGTCGCTCATGGATGCTTCGAAGCGGCGCATGCTTTGCCAGCCGCTGGCTTCAGCGACATCGCCCTCAGGAATATCGCGTTGCAGACTGATCAGCTCCACGGGAATGTCCGACAACGGCCGCAGATAGCGCAAGGGAATATCGCGCGTACGATTCAACTCGCCGATTTGCCTGCCGGCCCATGCCATGCCGACTTTGAGGCGTCCTGAAGGCTCAGCCTGCTCGCCGTCGATCATCACCGACCATTGCCGTATCGACTCGGCACCGGCACGCAAATATGGCGCACTTGCCGGGATGGTCGCCAGCTTCCAGCTCAGCGCCAGCGGCAGGCTCATCAACGGACAATGGAAGTCATGCGGCGCAAGCTTCAGATCACTTACGACGATAGCGACGTTAGGTAAAGCTTCGAACGATGACAGCAAGCGGCGCAAGGCCTCCGGCACACATACGGTTACTTTTGCAGCACTCTCTGCGATAAGGGGAATGTAGCGCGCGAACTGTATCGTATCCCCCAGTCCCTGCTCAGCCCAAAGCAAGATGCTGCGTCCTTCCAGCGAAGGCTCGCCCAACCATGCCGGTATTTCCGGAAACATTTCCTGTCCTTGCAACTGAGGGGTTCTCCAACGCGCTTCATGCCGCGGCCAGCCTCCCGCGAAGTCGCCTTGCTGCAGCAGACAATGGCTTTGCGCCATCTCCGCCTCCGGGAAATTGGGCTGTAATGTCAGTGCCTGCTCATAACACCAGAGCGCCTGATTCAGGCAGTTCATTTTTTGCAGGACGTTGCCGCGATTGAAGATGGCTGCCGCATTGGCAGCGGAGTACGCAAGAATGCGGTCGTAGCACAGCACGGCCTCTTCATGGCGATTCAGATGGAGTAAAACGTTGCCGCGCTGATTCAGCGCTTGCTGATGGGACGGCGCGAATGCCAGTACGCGATCAAGGGAAGACAGCGCCTCGTCGAAACGATCGAGATGGATCAGCAATGCTGCTTGCCGGCACCACAGGTCGGCGTCCTGCGGGTGCTCTTCCAACGCCATGGTGGATTGCTCCAGCGCCAGGAATAGCGCCCGCTGCCGCGATTGACGCGCTTCCAACAACGTCGGAAAACGTTTCAGGCAATCGTCATAGACGGCGATCGCCTCGTCATATCGCTCCTGCGACAACAGCAGATCGGCACGACGCATCAATGCAGGCACGAAGCCCGGATCAAGCTTGATGGCGAGTTCCAGGAAAGTCATCGCTTCGTCGGATTTCCCCTGCACATCCGCGGTAATGCTCTGCGTCAGAAGATGCATCAACTCTTGCAGATGCGCAGGGTCTTGCAAAAGCTTGTCATGCAGCATGTATCAGATCCATCCAGTCCATGCCGGTGCGCCACGATTCAACTGACGCGCCATCCAATCTTCCATCCGATTTCCCATCCGTTGTCCGGTTCATGCCGTGGTATTGATGATGTTGCCACTGGACGGCGTTGCATGCAATTTGGTTGTAATGCTCTGCAGGAAACTGCTCAGCGAAGTACCGCCCGAGTCGCCTAACGCACTCAGCAGATTGGCAAAGCTGCTTTCCAGATCCGTGTTCGTTGATGACGAACTTGCGCTGCCTGAGGTGCTGGAGTCACTGGCGGAGGCCGTGTCAGTCGAGGACGTGCTGGACTCCGACGCCGATAGCGACTGGACCAGTTTTGTAAGATCGTCCTCAAGACGTCCGCCTGGTGGCGGTGGTGGCGGACGGTTGGCCGCTGCAGCTGCGGAAGAAGCCGTCGCTGCCGCAACCGCCGAGGCCGAAGTGATGCTGTCGTTGTCGGTACTGCTATCGGTCGCCGAATTCGAGGCGCTCTCCGAATGCAAGGCAGTCAGCAGATTTTGCAGGAAACTGTTCAGCGCCGCATCGGCATTTTGTGTCGAGGTCGTACCATCGGCAGACGAGGTCGACACAGTACTGGACGTCGCCGTATCTGCCTCGAGCGATGCCAGCGCTTCTTTGATGGCGCCGATAAAATCGCCGCCACCTCCGTGATGCCGCGGTGGCGGCGACGGGAAATCTGAAAAACTGACCGTTGCGCTGGTCTGGTCGACGCCACTGGAACCGCTCAGATCGGCCAAGGAAAAAAGACTATTGCTGGATACGCCGCTGATACTCATATTGTTCTCCCTCTGACAAGTTGCCCCTTGCATAGACGGACCTCATTCTTTACCGTCATTTGCACCTCGCAGCAAAAACCCGGAAGGTGTTATCTGCCCGCTTGACAAGTATCGGCGATACGCCCCTGTAAAGCCCGGCCCATGAGTGTAAATTGGAGTAAATTTAAGTTGATCGGGGGCACTTTTTCGTGGGCCCGTGAAGATGCCGGGCCGGCCCGTTATTATCTCGTCTGCCCGACGTTTTAACATCAATGAAACAGTTCTGTTTCCCTCGGCCAAATGCCTCCGGATTGCAAGTAAAAGTGTGTAAAGATGCGGAGACTAATCGTTACCGTTGTACCGTCCGCGGGCGTTTTGCGCATATGATTGAAAAATCCGAAATGCTGCAGCAACCAGAGAAAGAGAAACAAACAACGATGTCAAAAGTACTACTGATAGACGACGACGTTGAACTCGTTGATATGCTCAAGGAATATCTTGAGCAGGAAAAATTTGAAGTCCGCGTCGCCTACGACGGCGAATCGGGCGTCGCCGAAGCCTTGTCCAATCAATACGCCATTGTGGTGCTCGACGTCATGATGCCGCGCCTGAACGGACTGGAAACATTACGCCGCATCCGCGCCAAGAGCAACCTTCCTGTCTTAATGCTGACAGCCAAGGGAGACGACACCGATCGCATCATCGGCCTGGAACTCGGTGCCGACGACTACGTTCCCAAACCGTGCACGCCGCGCGAACTGACTGCCCGCGTACGCGCCATCCTGCGCCGCACCGTCATCGATAGTCCTGATCACAGCCCTTACTCGCCGCTGGCAGTCGGTGCACTCTCGATGTGGCCGGAACAACGCCGCGCCACGTGGTCCGGCCAGCCGCTGGAACTGACCAGCAGCGAATTCAATCTGCTGGAAGTGCTGGCGCGCAACGCCGGCAAACCAGTGAGCAAGCAACACCTTTCCGAGCAAGGCCTCGGCCGGCCGCTGGCGCGCTTCGACCGTAATATCGACGTACACCTGAGCAGCATCCGCCAGAAAATCTCCACGCTCGGCAGCGACAAATCCTGTATCCAGACCGTCTATCGCTTGGGTTACCAGTTCATCAAGGAGTAATCGGTGGGCCGGCTGTTCTGGAAGTTCTTTTTCTTCATCATGGTGGCGCAGCTGACCGCCATCATTGGCGTGGGCATCATGTTTTCGTTCGAGAACCGCGAACGCAATCAACGCTCCACCGACCTGGACCTGAGTCCGCCGGCCGTCTTCACCATCCGCTCCGCCGCCGCCACACTGCAGTATGGCGGCACGGAGGCGCTGCGCAAGCTGATCCTCAATGCAGAACGCCATCAGGTCTATGCCGTCGATGAAAACAAGAAGGAGCTGCTGGGCCGCGCAGTCAGTCCGCGCCTGATTGAAGAAGCGCGTGAGCTGCTGAGCACAGAGGTCCGTCGCCGCGTGGTGGAAGAAGTCAAGGCTGCGGATGGACATACCTACCTGCTATTTCTGCCATCGCCTTTGCGCATGGGCAATGCCCCAGAGCCGCGCCATGACAATCCGCAAATGCAGCCTCCTCCTCCGTTCTTCTTTCCGATGATGCCGATGCTGGTATCGACCGTCGCCAGCCTGTTCTTCGCCATGTTGCTGGCCTGGTATTTTTCGCAGCCGATCCGTCAGCTCAAATCTGCCTTCGCCAACGCCGCCTCGGGCAATCTGAATGACCGTCTGGCGCCACTGATGAGCAAGCGCAGCGACGAGCTGGCCGACCTGGGTCGCGACTTCGACAGCATGACCGACAAGTTGCGCGCACTGATGGAAAGCCAGCGCCGCTTGCTGCATGACGTCTCCCATGAATTGCGCTCGCCGATTGCGCGACTGCAGGCATCGATCGGCCTGGCTCGTTTGCAACCGGAAAAAACGGCCGCCACGCTGGAGCGCATCGAACGCGAAGGCGTGCGCATGGACAAACTGGTTGGTGAATTGCTCACCCTGTCGCGTCTGGAAGCCGGCGTCACCGGCGCGATGGAAGATTACATTCGCATTGAAGACCTGCTTGGAGAAATCATCGACGATGCGCGCTTCGAAGCCGAATCCATCGATCGCCATGTGGAAGGCCAGGTAAGCAGCAATGCTGTCCTCAAGGGCGGTGCAGAGCTTCTTTACCGCGCCATCGAGAATGTCGTGCGCAATGCCATCAAGCAGACGGCCGTCGATACCGTGGTTGCTATCAACACCCGCGTCGTCACAAACAAACAGCAGGTCTTGATTTCTGTTATCGACCGTGGACCCGGCGTGCCGGAAGATGAGTTGCAGTTGATCTTTGAGCCGTTCTTCCGTAGCACCCGCTCACAGAAAAACACGCACGGCTACGGCCTCGGCCTGACTATCGCACGCCGCATCATCGAGGCGCATGGCGGCACCATTCGCGCGCTAAATCGAATCGATGGTGGTTTATGCGTGAATATCATGTTGCCTTACGACAGCGTCGATGCCGTACCGCCGTCTGCGTGCGGCGATGACAGCATCGCGTGAGAATCGCTTGAAAAACGACATCTGAGCAAATCGAAAATAAAAAGCGCCCGACGATCTCTCTTCGGGCGCTTTTTCATTGACCATTTCTACGGCAAGCATATCGCCGGCCGGATTCCCCGCTTATTTCTGCTGCGCCTTCACAACCTGCATGGCGCTGGCGATCAGTGTGCTCATGTCGCCGAGATTGGCCGGCACGATGATGGAATTATTGGTCTTGGCCAACTGCGAAAAAGCGGCGACATATTGCTCTGCGACTTTAAGGCTGACCGCGTCTGCTCCGCCGGGAGATTGAATCGCAGCGGCCGTCTTGCGCAAGGCTTCGGCGCTGGCTTCGGCAATCGCCAGAATGGCGGCAGCCTGACCTTCAGCACGGTTGATCGATGCCTGCTTTTCACCTTCCGACTTGGCGATGGAGGCTTCGCGTTCGCCGGTTGCGATATTGATCTGTTCTTGCTTGCGGCCTTCCGATGCGGCGATGAGGGCGCGCTTTTCACGTTCCGCGGTGATCTGCGCCTGCATCGCATGCAGGATTTCCTTCGGCGGCGTCAGGTCTTTGATTTCATAGCGCAGCACCTTGACGCCCCAGTTTTCCGCCGACTCGTCGATGGCGCTGACGATGGTGGTGTTGATGTGGTCGCGCTCTTCAAAGGTCTTGTCGAGCTCCATCTTGCCGATCACCGAGCGCAAGGTGGTTTGCGCCAGTTGGGTGATCGCCGCAATGTAATTGGATGAGCCGTAAGAGGCGCGCATCGGGTCGGTAATCTGGAAATAGAGAATGCCGTCAACCTGCAATTGCGTATTGTCGCGCGTGATGCAGACCTGAGGCGGTACGTCCAGCGGGATTTCCTTGAGGATGTGTTTGTAGGCGATGCGATCGATGAATGGCACCACGATATTGAGCCCTGGTCCGAGTGTCGCGTGATATTTACCGAGTCGCTCCACCACCCAGGCATGCTGCTGCGGTACGACTTTGATGGTCTTGACGACAAAGATGATCGCAATGAAAAAGATAACCAGCGTTACGCTACCGAACATAGAAATTCCCCTTGTGAATAAAGCTTGATTGCATCTGAAGCTGAGTAAAGCTTACGGCGCAACTGCGTGTGCGACGATCAGACGACTGCCGCGTATTTCCCGGATGATGAATTGACCTGCCTGGGCAGTATTGCCCGGCGCCAGTTCAACATCCCATTCCGCGCCGCGATAGCGCACGCGCGATGTCGGTGTGCCGTCAAGTTCGTTCCACTGATCGACCCGTACGCTTTGCCCGATATCCAGGATGACGTTTGGATCGCGTGCGGCGGTCTCCTTGTTCATTTTTCCAAAGCGGCTGCGGCGCAGCAAACCTACCGCGGCGAAGCCGACTACCGCCGCCATCAGAAGCTGCCACTCAACCGAACCTCCAAGCAAGGCAACGCCGCCGCCAACGGCCAGGCCGATGGCGATCATCAGCAAATAGAATGTTCCGGTAAAGAGTTCCACCCCGATTGCCAGTCCGGCCAATACGAACCATATCGCCCAGTCCATCATGTTGGTTTTCCTTTTTATGTGACGCAAGCCGCTGCTTGCTGGCAAGACTTTAACAGCCTATTGGCCGATATTGCTCAAAAACAAAAACGCGGGCATAAAGCCCGCGTTTTTTTGAGACCAGACAAGCGAACTTGTCTGGGTTAGACCTTATTGGCGCTTACTTAGTGCCAGCCAGTTTCTGCCATGTGTCGATAACTGAATCAGGATTCAGCGAAATCGATTCGATACCCTGCTTCATCAGCCATTCCGCAAAGTCCGGATGATCCGAAGGTCCTTGACCGCAGATACCGACGTACTTGCCCTTGGCCAGGCAAGTCGAAATCACCTTGGTCAACAACGCTTGCAACGCCGGATCACGTTCGTCAAAATCCGCTGCCAGCAATTCCATGCCGGAGTCGCGGTCCAGGCCCAGCGTCAGCTGCGTCAGATCGTTGGAACCGATCGAGAAGCCGTCAAAGAATTCCAGGAACTGTTCGGCCAGAATCGCATTGGACGGCACTTCGCACATCATGATGACGCGCAGACCGTTTTCGCCGCGTGTCAGACCGTTCTTGCCGAGCAGGTTGATGACCTTTTCCGCTTGTCCCAGAGTACGGACGAACGGCACCATGATCTCGACGTTGGTCAGACCCATGTCGTTACGCACGCGCTTCATGGCCTGGCATTCCATTTCGAATGCTTCGGCGAAATCGGCGGCCAGATAACGTGCAGCGCCGCGGAAACCCAGCATTGGATTTTCTTCGTCCGGCTCGTAGCGCGAACCGCCGATCAGTTTCTTGTACTCATTCGACTTGAAGTCGGACAAGCGCACGATGACTGGCTTGGGCCAGAACGCTGCCGCGATAGTCGCAATGCCCTCCGCAAGTTTGTCGACGTAGAACGCCTTCGGCGATGCGTGACCGCGTGCGACGGATTCAACAGCTTTCTTCAGGTCGGCATCAATGTTCGGGTATTCCAGAATCGCCTTCGGATGCACGCCGATATTGTTGTTGATGATGAATTCCAGACGCGCCAGACCGACGCCGCCATTTGGAATCGACTGGAAGTCGAATGCCAGTTGCGGATTGCCGACGTTCATCATGATCTTCAACGGAATCGGAGGCAGCTCGCCGCGTGCGACTTCGGTGATCTCGGTTTCCAGCAGACCGTCATAGATCTTGCCTTCGTCGCCTTCAGCGCAGGAAACGGTGACCAGGTTGCCGTCTTTCAGAATATCGGTGGCGTCGCCACAACCAACCACTGCCGGCACACCCAGTTCACGCGCAATAATCGCCGCGTGGCAGGTACGGCCGCCTCGATTGGTGACGATGGCGGCAGCGCGCTTCATGACCGGTTCCCAGTTCGGGTCGGTCATATCGGCGACCAGCACGTCGCCGGGTTGCACACGTTCCATTTCGGAAGCGTCGCGAATCACGCGCACCGGACCGGCGCCGATCTTCTGACCGATAGCGCGGCCGGTTGCCAGCACAGCGCTGGAACCCTTGAGTTTGAAACGTTGCTGCGCGTCGGTCGCCTTTTGCTGCGACTTCACGGTTTCCGGACGCGCCTGCAGGATGTACAGCTTGCCGTCGCGGCCGTCCTTACCCCATTCGATGTCCATCGGGCGCTGATAGTGCTTCTCGATGATGGTGGCGTATTTCGCCAGTTCGACGATTTCGGCGTCGTTGAGCGAATAGCGGTTGCGCATTTCAACCGGCACATCAACCGTCTTGACCGAGCGGCCGGCCTTGGCTTCACCGGTAAATTCCATCTTGATCAGTTTGGAGCCGATGTTGCGGCGGATGATGGGCAGCTTGCCTTGCTCCAGCATCGGCTTGTGGACGTAGAACTCGTCCGGATTGACCGCGCCCTGCACCACTGTTTCGCCCAGACCATAGCTGGATGTGATGAAGACCACATCCTTGAAGCCCGATTCAGTGTCGATGGTGAACATCACGCCAGCAGCGCCAACGTCGGAGCGCACCATGCGTTGCACGCCGGCCGACAGCGCGACTTCTGCATGGGTAAAACCCTTGTGGACGCGATACGAAATCGCACGGTCGTTGTACAGCGAAGCGAACACGTGTTTCATCGCTTCGAGCACGTTGTCGATGCCGACCACGTTCAGGAAAGTTTCTTGCTGACCGGCAAAGGATGCGTCCGGCAAATCTTCAGCAGTAGCGGACGAGCGCACGGCGAAAGACATCTCGCCGGTGGAATCGGCAACCAGTTGATCGTAGAAGGATTTGATCTGCTGTTCCAGTGCGGGCTGGAAAGGCGTGTCGATAATCCATTGACGAATCTCCGCACCGGCTTGCGCCAATGCACGCACATCTTCGATATCCAGCGTTACGAGACGATCTGCAATGCGTTGGGCCAGCGTTGCGCCGCCATTTGCACTGTGTTCCAGAAAGTCGCGGAAAGCCTGCGCCGTTGTGGCAAAACCACCTGGCACGCGGACTCCGGCACCGGCCAGCTGGCTGATCATTTCACCCAGCGACGCGTTCTTGCCGCCGACGGACTCGACATCCGTCATGCGAAGATTTTCAAAGGAGACTACGTATGCTGCCCCCTGGGTAGAACCCATATTTACTGCGTTGGACATAACAACCTCTAGTTTGATGATAAGAAATCTTCGCGCGGCCGGCAGTCGTCATTTGTTCTTTGTTATTTTTGGACGAAGGCGACATAATCGATACAGCGGCTGGGCTCAACATCTGATGCAGGTTCTGATACATGAGCTGACATAATTGGCGCGCGGCAGTTCCGGCGGTGTTTGCAAAGGCAAACATCCAGAGGGATTCGGTCAACTTGCGCAGCACTGTCAGGATCATTTTGAGCTAGCTTCTCAATCTGTTGCATGGCATTTTACAGGGTAGCCAGCAAATTTTTCATCTGACCCGTTATTTTTTATTGTTTTCTTTCCAACAACACTATGCTCGATCTCGCACCGCCTGCCTGCCCTGTTCCATTGCCACCGGCCAACCGTACCGTCTTCTTTGTTTCTGACGGTACCGGCATCACGGCGGAAACTCTGGGGCACTCCGTCCTCAGCCAGTTCGAGCTGCGCTTCAAGCAAGTTCGCCTGCCTTTCGTTGACACGCTGGACAAGGCCTACGACGCCACTCGCCGTATTAATGAAGTGGCTGAAAACGATGGCAAGGCGCCGATCGTCTTCTCGACACTCGTCAAGGCCGACCTGTCGGCAGTCATCCGCCAGTCCAAGGCGATGCACATGGACCTGTTCCAAACCTTCGTCGAACCGCTGGAGCAGGAGCTTGGCGTGAAGTCGACACACACCATCGGCCGCAGCCACAATACGGCCGATTCGGAGGAATACAAAAACCGCATCGAGGCGATCAATTTTTCGCTGGCGCACGACGACGGTCAATCGAACAAGAATCTGGCCAGCGCCGACGTCATCCTGGTGGGGGTGTCACGTTCCGGCAAGACGCCGACCAGCCTGTATCTCGCCATGCAATACGGCATCAAAGCCGCAAACTATCCACTGATTCCAGAAGATTTCGAACGTGACAAACTGCCGAGCGGGCTGGTGAATTTCAAGAAGAAGATTTTCGGCCTGACGATTGCCCCGGAACGGCTGTCAGAAGTGCGTAACGAGCGCCGTCCGGGCAGCAAGTACGCTGCCATCGAAAATTGCCGTTATGAAGTCAACGAAGCCGAAAAAATGATGCGACGCGAAGGCATACGATGGATGTCGTCCACCGCCAAATCGATCGAAGAAATTGCGGCCACGATTCTGCAGGAAATCAAACCGGAAACGCGCTAATCCCGGCTCGCTTGAAGCCCGCGCAGATCAGCCGGTTACTCTCGTGAACTGCGTGTATAGCAGATAGTCTTTATGCGGCCCTTCGATGCGCGTATGCAGGTCGAAGCGGTCCGTATCAATCAACACATAATGGCCGTCATAACGATCGAGAAGGCAGAGATGCGCCTCCAGCGGCAATAGCGCTTTTTGCGCCGGATCGTATCGGTAGCTCTGATAAGCCTGCCCCGCCTGCATGCCATCAGCAAATGCGACATGGACGATGTCGTCGGCTACCTGATAGTCGAAGCGCCGTGAGAACGACACCACACGTTGATCGGCAGCCAGGCGCAACTGTCCTGACTCCTTGTAGTGCAAACGATGTTCTTCGCCGGGATGGAATTCGGCCTTGCCGTCAGCTTCGCCAATGACAATCTTGTCGACGCCAAGCATGCTGCGCGTGAAGCGCCAGTTTCCTTTGAAATAAGAATGGAGATCAGGATGCATGCAGGCCTCCTTCTGCGCCATCAATACTGACCGGGCAAACCGCGCTCAGCGGCCGCCCTGCCTTTGCCGGGCTTGTTCAAAGAAACATACGGCAGCCGCTGCGGCGACGTTGAGCGACTCCATCTGCCCAAGATGGGGGATCACTACTTTGACGCCGGCTGCGTCCATCAGATCATCAGCGACGCCCTGCCCTTCGTGACCGAACAGCCAGGCGACTTCTTGCGTGAGATCGATCTGATAGATGGTTTCCTCTGCATAGGAACTGGTCGCAAGTACCGGAATCTTGCTGGCCTTGCTCAAGCTCAATAAATCGACGCCTTCAAAAATCTGAAGCAGGAAATGCGCGCCCATGCCGGCACGCAGTACTTTCGGTGACCAGGCCGCGACCGTACCGGCCGAACAGAATACCTGGCGAATGCCGGCGGCGGCGGCGCTGCGCAAGATTGATCCGAGATTGCCTGGATCCTGCAGGCCGTCGAGCAAAACTGCCGACGTCGTCAGCATTGCCGGTGCCTGCGGCTGCGGCGTCGCAATCACGAGCAACAAACCAACGCCATTTTCTACCTGGCTCAAGGCCTGATACAACGCATCCGGCAGACAAATACATTGGCTACCGGCAGCTTCACATTGCGCCAGCACCGGCGCAACCTCGGCATGATAAAGCGCACTCTCGGCGACAACGCACAACTCGGGGATACCCGCTTGCTGTAAATACACCTCCGCGAGATGTACGCCATCAAGCAGGCTGCGCCCGGATCTGCGGCGCGCCTGTGCACTGGTGGCGAGCTGCTTGAGTTCCTTATACAGCCCATTGTCGCGAGAGGAAATCGACTTCATCGGCAATCCTCAGTTCTTGACCAGTAAGGCTCGCACCGGCGCATAAGACCTGCGATGCACCGGCGACACGCCGTGCAAGCGCAGGCGTTCCAGGTGCAAGGCGGTCGGATATCCCTTGTGCTGATCAAAAGCGTAGTGCGGATATTGGTCATGCAACACTCGCAAAGCAGTGTCACGAGCGGTCTTGGCAAGAATCGACGCAGCCGAAATTGCAGGCACTTTGTCATCGCCCTTGACGATGGCCTCGGAACGGATCGCCATCACCGGACAGCGATTACCGTCAATCAGGGCAAGCGTAGGAATGGTCCGCAATGCCTCTACCGCCCGGCGCATGGCGAGCATGCTGGCATGCAGAATATTGAGCTGATCGATTTCATCTTCAGAACATTCCGCAATCGCCCAGGCGATCGCATATTCCTTGATTTCAAGCGCCAATGCGTCACGGCTGGCTTCACTCAGTTTTTTGGAGTCCCGCAAGCCGATGATAGGACGTGCAGGATCGAGAATGACTGCAGAAGCGAAGACCGGTCCCGCCAGGGGGCCACGGCCGGCCTCATCGACGCCGCAGACAATTTCGCCGGCATAGTCGTCAAGCGCGAACAAGGACAAATTTGTATCGTTTTTCTTGGCCATATCGCCTAAGTTCCTTGCGCAAAACGCGTCTGCTGACGATCCAGCAATGTACAGACAGCCTGAGCGCTGAGGCTGGCGGTATCTCGCAACAACGAATGATGCATATCGGTAAACCGCTGGCGCAGGCTTTGCAGGTGAGCAGGATCGTCGAGCTGCTTCCACAGTGCATCCGCCAGCGCTTGCGGCGTGGCAGCGCCCTGCAACAATTCAGGAACAAGATACTCGCGCGCCAGGATATTCGGCAAACCGACCCAAGGCTGATAATTCATGTGCCGCATGATTTCATAGGAGGCACGCATCATCTTGTAGGCGATCACCATCGGCTTCTTGTAGAGCGCGACTTCGAGCGACGCCGTACCGGAGGCGACCAGGACCGCGTCTGCCGCTGCCATTGCCGCATGTGATTGTCCATTGATGATCTGGATGTCCAGCTCGGTGTAATTATTTTCTATGATCAATTGCTCGAAATACGCACGCTGCTTTTCACCAGCCATGGGCGCGACAAATTGCAATTCCGGTTCGCGCTGCCTGAGCAAGCGGGCGGCGCCAAGAAAACTCGCTGTGTTGTACTTGAGCTCCGACATGCGGCTGCCGGGAAGAATGGCGACTACGCGACGATCCTGCTGCAAGCCTAAGGCTGTACGCGCCGCGGCCTGATCGGACTCCATGGGAATAACTTCCGCCAGCGGATGTCCGACATAGGTCACCGGCACGCCGGCCTTACGGTAGATTTCTTCCTCGAACGGAAAAATCACCAGCATGTGCGACACCGCACGTGCAATCTTTTTGATACGTCCACCACGCCAGGCCCAGATTTGCGGCCCGATGAAATGCATGGTCGGAATGCCGGCCTCGCGCAACTGCTGTTCAAGCCCCAGATTGAAGCCGCCATAATCGACGCCAATGAAAACCGCCGGACGTTCTGCCATCAGTTGATCGCGCAAGGCGTTCTGGATCCCCTTGATTTCACGGTAGCGCGGAATGACTTCGAACAGGCCGCGGACAGTCAGTTTGTCCATCGGCCAGTCGCTGATGAAACCCTGCTCTGCCATATGCGGACCGCCGATGCCATGCAGGCGTGCATCCGGCAAACGCGGACGCAGGCCGGACAGCAACCGGCTCGCCAGCAGGTCACCCGAGCTTTCGCCGGCGACCATGGCGATCGACATCTTATCGGATGATGCCACGAGAGGAGGATGCGATGAATTCACGCATCTGGCGGATGTGTGCGGCGGACTCGGGGGATTTTTCTTCTTGCAGCAGCAATTCCTGCTTGGCTTCTTCCAGCGGCAGGCTGGAACGATAGATGGCTTTGTACGCACGCTTGATTGCTGCGATCTGCTCCGGCGTAAAACCACGGCGCTTCAGGCCTTCGCTATTAATGCCGGCAGGCACGGCGCGATTGCCTGCTGCCGTCACAAACGGCGGGATATCCTGGCTTACCGCCGCCGTAAACGCCGTCATGGCGTGCGCACCGATGTGGCAAAACTGATGCACAGACGTAAAGCCGCCGAGAAATACCCAGTCGCCCAGATGCACGTGACCTGCAAGCGTGGCGTTGTTTGCCAGAATGATGTTGTTTCCCAACTGGCAATCGTGTGCAATATGCACGTACGCCATGATCCAGTTGTCGTCGCCAATGCGGGTCACACCCGCATCCTGCGTGGTTCCCAGATTAAAGGTGACGAATTCGCGAATGGTGTTGCGATCGCCGATTTCCAGACGGGTCGGTTCACCCGCATATTTCTTATCCTGCGGCGCAGCACCCAGGGAAGCAAACTGGAAAATCTGATTATCGCGGCCGATGGTTGTATGGCCTTCGATCACGACGTGCGGACCGATTTTCGTACCCGCATCGATGCGCACGTTGGCGCCGATCACCGAATAGGCCCCGACCTCGACCGTTGAATCGAGCTGAGCGCCCGACTCAATGACGGCGGTAGGATGAATACGCGACATGGCTTAGCCTGCCTGGCTGGCGTCGTTGGCGTTGCGCATGGTGCACATAAGGTCGCCTTCGACTGCAACCTGACCGTCAACGGTCGCGACCGCTTTGTACTTCCAGATACCGCGGGCACGACGGGTAATTTCCACGTGCATCTTCAACTGGTCGCCCGGCTCCACCGGACGCTTGAAGCGCGCGTTATCGATACCGACGAAATACACGACAGTATTGGCGTCCGGCTTGCGACCTTCGGTCAGGAAAGACAGCAAAGCCGCGGTCTGCGCCAGCGCTTCGATCATCAATACGCCCGGCATCACTGGCTTGTGTGGAAAATGGCCGTTGAAAAACTCTTCGTTGACGGTCACGTTCTTGATGGCGGTGATGTCCTTGCCGCTTTCCCAGGTGAGGACGCGATCCACCAATAACAGCGGATAACGGTGCGGGAGGTATTCTTTGATTTGATTGATATCGAGACTAGTCATTTTTTTGCTCAGTATTTTGCTCAGTATGCGGCTCTGTAAGCGATTTGATCGTTTTTTCCAACGCACGGATTTTCTCACGCATTGTGCTCAGATTGCGCACCAATGCTGCGGATTTTTCCCATTCTCCGTGCTTGGCGATAGGATAAAAGCCGGTATATTGCCCTGGCTCCAGGATGGAACGAAGCGCCAGCGTGCCCGCAGAGACGTGCACCTTGTCGGCAATCGTAATATGGCCGTGAATCATTGCAGCACCGCCGATCGAGCAATATTTGCCGATTTTGGCGCTGCCGGCGATACCGGCACAGGCCGCAATCGCTGTATGCGCGCCGATATGGCAGTTGTGCGCGATCTGAATCTGGTTGTCTAGCTTGACCCCGTCTTCCAGTACGGTGTCGGATAAAGCGCCGCGATCTATAGTCGTATTGGCGCCGATTTCGACATCATTGCCAATGACGACTCTGCCCACCTGAGGAATTTTGATCCAGGCGCCGCCTTCGTTGGCAAAACCGAAACCGTCCGCACCGATCACGACTCCTGAATGCACGATGCCGCGCTCGCCGATTTCGCAGCCGGCGTGAAACGTCACGCGTGCATAGAAGTGCGTATCAGCGCCAATGCGCGCATTGCGTCCCACATAGCTGCCGGCATCTATCACGACGCGCTCGCCAATGATCGCACCGGCCTCGATGACGACTTGCGGCCCGATGGTCGCACTTGCCGCCACTTGCGCCGTATCATCCACACAAGCGCTGCGATGGACACCGGCTGTCACTGGCACAGCAGCCTGTGCCGCAAATAACTGCGCTGCACGGGCAAAATAGGCGTAGGGATTCTTGACGACAATGCGTGCGCCCGAATAGCCGGCGACAGCTGCATCATCCACTTCAGACAAAATCAAGACCGCAGCTTGCGTCTGCTCTGCCTGGGATCGGAACTTGGGATTGGAGAGGAAGGTGACATGCGACGATGTCGCACCATCCAAAGGCGCGATGCCGCTGACATCAATCTGTGCATCGCCTTTTAGCTGGCCACCCAAGCGTTCGACCAACTGTTCTAGCCGAATACTCATTTTGGCCTTCTTAGATTATTGCACTACCTGCTCAAGCAGCGCAGATTGGCGATTTCTCTTCGGGACAATCTGCGTGCCTGGGGTAAGCATGATATTTGAACCGGCTTACTTCGCCAGCTCTTTCAGAACCTTGTCGGTGATATCGATACGCTTGCTGGCATAGACGGCTTCCTGGAAGACGATATCGTATTTTTCTGCTTCAGCGATCTGGCGAATCACCTTGTTGGTGCGCTCCAGAACAACCGACAACTCTTCATTGCGGCGTTGATTCAGGTCTTCACGGAATTCACGTTGCTTGCGTTGAAACTCCTTGTCGATATCACCAAGGTCGCGCTGACGTTTGACGCGCTCCGACTCGGACAAAACCGCCGCATCCTTATCCAGCTTGTCGGACTGCGCTTTCAGGCGTGCAGCCATGTCTGCGATATCTTTTTCGCGCTTGGCAAACTCAGCTTCCAACTTGGTTTGTGCGGCCTTAGCAGGCACGGCTTCACGGAAGATACGCTCGGTGCTGACGAAAGCGATTTTCGATTCTTGTGCCTGCACATTTGCAAACGACAACATGCCGACAGCCAGAGTCGCAGCTTGGATCGACATCAATGATTTAGTAATAAACTTCAAGATCATTCTCCGTAATACAGATTTCTATTATGCCATGAGCTGATCGGCTGATCAGAACCCGGTTCCCAGTTGGAACTGGAAGTTTTGCGCCTTATCGCCGGTCTTCGCGTTCAACGGCTTACCATAGCTAAGCTTCAGAGGACCGATCGGCGAGATCCAGCTGATACCAAAACCAGTCGAATAGCGCAGATCGTTGATTTTAATACGCTCTCCATCGGCAAACACGTTACCGCCGTCAACGAAGGTAAACCAGCGCAAACTGCGGTCCTGACCCGAACCAGGGAATGGGAATTGCAATTCCACGTTGGCAACCAGACGCGATGCGCCACCCATGGAGTCGCCATACTGGTCTTTCAGGTTACCCAAAGAGGAGGCCTCGTATCCGCGGACGGTACCAATACCACCTGCGTAGTAGTTCTTGAAGATTGGATAAGGCTTGCCGCCAAAGCCCTTACCGTAATCCACTTCGCCATTCCATGCCAGCGTCGCAGCGTTGCTCCAGAACGGTTGGAAGTACTGGTGCTGATAGGTCGCACGATAGTACTGCAAGGTGCCGATGCCCGACACTTCCAGATTGGCGCGCTGGTAGACGCCTTTGGTCGGGACCAATGCGCTGTCGCGACTGTCGCGCTGCCATGCGACGGTCAGCGGGAAGCTGGTGGTAGTAGCAGTACCGATACCGCAATTGGCGTCATTGATGACATCACAACCAGCAACGCTACCGGGGCCTGAACCAAAGTCGCGTACATATTGACGATACAAGCTTGGGCTCGTGCTGTCAGTATCAACCTTGGTATTTTCAACACCGACGCCGAAGAAAACGCGATCCAGCTCAGAAAACGGCACGCCAAACTTGACGCTGCCGCCAATGGTTTTCACGCGGTAATCACCGGTAGTGTACGCAGACGGACGAATCGTACGCAGGAATACTTCATACGTGCGGCTGATGCCATCATCCGTAAAGTAGGGATTCGTCTGAGAAACAGCGATCGTACGATAACGCGAACTTGTATTGACTTCGATACCGACGGTATTACCGCTACCGAACGCATTTTCCTGAGAAATCGAACCCGTCAGACTCAGCTTGTCGGTTTGCGAGAAGCCGGCACCGATCATGATGTTACCGGTTGGCTTTTCTTCCACCTTCATATTGACGTCAATCTGGTCGGTGCTATTCGGCACTTCCGGCGTCTCAATGGTGACTTCCTTGAAATAGCCAAGACGGTCGACACGGTCGCGCGACAATTTGATTTTCTCGCCGTCGTACCAAGAGTCTTCAAATTGACGGAACTCACGGCGAATGACTTCGTCGCGGGTCTTGGTATTGCCAGCGATATTGATATGGCGAACATACACACGCTTGCCAGGGTCGACCATGATGGTAAACGCGACTTCTTTCTTCTCGCGATCGACGTTCGGATTTGCATTGACGTTGGCAAACGCGTAGCCGAAATTGCCCAGACGTTCGCCGATCTTCTTGGTGCTGTCTGTGAGCTTGGTACCGGAATACACGTCGCCTTTTTTCAGCTGAACCAAAGCGTTCAGATCGTCCTGCATACCAAACATTTCGCCATCAAGCTTGATGTCGGAGACAGTGTACTTTTCACCTTCATTGATATTGATGGTGATGTAGATGTCTTTCTTGTCAGGCGTAATCGAGACCTGAGTAGACTCGATTTGCATTTCGAGATAGCCGCGATCCAGATAATAGGAGCGCAGGGACTCGATATCGCCAGACAGCTTTTGTTTGGAGTATTGGTCGGCCTTGGTGTACCAGGTAAACCAGCCGGGTGTCGTCAACTTCAG
This sequence comes from Herbaspirillum sp. GW822-FHT03A08, assembly GCF_058801885.1. Lineage (NCBI taxonomy): Bacteria > Pseudomonadati > Pseudomonadota > Betaproteobacteria > Burkholderiales > Oxalobacteraceae > Herbaspirillum > Herbaspirillum sp. GW822-FHT03A08. The sequence goes on along the minus strand of NZ_JBXANR010000003.1, from coordinate 627,012 downwards.
TTGATCACGCAAATTGCCGTCGGAGAACGCCTTGTTGCCAACGATGTTGATTTGCTTGATGCGCGAGACGTCGCCTTCATCCACAGCGAAACTCACCGCGACACGGTTACGCTCAACCGGTGTAATGGTCGTAGTGACCTTCGCGCCGTACAAGCCACGCGACAAATATTGACGCTTGAGTTCTTGCTCTGCACGATCGACTTGCGATTTGTCGAAGATACGCGATTCCGCAACGCCGATTTCCTTCAGCGCTTTGGTAAGTTGTTCCTTGTCGAATTCCTTGATACCGGTGAAGTCGACGCTGGCAATCGCCGGACGCTCTTCCACTTGCACCACAAGCACATCGCCTTCAGCCTCAACACGCACGTCCTTGAAGAAACCGGTAGCGTACAGCGCCTTGATCGCAGCCGTGCCTTTTTCATCAGTGAAGGTGTCGCCCACTCGCACCGGCAAGTAGCTGAACACGGTGCCTGCTTCGGTACGTTGAATGCCTTCGACACGAATGTCCTTGACCACGAACGGTTCGACGGCGAATGCCTGATTGCAAAGGGCAAGCGCAGCAACGGCGATCAGGCTACGGGAAAAGGTCGGTGCAGGGAAATGCGCGGAATGTAAGTTCATTAGCTATCGTTTATTAACTATGTTTTTGCCGACAATTTTTTACAATCGTCGAACATATGTAAAGTCAAAAGCCATCCTTGCCATCAGGACGGCTTGCGACGAATCCTTAAAACATCAGACGAACAATGTCGTTGAATGCCGCAACGATCATCAATGTCATCAAAATACCCAGACCAGCACGTTGAGCAATTTCCCCAAAGCGCTCAGAAACAGGACGTCCGGTCAAAATCTCCAGCGAATAATACAGCAAATGGCCGCCATCTAAAACCGGGATGGGAAGCAGGTTCATTACACCGAGACTAATGCTGATAAACGCAATGAAGCTCAGATAGCTCACCAACCCGACTTTGGCGGTCTGCCCGGCGTAATCGGCTATGGTAATCGGGCCGGTAATATTTTTCCATGAAACCTGGCCGACGATCATTTTTCCGATCATCTTCAGCGTCATTGTGCTGGTGTCCCAGGTCTTCTGAGCACCCTTGGCAATCGCCGTCCATGGTGCATCGCTGACGACAATCATTTCCGGCGCCAACGGCACTTCCACCTTGATGCGGCCTATCGTCTGCCCATTGTCACTTAACGTATCAGGCGTCACCTGAATGCGGAATTCACTCTGACCACGCATACCGTGCAGCAGCAAGGGCTTACCGGGAGAAGACCGCACCAGTTCGACCAGCGCCAGACCGTCTTTGATCGGCGTACCGTTCACGTCGAGAATCAGATCGCCTTTTTGCAAGCCCGCCTGCATCGCAGGGCCATCCATAATCTTGCCAAGAATGGCAGGAGGACGCGCCAGCGTCAGACCAAGTTTCGCCAGGAAGTCACTTTCGAGATCCTTGCTGGATACACCATCTAGCGTCAAATTGACCGAATCCAGCAACTTGCCGCCGTTAAGCCCGTTGTTGACACGTTCCACATCCAGGCGTGCCGGCGCTTTTTCGAGCACGTGCTGCATCAGTTCCCAGCGCACTTCCGACCACGCCTGAACAGGCACTCCGTTAATCGCAGTAATGGTCTCGCCGCCACGCAGGCCCGCCTGATAAGCCGCAGTCTGCTCCGCCATCGGACGCAGCTTGGGGACTGGCTCAGGAATGCCATGCATGAACAAGCCGGCAAACAGAAGAATGGCCAGAATGAAATTGGCCACCGGGCCGGCAGCAACAATCGCAATACGGCGCCAGACGGACTGCCGGGTGAATTCGCGCTTGAGATCCTGCGCGGACATTTCGCTGACATCCTGCTCGCGGGCATCGAGCATCTTGACGTAGCCGCCCAGCGGCAAAATCGACAAGGCCCATTCGGTCTGATCCCGGCCAAAGCGACGTGAATAGATTACACGCCCCATACCGACGGAGAAACGCAAGACCTTGACGCCACACAAGCGCGCGACCCAGTAATGCCCCAGCTCATGAACGACAACAAGCGTACCAAGCGCGACCGCGAAGGCCAGCAGAGTGTGCAGCAGGTTCATGACAACAGGAGGGAGTGCGCGATCGAACGTGCTTGCTGATCTTGTTCAATCAGGGCATCGATATCGACAACAGGGCCATGGGGAAGTTTGTCCATGACGCGGGCGATCACTTGATCAATCATGCGGAATCCGATTTCTTGATTCAGGAATGCCTGGACAGCAACTTCGTTGGCGGCGTTGAGAATCGCCGCCGAACTGCCCCCGGCTTGCAGTGCATCATACGCCAGTTTAAGACACGGAAAACGCCCGAAATCCGGACGCTCGAAAAATAACTGCCCGATCTGGGCCAGATCCAGCTGCGCGACCCCGGATTCGATCCGTTCCGGGTAGGCCAGCGCATTGGCAATGGGAGTACGCATATCCGGGTTGCCCAGTTGTGCCAATACGGAGCCGTCAATGTAGGACACCATCGAATGAATCACGCTTTGCGGATGAATCATGACCTCGATCTTGTCGGCCGGCGCGCCGAACAGCCAGTGCGCCTCGATGACTTCCAGCCCTTTGTTCATCATGGTGGCGGAATCCACCGAAATCTTGCGCCCCATGACCCACTTCGGATGCGCCACCGCCTCTTCCGGTGTCACGCTGTCCAGCGTAGCAACGTCACGCTTGAGGAACGGGCCGCCTGAGGCGGTCAACAGAATCTTGGAGATCCCGGCGCCTGGTAGCGAACGACGATAGTCGTGCGGCAAACACTGAAAAATAGCGTTGTGCTCGCTATCAATGGGCAACAAAGTCGCCTTGTGCTGGGCCACAGCATCAATCAGCAACTGGCCCGACATGACCAGCGCCTCCTTGTTGGCCAGCAGAATCTTTTTGCCGGTGCGCGCGGCTGCCAGCGTGGACGCCAAACCTGCCGCACCGACGATTGCCGCCATGACAATGTCGCACTCCGCAGCGCTGGCAACGTCGCATAGCGCTTGCGCCCCGTACAACACCTCCGTGCGCAACTGGCTGGCCCTGAGCTTTTGCTGCAACTCCTGCGCTGCCTGCGCCGTACCTACCACGGCCAACTTGGGATGAAAACGCGCGCACTGCTCTGCCAGCTCATCCACACGTGAATGGGCGGTCAAGGCATAGACACGATAACGATCGGGATGGCGCGCAACGACATCCAGCGTAGAAACGCCAATAGAACCGGTAGAACCGAGAACGGCAATTGCCTGCATGAAATTCCTACAACCAGAGATCGATCAGTGCCGCCAGCGGCAAAACCGGGATCAAGGCATCGATCCGATCCAATACACCGCCGTGACCAGGCAACAAATTGCTACTGTCCTTGAACCCGGCGCGGCGCTTCAATTGCGACTCAAACAAATCACCGACAACACTGGCAGCGACCAGCAAAGTCATGACGACGATGAAACCGGGCCAGCCAAAGCGCTCATACAAACGTCCAGAAAACGTATCGCCGTCGAGATACATGACAACAGCAGCAGCAATCACCAGAACTGCAAGCCACCCGCCGACAGCGCCTTCCCAGGATTTTCCCGGAGAAATCGATGGCGCCAGCTTGTGCCGGCCGAATCCCTTGCCGGCAAAATAAGCACCAATATCCGCTACCCAGACGATTGCCATGACCGATAACAGATACAAAGGAGAATGTTGAAACAGGGAAACAATGGCAATAAAACAACCCATGAGCGCCAGCGTATAAGTCACGCTGAGCAGGCGGTTTCCGGAAGTCCCCAGCGCCGGCAGGCCGAGTTTCAACGCTGGCACAAAGCGGATAACCCACAATGCCACGCACAAAGCGAACACGCTACGCACACTCGGCAAGCCGTACACGAAAACGATGATCGCATAGCCGACAGCCCAAAAGCCCGCCCAGACCTGCGGCCGCGAGAGGCGGAACAAGCGCAGCCCTTCCCATGTGCCGGCAGCAAAAAACGCCAACGTCACCGCTGCAAACGCAAAGAAATTATTCAAAAAGAGGATAGGCAACAAAATTGCCAGGAGAACCAACGCTGTGATGACACGCGTTTTTAGCATCAGGAGGCCTTTTTCTGCTCGACCAATTGCTCGCTGGTGCGACCGAAACGCCGTTCGCGCTGGCGATAGGAATCGATCGCCTTGTCCAGCTCCACCCCATCGAAATCGGGCCAATAGGTCTCAGTAAAATACAGTTCGCTGTAGGCAAGTTGCCACAGCAGGAAGTTGGAGATGCGCTCTTCGCCACCGGTACGGACAAACAAATCCGGCTCGGGAGCATAAGCCATCGCCAAATGGGGAGTCAATTGCTCTTCGGAAAAATCGGTAGCGCCAGGCTGCTCTTTAAGCATCTTGCCAACGGCTTGCATGATGTCCCAGCGACCGCCGTAATTGGCGCAAATCGTCAGCGTCAGCCTCGTATTGCCAGCAGTCTGCGCCTCGGCCTTGGCGACCATATCCTGCAGCTTGGCATCGAATCGACCGAGGTCGCCCACCACACGCAGACGAATGTTGTTTGCGTGCATCTTGCTGACTTCGCGCTCCAGCGCCGTCATGAACAAACGCATCAGCAACGAGACTTCATCGGCCGGACGACGCCAGTTTTCAGAGCTGAACGCAAACAGCGTCAGGTATTCCACGCCGCGCTGCGAACATGCCTCGACGATCGTGCGTACGGCCTCGACCCCCTTGACGTGCCCTGCCACGCGCGGCAAAAAGCGTTTGGTCGCCCAACGCCCATTGCCATCCATGATGATGGCAACGTGGCGCGGCACCGCGGAAACCGGCGGCACCGCCTGGGTTGAGCTTTTATGAGTCATACAGTGTAAAAATCCGGGTGAGCGATGTTGCCGGCGCCGGCCTGACCAGCCTGGCGGCGCCACATCGAATGAATCATCGCATAAGCTGCAGCGACAACGCGCCTACACCGTCAGAACTTCTTTTTCTTTTTCTGCCACCAGCTTGTCGACTTCGGCGACAAACTTGTCGGTCAGCTTCTGGATATCGTCCTGTCCGCGACGCTCGTCGTCTTCCGAACAAACCTTGTCCTTGACCAGCTTCTTCAAACCTTCATTGGCATCACGGCGGATGTTGCGGATCGAAATCTTGGTATCTTCCGCTTCGCCCTTGACCAGCTTGACCATTTCCTTGCGGCGCTCTTCGGTCAGCGGCGGCGTCGGTACGCGGATCAATTCGCCCTGTGTGGCAGGATTCAGGCCCAGATCGGCTTCCCGAATCGCCTTCTCGACGGCGGCCAGCATCTTCTTTTCATAAGGCTGTACGCCGATGGTGCGGGCGTCGATCAGCGTCAGATTGGCGACTTGCGACAATTGCGTCGGCGAACCGTAGTAGTCGACCTGGACGTGATCCAGGATACCTGTGTGGGCGCGACCGGTACGTACTTTAGCCAGATCGGCGCGCAGCGACTCGATCGACTTGGTCATTTTTTGTTCGGTGCTCTTTTTAACGTCAGCGATGGTCATGCTGCTCTCCTATCATTTGAAACTATCTTACAGTATTCGAAAAACTTAATTATTTACACGTGCACCAAAGTACCTTCGTCTTCACCCAACACGACGCGCTTGAGCGCGCCGGGCTTGACGATGGAAAACACCTTGATCGGCAGCTTCTGATCGCGGCACAGCGCGAATGCAGTTGCGTCCATGACTTGCAAATGCTTGGCGATTGCTTCGTCAAACGTGATGGTGCTGTAACGCGTCGCTGAAGGATCCTTCTTCGGATCGGCAGTATAAACGCCATCCACCTTGGTGGCCTTCAAAACGATCTGTGCGCCGATTTCCGAGCCGCGCAATGCCGCTGCGGTATCGGTCGTAAAAAATGGGTTGCCGGTACCTGCGGCAAATACGACGATTTTGCCTTCTTCCAGGTATTGCAGGGCCTTGGGCCGAACATAGGGTTCCACGACCTGCTCAATGCCGATCGCCGACATGACACGGGCAGTCAGGCCGGCCTGGCGCATGGCATCGGCCAGCGCGAGGGAGTTCATGACCGTTGCCAGCATGCCCATGTAATCGGCTGTGGCGCGATCCATGCCTTGTGCGCCGGGCGCTACGCCGCGGAAGATGTTGCCGCCGCCGATGACGATGGCCAGCTCGACTCCCAACTGGCTGATCTCCGCCACGTCGGCGACCATGCGCTCGATGGTGGCGCGGTTGATGCCGTAGGCATCATCGCCCATCAGGGCTTCGCCGGAAAGTTTGAGGAGTACGCGCTTATAGGCTGGTGTCGTCATGTGCTGGGCTCCGTTTGCTATCCGATTAACTGATTCTGTCCGTCCTGCTTACTGCCTGCAGCTCACCGCCTACTGCTTCAGCGAGGTACTACACAGGCGAGGACGTTATTGTATGCTGCCGTACTCTACCGCCGGGGACTTGCTTACATTTTGAAATGCCTGCTGACACAGACATTTCCAACTATTTCCTGCCAGCCCCGCCGCCTCCCCAAATCGAGAGGCTTAAAAAAACGGGCCTCTCGGCCCGCTTTCCTGTTTCTTACTGCGCTTGCTTGGCGGCAGCAACCTGGGCTGCCACTTCTGCTGCGAAGTCATCCTGCTTCTTCTCGATGCCTTCACCCACCACATACATGGTGAACGACTTGACCGAAGTATTCGCGGCCTTCAGCATTTGTTCAACAGTTTGCTTGTCGTTTTTCACGAAAGACTGGTTGAACAGCGACACTTCCTTCAGGTACTTCTGCACCGAACCGTCAACCATCTTGGCAACGATGTCAGCAGGCTTGCCGGATTCAGCAGCCTTCAGTGTTGCCACCGAACGCTCTTTTTCGATCAGATCGGCAGGAACCTGGTCCGACGACAGTGCAACCGGCTTCATCGCTGCGATGTGCATCGCAACGTCTTTACCGACTTGTTCGTCAGCGCCATCGAAGTCGACAACAACGCCGATACGCGTGCCGTGCAGGTAGGAAACCAGCTTGCCGGCTGTTTCAAAGCGTTGAAAACGACGGATCGACATGTTTTCGCCGATACGGCCAACCAGTTCAGTACGGGTTTCTTCAACTGTCTTTTCGCCCAGTGGCAGTGCGGCCAATGCAGCCAGATCAGCAGGATTTTTTTCTGCGATCAGCTTGGCGACGGAGTTTGCCAGACCGATGAATTCATCGTTCTTGGTAACGAAGTCGGTTTCGCAGTTGATTTCGACCAGGGCGCCAACGCCGCCAGCGATATAAGTTGCTACAACGCCTTCAGCAGTCACGCGGGAGGAAGCCTTGGATGCCTTGCTGCCCAGCTTGACGCGCAGAATTTCTTCAGCACGCGCCATATCGCCATCAGCTTCTGTCAGTGCCTTCTTGCATTCCATCATCGGCGCGTCGGTCTTCGCGCGCAGTTCGCCTACCAGTGCTGCGGTAATTGCCGCCATATGTTTCTCCTAACTGAGTAGATACTTCATCGAACACTACAGACATCAATGAAGCATCGAAAATTCGATCAATTTATTCAAAAAAAAGGGGCGAACTGCGCTTACTCTCGCTGTTACCCCTTTTTCATCATCATTCGCAGCAAACAGTGGCTGCGAATGACGTATTGCAAGCGGATTAAGCCTGCTCGTTGACTTCCACGAACTCGTCGCCACCGTTCTTGACGGCTTCAACAACTTCGTTCACTGCGTTGGCACGGCCTTCCAGAATTGCGTCAGCAACACCGCGAGCGTACAGAGCGATCGCCTTTGCGGAGTCATCATTACCAGGAATGATGTAAGTCACGCCTTCTGGGGAGTGGTTGGTATCAACCACGCCGATAACAGGGATACCCAGCTTGGCTGCTTCAGTGATGGCGCCCTTGTGGTAGCCGACGTCGATCACGAAAATAGCGTCAGGAATGCCGCCCATATCCTTGATGCCGCCGATTGCCTTTTGCAGCTTTTCTTGTTCACGGCTGAACAGCAGAGCTTCTTTCTTGCTCAGCTTTTCGTTGGAACCGTCAGCGATTGCCGCTTCCATGTCCTTCAGACGCTTGATCGATGTCTTGATGGTCTTGAAGTTGGTCAGCATGCCGCCCAACCAACGTTGGTCGACGTAAGGAACGCCTGCGCGTTGCGCTTCTGCTGCAACGGTCTCACGTGCCTGACGCTTGGTACCGACAAACAGGATAGTGCCGCGATTGGACGACAGTTGGCGCACGTACTTCAGCGCTTCCTGATACATGCCCAGGGTCTTTTCCAGATTGACGATGTGAATTTTGTTACGATGACCGAAGATAAACGGGGCCATCTTTGGGTTCCAGAAGCGTGTTTGGTGACCAAAGTGGACACCGGCTTCCAGCATTTCGCGCATAGTTACGGACATAAATTTCTCCAGGGTTAGGGTCTGGAATCCATTCGGTCATTCAAGCCTGCATAGCGCTTCACATGAAGCTGCCGGCCCAAACACCCTTTGGCGAACGGATTCGCGATTCAACTCAGTTTCAAATAAACAACTCTTATTACTTCAAGACAAGACCGGAACGAACACAAAAACTACCTGCAACCACCCCGATACTCGCCTTCCAACCTGAGCAACTCAAGTTAGCCGAGCATTGTACCTCATCCTGAGAATCCATTCAAGCGCCGAAAGCATTGTTTTCATTAGCTTTTGCCGACCGATGCGGCCTAATCGCCGCCGACAGAACCGCCCTCCCTCGTCTATAATCTCTACTTAATGATTTTTAAGCGAATTGCGACAATTTTATGGGCTCCATTTCCATCAAAACCGCCGAAGATATCGAAGGCATGCGCGTTGCCGGCAAGCTGGCGGCAGAAGTACTCGACTACATTGCCCCCTTCGTCAAGGCAGGCACAACTACCGGCGAACTGGACCGCTTGTGCCATGAATACATGACGAATGTGCAAGATACCATTCCGGCGCCGCTGAATTACTGCCCACCGGGCTACACGCCTTATCCCAAGGCCATCTGCACCTCGCTGAACGACATCATCTGCCATGGCATTCCCGGCGACAAAGTGATGAAAAACGGCGACGTGCTGAACATTGATATTACAGTCATCAAGAATGGCTACCACGGCGACACCAGCCGCATGTTTTACATCGGCGAACCGTCAATCCTTGCACGCCGCCTGACGGAAATCACCTACGAATGCATGTGGCTGGGCATCTCCAAGATCAAAGCCGGCGCACATCTGGGCGACATCGGCCACGTAATCCAGCAGCACGCAGAAAAGGCCGGCTACAGCGTGGTCCGCGAGTTTTGCGGCCACGGCATTGGCAAGGTTTTCCATGAAGAACCGCAAGTGCTGCACTACGGCCGCCCCGGCACGCTGGAAAAACTGGAAGCCGGAATGATCTTCACCGTGGAGCCGATGATCAACGCCGGTCGCCGCGACATTCGCGAAATGGGCGACGGCTGGACCATCAAAACCAAGGATCGCAGTCTCTCGGCGCAATGGGAACATACCGTGCTGGTGACCGAAACCGGCTTTGAAGTCCTGACGATTTCTCCGGGCATGCCTGCACCGCCGGCATTTATCCAGCAACAGGCCGCCGTCGCCGCCTGATCTCTTTCGCCGATCATCTATGCCCTCTCTTGCCGTCAATCTCAAAAAACAACTAAAAGCAGCACGCCAGCAGGCCATTGAGGCCTTTCAGGCCGACGGCAAGACCGAGCATTTATTAACCCAATTGCGCCGCAACGTCGACGCCGCCCTGACCGAAGCCTGGGAAAAATGCGCCCTGCCCCACGATATCGCGCTGGTGGCGGTCGGCGGCTACGGACGCGGCGAGCTGTTTCCGCATTCGGATGTCGACGTGCTGATCCTGCTCGATCAGGCGCCAGACAAAGCCATGCAGACAAAACTGGAATCGCTGGTTCAGCTCTTCTGGGATATCGGTCTGGAAATCGGTCATAGCATCCGCACCGTAGACGAATGCCTGGCCGAATCGGCGGCCGACATCACCGTGCAAACCAGCCTGCTGGAAGCGCGCCTGGTCACCGGCAACAAAACACTGTTTCAGTTGCTGCAGCTGCGCTGCAATAGCGCGATGGACCCGCGCGCCTTTTTCCAGGCCAAAACCCTGGAAATGCAGCAACGCCATGTCAAATACGAAGACACGCCTTACAGCCTGGAGCCGAACTGCAAGGAAAGCCCCGGCGGCTTGCGTGACCTGCAAGTCATCCTGTGGGTTGCGAAAGCAGCCGGACTAGGCGATTCCTGGAGCAAGCTGGCGCAACGCGGTCTGCTGACCGCAACAGAAGCACGCCAGCTGACGCAGAAGGAGCGCGCCTTCAAGGACATCCGCATCCGCCTGCACATCTACAGCAACCGCCGCGAAGACCGGCTGGTCTTTGACATCCAGACCCCGATTGCGGAAAGCTTCGGCTTCAAAAGCACCGACACGCGCCGCGCCAGCGAATACCTGATGCAGCGCTACTACTGGGCCGCCAAAGCAGTTACACAGCTCAACACCATCCTGCTGCAGAACATCGAAGCGCAGTTGTTCCCGCAAGAAGTCGTACCGCAGAAAATCAACGAGCGTTTCAACGAACTCAACGGCTTCCTCGACATCGCCCACGACAACGTCTTTGAAGACACGCCATCAGCCATGCTGGAAGTCTTCCTGACCCTGGCTCAGCATCCGGAGCTCAAGGACATGTCGGCGCGCACCATGCGCGCACTGTGGCATGCGCGCTTCAAAATCGACAACGCCTTCCGCGCCAATCCCGCCAATCACGCGCTGTTCATGCAGATCCTGCAAAGCAAGCGCGGCATCATGCACGCGCTGCGGCGCATGAACCAGACCAGCGTGCTCGGACGCTATTTGCCAAACTTCCGCCGTATCGTCGGCCAGATGCAGCACGACCTGTTTCACGTCTATACGGTCGACCAGCACATCTTGATGGTAGTACGCAATGTGCGCCGCTTCACAATGAGCGAACACGCACACGAATATCCGTTCTGCAGCCAGCTGATGGCCAATTTCGCGCAACCGTGGATCCTGTATGTCGCGGCGCTGTTTCACGACATCGCCAAAGGCCGCGGCGGCGACCACTCCAAGCTGGGCATGGCCGATGCGCGCCAGTTCTGCGTGCAGCATGGCATCTCGGAAGAAAACACCGAACTGGTGGTATTCCTGGTCGAGCATCACCTGACCATGTCTCAAGTCGCGCAAAAGCAGGACCTCTCCGACCCGGACGTGATCCAGCAATTCGTCAATACGGTCAAAGACGAACGCCACCTGACCGCGCTGTATCTGCTGACCGTCGCCGACATCCGCGGCACCAGCCCGAAGGTCTGGAACGCCTGGAAAGGCAAGCTGCTGGAAGATCTTTACCGCATGACCTTGCGCGTGCTGGGCGGCGAAGCGCCGTCTGCGGACCGTGAACTGAAAAACACGCAGCAAGAAGCCATCAAGACCTTGCGTCTGTATGGCCTGCCCGCCGATGCGCACGAAAAATTCTGGCAACAGCTGGACGTGGCCTACTTCCTGCGACTCGATGCTTCGGATATCGCGTGGCAGACACGCTCGTTCTACGACAAGATCGACAGCACCGTACCGGTTGTGAAATGCCGTCTGGCGCCGATCGGCGAAGGCGTGCAAGTCGCGGTCTACACACCCGACCGTCCCGATTTGTTTGCACGCATCTGCAGCTATTTCGACGAAAAGAATTTCAGCATTCTCGATGCCAAAATTCACACAACCAAACTCAACTACGCACTTGATGCCTTCCTGATCAGCGCGCCGGTATTCGCTAAAAACTATCGCGACATCATCAACCTGATTGAACACGAACTCGCGCATTTACTGCAATCCGACGGCCCGCTGCCGGCGCCCACCAGAGGACGCCTGTCACGCCTGTCGCGCACGTTCCCGATCAATCCCTCAGTGGATCTGCGCCCCGATGAGCGCGGCCAGTATTACCTCCTGTCGGTGTCGGCAAATGATCGCAACGGCTTGCTCTATACGATTTCCAACGTTCTGGCCAAATACAAGATCAATCTGCACACCGCCAAAGTCATGACGCTGGGAGAGCGCGTGGAAGACGTGTTCCTGGTCGATGGCGCCGCGCTCAACCATCCACGCAATCAGATCATGCTGGAAACCGATTTGCTCAAAGCCTTGCGCATTTGACGCGCTGCAATTCCAACACCTTCCACGTTGTCACCTATTTTTCTTCAACACTGCACTGACCCTGCTGAATTTATCCGATTGCCATCATGACTGAACCAGTACGCCTTTCCAAACGCATGTCCGAACTCGGCCTTTGCTCGCGCCGCGAAGCGGACGAGTGGATCGAAAAAGGCTGGGTGCGCGTCGACGGCAAAGTCGTCTCCGTACTGGGCAGCAAGGTGCTGCCGCATCAGCGCGTGACGGTTGAACGTCAGGCTGCAGCGGAGCAATCGAAGCGCGTGACGATCCTGATCAACAAGCCGGTCGGCTACGTCAGCGGCCAGGCGGAAGATGGCTACAAACCCGCCGTAGCCCTGGTGGAAGCGGCGACGCGCTGGGCAGAAGATCAGGTCGACACGCAATTCCACCCGACCCAGCTGCGCAGTCTGGTGCCGGCCGGACGCCTCGATATTGACTCTGTCGGCCTGCTGGTGCTGACGCAGGATGGTCGCATCGCCAAGCAACTGATCGGCGAAGACACCAGCGTCGACAAGGAATACCTGGTGCGCGTGCAGTATACGAAACCCGGAAAGTTGCCCGACAGCGACCTCAAGCGTCTCAACCACGGCCTGTCTCTTGACGGCAAAGCACTCAAGCCCGCCAAGGTGCGCTGGCAAAATGATGATCAGCTCAGCTTTACGCTGAACGAAGGCAAAAAGCGCCAGATCCGCCGCATGTGCGAACTGGTCGGCCTGAAAGTCGTCGGTCTCAAACGCGTGCGCATCGGCGGCGTCAAGCTGGGAGATTTACCGCCGGGACAATGGCGTTACCTGCGTCCTGACGAGCAGTTCTGATTCCCGAGCCCACATGAAAAAACCGGTTGCAGCCTTTGGCCCCAACCGGTTTCTTATTTGAAGTAATGCAATGCTGTCTCGACGAACTAGAGGAAGCGATCCAGAATCTTCCTGCTGTGTTTGTCCAGCGCCTTGGTATCGCGCACCAAAAACTGAATGCCGTGGCTATCCGAAATCAGCAAGGCTGATTGTGGCAAGCGGCGAATATCCTCTTCGCCCTTGAGCGTAAAAGAGGTGTTGCCGCGATTGGTTTCCACTTCCCAGACAGTAGGCGTCGCAAAACTGGAGACGCCGACGATGCGGCCGATCTCCGGCATGAATTCGCGCGTCGCCAGTTCCGCCTCGATCACCTTGCGGATCTCGGGAGATACGTCCGACCATCGATCAATCCAGGCCAGCTCGTGCCCATCCGCACTCACCAATGCAATGCCTTCGTCCGGTGCGCCGATCGGAAATGCGCGCACAGGAATCGCGCCCTCATGTTCGCCGCCATCCGCGTCGACAAACACCAGACGACCGAGGCCGTTATGGCGCAGACTGAAATTGTGCGCCGGCGTTTTTGCCATTTCATTCATTTGCGTATCCATTCTCAGCCGCCCTTCTCTTCATCGCCATCATCGCCGCTATCGTCACTACCCGGAACCTCCCCCTCCGGATTGCGCGCCTGGGCCTGATACAGACGATAGTACGCGCCTTGCTTGGCCATCAATTCTTCATGCGGACCGACTTCAACCACTTGTCCGCGATCCAGCACGACCAGGCGATCTGCCTTGCGCAACGTGGACAGACGGTGAGCAATCGCGATGGTGGTGCGTCCCTTGACCAGATTGTCGAGCGCCTTCTGGATCTCTTTCTCGGTCGTGGTATCCACAGACGAGGTTGCTTCGTCCAAAATCAGGAAGCGCGGATCGATCAGCAAGGCGCGCGCAATCGAAATACGCTGGCGCTCGCCCCCCGACAACGCCTGCCCGCGCTCGCCCACCAGTGAATCGTAGCCTTGCGGCAAACGCAGGATGAATTCGTGCGCATGCGCGGCGCGTGCGGCAGCAATGATTTCAGCACGCGTAGCGTCAGGCTTGCCATAGGCGATGTTCTCGGCAATAGTGCCGAAAAACAGAAATGGCTCCTGCAGCACCAGACCGATATTGCGGCGATATTCCGAGATCGGCAGTGAACGGATGTCGACGCCGTCAATACGAATCGAGCCTTCCGACACGTCATAAAAACGGCAGATCAGATTAACCATCGTGCTCTTGCCGGAACCGCTGTGACCGACCAGGCCGATCATCTCGCCCGGAGCTATGGCCAGATCGACACCGCGCATCACCGAGCGATTGCCGTAGCGGAAACCGACATTGCGCAGTTCGATCGAACCCTTCACGTGTTCGATATGCACGGGATTGGCCGGCTCAGGCACGCTGGAAACGTGATCGAGAATATCGAAAATCCGCTTGGCGCCGGCGGCCGCCTTTTGCGTCACCGACACGATGCGGCTCATGGAATCCAGGCGCGTGTAGAAGCGGCTGATGTACGCCAGGAAGGCCGTCAGCACACCGACCGTGATCTGATTATGCGAGACCTGCCAGATACCGAAGACCCACACAACCAGCAACCCGATTTCCGTCAGCATGGTTACGGTCGGCGTGAACAGCGACCAGATCTTGTTGACGCGGTCGTTGACCACCAAGTTGTGGCGATTGGCTTCCTTGAAGCGTGCCGCTTCGCGCTTTTCCTGCGCAAACGCCTTGACCACGCGAATACCGGGAATCGTATCGGCCAGTACGTTGGTCACTTCGGACCAGATGCGATCGATCTTTTCAAAGCCGTGGCGCAGGCGGTCACGCACTACATGGATCATCCAGGCAATGAACGGCAGCGGCAGCAAAGTCACCAATGCCAGCCACGGATTGATCGAAATCAAGATCACCGCGGTCATGATGATCATCAGGACGTCGATGATGAAATCCAGCAAGTGCAGCGACAGAAAGACGCAGATACGGTCAGTCTCCGAACCGATGCGCGCCATCAGGTCGCCGGTACGCTTGCCGCCGAAATACTCCTGCGAAAGGCGCAGCAGATGCTCATAGGTAGTCGTGCGCAGATCGGCGCCAATGCGCTCGCTGACCAGCGCCAGGATATAGGTGCGTCCCCAGCCCAGAATCCAGGCCACCATGGCCGAGCCGAGCAAGCCGCTCAGATACAGTCCCGCCAGATGAGAATCCAGCGGTGCGCCATTCTGGAACGGAATCAGCACGTTATCCATCAGCGGCATGGTCATGTATGGCGGCACCAGCGTGGCGGCAGTCGATGCCAGCGTCAGCAGGAAACCCAGCAGCAAGGAGCCCTTGTATGGTTTGGCAAAACGCGTCAGACGGAACAGTGCCCAGGTTGACGGCGGCGCTTCCTTGGCTTCCGGGCAAATGGCGCAGGTTTCCTGGCCTTCCGGGATCGGCGCCTTGCATTGCGGACATACGTCCAGCTCTTCTTGCACCACTTGCTGACCGGATACGTGCGTATCGCGTTGCAACTCGAACTGATTGATCAGGCGCAGCGCTTGCGGATTTTGCGCCAGGGTATAACGCCAGTACGCCAGGCGCGACGAACCATCCTGCAATTCCAGGCTGCCGACACCGGCGTGATCGTAGTGCTTCAGAACGGCATCCGAGCGGTAGTCCCAGGTAGTCCACCCTTGACCACTACCATTGATGGCCAGCAATCGGTGATCGGTGACCAGCACCAGTCCGCGCGTGAATTTCAGAGAAATATCGAGATCAAGCTCCAGCCAGGCGACGATTTTTTCATCAGCCGCCAGTTGGGCCTGCACTTCCGCGCGCCATGGCGCGGGCAAATTGGTAGAGCTTGGAATGAGGGATTCTTTGTTCATCTAGACGGCATGTATGTCCTGTGCGGACAGTGAAGAATGGTTTTGTTGGCAACTTTTTGCCGACAATCTATGCCGCGCATATTATATCGTATGGCTTTGCCACCCCGACAACGCGCAAGGCTGCCTTGGCGATGACAGGCACTATCTCTTTCCGCGCTTCAAGCTGACGAAATCCTGATTATTTTGCATGCAAGACCGGAAACACTCTGCGACAATATCGTTACATTTTGTGTAAATCGGCAACTTAGGGAAGGGGCCGGTGACCAAATCCAGATGGAACGTGCATAAATAACAAAAATTCCGGCCAATATTTGTGTGCCCTGGCTGTGAGGCTCTTCGCTGTCAGCTTATTTAGTCCGCATATAGTCCGCATTTTATTGAAGCCAAGTAAACCAATCACGGCTTTATGCGTTATTCATGCTTGGATCGACAGAACAGACAACGCTTAGCGGCAAACCTGCTTACCCATGAAAAATATAGAATTTCTCCGTATCCTCCCCTTGCATGGCCCCAACATCTGGACCTATCGGCCGGCGCTGGAAGTCTGGATCGACATCGGAGAACTGGAAGACTTTCCGTCGAACATCATTCCCGGCTTCAATGAACGCCTGACAAGCTGGCTCCCGTCACTGGTCGAGCACCGTTGCAGTTATGGAGAACGCGGCGGTTTCCTGCAGCGCCTAAAAGAA
This sequence comes from Herbaspirillum sp. GW822-FHT03A08, assembly GCF_058801885.1. NCBI lineage: Bacteria > Pseudomonadati > Pseudomonadota > Betaproteobacteria > Burkholderiales > Oxalobacteraceae > Herbaspirillum > Herbaspirillum sp. GW822-FHT03A08. The sequence continues at coordinate 610,485 of NZ_JBXANR010000003.1, read as the reverse complement.
GGCACCTGGCCCGGCCACATCATGGAACACGTCACGCTGGAGCTGCAAAACATGGCCGGCCTGCCCGGCGGTTTCGGCAAGGCGCGTGAAACCTCCGTGCGCGGCGTCTATAAAGTCGTCGTCCGCGCCCGCCACGAACAAGTCACCCGCGCCGCCTTGTACGCCGGTCGTGATCTCGTGATGGCAGCCATTGAAGACAAACCCTTCGACGTCAACGCTGCGGTTGAAAAACTGCGCGACATGGTTGACTCGCTGTGCCTCGGCCCCAGCACTGCCTGCATCGTGGATGCCGCCGACGAGCGCCGCATCCCTTCGATTCGCCTGTCCGAAGGCAATCTGGTCCAGCTCGGCCACGGCATCAAGCAACGCCGCATCTGGACTGCCGAAACCGACCAGACCAGCGCCATCGCCGAAAGCATCTCGCGCGACAAGGATCTGACCAAGACATTGCTGCAGTCCTGCGGCGTCGCCATTCCCGAGGGCCGTGTCGTCGACAGCCCGGCAGACGCGTGGGAAGCCGCTGAAGACATCGGCCTGCCGGTGGTTGTCAAACCGTCCGACGCCAACCATGGCCGCGGCGTCTTCATCGACCTCAATACACAAGCCGAAGTGGAAACCGCCTACAAAGCTGCGCTGGAAGAAGGCAGCAGCGTGCTGGTGGAACGTTTCATTCGCGGTAACGAGCATCGCCTGCTGATCGTCGGCGGCAAGCTGGCTGCGGCCGCACGCGGCGAACCGATCTTCGTCATCGGCGACGGCAAGTCGACCATTTCGCAACTGATCGATGTGGTCAATATGGATCCGCGTCGCGGCGATCTGGAAGAGCATCCGCTGAACCCGGTCATCCTCGACCGCGAGCCGGCTGCCCGTCTAGAACTGGAACGCCAGGGCCTGACCGCCGATTCGGTACCGCCAAGCGGCAAGAAGGTCTTATTGCTCCGCAATGGTAACGTTGCCATCGATGTCACCGATCAGGTCCATCCAAGCGTCGCCGCAACTGCATCGCTGGCTGCACGCGTGGTCGGCCTGGATATCGCCGGCGTCGATCTGGTGGCTGAAGACATCTCCAAGCCGCTTGATGAACAACGCGGCGCCATTGTCGAGGTCAACGCCGGCCCCGGCCTGCTGATGCACCTGAAGCCTTCCGAAGGCACGCCACGCCCGGTCGGCCAGGCCATCGTCGAGCATCTGTTCAAGCCGGAAGACACCGGCCGCATCCCTATCGTCGGCATCACCGGCACGCACGGCAAAACCACCATTGCTCGTCTGGTCGCCCGCATCATTCACCTGAGCGGCAAGCACGTAGGCCTGGCCTGCGGCGACGGACTCTACTTCGGCCAGCGTCTGGTCGAAAAAGGTAATCGCGCAACCTGGGGCGCAGCCCACCGTGTCCTGCTCAACCGCGCCGTAGAAGCTGCCGTATTTGAAAACGGCAGCGTCTCCATCCTGTCCGAAGGCCTGGCCTATGACCGTTGCCAGGTCGGCGTCGTCGCCAATATCGATCCGGCCGACAGCCTGCCGGAGTACTACATCGACAATGCCGAGCAAATGGCGACCAAGGTCAAGCGCACGCAGGTCGACGTCGTGTTGCCGGACGGCGTAGCCGTCCTCAATGCGGAAGACCCGCTGGTCGCAGACATGGCGAGCCTGTGCGATGGCGAAGTCATTTTCTTTGGTTCAGACGCCGCAGGTGCGGTCATGGCCGGCCATCTGAAGCAAGGCAAGCGCGGCGTATTCGTGCGCAACGGCGACGTCATCCTCGCCAGCGGCGACAAGGAAATCCTCGTCAGCGCCGTGGCAGCGATCCCGATTACCGGCGGCGGCGCCGTCAGCTTTCAGATCGAGAACGTTCTGGCTGCAGTTGCCGCAGCATGGGCACTGGGCATCTCCGCCGACCTGATTCGCGCCGGCATTGAGCTGTTCGGCACCGAGCAGGCAGAAGAACAAGACAAGAAGCGCAAGGCCCAGACCGCCTGATCTTCTGCATTAACGATCAGGCGCAGTTACCTCTTTACCGTAACTACGATCTACAATCGGCCGGCATGGCCCAAGACACATTCAGGAAGACTTGTTGATGGACGTTTCTCGTATTCGCGTACTGCGCGGCCCTAATCTCTGGAGCAGACACACTGCGATAGAAGCTATCGTCTCCTGCACCGAGGCCGAACGCGCCATTGAAGGCATCGCAGGCTTTGAAGTACGCCTGCGCGCGCGCTTCCCACATATCGGTTTCCTGCAACCGGCCGGCGAAGCCAAGGCCGTCTCCATGGCGCATGCGCTGGAAGCTGCGACACTGGGATTGCAGTCGCAAGCGGGTTGCCCGGTCACCTTCAGCCGCACCGTCCCGACTGTCGAAACCGGCGTCTATCAGGTCATCGTCGAATACAGCGAAGAAGCCGTCGGCCGCCTCGCCTTTGAACTGGCGCGTGAACTCTGCCTGGCCGCTGCCGAAGACAAACCTTTCGACCTGGCCGATGCATTGGCCCGCCTGCGAGAACTCGACGAAGACGTCCGCCTTGGACCGAGCACGGGTTCCATCGTCACTGCTGCACTCAAGCGCGGCATTCCTTTCCGCCGCCTGACCGATGGCAGTATGGTGCAGTTCGGCTGGGGCAGCCGCCAGAAACGCATCCAGGCAGCTGAAACCAGCGACACCAGCGCCATTGCCGAATCGATTGCCCAAGACAAAGAACTGACCAAGATGCTGCTGCACGCAGCAGGCGTCCCCGTCCCTAACGGCCGCGTGGTCGAAACCGTCGAAGATGCCTGGGCCGCAGCGCAAGAAATCGCCGCACCGGTCGTCGTCAAGCCGCGCGATGGCAATCAGGGTAAAGGCGTCGCCGTCAACATCAGCACGCAAGACCAGATCACCGCTGCATTCAACGCTGCCGTCAAAATCAGCGACGAAATCATCGTCGAACGCTACATGCCCGGCCACGACTATCGCCTGCTGGTCATCGGCAAGCATCTGGTTGCTGCCGCCCGCCGTGATCCGCCGCAGGTCATCGGCGACGGCGTGCATACCATTCGTCAGTTGGTGGACAAGGTCAACAGCGATCCTCTGCGCGGCGATGGCCATGCAACTTCGCTGACCAAGATCCGCTTCGACGACATCGCACTCGCGACCCTGGCCAAGCAAAACTACGATGCCGAATCGATCCCGCCGCAAGGCGCGCGCATCGTTCTGCGCAACAACGCCAACCTCTCCACCGGCGGTACCGCCACCGACGTGACGGACGATGTCCATCCCGAACTGGCGGCACGCGCGATTGCGGCGGCGCAAATGGTCGGTCTGGATATCTGCGGCGTCGACATCGTCTGCAACAGCGTACACAAGCCGTTGGAAGAACAGGAAGGCGGTGTGGTTGAAGTCAACGCCGCACCCGGCCTGCGCATGCATCTGACGCCGTCTTACGGCAAGGGCCGTGCAGTCGGCGACGCCATCATCTCGACCATGTTCGCTGACGGCGACGATGCGCGTATTCCAGTTGTCGCAGTTGCCGGCACCAACGGCAAAACCACCACCGTTCGCCTGATCACCCATCTGCTCGCGCAAAAAGGCCTGCGCGTCGGCATGACCAATACCGATGGCGTCTATATCGACAAGCAACGTATCGATACCGGCGACTGCAGCGGCCCGCGCAGCGCGCGCAACGTATTGTTCCATCCCGACGTCGACGCAGCCGTGCTGGAAACCGCCCGTGGCGGCGTCCTGCGCGAAGGCCTAGGTTTCGATCGCTGCAACGTTGCCGTCGTCACCAACATCGGCATGGGCGACCATCTGGGCCTGAGCTACATCAGCACAGTGGAAGACCTGGCAGTCGTCAAACGCGTGATCGTGGAAAACGTCGCACCAACCGGTTACGCCGTATTGAATGCGGCCGATCCGATGGTCTCCAGCATGGCGCAATCCTGCCCCGGCGCCGTGATTTTCTTCGCGCTCGATCCGCAGCATCCGATCATGGCAACGCACCGCGCGCAAGGCCGCCGAGTCGTCTTCCGCGACGGCAATGACATCGTCGCGGCGCAAGGCGATCAGGAATACCGTCTCGCACTCGGCGACATCCCACTGACGCGCGGCGGCGACATCGGCTTCCAGGTGGAAAACACCATGGCCTCGGTTGCCGCGGTCTGGGCTTTGAATCTGGACTGGACAATTGTCCGCGCCGGCTTGCGCACTTTCATCAGCGACGTCGGCACCGCGCCCGGCCGCTTCAACATGTTCGACTACCGCGGCGCGACACTGATCGCCGACTACGGCCACAATCCGGACGCCATCAACGCGCTGGTCAAGGCGGTGGAAAGCATTCCCGCCAAACGCCGATCGGTCGTCATCAGCGGCGCCGGTGATCGCCGCGACATCGATATTCGTCAACAGACGGAAATCCTCGGCGATGCTTTCGACGAAGTCGTGCTGTATCAGGATCAGTGCCAGCGCGGCCGCGCCGATGGCGAAGTGCTTGCCCTGCTCCGCCAAGGCCTGGTCAATGCGCGCCGCACCAAGGAAACCAAGGAAGTCTTTGGTGAATTCCTGGCAATCGACACAGCACTGGCATCTTTGAAGGAAGGTGACCTGTGTCTGATTCTGATCGATCAGATCGAAGAAGCGCTGGAACATATTGCCAAGCGCGTTGCGGAAGGCTGATCAACGTAACGAAGTCATCGCAAAAATAAAAATCGCGTGTTGAAGTCAGGCTTCACACGCGATTTTTTATTGGCTGCTCGCCATCCGATCCGGACTGCGAGCATGACTTCGTCATTCAGTCATCGTCATTCGGATCCAACTCAGGGAACAGAATTTCCGTGAATCCGAAACGCGAGAAATCCTTGATACGCATCGGATAGAGAATGCCCCACAAGTGATCGCACTCATGCTGAACCACGCGCGCGTGAAAGCCATCCACAGTCCGGTCGATACGGCCACCGGTCTCATCAAATCCTTCATAGCGCAAGCGGCTCCATCGCGGCACCACACCGCGCAAACCCGGCACCGACAGACAACCCTCCCAGCCTTCTTCCGTCTCGTCACCAAGTTGGGTCAGCGTCGGATTGATCAGTACGGTTTCAGGGACTTCCGGCGCGTCGGGATAGCGCAGGTTTTTCTTGAAACCGAAAATCACCAGTTGCAGATTGACACCGATCTGCGGCGCCGCCAGTCCGGCACCATTGACCGCGCGCATGGTTTCGAACATGTCGGCAATCAGCGTATCCATCTCCGGCGTGCCGAACTGCTGCACAGGCTCGGCCTGGCGCAGCAGGCGCGGATCGCCCATTTTCAGAATTTCGCGTATTGCCATTCCTGCTCTCCTTGCTGCTTCTACGCCATGCTCAAGCGTTGATATCGAGTTGTTTGAGGTATTCGGTAAAGGCAGCCCCAGTCTCGGAGTGCTTCATCCCCATCGCGACCATCGCCTTGAGATAGCCCAACTTCGAACCACAGTCGTAACGCTGCCCTTCGTAGCGATACGCCAGCACGGTCTGCGCGTGCATCAGCGCAGCAATGCCGTCGGTGAGCTGAATCTCGCCGCCGGCGCCCTTGCCGATGGTTTCCAGATAGTCGAAGATCCGGTTGTTCAGCACATAGCGGCCGACCACCGCCAATGTCGATGGCGCCACATCCGGCGCCGGCTTTTCGACGATGCCATTGACGCGTTCAAGATTCGGCTGATACGCCGTCGCGCTGACGATACCGTATTGCTTGGTGTCGCTGCGTGGCACATCCTGCACAGCCAGCAAGCTCAGGCCTTCGCGTTCGTAGACTTCCGTCATCTGCGCCATGACGGGTTTCTGTCCGACGCCCACGTCCATGAAGTCATCTGCGAGCAACACCGCGAAAGGCTCGTCGCCGACTACCGGACGCGCGCACAGCACCGCATGACCCAGGCCCAGTGGCGCGGATTGGCGGATGAAGATACAGGTCACGTTTTTGGGAATGACGTTCTGGACGATATCCAGCAACTGTTGCTTGCCGGCTGCTTCCAGCTCGGCTTCCAGTTCGTAGGCCTTGTCGAAATGGTCTTCGATGGCACGCTTGTTGCGGCCGGTGATGAAGACCATCTCGGTAATACCCGCAGCGACCGCTTCTTCCACCGCATAGTGAATCAGGGGCTTATCAACGATGGGCAGCATTTCCTTCGGCTGCGCCTTGGTTGCCGGCAAAAAGCGGCTGCCCAGGCCTGCAACAGGAAATACGGCTTTCTTGATTCGTTTAGTCATTGCAGCTCCCGATAAAAAATGAATACATCCCTTTGGCGTCTGTCGGCATTATCACCCACTATTGCCATACCCGCCGCTTACCCAGCTGCTACGTCCGCACCAACTGCATCGGCCTCATCTGGCGGACCGCTCTGCACCAGCGCCACCAGCGCGTCCTCGTCGAGGATGGCGATACCCAGCTCTTCAGCCTTAGTCAGCTTGCTGCCGGCTTCAGCGCCGGCAACAACATAATTGGTTTTCTTCGATACCGATCCGCTCACCTTGCCACCGGCTGCTTCGATCATTTGCGCCGCATCGTCGCGCGACATGGTCGGCAATGTGCCGGTCAGCACAAAAATCTTGCCGGCCAGCGTCTTGGCCTGGATTTCAACGCCTGCGCCTTCGGTCCAGTGAATGCCGGCGGCGCGTAATTGATTGACGAGCTCGACGTTCAGGCCGTCTTTAAAGAAGCTGGTGATGGAACGCGCGACCACCGGGCCGATGTCGGCGACTTCCAGCAATTGCTCCTCCGATGCCGCCAGGACGGCATCCATATTGCCGAAGTGGCGCGCCAGTTCCTTGGCGGTCGCCTCGCCGACATGACGAATGCCCAGCGAATAGATGAAACGTGCAAGCGTCGTCGACTTGGATTTTTCCAGTGCGTCGAGCACGTTCTGTGCCGATTTTTCAGCCATGCGGTCGAGTTCGGCCAGCGAAGTCAGGCCCAGGCGATACAAATCAGCGGCGGTCGTGATGACGTTTTTGTCGACCAGCTGATCAATCAACTGATCGCCGAGACCGTCGACATCCATCGCACGGCGCGACACAAAATGCTGCAAACCGCCCTTGCGCTGCGCCGAACATTTGACCCAGCCGCCGGAGCAGCGTGCGATCGCCTCCTCTTCCAATCGCACGATGGGCGAACCGCACACCGGACACTCTGTCGGCATCTCAAACGGCTTCGCATCAGCGGGACGCGATTCGGGCACATAGGCCACAACCTCGGGAATCACGTCGCCGGCGCGGCGCACGATGACCGTGTCGCCGATCTGAATATCCTTGCGGCGCACTTCGTCTTCGTTATGCAGCGTTGCATTGGTCACCGTCACACCGCCGACAAATACAGGCACCAGCCGCGCCACGGGCGTGATCGCACCGGTGCGGCCGACCTGGACTTCGATGCCCTGCACCACGGTCAGCGCTTCTTGCGCCGGAAACTTGTGGGCCAATGCAAAGCGCGGCGCGCGCGAAACAAAACCAAGTTGCTGCTGCTGATCGAGGCGATCGACCTTGTACACCACACCGTCGATTTCGTAGGGTAGTTCGCCACGCTTGGCACCGATGCCGTTGTAGAACTTCAGCAAGCCGTCGGCGCCGTGTACCACAGCTCTTTCCTTGCATACGGGAAGGCCCAGCGACGAATACCAGTCGAGCAAGGCCGAATGCGAGGCTGGCATGTCCATGCCTTCCAGCACACCAATGCCGTAGGCGAAAAAGCGCAAGGTGCGCTGCGCCGTGATCCTGGAGTCGAGCTGACGCAAACTGCCCGCGGCCGCATTGCGCGGATTGGCGAATTCTTTCAGTCCTGCATCACGCTGGCGCTGATTGAGTTTAGCGAAATCATTCTTGTACATCAGCACTTCGCCGCGCACTTCCAGCACTTGCGGCGGGTTATCGCCATGCAGGCGCAGCGGAATGGCGCGCACGGTGCGGATATTTGCCGTAACGTTTTCACCGGTGGCGCCGTCGCCACGCGTGGCGGCACCTGCCAGCACGCCGTTTTCATAGCGCAGGCTGATCGCCAGGCCGTCAAACTTCAACTCCGCGGCGTAAGCGATTTCCACCAGCGACGACAAGCCGTCCTTGACGCGTTTGTCGAAGGCAACGATGTCCTCATCGTCAAATCCATTCCCCAGCGACAACATCGGTATGGCATGACGCACCTGCTCAAACTGCGGCAGCGGGGTTCCACCCACGCGCTGAGTCGGCGAATCCGCCGTCGCCAGCTCGGGGTGCAGCTGCTCAAGCGCCTGCAGCTCATGGAACAACTTGTCGTATTCCGCATCGGGAATACTCGGGTCGTCGAGAACGTAGTAGGCGTGATTGTGGCGGTCCAACGCCGCCTTGAGGCTAGCCGCCCGCGCACGCCAGTCGTCTGCCGGCGCGGGTGCTGAAAATGAATCTGGATACATGGTGAGGTGCGCTTTGTAGGGAAGCGCTCAGGCTTAACTGAACAGACGCATGGCGCGCTTGGAACCAGCAGGAATCTCAGCCGATTCCATCGCGCTGTAAAACGCGCTGACCTGCTCTGCGATATCGCTCAGTGCGGCATCCGACAACAACTGGTCGCTGTCGTCAACCACAGTGCCGCCCAGGCGCATCGCCAGGGAACGCGCACAGGCAATCATGGCGCCGTAACCATCGCGAGCCGGGCCGACGCGCGGCACATCCAGCAACAAGGTCAGGCGATCAGTGGTTTCTGCTGCGCCGGTGGCATTGGTCGACATCGAGAACAAGACTTCGCCCTCGCCGTCCTGCATCACCAGATGGCCGTCGGTGCGGCGGTCGAAACCCTGACGTGTAAGCGCGGCCAGCAAAGTGCTGACATTCCATGGCGCGCCATTGGAACGAACATTCACGCCCAGTTGCACGTCATGGTCCATGATGAACTGGTGCAGCGCTTGCGCCGTCTTCATTACATCAACCATGTCCGGAACTTCCGGCTCGGCGCCGATGGAGTCGGTGAACTCGCGCAAGCGCATGATCAGCTCGGAATACTCCAGCTCATTCAGCGCATTGTTGCGATTGGCCAGTTGCACACCGGCCAGCAAGGCGTTGTACACGCTGCCATGGGTGATTGCTTCCCATTCGCCGTTGACGGTGCGACCGACGAAGTTGACGGTCTTGTTGCCGACATGGCGTAGATTTTGTACACCCGGCAGAATCTTTTCGCCGCGTACCGACAAATCGAGCGCAATCGGAATGATGCAATCGACCAGCTCATCCACCGGCAGCTCTCGCTGCGGTTGAATCGCGGCAGGTTCTGCGCCCGGCTCACCGGCGTACATACCCTGATCGGCGAGAGAAGCTTCCACGTGGCTTAAATCGGCTTCCAGCTCATCTGTGCCCAGCGGGTCTGCCGGATAGTCAGAGTGGCTGTCGATCGGCGTATCGAGCGACAAATACGGCTCGATCGGCTCGTCGGATGCGGAGAATTGCGGCTCAATCTGTTGATTGACCTGTGGACCTGGCACCGGCTTCGGCCGTTCGTACAGCTCCGGCTCGAGTCTGTCGTCTTCATACATGGAGGCCGGCGATTTCGCCATCGGTGCGGTTTGGACCGGTGCTGCTACAGGCATGGCAGCAGCAGATGCCTGCACAGGCGCCGACGCTGCCGGCACAGGCGCCTGATAAGTTTTTTGTGCAGGCGGCAAAGGCTGCGACTGCGTATCGGCGTTCATCAGCACATCGTCATGATCCGACGAAAACGCGCGCTCGACGGTCTTGCGCGTCTTATGCTCTTGCCATTTGTTATAGGAAATCACACCGACGACGATCACGCCGCCGATGACGATCAGACTGGTCTGGAGATCTGTCATGCCGAATGTACCTTGGAATTATTCTTGAAAGTGACGCGCGCAGCGGCGCGGCTCATCACTGGACCGGCGCAAGGCGCCAGATCAATACGATCAAACATGTTCGGTTCGATAAAACTGGTCATAGCTGGTCTTTATGGATTCCTGAGAGTCGACAGGTGTTTGCACGGGTGCTGCAATAAAACCGATACACCCCTGTCGTTACCATCTTGTTATTTTTTGCCTGAATCGCTTAGAAAGCGGCGCGCTAAAGCCCTTGTATGACAAGCTGTTCAGGGTAGTGTTCCGTTATAGGCTTGTCAAGCTGCACAAGCCCTGCAAAATACCGGCGCAAGTCAAAAAAATCAAACTTGCACCGCCTTCCTGCCTACCCGTTCAAGCCGCCATCGCTATGGCATCAGGCAGCCTGCACCTCGGAGGTGAAATTGGCCGCCGCTTCCATATCCACCGCAACGATACGCGACACGCCCTGCTCCTGCATGGTCACGCCGATCAGCTGATTGGCCATTTCCATCGCGATCTTGTTATGCGAGATGAACAGGAACTGCGTGTTCGACGACATGCGCTTGACCATATTGCAGAAGCGCTCGGTATTGGCGTCGTCCAGCGGCGCATCCACTTCGTCCAGCAAGCAGAACGGTGCGGGATTCAACTGGAACATCGAGAACACCAGCGCCGTTGCGGTCAGCGCCTTTTCACCGCCGGACAGCAGGTGAATCGTCGCATTCTTCTTGCCTGGGGGTTGCGCCATGACTTGCACGCCGGAATCCAGAATTTCGTCGCCGGTCATGATCAGCTTGGCCTGGCCGCCGCCGAACAGAATCGGGAACAGCTCGGCGAAGTGGCCGTTGACCTTGTCAAAGGTGTCCTGCAGCAAGCCGCGGGTTTCGATGTCGATCTTGTGGATTGCATCCTGCAGCGTGGTGATCGCTTCGTTCAGGTCGGCGTGCTGAGCGTCGAGGAAGTTCTTGCGCTCGGAGGCGGTCGCCAGTTCATCCAGCGCAGCAAGGTTGACGGCGCCCAGTGCAGCGATCGCATTGGTCAGGCGCGTCACTTCGCCTTGCAGATAAGAAGGACGCATGTCGTCGGTCAGCTTCTCCGACAACGCGGCTTCGTCGGCCTGCGTGCTGGCCAGCGCTTCCGTGAATTGCTCCTGATTCAGGCGCGCGGCCTGTTCCTTCAACTGCAGTTCGGTAATGCGGTCGCGCTGCGGCTGCAGACTGCGTTCATTTTGCAAACGCGCTTCTTCGTGCTGACGCAGCTTCTGCGACAACTGATCGAGCTCGTGACGCGCATCGGCCAGCGCGCGCTCCTGGTCGGTGCGCTTGTCCAGCAAGGATTGCAGCCCGGCCTGCGCGGCCTGGTCGTCCAGGCTTTCCAGTTCCAGGCTGCCTTGTTGCATGCTGGCAAACAATTGCGCCGCCTGTTCCAACGCGGTGGCGATGTTGCGCTTGAGTTCGTCGATCTTGTTGCGCTGGGATTTTTCCGAAAATTCGGTCTCCTGCGCAGCACGTTCCAGCTCGCGCAGGCGCTGGCGGGCATCGTTCAGCTGCTGCTCTTTGCCGAGATAATCGGTCTGGCCGTTCTCGTGCGATTCCTGCAGTTCAGCCAGTTCGATATCGAGTTGTTCGAACTTGGCTTCGGATTCTGTCTTGATTTGCTGCTGCTCGGATTCCTGCGCTTCGATTTCGGCCAGGTCGGCGACGATCTGCGTGCTGCGCTGGTTGAAGCGCTCCTGTACTTCAGACAGTTTCATCACTTCGATCTGCAGGCTGTGTGCAGCCTGCGTCAAGCCGGCAACGCGCTGACGCAGTTCCTGCAGGCGCTGCGTGGCGCTGGTCATGGCCGCATCGGCGCGTACGGCGCGCGATTTGGCTTCTTCCGACAGCATGTATTGCGCACGCTGCTGCTTGGTGATGTTTTCGATTTCCTGCTGGCGCGCCAGCATGCCATCCTGCTCCGAATCCGAGGCGTAAAAACGCACGCTCGACTGGCTCACGACATGGCCTTGCTTGGTCACGAACAGAGCGCCGTTCGGCAGCTTGCTGCGGTCGACGAAGGCGCTTGCAGTATCGTCAGCGATGAAGATGTTGTGCAACCAATCCTGCATCAGCGTGCGCAGGCCGGGATCATTCAGCTGCAGCAGGTTGATGAAGGGCTTCAGGCCATTTGGCGCCGGTTCGGAAGGCAAGCCAGCCGGATTCGGTGCGAACAGCGCCAGTTTGGCCGGCGGCGCATCGTTGAAGAATGCCTTGGCCCAATCCAGATTCGATACTTCCAGCGCCGACATGCGTTCACGCAGCACGGATTCCAGCGCGGTTTCCCACCCGGCGTCGATGTGCAGCTTTTGCCACAAACGCGGCAGATTGGCCAGCTCGTGCTTTTCCAGCCACGGCTGAACCTTGCCTTGCGTCTGCACGCTTTCCTGCAATTGCTTCAGAGCGGAGAGACGCGCTTCCAGTTGCGCCAGCTCGGTGGTTTCCTTGCTGACCAGTTCCTGGGCAGTGCGGCGTTCTTCTTCCTGCTTCGGCAACTGCTCCTGCGCTTCTTCGAGATACATCGACGCTTCTTCAAGCGAGGCTTGCTTCTCTTCCAGTTGCAGTTTGAGATTGGACAGGTGCGCGTCGTCCGGCAGGTTGAGGCCGTTCTTTTCCTGCACCAGACGCTCGCGGCGCACGCTCAGGCCGGACAGGATGTTGGAGGCATTGCGCTGATGCGCCGACTCCAGTTCGATTTGCTGCTGAATCTGCATGATCTTGCCGCGCGACTCAGTTGTCTTGAGTTGCGCTTCGCGCCAGGCTTGTTCCAGCGTCGGCACCTTGTCGGTGGCATCCTGCACGGCTTGCTGCGCCTGTTCGACGCGCATGCCTTGCTCTTCCAGCTGGATCTCGGCCTCAGCCAGATCGTCCTGATGCTGCGTGCCCTGACGCTGCCATTGATCGCGTTGCGCGGTCAGCGAATTCAGTTGCGTTTGCAGACGGCTGCGCGATTCGATGACGAATTTGATCTGCGCTTCCAGGCTGCCGATTTCGGAGTTGGTCTGGTACAAATGGCCTTGCGCCGTGTGCAAGCGGTCGCCGGCGCCATAGTGCGCCTGGCGCATGTGTTCCAGCTCGGTTTCGACGTGGCGCAGTTTGGCGGTTTGTTCTTCGAGATCGATCTGTGCGCGCTCGATTTCGCGGAAGTATTTTTCCTGCTCGGCCTTGGCTTCGTTCTTGCGCAGCAGCCACAGCAGCTTTTGCTTCTCTTCCTGATCGGCGGTGAGTTCGTTGAACTTCTTGGCGACAGCGGCCTGCGCTTCCAGCTTTTCCAGATTGCTGTTGAGTTCGCGCAGAATGTCTTCAAGACGCGTCAGATTTTCGCGCGTGTCATGCAGACGGTTTTCGGTTTCGCGGCGGCGCTCCTTGTACTTCGACACGCCTGCAGCTTCTTCCAGGAAAATGCGCAGCTCTTCAGGACGCGCCTCGATGATGCGCGAAATCATGCCCTGCCCGATGATCGCGTAAGCGCGCGGACCCAGGCCGGTACCCAGGAAGATGTCCTGAATGTCGCGGCGGCGCACCGCCTGGTTATTGATGTAATACGAAGACGTACCGTCGCGCGTGAGCGTGCGCTTGACGGCGATCTCGGCGTATTGGCCCCATTGACCTGCTGCCTTGCCCATGGCGTTGTCGAAAATCAGTTCGACCGAAGCGCGGCCGGCCGGTTTGCGGTTGGTGGAACCGTTGAAGATGACGTCCTGCATCGATTCGCCGCGCAACTCGGAGGCTTTGGATTCGCCCAGTACCCAGCGCACCGCATCGATAATGTTGGACTTGCCGCAGCCGTTAGGGCCTACCACACCTACCAACTGCCCCGGCACCTGGAAATTCATCGGATCGACGAAAGACTTGAATCCTGACAATTTAATGGAATTTAAGCGCACGTTATCTACAATTTCACAGAGTTTGACGGAAGCAGGCAAATTCGCCCGCAATAGCCCGGTATCATAACATTCCGGGAGGGAAAACCGCTGAAATCAAGACCTCAAACGCATCTCGAACACATGTCAGGCTGCCCTCGCGGCGGCCATCAATAAAAACGGCCTGCCCGATCACTCTGGCAAGCCGTTCAAGTCAGACATTAAAGTCAATGTTCAGACAATTTCTGCTGATCAGAACGTTTCCCAATCGCCATCATCGCCGGCCGATGACTTCGGCGCTGCCGGCTTTGCATTCGCGGAAGGCAATGCGCGAACCGGAGCTGCCTTGCGTGTCGGCGCCGAAGCAGGCGCTGGCGCCGGCTTACGGGCTACCGGTGCTGCAGCAACTTTGGCAACAGGCTTGACCGCATTCACCGCGGGACGGCTGGCAAATGCCGGCGCTGCCGGAGCAATGTCACCGGCCTGGAAGAAAGCAACCGCCTCCTTCAGTCGACGCGCCTGCTCTTCCAGCGAACCGGCCGCCGCTGCCGCCTGCTCAACCAGCGCTGCATTCTGCTGCGTGGTCTGATCCATTTGCGTAATCGCCATGTTGACCTGGCCGATGCCGCTGCTTTGCTCTTCAGTGGCCGACGAAATTTCGCCCATGATGTCAGTCACGCGCTGCACCGCATCGACCACTTCGCCCATCGTCTGACCGGCGCGCTGCACCAGCTCCGAACCGCTGTCCACTCGTGTGACGGAAACTTCGATCAGATCTTTGATCTCTTTCGCCGCTTGCGCGCTGCGTTGCGCCAGACTGCGCACTTCGCTGGCGACCACGGCAAAGCCGCGCCCCTGCTCGCCGGCCCGTGCCGCTTCCACTGCCGCATTCAGTGCCAGAATATTAGTCTGAAAGGCAATGCCATCAATGACGCCGATAATGTCTGAAATCTTGCGCGAGCTTTCCGTGATGCCTTGCATAGTGTCGACCACCTGCCCGACCACTTCGCCGCCGCGACGAGCGATGTCGGAGGCGGTATGCGCCAGTTGCCCTGCCTGGCGCGCGTTGTCGGCGTTCTGCTTCACGGTCGAGGTCAACTCTTCCATGCTGGAAGCGGTTTCTTCCAGCGACGCGGCTTGCTGCTCAGTGCGCGAAGACAGATCGAGATTGCCGGCGGCGATTTCCTTGGCGCCGGTGTCGATCGATTCGGTGCCGGTGCGGATGCCACTGATCACCGTCGACAGGCGCTCGCGCATGACGCTCATTTCATAAAGCAGGCTGCGCTTGTCGCCCGGACGCGTCTTGATATCCATGGTCAGGTCGCCGGAAGCGATAGCGGAGGCCACCCCGACTGCGTACGCCGGCTCGCCGCCGAGGCTGCGCGTGATGTTGCGGATGATCGCCAGCATCATCGCCGACACCACCACGCCGATGACGATCAGGATCGCCGCCAGCTTCATGAGATTCTGATAGAAGTCGCTTTGCACGTCATTGAGGAACACGCCCGACACCAGCAGCCAGTCCCATGGTTCGTAATAAATCAGATAGCTGACCTTCTCCGTGCGGTTGGTGTCGTCGGCGCCCGGCAGACGGCCCATGTAGTTGACGAAGCCGCGTTGCTGCGCCTTGCCGACCTTGACCATTTCGACGTAGTAGAGCTTGCCGTCGCTATCCTTGCGGTCGGAGACATTCTTGCCGACCACACTCTTGTTGGTTGGGTGCATCAGCACCACCGGCTTGGAGTCGAAGACGAAAATGTAGTTGTCGTTGTCGTAGCGCATTGCAGAAATCCGGGCCAACGCATGCTTCTTGGCGTCTTCGACCGTCGTGTGGCCGGCGGCGACTTCGGCGGCATAGCTCTTGAGTATGCCTTCAGCCGTTTCGACGACACGTTTCAGACCCGCTTCGCGCTCGTGGATCATATTTTGGCGAGTATTGAGCGCCGACCATGCTGCCAGCACCAGCAGGCCTATCCACATGACGACCAAGGCCAGCAGCAGTTTCGCCCTTAGTGTTTTCATTGTTGCAACTCCGTTCCGAGCAAATTAAATGGGAGATTTCTTGTTTGACCGATGACGATAACTTACTTTGCAGAAAGCACATCCGGGGAACAAGGCGGTATCCATCATTCGATTGTCGCTTTTGCAGCGCAACACTGACAAATTACTGACGAAACACTTGTCGACTAGCCAATCCTCCACGGCGCATCTCGAAGAAAAGCGACGCTGGGCGCTATAATGGCGAGGTTTCAGAAACTGTTCTCATCCACTGGCGCTCTTCTTGCGTAAATCCCTCCGTGAATCCATTACTCGACAAGCTGCAACCCTACCCGTTCGAAAAACTGAAGAACCTGTTTTCCGACGTCACACCCAACCCCGACTATCGTCACATCAGCCTGGGAATCGGTGAACCGAAACATCCGACACCGGCCTTCATCAAGCAAGCGCTGACCGATAACCTGGGTGGCCTGGCATCGTATCCGAGCACCATTGGTTCGGAAGCCCTGCGCGCCGCCATCGCCGGCTGGCTGGAACGCCGTTACGACTTGCCGAAAATCGATCCGGCCACACAGGTGCTGCCGGTCAACGGCTCGCGCGAAGCCTTGTTCTCGCTCACGCAAACCGTGGTCGATCCATCGCAAAAAGATGCGCTGGTGATGTGCCCGAATCCGTTCTATCAGATCTATGAAGGCTCGGCCTATTTGTCGGGCGCGCAGCCTTATTTCGTCAACTCGGATCCGGCGCGCAACTTCGCACCTGATTTCAGCCAGGTGCCGGATGATGTCTGGCCGCGCGTCAAGCTGCTTTTCCTGTGCTCGCCGGGCAATCCGACCGGCGCCGTACTGTCGCTGGAAGACTGGAAGAAGCTGTTCGAACTGTCCGACCGTTACGGCTTCGTGATCGCCTCCGACGAGTGCTATTCGGAAATCTATTTCAAGGAAGAAGCACCGCTGGGCGGCCTCGAAGCGGCGCACAAGCTGGGGCGCGGCTACGATCGCCTGATCGCCTTCTCCAGCCTGTCGAAGCGCTCCAACGTGCCCGGCATGCGTTCGGGCTTCGTCGCCGGCGATGCTGCGATCCTGAAAAAATTCTTGCTGTACCGCACCTATCACGGCGGCGCCATGAGCCCGTCGATTCAGAATGCGTCGATTGCCGCCTGGAACGATGAAACCCACGTACAGGAAAATCGCGCCAAATACATCAAGAAGTTCAGCCAGGTGACGCCGCTGCTGCAGGAAGTGCTGGATGTATCCCTGCCGGATGCCAGCTTCTACCTGTGGGCCAAGGTCGATAAACTCACCTCGATCAGCGATACGGAATATGCCAAGCGCCTCTATGCCGAATATAATGTCACGGTATTGCCCGGCAGTTATCTGGCGCGCGAAGCCAACGGCGTCAATCCGGGCCAACAACGCATTCGCATGGCGCTGGTCGCTGAAGTGGAGGAATGCCTGGAAGCGGCGCAACGCATCGTCGCCTTCACTCGCAAACTGGCAGGCGCTTAAGCGTCTCTGCCATCCCGGGACGCCTTCTTCGGCGTGCAAGCACACGAAGAAACGCGCGCCCGGTTTTATTTATTTTCAACTGAGTCCAACTGAGATCTAAAAAGATGACACTATCCATTCAGCAAATCATCGATCAGGCGTGGGAAGACCGCGCCAGCCTGTCGCCGAAGACCGCACCTGCCGACATCCGTAACGCCGTGGCGGAAGTCATCGCCGGCCTGAACGAAGGCACCCTGCGTGTGGCGGATCGCCAAAGCGTCGGCCAATGGCAAGTCAACCAATGGGTCAAGAAAGCCATCCTGCTGTCGTTCCGCCTGGAAGACAACGTGCCTGTCGGTTCCGGCATCCCCGGCTATCCGCAGTTCTACGATAAGGTTCCGACCAAGTTCGCCAACTACACAGCTGAAGATTTCGCCAAGGGCGGTTTCCGCGTGGTGCCGCCGGCAGTTGCCCGTCACGGTTCCTTCATCGGCAAGAACGTCGTGCTGATGCCTTCCTACGTCAACATCGGCGCTTACGTCGATGAAGGCGCGATGGTCGACACATGGGCCACCGTCGGTTCCGCCGCACAGATCGGCAAGAACGTCCACCTGTCCGGCGGCGTCGGCATTGGCGGCGTGCTGGAGCCAGTGCAAGCCGGCCCTGTCATCATCGAAGACAACTGCTTTATCGGTGCACGTTCGGAAGTTGTTGAAGGCGTGATCATCGAAGAAAACTCGGTGCTGTCGATGGGCGTGTACATCGGCCAATCGACCAAGATTTACGATCGCGAAACCGGCGAAGTGCATTACGGCCGCGTTCCGGCCGGCTCCGTCGTGGTGCCGGGCAACCTGCCGTCGAAAGATGGCAAGTACAGCCTGTACGCTGCGATCATCGTCAAGAAGGTTGACGCGCAAACCCGTTCGAAGACATCGATCAACGAACTGCTGCGCGGCGCTTAATCAGCGTTACGAGTTGCCGGCCTGCGCCGGCAATTTTGTTTGCAGCGAGTTTGCAGCAAGATAAGAATCACGGCCGGCACGGCAAGATGCCGGCCTCACTTTTTGTACGACAGGATGATTTAACTCCA
Source organism: Herbaspirillum sp. GW822-FHT03A08 (assembly GCF_058801885.1). Taxonomy (NCBI): domain Bacteria; kingdom Pseudomonadati; phylum Pseudomonadota; class Betaproteobacteria; order Burkholderiales; family Oxalobacteraceae; genus Herbaspirillum; species Herbaspirillum sp. GW822-FHT03A08. Next base: position 592,218 of record NZ_JBXANR010000003.1, on the reverse strand, counting down.
TGAGCACGCAAGTAACCCTCTACGGCATCCCGAATTGCGACACGGTCAAGAAGGCGCGTACCTGGCTCGATGCCAACGGCGTCGCGTATACCTTCCACGATTTCAAGAAGGCAGGCCTCGACGCCAGCCTGGTCAAAGCCTGGCTCAAGGACATCCCCTGGGATACGCTGGTCAATCGCAAAGGCACGACCTGGCGCGGCCTGTCCGACGAGCGCAAGGCCAGCATCACCGACAACGCCAGCGCCACGGCGCTGATCGTCGAGCTGCCCTCCATCGTCAAACGCCCGGTACTGCACGCCAGCGGCCAGCCCACGCATGTTGGCTTTACCGCAGACCTTTATCAACAGATTTTCAAGAACTGATTGCACGGATTCATCATGAGCAAAACCCTTGCCCTGACCCAGGAACTGATCGCCCTCTCGTCCGTGACGCCGGAAGACAAAGGCTGCCAGGCGCGCCTGGCTGAACTGCTGGCGCCGCTTGGCTTCGTCTGCGAAACCATCCAGTCCGGCGACGTCACCAACTTGTGGGCGCGCAAGGGTACGGCACAGCCGCTGCTGGCGTTTGCAGGACACACTGACGTGGTGCCGACCGGCCCGGTCGACAAATGGCAGTCCCCGCCGTTCGTGCCGACGCAACGCGACGGCAAGCTGTTCGGTCGCGGCGCATCCGACATGAAAACCTCGATTGCGGCGATGGTAGTCGCGGTCGAAGAATTCGTCGCCGCGCATCCTGATCACAAAGGCTCGATCGGCTTCCTGATCACCAGCGACGAAGAAGGTCCGGCGACCGACGGCACCGTGATCGTCTGCGACAAGCTCAAGGCACGCGGCGAGCAACTCGACTATTGTATCGTCGGCGAACCGACGTCGGCCAAACAGCTGGGCGACATGATCAAGAATGGCCGCCGCGGCACCATGTCCGGCAAGCTCACGGTCAAGGGCATCCAGGGCCACATCGCCTACCCGCAACTGGCGAAGAATCCCATCCACCTGGCGGCGCCGGCACTGGCCGAACTGGTCGCCGAACAATGGGATGCGGGCAACGAATACTACCTGCCAACCTCGTGGCAGATGTCGAACATCCACGGCGGCACCGGCGCGTCAAATGTGATCCCCGGCGAAGTCGTGATCGACTTCAACTTCCGCTTCTCGACCGCCAGCACAGTGGAAGGCTTGCAGCAACGTGTGCACGCCATCCTCGACAAGCACGGCTTTGACTACGACCTGAAATGGACAGTCGGCGGCCGTCCTTTCCTGACGCCGCGCGGCAACCTGAGCGATGCCTTGTCGTCGGCGATCAAGGCGGAAACCGGCCTCGACACCGAGTTATCGACTACCGGCGGCACTTCCGACGGCCGCTTCATTGCGCAGATCTGCCCGCAGGTGATCGAGTTCGGACCGCCCAACGACAGCATCCACAAGATCGACGAATACATCGAAGTACGCTACATCGATCCGCTGAAAAACATTTATCGCCGCACCATGGAAAACCTGTTGCTGTAAACCTTGATCAACAGCAGCAAACCAAACCGAGCAGGACCTTATCCATGTACAGACCGAGAATATCGATCATGACACCAAACAATTTCGCTACCGTGCGCGACATCCTGCGCTATGCCATCACGAGCTTCAATACCGAGAAGCTGTTCTTCGGCCACGGCACCAACAATGCCTTCGATGAAGCCGCCTACCTGATCCTGCACACGCTGAAGCTGCCGCTGGACCAATTGGAGCCCTTCCTCGATGCGCGCCTGCTGCAAGGCGAAATCGACAATCTGCTGCGCGTCATCATGCGCCGCACGGAAGACCGCGTGCCCGCCGCCTACATCACCAACGAAGCCTGGCTGGGCGGCTATCGCTTCTTCGTTGATGAGCGCGTGATCGTGCCGCGTTCGTTCATCGCGGAACTGATTCCCGAACACTTTTCGCCGTGGGTGCAAGACCCCGCACAAGTCGCCAATATCCTCGACGTGTGCACCGGCTCCGGCTGCCTGCCGATCCTGCTGGCGGATGCCTTCCCGCAGGCGCAGGTTGACGCCGTCGACATCTCGGCCGAAGCGCTGCAAGTGGCGCGTCGCAACGTCGAGGATTACGAACTGGGCAGCCGCATCAATCTGGTCGAATCGGATCTGTACACCAAGCTGCCGGCACGCAAGTACGACCTGATCATCAGCAATCCGCCGTACGTCAATTCCGACTCGATGAGCAAGCTGCCGAAGGAATACCTGCAGGAGCCGCAAATCGCGCTGGCCGGCGGCAAGGACGGCATGGATCTGGTGCGCAAGATCGTCAAGGGCGCCGCGCAACGTCTGACGCCAAACGGCGTGCTGATTGTCGAAATCGGCAACGAACGCGCCTACGCCGAAGCCGCCTTCCCTGACCTGGAACTGACCTGGGTCTCGACCAGCGCCGGCGACGACATGGTGTTCCTGCTGACGGCAGACCAGTTGCAGCATCTGGCTTAGTTGCCGCCTTAGTTACTGCCTTAGTTACTGCCTTAGTTGCCGGCGTCGTTTTTGTTTCGCCTATCTTTCGTTTCAACCTGATTTTTCTTCTTTGATTGCAGTTCCACGATGATTCGTTTTCAGCAAGTTTCCCTGGCCCGCGGCGTCAAGCCGCTGCTGGAGAATGTCGACGTTACGCTCAACCCGGGCGACAAGATCGGCCTCATCGGCGCCAATGGCGCCGGCAAATCCAGCCTGTTCGCCATGCTGCGCGGCGAACTGCATGCCGATCAGGGCAACATCGACTATCCGACCAAATGGCGGGTCGCCTACGTCGCCCAGGAAACCCCTGCGCTTGACCGCGCTGCCGTGGAATATGCGATTGACGGCGACGTCACCCTGCGCCGCCTGGAAGCGCAACTGGCGGCTGCAGAAGCCGAACCGGAAAGCGCCGAAAACGGCATCCGTATCGCCGACTTGTATGGCGCGCTGGCTGATGCCGACGTCTACACGGTACGCTCGCGCGCCGAACAATTGCTGATCGGCCTCGGTTTCACGCTGGAGCAAATGGAGCGTCCGGTCGCGAGCTTCTCCGGCGGCTGGCGCATGCGCCTGAATCTGGCGCAGGCGCTGATGTGCCCCTCCGATTTGCTGCTGCTTGACGAACCGACCAATCACCTGGATCTGGACGCCATCATCTGGCTGGAAGACTGGCTCAAACGCTATGCCGGCACACTGATCATCATTTCCCATGATCGCGACTTCCTCGACGGCGTGGTCAACGTGATCGTGCATATCGACGAACGCAAGCTGAAGCGCTACTCCGGTAATTACTCCGCATTCGAGCGTCAGCGGGCGGCGCAATTGGAACTGGCGGCCGGCATGATCGAGAAGCAGATGCGCCAGCGTGCGCACTTGCATTCCTTCATCGACCGCTTCAAGGCCAAGGCCAGCAAAGCCAGACAGGCGCAGAGCCGCATGAAAGCGCTGGCGAAGATGGAAGAACTGGCGCCCCTGCGCGCGGCGGCGGAGTTTTCATTCGAATTCCGCGAACCGCTGTCGGCGCCGAATCCGCTGCTGGTCATGGAGAAGGTCAACGCCGGTTATCGCATTGAAGATCCCGAAACCTATGCCATCAGCGAAAAAGTCATCGTCGGCGGCATCGACTTTTCGCTGCAGACCGGGCAGCGCATCGGCTTGCTCGGCGTCAACGGCGCCGGTAAGTCGACGCTGATCAAAACCATCGCCAACGAACTCAATCCTATCGCCGGCACTGCGCAGTTCGGCAAGGGCCTGGTGATCGGCTACTTCGCCCAGCATCAGGTGGAAATGCTGCGTCACGATGAGTCGCCGCTGTGGCATCTGGCACGCATCGCGCCCGACGTGCGCGAGCAGGAACTGCGCAACTTCCTCGGCAGCTTCAACTTCAACGGCACCATGGCGTCGTCCAGCATCGCGCCGTTTTCCGGCGGTGAAAAAGCCCGTCTGGCGCTGGCGCTGATTGTCTGGCAACGCCCCAACCTGCTGCTGCTCGATGAACCGACCAACCATCTGGATCTGGAAACCCGCGAAGCGCTGACCATGGCGCTGGCGCAATTCGAAGGCACGCTGGTCCTGGTGTCCCATGATCGCCATCTGCTACGCGCCACCACCGACCAATTCCTGATCGTCGCCGATGGCAAGTTGCAGCCGTTCGACGGCGACCTTGACGACTACCGCGACTGGCTGTTCAAGACCAAGCTGGCCGCCAAGAACAGCGCTGCAGAAGCAGCCCAGGCCGCTGCGTCCAAGCCGAAGGTGGAACAAAAGGTCGAAAAGAAAGCACCGGAGCCGGTTGCAGCTACTGCGACCGTTGTTCCGGTCGGCGATCGCCGCGAACAAAAGCGCCTCGACGCCGAAGAACGCCAGCGCCTGGCCGGTTTGAAGAAACCGATCGAGTCGCGCATCAAGCGGCTGGAAGAGCAGATCGCAAAATGCAACGAAAAGAAGGCCGTCATCGACGCCCGACTGGCCGATCCGAGCATCTACGACGCCGCCAACAAGGAAGAACTGAAGAAGCTGATCACCGACCAGGCGTATTGCACCAAGGAACTGGAGCAATTGGAAGAAGACTGGCTGGGTCAGCAGGAAGCGCTGGAGCAGTTGCAGGCTTAACGCTTTTGATGCTCGCTGCGCAATACCCGGGCGCCAAGAGGCTGAATAAAAGGCGAGCCGGCTAGGCGTATCGACACAGACAGTACGCGCGAGTACCAGAACACGGCAAGGAGATGCAACGACGCCAGATCGTCTTTATCCAGCCTCGCCATATAAACTTCTTACATAGATGTCTTTGGTCTTAGCTTGTAAAACGATTAAGCTACTCGCATATCGGATTTCCACCGATCAATATAAATATCGCCAAAGGAACAGACAATGACATCCAAAACACTCCGCAAACTGTCCCCGTTGCTGGCCGGCCTGCTGCTCGTTGGCGCGACCGTCGGCGCCCATGCTGCCGACCTGCTGGATACCGTCAAGGCGCGCGGCACGCTGAAAGTCGCCCTGGAAGGCAACTATCCGCCGTTCAACTTCAAAGATCCCAAGACCAGCGAACTGACCGGCTTTGAAGTCGATGTCGCCAAGTTGCTGGCAGCCAAGCTGGGCCTGAAGCCGGAATTCACGACGACGGAATGGAGCGGTATTCTGGCAGGTCTGGGCGCCGGCAAGTATGACGTCATCATCAATCAGGTCGGCATCACCGATGAGCGCCAGAAGGCATTCGACTTCTCCGATCCGTACACCCTGTCGAGCGCACAGCTGATCGTGCGCAAGGACGAAAAGCGCCAGTTCAACAGCCTGGAAGATCTGAAGGGCAAGAAACTGGGTCTGGGCCAGGGGACCAATTTTGAACAAAAAGCCAAGAGTGTTCCTGGCATCGACGTCAAAACTTATCCAGGTTCGCCTGAATACCTGGCCGATCTGGCCAGCGGCCGCATCGACGCTGCACTGAATGACAGCCTGCTGGTTGGCTACCTGCTGAAATCGGCAAATCTGCCGCTTAAGGGCGGCTCGCCTATCGGCACAGTCGACAAGATCGGCATTCCGTTCCAAAAGGGCAACCCGCAATTCAAGGCTGCCCTGAACAAGGCGCTGGCTGATATTCAGAAGGACGGCAGCTTCAAGCAAGCGTCGATCAAGTGGTTTGGCATTGACGTGAGCAAGCCCCCAGCCGCACAATAAGTCACTGAGTTCTCTTGAAACCGATATCCCCGCATCAATGCGGGGATATTTTTATTGCGTCGACGAAAAATGGAAATTTGGGATTTGCTGCATCAGGCAGCGCCGATCATGCTCAAGGGCACGGGCTACACACTGCTGTTCGCCCTGGCCTCGATGGTCGGCGGCCTGGTATTGGGATTTTTGCTGGCAGTCGCGCGCATCGTGCCGTGGAAGTTCGTCCACTGGCCGGCGGCCGTCTACGTCAGCCTGATGCGCGGCACGCCGCTGCTGGTACAGATTTTCGTTGTCTACTACGGCCTGCCCAGCGTCGGCATCGAATTCTCGCCGCTCATGGCCGGCGTACTGACCCTGAGCCTGAACGCCAGCGCCTATCTGTCGGAAAGCCTGCGCGGCGCCATCCTCGGCGTCGGCAAGGGCCAATGGAGCGCCAGTTACAGTCTCGGCCTGACTTACATCCAGACCTTGCGCCATATCGTGGTGCCACAGGCCATCCGTATCGCCGTACCGTCGATGAGCAACACCCTGATCAGCCTGATCAAGGACACTTCGCTGGTGTCCGTCATCACTGTCACGGAATTGATGCTGTCGACCAAGGAAATCATTGCGGTGACGTTCCGTCCTTTGCCGCTGTACATCGCGGCGGCCATGGTTTACTGGTTTCTCAGCATCTGCTTCGAAGCCTTGCAACACCGCCTGGAACGTCGGCTTGAGCGCGCGCATCAGTGAGCAGCCGACAATGAAAAAAGCCCGGGCGATCAGGTCCGGGCTTTTTTATTCAGAGAAGTAAGATCAGAAGAATATCAACGTTTGACGCGGTAAATATCCTGCCCCGCTTCATCAATCTGACGCCGCAATTCGCGTCGCTCATCGGGGCTCAATTTTCCGCGACGCTGGTTGGCGTCCTGATCAGGCGGCGGACGCCCGCCACCGCTGCCAAAACCGTTTCCGCCCTGATGGCGATAATCGGTCGGCTGGTTCGGCATTCCGCGCCCAGGTTCGGGAGGACGCGCAAACGCGGCGGTAGCGCCGAGTAATACAAACGCTGCAGCAACACCAAGTTTTTTAAAAACTGCAATATCCATAACGGCATTTTTCCACATTTTGGACCAACGACAAAGTGCATTCATCGATGTACCCAGTGTAGGTTGCTTGGCCGGATGGTATAAGATGATTAAGGTAAGGTATGTAACAGTTTGTAATCTTTGGCTCCTTACATGTTGCTGATCTCTGTGAAGACGCTACCATAACGCCATGAATACGACCAACACAAGCTCCCCCGCTACTCCGGCCCACCAATCCAAAGTCCTGGTGGTGGATGACGACATCCGTCTGCGTGATCTGCTGCGCCGCTATCTGACCGAACAGGGCTTCAACGTGGTCACGGCTGAAAATGCGCAGGCGATGAACAAGCTCTGGATTCGCGAACGCTACGATCTGCTGGTACTGGATCTGATGCTGCCCGGCGAAGACGGTCTGGCGATCTGCCGCCGCTTGCGCGGCGCCGGCGATCAAACGCCGATCATCATGCTCACCGCCAAGGGCGAAGATGTCGATCGCATCATCGGTCTCGAAATGGGCGCCGACGATTATCTGCCGAAACCATTCAATCCTCGAGAACTGGTGGCACGCATCAACGCCGTGCTGCGCCGTAAGGGTCCGGATGAATTGCCGGGTGCGCCTTCAGAATCGCCGGAGTCTTTCGAGTTCGGCGAATTCGTCCTCGATCTGGGCACACGCACGCTGAAGAAAAAAGGCGAAACCGTGCCACTGACTACGGGCGAATTCTCGGTGCTCAAGGTCTTTGCCCGCAATGCGCGCCAACCGCTGTCGCGTGAAAAGCTGATGGAAATGGCGCGCGGCCGCGAGTATGAAGTATTCGACCGCAGCCTTGACGTGCAGATCTCGCGCCTGCGCAAACTGATCGAACCCGATCCGGCAAATCCTCTCTACATTCAAACCGTGTGGGGTCTCGGCTACGTCTTCATCCCTGAGGGCAAACCGCGCTGATGCGCTTGCCAAGCCTGTCGGATTCTTCAAGCCCGTTGACCGGGGTTCACACTATGAGCGATCAAGCGCGCCAACGATGGTTCAGCAATGGACTGTTCTGGCGCACCTTCTTTTTGCTGACTTTCCTGATCACTGCGAGCATGGTGGCGTGGGTGGCCAGTTTCCGCATGGTCGAGCGCGGTCCGCGTGCAGAGCAGCTGGCGGCCCAAATCGTTTCCGTGGTCACGATCACGCGTGCGGCGCTGACGCACTCTGCGCCGGAAATGCGCCGCGAACTTCTGTTCGACCTAGCCAGCAACGAAGGCATCCGCATCTATCCATTGGAAAAATCGGACAAGATTTCGCCGCCTGATGACTCACCTGTCCTTCCTGAACTCGAGTACTACGTCAAGCAATCGATGGGCGACGACACGCAGTTTTCATCGAGCGTCAACGATGTCGACGGCTTCTGGATCAGCTTCAAGATCGATGAAGATCAATACTGGCTGATGCTTGACCGCGGGCGTCTCGATCGCACTTCCAGCCTGCAATGGCTGGGATGGGCTTCGATTGCGCTGGTGTTGTCGCTGATCGGCGCGGTCTTCATTTCGACGCTGATCAACCAGCCGCTGGCGCGTCTGACGGCTGCTGCACGCGCTATCGCCAAGGGTAAGCAACCTGACCCGCTGCCGGAATCCGGGCCGACCGAAATCAGGGAAGCCAATGGCAGCTTTAACCAGATGGTCGAAGATCTCAACCGCATTGAATCCGATCGCGCCGTGATCCTTGCCGGCATCTCACATGACTTGCGCACACCGCTGGCGCGCATGCAGCTTGAAGTCGAAATGGCCCATCTATCCGACGAAGCGCGTGATGGCATGCACTCGGACCTGGCGCAGATGGACGCCATCATCGGCCAGTTCCTCGACTACGCCAAGCCCTTCGACAGCAGCAGTTTTACGCCTGTCGATCTGTCCGGCCTGCTGGAAGACGCCGCCAATCACAGCAAACGGCAGAACGAAGTCCGTGTCACAACAGCGATCATGCCGGGCCTGGAAATCATGGGCAACACCGTCGAACTGGAACGCACGATCGGCAATCTGATCGAGAACGCGCGCCGCTACGGCAAGACGCCCGATACCGACGTCGCAGATATCGACATCCTGTGCAAACTGGAAGGCCACAACGTCAAGGTCGAGATCGCCGACCATGGCGCCGGTGCGCCGGAGAGCGAACTGGAGCGCCTGCTGCGCCCCTTCACCCGTCTCGATACCGCACGCGGCCAGGCCAACGGCTCCGGCCTCGGGCTGGCCATCGTGAACCGGATCGTGATTCGCCACAACGGCAAGCTGCACCTGCGCAATCGCGAAGGCGGCGGGCTGGTAGTGCAAATGATTTTCCCTCAGCCGCCACGCAGCGCGCATCCGCGCAAGTAAGCTGAATGATGAGGATGCGATGTTCCGGCCGATCAGCCTTGATGTTCGTTGCGGTCTGCTTCAGTACCACGGCGTTTGCTCAGGCGCGCGTCGATCGCACATTCAGCGTACAACCGGCAACGACGCCGACCATCGGCGAATTACCTGCCGCTGCAACAAGTCCGGCGCCAGTCGCGGCGGCGCCGGGCTACCGCCCTCCGGCACCGAACCACAACCGTCCCAGCGGCTCTTACGTAGCCGACGCAATGGGCGCAAGCATCCTGGCGAAAAATGCCGACTACGAGACCACATTCAGGATCAATGCGCCTCTACCCGCCGGCAGCACGATCAGCAATGTGTCCTGGCGCTATGGCGTGTCGAGCAAACCCGTTGGATTTGAAGCCGTGCTGTGCTGGAATAATCAACAACGCTGTTGGAACGTCACCAACAATGCCAGTGGCAGCACCGTGGCCTTCAATGGCAAAGATGCCATTCAGCCATTCACGCTGCACTATCGGGTCAAAGGAAGCGGCCCGCTGGGACCACCGGCGCAGGGCGAAATGAATCAGATCATTGTGACCTACGATCTGCCATGACCATTGCGTACGGCAACAGCTAAAAAATAAGCGCCCGGTCCAGGGCGCTTATTCATGGCTTGGTTCTTCTGCTTATTCGTGGGCCTATTCGTCGATATTGCGAATTTTTTGCAAGGCTTCGTCGATACGCTCCACCGCGACGACTTTCAATCCTTCGACCTCTTGCTTGGGCGCATTTGCCTTCGGGATCATGGCGATCGAAAAGCCCAGCTTGGCCGCTTCACGCAAGCGCTCCTGACCACGCGGCGCCGGACGAATCTCGCCCGCCAACCCGACTTCACCGAATACCACCAGGCCGCGCGGCAGGGGCTTGTTGCGCATGGACGAATTGATCGCCAACAACACCGCAAGGTCGGCTGCCGGCTCGGTGATCTTCACGCCGCCGACGGCGTTAATGAAAACATCCTGATCGAACGCAGCAATACCGGCGTGCCGATGCAGCACCGCCAGCAACATCGCCAGGCGATTCTGTTCCAGACCGACCGACAAGCGGCGCGCGTTGGGAACATGCGAACTGTCGACCAGCGCCTGAATTTCCACCAGCAGAGGACGTGTTCCCTCTTGCGTCACCATGACGCAAGAACCCGGCACCTGGCTGTCGTGCTGCGACAAGAACAGCGCCGATGGATTAGAGACTCCCTTGAGTCCCTTTTCCGTCATGGCGAATACACCCAGCTCATTGACCGCGCCGAAGCGGTTCTTGAACGCCCGCACCAGGCGAAAACTGGAGTGCGTGTCGCCTTCGAAATACAACACCGTGTCGACGATATGCTCCAGCACCCGCGGACCGGCCAAGGCGCCTTCCTTGGTAACGTGACCAACCATGATGATGGTGGTGTCGGAGGTCTTGGCAAACCGTGTCAGTTGCGCCGCACATTCGCGTACCTGCGCCACCGAGCCGGGCGCCGAGGTCAAAGCATCGGAGTAAACAGTCTGAATCGAATCGATGACGGCGACATCCGGCTTGTGTTCGGCCAGCGTCGACAAAATCTTTTCCAGCTGGATTTCGGCCTGCAGCTTGAGATCCTTGGCGTCGACTGCGAGACGTTTGGCGCGCAAGGCGATCTGCGAACCGGACTCTTCGCCGCTGACGTACAGGACTTGCTTGAGTTTGGAAATATTTGCCAGCGCTTGCAGCAAGAGTGTCGATTTGCCGATCCCTGGATCGCCGCCGATCAGCACCACGCCGCCCGGCACCAGGCCGCCGCCCAGCACGCGGTCGAATTCTTCAATGCCGGTGCCGAAACGCGGCACGTCGATTGCCTCGATATCGACCAGCGACAACACCGGCGCAGTCTGCGCCAGGCCTTGATGCTGGTTCGAATAGCGATTGGCGCCGGCCGGCTCGACCAGCGTTTCCACCAGCGTGTTCCATTGACCGCAGGCCGGGCACTGCCCTGCCCATTTATTGCTGATGCCGCCGCATTCGGTACAGGTGTAGTTGGTTTTGGCCTTTGCCATGTCAGTTCTTTTCCCGCACGGTCACGCGTGGCGCCAGAGCGCACATCAATTCATAGCCTATGGTGCCAGCCGCAAAAGCGACATCGTCAATCGGCAAAGCCTCACCCCACAGAACAACGTGGCTGCCGACGCCGGCATTCGGAATGTGGGTCAGGTCGACGATCAGCATGTCCATGGAGACGCGACCGACAGTACCGGTGTTGACGCCATCGACCACGACCGGCGTGTTATTCGGCGCATGGCGTGGATAGCCGTCTGCATAACCGCAGGCGACGATGCCGATCTTCATCGGCTTGTCCGCGACAAAACGGCTGCCGTAGCCGACCGCGTCCCCTGGGCCGATTTCCTGCACGGCGATGATCTCGCTTTCCAGCGTCATCGCAGGACGCAGGCCGAAGTCCTTGGCAGTGCCGCCACCCGGCGTACCGCCATATAACATCACACCCGGCCGCACCCAGTCATACGCCAGCTCGGCGTGCAGCAAATCTGCGGCGGAGTTCGAGACGCTGCAAGAACCGGCCAGCCCCTGCGTAGCTGCCTTGAAGCGTTTGATCTGTTCCGCCAGCGGCAAGTCGGGATTGGATGCATCGTCGGCATTGGCAAAGTGCGTCATCATGGTGATGCTGCGCACGCAGGCCAGTTTCTGCAGCCGCTCATAAGCGGCACGGTAGGCTTCCGGCTTGAAACCGAGGCGATTCATGCCGCTGTTCATTTTCAGATGCACGTCAAATTGCGTATCGGCAGCAAGCTTCGCAGCTTCCAGGATCTGAATCTGCTCATTGCAATGCACGGCGAATTGCAGTTGGTGCTGCTCCAGGACGGGAATATCGTCCGCATCGAAAAAACCTTCCAGCAGCAAAATCGGCTTCTTCCAGCCAAGTTCGCGCAGTTGCACGGCGTAGTTGACTTCAATCAGCGCCAGACCATCTGCATCGGCAAACGCGCGTACCGCACGCGACAAGCCGTGGCCGTATGCCTGCGCCTTGACCACCGCCCACGCCTTGGCGCGAGGAGCACGCGACTTCGCGACCGCGAGATTGTGTTGTAGTGCAGAAATGTCAATGGTGGCTACGATTGGTCTTGGCATGGAAGCAGATAAGGGCAAATAAAGGGCTGATTGTGAATACAAACGCGATGGCAGCGACAGAAATCGGGCCATTCGGGAACAAGAACTCATTTTACCGGACCAACTTGTTTCTATGAAGCGAATGCACCAAAGCCGAATTGCTCCTGGTTACGCTTCCTGCCCTTATATTCACCCATCATACTTATCACTGGCATGTCATCTTTTCATGGTATAAAGCAAGCCGGAGATAATTTGTCACATCTTGGATACGGATGAATCGCGGCTTCTACACAATTATGGCGGCGCAGTTTTTTTCGTCGCTTGCCGATAACGCCCTGCTTATTGCTGCTATTGCACTCCTTGCGGAGATGCACTCTCCGGCATGGATGACGCCGCTGCTGAAATTGTTCTTCGTCCTGTCGTATGTGCTGCTGGCAGCCTTCGTGGGCGCTTTTGCCGATGCCTTCCCCAAAGGCAAGGTCATGTTCATCACCAACCTGATCAAGGTTGTCGGATGCGCATTGATGTTCTTTACCGTTCATCCCCTGATTGCGTATGCCGTCGTCGGTTTCGGCGCTGCGGCGTATTCGCCGGCCAAATACGGCATCCTGACCGAACTGCTGCCACCTGAAAAACTGGTCGCAGCCAACGGCTGGATCGAAGGACTGACGGTCTGTTCCATCATCTTCGGCACGGTATTGGGTGGCGCATTGGTCAATCCGCACATCGCCTCCGTGCTGCTCGCGTTTGATTTCCCGGTTTTCGATTTCAGTATCAATACCCCGACCGAAGCGGCCCTGTGCGTCATCACCGTCATCTACATCGTCGCCGCCATTTTCAACCTCAACATCCCCGACACCGGCGCCCGTTACGCCCATCAGCAGCACAACCCCATCAAACTCATCGCCGACTTTTCCAACTGCTTCACCACGCTGTGGAAAGACAAGTTGGGTCAGATCTCGCTGGCGGTAACCACCTTGTTCTGGGGCGCAGGCGCCACGCTGCAATTCATCGTCCTGAAATGGGCCGAAAAGTCCCTGCATATGGCGCTGGACAAGGCCGCCATTCTGCAGGGCATCGTGGCACTCGGCGTGGCGCTGGGCGCCGTTGGCGCAGCGCGTTTCGTCCCTCTGCGCAAGTCGCTGACCGTGATGCCTCTGGGCATCATCATGGGCCTGGTCGTCATGGCCATGACCATGGTGACCTCAATCTGGATCGCGTATCCGCTGCTAATCATCATCGGCGCGCTGTCGGGTTACTTCGTGGTGCCGATGAATGCGCTGCTGCAGCACCGCGGCCACGTATTGATGAGCGCAGGCCATTCCATTGCGGTACAGAATTTTAATGAAAACCTGTCCGTACTGACCATGCTGGTGCTGTATGCGCTGATGGTCAGGCTTAATCTCAATGTCAACATCGTGATCATCATTTTCGGCGTGTTCGTCGCCAGCATCATGTATCTGATCATGCGCCGTCACGCAGCCAATCAGCGCGACCACGATTCGCTGGCCCTGATCGGCGAGCACAAGCACTGAAGATTGTCCGACTGATCGACTTGCCCTCCGGGTGAAGTGGGGACTTCTCCCGGTCTATGGCAACACCAGCAGCATCGCACCGTTTCTGCCACAACAAAAACAGAGGAACCATGCCCCTGCCGCATATTGCACAAATTACACAACGACTGCTGCTGTCCATTTCGCTTCTTGCCCTGCTCGGCGCCTGCGCCACACCGGAAGAACGCGCCGCCAAACGGCAATTGAAACTGGAGCGCCAGCAGCAAAAAGCGCAGCGGATCGTTGATCGCGCCAACGATAAAAAAGATCAGGCAGTAACCGATCCCGCCGCCAGACAAAAAGCCGCGCCCGACGAACTGCTCAAAGCCTTCGCCAACTGCGACGGTGCGATGTTCAAAATCGCCGGTCAGTACAAGAACGAACTCTCACCACACTGGCCGATTGCCACCAGGGGCGACATCGGCAATATCCTGGTTCCCGATCGCGGCTCTCCGGACAAGCACTTCGTCGCGGCCAGAAACAACCCGACCATGCTTAATCTGCCCGTCAGCGGCTACTTCGATGAAGTGATGACACTGGGAACCGCGAGCAGCCCGAACTACTGGTGGGGCTTCTTCACTCCGCTGTCGCCGAGAGAAACCTTTCGCATCCTGTCGCTGCGCCTGCCCGAACTCAAACGCCTGCGCGCCGACAAGGATGGCGCGTATGTGCGGCTTGATCGTTGGGACGGCACCAACTGGCGCAGAATGTCGAATCCATCCAGTTTTCACGGCATGCCGACGGACACGGCAGAACGCATCCTGATCATCGACAAGTCCGACCAGGCAGCGTATCCCGGCACGCGCATTGCCTGCTCGTTGCAGGGCCCGGTTCCACCGGCGACATTGCTCTTATTGCGTCCGGATCTGCAATGATGGGATAGATCCATTTCTTGCATTTCTTGCCTCAAAAGTAAAAAAGCGCGTCTTCAAACGCGCTTTTTTGCTTTTCAGTCTCGCTCCCAAAATGAGGACGGCGCCCTCAGTATTTGACGACAGCATGCTGCACACGCTGCGCCGCCTTCTCCTGCCAGTCATCCGGCACGATAAAACCGCGGTGACGCTCGAGCACGATATCGCCGTGTCGATCACAGACGGCGATCATCACCGGCGCCAGGGTTTCGGCAAAACACATAGAGACGGCTTCATGCAGCTGATGCGCCGACAACGCCTTTGCAGCCGGTGCACGCGCAGGCGCCAGCCATTCGAGGCGCGGCAGCACCAGATAGTGCTCGGCGAGCGCCAAATCCAAGGCGGACAGTTCGCACCAGAATCCACGGCAATGCGCCGGGGCAATCCCCAACCCTGCCGGCAACGATGTGGCGGCAGCAACGGCATCACGATAAAACAGCCATCCCTTCACCAGCGCCTGCGCATGCGTCACCGGCTGCGGCAGATACTGAGCGGCAGCCGGGTGCTCCGCCAACTTCAGTTGCTGCTGCATGATCTTGTCCATCTTCGCGCCCAGCGAGTCCGCCAGATTTGGCCCGACGAAGGCTTCGGCCTGCATCTGTGCCTGATGCGATTCCAGCAGATAGAACTTGGTCGCAAATTCCCAATGTACGGCGCCGGTGCGATTTTCGTCATGTACCAGAAAATCGAACTCGCCGATGGTGTCGTTCGGGCCGTTGCGAACCTGTACGTTGTGCGCGATCAGCCGTCCCGCTTGCTGCAGATAAAAGGTCAGCAGTTTCTCGGCATAACGTCCCAGTCGCGCCGATGGCTGAGCGTTGATCAGCATATACAGGGCACGCGGATTACGATCCAGGGCATGCAGCCAGGTGATGTCCATTTCGCTGAGCGGCCCCAGCGCCGCGATGCGACCGCTCCAGCGCGCGGCATGCACGTCCAGCAGATCGGGGGCTTCCAGCAGCCAGGCCAGTGCGCGCACATGCGGATCGCGCAAACTGCCCCAGCGTTCATGAAACTGCGATTGATAGGTCCGGCCGGACGAGGCGGCCCGGCTGCTTGATTCGAGAGACTGCTCAGTTTGCGTTTGTAGTGTCGGCATAAGTGGTCATGGCAAGGCAGAGATCGGCCCAGGCCTTGCTCTTGTCGCCAAGCTGCCGCAACAGGTAAGCCGGGTGGTAGGTAACAACCAGCGGCAAGTCGCGATAGCGATGGACGGTGCCGCGCAATTTCGAGACCGGCGTTGCCGGGTCCAGCCCCAGCAGCGACAAGGCCGCTGTCTTGCCCAGCGCGACCAGCACGGTAGGCTGTATCAGATCAATCTGGCGTTGCAGATACGGGATGCACGATGCCACTTCCTGCGGCGACGGCGGACGGTCCTTGCCGTTTTCGTCGGTGGGACGGCATTTGACGATGTTGGCGATGTAGGCGTTCTCACCGCGCTTGAGCCCCATGGCGACCAGCATGTTGTCCAGCAGCTTGCCGGCCGGACCCACAAAGGGCTCACCCTGCATATCCTCGTTGCGCCCCGGACCTTCGCCGATGAAGAGCCATTTGGCCTTTTCGTCGCCGACACCGAACACCGTTTTCTTGCGCCCTTTGCACAGACCGCATTGCTGGCAATCGGCGACAGTTTCCTTGAGCTTGCCCCAATCCATCGTGGCGATGGCGGGATTAATCCGCACTACCGGCTCGTCATCCTCCTCGTCGTCATATGGCATGAAGCCGCCCGAGACCATGTCGGCGCCATCCATCTCACTCAGCCATGGCGGCAGACCGTCATCCGATGCTGCTGAAGATGGCTGTGCGGGCGCAGAGGGGCGCTGCTGAATGGCCGCCGCAGCAGCGAGGATGGCGTCGCGTTTGGAAACAATGACGCGCTCCGGCTGCGCGGCCGGCACAGATGCCGGCGACGCCACCGCTACCGGTGCTGCTGCGGATGCCTGCGCAACTTCTGCCGGCACAGCCTCTTCCATTGCCACAGCGTCGACGGCTTCGACAGGCAGATGCCGCCGGACCCAGACGGGGCCGACACCGATTTCTTCCAATACCCGGGCCGAAGCGGCCAATGTATGCTGACTCATAGCGGTAAACTCATCACGATCGCGTCTTCGCGCGTATGTTGATCGACCGGGTAGTAATTCTTGCGGCGGCCGATTTCAACGAAACCATAGCGTTTATAAACATGCAGCGCGCGCAGGTTAGACACCCGCACTTCCAGCAGCATGATCGTCATCTTGTGCTTGCGCGCCAGATCGACGGCGCAATCCAGCAGCAAGCGTCCAAAACCCTCACCCTGCACATCTTCTGCCACACTGATGTTGAGCAGATGCGCCTCATCCACCGCCTCCATCACCAGAAAATATCCCAGCAGCCGCCCGGACGGATCGCGCATGGTCTGCGTCTGATAACCGCTGAATAACGAATCGAGGAAGTTGCCGCGCGTCCAGGGATGCGCGTAAATTTGGTCCTCGATCTGCACCACCTCGTCCATGTCGGCAACTTGCATGGTCCCGAACTCCAGCTTGCCGAATTTGCTCTCCAGCGTGTGCAGCAAGGCGTCGTTCACGCCGCACCTTTCGCCAGATTTTTTCCCGAATCACGTACCTGCCGCTCTGCAGTCGTCAGCGCGACCTTGTTGCGCAGGTAAAGCGGCTGCGCATCCTGCAATGGAATCATCCGTCCTTGCGAAAAAGCCTTGGCGCCGAGCGTTGCGACCTGCGACGCATGCGGCATCCATTGCGCCATGCCGGTCGCTGCAAATGCCTGCGCGGAAAAATCCTGCGCGTAAGCCTTCAATCCATTGCCGCAAGCCTGCACGGCACCTTGCGCCTGCACGTCCACAGCGGCCGACAAAGTCGGCTCCACCACGATCTGCCAGCCCTCGGCGTGATGGCGATATTGCGCCCAATATACTTCGCCCATGCGCGCATCGAGAATCGACAGCACATCAGCCGACTGCGCGGTCTCGAAACACGCTTGCGCCATCGCCTCCAGCGTAACCACCGGGATCACCGGCAAGTCGCTGCCGAACGCCAGTCCCTGCACCACGCCGCAAGCCGTGCGCACGCCGGTGAAGGAACCTGGACCGACGCCGAAAGCAATCGCATCGCAGCGCGACAAGGCAATACCAGCCTGGGCCAGCAATTGCTGAATCATCGGCAAAATGGTTTCGGAATGCGTTTGCACGCCCAGCGATTCGCGGGCGATCAGTTCGTCGCCATGCAGCAAAGCGGCTGAGGCGAGTTCGGTGGAGGTTTCAATGGCAAGAATGATAGACATCCCGCTATTTTACCGCGCCGGGACAGAGCCGGCCTTGCGAGAAAATCACTTTTCGGGGCTGAATTGCTGCACTGCCCTCCTTTGCGCCGGTTTTTTGCATCCGGAGTAGAATAGGCCGCCTTATGTCCTATCAGATTTATTCCAACAACAATCGTGAAGAGCTCGCCGCCGCCCTGCGCAGCGGCAAGTGGGTTGTCGCATGCCTGTGCGCCGGCTGGTGCGGCAGCTGCCGCGAATATGCTGTCAATTTTTCTGCATGGGCGGAACGTCGCCCGGAGCACCATTTCGTCTGGATCGATATCGAAGATCAGGCCGACCTCGTGGGCGACCTCGACATCGACAACTTCCCGACCCTGCTGATGCAACAAGGATCAACGGTCAGCTTCTTCGGCGCCATGGAGCCGGATACGCGCCAGTCGGAGCGTCTGCTGCAAGCGCTGACGACCCAAACCGGGGAAGAACTGGAACGCGAAGCACATAGCAGCGACGAACGCCGCAGCTGGCAGGAATGCGATCTGCAAAAGCGGCTCAACGCCCTTTCCGACGCCGACTGAAGCCGGTCCGTGTTGTCCGTGCTATCCCTATTACAGCCAGGGATCCAACTCCGGCTGCGGAAATTTCTCCATGATGAAGTCCACGAAACTGCGCACCTTGGCCGATAGCAAACGTCGGCTCGGATAGGCCATCATCACCGCAACCTGCCCCATCTGATAATCCGCCAGCACCCGCTGCAACTTGCCGCAGCGCAGATCGTCGCCAAGACTGAAAGACGGCCGCATCGTGATGCCCATGCCTGCCAGTGTAAAGTCGCGCAGCAGGATGGCGCTGTTGGACACCAGCTTGCTGGTAATCGGGATGTCGCGAATCCCCTCATCGGTTTTGACGTGCCAGTAATGGCGCAAATGCTCATGTGAAAAATTCAGGCACGCGTGGCGCGTCAGATCGTCCGGCGTATCCGGCGCGCCGTGCTTGGCGATGTAAGACGGCGAAGCACACAGCACCACTTCGGCCACGCCGATCTTGCGCACCACCATGCTGGCGTCAAACTTCTGCAAGCTGCTGAAAAAGCCAATATCCATCCCTTCTTCGACCAGGTCCATGGTGCGTTCGGACAAGGTGATATCGAGCATCACATCAGGATAAGTTTTCGAATACTCCGGCAGCAACTTGCCCAGTTGTCCCTGCCCGAAGCTCACGTGCGAATAAAGCGAGAGCGTCCCGGCCGGCTTTTTGGTCTCCATCGCCACAATCGCTTCGGCTTCTTCAATTTCTGGCAGAATGTGCCGGACGCGCTCCAGGAAAGCCTGCCCCGACTCCGTCAGCGACAGACGACGTGTCGAGCGGTTCAGCAAACGCGTGCCGAGGTGGTTTTCCAGATCGACGATATAACGCGTCACCACCGCATTCGACAGCGACATGATTTCTGCCGCCCGGACAAAACTCCCCTGCTCAACCACCTTGGCAAACACTTTCATTGAGTGCAAGCGATCCATTTCAAGCCCCTGATTGTTTCTTTAATCGAAATAGTGCATTGCCATTAAACCCATTTTTCTCGACCTAAGCAATAGATACACTTGCTCCATCGATGACGGACATGCAGTCACAAGCCAAATCACCCGCTCATCGACGTGCAACTTTCATTTACTGTTATAGGGAGAATTACCATGAACACCAAGCAAATCACTGCCGCTATCGTCCTCTTTGCCGCTGCCGGCGCCGCCATGGCCGAATCGCCATTTCCACCAGAAACCAAGTTCGTGTCGACCAAGACTCGCGCTGAAGTGACTGCAGAACTGCAACAAGCTCAAGCCCAAGGCCTGATCACCAACGGCAACAACTATCCGATCGTCATCCAGGCGCGCAGCCCGCTGACACGTTCGGATGTCGTCAGCCAATCGAAGTCGGCTATCGACAGCAGCGTCTACGCCGGTGCTTAATTTAATCAGTACCCTGCGTTACTCGCTGTAAGCAGCAAGCAATCCTGCGGCTCCGCCCGCAACCACCGTCTACCTTGGTCGGACTGCCACACGGCAGCACCATGGTGGATGGCGTGTTCAACATCCTCCTGCGCATTTCCCTTCTGCATCAAATTCCGTAAAACCGCCCCGGAATCGCCCGAAAACGCCCATTTTCAGTGCCTTTTGCTTGTTATTTTGAGCCTCTGCCTGTAAAGTTGAGGGTTTGTTTCCTCCGGCCTTTTGTGCAGATTCTGGCAATCCCGGCAACAAATAGCAGCGCCAATAGCAGTACTCAGTCACGCAATTCAGACCTACCTTTCCTATGGCTTTATACGTTCACAAATACGGCGGCACTTCGATGGGCTCGACAGAGCGCATCAAGAACGTCGCCAAGCGCGTTGCCAAGTGGCACGACGCAGGCCACCAGATCGTTGTTGTTCCTTCCGCAATGTCTGGTGAAACCAATCGCTTGCTGGGTCTGGCCAAGGAAATTATGGCCCAGCCCGATTCCCGCGAACTGGACATGCTGGCCTCCACGGGCGAGCAGGTTTCCGTTGCTCTGCTGGCAATGGCGCTGCAGGCAATCGGCAAAGAAGCCGTCTCCTACGCCGGCTGGCAAGTGCCGATCAAGACCGATTCCGCTTTCACCAAAGCCCGTATTCGCTCGATTGACGACGCCAAGGTGCGCAAAGACCTGAACGCAGGCAAGATCGTCATCATTACCGGCTTCCAGGGCGTTGATGCCGACGGCAACATCACGACGCTGGGCCGTGGCGGCTCCGACACCTCGGCTGTAGCAGTTGCTGCTGCCATCAAAGCGGCAGAATGCCTGATTTACACCGACGTCGATGGCGTCTACACCACTGATCCGCGCGTAGTCAGCGAAGCACGCCGCCTGAACACCGTGACGTTTGAAGAAATGCTGGAAATGGCATCCCTGGGCTCCAAGGTCTTGCAGATCCGCTCGGTTGAATTTGCCGGCAACTACAAGATGCCGACGCGCGTATTGTCATCGCTGACCGACCCACTAATGTCGCTGGAAGAAGAAACCAAGTCCGGCACACTGATTTCGTTTGAGGAAGACACCAAGATGGAACAAGCAACCATTACCGGCATCGCATTCAGCCGCGATGAGGCCAAGATCACCGTACTCGGCGTACCAGATCGTCCAGGCATCGCCTACCAGATCCTCGGCCCCATCGCCGACGCCAACATCGAAGTGGACATGATCATCCAGAATCAGTCCGTCGAAGGCAAAACCGACTTCACCTTCACCGTGCCGCGCGCCGAATACGCCAAGGCAGTTGAAGTCCTGAACGCCAGCGTCAAGGCCCACATCGGCGCCGCCAGCATCGTCGGCGACACCAAGGTATCAAAGGTCTCCGTGGTCGGCGTCGGCATGCGCAGCCACGTCGGCATCGCATCGCAAATGTTCCGCACGCTGTCCGAAGAAGGCGTCAACATCCAGATGATTTCCACATCCGAAATCAAGATCTCGGTCCTGATCGACGAAAAATACATGGAACTGGCCGTACGCGCGTTGCATAAGGCCTTTGATCTGGAAAATGGCAAGTAAGCGACAAGTGCGCGGTAAGTAAGCCGTAGCATACGTCTTTGAAATTCTGCCGGATGGAAAAATAATTCCTTCAAAATTGCAGAGTTTCATTGACCAAATCCGCATGAAAAGATATTATGCGGAACTTCTTTGCTGAGGCAGCGCAGTATCTGTCTACAGCGTGGAGACGTGGCCGAGTGGTCGAAGGCACTTCCCTGCTAAGGAAGCATATGGGCTTAAACCTGTATCGAGGGTTCGAATCCCTCCGTCTCCGCCAAGAACACGTTCGTTAGTGTTCGCTAACGTTCAGAAAGCCGGGTTCTCTCTATGAGAACCCGGCTTTTTTAGTTTATTATCGTTCGTTGCCGTTCGTTAGCAGCCAGCGAAAATGATGGTTAATCCGTTGGTCAAAAAAAACGGCCTAATTTCTTTAACCAACATTTCGCACCATGGCCCTTACAGACACCGCCTGCAAGAACGCAAAGCCCACTGAAAAACAATACAAGCTATCCGATGGCCGGGGCCTCGTCCTCTTGGTGCATCCGAATGGCAGCAAATACTGGATTGGTGCGTATCGTTTCGCAGGGAAGCAAAAGTCTTTTAACATGGGCGTCTATCCCGGCGTCAAGTTGTTAGAGGCTCGCGAGATCTGGGAAGCCGCTCGCAAAAAGCTCAAAGACGGCATCGACCCCAACGTCGCCAAACAGATTGCCAAGGCACAGCAGCTCACCGCCGCGCAACAGACCTTCGAGCTCACGGCCCGCGAATGGCATGAGGTCAAACGAAACGATTGGGCAGACAACACCGCTTCAGACAATATCCATCGACTAGAAACAGACATCTTCCCGGAGTTCGGATCCGCGCCGATCTCGTCGATCACTCCGCAGCAGGTCCTGAAGGCACTCAGAAAGATTGAGGAGCGCGGCGCTCTGGAAGTATCGTCTCGTACACGCGGCATCTGCTCACGCGTGTTTAACTATGCCATCGCGTGCGGTCACATAACGATGAATCCCGCTGACTCGCTTAAGGACGTGCTGAAGGTGCCGGTCAAGGGACACTTTGCCTCCATCGAGGTCGAAGAGTTCCCGGAATTCATACGGACGGTCGTTACGACGCCGCACCGCATGTTTCTGGCAACACGCGTCGCATTCTGGCTGATGATGCGCACCTTCGTTCGTACGACCGAACTGATCGCCGCACCATGGCATGAGATCGACTTCGAAAAAGAACAATGGATCATCCCCGGCGAGCGCATGAAGAAGAAGCGCGACCACGTGGTTCCACTGTCCAGGCAGTGCATCGAGCTCCTACGCGAGATACAGGCCCTTACAGGGCGCAGCTATTACATTTTTCCGAACCAGCGTAAGCCGAAGGAGCATATGTCCGACAATGCAGTCCTGAAAGCGTTAGAGCGTCTTGGTTACAAAGGGCGAATGACCGGCCACGGGTTCCGCTCACTCGCCATGGGCGTCTTGATGCAAGAGCTCGGCTATTCATTCGAGGTCGCGGATCTGCAACTGGCGCACGTCAAGAAAGACAAGACCGACAAAGCCTATGATCGCGCAAAGTTTCTCGCCGAGCGCACGGCCATGATGCAGGATTGGTCCGACTATATCGACAAGCTCGTCATCGAGGCTAACACCGGACGCCTTCAGCTCGCGGCGTAGCACTTCTTCGAAGGGGGAGGGAAACAAGATGGTGCTATACAAGTATATGCAACTCGATTCTGCGATGAAGCTGCTGACGTCGGCGACGCTAGGGTTCACTCAAATGTCAGCGCTAAATGACCCATCAGAGTCAAGCGCTTCCGCGCACCCCGGCGACGAGAGCGACCCATATCGCGGCCTCAACCTGCGATTCGCAATTGCTGCAAACTACGGCGTTTTATCACTAACCCGCAATCCATTAAGTCCGATCATGTGGTCGCACTATGCAAAGAACCATACAGGCATAGTCGTCGGCATCGAGCTCGATGCAACAGACTTAAATGACGAAACGCGATGCGTTTTACCCGCCAAGTATGGGAGCGTAATCTACACGCTCTCCAAACCGAGACATTCGTATCTGAGGTCGACCGATGACGTGGTACGCGGCGGCCAGCTTCAAGCCTTTTCCCCTGAGTATCTCGAAGCGCTTCAACGAATGTTCTTGTATAAAAGCGCCGAATGGCACTACGAGGAGGAGGTTCGCGTCGTTAAACGCGTCGATGCGATCAGCGCCGCTGGCGGCACTGTTTTGCCGGGTGAGCTGTGGGCGTATGGTGGCACAACGCATCTACTACCTATTCGCAGAGAAGCGATTGCAGAAGTGTACATTGGCTTACGCTCGGCGCATGACCGCCAGACAGTCATTCATTTACTTAGACAGATCTCCGCCCAACTATCGCCCACCGCAAAAGTATTCAACTGCTGGTTCGAATCAGATACATGGAGCATGGCAGGCGCGCACATCGAGAACTGGGACGAGACCCTTACCGAGGACGACGACTAAACCGACCGCATCGACACTACTAGCCGGCTGTCAAAACAACGAAGATTCGGCAGCCGATCGACTCGACGACTTCGGCGCTGGCCAGCCCTTCATGAGCTCAGCCGGGTACGGAACAAGCATTGATCTGGCAAATTCGGGATCCTTGCAGGTAAGCCAGTCGTCATAAGAATCGCGCGGCACAATCACCAGGCTGCGCTTCTCTTTTCCCGGCCTATGGAACCGGCTCATTAGAGGGTGATCGGCTGCATTGATAGTGATCTGAGTAAATGCAAAGTGAAAGCCGCCGCCCTCGTCTCTTAACTGCCTCCACATTCCCGCCACGCAGAACGGCGCATCGTTCGCCATCCCAATTGCCCATCGTTCATGTTTGCCGGTCTCCCAATTCGGCTCGTAGAACCGTCTAGTGGGCAGGAGGCAAAGCTGGCCCTCGCGCCAAGCCTTGGAATAAGTGCGCAACTCGCCGATAGTCTCCGCACGCGCATTCATGGTGGGATAGAACTTGTCACCCTCTTTGAACTTGCTGCGCGGGCGGAAACCATAAGTCCCGACAATCAACTGCGGCTTGCCGTCGACCGCTCGCACAATCGGGGCTGGATCGTCTTGCCATGTCTCGCCCGGCCACGACATCGGTTCGATATCGTCGACATCGAGCCCGTCGATCATTTCGAGAATTTCCTCTTCGGTCGCCCCATTAAAGTCGATGCACATTGCCGCTACCTCCTGTCAGAGGTTCATATGATGCCATCCGCCCAAAAAGATTTCCGCTATCCGCCTCGCACTCTTGCCGACGCTGCCGCCCAATCGAGGAACGGCTCCGGCGCTGTCGACTTTTTGTTCCTTCGCGCCTGCTGCTCTTCGTAGAGCTCGCTTTCAGTCTTCAAGCGCCGCCCTACACCAAGGAGGCATAGCCAAGACTGCGCATAGTCGACAATCTCACCTGCCCCGTTCTTGTACTGCTCGAAGCCGGACAGGACGAAATTATCATCGGTTGCCCAGAGGATATCGACGTCCATCAGCTCGTAGGTAGTGTCGTACGTACTCACGAGCTTCGCCGTCTTCGATACGCGATTCAGGCGGTTATCTTGAGTCGTGTTGATGGATAGCTCCCCGTCATGCGCCACCTCGCGTGAGAGCGCGTGCTTCGGGATGCGAACTCCATGCCTACGCATTTGATAAATAGCAACTTTCATGGCAGAAACTTATACTGTATGAATATCCAGTATATACCAGCGTTCGACAGACGTAAAAAAAGTGCGGACATCTGCACTCGCAGACGCCCGCACGTACTATCCCGTCAGAACAGGCCAGCAGGTTCCGCTTCGCGGTCCCAACTGTAGATAATCAGCTCAGTCCGGCGCACTGCCTTGCCCCCGCCGCCAACTTGATAATCAATTTTCACTTCCTCCAACTGAAAGCCACCGAAGATCTCGCGAATCCGCGGATGGTCGTTGATGCTCAGAATCGCCTTTCCCTTCAGCCCCCTCATCAACGCCGCCATTTTCACGTATTCCTCGACTCCGAACTCGACGCCGTAACCCGCCGTCTCAAAGTACGGCGGATCCAAATAGAACAAAGTATGGTCGCGGTCGTAGGTCTGCATGCATTTCATCCAGTCGACGTTCTCGATGTAAGCGGATGACAGACGCAAATGCGCAGCAGACAGCATCTCCTCGATGCGCAAGAAATTCACCGGAGGCGCGCTTGTCCGCGTTCCCCATGACTGATTATCGACCTTCCCGCCGAAGCAGCAATGCTGCAAGTAGAAGAAGCGCGCCGCCCTCTGAATATCCGTCAACGTCTCCGGGGGCGTGTCCTGAATCCACTTGAACATTTCACGCGAGCTCAGCGCGTACTTGAACTGCCGATAGAATTCCTCCATGTGGTGCTTGATCACCCGGTAGAGTCGAATCAGATCGCCGTTGATGTCATTGATAATTTCTACGTTCGCCTGCGGCCGCAAAAAATACAATGCCGCTCCGCCCGCAAAGACCTCGACGTAGCAGTCGTGCGCGGGAAAGCGAGGAAGGATGATGTCTGCCAAGCGACGTTTGCCGCCCAGCCAAGGGATGATTGGTGTTGGTGTTGCCATAGTGAACCTGTAAGTTGTGCTAGGATACGCCCGCCTCGCGAGGTGGCAGTAGCCTTTGCTTGATTCACTGGTCGCATCAGTGCATTGAGGCCCGTCCCGATTGTTAGCGCAATCGGAGCGGGCGCTCTGTCTTTTACTTCTTCATGAATCCGCTAAGGCGCTTTCTGCGCCTGTTGGAGCTTCTGATAGTTCTCCCTCAGTCCGATGGCAATCTTTTGCCATCCGAGGCAACTGGTGGCGTTGTGGGACTCTGTGGCGGCAATTTCAGATAACGGAATGGCGGCGGGTCCTCGGTCAGAATCGGCGGAAGGTCCGGCATCGGAACCACTCCAGGCGGCGTTGTACAACCTGACAAAGCCAGCATTGACGCCGTAACGCTGATCATCCCCATCAGTAATAAATTCGGATACCCGCTTTTCATTTGATTCCCCCTGCACATAGATTCGTTGAAGGAAATCGCGGTAGACGATCTCCGTGTTTTTGACCACCGACTTTTGCGCCCGTCCGACCTCTCGCACGAGCTCGTTACGCGCTTCGTCGGCTTTATCCCAAGCCGCCTGCTTACGACTGCTGCCGCGCAGATCCCCCGCGAGGAAGATCGCCAGCGCGAACAACAACCACCAGCACCATGACGGGACAATGCTCAGCATCGCCCCTATAGCCTTGAAGTTCATTCTGCCTCCCGGATCTCAAGCAAGATCTCTGTCGCGCCAGCCAGCTTCGCGTATAAGCGGTCAAACGCAACACGGCTCTGCCCCAAAAAATCAGGCGTCGGTGCATCCCCGACCAAAATGCAGCCGTCTGTGTCTTCGGCGGTATTCCCCCAATGAATGCGGACGCCCTCGAAATTCAGAACGGCAACGAGCAGCGGAATAGGCTTGCCGCCATACTTCGGGCTGAACTTCGGACTGTAGGTCAGTACGACCTTGTAGATGCCCGCAGGAATCGCGGTCTGACCGTAGACCTTTTCCCCAAGGGCGCGAACGATATCTTCGAGCGTGTAGCATTCGAACTTGCCGTCGACGAACAATTTTCCCGGCGTGCTTTTCGCGGAGCTCATGCCGCGTTGTAGTAACAGTTTCAGCATTTCTTCTCCTGCGATTGCTGGATTAATAAAAAGCGGGCTATATTTCCTCGCGCCCTGATGACTGCAAAAAGTACAGACGTGTGCACTGCCAGCTCTGACGGATCAATGATCGAGGCGTAACGCGAAGTAACGATTCGAATTGCCATCCAGCCGTATGCCACGATCAGCAGATAGGCCACTACCGACATGCTGACTTTGTGCCGGGCATAGCGCTTTCGGTAGAGCATCAGGCGCAAGAAAATGCCGATGCAGATCACGAGCAGCAAAATAGACAACGGCTGCATTCCAAATACGGGGTGATAAATCCCTACATTCATTTAGACGGTCCCTTCCGGCTTAGCCAGTTTCCAACTTGAGAGAGAAAATCCCCTACCGTTGTGGTCGCCATCATGTCCAACAGACGATTTGCAAAGGTCACCACCGCAGCAGAGGCCATGAGTGCGGCGACGCCGCGTTCCTGAATCGGCAACCAACGCATCAGCTCCGGCGAAGCGATGTAGCCCGCTGCGATGGCTGTTGCGAAGTAACCGAAGCGTTTCGCCAACCCCATGTCCTGAGCTCGCAAAACAAAGACGGCGGCGCCTGCGAATGCACCTATCAGCGCATTGCCGTCAACGCCCGCAAGAGCGCTTGCCATGCTGATTCCGCCAACCATCCACCAGCCGGCAATGGTCGACGACGAAAATGGTTCCGACATTAATTCCCCCATAAAAAAAGCCGCCCGAAGGCGGCTTGAACTTGAATTGTTTTTTGCTACGCTGGCGCGAAATCATCAACTGAGGGCCAGGTGATTTTTACCTCCTCCAGCTCCGAGATCGACGCGCAGTCATTAACTTGGCTTTCGAGCTCGTCAGCCCGCTGCCGTATGCTTGCCCTCTGATCGAGCACCTCCTGCGGGACCGCCTTGTCGTTGCTCGTCGGGTCCATCAATCGTTCGATATACCAGCTTGTGCGAGCGAGATAAGAGCGAGCCGAGTCCTTGATTTGCGCAATCAAAAAGGACTTTACCGAATCTAGCGATCGTTCAACGGCACTATAAGTCCCGTCGCCGTTGTCGGCGACAAAGTAGAAGCGATCATCAGGCCGAGCCTGCGGCTGAATCTCGACGATGCCGATAGCCTCCCGCTCTTCCGGCGAGGCATGGCGTAACCATTGAGAGGGATACTGCAAAAGATTCTCGTCCGCGCCGGTGGTGAATGGCGTATCGAGTGGTAACTGCTTTCCATTGAGTAAAAACATTATCTTGCCCTTGCATATTTAAAAGGATATTCAGCGAATGCGATATAGACATACGTACCGCCAGAGGCATTCGTATTTGCCCCGCTGTCGCGCACTTTGAACCCATTGCTTACGATGTCAAACCGCAAGACAGAGCCTTCCGCATCTGGCAAATGCGGATAGAGCTCTAGGCTGCTCGGATTCGAAGCTGATCGAGTGGTGTCATGCAAGATCCAATCATTTGCAGCATCGGTCCTTTTCGTAAGAACAAATTTCGGGAGAAATCCGCAATTAATAAATGGCCCGTCCGCCGACGAGTTCCCCACATACGAGCCGAAACGGGAGAATCCGGGAATTTCAGCAAACGAGTACATCACAGCGGTCGACGACACCGTCATTGATGAGTTGCTGCCAAAATTCATCACAGAAGATGTCGGTCCAGCGTTCGCCCAGATCGCCGTGTTCGCAGTGCTTGCAACGGTCGTGCTGATCTGCATGTACGAAGCTGCCGGGCTCGGCATTCCCTTGTGGTACAAGCACCAGTTAGCTGCCGCAGCCCTGTCCTTCACTATCAGAAATGCAGGCTGCTGGTTGAGGCCGTGACCCACACTGAAATTGCCGGACGCGGGAGTGGCAAACGTAGCTACGGAAATTCCCGCCACTTGATTGGCTGATACTTGAGACGACACACTCCCAGAGTTATTTGCGACTGCCGCACCACCCGCCTTCCAGCTCCACGCGATATAGTTCGTTCCTGTCGCGTTGTACGCCGAACCCGCGCCCACTGTGAAGCCATCCGCATTGAACGAGGTCAGCCCCGACACGCCATTGTTGCCTTCGATACCGTTTGAAGATGACGCCAGCGCTTGCGTAGGACCGCGCACAACGTCCTGCCATTGATGGTGAATCGCGCCGTTTCTCCCTTTTATCCAAACCAGATCCGGCTGAAATCCCAGGCCCGCTAACGAACGCCCCACAACAGAGTTGCCCGCGTATACATACGCGCCGAAATGTTTCGCCGGAATCTTGATGGCAGGATCCGCTTGATTTTGGGTATTGAGGGCTTTAAACCCTGTCGGAGGAGTGTAGGTAAATGCGCGCTGCCCAAAGTTGACTCCAAGCGTCCCGCTGCCACCACCTTCAACCATCGGAAATATCATCGAGCCGACGAACGCCGACATATTGAAGGTTGGATTGGCTCCGGTCGAAGGATTGCCGGTATACGTCCCCGCCGAATCCAACCACTGATTATTGAAGCCGAGCCACGCGCTGCCAGTCGCACAATCGTACGCCCAATGCCATATCTGGCCGGTAGCCATCCGGCCACCGCCCGGCGAGGTATTTGCAGGGCCGTTGAAGAAATTGAATGAACCAGTGTTGTCGTACACCCAATATTTACCGGCCATCGCAGACGCGCCCGATTGCTCCATCTGGTTTGCAGTGAAACCCAGACCGCCCGCGCCGCCCCACGAGCTCCACACAAACTCGCCATACCACTTCCCCGTGACCATAGGGATTGTCGAGACCACTGTGCCATGCCCGGAGCTAGTGACCGTAAGATTCGCATTCGATAGCGTGATGGTCGATTGCTTGCTCAATGGGTTCATCACGGCATAATTGCCGCGACCATTTCCACCATCGGCATAGTCTGTCGGCACATCGAACGAGCCCGCGTAGCCAGCGCCCGCCGTGAGCGAGAAATTATTAGGCGTCCAACCATTCCCGTTCCCACTGGTGTCCTTGCCAAGCGTAGCCGCCGTCAAGCCGCTGATGTCCTCAAAATCAAGGGCGTAGCCGAGTCCACCGTATGTACCGATGTACTTTTTTGGAACCCATTGATTTGTGACCGAATCGACTTCAGCGAATGCCGAAGCCGGAACAATTTGTCCTTCGATAAAGCGGACATTGGACAATAGCCCATCAAATGCAGAGGTCGGCACATACCCGACAGTCGCTCCGATAACGTGCGGGTATGCCGTATTTATGTACATGCCGCCACCTGAGCAATAACCCTCGATTGGACTCAGCACAATTGGCTTGTTATTGAGGGTCAACTTTACGCGATCCGCTGGTGTCGCATTGGAAGAGTCAAAATGAATCACCAGATGAGCATGCTGGGCCGGATCTCGGAACAGGGCTGACGATGCTACCCGCCACTGAATCGACCCGCTTGTGTACAGGAATACCTCAAATCTGTTGGCGCTGATACGACATGACCCGAAGTTATTCGCGTCTCCGCCTGCACTGAGCAAACCGAAGGTGTTACCGCTGATATCACCTATTTTTACGAAGGCGCTGAACGTCCATTTTGTGTAATCGCCTGCGGCCGATACGGTACGAGTCAACGTGTTTTGACTCGCACCCCGGAACACAAGCGACCGCTGGATCTGGGTCTGACTATCCAGACCTAAGAAGATTGGGTTGACGCCGCCGAGAATCATCGAACATCCCCTAGAAAGCCTAAGACGATACGACTTGCGCTATCGACATAGTATGGAAGCTCATCTGTCGCACCCGCGGTCAACGTCAGGTTGATGGCCTGACCGCTCTTTGTTTTGTACATCGAGCCGAGCGTAAGCGTACGACCTCCCGTGGCATCCTGCGTAACGGTAAACACTCCAGATTGGCCGGGAACGATCACGGTCGATGGATTGGCAAGCTGCCGATTTCCACCCAGCGTCACCGAGAAGTTATTCCCCGCGTCGAAGTCTGGGGTGATCGTCGCCCCATCTACCAAGGGAATCACAACCCCACGGTTAGCCTTTGTAAAGCTATTGGCAGTTGCCAATCCCGGAACTACAAGGTTTGTCCGAGCACCTTGCGGCGTGATCGCGCCCGTTCCACCATTCTCCACTCCGAGGTAGTCCGTGTCGTCGAACTCCGCCAGTGCGACTACGTTACTCCCGACCTTCTTTGCCTTGATTGCTGTTTGCTTTGCCATATTAAGTACTCAGTGGAATGTTGCTGGTTGTACCGTTTGCCAAGGTAAACGGCAGCTTGTTGTCACTCGTCAGCACGATGTTGCTCCGAGAAGCATCTGCGAGAAAGAATGGGAATGTGCCTGCCTGCCCACCGACCGGGACGTACGCCGCTGTACTGACATCCCATCGGTATGCCAGCCCCGTATCGTTTGCTACGTACAGCGTCTTATCGATACCCGCAGCCGGGAACGCCGCACGATTTGCAGACGTCTGCACATTACTTTCGATAGCGACGTTGCCGTTCGAATCTGGCGCTTTTCCGTTCACAGTATCAACAGCACCTAGACCGTCCCGCCCCTTTTCGGCAAACAAGCCCCAATTGGCGAGATCCACATCTGGCGCACTCGCCGTTGTCCCGCCGATCTTTCGCCAGTACTGAGCGCCACCGAATTCGACAAGGTCATACTCAAGATATGCATCGACCGAGCTCCACTCTCCTCGCAATCGGACACCCGCAGGGCCTCTCGCGCCTTGTGCCGCAAACAACATCCAGTTCGCAGCGTCGCCGCCCGGCGCTGCCGCCGACATGCCCTTAACAAGCCGTCGCCACTGCGATCCGCCATCAAGGACGAGATCGTCGACTTCATATTCGACGGCGGGATCCCACATGCCTCGCGGGATGACCCCGGCAATATCGCTATGCTTCCATCCGCCCGCCCCAGAAAATACGTAGATGCTCGTTCCGATCAGATACGCATCGCCGACCTGCTGGCCCGCCGCAGGAAGCTCGGATGGCGAGCTGAGGACGCCCTTCAACTTCAGCCCCTCGCCGACCAGTGCTCCGCTTTGGAATGCCTGCCGCAGCGCCCCAAACGTATTGAGGAGTTCGGCGGTCTCCTGCACTAACGCGAAGATTTCTCCTTGCGTCTGCCAGATCGCGAACGTCCCACCTACAACACTAGCGCCGCGATACGCCTCCACCAAGCTGAGCGCGTCGGACCGTGTAACGGACTCAACTTCGTACACGCTCAGATCAGGCCCCAGAAGCGCGAAGCCAGGAGACACTTGACCGATGAAATCGGTGCCTATCCCTGTAACACTCTTGCTGCCCGCGTCGATTGAAATACGCCCTGTTCTATACCAACCCATGTGCACCCCAAAAATAAAAATGGCCGTCAACTATGACGGCCAGTCAGCAAATAAAATAAGAACGTTCATCCCCAAGGAATGTTTCGCACGTCGATTAGCAGCACCTCCACCGCAACGGGGCGTGGACTGATCACCAGTCCGCCCGGCAGCTGGATGCGTCGTCGGTACACCGCGTTTGATGACACCTTTGCCCCATCGAGGGTAAGAATAGGATTTCCACCGCCGCTGCCCGGTGCGCCAACAACAGCGGAGTCCGTCAACATGAACGCATACTCCCCCTGCGGGATGTCCGCGAGCTTATAGTCGGGTGGGA
This sequence comes from Herbaspirillum sp. GW822-FHT03A08, assembly GCF_058801885.1. NCBI lineage: Bacteria > Pseudomonadati > Pseudomonadota > Betaproteobacteria > Burkholderiales > Oxalobacteraceae > Herbaspirillum > Herbaspirillum sp. GW822-FHT03A08. The sequence continues at coordinate 559,506 of NZ_JBXANR010000003.1, read as the reverse complement.
GGCCGAGTCCGGCAGGGATAACACCTGCGATCTTCATCACAGGAATCCCCGAATCAAACGCAAGCGTTCCGTCCGGCCCCCAAATCTGCCGTCCGTACCGATTGCCCGATGGCGAGAGCGCGGATCCGATCTTATCGAAGAGGATCCACTGAAACGTGCCGACGCCAGATGTCACCAAGCGATAGCTGTAGCTATCACCATTGCGGACAACGCTCTGCACACCAACCCATACAGTATCCGAGCGGAATGCCAGGAGGGGATGCTTTGCCGTAACTGGTAGCTCCAACGCAAAATAATAGGGGTCCGCACTCGTCGTAAAAAGTCCTTTCGCCTTGAGTGAATAGTTGAAAAAATTGTGACTGACTTGAAGCACTCCATCTGCTCCGTAGTTCTCAAAACCTCCATCCATCTAATAGACTCCATAGACAATAAGACCGTTGACGTTTGGGACACCGACGTCGGCATCATTTGCCGCCGTCCAGCTCAAGGTGGTCCCGGAAATCGAGATCACCGGAGCTGGCCGACCGCGAGCGCCCGGCACGTTGTATCCACGAAAAATGAAGAACGGGCGGCCAGTGAGGAAGCGCGGCTCGTTGATGCTACCTGCGATCAGCCCCGTCTCAATGGAGCCCAGCACCCGCCCCACCTTATCGGTGAAATCGAGCGTGAGCTTGCCGTTCTCATCAAAGAACTGAGTACCTACCGGCATCACCAGACCCCTTCGCGCATGCGCATCACGCCGTTGACGTCATAGACAATCTTGAGCCCGCCCGATTCTTCGGTGCGAGCCCCCGTCTTCGCACTTTTAATCGTGACATTCCCATCGCCGTCAACGATGAATTTATCGTTGATGTTGATCGAACCGCCCTTGATGTCTCCAGTGATCTTCACACCGCGAAACTCCGCGTTGCCGTTTCGCCATATCTTCCAGCCAGCAACGTCCGCAACGTAGTTATCCGACGCCAACGTGTCTGATATCTTCGCCATCGTGATCACCGCATCGGCAATGTGTGCCGTTCCGATTGCCGCATCCTTGATGTTTGCACTGTCGATGATTGCCTGCCCGACGATGGCCTGCGCAATGGTCGCGGCATTGATAAATGCCGCGTTGACGTACACGCCGGGCTCTACCTCTAACCCGCCGATGGTCGTCTTCGCGGTGATGATGGTAAACATCGCAGATGCATTCTCATCGTCGCTTGCGGCCACGAAGAACTTATCCGCCAAAAACGCGACCTCTGATACATCACCATTGACGCCAATGGCCATGCCTGCGACCTTCTTGTTCACACTGGCCTTGAAGAAGATGTTGGCGCTCGTCCCGTCGATACTCTGCATGATCTGCTGCACGGCGGCAGTGTTGCCCCCGACAGTCGTCTGCACCGTAGTTACGAGTTCCGCCATCACGCGATTTTCTCGATCTCCTTTCGCCATGGCTAGAAGCTGAGTCGTTGCGAGCGCGTCCTTATCTCCTGTTGCATTCCTTTGTTGCGCCATCAACTGAGCGACCGCGGCTTCGGGAAATTTCTCGGCGAGATCGGCGACATACTCAATCTTGCCGCCGAGCTCAGCAGTCAAATTCGACTCTTTGATGACACCATCGGCCACTTCGCTGGCGACGTTCTTCGGAATGACGACGACAATGCTCGGAGTCAGCGTCAACTGATCCTTGCCGAAATCGTCGTAGCCCGCCGCGTACAGATAGTAGGTATCTCCCTGCACCAACGAGGCCCCTTGCGCCTCTCCCAAAAATGCCATGGTGCCAGGAGCATCGAAGTCGGCGCTTTCGACGGTAGGCACGAAGGCCGGATCCTTGCTTGCCCAAACCAATAGGCCCGCGTAGTCGGCATCAAGGGGACGAGCGCACTTGAAGACGATAGACTGATATCCCACGTCGATACGGATCCCTTCGAGCGCACCAACCTGTTCATTGGTCGCAAGGACCTGCGCCCATGGTCCTGTCTTTCCAGTGATTGCTCGACCGCGTACGCGGAACACCAGTTGCCGCCAAGGGCCTCCATCCGCACGCATGTCCGAAGCCGAATAGGTAAACGCATTTCCAGACACGGCAGTAGCGGTTCGAACGAGCTCAATCGGCGTTCCCGCCATCATCTGAACATCGTAACTGTCCGCACCTTCCAACAGGTCCCACGAGATCGCCGAGTCAGATCCGATCCACTCGCCCGACATGCGCAGGTTTTCGACTGCTCCGAGTGGCGCGCCCTCGATGAGATAACGATGTGCGCTGACCTTGGAAATGTCCTGCAATCCACCGCCGTACTTGTTGTAGCTGACCAGCTTCACCCAGATCAACTTGCCGAGCCACGAAGTCGGATAGGTGTACTTGAAGACCGCTTCGTCCAGTCGCACAAACGGAGAGCCGATAGCATGCTCAGCAACGTTTGTCCCGTAAGCACCTCGGACCAAGTACGACAGATCGTAGGTGTTGATGCCGGTCAGTGTGGCATTTGCATATGCCATGTACTCGCCGTCGACGTACGAAAGCGTCAGCAGATCTCGCGCATTGTCTTCTGTCCCTCCAAGTACCGTCGCCCGCGACGCCGACAAATCGACAGACAGAACATTCAGCGTGTCGACCGCCGCGCCAAGTCCTAGCGGCTGCGACAATGACCCATAGCGCGCAGGGCCTTGCACCCGACCGACACGCTGATAGGTGGCGTTATCCGTCGACACCCAGACATCAGCGCCACCCCAATCAACTCCGCCGGCTGTCGCCATCCAGATCTGCGGTGCGTTCTGGGTCAATTGCAATGGCGCTTCGAACAAGACCGGAACCGTAGCGTTACCCGGTTCGATGGCGAAGTTCGGAATGTTCCCCTCGACGGTCGGAGGTGCCTGCAATGACGGCGTGTTCGTGCCGAGCGGGTAATCCTCCGCATACACCGTGAATGCACCCGTTTCTTCATCTTCGTCGATCTGGGTGATCAGAACAGGCACGCCGTTGAGCTCTCGGTGCGGATAAGTCAGCGTGACGACATCCATCGGCTCCAACAGCGCGAAGTTCCAAGGCAATTTGAACTCGTACTCATTGCGCACGCCCAGACTGCGATGCTTGATGAAATCGGCAACCTTCTGCGCGACACTGGCCTCCGCAATCTCCGGCATATCGACCACGTCCTTCTGGCGCAGCTCAGAGTTTTCAATATCCGCCTGATCTTGACTTGTCGCTACGTTGTCGTTGTAGTCGAGCCCTCGGTCCGAGTACCTTACCGGAATGCTGTTGTAACACTCAGCCTGATCGCGCCGCTTCACCGTCACGGCGTCGCTTGAACCATCGCCCAAGAAATGGTCTTCTGTCAGTGCGTAGACCGGAGCCAAGGCAGGCTTAAAGTCCGCCAGCCCGTTGAAGACCCGCACGTCCGAGTAGGGAACGATCTTGAATATCCCGCCCGAATAGACGCAATCCGAAAAGCCGATGTCCAGCAGGTTTCTCAGATACTCTGAGGCGGCCTTTTGCTCGGTATAGGCCGGGCTGATCCAGATACTACTTGCCAGACAGAAGGCTCGGAACTGCTCCAATCCGTCAATGGTCGACGGATCGAAGCCTAGCCCTTGGTCCTGATCCGTCAAGATCGAGAACACTACGTCCGCGACCTCTGCATCTGCAACGGTAGATCCGGGATACTTCGCGCCGATGGTATTCGTTGCGACGACCTCTAACGAATGATTGCCAAAGGAGGCGTTATCGCCCAAATCGAAGTTTCCTGACGCCACGTACGCGGTGTCGCGATACGACAGCGCCCTGTCGGGATGCCTCGATCCCATGTAAGGCCACGGGGCCTGCACCCGGTCGCCGGTATACAGATCCAGCCGCAGCCCGGACATCGTAACGATGTCCTTATCGGCCCAGACGCGCCCTATGCCCGCTATCGGGCCGCTACAAAGCGCCATGATGGTTGCGACTGTATAGGTATAGGTGGTATTCGTCGGAGCGCTGCCGCCGCCCTTGCCGCTCTCTTGACGGGACGTGTGCGGCGTCGCCGTGAAATCCACATAGTCGATGACGTTCGGTGAAACCCGGTTCGTCCCGAACACCCATGGCTTCGGACGCCCATAGCACGATGTCTGCAACTTCAGCGACGATATGACCGGGGCCGAAGTGTCCATCATCTTGTTGCCGCCGAATAGTCCGCTCATTCTCTTACACCCTTATTCTGTAGAACTTTCTCAATCGCGAGGACAATGCCTCACTCTTCGACACATCCGTCAAGATCACGCTGCGGTGCTCCAGATACGAATGCACAACTACCGGCCACTCCACGACGATTGCCGCATGGCTGACGCAACGCCCAAACTTGAACGTCGCAACATCACCTGGCTGCGCATCGCCCACGACCTCATCAGCGTAGGCTTCGAGCCACTGCAAGTACCGCTCGTCGTCTCGATGACAATGAAAGTCGTGCGGGTAAGGGCGCGGGTCCAAATCCATCGGGACCAGCCCGCACTCTTGGAACGTTGCTACAAGCAGCATGGCACAATCAACCCCTGCGCCCTTCACTGCCTGCATGTGGTGATACGGCGTTCCCATCCAGCTCATCGCGGCGGACACTACGCGCCTCTGATCCTGCGGCGTCATACGATAGTCTCCGGTGCTGGTACGTACGGCGTGCCCTTGAAGCGCAGCTCGACGCCGGGTCCAAACTTCGCACAGCCACTCACCTCCCGCGTTCGGTCGCAACCTGCTGCGGCGATAAAACTGTCGCCGATATGCACATCGAAATTCAGAGGAAAGGACAGCGTGATCAAACCGTGATCCTCGACGTAGCCTTTTATCGAACGGCGAACACCAGTGTTGGAGCCGCTGGTGAACAGCAAGTCCCCAAGCGCGAAGAAACCGTCAGCCATAGATAGGGAGGTACGGAACTGATAGCGGCTCAGAACCTCCTGCACAGCACCGTTGCGCGAGAACTGCTGGCGGCTTACATCGCATCCCGGCGAGTACAAGCGTCGGCTGCAGCCGGGTTGAAACGTCTCGCAAGGGATCTTTGTATCAAAGCGCGATGCGTCCGAATTTACCTTCATGAGAATGGTGGGCTTATTGTCTTGTACGTCCGCTGCCTTGCCTTTGAAGATAACGATCGTCTCGGCGGGCTCGCCCCACGCCCGCATGTATGCGCGATAGATCGTCACGACCGCGCCGTCCAATGCGCCAGAGCGAACCGCTGTGGGCCACGAGACGCCCGACACCATATCGCTGTCATTGACTTTGATGTTGAGGTCCAACGTACTGACCTGCATGCCGCGCACCAGATTGTTTCTCGCCCCGGTGATGCTCGGCCCGGAGCTGCTGAACAGCGTGCCATTGGCGTAGATATCCACGTCCGCATTCGTCCAGTTGTACTCCGCGCCACTGCCCAGACGAAACGTAAACAGATGACTGCGAATCGCCTGCTGGCCGGACAAAATGTCTCGCAAATTCGCTGTGCTTGCTCTCATATCTTTCTCCCAAGACTAGCCTTCAGCCCCACCTTGTTGTTGCGCCACAAGTTCAGATAGAACTTCTCGAAATCGACCGCATCGTCCAAGAAGCGCGCCCGGTAGTAGTACGAACCCGTCCACGTGATTGCCCCCGCCGCTGGCGGATTAATGAAAACGATGACCCCTGTATCGGTCACCGCGTAGTCGACGCCGACACTCTTCGGCACACCACCGACCTTGACCGCTTCGATCTGCTTAATATTCATCACGGGCTCGACTGACTCCAAGTCGAACCCGCGCAGCAGCTGGAACGCTGTCACACTCCCATCGCCCACACCGATTAGCTGGTCCTCTACACGATTATCTTCAGGATGCTCATAGAGAAAGCTGTCGAACGATCCCTTGCGCGCAAGGAAGAATGCGATGAGCGGCTTGAGCTCATCGGCGTCCGGCCTATTGCGCAGGAATTCGTACTTGAGAGAGAAGTCGTAGACCGGCGACGCCATAAATGCAGTCCGATACTCCTTGCCGTTGACGGCTGTCTGAATGTCGGTTCTGAAATTCGGCGTCCACAGGGTCCCCAAAGCGAGACCCGGAAACTTCGGAAAAATTACGTTGCTCATGTTGATCGCTTCGAATAGTTTTTAAGCTCGCTGGCAATGACCCTGATATTTCGCCGGATGTCATGCTCAGTGAGTCGCCCGGAATGATCGTTGTACGTGATCGAGGGACCGCCACCACCGCTGCCGCCATCACCACCGCCTTCGATAATGTTTCGGAAGCCGTTCGCATACTTGGCAGGCAAAATCATTTCCTCGGCATGGGCCTGCACGAGCGGATTCACGCCGGACGGAATGTCATAGCCGCCAGACGCTGACGCGATCTTGCCGACGAGCGCCAGCACCGTCCCGGTCGCTGCAATCGCCATTGCTGGAGCCAGGAACGGACCCACGTACGGAATCGCTGCAATGGACTTGTAGACATTCGCTGCTGTTTCATATGCCGAGGTGGTGATATTCGCCGTTGCGGTCGCCCCCGTTGTACCCACGGACACCGCCGCCGCGCCGAGTTCAGTCGTCGTGCGCACAGCAGCGCCCGCCGTCGTCGCCGCCGTCATTCCCGTCTCCTTCATGAGCCACGCGACCAGCGGCTTCGTGACAGCCTCCTGCACGAACGTCATACCTATCGACTTGAACGCCGAACCTAATGCCGCTTTCATCGACATCGAGCGCGTCACCATATTGTTGAAGAAGGCGACACCCTGCTGATTCATGCTCTGGAAGAAGTTCGTCGCAGGCAGATTTTTCTCTGTCGTAATCTCGCTTGCCAAACGGCTCTTAGCCACTTGATACGAGCGCTCCTGCTCCAGCAACTGCGCATTGAGCTGAGCGTATGCGACGGGATCCTTTGTCGGGTCGATGACGCTCCGTTTTTGCTCTAACGCCTGCACCGCGATATCGTGCATCTGCGCTTGAAACTGCACTTCTTGCTGAAGCAACTGCTCGCGGGTCATGCCGCCAAGACTGTATTGGAGCTGAGCTTGCTCCTTTTGAATAGCCAGCGTGGTTTCGAGAGCGCTGCGTTCGTCGCCGATTTGGATGTCCAGCAACTGCTGGCGCTGCTCTCGGAATTGCTTTTGCACAGCAATCACTTCGCGCTGTGCGTTCGCGTACTCTTTCGAATCAGCCCCATAGCGCGCCCTCGTCTGCGCCGCGATGTTCTCGGCAATCGCCAAGGCCCCTTCATAGTTCTTTTGCATGTCCGCCATCGCGGTCTTCTGCGCGGCAATCTGGGCAGCGAACGACTCGCGGCTGATCTTCTCTTGCGCGTCGTAGTATTTGTGCTCGACGGCGTAGCGCTCTTGCGAGCCTGCTTCAGTCAGAGATTTCTTGCTCTGCCAGAACTGCGCCTCACGCTCCAGGCTGAACTGGATGTCCGTTCCTTCAAGTGCATTTTTTTCGCGCAGCGCGAGCTTCTGCTTCTCCAGTTCGTTTTGCCACTCGGACACGCGAGAGGTGTCGCGACCCTCTTTGTTCGCCTTCGTAAGCGCGCTCATATTCGGAACGAAGGACGGCGCCTGCTCAGTTTTCTTAGCGCGCATAGCCATGGCATCGCGTGGGTCTGCATTCGCGGCCCAATCACGCTGCGCCTTCATCGCCGCCATGGACTGGCCGACGAACCGCTCCATGTTGTTCGCGGGCTTGTTCCAGAGGTCCGCGTACTTTTGATTCGCTGCCTCCACAACGCGATTACGCTCTTCCGCAATCGCTTTCAGACCATCCAAGATATGCTTGTCGTTGCCCTGCCCTCCCAAGGTAGCCTTGTAGGGCAACTGAGCGCCCTCTACAGCCATCTTTGCAAAGTAGCGCACATCCGCACCAACGGAGGCGAAGCTGCCACCAATCGCCGCAAGCGTCGACGGGATGACCTTCAACACGTCGCCGAGACGCGCTGCGCCCATCGCTGCGTCGTCCAGCCATTCGATATACGCAGAATCGGCGCTCGCTCCCTTCGTCGTATCGCTAAGGCCCGCCGCCGCCTTGCGTGCATCCACCATCCCGGAAGTGAACGCCACTAGCGTCGGCAGTACATCGTTCGCCAGCCGCATGGCGAGGCCTTGCCCCGCTGATTGCAAGCGGGTCAGATTGTCGTTGAACTCCTCAGATGCGCGAGCCGCTTCGGTGCTGATCACCACGCCGAATTTCTCGGCCTCTTTTTGCAGAGCCTGAATACCTTCTTTCCCTTGATTCAGGAAGGGGATCAGATCCGCGCCAGACTTACCGAAAACGCGCATGGCAAGCGCCGTTTTTGTCGCCCCATCTTCCATGCCCGCGAAGCGATCAGCCAGGTCAAGCAGAATGGCGTCGTTCGCCCGGACCTGCCCTGCCGAATCGCGGACGCTGACCTTCAGCGCATCGAACGTTGCAACGCCTTCTTTGCCCCCGGTCGCGGCATCCAAGACTGTCTTCGACAGTTTTGCCATGCCTCCCGTCAGAGCCTCCGTGCCAACATCTGCCAGCTTCGCAGCATAGGACAGTGACGATAATGTCTCGACGGCCATCCCCGCCTTCTGAGACATTTTGTTCATTTGATCCGCCAGCTCGATCTGGTCGTGGATCTTGTTCACAAAGCTGATTCCTGCCATCGCCGTGCCGAGGAACCCCAACACGTTCGACGCCTTCATGACGCTATCGACGAGTCCGTTCGCGCCCTTCGATAGGTCATTGAGCTTACCCGCGGTCTGAGCATGCATGGTGCCGAAAGCGGTGTTGATCTTTCCGGCGCTATCAGCTGCCTGACTGCTCATCTGCTTGAAGCCTTCAATCCCCTTTGCCTGTGCGGAGGTCAGACTTGCGGCATCGCCGGTGATCTCAAAATTGACTTTCTTATCCGTCATGTTCGGTGCTCAATAAAAAAGGCCCGCCGATATTTCTATGGCGGGCCTTGGTGAGAATGGAGTCGTTCGACATACCGACTTGAATGTGAAAACTTATGTCAGAATTGCCGCTCGCAGCCCACCACAACTAACTACAAGGACTGAAAATGAAGGCAATATTCCTATCGGTTGTTACCGGATTTCTGACGCTTGGATGCGCAGCGTTCGACGACGATGGCAAGCCGATGCGCTCTGCCGAAGAGCGCGCTTGGCAGCGTTCTGGCTCCATGCTCCCGATGCGCACGAAGGAGCAGGCAGACTTCGAGAAGGGGCAACAGCGTGCGATGGGCATCGACTGGCGGGCTTGGTAGCTAACGCGAAAAACGCCGCAGTATGTTTTCATCTTCTTCCGGGTCATCGACCCTCTGCTGACGACTCCCTCCCGATTCTTCCCCTCCTCCACCATCGGCGCTCGCCGATGGTGAAACTCCAAACAGGTTCCTCAGCAAGACGCCCATCGCAATCTGCATCGGAAGATTGCGAGTGAGCGAGTCGTACATCGCCCACGACTCCCCAAGCGTCCAGCCCCATACTTCGCTCATAGGCTGTCCGCTCAGATAAGCTAGGTCGGCGGTGTCTCTGTTCCAGTCAAGCTCCCAGATTGGAACGCCGCCATCGCTTTTTTTGACGCCTCCAGCGTTTGGAAGTCACTGTTCAGGGCCAACCATGCGAGAGGCTGATTCGCGCTGTTAAGCAGCTCGTTGAACTCTGCCTCGGATAGGTCTGGGTAATTCAACTTGACGCATTCGAAGATCAACTCCGCCTGCGCTTCGAACACATCAATGGACGAGGTGAATTCGCCCTTTTCCAGCTTGCGGAAGGTGTCTTTATGCTTATTGATGAGCGCCCGCGTAATGGGATGGACACACAGCACTTTCTCCCGCGTGAACTCCACCTTCAGGCCGATAGGCGTTTTTACTGTCGCTCCCATTACGCCCCCGCCTGTGTCGGCACGGTCGACCAGTGCCACTCGAACGGGACGCCGCGACCATCGGCGGCGAGCGAGAACGAGAAGTCGGGCATCGAGTAGTCGTTCTGCTTGAAGCCGAACTGCGTAGAATCGCACGTGCAACGAGGGCAGATCATTGTCATCTTGCGACCATCACGATACTGCTTGGAGAAGATCCCTCGGAAGTTGACCGTCGCACCGGCCAGCTGGTTAGTGACGATGATCTTCTCGCCCGTGGAATCGGTCGCCAAGTAATCTACGACCACTGTCTTGTCTTCTTGCCCTGCATGGAACAGGTACGTGCCGGTCGACGGCTGAACCGCGTACTGCCCGGCTTCAGGCACGCCAGTGACCAGCGTCAAATAGCGCAGGGTGGCACCATCACGCACACCGAGGTTTTCCTGAAACTTTACGCCAGCCTTGACGACATACTTGCCGTCTGTCACGACGCCCTGCTCACCTTCTTCCAGGAGCGTCGCGCCGGTCGTCTTTTGCTGCCCCAGAAACAGTTCATTGACGACTTCGGGGTCCAGCTGGCCGGACTTCGCCTTACCAGTGATGTCGACTGTACCCGTCGCGGTGTCGACAGCGAACTGGTTTTCGCCCATCAACTTCTTTGAATCGCCCTTGAAATCGAAGCTGGTTTCTTGCATCGTCATGATGCGACGGGGCTGACCACTCGCCCCGCTGACGTACAACGCGCCCGTATGGAACACGATGTTCGAATTTACCTGTTGGTCGTTCATAAAAACTCCTTGTATTGAATGAGTGGTGCGCTAGACGGGCTTAGATAAGTCGTCGCGCCGCACGGGATAACTGATGCGAATGGTTTGTTCCTCGCGAATCAATAGTCCGTCGCTCTCGCGCCGGTCAGGTTTCGCTCGGTCGCCCGTAGTAATGACGCCGCAAAGGGACTGGATTGTTTTAGAGGCCCAGATTCGTGACACGGCATCCTGCCGCAGACCGTCGATCAGGCGAACTTGCTCGATGCCGTGCGCGTAGATCTCGACACTGAGCTCAAGCTCTCGTAGATCCTCAACCTCCCCTATCGACTGGAGCAGAACATCGTCGCTATCGAGCAAGCGGACGCACGGCATATCCTCTCGGTTGAAAGCAGCGATGCGCTCCCGGTCATGAACCTCAACGACTCCTGCGATACCTTGCAACGCTGCGAGCGCGGCGACGTAGATTCGCTCTGTAACTGTGATGGTCATTGCTTCCTCAGCTCTGCTTTTCGAAACACACCGATACGATCAGCCTCCGGTGGCTGGCTGACGAGGTATGTCACCCCGTCGACCACGACAGGTGCGTCCAGCTTGATACCGGCGAACCGGGGATCGTCCGATTCAAGCTGATAGCCGGTATCGACCACCGCGTCGCCCAGCACGAGGGACTGAGGCTGATACAACGCCGCAATGATGTCGAACGTGCTTCCGTCGACTGTTACCGTCGCCGTTCCCATCATCTTGTGCCGGGCAAACACCTTGGCGAATCTCCTCGCGTCGAAACCCATGGTTTAAGCGGGCGCAGGGATGCCAGACAGAGCAACGGCAGCAGTCTTATCTGCCGCGACCTTGTCACGCCAGAAAACGCCCACGAGAATGTTGTTCAGGGCGACATCCGTGATGCGTTTGTTCGTGTTGTCCCAATAGGCGCGAGAACCGATAGCTGCGACAGAAGTGTCCAGCGCAGGCAGTTCGTACACACCACGCACTTTGTATTCGCCTTGCTCGTTGGCTGCGTACGTGCCGGTTGCAATCGCAGCGATTGCGCCGATGATCAGCAGATCGCCGGAGTTAACTGCAACGCCCAAGGCGACCGACAGCGATTTACCATCTTGAATGAGATTCTGCATTTTTGAGATCCTTGAAAAAGAAAAAGAAAACGGTCCGCACTAGCGGACCGCATTGTTCAGACTTACCGCCTGCCAAACCGCAGGGCCTTAGCCGCCCTTGTTCTTTTGCAGCCCGCGATGATCAATCGCCTTTGCTGCAAAGTCGATGCGCCCCTTCACCTTGAGACCTTCGACATCAGGGTCGGTCCACTGCTCAGTGAACAAGCCTTCTTCGCCGTCGAGGTGTGCGAATTCCACGGTATCAATTTGATCACGGTCCGCGATCAGATACCACGACTTCGGATTGTTCGCATCGAGGCGAGCCTCTACGACCGGGGTCAGAACGCCTTGGAAGGGGTTCGTCATGGAACCTTGGATCCCACTGACTTCACCGGCCACTGGCAAGTAGGCGTTACTGGTGTACTGGTACGCCAGCGTTTCGAGCGCAGCGGGAACGAGCAGCGTGCGCGGTGCCAGGTTGAGGGTACTACCGCCCGGCGACTGCTTGACGCGCATCGCGGCGCGCCCTGCGGACAGCGTGTCCATACCAATAGCGCCGCCCGGATCCATCAGATTTCCATGCTTGGAATGGAACAACGGAACACCATCGGACATGTTGCCATTGCCAGTCAGAACGCCGTAAACCAGATCTGATTCCATGTCTGCGGCGGCGCGACCGAAGAACTGCGGCACACGCTGCAACGCGGACAGATCGTCGTTGATGATCATTTGTCGGGTAAACGCCACGATCTTGCCGTACGTGCCGAGCTGAATGACTTCACCACCCGCAGTCAGCTGACCATACTTGTATTCGCCGTTCTCGCCGACACGTTCGAACTTGGTGGCGGCATCGAAATTCGCACGTGTGACGGCGCGGAAGTCGCTGAGCGTACCCGGGGTAGCCCAGCTTGTGAAGGTCTTCGGTGCGGACTGATAAGCGCGGCGCAGTGTGCGTGTAATCACCGCGCCGAAAATCAGCGGCAGATCTGAGGTTGCCACGCCACGGTGCGTCAGGCCCAGCGCAATGCCGCTCATTTCCATGGTCGACATGCCGCGAGTAGAGATACCGACAGCTTCCAGACCTTCACGGGCCAATTCACGCAGCGTCATGCCGCGATAAGCGCGACCGGCATCTGTGAGTTGAACCAGTGACGGCGCTACGCGATTCTGCAAGGCGTTGGTCATGGCTTCGCGACGAACCTCCGTCTCATCGCGAACTGTTTCGATGCGCTGACCTTGTACGTTGCTTGCAGCGCTCCGCTGCGCCATGCGGCCCAGAATGTCGGCGTTGACAGCTTCGACACTCACACCGCGCTGCACATAGCCGTCGATGAGGCCGTTCTGATCTTCGAGGGTGCTGGCGCGGACGGACGTGGTAATCAATTGCACGCGAGTACGTTCGGCTTGGATTGCGTTCGCGTGGTCAGCGTTTTGCGTGACATCCGGCGCTTGTGCAGACGTCTGCACTTGTGCCGGGTTCGCTTGCGTTGTCTGCGCTACTTGTGGGGCGACGGCGTTTGGAGCCGCCTGAGTTGTGGTTCCGGACATTTCACTTCCTTTCGAGGTTTGTTGCACGGCGGCTGCCGGGCTGTTTGACGGGATGTCATTGGTTGCGAGACCGCGAGTCACAATCGTGCACTCGCAGGGGTATAACTTGGGCTGGTTTGGGTCGTCGGCGCTGCGGGTAATAGCGCCTGCGTCGGCGTTGATCGGAACCATCGAAATTTCATAAGGCTCCCAATCCGTAGCGCGATAGATCCAGATCGCGTTACCTTCGACACCGGGTGCGATCATCTCGATCTGATAAATCCGCGCGCCGAGTGACACGTTCGTGAGGATCTTGTCCTTCACGTCCTGATAGATCGGCTCCACATCGGGCCGCTTGGAGAATCGCAAGACTGCGCCTCCGCCATCGCTAGGTGCCTCAGCGGACTGCACAACACCAAGGACATCGCCGATGTCGTAGGAGCTGTGAGAGTTGAGCACCGGCGAGGTGCCGGATTGCAAGCGCTGCATGCGGACCGCACCGGGCTCTTGGCTTAATTGCTCCATATAGGGGCGGTCACGCGCCCAATCGTAGCGTTGCACGAGCGCCCCGGTTGTCCATGTGACCTCTACCGTGCGATTGGCGTCATCCACAGCGCCGAGGGGCATCGCCCTCGTCGACAGCGGATGCTGTTGTTGCTCGGTCGTACGTACAAGTTGCGGCATATTGGCCTCTAATAAAAAAGCCCGCATATGCGGGCGTGGTTATGTTCTGGTTGCCGAGACAACTAGACGATTTCGTTTAGCAAGCGGTAGGTCTGATCCTCAGACCGTTTGGTCTGCTCAGGCGTAATCGGAGGAAGGAGTTCATCCTCTCTGATCTCCTCGTCCACAAGATCCGGGTCATAGCCGAGCTGCCTGATCACCTCCCGACGACTCATGACGCGAGACTCCATCAGGATCTTGTAACCCTGCCCCTCGCGCAAAGGATCCAGCAACGGGATGCGAGGCGCAGTCCAATCGTCTGGGGCGACGTATGGCGACGCTAGCTTGCCAGACAGGAATCCGACCAATGCGAAACGATCTGCAATTGGCTCGCATACCTGTGGGATAAAGGTCAGCCACTGGAATTGCTCGATGACGCCCTTATGCTCCATCTTGCCCATACGCCCGCTGGTGAAATTGACTTGCGAGTAATCGCCGGTCAACTGCTCATATGTCACGCCGGTCCCCATCGCAATCGCCCGGAGATCGACACGAAGAACGCTCTCATGCCCCTCATTGCTTGAGGGCGACGCGAAGTTGACCTCCTCGCCGGGCTGCAAGTATTCGATCATGCCGGGGCTGATCGCTTCCACGCGGTGTTTCCCCGCCCCCTGCTCATTGGCCTTGGCTTGTCCCAAACTGAATTGATTGTCGGACGAGGTAACAAACACGGCGAAGCACGCTTCGATTTTCTTTCGGATGAGCTCGGCCTCTTGATACATGTCAACATCGCGAGCCTTCCAGATACTGACAGCCAGTTCCGGGAAGCCGCGAACTTGCCCCGGCCTGCCGGTGGAGTCGAATATGTGAAGCACGTCCGTTGCCGGAACAAATCGACTGACAAGAGATTTCGCTATCCCACCGACTTCGCCGGGATGCTGATCGAACAGCCAGTAACCCGTACGCTGCCCAAGCGCGTCGAACTGCACACCGGTAATGCAAAATCCGCCGTCAAACTGATACGTCTTACTACTGTCCAGATGATCCGCTTCCAGCACCTGCAACTGAAACGGCACTTCGAAACCATCGTCAAGCCGCCGCGTTCGCAGCCGAACCAAGATCTCTCCGCTCTCCCAAATGGCGCGGGCAATCTGCGCTTGAATCCCGGCGAAGTTGAGCCGGCCAGCAGCGTCGCACTTCACCCGCGACCACCGCTTCCACAACGCTGCAGCCTTTGCGTCCGAGAATTTCGGCACAATGCCCGTGCCGACAATGTTCGACACAAGCACCTTGATTGCCCACTTGATATAGCCGTTGTTGCGAACGAGATCTCGCGAACGATTTCGCATGATCGTCAGCGAGTCACCGAGCTCCGCGTTCGCGTTGCCGCTCCCGGCCTTCCAGCCGCTACCGCGACTCCCACGCTGTGCGCCGTTGAATGCACGACTGACCGCTCCCAGGAGCGCTCGCGCTTTTGCTCGTCGCACCCCCGTATCGGGCCAGACGTATCCGATCACTTTGTCGAGGTAGTTCATCTCAAAGCCCCTCTACGACAGCAACCGACGCACCGCGCCGACCGCTCCCGCCTGCGAGTTCCGCCCGAACCAGATTACGAGCTCGAACAAGCTCATTAATGCTGCGGTACGTGATCTTCTTTCCGTCATACTCGACGATGAGCTCGCCACTGGCGACTGCATCGTCCAAGGCATCGAGCTGCGATTGTGAAAAAGCCATAGTTAATTTCCTATCCAGTTTGTTCTACGTGGGATCCAATCCGACGACTGCGAGCGCTGCGGGGCAACAACAGGCGCCGTTTCTACTGCGACGGCAACCTCACCGACCACTTCCAGCTCTTCTTCCGCCGCAATAGGGTCTGCCGAAGACTCCGTAACCACTGGCAGAGGCGCAGCGAACAGGTCTCCAATCCGAGGCTCAAGCACCGATTCCAAAATCATCCAGTCGCGCTCGCTATTCAGATTGATCCGCAAGCGTGGGTGATACGCGCAAGCCCGGTTGTAGACTTTGTTGTCCAAAAACTCGTTACGCAGACGCAGCTTTTCCCATCGGTCCTTTGACGGGTTGTATGCTTCGGAAACGAGCTGCTGGAAGATCTCGTCGTCGAGCCCTGTTGGAAAGTGCATGCGTCGAATCGTCGCTTCAGGATCCTCATCGGCAACAATCGCCGCGAAGATTTGCTGCTTCGCCGTGTCGGTTCCGACTGACCAGAGCTGCACGCCGTTGGCGTACGTCTTGCCATTAATGGTCACGTCCTGCTGAGTGGGGCGACCGATGACAGGGCGATGCTGCTCTTTCGCACCTTTGACGGCGAACACTCCGCGATGCTGACGCATGCGGCAGTAGTCATACACCTCTTGCGTGTGATGCCCCCCTGAGTCAACGGCCATAAGCTGAATGCGCATGTCGATGCCGAACGTGTTGGTCAGCGGACGATCTAGCAGCTTGTCCAACTCTTCCCATGGGGCCGAGGTCGACGGATCGCCGTTGATAACCACGTGGTCGATGGTCCAGTTCTGCATGTTGCGTCCCCAGCCGTCTATGGTCAGCTCCAAGCGATCACCCTGCGTGTCGACCGCCGCCGTCAGGATCAAGCATCCCTTCGGAATGGTGCGAAGCTCATAGCCGCCTGCCCGATCACGAATCTTCTGCCAGCGAACCTCATTGCTTCGGTCCTTCCAGCACTCGGCGAGAAAGTTATTCGTGAACGCGATGAGCTTCGGAATATCCGTCTGCGCCGCAATCCAGTCACGTACCGCCTTGACCCACGGACGCCAGCCAAGAGGTGCATACATTGCGCTCAGATGGAAGCTCGCGGTCTCGCCGTCGCCGACAGCAGTCGGCATCCAATAAGCCGAGGTGTATCCCGCCTTCCAAAGATGCTCCGGGTTGCCGGATCCGCAGTCGATACAGTGATAGACGGCGCTGTCAGGATCGTCTTTCGCCCAACGAAGTTGCCGCCATTCGAAGTACTGCGGATGCCCGCAGTCCGGGCAAGGCACGAAGTAACGGCGCTGATCGCCGCGCTTGTACAGCTTGTCGATCTGCGAACGCCCCTCGATGGTGGGCGTGCTGTTGGCAAAGATCTTGGCGCGCTTGCCGAAGTTGCTCGTCCGGTTGTCCGCCAGATCGAGTGGATTACCCTGCCCGTCGACGTTCATCAGATACTCGTCGATCTCTTCGAGCAGGACGTAGCGGATAGTGGTCGACTTCAATCGACCCGCCTTCATCGCGCTGATGAGATTCAGCATCCCGCCCGGAAACTTCTTGCGCAGCTTCGTGTTCTCGCTACCCTTCTTGTCCGGGTCGCGCACGCGTCGGCGCAGCTCAGGGGTCGAAGCGCGCATCTGCTCAAAGCGGTCGAGCACCCACTTGTCGGCGTCATCCTTCGTTGCGAACACCGCGAGCATGTTCCCGGCGGCGCTGGTGATGCTATGGCCGACGAAGTTCTCGCCCAAGGCAGAGCCGCCGAGCTGGTGGCCTTTCATGAAGCCGACCCAGCGCACATTGCTGTTGTCGAACAGCGTTGTGTCGTCATGACTGCGGCGCGTGGTCGCGCTCGGCGAGCCGGTCAGCGCGTCCATGATGCCGACCAAGTACGGGGTGCGTTCGTTGCGCCACTTGCCCGGCTCCGGGGTGTCAGCCGGAAGGACACGATGACGGGCCGACCACTCGGCGATGCCGATCTTCTCGTCAGGGCGGATTGCCGCCGCTATTGTCCGCAGAAAATCGTCAGTCGCCCCCATCCTCCGTGTCCTCGTCGTCGTTGTCGTTGAGCACTGTGCTCAAGTCAATGGCGAGCAGTGCGTTCGTAAGTTCGGTTTCCAAAATTTTTTCAATCTTTAGCGGGTCAGTCTCAGCAGCAAGCGCATCTTTGATGCGCGGCGATACATTCACAACAGCGTCGCGAATCGTGCGAAAGGCGGTGAACACCATGCGCTTTGCCTCCGCGAGATCGAGCGTGCGAGCCGACAGCATGTCGAGCTCGATCTGTTCCTTCTCGGCGCGGATCCGCTCGCGGTTCGCCCGGTGGCGCTGGTACTCAGCCCCCGACGAGCCCGCGTCGCCCTCCTCCGGGTCATCCTCCCCCTCATCAGCAGGAGGACGAAGCCGAGCGTCTGGCGGTAGCCGAGCGATGTCGGTGTTCAGCGCCCAAGCGCGGTCCGCCTCGGCGACGTTGATCTTTCCCAGAGGTGTTTTTTTGATCCGCCCGGTCGCAATGGCTTTCTGAACTGCGCTGAGCGCCACGTTGCGATGTCTTGCGTAGGCGCGCAGGCTGATGTCGACTGCTGGAGTCTCGTTTGAATTCATCGTCAAAATCCCAAGTGACCACCGACCACCAAGTGACCACCCTAAAAAAAATCAGTAAGAATCGAAAGCACGTGCTGCAAATTACCCATGAGCCAAGAACTCCGGGAAGGACCCAAGGCCCGGAAGGGCCTGACCTTGTTGCTTATCGCGCCGAACGCAGAGCCAAGTCCCACGCATCAGAAAGATTGCGTAGGAATCTTTCATTGACCGTGTGCTCTGCGAGCTCCGAGAACTCGAAGCGGCGCTTGTACGTTGCGCTCTGTATGAAGACGAGGACGGGAACAATCTTTGTATTGTTGTCGACCCGTGCGTAGATGCCAGGAGGAAGAGAGCTCCCTCGCGGCGTGCCTTTGAATAGGCGCTTATGATCGCCAGAACTATTGAGGTCGCGGGCGAGCTTGAGGATCTGTGCGCGGCTGACGTTGCCGTACTGGTTGACTGAAGCTCCAGCTCCCGGCACAGCGACCGCCGCACCGGATATGGAACCGAACTTCTGCTCGAAGCGCTTCACGTCACGCTTACCGCCATCAATCTCTGAGATCAGATACCTTGCTTGCGCGTCCTTCAGGAATACCACGGACGTGAGGCTTGTCTTGCGCGCTGGCGAGAATCCCACTGCTCGGCGAGTAAATGGCGTCGGCTTGTCGAAGACCTTGGCGATCTCCGATGTCTCGACACCGGCGACATCCTTTGCCGTGTCGGTCAGGGCCTTGGCAACAGCGAACGGAATCTGTTCGGTCTTGAAGTCTTCCATCCAGCCCACTACCTCACGGATGTTTGAGCGGAAGTCGACGCGCATGTATGCCTCACTGAGCCGGATGTGCAGACGTTTGCACAAATGAAAAAGGGCCTGATCGATCTCTCGAAAAGGCCCTTCACGTTTTCCAGAGTCAAGCGCCCCCACTAAGGGGCGTCTATCGACTCTGGGCGCGGATCTACACCGGCATGTAAATTGTTCGTGAGGATATTAGCAGCAGAATCCAGATTCTGCAAAATCTTTTTCAGGTTCGTCCGCGCCCGGCCTAGCACCAGCTTTACTCCCGACCGTCGCAGCATGAGCTTCATCTTTATACGATGCTCTGGGTATTGCCAGACATAGTGATACTGCAAAATCTTGCGCTCATTGAAGTCCGACAGCCGACGCATCGCAGCTTCGACCAGCCAGCCGTCTAGCTCGTCCACGGTCTGTCGAGTGACTGCCCCTTGCGGCACGATCAACCCAACAGCAATCTTCAGCTCCTCCTCGCGTGCCATACGCTGAGCGACATACAAGCGCGCCCATCCTGCGCAATATGCAGCGTCGCTTCCGCTTGACGAGCCGAGTAAGACGCGTCGCCAATTATCCATGCGCTTCGTGAATTCAAGCTCCTCGATTGGATTCTCTTGCGCTACATGAGCGGCAGGTTTTGCCGCGACGACTGGCCCGCTTTGCCCCAGAACTTCTACATACTCTTCTCGCATTCTTGGCTCCATGAACATCTTAAATTTTCCCCTTGGGCAAAGCGCCCGGTAACGTGAATTGAAAAACTGTTGGCGGCTCTGAATAGGCCTGATCTATTGGTGTGACATAGCTAATCCCTCTCTCGTCCCATCTGACAGCGACCGTTCCCGTTCGCGCCCTTGTTCCTACCTCCTGCCCGTTTTCCTTTGCGTAGAAAACCGGCTCACCCTTCATGGCTCGGCGTATCTGTCGGTCGACAGGTAGAAGACCGTATTGGCGGCGCAGACCTTCCACCCACTCCGCTGTTTTCGGCATTTGCTCGCGAACTGGCTTCGTCATTCTTTCCACCTTTGCAAGTGTCAACACCATCAACATTAGTATTCACATTCGAAAGCCTTTTACTTACCGACTTTGTGAATAGTGTTAATAGTTTTAATAGTTAAAATAAGTATCCGAGAGATAAATTCATTGGCTTCTTTATCTGCTCGCGCGCGCGTGTGCATGTAAGGCTCAAAAAACCGTTACTACTATCAATACTGCTCACAAGCCTTGCCCGGCGCGGATTTCAGATGCACACGGTTGCGGCGCGGTGTGGACAGTAACTATTCACCCATCGTCTGCGGCTGGTCGTAGACATGCCTGTACGCTCTCAGATCCTTCTCAAACACCTCGGAGCCTTCAGTAACCCAATCGGCTAGAGTCTTGCCTTCGGGCGGATCCGTGACGAGGTAGACGGTCTTCTGTTTGCAGGCATGGCCGACGCCGAACTTCACCGTCTTGCGGCGCATCTTCCCTGCCGCCATGCGGTCCACCGTTCGACCGAAAAGGGTCTGCGACGGAGGGAACCGCTCCCCGTTCAAGTGGCTCCACCGGAGGAACGCGGCATAAAGCTGCATAGCCGTGCAATTGATAAAAGCCAGCGGAAGACCGCCCGCCTCCCATTCGCGATAGAAGCGCTCTGGCGCAGACAGGCCCAGCGAGATCAGGTTTTGCTTCGCCTTGGTATCCAGTGGCTTCGTGTGCGGCGAAAAATCAGAACAGTCGACCTCGTGCAGAAGGTAGTGATAGAACGCCTCCACTCCCCCGTTGTCCGCTTCGTTTGCCACGGCCTCGTAGTATTCCTGCGACTGCTTGGGCGGCGTCCAAATCACCAGGTAACGCCGGTCCGTCTTGTCGAGCGCGAGCGGCTGGAGCTCGTTCGACAGGAATACAATGTTCAGATGATTCGCTTCGCTTCGTTCCGGGAAATTTTTCGGATTGATGCGGATCTCTTCTCCGGAGATCAACCCCTTCAACTTCCCTTTCAATTGCCGCAGCTCGTTACGCGTAACGACCTCATCGCAGACGAGGAACAGCTTTTGGGACGCCCACTCGTTGAACGGAGCTTCGATCTGAGCATTGCCGATGACACCCGCATATTCGCCATACACCTTGCGAACCACGTGCTCCCAGAACAGGTTTTTGCCGGAGCCTTCGTCGCCATGCATGATGATCGACGAGGCCATCTTCGCGCCGGGATTTTGGAGGGGATACGCCGTCCACCGAAGAATCCAGTCGATCAACGCCTGATCGCCGCCGCAGAGGTGCGACAAGAGGTCGAGGATCTTCTCGCAGCTCCCTTGCTTTGGCTTGACCTTGAATCCCGCGAACATATTCACGTGGGTTTCGTCATCGACCGATTCCGTTGGGTCAAACACGAGGTTCTTCGCGTTCACCATCTTTCGGCCCGGATTACCGAGCCAAAATTTGAGAACGTCCGTTCCGTAGGCATAGCGCAAATTGGGAATAAGAATCTGCATGCGGTTCGCTGAATCCCATGCAGTGTTCGTTCCATACAGTAGGACGAAGTGCTTCATCATGAATTCGAGAGAGTCCCAGAATTCCTGCGTCCGCACGACCTTACCTTTTGGCTTCTTGCCGCCGCCCCCGCCCCCGGCTGCGTTGCTAGAGCCCTCCGGCTCGCCGGGCGGGACATCGACAGCGCTTGCCAAGGCAGACGGGTTTTCCTGCTTTTTCTCTTCGGGGGGCACTCCCCCCGACGCTTCAATATCCTCCGGGGGGCGGGGGGGATCTCGCTGAAGGGCAGGATCTTCATCCCATGGCGGAGCTTCGGCCAGCTCCGTAACGGCGGCGGCGAACAGCGCGTCGGACACCGCTGCGCCGATCTGCTCGGCGACGGCGCTCATACTCTCTTCGACATACAGATCGTTGAAGTCCGTCCATTTGTTGCCGCGCCGATCCGCAAAACGAGGAGCCACGACTGATGAATTTCCGACTTCCTTTGCCGCTGCCCTGCTCTTCGACATGCCTGCATTTTCGAACTTGTAGGTTTTGAGCCGGCGACCTGCCCGGACGTCTGCCTCGATGTATGGCACTCCGTTGGCATCTTCCTTCCACGTCGCAAGCACATCGACAGTCTCGCCCTTTTCGCTCGTAACGCGATGACTCGCTCCGTCAACAGGAACGTGCGCGGCGACTTCAAAGTCTTCGAGAAGCCGCTCGACGAAGCGCTCCTCGATCAGATAATCGTCGTCTGCCAGAAACAGCAGATGCGCGTTCGGGAAGTCGCGGCGCAGGTTACGCGCAATCTGCATAATGCTGCCAGCATCGAACGCCACCATCACGGGCAGGTCGACCGGCAAGTCAGGGACCATGCGCACCGTGCGGCACGTTGCGTAGCCCTCGCCCACAGCGATGATCTTTGGGTCGTCAGCCGCGCCGAGTAACAGACCCGCGCCGATCTTGTCCATCCCCTCGTTGTAGAACTTTGCGCCCTTCTCGCTGATCTTTTGCAGACCTACAAGTTTCGCCGCATCAAGGCTGTAATGCCGCATTGGAACGAGCAGAAGCCCGCCCTCACTGGCAGACACCCCCTCGGCTGTGATCTTCTTCCGAAGAATGTAGGGGTGTTGATTCGGGTCCGCCTTCGCCTTACTCAATTGATCGGTAGCGCGATTGGCGGCGAGGCGAGCTTCTTCCAGCTTCTTCTCGGCCTCAGCCTTCTCATAGGCGCGCTGCGTCGCCAGCGCCTCGGCGCACTCCTCTTCGGACATGCCTTCGAGGTCCATCGTGACAGGGACGGTGTTCCGGTTATCGCCTTGAAAAAAACCGAAGGCGCCGGTTACGACCTTCCGCCCCGATTTCAGCGTCATTTCGCGGAGCACGTACCAGCCCTTTTTCTTCGGCCCGAACCGCTTGTACTTTCCATCAAATATCGGATGCCCTGCGGGAAGCGAGGGCATGTCGTACGCCTTCATCATGGCGAGTACTTCTGAAGCTGTTGTCATGCCTCGGCAGCTCCCGCAGAAGACGTAGCCGCGTCACGGCAATAGATGCGGAACATCAGGGTCATCAGCTCTTGGATGATTCGCTGAATCTCGTGGCTGATGGCTTCCAGCTCGGCACGTTCCCGCTTGTTGATATCGTTGTCTTGAATTGCCGCGCTGTACGTTGCCGATAACTGCCCAAGCTCCTTATAGAGCTCCTGAAACTTCTCGTGCAGCACATCGTTATCGACCTCATCGTGTTGGGCGAGTTTGACGAAGACGCCTCCCGACTCGACGGCTACGGCCTCGGCGAAGTACGTTGTCCCCGTCAGCTTCTGCATGATCATTGCGGTCTCGATATGCAGTTGCTGCCCTTTTCGCTCGTAGATGCGATTTTCCAGCCGGTCCCGCGTCGTCGCTAGCGCGCCCACACATCCGTCCCAACCGCCGGGAAATGCCCGGATCATTTTCAATACAGCCTGCCGTATGTTCACAACTTCTCCTTTTTGTTGTGGTTTTCAAATCCAGCCGGAATACCTATGCTTCGTTCAAACACATCCCCAGGACGCACATGAAAACGAACAGATATCTGGTGCTGGTTCATTTCGCTTCAAAACTCACTCGCGGAAACCTTTCGACTGTTGCGGGGAACGTGGCTGCCGCCATTCGCCAGAACATCGACGGCGCAGAGGCGGTACTGACCTCCGAGAACGCGATTGCCATGGCTGGAACATCCGACCAAGACCCTCCGCGGCTCTTCCATGCCATCGCGACAGGGCTTCGGAACGGCGACAACCTGAGCGTCATTGAGATCGGCGGTCGCATTGCAACCTCGCATCGAGGCTTGAATGCGTGGCAGGAAACAGCGCGTTAGCAGGCATGAGCTCAGGCCAAATGCGCCACCAGTCATCGGGCCGCAGGTCGATACGCGTCACTCTCCCTTTTGTGAACTGCTCAATCGCAGTGCAATGAATGGCTTCGATGACGGTATTGCGTGCACGCCAGTTACTAACCACCGACTGACGCACGCCAATAGCGAGCGCGAGCTTCGTCACTCCGTCCGCATAGTTGATCGCGATGTCTAAAGGTTTCATACGCGCATTTAATCACTCTAGTGATATTTGCGTCAACACCTAAGTGATTCACATAAGTGATTTAATTCCTCATGACCGAAAACATCATCGGAAAAAGACTCAGGGATACGCGTAAGAATAAA
Source organism: Herbaspirillum sp. GW822-FHT03A08 (assembly GCF_058801885.1). Classification (NCBI taxonomy): domain Bacteria; kingdom Pseudomonadati; phylum Pseudomonadota; class Betaproteobacteria; order Burkholderiales; family Oxalobacteraceae; genus Herbaspirillum; species Herbaspirillum sp. GW822-FHT03A08. Next base: position 535,409 of record NZ_JBXANR010000003.1, on the reverse strand, counting down.
AAACTCACGCAGGCGCAGCTCGCCCAAAAAGCAGGCGTATCTCAAGGGACGATCGGTAATATCGAATCGGGAATTCGGGGGTATGGGGAAAGTCTTGTAGATATTGCCAATGCACTGGAGGTAACACCAGAGTATTTGCGCTGCGAAAGCGACGCCCTCCTCCCTGCGGCAAATGATGAGAATCACGGCACGGGGGAAGCGTTATCCGAACGACAAAAGGCACTATTACAACTATTTGATGGCCTAACAAAAAAACAGCAAGACGAATACTTCAGACGTCTTGAAGATACGAAACACGCCAACTCTGAACTAATCGAAGAGCTCACGCAGGGGCGGCGTACTAAGTAGTACGGGCGAAATCACTTCATTTCGCTAAAATTATCACTGTCAATATCACTTTAGTGTTGACACTAAAAAACACTGGAGTGATACTTCGTTCCGATGCATTCAACCATCGGAGCGAAAATGCCACGTGTAAAAACCAAAGCCGCAGCATTCCAGACGCCACGGCGAATCAACTTCTTAGAGACACCCGGCAAAGGAGATCCATTCCTTAGCTCGGACCGCCGCTTCACCGTTGTCCACTTCAAACCAACCCGCACCGCCACACGGCGCGACCTGAAAAAGCTTTCCGGGGGTCAGAAATGACCCTGTTCGCCGAGCTCAACATCGAACGCTATCGCGAGATCACCCACGCGATGAAGCCCCCTATCGTCCTCCGGCGCAAGTCGTGCGCGTGCGGCAAGCAGGTGACTACCAAGGAGCTCACCCGCTACGGCCATTGCAATGCGTGCGAGCTCCGCGTTGCCTCGCCCGCCAAAGAGCGCGAGGCAGCATGAAAGCGTTTCACATCAACGTCACCACCGCGACCGGCGACCGCCTGTCGTATTCCCAAATCGCCCATTCCAGCTTTGAAGTGCACACGTCTGCACTTGATCGATTCGGCGTGTGCGCAATCTTCGTGAGGCTTCTATGACTCTTCTCGGAAAGCACCCCCTCCTCTCTGCCTTCCTTGGCAGCATCACGCTAGTGGCGGCGTATGTCGTCGCCAGCTCATCGGACAACGCGGCAGCGGATTTCGCCGACGCATATCAGCATGGCTTGGATGCGGCGCTGTCTGCTGCGGAGCCGGAGCGCCGCACGCCTAGCGCGCAGATCCGCGAGATTTGCGGTCAACCATGGCCCGACACACTCCAAGGCGCTCAAGCTCGCCGCGTTGCCTGCGGCCCCCGCCAATCGTCGGGGAGCCCGCTATGAGCCGAGCAACATCGCCAGCGACCCATATCCCCGCAAACGTGACGCTCTCCCTCGCATCGCTCGGCGACGCCATAGAGCGCGGCCTGACTCGCTCGGCCCTCCTTCCCAACTCCAATCGTCTGACTTTTAAACAGATCGCGGAGCGCATGACGAAGGACGGCTACACCTTCGGCGATCCCAAAAAATCCCCTCTGACCACGCGCCCCGGCTGGGTCGCTTGGGTTGTTCCCGTCGCCCACGCGGGCGTGTCGTTCGAACTCCTTTTTTCTCTCCCTGAAGACGCTTGCTAATCGCTCCATCTCTCACATCACAAGGACCTATCGCCATGAACATTGCAACAACAGACGCCGTTATCGACGGCAAATTCGAACTCGTCAACGAATCTCAATTTTTGATCGTCGAACGTAGCCGCACCCGCCCGTCAAAGACAAATCCACGCAAGCGATTCAATGAAAAATTCCTGCAAGAACTCGCCGGAAGCGCGAAGGATAAGGGCATCGTGCAGCCCATCCTCATGCGTCCCGTGACGCCGACGCCGGAGGAGCCTGAAGACCTTGAGGTCGTCGCCGGAGAGCAGCGCTGGCGTGCGTCCGGCATTGCTGGCATGACGCACATTCCGGTGCTGGTGCGCGCCATGAGCGATCAGGAGGCATACGAGATCCAGGTGCTCGAAAACCTTCAGCGCCGCGACCTCCACGAGCTGGAAGAAGCCGAGGGTTTCGAGCAAATGATGAAGCGCTTCGGCTATACGGCGGATCAGTTGGCAGAAAAGGCCAATAAGAGTAAGTCGTATATCTACTCAAGCCTGAAACTCCTCAATCTCTGCGAGGCAGCGCGCAAGGCGTTCTACGATGAGAAGATCACGACATCTCTGGCGCTCCTGATTGCGCGGATTCCGGGGCAAAAACTCCAAACGCAAGCGTGCGTAGAGATCAGCGCCACCGATACCACCGATGCAATGTCGCAGCGTACTGCCATCGCTCACATTCAGCGCAACTTCATGACCAAGCTGAAAGACGCACCATTCGATCAAGCGGATGCGTTTTTGCTGCCCGAAGCCGGTCCATGCACAACATGCCCCAAGCGCTCCGGCAATAATCAGGCGGACTACCCAGACGTCACCAGTGCAGACGTCTGCACTGATACCGCGTGCTTCAGTGCAAAGCGTTCCACATGGACGGCAAACGGCATCGCCAAAGCCAAGGAGAACGGCATCAAGGTCATCGCCGACGCAGAGGCAAAGAAGATCTTCCCATACGCCCATTCGTCACCCAATGGGAACTATGAACTCCTTGACTCGACTTGTCATCAAGATAGCAAACGCCGCACATACCGGCAGATCGCCAAGGCAGCGGGCGTGAATCCCATCGCCATCGTCCATCCCACTCAGGAAGTGCTCGTTGAAGTGCTTGGCGAAGATGACCTCAAAACCGCGCTGAAGGATTTGGGCATCGCCAAAGCCACGAGCATGAGCGAACAGGACCGCGAGGCGGCAAAGAAGGCGAAGTTCGCCAATCAATATCACGTTGAGCTGCTGACCCGCGTCAGGGCCAATGCGCAGGCAGGTGGCCTGACACTCGAAGACTGGCAAATGATTGCCGCACACGCCCTCCATCGCTGCGACAACAACACAATGCGCAAGCTCCTGCCATTCCTTGGATGGGACATTGGCCTTGCCGCGTACGATGGCAAGGCCGCTCGCGCCGAAAAGCTCAAGGGCCTGAGTGCGGTCGAGCTCGCGGACATCATCTTTACCGTGTCACTGTTCAGCTCCTCACTGGTAGCAGTCCATTACACCAATGAAGCGCCAGAGCTGCATGCCGCCGCAAAGCGGCACGGCGTCGACGCAAAAGAAGTGAAAGCAGAAATCACCGCCGAAGCGAAGGCAGTCGCGACCGCAAAGGCAAAGACACCAGCGCCGACACCAAAGGCAGAGAAGAAAGTTGCCGCACCCGCAAAAGCAGAGAAACCTACCAAGACTGCGCCAAGCGTCAAGGCGAAATCCGTTGCGCGACCAAAGGCAAAGCCCACGACTACACCTACCGCGACGCCCGCCCCGGTGTCAGTCTCTGATGCCCCGCAGTCTACAGGCGACGTACAAGAACAGCCTGCGTACAAAGAAGGCTACGCATGCGTCGACATGACCACCGCGAACCCGTACCCATCGAACGAATCCGAGCACGACTACTGGAACGTGGGCCGCGCTCGCCGCGCTGCTCATGAACGCACCCAAGGCGCGGAGCACTTCGAGCTCGCGCCGGTCGCGCCTCCTGCGCCGAAGACGCCGCCAGCAAAGGCATGGCCTTTCACGGTTCCTACTGGCGATACGAAGGCCAAGCCAAAGGCGAAATCGAAGGCAACTCCCAAGACCGCCAAGCCAAAGGCTGCTGCCACGAAGACCGCCCCTGCCGCTAAGACCGCAACAGGAAAGGATGCGAAATGAGTCGCCATCGCCGCTCCGACCGACGCTCCCACAAACGCCTCGACTTGGGAAACGCAGTGCTCGCCACGATGCCTTGGAAAGTCGACAAGACGTTCAGCATGATCGAAGGGATTCTTAAGCGCCTTGAATCGACCGGCGACATCGACACGATCAAGGGCGAGCCGGTATTTCAAGCGCCCGACCGTCACGAGTGGTTTGACATCGCGCCCGCATTGGAAGGCACAGCACGCTTTTTCGAGCTCCACGCCGAGACTGTCGGGCGTGACATGCCCACTGCCCCGCTGCGTCAGTTGGCGAATAAATTCAAGTATGGTGTGATGATCTTCCCTTCGGATGCCGAGCTTGTCCGCGAGTCTTTGCCGTTGCTGCGCAGCGAATCGCTGCGCATGACCCTTAACCACGCGGACGGCCTGTCCCGCGCAGTACAGGAGGCCGCGCAATGAGCAACGACAATCGCATCGAGGAAGCTCTCTCACGGATCCTCAACCCAGAGGATCTCGGACTCGCATCTACGAAGACGCAGCGCGACCTCATTCGCGTCGCTCTGGGTCGAGAGCCGGTTGAGACGCAGCTGGTGGTGTCAATCGCAACAGCAACCGAATCGCAGGATCCTGAAGACGAATGGGATGACTCCGTTACCCCGGCGCTGCTGGACGCCCTTGAGGAAGCTGCGCGGGCAACCAGCAAAATCCCGTCACATCCGCCAAGGGACAAAGGCTATTTTTCCGTCGCAGACCTGACGCAAGCGCAGGACGAGTTCATATCGCTGTTCTCGCCAAACATGGTGATGAAGTTGATCGCTCTGGCAAGACAGACTCCAACCGGCACTGACGCACCAACGGCGCAGCCAATCGTCCTGCGCAATGACGGCTCGCAGCCCGAAGATGAATACTGCCAGCATTGCGGCGGAAGCGGTAGCAAAGACGATGTTGCAGCGGCGACCCAAGAGGCGAAGCCAGATGTATGCGCCGCGAACACATCGGCGGAACGTGTGCAAGATTCTGCGGAAATTGCACACGAGGCGAGGTCGGTAGCGGAGCGCGTATTCCCAGAAATGCCGCTATCGGTCTTCAAGCACCCAAAGCTCGGTCCTATGTGGGACCGCTTGGAAATGCATTTCTACGCTCAAAAACACGCTGATGCCATGGTCAGGCTGGCCATCGCCGCGCCCTCGACACAAATTCAGCATGTCACTGTTCGCAACGTGGCGCTACCTGAAACCGACGCGCTTAAGAGGGAAATTGCAATTCTCAAGAGGGACAACGCGGATCTGAGAGAGACGGTCAAGAGTTGCGATGCCAGTGCGGAAATGTATGCGAGGGCGTGGGAGCGCGAACTGATTGCGTTTGATGGCACGATCAGAAACAAGCGCCACCATATCGATGCCATGGTCTTGACTACCCGTGAGCTGGTAGCAGCAGCCAAGAAAAGCTCCACAACGGAGAATAAACCATGACGCCCCAACAAATCGAATCCCTAAAACTCGAAGCGCGCCACATGAGCAAGAATTCGACCCTGAGCCACTGCCAGGCGCTTGAAGAACTGGCTCGTCGGCATGGCTTTAGTAGATGGTCTGCGCTCTTGGCCGATGCAAAGCAGGATCAGCCACAACAGGTCGCATCGACGAAGGGGGTACAATGATGTCCGATGCCGTTTTACGTATCAACGAGGTAATGAAGCGAACTGCCCTCGGCAAGACGAACGTGTACAAGAAGGTCGGCGAAAAGACGTTTCCTGCCCCCATATCACTCGGTGACCGAGCGAAGGGATGGCTCGAAAGCGAGGTGGACAAGTGGATTCAGGAAAGAAAGTTGGAACGCGACAATTTATTAAATGCTGGTTAAATTGTTGGTTAAAATTAAGTTCGTATTGAAATAGACTCTTATTTTTCAATTACTTACGAGCTAAATACGAATCCCTCCGTCTCCGCCAAAGGATCAAAGCCCCTGACGCAAGTCAGGGGCTTTTTCTTTGGGGATACGAGTTCCAATAGCGAGGAATCCGAAGGGAATCGCTTGCAAGCGATTCAGCGGAGCGCACATAATCCTCCCGTCTCCGCCAATGATTTAGTTCGTGGAAGTTAATAGCTAAGCGCCTTTCGGGGCGCTTTTCTATTTCTGGAATTCGGCGTACTGCGGATTAACTGCGGAATCCTAAAAACGCCCGCAATCGCGGGCGTTTTTTATTTGAGACTCGATTCAAGACTCTGCCTTCACGCCCGCATATAACTCCAACCCTCGGCCTGCCGCTGCGCGATATGCAACACCGCTGCCGGCACGACTACGATGCCTTCGGGTGCAGTGAGCTGGTTGGCTGTCAGCGTATTACGGCAAACGCGCAGATATCCGTCAAGGGCATCCGGCTGGCTCAGAGCTGCGGCTACGGCGCCGGCATTGACTACCAACTCCACTTCGGCGCCAGGCGCCATCTTCAGCAAATTGGCGAGATTGCGGCGGCCGCGCTCAAGGGCTGTTGCAGTCGGTGCATGAATGAGTAGCCGCAAGGTTTCCATATCGGACTTTGAATAAATAATGAGAAGTGGTTCTCTGAGATAAAACGCTATTCCACGCCCAGCCACGACGACAGATGTGTCACGTAGTCCGCGAACTGAGTCGAGCTGCGGTCCCGTGGACGCGGCAAATCGATTTTCAGATTCTCGACGACGGTCGCAGGCCGGTTCCCCAGCACGACAACACGATCCGCCAGATACACCGCCTCATCGATATCGTGCGTGACGAACATGACTGCTGTATGGGTTGTTTCCCAAATGCGGATCAGCTCGGTCTGCAACTTGCGCCGGGTCAGCGCATCAACAGCGCTGAACGGCTCGTCCATCAATAAAATATCCGGCTCGACGGCGAGCGCCCGTGCGATGCCGACACGCTGCGCCTGCCCCCCGGAAAGCTGATGCGGCCAACGGTCATGCAGTTCTTCCAGGCCGGTGAGCCGTAACGCCTCTGCCACGCGTGCAGCGCTTTGAGTCTTATCGATGCCAAGCGTTTCCAGGCCGTAGGCGATGTTAGCCTCTACCGTGCGCCAAGGCAGCAGACGGCTATCCTGGAAGACGATCGCGCGCCGCCGGCGGCCGGGCCGTTGCGGCAGATTAAAACGCATCTCGCCGGATCCCGGCATCAGCAGACCGGCAGCGGTTCGCAGCAACGTCGATTTGCCGACGCCGGAGCCGCCGACCACGGCGATAAAGCTCCCCGCCTCGATATCCAGTGAAAGGTCCTGAATCACCGGTGCAGCGGCGCCGGGATGCGTGTAGGAGAGGCGATCGAACTCGATTACGGACGCCAAGACAGCACCCTCCTTTCAACCAGCGTGTACAAAAGATCGGTGGCGGCGTACACGGCAGAGATGGTAAGCATGTACACCACCACCGCGTCGTAAGCGCCGACGCCGGCTGCCGCGTTCATTTCCTGTCCCATGCCGGGTACGCCGAGCAGTTCTGCCGCAATCAGCGTCATCCAGGCTTGCCCGATGCCGGTGCGGATCCCGGACAACAGCCCAGGTGCAATCGCCGGCAACGTGATGCTGATGGAGCGGCGCCAATAGCCGCCCTGCCCGAAACTGCGCGCCAACTCGTAGAAACGCGGATCAATGTTGCGCACCGCGCTGTAGGTCGCGAAATAGTTGACCCAGAATACGCCGATGGCGATCACGAACGCGGCACCGGCGTGACTAACCTTGAACCACGCAATCGCAAACACCACCCAGGCCAGCGGTGGAATCGGCCGCAAGATGCGCGACACATACGACTGCAACATATCGAAGCGTTGTATCGTCGCGGCAGCCAATCCGACCACAATGCCGCACACCGCACCAAGCCCGAGTCCCCAGACATAGTGAATCAGACTGGAGCCGATGGCTGGCAGCAGCCGGTCGCTTTGCCATTCGAGGAGAAAGGTTTCTGGCAGCAGGAACGGATCAGGAAGAATGCCGGGATTCACCCAGCCGAACACGCCGACTGCCTTCCACAGCAGCACGAACAGGACGACGCCGGCAACACCATAGCCGATACGCGCCGGTAGAGAATAAGATCGTGTCAGCATCGGCGTATCGGTATCGGCAAGAAAATATCAGTGTGCTGCGGCGTCATAGAAAGTGGTGTTGAACATCTTCGGCACATCCACCGCCGGTCCGGACAAGGTGCCGGTTTCGGCCTGGAATTTCTGCAACGCCAGCGTGGCAGGAATGATCAGATTCGGGTCAGCCACAAACTGGCCTTTGGAATTGCGGATCGCCTGCTCCACCAGCTTGACCGGCAAGCGACCGCCGCCCACATATTTCTGCACCATCGGTGCGGCCTTGACGGGATCGTTGTCCAGCATCTTGGTTGCCGCAATGTGCGCGCTCAGCAAAGACTTCACTAACGCAGGCTGTTCGCGCAACAGCTTTTCACGAACCAGCAACACGGCGCCAGGTTGCTTGGGGAACAGATCGGAGCCACGCGCAATCACCTTGGATTTAGGCGACTTGTTCAGGACATTGGTCGTCGTCGGCTCAAGAATGACGGCGCCGTCGATAGCGCCGGTCAGCAGGGATTCCTGAATCTGCGATTCGCCCTGGTAAATCAATTTCAGTTGAGACGTGTCGGCACGCACGCGGTTGCGCAGCCAATACTGCAAAGCCGCCTCCGGCACTGCCCCTTTCGGATAGCTGGCGATGACCGCCTGACGCCCCTTGTCTTTGGCGAAGCGGGTGAATGCAGAAGCGGGATCACCCGAAGCGAAGTACGGCGCCAGATTGCCCAGCGCGACAAAGCTGACCTGTTCAACGATGTTGGATGCCACTACCTTGATATCGGCGCCCTTGGCACGCGCCACCAGCGCCGGGCCGATGCCGACATAAGCGATGTCAAGCTGCCCAGCCAGCAAAGCCTGCACCATGGCCGGCCCGCTCTGAAATTGCACCAGCTTCGGCGCACCGGCGTCTTTCGGGAAAATCCCCTGTTCCATCGCGATAAACAACTGGGCATCGGGAAGGATCGGCATATAACCGACTTCAAGCGGCGCCGACATGGCGGGCTGTATGCCGAATAAAACAACGGTCAGCGCCGGCAAGATCCAGGCAAATGCTCGCTTCATTTTTATCTTTCTATGGGTAAGGACGGCTTGGTCGCAGTAGCCGGGCATTATAAATTATTCTGCTCGCAGGCCGCTGCCCCCTGGCTTAGCAGCTGTTTTAGCGACTGTTATGCAAGCCTTTCTGCACCTGCCATGACAACGGCAAGGTGAGCAACAGAATCACCGCCAGGGTCATCAGCGCAGAAGGAATCCCGGCAGCGTCACCCAAACGGCCGAACACCACAGGCGCCACTGCGCCGCCGGCGATGGTGCCGGTATAGAACAACGCAAACGCATGTTCATGCTTGCCCGGCTCTGCCAGTTCCGGCACCACGCCATAAAGTACGGAAGAGGTTCCGTTCAAAGCCAGTCCCAGTAGCGGCAACATGAGCATGACGCCGGAGAGCGGAAAAAAGACCGCAGCCACGATCAGCGCAGAAGTCGCAGTCTCAGTCAGCCACACCGTCTTCATCATGCCGATGCGTGCGCCAAGATAACCGCACAATAACTTTCCGAATGCCCCGCCGACAAACAACAACGACAGCGCCAATCCGATACCTGCCGTGCCGGCGCCCTTGCTTTGCAAGAGAAACGGCAAGAAGGTCAGAAAGCCCATCCGTACCGAGCTATCGAGTGTGCCGGTCAACAGCAAGGCGCGCAGACCGCTGCGAGAGCCTGTACCAATCGAGGTCTTTGCCGTTTTTGCCTTGCTCAATGCCTGCTCATCCCGCTCAGGGATCAGCCACCAGAGCAGGCCCGCCGCAGCCAGCCCGAGCAAGCCCATCAGGGTCACGCTGGTTTGCCAACTCATCACCACGAGCGACAGGCCCACCAGTCCCGGAATCAAGGTCTTGCCGATGTCGCCGGCAAAGTTGTATTGCGACAGCGCTTCCTTGACGCCGCCGCCGGCATGGTGCGCGTCCGTCACCAGCGACGAAGCAAGTGGATGTTGCGTACTGGCTCCCAGGCCTCCCAGCACCAGAGCAATCATCAGCACGGTGAGCCCACCTGCCTGCCCGGCGATCAGATACGCGACGCCTGCCAGCGCCGTGCCGCCCACCAGCATGCGCTCCCTGCCCCAGCGTTTTGCCATTCTGCTGGCAAGCAATTGAAAAGCCGCCATCGTGCCGGAGTAAGAACCGCGTAACAAACCGACCAATGCATAGCTGATGGAAAACTGCGCCTGCCAGATCGGCAACAGCACATAAATAAGATCCGTCAGCCCGTCATGGATGGCGTGCGCGCTGCAAGCGGCGATCAGCGAGCGCCGGCGGATCGACGTGTCATCGATGTGCGAATCGTCGGAAATTGACGCGGCATTCAGATCCTTCATTATTTTCAGGTATGTGAGAGGTAAAAAATAAAAAGCCACATGGGCAAGCAATGGCACCCAGTTTACTCCTGTCTCTTCGCCCACGGAACTGATCTGCATACGCTCTCTGCACATGCGGAAAATGCGCTTGCATATACAGTAACGATCTTTGTCAGCGCTGTGCTTTGGAATTACGATACTTCGTTGATTCCACTTCCCGATAAAGACAAGAACAATGCTCTCCACTCTCAAGAAATTCAAGACCGGCCTGACCTTCGCCATTGGCGTAGTCGGCGCCGCAGGTGCTTTCAGTCATGCTGCTCACGCCGCCCCACTTAAAGAAATCAAGCTCGACTATGCCTACTACTCACCCGAAAGCCTGATCATCAAGCGCAACGGCTGGCTTGAAGAAACCTTCAAGGCGCAAGGTACGACTGTGCAATGGGTGTTCTCGCGCGGCAGCAATAATTCGCTCGAGTTTCTTAACAGCGGCGCTTCCAATTTTGCGCTCACCTCCAGCATCTCGGCATTGGTCGCGCGCGTCAACGGACAACCGGTAAAAGCCGTCTATAGCTATCTATGGTCAGAACCGAGTGCACTCGTAGTGCTGAACAACTCGCCGATCAAAACGGTGGCCGATATCAAAGGCAAGAAAATCGCCGCCACCAAAGGTACTGATCCTTACTTCTTCCTGTTGCGTGCGCTCGATGCAAATGGACTGAAGCCGTCCGACGTTGAAATTGTCCATCTCCAGCATCCCGATGGGCGCGTCGCTCTGGAACAGGGCCGCGTTGACGTCTGGGCGGGTCTCGATCCGCACATGGCTGGTGCACAGGCAGCCGGAGCACGCTTCGTTTATCGCAATCCGTCTTTCGGACTGGCGGCCTTCCTCAACACCAGCGAGTCCTTCCTCAACGAACACCCTGAAGCTGTCCGCACCGTGCTCAAAGCCTATGAACGCGCACGTCGCTGGATCATCGCCAATCCTCAACAAACTGCAGCGCTCCTTGCAGAAGAAACCAAACTGCCGGCAGATGTCATCGGCCTGCAACTGGCGCGTTACGATTTCAGCCGTCCGATCCCGGGCGCCGCGCATCTGGATGCGATCAAGCCGGTGATTCCGCTGTTGCTGAAAGATGGCATCCTGCGCCGCAACGCTGAAGTGGACGGTCCGTTGAATTCGCTCATCAACGCACGCATCGCGACGGAAGTCGTCGCGGAGAAATAGACATGCCGGGTTCCGCCTCTATCGACAGCAAGCTTGACGCTTCGGTCAAGATCGAGCATGCAGCAGCAACGGGACTCGGAACACGTCTGAAACTGCGCCCGGCCCTGCTGCGCGGTTTTGCGATTCCGGTTGTGCTGCTGGCAGCGCTGGAAATTGCCGGCCGCGCCGGCTGGGTTCCCGGTTATCTGATGCCCATGCCCAGCGATCTGCTGGCGACGTTGCTGGAGCTGGCGGAAGGACCTCTATGGAAACACATCACTGCAAGCACGTTGCGCGTAGCGGCAGGTTTCGGCATCGGCGCGGTGCTGGCGTTGATATTCGGCGCCTGGGTCGGACTGAGTACGCTGGCGGAAGACTATATCGAGCCGATTTTCCAGGCGCTGCGCGCGGTGCCCGGACTGGCATGGGTGCCGCTGCTGTTGATCTGGCTCGGCATCGACGAAACATCGAAGATCGTGTTGATCGCCATCGGATCCTTCTTTCCGGTCTACATGAATCTTGTGGCCGGCATTCGCAATGTCGACCGCAAGCTGGTGGAAGTCGGCACGATGTATGGTTTCAGCCGCATTGAACTGATCCGCAAGATCTTCATTCCCGCAGCCAAACCTTATCTGTTCACCGGCCTGCGCAATGGATTGTCGATGGCCTGGCTATGCGTGGTCGCGGCAGAACTGCTGGCCGCGACACAAGGCATTGGTTATCTGCTTACTGACGGCCGCGAGGTATCGCGCCCCGATCTTGTTCTGGTGGCGATCGTCACGCTGGCAGTGATGGGAAAACTAAGCGACTCCATCCTCAAATTCTGGGAAAGCCGCAGCCTGTCATGGCGCGATGCATTCACGGGCGAGCAGGCCAAGTAAGGGAACATCATGAACACCATTCTCGACATCAAGGTCGAACGTAAATCCTTTGGCGGCGATACTGTGCTGCAAGGCGTCGAGCTGACGCTGGCGGAACACGAAATCGTCGCCCTGCTCGGCCCCAGCGGTTGCGGGAAAAGCACATTGCTGCGCATTGCCGCTGGCCTGGACAATGACTTCAAAGGCTCCGTCACGCGCGACCAGGATCTGGCCGGCCAGCGCAATGGCGGTGTCGCTTTTGTATTTCAGGAACCGCGCCTGATGCCTTGGCTGACCGTCGCGCAGAACGTCGGCTTTGCCGATGGCGAGCGCGCAGATCTGAAATGGATTTCGCAGCTTCTGGAGGAAGTCGGACTCGCCGGCTGGGAAAACAGTCTGCCCAAGCAACTCTCCGGCGGCATGGCGCAACGCGTAGCCATCGCGCGCGGCCTCTATTCGCGTCCGCGCGTCTTGTTGCTGGATGAACCCTTCAGCGCGGTCGATGCCTTTACCCGCATGAAGCTGCAAGACCTGCTGCTCAGCCTCGCACGGCAACATCAGATATCACTGCTGCTGGTCACGCACGACATCGACGAATCGCTCTATCTCGGCGACCGCGTACTCGTCATGGGAAGCCGTCCCGGCAACATCCGCAACATCATCGGCGTCGACTTGCCGCAACCGCGGCAACGCACCGATGCTCGCCTCGGCGCGTTCAAGGCGGAAGCGCTGTCGGAATTGCACGAAGCGCACGCCTTCTGAATACCGCCGTCGCGACTTTCCGATCGCACTCTCCGGCTACTCCGCATCGCCCTGCGGGCATGGAGCAGCCGGACGTGTTGACCTGAATCAAGCGGCCTTATCCGGCGATCGCATGCTCTTCTTCCAGCTTGTCCCACGTGCTGGTGGTATGGCGAATTTCTGCACGAATCGTTTGCGGATTCTTCAGCAGGTTCAAAATCGGGCAAGTCTTTTCGACAGTCTCAAACAAAGCCTGCACGCTCTCTTTGCTCGCCGGCGACACCAGATGAACGGTGTAGCCGATGTCGTGGGGATAAATCGGAATATCTTCATATCCCGGCTTGCCACCGCGTGGATCTATCTTGCCCGTCACTTCCACTTCGAGCGAATCGACCGGCACCTGCAGATGCGCCGCATGGATCAAAAAGATATGTGTCACGCAGGAACCGAGTACGCCCAGTTGCAACTCGGGTGAACTCGGCCCGAGGTTGTAACCGGCGAAATCCGGCGGGCTATCGCTGATGACCTGGTGATCGCGGATGCGAATGCGGCGCACGCCGCTGCGTCCTTCCGCGCTGACTTTTGCCGTCAGCGCAGCAGGCCCCGCATCGCCTGCATTGATCAGTGCTTCGCGCGCCAGCACGGCGCTGCGCTTTTCGGAAAGATAGTGGTTGAGCGTAGTCATGGTTTCTTTCTTTGAATGAGGAAATCCCGATTCGACGCGCGGATATGGCGTCAGCAATCCGTAGTCTCCCGCCGCCGGAGACCCGCGGCAACGAAGGTTTTTACATATCCATATTCACCGGGCCGACACTCACTGCAACACGCACTCTGCGCATAAATAAACGCATTCTTATTCTTTGACCGCGTTGAGCGGCGTCATTAGTCTTCACTTGTTTTGTCAGCGGCGCATCTGCATTGCCAAGGCATCTGCAGAGTTCATTCAGCCGCTCCGGTCAACCAAGTGGGAGTTACCAACAATGAAAAAAAATAGCATTTCGCAAGAGTCCGATGTCCTGTCGTCATGGTCGCGCCGCGACGTATTGCGTGCCGGTGCAGCCGCCGCGCTGGTTGGCGCAGGCGCTTCGCTCGCCTCGCGCAACGCGTGGTCCGCACCGCCGCGCAAGCTGACCTTCGCCTGGAGCGCCATTTCATTCTGCCTCTCACCGGTGGTGGTCGCGCAGGAGCGCGGCTTCTTCGAGAAGAACGGCCTCGATGTCGAGTTGCTGAACTGGGGCGGCTCCACCGATCAATTGCTCGAAGCGCTGGCGACCGGCAAGGCCGACGTCGGCGTCGGCCTGATCCATCGCTGGCTCAAACCGCTGGAAGCCGGTTTCGACGTCAAGATCGTCGGCAGCGCACACGGCGGATGCCTGCGCATGGTGGGTGCCAATCAGGCCGGCGTGAAGGACATCAACAGCCTCAAGGGCAAGGTCATCGGCGTGTCGGACCAGAACAGCCCGGCCAAGAATTTCTTTGCCATCCATCTGGCCAAAAAAGGCTTCAATGTCGAGAAGGATGTGGAATGGCGTGTCTATCCTGCCGATCTGCTCGACGTCGCTGTCAAGAAAGGCGAGATTCAGGCTATCGCCGACGGCGATCCGAATATCTTCCTGATCGAGAAGCGCAACAAGGGTGTCTTCACTGAAATCGGCAACAGCGCCGTCGGCGAATACAAGGACAAGATCTGCTGCATTCTGGGTGCCCGCGGCGACCTGGTGCGCAACGACAAACCGGCTGCTGCGGCGGTCGTGCGTTCCATCGTGCAAGCATCCGAGTACGTCGCCGAGAATCCCAACGAGGCCGCCAAGATCTACGCCAAGTATTCACCGAAAGTACCGGTCGAAGATCTGCGCGCCTTGCTGACCAGCCTGACCTATCACAATCACCCGACCGGAAAACCGCTGCGCGACGAAGTCGAATTCTTCGCCCGCGATTTCCATACCGCCGGCGTGCTGAAGAAATCGACTGATCCCGTCAAGCTGGCTAATCACGTCACCTTCGATCCGCTCGCGTGAATCCAGACTAAACCCGGGCCAGTCCGGCCCGGTCTGCAATGGAACATGCAACATAACCCGCAATGCAAACGGAGTTCAACATGACAACTTCCACGACCAACGATGTTTTACTCCGCGCCAATCAGGCCGGTCTGTTCGACGGCGTGCGCGTCTTCGGCATCTGGCGCACCGGCTTGCTGGCAGCGACGACCTGGCTGCTGCTGGGTGTGATCACGCTGCGCTGGCCCAACAAGGAAGTCGGCTTCAGCGACTGGGCCTTCACCGACGAATTTGGCTACGCCACGGTCGCGATCGCCGTACTGCTGGCAGTTCTTGCCCTCGCCGGCGAACGCGCAGGCCGCACCGTCCAGCTATTGCGCCCTGCAGGGCAATGGCTGGTCGCAGCACCCTTGCTGCTGGCCCTATGGGAAATTCTGACGGCGAAGCTCGGTGTGCTGCCCTCGCCGTTTTTCGCGCCGCCGCAAAGCCTGATCGAGGTGTACAGCGAAGACTGGCGTCGCCTCGGCATCAGTACCGGCTATTCACTGCGTCTTCTGGTGCATGGATTTGCCGCCGGCGGACTGGTGGGTTTTCTGGTCGGCGTGACGATCGGCTGGTCGCGCATCGCCGGCTACTGGGTACATCCGGTATTGCGTTTTCTCGGCCCCGTGCCGGCCTCGGCATTGCTGCCGCTGGCGTTTTTCTTTGCGCCGTCGAGCTATGCCGCGGCAGTGTTTCTGATCGCACTGGCGACGGCGTTTCCGGTGGCGGTATTGACCTGGTCCGGCGTGGCGTCGGTCAGCAAAAGTTACTACGACGTGGCGCGCACCCTGGGTGCATCCGAGCGCTTCCTGATTCTGCGGGTAGCGATTCCGGCCGCCTTGCCGCAAGTCTTCGTCGGCCTGTTTATGGGACTGGGCGCCGCATTCTCGGTATTGGTGACCGCAGAAATGATGGGCGTGAAAGCCGGTCTCGGCTGGTATCTGCAATGGGCGCAAGGCTGGGCGGCGTACAGCAACATGTATGCGGCGCTGATCGTGATGGCGATCCTGTGCTCAAGCCTGATCACACTGTTGTTCAAGGTGCGCGACCGCGCGCTGTCATGGCAGAAAGGAACCGTCAAATGGTAAACGCAACGCTGGACAACCCGCAGCCACAGGCAGCATCACAAAACAAAGCCGGCGCCCGCATCGATATCGAACACGTCAGCCATTGGTTCAAGCTGCCCAATGGTGTGCTGCAGGTGCTGGACGATATTTCTCTGACGGTAGCGCCGGGCGAATTCGTCGCCCTGCTAGGTCCCAGCGGCTGCGGCAAATCCACTTTGCTGCGACTGGTTGCAGGACTGGAGCCGGCGACCACCGGACACATCCTGCAGAACGCGGAAAAAATCACGCATCCCGATCCGTCGCGCATTGTGGTGTTTCAGGATCCTACGCTCTATCCGTGGCGCAAAGTCTGGGACAACGTGGCGCTCGGCTTGCAAGCGCGCGGCCTGCTCAAGGAACACCGCCAGCGCGTCGACGATGCGCTGGCGCTGGTCGGCCTGAGCGAATTTGCCGATGCCTTCCCGCATCAGTTGTCCGGCGGCATGGCGCAACGCGTGGCGCTGGCGCGCGCTCTGGTCAATGATCCGCAATTGCTGGTGCTGGATGAACCGCTGGGCAAGCTCGACTCGCTCACACGGCTGCAGATGCAAAGCGAACTGGTCTCGCTATGGCAACGCAACGGTTTTTCTGCGCTGCTGGTCACGCATGACGTGGAGGAAGCCTTGTTTCTCGCCAACCGGGTGATCGTCTTCAGCGACCGCCCGGCCCGCATCCGCACCGAGATCAAGGTTGACCTGCCGTATCCTCGCCATCGCGGCGATCCACGGCTCGCGGAATTGCGCCATGAAGCCTTGCGCCATCTGGGATTGGATGCCTCCTGGTGAGTCTGTTGTCGCTGTCCGACTGGATCAATCTGCTGCTGAGTTCGATCCAGAGTCTGCAAGAGGGCTTCCTGCATCTGCTGGCGGTGCTGGGGCTGGCGCAAACCAGTCACGGCCAGCCGGCCTGGCCGTTTGCCCAACGCCTGAGCGGCGACGTACTGCTGATCGATCGCGGCGTGGCGCGGCAATTGCTGAACGCGCTGGGACTGACTGCTGCGGCTCTGCTCTCGCTGATTATCGCCCTGCTCTGGCGGCGTGGACGCATCGTGATGCTGCCGACCGCCGCCGCCCTTCTTTTCTTCGCTCCCTGGCCGGACAGCAAGCTGCTGCTCGCGCCTGCGGAGCCGACCAGTTTCCATGTTTCGTCCTCCGGCTTCAGCGCGGCCGCCATCGTGCATGGACGCGAAGTGTACGCACAGCGCTGCGCGCGCTGCCATGCCACCGATGGCAAAGGCGACACACCGCTGGCGCTGTCGTTGCCGCTGGCGCCGCCCAACCTGGCAAGCGGGTTGCTCTGGCGGCGCGCCGACGGCGATCTGTTCTGGAAGATCGCCTACGGCATGCACGACCGGCACGGCGCGGCGACCATGCCCGGCTTCGCGCGTCAATTGAACGATGCCGATGTCTGGTCGCTCATCGATTTCATGAAAGCCAATGCCGCCGGCACCAGCATCCGCGAGATTGGCGCGTGGGATCAACCGGTGGCATTGCCGTCCGTAGCGGTCGACTGCGGTCGTGCCCTACATACATCATCAATATCGACAGCGCAACAACGCAACGATAGGGATTCATGGCGCGGCCAACGTGTGCGCCTGATCCTGGCATCGGCAAGGCAACCGGCGTCCCTCCCCCTCGATGATCCCCGCTTGCGCAGCGTGATCCTGGCTAACGGTGCGCTCTCCCTCCCGGTCTCACAGGCAGGTACGCCCGCCATCGATTGCATGATGCGCTCGGACGACGCATGGATGGCTCTGTCCATCATCACCGGCATCGACAGCGACAAGCTGGCTGGCACGCAACTGCTGACCGATCGCGACGGCTGGCTGCGTGCGCGCAAGCTGGCGAACGACGGTAATAGCAACTGGTCGGAGTCCGACATTCTCTGTCGCGCCCCGGCAACCATGAAGACATCCGGCGCCAGCAGTGGTCTCGATAGTCTGATCGCCGCGATGGATGCAGAGCCGGTACGCTTCGTCAAAGGCGGTTTCGTCCACACTACCCAGTAATCAGCAACGATTGCCCGGACAGATTGTCTTCATCGGGCGAAATCTGCCTTGATCTACATTGAACAGCATCATCTACATTTCCCGGGAACGACAAGTCATGCCCCTTTTTAACTTACCGAATATTGCCTCTGATCTATCGGCCCCCTGGAAGTCCGCCATCCTCGGCCAGATCGGTCCGGCACGTATTAAAGTGCTCAGAATGAACGAGACGCCGTATGAGGAGGAGGTACACGACTACAACGAAGGCCTGCTGGTCGTGAGCGGCCGCATGTTGCTGGAAGTCGCAGGAGAAACGGTGATCGTCAGCGCCGGCGAACTCTATATCGCCGAAGCTGGCGTCGCCCATGCAGTATTGCCCGGCAGTGACGGTTGCCTGGTGATTGTCGATGTGTGATCCACACCACCGGCACCGAGGGCCTCTCCGCAGTTCATGTCCGGAAATAAAAAAAGCCCGGCTTGCCAGGCTTTTTCACGTCATCGGATGGTGATGATGCTGGATATCAGAACGCAGGAACCACAGCGCCCTTGTATTTCTCTTCAATGAATTTCTTCACTTCAGGCGAGTTCAGCGCTGCGGCCAGCTTCTTGAATGCAGGGCTGTCCTTGTTGTCTTCGCGCGCCACCAGCAGGTTGGCGTAAGGAGAATTGGCATCTTCGATGAACAAAGAATCCTTGACCGGATTCAGCTTGGCTTCGATGGCGTAATTGGTATTGATCAGCGCCACGTCAACCTGATTCAGCACGCGCGGCAATGTCGCTGCTTCCAGTGCGCGGAATTTCAGCTTCTTCGGATTGTCGGTGATGTCCTTTTGCGTGGAGGAGATGTTGCTGGTGTCCTTCAGCTTGATCAGGCCGTTACGCGCCAGCAGCAGCAATGCGCGGCCGGAGTTCGATGGATCGTTCGGGATCGCGATGGTAGCGCCGTCCGGGATGTCGGCTGTCTTCTTGTATTTCAGCGAATACGCCGCGAATGGTTCGACGTGCACCTTGGTGATCGGCACTTCGATATCGTTCTTGTGGCTCTTCTTGAATTCATTGAGGTAAGGCTGATGCAGGAAGAAATTGCCGTCAACCTGCTTTTCATTGGTTTGCGCGGCCGGCTGGACGTAGTCGGTGAACACCTTCACCTGCAGATCGACACCTTCCTTGGCCAGAGTCGGCTTGAGGAATTCCAGGATTTCGGCATGTGGGACCGGCGTGGCGGCGATCACCAGCTTGTCGGCGGCTTGTGCCCCGCTGATGGCGAGGTAAGACAACGATGCTGCGAGCAGAAGGGATAATTTGCGGGACATGTAAGACTCCTTTTTTATTTACGTGTGAAATGCAGAACCAGGCGATCGCCTAAGAACTGCAGTAACTGCACCAGTACTACCAGGACCGCGACGGTGACGATCATCACCTCGGTCTGGAACCGTTGATAGCCGAAGCGAATGGCAAGGTCGCCCAGGCCGCCGCCGCCGATCACTCCCGACATGGAGGCATAGGACATCAGCGTGATGGCGGTAATCGTAACGGCTGCCAGCAAGCCGGGAAGCGCCTCCGGCAGCAAGGCGCCGAAGATGATCTGATACGTGCGCGCACCCATCGCCTGGCAGGCTTCGATCACGCCGCGGTCGATTTCGCGCAAAACATTCTCGACCAGGCGGGCAAAGAACGGCGCGGTGCCGAGGACCAGCGGCGGGATCGATCCTTCGACGCCGAGCGAGGTGCCGACCAGCACCAGCGTCACGGGAATCAGCACGATCAGCAGGATCAGGAAAGGCACTGAACGCAGCACGTTGATCACAAAAGACAGCACGACGTAGACGCCGCGCTGCGGAAGCAACTGCCGGCGCGCGGTGATGAACAGCAAGATCCCCAGCGGCAGGCCGATCAGCACAGTGAAGAACAGCGAGGCACCGGTCATGACAAGCGTTTCCAGCGTGGCCTGCCAGACGTCGCTCCAGTCGACAACGGAAAAGTCGATCATGACAACACCTCATGATGAATCTGATACTCATCGAAATGGGCGAACACGCGGCGGATGTCTTCCTCGCTGCCGTTGAGTTCCACCAGTAATTGCCCGTAGGGCGTGTCCTTGATGCGCGAGATCGTGCCTTGCAGGATGGTGATCAATGCCTGCGTGGCGGCGGTGATGTTAGTCAGGATAGGCTGATAAGTGATGTCGCCGACAAACGTCAGGCGCACCAGTTTTCCTTTGAACTGGTCGGGTTGAAGACCGGACTCATTGTCGAAGGTATGGCTTTCGGCCACCAGCTTCTGCGTCACCGGATGCTGCGGATGCAGGAAGACATCGGCCACCTTCCCCGTCTCCACGATGCGGGTGTCGTCAATGACCGCGACGCGGTCGCAGATGGTGCGAATGATCTGCATCTCGTGCGTGATCAGCACAATCGTCAGACCCAGTTTGCGATTGATGTCAAGCAGCAGGCGCAGGATAGCTTGCGTGGTTTCCGGATCGAGTGCGGAAGTCGCCTCGTCGCACAGCAGCAGATGCGGATAGTTGGCGAGCGCGCGGGCGATGCCGACGCGCTGCTTTTGTCCGCCCGACAACTGCGAGGGATACTTGTCGCGATGCTCGCTCAGGCCGACCAGCTCCAGCAGTTCCGCCACGCGCTGGCGGCGCTGCTCAGGCGTGTATTTTCCGGTAACCTTCAGCGGCCAGTCGATGTTGGCGGCGACGGTCTTGGCGTTGAGCAGGTTGAAGTGCTGGAAGATCATGCCGACGCGCTGACGCAGCTTGTACAGATCGGTGCTGTCGAATTGCGTGATGTCTTCGTCTTCGATGAAGATGCTTCCCGACGTGGGACGTTCAAGCAGATTCAGCGTACGAATCAGCGTACTTTTCCCTGCGCCGGAGCGACCGATGATGCCGAATACTTCGCCTGCTTCGATCTGCAGGTTGATGTCGGTCAGTGCTGTGATGTCCCGGTTGGCAACGTGATAAGTTTTATGGAGATGCTCGATGCGGATCACTGGGACTGGGCATAAGTAAATAAGATAGGCGCCAGTCTAGCAGCCCCAAAATGGCGCGTGAACGCATAAATATGTCGATGCTTATTTCGTTTTGTAATAAGAGTTCTGCGTTTTTTCACGCACGTTGAAATAGCCGAGCCCCCTCCCTCCTTATTCGTTTTCAGATTTTACGAACTCGTTTTTATTCGTTTTATTTCAACTGGGCGAATCGTACAGTCGTATCCACGGTCGGCTGTTGTCTATCGCCATCAGAATGACCGCAATTGCGTACTGTCAGAACAATCACTGAGGTTTCCCTATGCCTGTCCTTGATGCACCGGCGCTTGCCGATACGCTCGCCCTGCCCGAAGAGCTCGTCTCCATCCAATCTCAAGCAATCTCTTCCGGCTCGGCCTTTGCCGGCGGCGTTCCACCTGCGCTTGCCTGGAAGCTTTTTTCCGAACACAAGGTATTACTGGTGGATGTGCGTTCGAATGAAGAGCGCAAGTTCGTCGGCCATATTCCGGAGAGCCTGCACGTCGCCTGGGCGACCGGCACTGCACTCACGCGCAATCCGCGTTTCGTGCGCGAACTGGAAAGCAAGATCGGCGGCAAGGATATCCCCGCGCTGCTGCTGTGCCGCAGCGGCAAGCGCTCCGCCCTGGCGGCTGAAGCGGCAACCAAGGCGGGCTTCACCTGTATTTTCAATGTGCTGGAAGGTTTCGAAGGAGAGATCGATGCACAGCAACAGCGCGGCAAATCGGACGGCTGGCGCTTTCATGGTCTGCCTTGGGTTCAGGACTAATGACGCTCCCGGCATGACCGCCTGATTGCAACAGACCTCTGCACTTGAGAACACCGGCCGCATGATCGGCACACCCGTTTTTGCATAAAGGAATTCTGTGGCAACTTTTGACATCACCGACATCGTGCAGTCTTTGCACGAGGCACGGCACAGCTGGCGCCAGGCGCAACGCCGCGCCAGCGAACCGGGCGGACGCGAGTTTCCCTCGCGCGACGCGCTCGCCGCCATCATCGAGAGCCTCAAGGGCGTACTTTTCCCCATGCGCCTTGGACCGCCGGACCTGCGTCAGGAGAGCGAGGACTTTCATGTCGCGCATGCGCTCGACGCCGCGCTGCATGCCCTGTTGAAACAGGTTCATCTGGAACTGAAGTACAGCGCCGGACTGAACGCTGCAACGGATCGAAACATCGACGAAGACGCACTGGCTGCGACCAGAACTTTTGGCGCCGCCCTGCCGGCCATCCGCACGCTTCTCGACAGCGATGTGCTGGCGGCCTATCAGGGCGATCCCGCCGCACGCAGCGTGGATGAAGTCTTGCTGTGCTATCCCGGCGTGCTGGCGATGATTCACTATCGTCTGGCGCATCAGCTCTACGCTCTCGGTCTGCCCCTGCTGGCGCGCATCGTCGCAGAGCTGGCGCACGCCGCCACCGGCATCGATATCCATCCCGGCGCCAGGATCGGCGCCGGCTTCTTCATCGACCACGGCACCGGCGTCGTCATCGGCGAGACTGCCGTCATCGGCGAGCGCGTGCGCTTGTATCAGGCGGTGACGCTGGGCGCCAAACGCTTCCCGACCGATGCCGAAGGCAACCTGCAAAAAGGCCTCCCGCGTCATCCGGTGGTGGAAGACGACGTGGTGATCTATGCCGGCGCGACCATCCTTGGCCGCATCACGCTCGGCAAAGGCGCGGTCATCGGCGGCAATGTCTGGCTCACGCATGACGTCCCGCCGGGCGGCCGGATTGCCCAGGCCGAATCGCGCGAAGGCGCCTTCGCCAACAGCATCGGCGCAACCTGAACAACGCGATGAGGAATGCCTGACATGAGCGAGAAAAATTATTCCAGAAAGCCGCCCTCCGCCGACCCGAAATCCGCCTTTCCCGAAGGCGGCGACAGCGCCGCCAGCGCGCTGGTGCAAAGCTTCGGTATCGGTGTAAGGCAGTTGCGCGAGGCGCAGGGGTGGTCACAGGAACGCCTGGCCGAAAACTCGAACCTGAACCGTTCCTATATCGGCGAAATAGAACGCGGCTGCGCCATTGCCTCTCTGGTGACGGTCGAGAAGCTGGCCTCCGCACTCAAGCTCACGCCCTCTGCCCTGGTCACGCGCGGCGAAGCCATCAGCCAGATGAATCTGGTGCGCGGCATCAAGTTGATGGCTATAGCATGTTGAGGCACAGGCACTGAGACGCCACACTCTGCAAGTCATTTCCGGGATGCTTTTCCCGCCTTATTTTTCTTAACCCACATGAATTGGAGTCACGATGTCGGCAACAGTTGGCGGTACCACCGCGCTTGGCGATAACGCAGCAAGGCAACTAGCAAACGCAACCAAAACCGTACCTCAGCTGGAAACCATCAGCCCGCGCTGGCTGACGCATCTGTTGCAATGGGTGCCTGTCGAGGCCGGTATCTATCGGCTCAACAAGGTCAAGAATCCCGAATCGATCAAGGTCACATGCACCGCGCGCGAAGAAGAAAACCAGCTGCCGCGCACCTTCGTCGACTACGAAGAAAATCCGCGCGAGTATTACCTCAATGCGGTGTCGACCGTGCTGGACGTGCACACCCGCGTCTCCGATCTGTACAGCAGCCCGCACGACCAGATCAAGGAACAGTTGCGCCTGACGATCGAGACCATCAAGGAAAATCAGGAAAGCGAACTGATCAACAATCCCGACTATGGCCTGCTGGCGCAAGTCACGGACGAACAGCGCATCTTCCCGCTGACCGGCGCGCCGACGCCGGACGACCTCGATGAACTGTTGACCAAGGTCTGGAAAGAACCGGCCTTCTTCCTTACGCATCCGCTGGCAATCGCCGCATTCGGCCGCGAAGCCACACGCCGCGGCACGCCGCCGCCGACCATCAGCCTGTTCGGTTCGCAATTCATCACCTGGCGCGGCATCCCGCTGATTCCGTCGGACAAGGTGCCGGTTGCCGACGGCAAGAGCAAAATCCTGCTGCTGCGCGTAGGCGACAAGCGCCAGGGTGTGGTCGGTCTGTTCCAGCCGGGTCTGCCGGGCGAGCAAAGTCCGGGTCTGTCGGTACGCTTCATGGGTATCAACAACCATGCGATTTCGTCGTACCTGATCTCGCTCTACTGCTCGCTGGCGGTGTTGACCACCGATGCGCTGGCGGTGCTCGACGATGTCGAAATCGGCAAGTACCACGACTATCCTGACACCTACAAATAAGCCGCGACGTGAGCCTACTTTCGCCCTCCACCTCCCTGCCGGCAAGCCAGCCTGCCGGCGTTCCAGAGCCGTCCGGCGCACCGTTCGATCCGGCCGTGCTGGCGCGCCTGGCGACCGAGTTCTTTGCGGCCCCGCCGGCACCGCCGTTTGCGCCGCACGGCGTGCAGGCGCCCGGCAATATCGCGCCGCCGGGTTCGCCACTGGTGAGTCCGGCAGGTTTCGGCCCCAGCGTTCCCGGCACGCCGATTCCGCAAGGACAGATTCCCGGCACCAACCTGATCCCGGCATCACCGACGCAGGTACTGTCGCTGGGCAACCGCGCACCGGCGCTGGCGCCTGTTGCACCGGCCGGCAACGGCGTCCCGGACAAAATCCTCAGCGCCATTCCCGCCTATGAACCACGCAGCGGCGGCGCCTTGCTAGGCGTACCGGAAGCGGCAGGCAGCGCGCGACCGCAAGCCGGCGCATCGCTGTATTATTTTTTGAGCGATGCCTATGGACAGCCCGGTGCAGCCGCAGCACCAACGGCGACGCCGGAAGTGCATCTGCCCTCGCCCTCGATCCCGGAACATCGCAGCCTGACTGCACCGCCGGCCACCGGGATTCCCGGTGCAACGTCTGCGCCTGCACCGGCACAGTCGCCACCACCATCCACGACGCCCCAGTATTACTTCGTGGACTCGGTGGTGCTGCCGAGCGGCTACGTCACGCCGGCCAAGGCACAACCGCACGCGACCGTGCCGCTGGCAGGCGGCGATCGCCATCCGCCGTTCGACGTGCATGCGGTGCGGCGCGATTTCCCGATTCTGCAGGAGCGCGTCAACGGCCGCCAACTGGTCTGGTTCGACAATGCGGCAACGACGCACAAGCCACAATCCGTGATCGACCGCATCAGTTATTTCTACGAGCACGAAAACTCGAACATCCATCGCGCTGCGCATGAACTGGCCGCACGCGCCACCGATGCCTACGAAGGTGCGCGTGAACGGGTGCGCCGCTTCATCAACGCACCTGACGTCAACGAAGTCATTTTCGTGCGCGGCACCACCGAGGCCATCAACCTGGTGGCCAAGAGCTGGGGCACGCAGCATGTCGGCGAAGGCGACGAGATCATCGTGTCAAATCTCGAACACCACGCCAACATCGTGCCGTGGCAGCAGCTGGCCGCCGCCAAGGGCGCGAAGCTGCGCGTGATCCCTGTGGATGATTCGGGCCAGGTGTTGCTCGACGAATATCGCAAGCTGCTCAACGATCGCACCAAGATCGTCGCGATCACGCAGGTTTCGAATGCGCTCGGCACCGTCACGCCGGTCAAGGAAATCGTCGAACTGGCCCATCGCGCCGGCGCCAAGGCGCTGGTCGACGGTGCGCAGTCGGTGTCGCACATGCGCGTCGACGTGCAGGATCTGGGCGCGGATTTCTTTGTTTTCTCGGGCCATAAGGTATTCGGCCCGACCGGCATCGGCGTAGTCTGGGGCAAGCGCGAAGTGCTGGAAGACATGCCGCCATGGCAAGGCGGCGGCAACATGATCGCCGACGTGACGTTCGAGAAAACTGTGTTCCAGCCTATTCCCAACAAGTTTGAAGCAGGCACGGGCAACATCGCCGATGCGGTGGGACTAGGCGCAGCCATCGACTACGTCAACAAGATCGGCATCGAAAACATTGCCCGCTACGAACACGACCTGCTGGTCTACGGCATGCAGCAACTGCGCGAAATCAAAGGCGTGCGCCTGATCGGCACGGCCGACGACAAGGCCAGTGTTATGTCCTTCGTGCTGGCCGGCTACAGCACTGAGGAAGTCGGCCACGCGCTCAACGAAGAAGGCATCGCCGTGCGTACCGGCCATCATTGCGCCCAACCGATTCTGCGCCGCTTCGGCGTTGAAACGACGGTGCGGCCGTCACTGGCTTTTTACAATACCTTCGACGAAATCGACCGTCTTGCGACGGTCATCAGAAGGCTCGCCTCACAACGGCGAGCAGGCTGAACTCCAGTCTGTTTTCGACGCGGTCATGTCTCCGGACGTGACCGCGTTTTTTCATTCCTGTGCATTTCCTCCCCGCTCTTCCTTCAATAAGATTCTACGCAGGTTGCCGCTTCGCGCAGCCGTCGCATATGCATAGCCGGAAATATTCGTATTGCCGCGCAAACGCGACTTTTATACTCGGATAACCATCCACCTCGTCACGTATAAAAATGAAAAAAACTCTGCATGCTCTGCTCTTCACCGCAATTTCCACAATCGCCGCCTCCGCCGTCCTGACGGGAAATGCCGTCGCACAAACCAAGGAAGTGGTCATCGCCTATCAGGACATGGTGGTGCCATGGCGCTACGCCCAGGACGCGCAAACGCTGGAGCAGAAGACCGGCTACAAGGTCACTTTCCGCAAGCTGGCCAGCGGCGCCGATGTGATTCGCGCGCTGGCATCCGGCTCGGTGCAGATCGGCGAAGCCGGTTCGGCGCCGATTGCCTCCGGCTTGTCTCAAGGCCTGGAGATCGAACTGTTCTGGATCCTCGACAACATCAACGACGCGGAAGCGCTGGTCGTACGCAATGGCAGCAACGTCAAGAGCCTGGCGGATCTGAAGGACAAGCGTATCGCGGTGCCGTTCGTTTCCACTTCGCACTTCCATACTCTGCTGGCGCTGGAAAACGCCAAGGTCGATCCGCGGAGCGTCAAGATTCTGAACATGCGCCCACCTGAAATTGCTGCAGCATGGGAGCGCGGCGACATCGACGGCACCTTCATCTGGGATCCGGTACTGGCGAAGGTAAAGAAGAATGGCCAGGTGCTGATCACCTCCGGCGAGATCGCCAGGCAAACCGGCAAAGCCACCTTTGACGGCATCGTTGTGAGCAAGGCATTCTCCCGCCAGAACGATGCCTTCCTGACCGAATTTGTGAAGACGCTGGCCGCGACCGACGAAAGCTATCGCCGCAACAAGGCGGCGTGGACAGCTGATTCAGTCCAGGTGAAAGCCGTGGCGAAATGGTCCGGCGCGGAAGCTGCGGAAGTGCCTGCCAGCCTGGCGCTGTATGAGTTCCCCACACTGGAACAACAGGCCTCGGCCCAATGGCTGGGCGGCGGCGCAGCCAAATCGCTGGCTGCCACTGCCGCGTTCCTGAAAACGCAGGGCACCATCCAGACCGTCTTGCCGGATTACAGTACAGGAGTGAATGCCACATGGGTACGCAAAGCAGCAGCACGCTGATCCCTCCGGCTGAGGTGCAGACGCAGACCGGCGGCCGGCTCGACATACGCCGGCTGTCGGTGCGTTTTGCATCGGCGGCCCGGGACGAGGCGCTGGCCTTATCCCATGTCGATCTGGCTATCGCACCGGGAGAGTTCGTGGTCGCACTGGGGCCTTCCGGCTGCGGCAAGACCACGCTGCTGAATTGCCTCGCCGGCTTTGTGCAGGCGTCGCAAGGCGAAGCCTTGCTTGACGGCGTGGCGATCAGCGGCCCGAGTCCCGAACTGGGCGTAGTGTTTCAGAAACATGCTTTGTTGCCATGGCTGAACGTGGTCGACAATGTTGCGCTTGGTTTGCGCTTTCGCGGCATCGCGCGCAGCGAACGCATCACCCTCGCGCTGGAAAAACTGCGCCTGGTCGGGCTGGAGCAATTCGCGCAATCGCCGGTATATCAACTCTCGGGCGGCATGCAGCAGCGCGTCGGCATCGCCCGCGCACTGGCCAACGATCCGCGCGTGCTATTGATGGATGAGCCTATGGGTGCGCTCGACGCCTTGACGCGCGAGTCGATACAGGAACTGCTGGTCAAGGTCTGGCAGCGCACCGGAAAAACCATCTTCTTCATTACGCACAGCGTGGAAGAAGCCTTGTTTCTGGGTTCTCGCGTCATCGTCATGTCGCCGCGTCCCGGTCGTGTCGACCATCAATTCGAGCTGCCATTTTCACGGGACTATCTGGCTTCCGGCGATGCCCGCGCCGTCAAGTCGTCGCCGGATTTCATCGCGTGGCGCGAACGGCTTTTGCAGCTCGTGCATCACACTTCCTGATAGTCAAAAATACCCCAGGTTCCAGATCATGACTCCTCCTTCCTCGTCGCCTGCCGTTCCCGATACTGTCTGGAGCGACACGCCGACGCCTTCTCAACTCCCTGCGGCAACCACGCTGCTGCCGGCTGCCAAAGTGTATCCACGCCCCGGCAGCGGCAAGACGCTGGGCGTCACCATCGCCACCATCGTGATTCTTTTTCTGGCATGGTGGGCAATCACTGCGCAGGCGTGGATTCCGCCGCTGTTCCTGCCGTCGCCGTCAGCGGTGTGGAACGCCGCAGTACAAGCATGGAACGGCAACGTGCAAGGCGGCTTGCCGCTGTGGCAGCATCTGGCATGGAGCCTGCTGCGCGTGTTCGGCGCCTTTGTGCTTGCGGCCTTGACCGCCGTGCCGCTCGGCCTGCTGATGGGCACCAGCAGAATCGTGCGCGGCATCTTCGATCCGCTGCTGGAGTTTTATCGTCCGCTGCCGCCGCTGGCCTACCTGCCGCTGATCGTGATCTGGTTCGGCATCGATGAGACGGCGAAGATTCTGCTGATCTTTCTCGCCTGCTTTGCGCCTATCGCCGTGGCCACCCGCGCGGGCGTCACGGGCGTACTGTCGGAACAATTGCACGCGGCGCTGTCGATGGGCGCCAGCCGTTGGCAGCTGTTGCGGCATGTGATTCTGCCGGCTGCGCTGCCCGACATCCTGACCGGCCTGCGCATCGCCATCGGCTTCGGCTGGACCACGCTGGTCGCCGCGGAAATGGTGGCGGCCACGGCCGGTGTCGGCCAACTGGTCTTGAACGCTTCCAACTTCCTGCGCACCGACATCGTGATCATGGGCATCGTGCTGATCGGCATCGTGGCTTATCTGTTCGATCTGGTCATGCGCCGTCTGGAGCACAAGCTGGTGCCGTGGAAAGCGCATCGCTGATATCAGGGCTCACTTCGATGATGCGCTACCCTGGCAGCTGCGGAGGTAGGCGCAAAACATGTCGGCCATGGCGTCGGCGTAAACCTTGATCTGCGCCGGCGTGCGCGCACTTTCTGAAAAATCCTTGCCCACCGCGCTCAGCGTGGCGGTGATCAGGTCGCCGGCCATGGCGCGCGCCTTTTTCGACGCATCAGGCAACACCTCCAGCATGAAGCGCTGAATGATGCGCTCGCCTTCAGCCTTTGCGGCCTGCACTTCGGGAGCATCGCGATACAGCGGCGCAGCATCGCTGAGTGCCACGCGCATGGCTGCTTCATCGCATTCAGAGCGGATAAAGGCGTGCACCAGTATCCGTAAACGCGTCAGCGGCGGCTTGCGGACATCTTCCAGTATCGTGCGCAGCAAATCGGTGGTTTGCTGCCACTCGTCGCTTTGCAGCCGGAACAGGATCGCCGCCTTGTTCGGGAAATACTGATACAGCGAGCCGACGCTGACGCCGGCCCGCTCGGCCACGCGCGTGGTCGTGAAACGCTGTGCGCCTTCCTGTGCCAAAACCTGAATAGCTGCTTCGAGGACCGCTGCAACGAGGTCGTTCGAGCGCGCCTGCTTGGGCTGTTTTCTAGAGGAGAGCTGGGATTTTCGGCGATCGGTCATAAGTGAAATGGCAATGCGAATAGAAAACCTGAAGACTTATTCGTATTATACCTACTCCCATTTCAACCACATTTATCGCTATGACGACCTTAACCAGTACCCCGCTTGCTCCCTTGCTGTCCCGCCTGTTTGACGAAGCCAAAACTGCTTCGACAGAAGTGATGGCCGCCGTGGCAGATCTCTCCGAGTCGGAACGCACCCGCCTGATGCATAGCAAAACCGAATACCGCGATCTGTATGCGCGCTTCAGACATGTCGGACTGCCGGTCTCGCGTGAGACCGGCACGCTGCTTTACATGTTGGCGCGCAACTGCCGCGCACGCAGCATCGTCGAATTCGGCACCTCGTTCGGCATCTCCACCCTGCACCTGGCTGCAGCCTTGCGCGACAACGGCGGCGGTCAATTGATCACCAGCGAATTCGAACCGTCGAAGGTATTGCAGGCGCGCGCCAATCTGATGGCCGGCGGCTTGCTCGATCTGGTGGAAATCCGCGAGGGCGATGCCTTGCAGACGCTGAGCGCCAATCTGCCGGAAACCGTCGACCTGCTGCTGCTCGACGGCGCCAAGGCGCTCTACCCCGACATCCTGAGCCTGGTGGAAAACCATCTGAGACCGGGAGCATGCATCGTTGCCGACAACGCTGACTACAGCCCCGACTACCTGCAGCGCGTGCGTTCGCCTGACAGCGGTTACCTGTCGATGGCTTTCGCCGACGACATCGAATTGTCGATATGGACAGGCCAACGGCACTGAAACCTGCCGACCGGATGGATATGGATATGCGACATCATTCGTTCGCCGGAACTTGATGGCTGACCAAAGTCATCCGCCCGGACCGTGCAGCTTGAAGTCCACCCGATCCGGTCGTCCCGGCAAACTCAGATGTGCATGTGATGCCGGCGCCTGGCTGACGATTTTTCCGCGGCGAATGACAAATCGTCGTGCTGCACGCAAACGAATCGCCTCAACCGGATCGCCGGCATCCAGCACCACCAGGTCGGCATGGCAGCCGACCTGCAATCCATATCCTTCCAGACCGAGGATGCGCGCCGGCGTTTCGGTCACCGAGTTGAAGCAGTCTCGCATCGCCTGCTGCCCCGTCATCTGGGCTACGTGCAAACCCATGTGCGCGACTTCGAGCATGTCTCCCGAACCAAGGCTGTACCACGGATCCATCACACAATCGTGGCCGAAAGCGACGTCGATGCCGGCCGCCAGCATCTCCGGCACGCGCGTCATGCCACGGCGTTTGGGATAGGTGTCGTGACGGCCTTGCAAGGTGATGTTGATGAGTGGATTCGCGATGGCGGCGACGCCGGCTTCTTTGATCAGCGGCAGCAGTTTGCTGACGTAATAGTTGTCCATGGAATGCATCGAGGTCAGGTGCGAACCGGCCACTCTGCCCTGCATGCCGAGCCGCTGTGCGTGGTAGGCCAGCGTCTCGATGTGGCGCGACAGCGGGTCGTCCGATTCGTCGCAGTGCATGTCCACTCGCAAGCCTTTTTCTGCGGCAAATTCGCACAGCAATCGGACCGACTCGGCGCCGTCGGCCATGGTGCGTTCGAAATGCGGGATGCCGCCGACCACGTCGACGCCCATGCCGATCGCGCGCTTCAGGTTGGCGAAGGCGGTCGGACTGCGCAGCACGCCGTCTTGCGGGAACGCCACCAGTTGCAGGTCGAGATACGGCGCGACCTTTTCACGGACGTGCAGCAATGCTTCGACCGCCAGCAAGCGGTCGTCGCAGATATCGACATGCGAGCGGATCGCCAGCAACCCACGCGCCACGGCCCAGTCGCAGTACTGCAAAGCACGCTCAACCAGCGCTTCCTGCGTCAGCTCCGGTTTGAGTTCACCCCACAATGCAATGCCTTCGAGCAGCGTGCCGGACGCATTGACCCGCGGCAGGCCGTAGCTCAGCGTGGCGTCCATATGAAAATGCGCATCGACAAACGGCGGCGTCACCAGATCGCCGCCGGCGTCGATTTCCTGCGCGGCCTGCAGATCGATACCGGTGCCGAGGGCAACGATGCGCCCGGACTCGACGCCGATGTTGACGTGTCGGCTGCCGTCCGGCAGCGTTGCATTGCGTATGACCAGATCCATCCGAAGTCTCCCTGACTGGTGATTGATGGCGCAGCGACATTCCGACGGCGTCGAGTACAGTCCATCGACACCGCATCGACAACATATCGATAGCACATCGCTGGCGAAGCGATAATTTCGCAAGTATTGATACATATTTAACTATTTGCAACCGCGGCTTACTGCTGCGCTGCAATTTTTGGGGAACATTCAAGCATTCACCGCGTCTTCCTGAAGCAGCCGCACATAACCGAGCAAGATATCTCTTTCCCGACAGGCCGATATGTTAAAAACACTCAATCGCCTGTGGCTCAGCGGCGTCCGAAAAGCCGGCAAGGCGCAGCAAGCCCGAACGACGAAAATGTTCAAGGCCATGCTGGCGACACCAAAGCCGGCCAAGCTCGCCAGGGCGGCGCCCAAAAAAACGTCCTCTCTCACGTCGCATCGCAAAACGACCGCTGCTGCGAAGGCAAAGGCGACGGCCTTGCCCGGCACCTGGAGCAGCGCATATTGCACGACCGACACGATGCCGGTGCATCGGATGCGCTATTGGCTCTATCTTCCGCCGGCTGCATCGACATCGACATCGACAATGGCGACGGCAACGGCTATCGGCAAGCCGCTGATCGTGATGCTGCACGGCTGCGAGCAAAGCGCCACCGATATCGCCGAGGGAACGCGCATGAACCGGATTGCGGGTGACAAAGGTTATGCCGTGCTGTATCCGCAGCAGTCGCTGCGCGCGCATCCGAACCGCTGCTGGAAATGGTATGACCCGGCCACACAGCGCGGCGGCGGCGATATTGCGATGATCGCGCGCATGATCCGCGATGTCGTCGCCGAGCACGGTATCGATCCGCGCCGCATCTATGCGTGCGGCATCTCGGCGGGCGCGGCCATGGCGCAGATCCTGGCCCTCACGCATCCGGAACTGATCGCCGCGGTCGGCATGCATTCCGGGCCGGTATTCGGCACCAGCAGGACCGCGATGAGTGCCTACGGCGTCATGCAACACGGCAGCGCAAATTCACTGGCGCCGATTGCAAGCGTATTGAAAAAGATTCCAGCCTTTCCTCCGATGCCTGCAATTCTCATCACCGGCGACGATGACAAGGTGGTGCGAGCACTCAATCAGGTGCAACTGGTCGGACAGTTCATCCAGCTCAACCATGCGGCCGACCTCACGCCCTTACCTCTCGTTGTCAAAGAATTCGGACGCGTGTCGAAAAAACATCCACGCAAAAATTCCATGCAGATCCGCGATTTCGTCGCGGGCAAATCGGTCCTGATCCGCTCGATCCACATCGCCCGACTCGGCCATGCCTGGAGCGGTGGCGACGACAAGCTGCCGTTTCACGCCAAGGGACCGGATGCGGGGAAGCTGATGCTGGCGTTTTTCTCGAAGCATCGGCGTAAAGCCTGAGAGCTGTTGGTTCGCGCTGACAAAAAAGCCCGCGATTGCGGGCTTTTCTTGTCTTTTGGAGGCCGGGATTATCGTGCCTGGCTCGCCGGGGCGATCGCATCGCCCTCTTCCGGGCGGCTGCGGTAACGTTGCGCCAGGAAGGCGCAGACCATCAATTGAATCTGATGAAACAACATCAGCGGCAACAACACCATGCCGACGGTCTGGCTGGCGAACAACACTTTCGCCATCGGCACACCGCTTGCAAGACTCTTCTTCGACCCGCAAAAGACGATGGTGATTTCATCTTCCTTGTTGAAACCCATACGGCGGCTGCCGTATGTCGTCAGCGCCATGATGATCGCCAGCAGCAAGGCGCTGATCACGATCAGGCTGATCAGCATCGTCGCCGGTACCTGACGCCACAAACCCTGATTGACTGCCTCGCTGAACGCCACATAGACCACCAGCAGTACCGAGCTCTGATCCACCCAGCGCAACCAGGATTTGTTTCTGTCCATCCAGGCGCCGATCCAAGGACGCGCGATCTGCCCTGCCACGAAAGGCAGCAACAATTGATAAACGATCTTCAGAATGGAATCGAGCGAGGAATGCTGGGCGTTATGCGCCACCACAATCACGCTCACCATCAGCGGCGTCAGGAAGATGCCCAGCAAGTTGGAGGCCGACGCGCTGCAAATCGCCGCCGGCACATTGCCACGCGCGACCGAGGTAAAGGCGATCGACGACTGCACCGTCGACGGCAACACGCACAGGAACAGAATGCCGAGATACAGATCGGGCGTAATCACCAGCAGCAATGCAGGTTTCAGAATCAGGCCCAGCAAAGGGAAAACGGCGAACGTGCACAGCAGGACCGTCACATGCAAACGCCAGTGCACCATGCCGGCCACCACGGCCTGGCGCGACAATTTGGCGCCGTGCATGAAGAACAGCAAACCGATCATGAAGGTCGTCAGCCAGTCGAAACCGACTGCGACCGTACCGGTTGCGGGGAAAAAACTGGCGGTGATCACGACAGCCAGCAGCATGAGCGTCAGGTTGTCGGGCAAAAAGCGAGGGCGGGCCATAGGGATATCTGCTGAGTTGTTCTGATTACCGTCCGTGGCGGACGAAACCCGCTATTTTACGCCACTCGGCAGAGTTGTCTGCTGACGCGGACGCAATGGGCAAGCAAAAGAGGTGGAACTGCTACTGCCAGGCAAGCATTACTTCATGGTCGCCAAACCCGGATCCGACTTGAAATTTCCTACCAGATCCAGAACATCAGCAGCCAGGCATAGTTGACCAGCGCCAGCGCACCGACGACCGGCACCAGCGCCAGCAAACGCTGCGGGAGTGATTTGGAATGCTCGCCGATAACCTTCCAGGCCAGCCAGACACTCCAGATCGTCATGACGCTCAACAACGATGCACGCACATCGTTGGCCCAGTCCACCGGCCAGTGTTCGGCGCGCAGCAGACTGATGGTTGTCGCCGACAAGCCGATGAACACGCCGCAGCCGGCCAGCGGAATCGCCGATTGCACCAGATGGTTGAAACGGGAGCGATCCCATTTACCCAGGATCAGGTTGCTGATCGCGAACAAGGCCGTCAATGCCGTACCAAGCACCAGGGCCGTCGTCATGATATAGGACACCACCATCGTGCCATCCAGCCATGTGAACACATCGCTTTGTTGCGGATAGTTGGTCAGCAGCCACCATGGCGCATTGGTATCGAACGGCCACATGATGTCGCGATCAATCAGCCAGGTGGCGATGAATTGTTTGGCTTCGATGAACCATGGGCTGGCGCTCCAGTGGAAGGCGCCGATCGCGATGCCGAACAGGCCGAACAGCACCAGAGTGCTTTCCCACAGGTTGTTGTTCTTGCGGCCGACCTTGACGATCTCGACGGTCGGTGGACGCCATGTCAGCGCGATGGCGTCACGATGACCGCTGCAACGTCCGCACATATGGCAATCGGCAGCGCCCTTCATATTACGCAGCGGCACCAGCGGCGCACAATTGACGGGAATCGTCTTCTTGCCATGCGTGTCGTAAGAGGCGCGCCAGGCGTCTTCGTTGACTTTGTAATGGAATGGCGCCAGCTTGGCCAGCAGGCCGAATACGCCGTTGACCGGGCAAAGATATTTGCACCAGACGCGCTTTTCACGGCCATAGAGATAGCCGACGATCATTGCACCCAGCGTGGAACCGCCGAGCACCAGCAGCACTGCCTTGGGATATTGATAGACGCTGACCATCTGGCCGTACACCGTCGTCAGTGCGAAAGCGACGAAAGGCCAGCCGCCCCAGCGCATCCAGTGCGGGATCGCCCTGCCGCGGCCGAACTTGCTGGCGAATTCCGTCAGCGCGCCTTCCGGACACAGCACGCCGCACCAGACTCGGCCCATCAGGACCATGCTGACCAGCACGAACGGCCACCAGATGCCCCAGAAACAGAATTGCGAAATCAATGTCAGGTTGGACCAGATGTGCGCGGTTTCGTCCGGCAACGGGAGAAAAATGGGAACCAGGATGAGGATGGCATACACCAGTACGACGACCCACTGGATACCGCGGATCAATGCGCCATTGCGGCGCATCCAGTCACCCGTACGCGCCAGGCGGGTGTTGGGAAGCGTACAGGTGCTCATATCGTCTTATGCAGCTTGCTTGTTAACTTGCGTTGTCTTCATCTTGCCAAGCGCGGAGGATACCACAAGCCAGTAAATGACATAAATGGCAACACTCATCAATGCAGGGCGCGCGCGGTAGCCCGTCAGCGTCGACACCAGGCTGCCGAAGGTGCTCGAATCGTCAAGCAGCCAACTGGTATCCCACACCGGCGCCGTCAGCGAAGAAACGAAACTCAGCGACGAGAACCAGTCCGAGCTTTCCAGCAGCAAATCGAGCAGCTTCTCGACGCCGGTCAGCAGCAAACCCGCAGCCAGCAGCAGCAGAATGATTTCGGTGACCTGGAAGAAGCGGCGCCACGAAAATACCTTGCCGCCCAGCTGCAACAGATAGAAGGTCAGGAACGCCAGAGCAAAACCGATGACGCCGGCAAAGATCAGCGCACCGCGGCTGGCATCCTGCTCGCCCATGCCGATGCCGTACAGGAAAACGGCAGTCTCGCTCCCCTCACGCGCGATCGCCAGCGCCACCAGTACAAACACGCCCCACCAGTTGCCCGCTTCCGTACTGGCCTTGAGGGACGACTCCATATCCTTCTTGAGCGTGCGGCCGTGCTTGCGCATCCAGAACACCATTTGCACGATCAGGACGGCCGCGATCAGCACCATGCCGATCTGAAAGTAAGTCTGCGCATCGCCGGACAGCAATTCGCTGAAACCCAGCAAAGCTGCACCCAACGCCACGGCGCTGACGATACCTGCCGCCACGCCGGCCCACAGATAAGGCAAACCGCGACGCGCAGCGGCATCGCCGTTGTTCAGCCAGGCATACAAAATACCGACCACCAGCAAGGCCTCGACGCTTTCGCGCCAGACAATAAACAGGACCTGGCCCATTACTTTCCTTTCAATTACGCTTTATTTGGCGACGATCACGCCTTGCGGCATGTTCAGATGGAAGTCGTCAAAGAACTTGTATTCGCCGGGACGCAGCGGCGCAATCACGACAAAAGACTGGGCGCCGGGCGCGAGGACTTTCTCCTTGCGCAGCTCGACGCTTTCGAATTCGGCGGCAGTTTTACCGATGTTGTGAATTTCGATCTTGATGCGCTGCCCTGCCGGTACATCAATGCGCGCAGGAATGAACTTGCCGTCCTGCATTTCAAGCTTGAAAGTCAAAATGTCTGCAGCGAAGACGCCCGCGGCAAACAAACTGCATACCAGACCGATCAAACCGGCCACGAATTGTGTTTTACGCGTTTTACGCAAAGACATCCTTTGCTCCTACGTAGCATTTGCAAGGCCCCGCATCCGCGCTTGGCGGATGCAAGGACCGGGTCAGCATGGCATGGGCAGGACTTGCGCCCTGCTCATGTCTCTTTCAGCTCAGGACTGCGGATTAGTAACCGCCCTTTTTGCCGACGCCGGCGAAAGTGAAGTCATACGTCAGTTCAAATGGCTTGAACCATGGGCCGACGCCGGTTTCCTTATCGACGTGACGGCCGAAATGCCCCGATGGTGGAGCGATAGTCAGTTTCAGTTTGTACTTGCCCGGACCGTCGAGCTTGACGTTGTCGCCATAGTGAGGACCGTCACTGGCCACCATTGCCATCATGTCGCCCTTGATGACCTTGGCCGAACCGGCCTTGGTCAGTTCGAACTTGATGTTCAGGTAAGGCATCCAGTCGCCTTCGGCAAAGCCGTTAGGATTCTTGGCGACGGCGCGGATATCGGCTTCCAGATGGACGTCCGATTCTTCGGCTTTACGCATCATGCCGTCCGGTTCCATCTTGATCGGCTGCAGGTACACCGCGCTGACTTCCATGCCGCCCTGAATCTGCGGTTTGCCGATAGGATATTCGGCTGCGCTGGCAGCAGCCATGGCTGCAAACATGGCGGCGGCGACTGCGATTTTTTTGATACCGATCATATGATTTCTCTCCGACTCGTTAGATGATAATGATTACCATTAAAGTATAGCATCATCTGAGGTAACGCACCTCATACCATCGTATGAGAAGCATAAGAAAACCTGAGCGAGCAAGTGACCGGAAGTCCTGCTGAAAAAGCGACGGGCAATAAAAAACCCGCACCTTGCGGCGCGGGTTAAATCTAATTCAGGGGATGAATTAGAGGGGGGAGATGCAAAGATATACCCGCCCTCGCCCCACTTCTAGGTCTCTTACAAAGTGTTACGGATATTAACAAGTCTTGATGTCCGGGCCGACCGGTGCACAAGCGTACCAGTAGCCGTTACTGAGGGATTCCCAGGTCGATGACTGGACGCCGGTCTAGCCGGCCGGGCCCACTTTTCCCCAAACCGATATTTCAACGATAAAGAACGGTTCATATCCACATTTAAACACAAATATCTAAATTGTTAACAATCTACAGTTTACAATTAATGGTCCATGTGCAAAAATCTGTTCATTCAAACCCAGTTGGCGGATCACCTCACCTTGATTCCGCCGCCAAGACACCATGGACAAACTCACCCCGCTGCAACTCGTGCAGTCCAACTCACTGACGATGATCATTCAGGGCGAAGTGGAGAAAATGATCCTGCGTGGCGAAATCAACGCCGGCGGACGTCTGAACGAGAGCGATCTGGCCCAGCACTTCGGCATCAGCCGCGGTCCGATCCGCGAAGCGTTTCGCGGACTGGAGGAATCCGGCCTGGTGCGCCAGGAAAAAAATCGCGGCGCCTTTGTGCGCGAGATCTCGGTTGCCGAAGCGGATGAAATCTATGACCTGCGCGAAGCCATGGAAGACCTCATCGGCCGCAAGCTGGCCCAGCGTATTTCAGAAGAACAATTGGCCGAACTCAAGCGCCAGGTCGAACAGATGGAAAAAGTCTCTGCCGGCAAGGACGCCGCGCTCTACCATCCGCTCAATCTGCAATTCCACGACACGCTGGTGAGCTTCACCGGCAACAGCAAGCTGATTGCTGTGTATCGCAAACTCACCAAAGAGTTAATGCTGTTCCGCTTGCGCGGTCTCTCGGCCGGCGGCGGCATGGACGTCTCCAGCAAGGAGCATCGCGAGATCTATAACGCCATCGCCGCGCGCGATGTGGAAAAGGCCGGCGCCATGCTGCGCCGCCATTCCGAGTTGAGCCGCGCGCGCATGCATCGCGCGGCCAACGGCTCACCCAATTAAGGAAGACGTTATGCCCAACAATGTGAATGTCAATCGCCGCAGCTACCGCTGGCCCGATGCGCCGGTAGTTGTGGTGTGCGTCGATGGCTGCGCATTCGATTATCTGGCGGCAGCCGTAGACGCCGGCGTAGCACCCTTCATCGGCAGCATGCTCAGCGACGGCAGCCGTTTCATCGCCGACAGCGTGGTGCCCACCTTCACAAACCCGAACAACCTGTCTATCGTCACTGGTGCGCCACCCGCCGTGCACGGCATCTGCGGCAACTATTTCTTCGACCCTGCCAGCGGCGAAGAAGTGATGATGAACGATCCGAAATATCTGCGCGCCGACACTCTGCTTGCCGCCTTCGCCGATGCCGGCGCCAAGGTTGCCGTCGTCACCGCCAAAGACAAACTGCGCAAACTGCTCGGCCACAAGCTGAACGGCATCTGCTATTCGTCAGAGAAGTCGGATCAGGTCAGCATGGCCGAGAATGGCATTGACGATGTGCTCGATATGGTCGGCTTGCCGGTACCGTCGGTGTACAGCGCCGGCTTATCCGAATTCGTGTTTGCCTCCGGCGTCAAGCTGATGCAGCGCTATCGCCCCGACCTGATGTATCTGTCGACCACCGACTATGTTCAGCACAAGGCTGCGCCCGGCACGCCGGACGCCAATGCCTTCTATCAGATGATGGACGGCTACCTGCAACAGCTGAACGACATGGGCGCTGTCATCGCATTGACCGCCGACCACGGCATGAACGCCAAGCATGCCAACGACGGGTCACCGAACGTGATCTACCTGCAAGACGTGCTTGACGGATGGCTGGGTGAAGGTAAAACCCGCGTGATCCTGCCGATCACCGATCCCTATGTTGTGCATCACGGCGCGCTTGGCTCCTATGCCACGATCCATTTGCCGGGCGATCTCAACGCACAGGAGCTGATTGCCCGCCTGGCTGCATTGCCAGGTGTAGAAATCGTATTGAACCGCGCGGATGCCGCTCAGCGCTTTGAGCTGCCGCCAGATCGCATCGGCGACATCGTCATCGTCTCGCAACGCGACACCGTGTTGGGAACGGCAGCGGCGCGCCACGATCTCTCCGGCCTGGACGTCCCCCTGCGCTCGCACGGCGGCCTGTCGGAGCAACAGGTTCCGCTGATCCTGAACCGCAAGGTTGAAGGCGTCGCCAGCAATCGCAGGCTGCGCAATTTCGATGCCTTCGATCTGGCGCTTAATCATGTTGCCGCGGCCGCAACAAAGAAAAGAAACGCTGCATGATGGCGAAGTGGCGCCCGTATTGATACTGCTGATACGATAGCGTCGGCTTGATTCGTCAGAATTGCTCACACATGACATTGTCCGCATGAGGTTGTTTTTATGGCACTAAATCTGGAAGACATTGATCGCCTCTTTCGCCAGCACGGCGACACGCAATACACCGGCGAACCGGTCACGCAACTGGAACATGCGCTGCAAACTGCCGCACTGGCGGAACAAGAAGACGCGCCGTCCAGCCTGATCGTCGCCAGCTTCCTGCATGATCTCGGCCATATGCTGGAAGACAACGGCGGCACGCCGACCATCGCCGGTATCGACGACTTGCATCAATACCGCATCCTGCCCTTCCTGCGCCATCTGTTCGACGAAGATGTACTCGCGCCGATCCGTTTGCACGTGGACGCCAAGCGCTATCTGTGCGCTGTCGATCCGGCGTATTTCTCTGCGCTGTCGGCCGACTCCGTGCGCAGCCTGAAACTGCAAGGCGGCATCTTCGACGCGCAACAGGCGCAAGACTTCATCGCCATGCCTTACGCCGCCGATGCCGTACGGCTACGACGCTGGGATGACCTCGCCAAGAAAGCCGACTACGTCACGCCTGACTATGCGCATTTCTCGCACTACGTCGCGCAGTGCGCGCGCGTCTGATGCTGCTCCGATAAATTCTTCTCGCCAGGCATCATGTCTTTCCTGCCGCCCGCCCCGCTGTTCACCCTGGCCGCCGACGCCGCGCAACTGCAAGAATTCAGCGCCTTCATTGCCGAACTGAGCAAGATCAGCGGCGCCATCATTCGCAGCCACTACCTCAGCGGCACTGCGGTCGAATCAAAGCCGGATCAGTCGCCGGTCACCGCCGCAGACCGCGAGACCGAGCAAGCGCTGCGCGCTGCAATCATGGCGCGCTATCCACAGCACGGCATTGTCGGCGAAGAGTTCGGTCCCTATCAGCAGGACGCGGAGTATTGCTGGATCCTCGATCCCATCGACGGCACCAAGGCTTTCGTCACCAACTGCTATATCTTCGGCACACTGATTTCACTGACGTACCGGGGACGGCCGATCATCGGCGCATTGCACAGTCCGCTGATGGAGCACTTGCTAATCGGCACCGCTGCCGGCACCACGCTCAACGGCAAGCCGGTCGGCATGCGCCGCTGCAGCGCCATCGGCGACGCCATGCTGCTGGCCACCGATCACTGGGACATCTTCAAATATCACAATGGGCCGGCCTTCGAAGCATTGTCGCGGCAGGCCCGTCTGTATCGCGGCTGGGGCGACTGCCACGGCTACTTTCAGCTGGCGACCGGCGGCGCCGACATCATGCTCGATCCAGTACTGAAGATCTGGGACATCATGTCCTTCATTCCGATCATCGAAGGCGCCGGTGGACGCATCACCGACTGGCAGGGCAGCACGCCTATCGGTGCAACCTCAATTGTGGCAACCGCGGGGACCATTCACGACGATGTGCTGCGCGCACTCAACCCCTGAGCCCATCCATCGGACGCGGCAGCCAGATGCGGAAGGTGCATCCAGCTTCATCGGTATCGATCAGCATCAGCGTACCCTTGTGCATCTCGATCAGGCGCTTGGCCAGCGCCAGTCCCAGGCCTGTTCCTGATTGACCGGATACGGCGCGACCACGGTAATAACGCTCGAAAATCAGCGCCCGCTCTTCCGGTGGAATGCCGGGACCGTTGTCGGCAACATCGATGGTCCAGCCATCCTCCGCCGTCAATGCGGTAATGCGTATTTCCGCATCCGGTTGGGTGTACTTCACGGCATTGTCTGCGAGCGTACGCAAGGACAAGCGCAGCAAATCACGATCGGCCCAGATGAACTCAGGAACACTCTCC
The DNA here is from genome assembly GCF_058801885.1 of Herbaspirillum sp. GW822-FHT03A08. NCBI lineage: Bacteria > Pseudomonadati > Pseudomonadota > Betaproteobacteria > Burkholderiales > Oxalobacteraceae > Herbaspirillum > Herbaspirillum sp. GW822-FHT03A08. Next base: position 493,185 of record NZ_JBXANR010000003.1, on the reverse strand, counting down.
TTGTTCAATACGAACATGTGCCCGTCCGCCAGCGGCTGCGCAGCAGCAATGGCGTCTTCCAGCAAGGGCAGCAGCAAGGTCTCTTCGGCGCGCACGCCATAAGAAAAAATGTCCAGCCGGTTGCTGCTCAGGTAGTTGTCGAACAGGGAAGAAAGACGATCCGTCGCCTGGCGGATTTTCTCCAACCGCGCCTGCGTCTTTACCGACGCGTTCCCGGCAATCGCTTCGCGCGACAGGTTCTGCGTCGTTGCGTCGATCACGGCCAGCGGCGTACGCAGTTCATGCGATACCGTTGCGATGAACTGTCGCTGCTCCTCATAGGCGGCACGCTCATGCGATAGCGCGGTCTCGACGGTTTTCATGGCCTGCAACAAGTCGTCGGTGCGCGCGGCGACTTCACGTTCCAGCTCCTGCTCGGCACGCTGCGACATTACCAGCAACTGCTTCTGCGCCTGATCTTTAGCCGTGCGCAAGGCGTAATAGCGCCGGCTGATTGCGTAGTAGACGATCAGAAAGAACACCATGGAGCTGATGAAGACCGAATATTCCGTCAGCCCGCTGCGTTCCACATAACCCAGAACCTGCAAAAAGCGTACAAACAATCCGGCAAACAGCAACACCCCTGTGATGAAGAAGGCGTAGCGAATCTCGCTGGTGCTCTTGAGCGCCGGCTTGAGCAATACACCGAAAGTCAGCGGCGCGACCAGGAAAGTCACCACCACCAGCATGTTGGCCATCGCCGCAGCGTTATGCCCCATCAGGATCGCGACCGCCAGCACAATCGCATACAGACGGACGGCGCCCACATAGCGCCGCGACAGCTTGGGATACTGCTGCGGCATGCCGAGAAAACGGAACAGGAAATCGATACAGGCCGGCATGCTGAAAGCAAACGCCAGTCCCAGCATCGGCTCAGCCCACTCAGGATGATCGGGGAAGATGTATTGATACAGCAAACCGGTCTCGCCCAGCGTCAACAGGATGCTGCTGAACACATAGATGCCGAACGCGCGGTAGACGCCGTCACGCACTGCCAGCTCGAACCACAGACTGGCCAGCATGAGCATGCCGTACACGCCAAGGAACAGCCCAAGCATCATCTGTTCGCGCCCCACCGCAGCGACGAATTCGGATGGCAGCCACAGGGTCAGGCGTGCAGCTACGGTGTTGTGAGTACGAATCTTGAGATAGAAAGTCTGTGCACCGGTGATGGGAATACTCAGACGGAACACCGGATTTTTGTAAGCAACTTCGCGCTGCGCGAAAGGCACCATCATGCCCGCTTCGCGGATGCTGTAGCTGCCATCGGGATTGGGCATGTAAAGCGTCAGATGTTCCAGCGTTGCCGGTTGTACTTCCAGCAGCCAGGTCGCCTGCCGGCGCGGCGCGCGGCGCGCATCGAAGCGCAGCCAGACGTCGGCCTTGAGCAGGCCTTCGTTGAGTTCGCCGCGCAAGGGAACAAAACGGTCGCTGTTGGCCCGCGACGAGACCTCATCGAAAGTCATCTTCTTGCCGGCGTCGATCAGGATGTCCAGATGCCCTGCCAGTTCCTCCCGGCTGTGGTCGAGCACGACCGGCGCCGCCGCCCAGGAGGGCAAGCACACCAGAAACAATATCAGCAGGAAAAGACGACGCCCGGGTTTCACGAACAGAGCCAGTCACACGAAAAGAGCCGAAAAAGCGAAAAGAAGCGCCACGGGACGGGTCTTTGCGCCCGTCCATGAAGTAGACAACGCCGCATCATAGCAAGTCTGCGGTCAGAACGTCGCCAGCGCATTCACGAACCAGCCCTTGCTCCGATACGACATATCGGTCAGGTCGTCCGAGAAGTTGGTGAAGTTGTAACCCACACCGATTTTGACGTGTTCCGCAACGTGGCGATACACCCCCACCAGATAGCCCGAACGCGCGTCCCCGGCTTCCTTCACACGCAGACGGCGTGCTTCGACCAAGGCATCCCATTCCTTCACGAGATGCAGATCGGCGCGCACCACCCACAAATCGGCACGGCTGGAGAACCAGTCGCCTTCTGTCTTGGAAGCCCGCAATTGTCCCAGGCGCATACCGTACTTGACACCCACCGATAGCCATTTGACCACATCGTACGTCGTGTCGATATTGAGCACATGGCTCTTCTGCGAATAGTCGAGCGCGCCTCCGGAGACGCTGTCGACCTGCCCCGGCGACGGCAGGTTGTAGAAGTAGGTGTACTTGAACAAGGTATTCCAGCGGTCATTGTTGACCGGACGATAGGCTGCACCCAGTACGGTTTCCGTATAGTCGCCATCGTAGAACGCCCCCTGGCTATTGCTGCTGCGCGACAGGTTGAACTTGCCGAGCAGACGCCATGCCGGTGTCCATTGGTATTGCGCCGAATTCTTCAGCAGCCAGGTGCGGCGGCTATTGTCGCCGGCGGTAGCAACGCCGGCACAGTTGCCGTTGATGTCGGTAGTCAGACAGGTTCCCGCCGCCGTCCCCAGAGTCGATGTCTTGTCATTGCGGAATTCGAGCGCTGTGGAATATTTCAGACGATCATCTTTATACGCCGCGCTCAGGCCGATGGCGTCACGCTTGAGATCGCCCGACACCGGATCGGACAAGGTGCCGGTTTCGTATTTGACGCCGAAGGTCCAGCGCTTTTCCGGCGAGAAATCGACACCGAAGGCGTGCGTCAGGCTCTTGGGACCGGCACCGCTGGACCAGCGTGTTTCGCCGAACATGCCGATCTGATCGCTGTAGCGGTAATGCGTACCGGCCGCCAGTGTGCCCTGCCTGCCTGCATAGTTGTTGTCATTGCTCTCGGTTTCCATCGTATAGGTCAGATAGACCGTGCTACGGTCATCGACCTGATAATCACCCGAGAGACGTCCACCGACACCGCCGCTGCCGCCGGACCCCTCCGCGCCCAACCGCAAGCGATTGGTAGCCTGCCAGCTGCCGCCAATGCCGGCGCGGTCATTTTCGCCACGATCGCCGGAACGCGATACCGTTCCCTGTACGAAGCCGTAGCTATCCCAGGATTTGTACTTCAATCCCGGCACGCGCGCTGCGGCTACACCGGCGGCCGACGCCGCATCGGCGGTTGCCCGCGTTTCCGCCGTACCAATGCTCCCCGACGGCAGCAAGGTCGATGCCGGCCCCGTCTGCATGCCGGACAACGGCAACACGCCGTTGCTGGCCGGTGGCGTCGGCGCCGGCATCTTCACGCCATTGCCATCGGATGCAGCAACAGTCTGAACAGACCTCCCTGCCGGCACTGTCATGAAAGCAGGCGACTGCGGCTGCGCAGCCAACATCGCCACCAGCTTTTCCTGCTCGCCATCTTCCAGCGGCCGATAGTCCACACGGACGATGACGTCGCTGCGCGTACCGTTCTGGCTGAGCAGCGGACTGGCGTTGAGAATCACGCCATTGGCATTGGTCGTGGCGCGCTGGTCGCGGCGTATGCCGGCCGAAATACCCCACTCCGCATCAATTTTGTGCCGCACCGCGGCTTCGGCGGCGTTGGCGCTTTGACTGGCGGCGTTGCGGTCATCAACCTTGGCGCTCACCTCCGTAGTATCCGTCACCGGCACCGTACCGGTAAAGCCCTGCTGCCTGGTCGCCTCGCCGCCCGGCATCGCCAGCCCGGGACCGGAGAAACCTGCGCCACGCTGCTGCCAGTACGCCGACAAACGTCCCTTCATGTCGCCGATGTCGGCCAGATCGACGGCAGCATCAAGACGCTCGGCATTGGCGGTCTGGCTGCTCATCAGGCTCTGAGCAAAATCGTAACCGCCGGTCTGCGATGTCAGCGCCGTCGTGCCGAGACCGCTGGAGCGCGCCACTTCAGCCTTGAGCCAGGTGCCCGGTTTATAACGCAGCGTGGCGTCGACGCCTTTGAGGTTCTGGTCGCGGCCGCTTTCGCCCTGGCGGTACAAACTGGTGCCTACGCGCAGATTGTCGTTGAACCAATGACTGGCGCGCAAACCGATCGCGCTGGAGCTGACCTCCGTCAGACCCGGCACGTATTCATAGGTCGCAATCAGATAGACCGGATTGCCGTTGGCAGTTGCGGTCTGGACCAGCGTGCTGCCGTCCGACACCGACGGCAACGGCGCGCGCAAGGTCAATCGTCCCTGCAGGTAATCGATCTCATAATCCTGCGCAGGCGTCAGCGGCGTGCGTTGAATCGCAAGGCCGGAATCCTTGTCGCGCACTTCGATCCACAGGCGCTCGGAGCCTTCGGTCGCATCCAGATGATGCAGGTAATACAGCGAACCGCCGGTGCCGCGGAATTCTTCGCGCGACTGCAAGGTGCCGGGGTCCGCCACGAAGGCATTGACCGTGGTGCGCTTCTCCCCGTAACTGGTGGTCTCCCTGTCATTCCACAGCACATTCGCACCGTACAGACCGCGGCTGTATTGCGTCAGTTCAGTGCCGGTCCATGCGGTCTGGAAATTGCCCCACATGGCGTAGGAATTGTCGTTCTCGATCTTGACGAAGAACTTGCCCTGCGTCGGCGCGTCATCAACGATGGTGCTGTCGTCGCCATAGACCGGATAGTAACGATCAGGATCAATGCGGCGCAACAGATAGTTCGGATCCTTGGTCTGGAAGTTGCTGAACAAATCGCGCAACGGCTGCTCGCGCGTATCGGCGCTGGCGGTCAGCAAGTAGTCGCCCTTGACCTTGCCTTTGAGGTAGAACGCGCCACGGCCATCGACCCAGGTCTCGTTGTTGTAATGCGAGGTATCCGTGGTGACAAGCTGCGCCGGGCCGCTGGTACGATCCCGGCCCATGGTGAGATCAGCAACGGCGAAATAGAACCAGTCCTTGTCCGCAATCGACAGGTTGCGGCGGAAGCTGGCGCCCTCGCCTGCGGCATTCCTGACTGCCACCTCGACCTGATGCGGTCCCGGCGGCAAAATCTGGCGCAACACGAACTTGCCCTTGTCGTCGACCGGCACATGCATGCCCATCGCGGTCACGGTTTCATCCGCTTTGATCTTTTCTCCGCTGATGGTGACGGCACCGCCGCGTGCTGCGATATTTTTCAGATGCAGGCTGGATTCGCCCCAGCCGGATAGTTTTTCGCGCTCGAAGCGCTGGGCATCAAACAAGGGATCGGCCCGGTCCAGCAAGTGCAAAGGCTTGAGCAGCGTTTCATCGAAGCGGCCGCCGGCGTCATAGACACGCACCAGATACACGAGGTCGTCAGGTGCATCATCCGGTGCCTGCCATTGCACGGCATCGCCCACGTTGAACGGGACAACCGCCAGCGGCGTCTCTTGCGTGGACTGTCCTTTGACGAACACCCGCAACTCGGCGCGGCGCAGCCACCACGCGTAGTTGGTGTAGCTGCCGAAATAGATCTCCCGGCCGCGTACCGCCGTGCCCGATACGGCCCAGATGTTGAGCGCCGGCGACACGTTGAGCGGATCGAACTTGATCTGGATATCGGCTTTTTCCAGCGCGACATCGACGCAGCGTTGACGATCAGCTTCTTGCATGCCGGCGTCCAGATTCATCGGCTGGCCATCGACCGTAATAGAGAACGGCAACTCGCCGGCAGCCGGATTGACTCCGCATGGGTTCTGCTGCACCGCTTGCTCACGCATGGCCGGCTCAACCGCTTCGCTGTACCAGACACGGATTTCCACACGGCGATTCTTTGCCATCCCCGCCGGATCATCATTGCCGGCGACCGGCTCGGTTTCACCCTTGCCGCTGGCGGCAAAAGCTTCCGCCGGAATCAGCAAACCTTGCTTCAGGTAGGCGGCCACGGCCAATGCACGTGCCTCCGACAATGCCTGGTTATCGCGATACGTAGGCCGTAGCGCGGGCGCGATCCGTTGGCTGTCGGTATGGCCGACGATGGCGATACGGATGTCGCGTTTGTTCTGCAGGCTTTGGATCAGGCTGCCCAGCACCTCTCTTGAACGCGGCAGCAAGGCCGCTTTGCCAGACTCGAAGTAGCTGAACTCGACGGCATCCTGGATCACGACAGCGCGCTGCGCATCACCTTCCGGCACGGCGTTGCCGAGCATGAGCTTGCGCTCGCCGAGACTCAGCGCAGACGGTTGCAGGTTGTCGAAAACTCCCGACTGTTTCTCACTGTTGGGCGACACTGCGACTTCCCGCACGCGGCTGTGATCGATCATCTTGCCGCGAATATTGAGCGTGTCGTCCTGTGTACCCGCAACTTCCTGTGCGCGAATCGGCAGATACGTCATGCCCAGTGCGCTCAACAGGATCGCCAGTCGCTTGGCGCGAAGATTAAAGCGGCGTCTGGTTTTCATTGCTCACCCTCGGTTTCGATGTTGAGGGTGTACTCGGCTTTCTGGCTCTCCCAGCGTTTGCGCAGTTGCTGACGGATTGCCGCCATGCGCTGCCGGACCAATGCGGCATCGTCACTGCCGGCCTGATAAGCAAGCCGCACCACCGATGGCTTTAGCCTGAGTTGCGCAGGCAAGGCGTCGAATTGCTTCTGCCATTGCGGCTGCAAAGCAGTCTCGCCCGGTTGAAAAGCGCTGTCGCTGAGTTCCAGACGAATCACGCGATGAATCGTGGCGCCGAAATTCAGACGCGTGACCTTGCCGCGCGTGAGGCGGACGTCACGCGGGTTTTCGGTCGTGACGCGATAGCCGGTCGGCAAGGAGCGCTCGTCGAGCTTCATCACAAAATTGGAACCACGATCTTCGTTCGGGATATCCGGACACGGCACATGGAAGCGCCCTTCCGAATCGGTGGTCACCAGCAAACCGCGCGGCGTCACCACGCGCACAGAGGGAATGCCCGGCTCGCCCTGATCCTGGTAGCCGTTGGCGTTACGGTCGTCGAACACTTTGCCGATGATGTCCGGACAATCGAAGGTAGGATCCGGAACGATGCGTACCGTCGCCGTCGCCAGCTGCGACAACATCAGATTGCCGGGATTGCTCAGCGCCCATGCCTGATTGGTGTACGAGCCTTCGCCGACGCCGGAGCCGACCGTCAGAATCAGGCGATAGGTCTTCTTCTCCTTGGGCGCGAAGTTCTGCCGCGGCCAGGTCAGAAGACGACCGTTGACGACAGGCTCTGCTGCGGCGCCGTTCAAGGTCGCACTGCCCAGGCGGTACTTGAATCCGGGAGGAATCTGGTCGCGGATATCGACGCTGGAGATCGCGCCCGACAGCATATTGGTTGCTGTGACGGTATAGGGCACCAGGTCGCCGCGCGCGACGTTCACCAGCGGCGTGGTCTTGGTCACCAGTATCGTGCTGGTGTTGCCCGGATCGAGCGGAATGTGATTGTTCAGGATCGGCGCCGATACGCCGTTGGTGATGTTGAAGCTGAAGTAATACTGCGTGGTCGCCGCACCGCCCGCGACAATGCCGACGCAAGCCCCCGGATTGGCGGTCGGCACCGATACCCCGGGCGCGGTGCCACTGGCCTGCACGGCGGCTGGATTGGGGATGGCGCCGACAATGGCCGTACCGGTGCAAGGAGGCATGGCTGTCGATGGCGCGGGCAGATAGCCCGGTGGCGCTGTCACCGTCAACGTGTAGGCGCCGCTCGGGAAAGCATTCTGGAGCAAGAACTGGTAAAAGCCGTCGCTGCCGACGGTCTGTGTCTGCAACGCCGTTCCGCCGACCAGATGCACGCTCGCGTCGAACCCTGCGGGACCGGTGATGCGGATGACGGCGCCCGCAACCGGTACACGCGTCACAGAGTCATAGATCACGCCGGACGGATCCAGCGGCAGGTTTTGCTCGATCACCTGATCCACTGCCGCGATGGTGATGTTGGTGATCGCGCCGCCGGTGGCCGGGATGATGCCGCGATTGCCGCCGGAGGTGGGCACGGCCGGCAACTGATTACCGTCCTTATTGAAAGTGATTGTGAAATTGGCGCCGGTCGGCAAGCCGCTGGTTTCGTAACCCGGGCAATGCAAATTGTCGAACTGATAGAAGCCGTTGGCGTCGGTGGTGACGGTACAGATCGGCACCCCGCCCTGCGACAACTGCACCGTCCAGCCGAACTGGCCGGCTGCGCTGCCGTCGATCGGACGATTGCGCGAATGATCGCGGTCCAGATAGACATAGCCGTTGACGATAGGCTGCATCACCGTCGCCGCGCTCAACTCGCCGAAGTTGTAATTAGGCAGTACGTCGCCGGCGATGACCACCACGTTGCGAATGACGTCGATATTGCTCGACAGTACCGGCTTGCCCGAGGATGCGCTGCCGGGGTTGCCGCCGGCGACAGTGGTGCGGCCGTCTTTGTACAGCGACGGCTGTATTTCGGTAATGACATAACCGGCTGCATTGCTCGGCTGCAGGCTGGCAAAGTTGTAGCTGCCGTCAGCCGCCGTAGTGGTTGCAACATTGACGGTGGCGCCATTGATGTCGGTGCCGCTCAGCACCATTGACACACCGGCGATGCCCAGCTCCCCGGCATCGACAGCACCGTTGTTGTTGGCATCGATATAGACCTTGCCGGAGACGACGCCGATCAGGACAGGAATTTCACCGAAGTTGTTGTCTACGGAGATCGTATTGGCGCCGGTCAGGTTGACCGCCGAGATCACCGACGGCGTTACGCCGGTTGCCGTCGCCGTACCGCCGGTCGATCCGGCGGTGGTAATGCCGTTGGTGGTGCGCGCCGGTTGCGTCGGCTCGGTAACGATATAGGTGCCTTCGGCCAGGCCGGTAAAGGTATAGCGGCCGTCGGAGCCGCTAACGATACTGCGCGGAGCAATCGCCACGCCGTTGATATCGGTGCCGGTCAGCGTCAGCGTGACATTGGCAAGAGCGCTGTCGGCGCTATTGAACAATCCGTCATTATTGGCATCGCCGAATACACGGCCGGACACCTGACGACCGCTCGGCACCTCCGCAAAATTGTTGCCGCTGCTATTGGTTGCCGGCGGCAGCACGATATTTGCGATCACGCTGGGGGCGACGGTGACGGCGGTCGGCGTACCGGCGGTGCCGCCGTTGCCGACTGCGCCGGCAATGGTGCGTCCGCCGACGGTGCCGGCCGGTTGCGTCGGTTCGCGGACGGAATACGTCCCTGGCGCGAGATTGGTGAAACTGTAGGCGCCGGTTGCATCGGTCGTGGTTGTCGCTACGACTGCACTGAGATTGTTGAGCAGCTGAACCGTCACGCCGGCGATGGCCGTGTCGGCCAGATCCTGCACACCATTGTTGTCCAGATCCAGAAACACCTTGCCGCTGATCGACGACAGCACGACTTCGGCGAAGTTGTTGCCGTTCGAGGACGTCACCTTGCCGCTGCCATCCTTGAGCAGGATGATGTTGGCAATCCGGCTTGGCGTGGTGGCGACATTAGTGGCGACGCCGGGCGTGCCGAAACCGGCATTGGTCAGCGCGCCGCTGGTTGTGATGCCGTTGGTGGTGCCGGCCGGCTGTGTCGTTTCCGTGACGGTGTAGCTGCCTGCCGAGAGCGCATTGAAAACATAGTTGCCCAGCGCGTCGGTGGTGGCGGTCAGCGGCGCAATGGCAGTGTCATCGCCGCCGCCCGCCACGCCATTGGCGCCGTAGCTGGTGCCGGTCAGCGTGATGGATACCGACGCCAGCGCAGTGTCCGTACCGAGCTCAAAGGTGCCGTTGGGTACGACGTTGTTGTCCTTGAACACTTTGCCGGTGATCGAGCCCAGCGGCGTGATGTCCAGATTGGCCGTCGCCGGTTGCACGCTGTTGCCGACGCTGGTGGTCAGCGCGCCACTGGGAATGAAATTGTTGTACGAGCCCAGCGTGGCGCCCGTGACGTCGACGTTGATCGTGCAACCGCCGGCAGGAATGCTGGCGCCATTCGCGTAGGTCACCGTGCCGCTGCCGGCGACAGCGGTCACGCTGCCCATGGTGCAGGTGCCGCTCAGATTATTAGGCGCCGCCACGACGATGTTGCCGGGCGATGTCGGCAAGGTGTCGGTCAGCGCCGAGCTCAATGTGACGGCCGTCGGATTGGTGTTGCCGAGGACGATGGTCAGCGTCGACTTGTCATTGGCGGCAATTGCCACCGGATTGAATTGCTTGTTGACCGTCGGCGGATCGAGCAGACTCAGCGTTGCGCTGGCCGGTGCGGTATTCGTCACGCCTTGCGCGGTCGTCATCGTCCCTGCCGGGATGGTATTGACGTAGACGCCGCTGATATTGCTGACGACATCGAACTTGAGGGTACAGACGGCTCCGCCGGTCGCCGGCAAGGTCGCACCGGTCAGTGCCACGAAGGTGGCGGAAACCGGCGCCGAGACCAATGCCCCGCCACAGTTGGTGGCCGAAGCGTTGGGCGTTTGCGCGACCACGAGATTGGCCGGCAGCACGTCGGTCAACACAGCGCTGGTCAGCGCGACGTTGTTGCCGTTGCTCATGGTGATCGTGACAGTGGACGGTATACCGGGCCGGACCGACGCCGGTGAAAACGTCTTGACGACCGTCACCGGCTGGCGCACTTCCAGTGTCGCTGAGCTGGCAACCGGATTAGAGACCGGGCTGCCGCCGACAACGCCGGTGAAGTCGCCAACCTGAATCGTATTGACGAAGCTGCCTGCCGTACCCGCCACCACATCGATCTCGACGTCGCACGTCGTCGAGGTGCCGGTGGCTGCTGCAGCCAGCGTACCGCCGGTGATGCTCAGCGTCGTCGGCGTCGGCGCAGTGACGATGGCGCCGGTACAGGTCGTCGACGGATTGGCGCTGGCCGGCACCGTGATGCCGGCCGGGAAATTGTCGACCGCGCTCAGGTTGGTCAGCGCGATTGCACCCGGATTGATGAAGGTCAGGCGTAAACGCGTACGGTCGCCCGGCTTGGTGACCGCAGGGTTAAAGCTCTTGATCACGCCGATGTTGCCGCCGGCTGCAAGACTGGTCACCGTTGCGGTGGTGTTGCTGATGCCCTGGCTGGTCGTCACCGCGCCGACAGGAATCGTGTCTTGCACAGTGCCCGACGTGTTCAAGGTGACATTGGCGGTGATCGTGCACGAACCACTGGCGGCAATCGATGCATTCGTCAGATTCACGGTGGTGCCGCCGGCAGCGCCGGTCACAATGCCGCTGGCGCAGGTGGTGGCAAGGTTGGGAGAAGCGGCCAGTCGCATCCCCGTCAGGGCGCCGCCCGACGAACCATCGACCGTGAAGTAGTTGGACAAGCTCAGATTGGTGACTGCCAGCGTGCCGTTATTGATCGTCACCGTCAGTACGCTGGTCGCACCGGGTGCCGGCAGATTGTTCGGCGTCGTGTTGTTGGTGACGGTCACGGAACCCGCCGTCGTATTGTTCAGCGTCGCCGTCACCGGCAGTACGTTGCGCACGCCGCCGGTGGCGGTCACATCTCCCACCGCAAGCGTATTGACCCAGTTGCCGCTGCCTGTCGCCACGATATCGAACAGCAAATCGCAGGCGCCATGTCCTTGCAGCACCACGCCGCTGATCGATGCCGAACTTGCTCCGGCTGTTGCACTAATGACGGGCGAACCGCCGCAGGTGTTATAGGCATTCGACGGCGTCGCCACCACCATGCCGGCGGGGAACGTATCGATTGCGCTGACATTATTCAGCGTACCCGTATCCACGTTGCTTAAATTAATGCGCACCGTTGACCGGCCGCCGGAGCGAATCGTATTGGGCGTAAAAAACTTGCTGCTGCTGAGTGCCGACGTATAGGTCAGACTAGCGCTGACCGGACCTGGGCTGCTGATGGCGGCGGTGTTGCCGTCCGCATAGGTCTGCGTGCCCGCCAGCGCACCGGCCGGCAAGGTATTGATGTAGGTTCCCGCAGGACCGATCACCTTGACCTGCACCTGGCAGGTGCCGAAAGCGCCGGTGCCATTGCCGGCACGTGCCGGAATCGTTCCGCCGCTCATGGTGATGCTGGTCGCACCGGGCGTTGCCGTCAGGGTGGCGCCGGCACAGGTGGTTGAAGCGCTTGCCGGGTTGGCGATCACGATCTGCTGTCCGGCGGCACCCGGCAAATTATCGGTGAAGCCGGCGTTGGTGATGGCTTGCGCAGTGATGTTGGTCAGCGTGAGAGTCAGCAGCGAGACCGTGCCCTCGCCTGCTGTGGCCGGGTTGAAGTTCTTGGCGATGGTGATGCCGGAGTTGGTGGTCGATACCGCCGCATTGGAAGCCGCCGTATTTTTCACTGCACCGGTGCCGGCGTTGTTGGCGGGAATCGTGTTGTTCAGCGTGACGTTAATGCCGGAGTTCTTGGGCGCCATGGCCCAGAAAGTGACGGTACACACCGCTGCGTCGGCGCCGGTGCCGGCCGGCACGGTCCCGATCGTGAACTGCGGATTGGTTTGCGACGCCGGCAAGCCGGGAATATTGCTCGACAAACCGGTACATCCGGCACCCGATAAGACCGGTGGCGAAGGCAGGGTCGGCAAGGCGAACACCCCCGCCGGCAAGGGGTCGGTCAGCACCACGTTGTTCAGCACTTGTGCAGCGTAGTTGCTGATGCGGACGCTGTACTGAATCGGATTGCCCGGTGCAACATTGGTCGGGCTGACATCCTTGTTGATCAACAACTGATCCACCACGGTGACGCTGGCAGCCGTCTGCTGGCTGATGATGGTGTTGTCGGTAGTGGTGACCGCCCCTTGCGCGATGGTATTGGTGAAGGTCTGCGGTTGCCCTGCGGTTTGCAAGGAACCAGTGAACGGTACACTGATCTGGCAATTGCCCCCGGCAGCAATAGTGCCGCCGTTCATGGTGAAACCGGTATTGGCGCCGTTGACCACGAACGTGCCGCCACAGGTGCTGCTGGGGGCGCCGGTAATTTTCAGACCGTAGGCGGCGTTGCCGATGCTATCGATCAGATTGTCCGGCAAACTGGTCAGCGTGATTGGCGCAAGCCCGTCATTGTCGAGCGTAATCTGCAATGTCGATTGCTGACCGGCGCTGACGGTGCCCAAGACAAAGCGTTTAAATACGCGCAGCACGGAGTTGATGTCGAGGTTGGCAGTCGCATCGCCGCCCGGCACCAGTCCGCGCTTGTTGCCGAAATCGTTGGTGCGGTCGATTCTGTTTTGTACCGTATTGCTATAGACGCCGTTGGTGCTGGTGCCGACCACATCCACCGCCAGCGTACATGATCCACCGGCGGCAACGGTGCCGCCGCTGGCCAGCAGTGTGGTCGCACCGGCCGCCGGTGCAAATGCCGGCGCCACACCGGCGCCCGTACATGTCGCAGCGGCGTTCGGCGTGGCGGCGACTTCCAGTCCGGCAGGCAATACGTCGCGCAAGGCGTAGGCCGGCGTATCGCCGCCGCTGTTGAGCGGCAGATTGACCGTAGTGCTGCCGTTGGCAATGACCATGCTCAGGCGCACCGTCTTGCCGCGCACAACGCTGCCGGCGGAGAAATTCTTGCTGATGGTCGGCAACGCCATGTCATTGATGGTGATCGACTGTTGCGCCGCGCTGGAGTTGTCGACGGCGCCGGTATTGTCGTTGCCGGTGACCGCATGCACGCCGATAGTGTTGACGAATGCGTTATTGCGCACCAGCGAAGTGACTTCAACATCGATGTCGCACTTGCCGCTGCTGCCACCTGACAGCGCAATCGGCACCGTGCCACCGGCGAAAGCGATCGTGTTGCCGCCCAGAGGGGCCGTCACCAGACTCAGCGGAGGATTCGTGGTCACGCCGTTGCCGTCCACGCAGGTAATCGACTTGACGCCGACGCCGGCGACCTTGATTTGCGAAGGCATGGTGTCGACAAAACTGACGCCCGTCACATCCGATAAGGGGTTGCTGTTGGTCAGCGTGATGCGGAACGCCGTCACGTCGCCGGGATTGATCGGGTTGCCGTAAGTTGGCGTGATGTTCATCGACACATCGAGCGCCGCTTGTGCCTGCCCGGCAAAGGTCAAAGAGGCGAACGCAAGCACCAGCGACGCAAAGGTGCGCACGGCGACGATGCCGCGCTCAGCAACGGCGCCTGCATTATTCGCAATATCCGTGCAACCAAGGAAGCCGGCAAATCGGCCGACAAAAAACAAACGACGCATGACGAACTTGATGTTTTATTATTAATTAAATAGACTGCTGCGTATCCCTCCGGTTGTCCGGTCCCGCAGCCTCGCGCAGCATGTTGCCGCAGCACATGCAAATACTTCTGAACGCCGGGATTCTGATAGAAATTCCTCAGATTTTTCTGACAAATTCCGACGCCCCCTGACAACTTCTGACAAATCCTGACGCGATCAAACGCGTCCGGTCAGGCAGTGGTAACATTCGCCCCAAATAAAGAGAAAACGCCGGAGACGCTTAGGAGCTCAGGGGTAGGAATATGGCGAGGGTTTTGCTGCTGGAAGACGAGGCCGATCTGCGTGCAGAGGTGGCCGACTTTCTCCATAGCGAAGGGCATCAGGTACTGGAAGCCGGCAACGTGGCGGAGTTTTGCCCTCAGATCGACATGGCGGATATCGCCATCATCGATGTGGGCCTGCCTGACGGCGACGGTTTTGATGTCGCAGAAGATTTGCGCAAATCGCATCCGCAAATCGGCACCATCATGCTGACCGCACGCGGCAGCATCGACGACAAAATCAAGGGTTTAAAAAAAGGCGCAGATCAGTACCTGATCAAGCCGGTACGACTCAGCGAACTTTCTGCTTATGTCGGCGCGATCGTGCGCCGTGTCGCGCGCACCACCTGGCAATTGAATCTGATCGAACGCTGTCTGTACGCCCCCGGCGGCCACGCGGAAAACATGAGCGCGCTGGAGATGACGCTGCTGGAATTATTGGCGCGCAATGCCGGCCAGGTGGTCCACCGCCCTGCCATCGCCAAAGCCTTCGGCAGCAACTGGATCGACTACGACGAACGCCATCTCGATCAACTGGTCAGCCGCTTGCGCCGCCGCTGGCAAAGCCGCACCGGGGAGAAACTCCCGCTGCGCACCGAACATGGCCAGGGTTATAGCTTTTGCGTCGATATTGACGTGCTCTGACATCTCCTGCGCCTGCCTATTCCAGCTTCGCCCCCGCTTCTTCCCGCTTCCCTACCTGAACGCATCACTCTGCCGACACGTGTTAGTCACGCTGTCCGACGCCATATCACGGCGACCTCCGACTGCCATGTCGACAACGAAAGCATAGGATTTGAAGACGTCGCCCGCCTGGCTGCCGACCCTACTTCAAGGAGCAGACAATGAAACATAAATTGATCGCCGTCATCGCCGTCGCCGCATTCAGTACGGCCGCCTATGCGCAAACATCAAGCCAGTCCGGCAGCGGAATGAACAATGGTTCGTCCGGTACCAGCAGCGCTACCGGCAGCAGCAATTCAACAGGCACAAACAGTTCCGGCTCTGTGAATCAATCAGGCAGCAACAGCAAATCGAAATCGAAATCGAACAACAACAGCCAGCGCTCCGGCCAGACCAACGGCAGCATAAATGGCACCACGACACCGAACGGTTCCAATGGCGGCATGACCAGCGGCGGTTCCGCTGGCGGCGGCGCTAGCGGTGCAAGCGGCACCGGTGGAGGCGCAGGCACCGGTGGAGGCGCAGGATCGGCGTCGGGCGGCAACGCCGGCGGTGCGGGTGGCGGTGCCGGCAGCGGCCGCTGATCATTTCGACGCTGCGACCTCTTCCGAACGATTTTCATAACAGCGACCAGCCGCGCTCGCACGGCATCAAGCCATGGATTGATGCCTGAGAAAAAGAGCCTCTTCTGTACGAGGCTCTTTTGCCCGTTCCTTTCTTCCGACAACACACATTCAATATTGGCAAAGTGGAAATTATTTCGCCGGTTTTGATATTGGCTTTCAGTTTTTTTTCATTATTCGGGATCGTTTGCCGGTGCTAGCATCGCCTCCAGTCCAATAGCCGCAACGCCGACGCGCGAGCGATTCGTCGCAGCAGGCAGGCACAAGAACGAAAAATGGGAACGAGAGACGCATGAAAAACTGGAAAGTCGGGACACGCCTTGCCGCAGGCTTTGGTGTGGTGCTTGTATTGATGGTGATTGTCGCTGCGATGGGAATCTGGCGCTTGCAATCAGTCGCCGACGCCACCAACGCGATGATGCAAATGCCGCTGGCAAAGGAGCGCCTGATCAGCGACTGGTATTCGAACATTTCCACGTCCATCACACGCACGACAGCCATTGCACGCAGCACCGATCTCAGCCTGGCCACGTATTTCGAAGCGGCCGTCAGCGACTCTGCCAAACGCGCCGGCGAGTTGCAAAGCAAAGTACAAGGCCTGCTACGCACCCCTGAAGAGCAAAAGCTGTTCGCAGATATCGATGCCGGCCGCAAAGCTTATCAGGCTGCCGGCAGCAATATCCTGGCGTTGCGCGCCGAAGGAAAATTGTTTCAGGCGAAGAACGCTTTCGAGAAGGATTACCTTCCCAGCGCGACACGCTATCAGGCTTCCATCGACAAACTGCTGCGCCTGCAAAGACAAGGCATCAACGACGTCGCTGTCGGCATTGATGCGACCTATCGCTCCAGCCGCCTGATCTTGCTGACGCTGACCGGTGTAGCGCTGTTGTGCGGATTGCTTGCCGCAATGCTGCTGACACGCAGCCTGCTCCGGCAACTGGGTGGAGAACCGGCTCATGCGGTACACGTCGCCGACCGCATTGCTGCCGGCGATCTCACCGAACATATTCCGCTTGGCGCCAATGACGACTTCAGCCTGATGCATGCGATGAAGACCATGCAGGCCAACCTTGCGCACTCGGTCGATCACATCAAGCAATCGGCGGAAACCATCGGCACGGCGTCGAAGGAAATTTCAGTCGGCAATCTCAACCTGTCTTCGCGCACGGAACGGCAGGCAGGATCTTTGCAGGAAACGGCATCCGTCATGCAGCAGCTTACTTCGGTGGTGAAGAAGAATGCGGAAAACGCCCAGCATGCTAATCAGCTGGCGGCATCCGCGTCGCAAGTCGCTATCGCCGGCGGCAACGCGGTGAATCAGATGGTAGGAACGATGGCGACGATCAATGAATCCTCGCGCAAAATCGTGGACATCATTTCAGTGATCAACGGCATCGCCTTCCAGACCAACATCCTGGCACTCAATGCAGCAGTGGAAGCTGCGCGCGCCGGCGAACAAGGCCGCGGCTTTGCCGTCGTTGCCACTGAAGTGCGCGCCCTCGCCCAACGCTCGGCGAGTGCAGCAAAAGAAATCAAGGGATTGATTGACGACTCGGTCGGCAAGATCGTGTCCGGCCGGACACTGGTGGAAGAAGCCGGCTCAACCATCGGCCAGGTGGTGGAAAGCATTCAGACTCTGAGTCAGTTCGTCGCCGACATCAGCAACGCCAGCGCCGAGCAAAGCACCGGCATTGAACAGGTCAATCAGGCCATCATGCAAATGGACGACGTCACGCAGCACAATGCAGCGCTGGTGGAAGAAGCAACCGCCGCCGCGCAATCGCTGCTGGATCAGGCGGGTTCGCTGGTGAAGGTGGTCAACACTTTCAAAGTGTCTTCATCGCGGGACATGGTCCTGCTGGCCTGAAGAGAGAATCGCGCCGGCACTCGATCAGATCATGTTCTGATCGATCCAGTCTGCGGAAAAGTCGAGGATGTAGGCAGTCGCGTCGTCTTCGTTCGAAAACTCGGTGGTCGGCAATTCGCGCACATAGCGAACTTCACCGCTGCCGTCATAGCCGGCCTTGATGGTGAAACAAGCTGCGTATTGGCCGTTTTCCAGGAGTACGACTTGCGGGAAGATGGCGTGCCCCTTGTAAGGCAGTTTGTGTTCTGAAGTCATGTGATTCTCCACTGATTGCATTCCGCGTACGGGCGCGTGCACTACACATAAATGCGACGATAAAAAACAAAAGGGCCCGTCTTTCGACGGACCCTTCATGTTTTGGTGCGGCTGGCAGGAATCGAACCCACGACCCCTTGGTTCGTAGCCAAGTACTCTATCCAGCTGAGCTACAGCCGCGTAAGAGGCGAGATTATATAGGGATTTTCGATTGCTGCAAGTGTTTTTTCATCCGTCCCTCATCATGCCATTAAAACGGCTTGAGCACGACCATGCACGCAATCGCCGCCACACCAATAATGGTCAGCGATCCTGAGTGCTTCAACAGCGCCGAAGCCTCCAGATCGGGCGTGTCGGCAAGTCGGCGTATATAGCCTGACTGCATGCCGTGCAATGCCGACAACATCAGCACGATCACCAGCTTTACGACCAGCCATCCGGCCGCATGCCATTGCCCGAAATACACCAGTGCCACACCGAGCATCCAGGCCAGGCCCATTGCGGGCGACGTGACGCGCCGATCCCATTGACGGATGGCTTGCAGCAGACGCATTTCCACCCGCGAGCGGTCGAGCGCGGAACGCTGCGTGATGTTCAGCGCCAGCGCCATGATCAGCATGCCGCCGATCCAGGTCATGACGGATGCGATGTGAAATGCTTTGATCCACGAGTACATCATTCGGAAAAGTCCTGTTTCTAAGAAACTCAGCAGTCACATCCGCGGCAGCATCCGCTGAGCTACCTGAAGCTGCAAGATCTTCATACCCAAGATTTTGCGGTTGCAGCTCTGTGTCGATGCCACTGAGCAAAGCAACACGCGGCCAAGACGAGAAAAATATTAGTACAGACGTAGTTGCGATGCTTTTGGTGCAGCAAGAGGCGCACGTTGCCCGGATGGTGATTTTGGCGCAACAATCTCGGAAAGCGCTCCTTCTATACCTGACGGCTTCCCGATCAGCGCAGTAGTTTTTGCAGGCTCTGCTCCGGCTTGCGCATTGGCTGGCGCACCAATGGCGATCTTGGATGGAACACCTTTTCCGTCATTGATGTTTGCCATCACTTGCTTGAAGCGATCGCTCATGTCGGTAAAATAAGTCGCAGTGCCGATTGCCTCGGAGGCAATCACATCCGCCATCAAAAATGCCGGATTGCCGCCGCCAAAATAGTCAAACTGAACGCCGGTCCCCTTCCTTGAATACTTGATGGAAAATAGCGCACTCATCAATGAGTCTACAGACGCATCCAGCCCGCTTGCGCGAAGATAGAGCGCCGCGCCAGATCCTTCGATCGCGACTGCTTGGCCAATCAGGATATAACGATATCGACGATAGCTCTGAGTAACCAGTCTATCATCGCCATTTGCCTTTCCTGTCGCGGTAGCCGGCACACTTATCGCCCCGCCAAGCGCGCTGTCGGTATTTCGAAAAAGTAAAGTGGCATTCGGATATTTGTTGTTACAACCAATTGAACTGGTCGCGTCGGGAGAACTCGCAGTTATTTGCGCCTGCAAAGCAATCGATTTCTTCAAGTCGTGGTCAGGATCGTTGTCCGGCTTCTTATCTTCAACGATTTTCACTACCTGTGGACACAAGGTCATCTTCGAGGTATCGCCACTCCCGTCACCAATCAATCCCACTTGCTTTTTCACCGCCTTACCGAAGCTATCTACAATTTTGCGAATCGCTTTGTCGTCAACATCAATACTTGACGGCATCGTCTGATAAATTTCAGTGGTGCTGTCGCTGTGAATTCCAAATACATCCAGACGAATTTCGGTGTCACTCCCCGATGGTTTGGCTTCTATGCCGATGCCGTTCACCGAACCAGAGGCATCCAATTTGGCGGCACTTTGCTTGGCAATGATGCCGTAGCCGACACCGACGCGGAAAATGCCATCCTCGTTTTCGACATCGATAAACCTGAGATAGTTAACGTCTTCCTTATAGCTGCTGTTGTTTGCATTTGAAAAAAGAGCTTTGATATCCATGGAAGAAGCCAGAGACTGAGCCCTACCGGATTCGCACGTCAGAATCTGGAGGATGCAGGCATTCCATTTCGTTTTATCGCATGCAGTGATCGAGGTCTTCAGAACATCTTGAGAAATGACATTGCAAGTGGCCTCCGCAAAACTGGATAGCGAAATGAAAAACAGATAGATGGCGACAAGCCATTTTGAAATAGACATGACATTCCCCTTGTAAGTGACGGCGGTGTTACCAACCACATCAACAATTTTTTTATGCGAATGATTTGGGCTATCTTCTTTGATATTCCGGGGTGGAAATCGCGCAACAAAAGTAAAGCCGGGTCAAGAATAAAAATTAAAACCATGTCTCGCAATGTCAGAGCCATAACACCGAGAGCTTTGAAAGACGAAGATTCTCCGATCTATTTGGCGAGCGCCAGCCTACCCGAAAGTACTGTGAACAGGTGATGACTTGCTTTAGGGGGAGTAGAAAAGAAAAAAGGGCCCATCTTGCGATGGACCCTTTATATCTGGTGCGGCTGGCAGGAATCGAACCCACGACCCCTTGGTTCGTAGCCAAGTACTCTATCCAGCTGAGCTACAGCCGCGAAAAATGAAATTATAGCACCACTTTAGACCAAAAAGGAAGAGGCGCACCCAAAAACTTCCGAAAATGGCCCGTGTAATTAACTTTTCGGCATTTAGACGGCCCTTGAGGCCCTGCCCTGGCCTATCTATCTTATGATTTCACCTTGATTCATCGCCACCGTGGAACTTGCCGATATGAGCGACAGTACCGTACCCGGGCGCCAGACCGATTCCACCGGGGAACGCATCAAAGAAGCCGAGCGCGAACGTATCGCCAGGGATTTACACGACGAACTGGGCAGCCGCCTTACTGCCCTCAAAATGGCGGTGGCGCAGCTCGGACAAGACGCAGCGTCGCGCGAAGCGTCTGCACAAGAACAGCGGCAATTCGCCGACCAACTCATCGATGACGCCATTGCCGCCATGCACGACATCATCGACGACTTGCGCCCTGCCGTGCTGGATCTTGGCTTGTGTGCTGCGCTGGAGTGGCTTGCCAGAACATATTCCAGACAAACCGGCGTTCCGTATCGCATGCTCACCGAAGAGGACTTGCCCGAAACGCTGCTCGATTCGTTTCAACTGATCAGCCTTTATCGCATCGCCCGCGAAGCCTTGCACAACGCCAGCCGTCACGCAGGCGCCAGCAAGGTTGACATCGGTCTGTTCCATACGCCCGGATTGGTCGTCATGGAAATCGCCGATGACGGTGTCGGCTTCGCAAACGGCACGGACGCAGCAACAAAGGCTGAATCATCCGGCATCCGCGGCATGCAGCATCGCGCCGCCGCCATCGGCGCCTCACTGACGCTGCTGCCTGCCGGGCAAGGCGGCTTAAAACTCCGTGTAACGCTTCCTGTCCTATCGGCCGCTAACCTTATAAAATAGCGCTCACATTCAGTCCGACGAGAGACGCTTCTTAAGCCCATGACGAAAAAAAACAGTGCTGCCATTAAAGTCGCCATCGCCGACGATCATGCGATCGTACGAGAAGGCCTCAAACAAATCTGCAGCAGCACCAAAGACATCGTCGTCGTCGGCAGCGCCGAAAACGGTCTGGAAACCATCAAGCTCTGCCGCCTGGGCAACTGCGACGTGCTGCTGCTCGACATCGTGCTGCCGGACCGCACCGGCATTGATGTGCTCAAGCAAATCAAGAAAGAAATGCCGAAGCTGCCGGTACTGATTCTGTCGATCCACCGCGAAGACCAGTACGCAATCCGCGCGCTGAAGGCAGGTGCGGCAGGGTTTCTGAGCAAGCAGGCAGCGCCGGCCGATCTGATCAATGCCATCCGCCAGGCGGCTGCCGGCCGCAAATACATCAGTCCGTCGCTGGCACAGGAACTCGCCAACCAGATCGGATTCGACCACGAAACACCGCTGCATGAAACCTTGTCGGACCGTGAATATCAGACGATGGTCATGATCGCCTCGGGCAAAACCGTAAGCGATATTGCCTCGGAATTATTGCTGTCAGTCAAAACCATCAGCATGTACCGCTCCCGCGTGCTGGCAAAGATGAAACTGCGCCACAACGCAGAGTTGACGCACTACGCATTGAAAAACAACTTAGTTGAATAAAAGCGGATAAAGCCCCGCCCTGAGTACACCACCTGACGGTAAAATGCGTTAAAGGAAGACGTCTGGCCGCAGCCTCAAACCCTGCCCTATCCTGCACCATCTCTCGTTCTTGACGGATGTAAAGAATGACAAGATGGAGGATATGGCGACAGAGCTCCGGCAGCCCTATTCTCAATCCGTTTGAATAAGAAGCCGCACATCAGGCATGTCCAAAAAGCCAGCTCAAAGTCCCGTCGATATCGCGCGTGAAGCGTTCCAGCAGCTTGCTACGCGGCGCGTTGCTCCCACCCCTGAAGCTTACCGCGAAGCCTACGAAGAAATCGCCGGCACCAATACCGGCGTCAAGCCCGAAACGGTGCTCGCCGCCTTCGCCGTCCATCTGACGCAGCAACCCGGTGATATCGGCAAGCTGGGACAGCGCCTCTCCACATCCATCGATAGCAGCGACTGGAAAGAGTACGGTGATGAATTGGACCACTTTGTCGAACAGTACTTTCCTTCGCGCAATCTGGTGCCTCACGGCGAACTGGTCCCCATCGATATGGAACGCCAGTTCATCCGCGACAGCAAGAAAGAAAAGATGCTGCGCGAAGTATTGGCGCGCCTGCTGATTTTCAACCTGGCGTCCTTGCTGCAGGATGCCCCCGATCTGGTGCTCGAAGCCAAGACCCTCGGCAACGATCTGAAAACAGCCTTCTCTGAACAGGCCATGAACGACGTCATCGGCCGCATCAAGCAGATGAGCTTCCAGATCGAGCTGAAAAGCGAAGACATCGCCCAGCAGCAGGAACTGCTGATGCGCCTGTTCCAGCTGCTGCTGGAAAACATCCACGGACTGCTGGAAAAAGGTTCGTGGCTGAGCAGCCAGATCACCGCCGTCCAGGAACTGATTACCGGCCCGATCAGCAAAACGTCGCTGGCCGACGCCACCAAGACGCTCAAGGAAGTCATCTACAAGCAAGGCTTGCTGAAGAACACGCTGTCCGAAGAAAAGGTCACGGCCAAGAATCTGATGCTGACCTTCGTCGACCGCCTGAGCGCGATGGTGTCGACAACCGACAACTATCACAAGACGATTACCGGCTTTTCGCAGCAGATCAGCCAGGCATCCGATATCAGCGATCTGAACTCAGTGCTGACCGGCATCATGAACGCCACCAAGGAAGCGCAGGACGAAGCCCTGCGCTCGCGCGACGAGATGATCAACGCGCGTCAGGAAATGCAAAAGGCCGAAGCGCGCATCCAGGCGCTGGAGTCGCAGCTGGTGCACATGGGTGAACTGGTGCGCGAAGACCAACTGACCGGCAGCCTGAATCGCCGCGGCATGGATGAATCGCTGGAGCGGGAAGTCATCAACGCCGAGCGCCGTAATACGCCGCTGTGCATCGCCCTGCTCGACCTTGACGATTTCAAGCGTATCAACGACACCCATGGCCACGCCACCGGTGACGAAGTGCTGGTGCATCTGGTCAATGTGGTCAAGGAAACGCTGCGCAAGCTGGACGTGATTGCGCGTTTCGGTGGTGAAGAGTTTTTGGTGTTGTTGCCGGAGACAGAACCGACCGAAGCCATGCAGATCATCACACGTGTGCAGCGTGAACTGACCAAGCGCATCTTCATGCACAACACACAACGCCTGCTGATCACTTTCAGTGCCGGTATCGCGTATCGCGCCCCGGGCGAAGGACAGGCCGACCTGATCAAGCGTGCGGACGTGGCGCTTTACAAGGCAAAGAACGCAGGCAAGAATCGTGTGATTCTCGCCGACTGATTCAGTCGGTTACGACCATCGGAAACGTTTAAGCGGATTGCACCATCTGAGGCTGGCGCCACGCACGCCAGCCGGCAACCGCCAGCAGCACGAACAAGCCGTATAGCACCGCCGTCAGCGTCAGATGCTTGTAGAGATACAGGCCGACGTAAAGCACGTCAACAGCGATCCACACCAGCCAGTTCTCGATCTTCTTGCGCGACAGCAGAAATTGTCCGACCAGACTGCCCGCAGTAAGGAAACCGTCCATGTGCGGCACGTCCGTATCGGTAAAACGATGCAGGAAAGCAGACAAGACGACGAATCCCGCCAACCACGCCAGCGCAGACCACAACACGCTGCGCTTATCCAGGCCTGACACCTGCAAGGGCTGATGCTCGTTGCCGCCGCGCAGCCATTGATACCAGCCCCACACCGATACCGCGACAAACACGCATTGCAAGCCGGCGTCGCCATACAGGCGCGAGTTGACGAAAACAACGCCGTACAACGCCGAGGACAAGATCGAAAACAGCCAGGCCCAATGGTTCTGGCGAATGTTGAGGGCGACGGTAATGATCGCCAGCAAAAATGAAATGAGCTCCAGCGGCGTCGTGACGAAGCCGAGCAACGGCAGACTATCGTTGAGCGACATGTAGACTGTCAGTCCTAGCGGGAGGACGACGAGGAAGATACAGCGGAAGAGGACGACGATGCCGGTTTTGCGGTACCGACCGAACCTGATGCGACGGTAGCAGAGGGAGCGGAAGCAACAGGCGAAGCGGGAGGCGTTCTGGCGCCGGCAGGGTTACCGTCCAGCACCTGAATGAACACCTCATTCTGCTTGATCATGCCCAGCTCGTAACGCGCGCGCTCTTCCACCGAACCGGTACCCTGCTTCAGGTCTTCCACTTCGGATTCGAGCTTGGCGTTGCGGGCCTTGAGTTCGTCATTCTTCTTTTGCGCCTGCTGGACTTGTTTGTCCAGGTCCCATACCCGCAACCATCCGCCTTTGCCCAACCAAAGCGGATATTGGATCAGCACAAGAAGTGCTGTGAGGCAGAGGATGATCAGGCGCATCGGAAGAATGCCGGGTGATTGTCCGGCAGGCGAATGCTGCCGGACATCTTGCTTACTTCAGATTGTAGAAAGCCGAGCGGCCAGGATAGCTGGCGATATCGCCGAGGTCTTCCTCGATACGCAGCAACTGGTTGTACTTGGCCATACGGTCCGAACGCGACATCGAACCGGTCTTGATTTGCAGCGCGTTGGTGCCGACGGCGATGTCGGCGATGGTCGAGTCTTCGGTTTCGCCCGAACGGTGCGAGATCACGGCGGTGTAGCCGGCACGCTTGGCCATTTCGATGGCAGCGAAAGTCTCGGTCAACGTACCGATCTGGTTGATCTTGATCAGGATCGAGTTGGCGATGTTCTTGTCGATGCCTTCTTTCAGGATCTTGGTGTTGGTGACGAACAGATCGTCGCCGACCAGCTGGACCTTCTTGCCCAGTGTTTCGGTCAGCAGCTTCCAGCCGGCCCAGTCGTTTTCAGCCATGCCGTCTTCGATGCTGATGATCGGGTACTTGTCGCACCACGATGCAAGCAGGCCGGTCTTTTGCGCCGGTGTCAGCACCATGTTTTCGCCAGCCAGATGGTAGTTGCCGTCCTTGTAGTACTCGCTGGCAGCGCAGTCCAGGCCCAGGGCGATCTGCGTGCCCGGCTCGTAGCCGGCTTCTTCGATCGCTTGCAGGATCAGCTGGATGGCTGCTTCGTGGCTGGCCACGTTAGGCGCAAAGCCGCCTTCGTCGCCGACCGAAGTCGCCAGGCCCTTGGCGTGCAGGATCTTCTTCAGGGTGTGGAACACTTCAGCGCCGTAGCGAATCGCTTCGCGGAAGCTCGGTGCGCCGACCGGAATGATCATGAATTCTTGCAGATCGAGATTGTTGTCTGCGTGCGCGCCGCCGTTGATGACGTTCATCATCGGTACCGGCATTTGCATCGAACCGCTGCCGCCGAAATAGCGATACAGGGGCAGGCCGGCTTCTTCAGCAGCAGCCTTGGCGACAGCCATAGACACCGCCAGCGTGGCGTTGGCGCCCAGGCGCGCCTTGTTTTCGGTGCCGTCGAGGTCGATCAGGGTGCGATCCAGGAACGCCTGCTCGTTGGCGTCCAGGCCCATGATGGCTTCGGAGATCTCGGTGTTGATATTTTCGCAGGCTTGCAGCACGCCTTTGCCGAAGTAACGGCTCTTGTCGCCGTCACGCAGTTCGATCGCTTCGCGCGAACCGGTCGAGGCGCCGGACGGAACGGCCGCACGGCCCAACACGCCGGATTCCAGCAGGACGTCGCATTCGACAGTAGGATTGCCGCGCGAGTCGATTATTTCACGACCGATAATATCAACGATTGCACTCATTCAAACATCTCCATCAAGCAAGGTTTTAGCAAATTTTTATAGAGAGAAGTCCGGGCTTTGCGCCTCACCGGCTACCGGTAAGACACGCCGCCCGTTCAGCTTCAGGAAAAATCGTTTTCCAGGAAAACCGACTTCTTCACGATGCGATCCAGTTCGATCATCGTGCCCAGCAGCTCCTTGATACGAGCCAGTGGAACAGCGTTGGGGCCATCGGATTTGGCCTCGGCCGGGTTCGGATGTGTTTCCATAAACACGCCGGCAATACCTGCCGCAATCGCCGCGCGGGCGAGTACGGGTACAAATTCGCGCTGGCCGCCGGAGGACGTGCCCTGCCCGCCCGGCAACTGCACCGAGTGGGTCGCATCGAACACCACCGGTGCGCCGGTTTCGCGCATGATCGCAAGGCTGCGCATGTCCGAAACCAGGTTGTTATAACCAAACGACACGCCGCGTTCGCATGCCATGAAATTGTCTTCCGGCAGGCCGGCTTCCTTGGCCGCTGCGCGCGCCTTGGCGATCACGTTGACCATGTCGTGCGGCGCCAGGAACTGGCCCTTCTTGATGTTGACCGGACGACCCGACTGCGCGCAGGCGCGGATGAAGTCAGTCTGGCGGCACAAAAAGGCCGGTGTCTGCAGCACGTCGACGACTTCCGAAACCGGCTTGATTTCGTCGATCTCATGGATGTCGGTCAACACCGGCACGCCGATCTGCTTCTTGACCTTGGCCAGGATCTCCAGACCCTTTTCCATGCCGAGGCCGCGGAACGAAGTACCGGACGAACGGTTGGCCTTGTCGAAGGACGACTTGTAGATGAACGGGATACCCAGTTCCGTCGTGATCTCTTTCAAGGTGCCGGCTGTATCCAGCGCCATTTGTTCCGATTCGATCACGCAGGTGCCGGCGATCAGGAAGAATGGCTGATCGAGGCCGATGTCAAAACCGCACAGTTTCATGCTTTTCCTTTTGCGACATTGGCTGCAGTCGCGTCATGGTGCGCCAGCGCAGCCTTGATGTACGAAATGAACAACGGATGGCCATCGCGCGGAGTCGACTTGAACTCCGGGTGATATTGCACGCCCAGATACCAAGGGTGCGCATTGTCGCCGCCGGTGCGTGGCAATTCCATGATCTCGCACAGATCTTCGCTCGGCGTCCGCGCCGACACCACCAGGCCGGCGTCTTCAACGCGCGGCAGGTAGAAATTGTTCGCTTCGTAACGGTGGCGATGACGCTCCGTTACCTTGTTGCCGTAAATCTCTGCCGCCAGCGTACCCGGCTTGACGTCACAGGTTTGCGCGCCCAGACGCATGGTGCCGCCCAGATCCGAATTGGCATCGCGCTTTTCAACCTTGCCGTCGTGGTTTTGCCACTCGTCAATCAGGGCCACAACCGGCTGTTCCGTTTCCGGATCGAACTCGGTGGAGTTGGCCTTGGTCAGGCCGGCCTTGTTGCGCGCATATTCCAGCAACGCCACTTGCATGCCGAGGCAGATGCCCAGGTAAGGCACCTTGTTTTCACGCGCGAATTTCGCTGCGGCGATCTTGCCTTCCACGCCGCGCTTGCCGAAGCCGCCCGGCACCAGAATCGCGTCGTACTTGGCCAGTCCTGCGGTACCGGCGGTTTCGATTTCTTCCGAATCCAGGTACTCGATATTGACACGGCTGCCGGTATGGATGCCGGCGTGGCGCAATGCTTCAGTCAGCGACTTGTACGACTCGGTCAGATCGACGTATTTGCCGACCATGCCGATGGTGACTTCGTGCGACGGATTCTCTTGTGCGTGGATCAGCTTGTCCCAGACCGACAGATCTGCCGGCTGCGGCGACAACGCCAATTTTTCGCAGATGATGTTATCCAATCCCTGGTCGTGCAACATCTGCGGAATCTTATAGATGCTATCTGCATCCCACACCGAAATCACTGCGTCGGCGACCACGTTGGAGAACAGCGAAATCTTGTCGCGCTCGTCGTCGGGAATGCGGCGGTCCGCGCGGCACAGCAAGGCGTCCGGCGAAATACCGATTTCACGCAGCTTTTGCACGCTGTGCTGGGTCGGCTTGGTCTTGAGCTCGCCGGCCGAAGCCAGGTAAGGCACCAGCGTCAGATGCACGAAAGCGGCAGCGTTACGGCCGGCGCGCAGGCTCAGCTGACGCGCGGCTTCGAGGAACGGCAGGGATTCGATATCGCCGACGGTGCCGCCGATTTCCACCAGCGCCACGTCGAAACCTTCGGCGCCGCGATGGATGAAATCCTGGATTTCGTTGGTGATATGCGGGATGACCTGAACGGTCTTGCCCAGATACTCGCCACGGCGTTCCTTGCGGATCACGGACTCATAAATCTGGCCGGTGGTGAAATTGTTCACCTTCTTCATCTTGGCGGTGATGAAACGCTCGTAGTGGCCGAGATCCAGATCGGTTTCGGCGCCGTCGTCGGTAACGAAGACTTCGCCGTGCTGGAATGGGCTCATCGTTCCCGGATCAACGTTGATGTAGGGATCGAGCTTAAGAAGGGTGACTCGGAGGCCGCGCGATTCGAGGATCGCGGCGAGAGACGCGGCGGCAATTCCCTTACCCAGGGAAGACACGACGCCGCCAGTGACAAATACAAACTTGGTCATTACAAAGAAGTGCCGAACGGCACGTGCGGGAAATTCAAATTATACCCCAAACCGCCCGCTTTTGATCCCCCTGTTTTCAGGAGCCGCCAGATTTCCCGCCGGAAAACCCGTAATTTTATTTCCCGGAAAGCAAGGCCTGAATCATTTCATGGGTGGCTCCCGCTGCGGCATCGGGAGACTCCATGGGAAACAGATGGCCGCCCGGAATCTGCCTGAAATGCGACCCCACCAGCCTTTTGGTAGCCGCCAGTCCGGCCAGGCGGCACTCCACCGACTCGGTGCCGCCAACAAAGCCGACCGGCACCGGATATTGACGGCGCGTCAATGCGCCGAGGTGATGCGGAATTGTCCGATAGACAGCAGTCTCGGTCTCACGGGTGAAGCGCAGCTTGACGCCGCCGGATGGTTCCGGCTCCACACCGGCAGTGACGTAGTCGCGCAACACGCGCTCCGGCCAGGCGGCGAACATCGCCTTGGCGGCATAGTGCTGATAGGCCGCTTCCATATCCGGCCAGGCGTTGCGGCGCTTGATGGACGCCACCGCCGGCGAGCGTTTGCTCTCGATCTTGAACAGTTTGAACAGATGCAGCGCAGAAGCGCGCCACCCCGCGACGATAGGCGAGTCCAGCAACACCACGCAGCGCACCAGATCCGGCCGCTTTCGCCCCGCCAGCAGACTCAGGATCCCGCCCATGGAGTGGCCGACCAGGATCACCGGTTCGTTATAGCGCTGCGCCAGCTCCTCACCCAGTTCCTTGCCCAGCTTGCGCCAGCCGTCGTCGACCGGATATTTGGGATTATGGGCATGCATCGGCAAGGCGCGCACATCATAGTGCTCGCGCAACTGGTCGAAAAACATGCCGTAAGTTCCCGCCGGATAGCTGTTGGCGTGGGCAAAATGCAAGATCGGTTTGTTCATGTGTGGGCTGAGCGGATACTAGTATTCATGCTGGAATTCTAGAGTATCTTCCCGTACCGCGGCCAAAATAGCACGCGCTGGAACGTTTAACGCCCGTACCAGTACCTGGCATGCTCCCGCCGATATTCCGCCACGCTGACACCCTTGTCGAAAGAAACGGTAACCGCGCCGGATTCATCGTTGCGCATGCGGCGAATGCCCATCTTGGCGTAGCGCTCAAAAACTTCCGGCTTGGGATGATTGAAGCGGTTGCGATAGCCGACCTGGAACAGCGCCACCTCCGGATTGACCGCGCGCAGGAAGGCCTCCGTCGACGATGTGCCGCTGCCGTGATGCGGCGCCAGCAAAACGGTGGCGCGCAGATTGGCGACCGCAGGACTGTTGACGAGCTCGTCCTCCTGTATCGCCTCGATATCGCCGGGCAGCAGGATGGAATTCTTGCCCAAAGCCACTTTCAGCACGCAACTGTGTGCGTTCGGCTTCCATTTATCGCTATCGTAGATGGATTGTACCGGGTACAACATGCTGAACTCCGCCCCGTCCCAGCGCCAGTGCTGCCCTGCCAGACAGCGCCGATGATCGGGCGCTGCCTGCACAATGGGGCTGGCAAGCGGCAAGGACGAATACACACGGTCGACCGCAATGTCTTTCAACACTGACAACGCGCCACCGGAGTGGTCGCTGTCGCTATGCGAAATCACCATCACGTCCAGATGGTTGATGCCGCGCGATTTGAGATACGGAACAATAACGCGGTTGCCGCCGTCGGATTCCGGCGAATAAGCCGGGCCGGTGTCGTAAAGCAGGCGGTGCTCCGCCGTTTCCACCAGCAGCGCCATCCCCTGTCCGACGTCGAAGGCGGTGACCTGCATCTTGCCCTCTTCCGGCCAGGCCGGCGTATTCAACAACAACGGCAACCAGCCGAACAAACCTAGCCAGCGCGCCGGCCAGCCGCGCGGCGCCAGCAACAAGAAGGTTCCTGCCAGCGCCAGCAAGAACATCCACATCGCCGGCAGCGGCGTTTGCCAGACCGCAAACGGCTGACTGCTCATCCAGCTCAGCACACCGACCAGCCACTCGACCATGGCGTGTGCCGACCACAATACCCAGTCAGACAAGGGCGGCGGCAAAATACTGCCGAGCAGCGACAATGGCGCCACCACCAGCGTAATCAGGGGAATCGCAATTGCATTGGCCAGCGGACTCACCAGCGAATACTGTCCAAACAACAGCAAAGTCAGCGGCAGCAAGCCCAGCGTCACGACATATTGGGTGTAAGCGCCGGCGCGTATCGCCCGCCACAGCATGACCGCGCGCGACGGTTTACGGTGACGTTCGACGGCAGTCATCACGACCGGCTCGGTAGCCGCATCGCTGCCGACACGCCCCGACGAAGCAAACAGAATGATAGCCACCGCACCGAACGACAGCCAGAAACCCGGCCACAGCAAAGCCCAGGGATCGGCCAGCAGCACCACGCCCAGCGCAAGGCACATCACATACGAAATATGCGTCAGCCGCCCCATCCAGAACGCCACGCCGACGACTGCCAGCATGTACAGCGTGCGCTGTGCAGGAACGCCGAAACCTGCCAGCAAGACATAAATCAGGGCAGCTGCCAGACCCGCCAGCACGGCGACCTTGGGCGCGGGCAAGATCAAGGGCAGCTGCGCTCTGGTGAAGAAAGAACGACGCCACAAGAAACTGAAGAATGACGCGAACAACCCGGCAATCATCGTAATGTGCAACCCCGAAATCGCCACCAGATGGCCGATGCCGGTGCGATTGAAAATCTCCCAGTCGGACTGGTCAATGGCCCGCTGATCGCCGATGACCAACGCAACGATCACGCTGGCATATTTCTGCTTGGGCAAAGCCGCCAGAATGCGATCGCGCAGCCAGCCGCGGCAATATTGGACGATGTTCCCCGGCGTCTGGACGAACGCTTGCAGGCGCTGATTTTTATAAGCCAGTTGAGCATCCGGACGGACTGTGCCGGTCGCGCGTATTCCCTGTTCCAGCAGCCAGACTTCATAGTCGAATCCATTGGGATTGGCCGTGCCGTGCGGACGCTTTAATCGGATGGTGAATTGCCAGCGCTCACCCGGCTGTATCCAGGGAACGGCAGCCGGCGAGATCGCGTCTTTTTTCTCAAAGGGTCCTGCCGCATACCAGGACAGCGACAGATGGGAAGGAACCGGCGGTATCCCGTTGACTTGCGGGGCAATCGTTTCGACCAGGAAGTTAAAGCGCACGCCACGGTCGAAACGGTACGGCAAGCTATCGACGGTGCCGACTACTGTGACATCCTGCCCCTCCCACGCCGGCGGCAACTCCTGATCCAGATAGTACTGGGCGTACAAGCCGCCCCAGGCGAAGCCGATGCAAATTCCGGCGATATTGAAGACAGCAATCCGCAACACCATACCGAAGCCGGTCCTCCTCAGCCGCCAGGCCATCAGCAGTAATACCGTAGCCATCGCCAGCAAGCCCATATGCCACTGGAAAGCCAGCAGCTCGGCCTGCATTTGCAGCAAGGCTATTCCTGCGGCAAAACCAAGAATGGCGCTGCGCATCGCTTAAGAAACCTCAGAGACCGCGGCCAGACGCGGCATCGCCGCAAGCGCATTGGCGGCCGTCGCCAATGCGACTTCCTCGGCGCTCATCCCGCGCAATTCAGCCAACACCTTGCCGATACGCGGAATCTGGTCCGGCGTATTGCGCGCAGGATGCAGCCAGGCAGGGGAAATATCGGGCGCATCGGTTTCCAGTACGATCGCTTCCAACGGCATTTCGGCAGCCAGACGGCGAATCTGCAGCGAGCGCGGGAAAGTCATCGCACCGCCGAATCCCAGCTTGAAGCCCAGCTCGATGAAAGTCTGCGCCTGCTGGTGGCTACCGTTGAAAGCGTGGGCGATACCGCCGGGCACCGTGATGCGGCGCAGGTATTTGAGGATAATGTCTTGCGAGCGCCGGACATGCAGCAGCACCGGCAAAGAGTATTCGCGCGCCAGCTTGAGCTGCTCGCTGTAGAAGTGTTCTTGCTTGTCGCGCAGAACGCCTTCTTTCAATTCTGGGACGAAAAAGTCGAGGCCGATCTCGCCGATGGCGACGAAGCGCTTGTCTTCCAGCGCCGTTTCGATCGCCTGGCGCAAAGCGTCCAGATCGCTCTCTTCCGCCTTGGGAACGTACAGAGGATGAATCCCGAGTGCGTAGACGCAATTGCTGCGCTGCGCCGCCAGATGCGCCACCGCCTGAAAATTGAACGTGGCCACCGCCGGCACCACGATCATGCCGACGCCCTGCCCGGCCGCCTCGTCGGCGACAGCAAGTTCTTCGCCGGCAAATTCCCCGGCATCAAGATGGCAGTGCGTATCGATCCACATAGGTATGACAGCCGCGCTCAGGAACGATCAATGACGACAGACCCGAATGGGTCCGACGTCCCTTATATCATGCTCAGAACGCGCTCAGGCAGCCTGCATCGAACGTCCCAGCTTGCGCAGAAACTCTTCGCAACGTTCGAGCTGAGCAATCGCAACGAACTCGTTCGGCTTGTGTGCCTGGATGATGTCGCCGGGGCCGCATACGATAGTCGGGATACCGATGCGCTGGAACAAGCCGGCTTCGGTTGCATAGGCCACCTTGCGCTTCTCGTTGTCCTGCGTCAGGGCGCGCACCAGCGAGGTAATGGCTTCCTGCTCCGCTGTTTCCAGCGCCGGGCTGCCGGCAATGACGCCGATGTCGATCTTGGCTTCCGGATATTCCGCTTGCATCTTCGGCAGCAGATGATCGTGCACATAATGCGTGATCTGTTCCTGAATCTTGTCCGGCGACATGCCCGGCAGATTGCGGAACTCATAGGTAAATTCGCACAGATTCGGAATCGTGTTGATCGCGATGCCGCCACGGATCTGGTTGGTCGTCATGGTCGAAAACGGCACGTCATACAGCGTGTCGTACGGACCGTTGACCTTGTAGGCATCGGCGAAATCGCGAATGGCGCAGATCAGGCGCGCCGCGTATTCGATGGCATTGCAGCCCTGCGGCGTCAGCGACGAATGCGCCGACTTGCCGTGTACGCTGCAAGAGAAAACATTGATGCCCTTGTGCGCGACCACTACTTGCATATTGGTCGGCTCGCCGACGACGCAGCCTTCAGGATGGATGCCGCGCTCCTGCAACTCCGCCAGCATCGACGGCGCACCCGCACAGCCGATTTCTTCGTCATAGGAAAACGCCAGATGCAGCGGCTTGGTGCGCGGCATCGCGAGGAACTCCGGCACCAGCGCCAGCGAAGCGGCGATATAGCCCTTCATGTCGCAGCTGCCGCGACCGTACAGCAGACCATCACGCTCGGTCAGCTTGAACGGATCGCTGTCCCAGTTCTGACCGTCGACCGGCACCACGTCGGTGTGTCCCGACAACACGATGCCGCCTTGTGTATTACCGGCTTCCGGACCTTGCGTGGCCGGCAGCGTGGCGAACAGATTGGCCTTGGTACGCTCCTTGTTATGTGCAAACCAGGGTGTGATTCCTTGCGCTTGCAGACTGTCGCGCACGGTGGTGATCAGTTCCAGATTGGAATTGCGGCTGGTGGTGTCGAAGGCGACCAGCTTTTCGAGCCATTGACGTGTATTCATGATGATCTCAGTACTTCAATAAAGGGTTAAATAGGTAAAACACCGCGTGACTCAACCTCGCGGCGTGAATTATTCCGGCTTCGCTTCAGGCTTTGCTTCCGACTTCGGTTTTGCCTCGTCCGCTGCCTCAGTTATTTGCTTAGTTTGCACGCTTTGATCGATTTGTGCTGCCGACGTCGGCTGCCCGATCGGACCAGTACCGTCCAGCTTCACAAGCCAGGTCGCGACCTGGCGACCCAGTGACTCTGCCACGATTTCGAGAATCGAGCATGTGCCGCGCATGCCGCCCAAGACGCCTCCCCGCGAATGCTCTCGCTTGACCACGGTCTGCACGACTTCTCCATCCTGTACCAGATCGGCGCGCACCGTGACCGCTTTGGCACCGGTCCACCCGCCGCCACCGATGCCTTGCACACTCAAGACGGTCAACTTCAGGACCTTGCCCTTTTCCATCTTGGCCGGATCCGACACCTGCAAGGCGCCTGGGTACTTGTCGGCGACTTTCTGAAAGACGTGATTTCCCAGAATTCTGTCGACCGCACACTGTTCCTTGACGCTAGGCTCTATCGGCATCTGTTCGTCGAACACAGCCGGTACCTGTACCCGCAATGTCTCTTTTGCCTGCGCCAGAGAACTCAGCAACAGCATGCTCGCGACCAGCATTCCCCCGATATTTTTCTTATTCACTGCCTTCCCCTTATTCCCAGAGTTGCAAGCCATTCTCAGATAATCGCAACACGCGGCCGCAGCGGCGCGCCAGCTCGATGTCATGAGTAACGATGACAAACGCCGTACCCAGGGTTTGCGACAATTCAATCATCAATTCAAACGTCTTGTCCGCGGTCGAGCGGTCGAGGTTGCCGGTTGGTTCGTCGGCCAGCACGCAGGCCGGTTTGGTGACCAGCGCGCGCGCCAGGGCGACGCGTTGGCGCTCGCCGCCGGACAGTTCGCCCGGAACGTGGCGTACACGATTTTCCAGACCGACGCGCTTGAGAATTTCGCGCGCCTGTTCCTGTGCCTGATCGCGCTTGACGCGGCGGATCATAAGCGGCATGGCGACGTTGTCCAGTGCAGAAAACTCCGGCAGCAGATGATGGAACTGATAAACGAAACCCAGCGCCGCATTGCGCAGGTCGCCGCGTGCAGCTTCGCCGAGCGTAGCAAAATCCTTGCCTTGCAGCGTGACGGTGCCGCCGGTCGGCGTGTCGAGGCCGCCCAACAGATGCAGCAGTGTCGATTTGCCGGAGCCGGATGCGCCAACGATGGCAACCTGCTCGCCGGCCTTGACGTCGATATCGACACCGTTGAGCACCTTGACCGAATATTTACCCTGGGTAAAAGTCTTGCCCAGTCCGCGGCAGGACAACACCGTCTGATTGTTTATGATGGGGTTATTCTGATTATTCATAGCGCAGGGCCTCCGCCGGTTTGACGCGCGCTGCAGCCCAGCTTGGGTACAGCGTCGCCAGGAAGGCCAGCACTACCGCTACGCCACCTATGGTCCACACGTCCGACCAGATCAGGTCGG
This sequence comes from Herbaspirillum sp. GW822-FHT03A08, assembly GCF_058801885.1. Classification (NCBI taxonomy): domain Bacteria; kingdom Pseudomonadati; phylum Pseudomonadota; class Betaproteobacteria; order Burkholderiales; family Oxalobacteraceae; genus Herbaspirillum; species Herbaspirillum sp. GW822-FHT03A08. The sequence goes on along the minus strand of NZ_JBXANR010000003.1, from coordinate 457,450 downwards.
ACGGCAATTCGGAAATCACGTAGATGCTCTTGGGCAAGAACTGTACGTGCAGCAAGCGTTCGATGAAGGGTACGATCACGTCGATGTTCAACGCCACCAGCACGCCAAAGCCAACGCCAAGACCGGTGCCGATCAGCCCGACCAGCGCCCCCTGAATCACGAAGATCTTCATGATCGATCCCGGCGATGCGCCAAGCGTACGCAGGATGGCGATGTCGGCCTGCTTGTCGGTCACTGTCATCACCAGCGTGGAGACCAGATTGAACGCCGCTACCGCAATGATCAGCGTCAGGATGATGAACATCATTCGTTTCTCGGTTTTCACCGCGGCAAACCAGTTGCTGTTCTGCTGCGACCAGTCGCGCAAATACAGATTGCCGTTCAGCGTCTTCGACAGCTCATACGTCACCTGCGGCGCCTGCAGCATGTCCTTGATGCGCAAGCGCACGCCGGACGGCGCATCGAGACGGAACAGCCGCTCCGCATCCTCGATCTGGATGAAGGCCAGCGACGAGTCGAACTCGTAGTGGCCCGCTTCAAAGATGCCGACCACAGTGAACTGTTTCAACCGCGGCAGCACGCCGGCCGGCGTCACCTGCCCTTGTGGCGCGATCAGCGTGACTTTGTCGCCGAGGCCGACGCGCAAACTGCGAGCCAGCTCGCCTCCGACCACAATGTTGAATTCGCCCGGCTTGAGATCGGAAAATTTACCCTGCTTGACCTGACCGGCCACATCCGACACCTTGGGTTCTTCCGAGGGCAGCACGCCGCGAATCACCACACCGCGCACATTGTCGTCGCGTGTCATCATGGCTTGCGCGGCCACGTACGGCGCTGCGCCGATGACTTCCTTGTTCTGAAAAGTCTGCTTCGCGACCGACTGCCAGTCCGGCATGGCGCCGGAAGCATCAAATACTTCGATATGCGAGAGCACCGACAGCATGCGGTCGCGCACCTCTTTCTGGAAGCCGTTCATCACTGACAGCACAACGATCAGCGCGGCGACGCCGAGCGCAATGCCGGCCATGGAAATCAGGGAAATGAAGGAAATGAAACTATTGCGGCCGCTGCGTTTGCCGGCTCGCGTGTAACGAATGCCGACCAGCCATTCGAAGGGTAAATTTTTAATCAGACTCAAACTTTGACTCACTTTTCTCGAAGGAGGATTGCCGGAACGGCGGCAACAACGATGCAAAACGGGGAAGTTCGCAAGAAAAACCTGCGAAAACACGGTAAAAACGATGCCGAACGACAATGCGCCAGTTTGCCACACTCTCCGGCATCTTTCACTGTTGTCGTTCAGGGCCTGTCACCGCGTCCCGGGCCGTCAACTCAGATTGCGAAACACGGACTTAGTTTTGTTGCACGCGTTTATTTACCTTTCGGTTACGCTTGGTCATAGCTGCTTTTGGAACGAACCGAGGGTTTTCGCCTACAATCGCGGCATGAATCATCTCGACATCCTCATCCCTTTCGGCCTGCCGCAAGCCGAGCTGGCGCGCGACCTGACACGCCAATGCAAAGCCCCCGCACTTGCCACGTTGTTGGCGCGCAGCAAGAATCTCTACCCCCTGCAAAGTCTTGATCCATTTTCACGCGCCTTGCCGCATGAGCACTGGATCAGCCGTCAATACGGTCTGACTGCGGCCGACGGCAAGGATGAACCCAGCAACAGCCCGCCGGCGTCTGCCGCGATGTTGCAGGCGCACGGCCAGCAAGCGATGGAAGGCCATTGGTTTGTCCTGCAACCGGCGCACATCCATATTGCCCGCGATCATCTGGTGCTGACCGACATCGGCCAACTGGAACTGGACGAGGCGCACTCGCGCCGCCTGTTCCAGTCCGCCCTCCCGCTGTTTGAAGAAATCGGCCGCACGCTGATCTACATCGATGCCGCGACGTGGATGATGCGGGCCGACGACTGGGCCGGCCTGCGCACTTCGTCTCCGCAAGCAGCCAGCGGCCGCAACATCGATATCTGGATGCCCGAAGGCCCGGGTGAACTGGCCTGGCGCAAGCTGCAAAATGAAGTGCAGATGCAGTGGTTCTCCGAATCTCTGAACGAAGAGCGCGAAATGCGCGGCAAGAAACCGGTCAACTCTTTGTGGATCTGGGGCGGCGCCGATGTAGTGGCAACTTCCGCGATCACCGCAGCATCGGCTTATCAGGCCGCTTTTAAGCTGAATGGCTGGCCGCAAGCGTTGGCGCCCAGCACATCTCAGCCAGCCGACATCACTCCCGAAACCATCCTCGCCGCACCGGTCGAACGTGGCCTGCTCATGCTGGATGACTTGCTGGAAGCAGGCCTCGCCGATGAATGGGGTGTCTGGCTGCAGCGCGTGGAAGCGCTCGACTCCGCCTGGTTCGCGCCGCTGCTGCAAGCGCTGCGAGAAAAACGTCTGGACAGCCTGTCGCTGATCCTGACCGGCCAGGACAAGCTGCTGCATCTGACCGCCACGGCCTCGTCGCTGAGCCGGCTCCGGGGGCTCTGGATTAAGCCTTCGCTGAGCAAACTGGCTGCGCAAGGTTAAGCACATGATCCGTATCACTACCCGCTCCTACGACCCGCGCCATGTGGACGACCTGATCCACAGCGGCATCCACCCCGTGCTGGCGCGTGTCTACGCCGCCCGCGGCCTGCTCAACGCCAAAGACCTGTCGAGCGAACTGGGCGCGCTGATTGCGCCGTCCGGCTTGCTGCATATCGATGCCGCCGCTGTCTATCTGGCCGACGCCATCGCCGCCAACAAGAAGATGGTGATCGTCGCTGACTACGATTGCGACGGCGCCACCGCCTGCGCGGTCGGCCTGCGCGGCTTGCGCAGTCTTGGCGCACAGGTCGATTACATCGTGCCGAACCGTTTTGAATACGGCTACGGTCTGACGCCGGAAATCGTCGAACTGACCATCCGCGAAAAGTCACCCGACATCATCGTCACCGTCGACAACGGCATCGCCAGCATCGACGGCGTCGCCGCCGCCAAAGCGCGCGGCATTGACGTCGTCGTCACCGACCATCACTTGCCCGGCGACAGCCTGCCGGACGCGCGCGTGATCGTGAATCCGAACCAGCCGTCCTGCGGCTTTCCCAGCAAGAATCTGGCGGGCGTAGGCGTGATGTTTTACGTGCTGCTGGCCTTGCGCGCCGAGATGCGCAAGCGCGGCATCTTCGACGCCCAGACCCAACCCAAACTCGATACCTTGCTCGATCTGGTTGCGCTCGGCACGGTCGCCGATGTTGTCAAACTCGACGCCAACAATCGCATTCTCGTCGCGCAAGGATTGAAACGCATGCGCGCCGGTCGCATGCACGCCGGCATTGCCGCACTGTTCCGCGCCGCCGGCCGTGAAGCCCGCCGAGCCACGCCGTTCGACCTCGGCTTTGCCGTCGGTCCGCGCCTGAACGCCGCCGGCCGTCTGGCCGACATGGCGCTCGGCATCGAATGCCTGACCACCGACGACGAAGGCCGCGCCTGGGAGATTGCTCAGCAGCTCGACGCCATCAATCGCGAGCGCCGTGACATCGAAGCCGGCATGCAAGACACCGCCCTGCTGTTGCTGGACGACTTCAACCCGCAGGATCGCCGCACCATCAGCGTGTTTGACGCTTCGTGGCATCAGGGCGTGATCGGCATCGTGGCCTCGCGCCTGAAGGACAAGTTCTATCGGCCGACCATTACCTTTGCACCCGGCGACGAAGGCCTGATCAAAGGATCCGGCCGCTCGATCGCCGGCTTCCACCTGCGCGACGCACTCGATCTCGTATCCAAACACGCGCCGTCGGTGATCACCAAATTCGGCGGCCATGCCATGGCCGCCGGCCTGACGATCCGCGCCGAAGCCTTCGACGCCTTTGCCGATGCATTTGAAGAAGTAGGTAAAGATTGGTTAAGCCAGAACCAGCTTGAGCGCGTGGTGGAAACCGACGGCGCACTGGAAGACGCCTACTATTCGGTCAATTTCATCAGCCTGATGGATGAGCAGGTCTGGGGCCAGGGTTTTGCGCCGCCGGTGTTCTGCGATCGCTTCCGCGTGGTGAATCAACGCATACTCAAGGAAAAACACCTTAAACTGCTGTTGGAAAAAGACGGACAGAAATACGATGCGATCTGGTTCGGCCACGCCGATGCGTTGCCCGATTACGCTACAGTTGCTTTTAGATTGGATGCCAACGAATATAACGGTACAACCAAGGTACAGTTGATGGTGGAACACGCGGAACCGGCTTAGCCGATTCGCCAACCGTCAGCAAACTGACAGCAAGCGGATGGATGCCAGCTTGGCGGCGACAGAATAAAACGAAGTGCCCGGATGCATGGGGCGTAAAACATAATCAGCAGCGCAGGTAACATAGGCAAACCAAGCAGCAACTTATGTCCAAGACACCTCTTCCGCTCCATCGCATTCAAAAGCCGCCGATGACGCCGCAACGCCTGCGCCGCCTGATGCTGATCGGGTCGCTGGTGCTGCTGGCAGTTTGCTGGTCGGTGCTGGCCATGCTCAAGCCCGCGACTCAGGGCAAGATCGTCGTCACCGCCGGCGCTCCGGGCGGCATCTACTACAACTACGCCGAGCGCTACGCGCAAATTCTTAAACGCGACGGCATCACGCTCGACATCCGGCCGTCTTCGGGCTCGGTGGAAAACTTCCAGCGCCTGCGCGAAGAAGACAATGAATTCCAGGTCGGCTTTATCCAGTCCGGCACCGGCAACAGCGAACAGGCTCCCGGCATCCAGACCATCGCCGCCATCTCTTACGAACCGATCTGGGTGTTCTATCAGGGCTCAGCGACCTATGACCGCCTGTCGCAACTGCGTGGCAAACGTATCTCGCTCGGATTGCCCGGAAGCGGTCTGCGTATCGTCGCCAACGATCTGCTGACGGAAAACGGCATCACGACAAACAATTCCACGCTGGTGGAATTGAACGGCAACACTGCCTACGAACAACTGCTCAACAACAAGATCGATGCCGCCTTCTTCATCGGCCGCGCCGACAGTGAGCTGATCCATACCCTGCTCAACAGCGGTATCAAGCTGATGAGCTTTTCGCAAGCCGACGCGATGGTGCAAAAATTCCCGTCACTGTCGAAGATCATCTATCCGCGCGGCGCCACCAGCCTGATCAACGACAACCCGTCGCGCGACGTCACGCTGCTGGCGGCAACAGCCATGCTGGTGTCCAAGGAAAGTCTGCACCCGGCGCTGGCCTATCTGTTGCTGGACGCCGCCAACGTGATCCACAATGCGCCGGATTTTTTCACGCCGCGCAATTACTTCCCCAATCAAAACATCGAAGACTTCACCATCTCCGACGAGACGCGCCGCTATTTCAAATCCGGCCGTCCTTTCCTGCAACGCTACCTGCCGTTCTGGCTGGCCAACTTCATCGAGCGCCGCTTCACGATCCTGCTGCCGTTCATTGCGGTGCTGTTCGGTCTGATTCAAGCCGTGCCCCGCATCTATGAAGCCAGCATGAAAAAGCGGCTGGTGGTCTGGTACAAGGAAATCCATTTGCTGGAAGAAGAAATCTGGAATACCGAATCGCCCTCGGAAGACAAGCTCGCCGAGTGGCATCAGGAAATCGAAGAGATCGACGCCAACGCCAACCAGATCGATATTCCTCAGCGCTACTACGGCGACGTCTACGCGCTCAAGCAAGCGATACGCGTAGTCCGTGACCGCATCAGTGAAGCCGCGCATCAACGCGAAATAACAACAACATCTCTGCCTACGCAATGAAATTCAAACGCTTCACGAACAGCCTCGTCACCCGCCTGGTGCTTTTCGGCACCCTCGTCGTCTTCGCCAGCGGCATTGCGCGCTATTACGTATTGACCAATTTCCTGCACGAAGACCTGACCGAAGTCGCCGCCGAACAGCAAAGCACCATCGCCAGCTATCTGGCGCAAGACATCAATCACCGCATCATGGAGCGCCGCCACTATCTGGAACAACTGGCCACTTCGCTGCCGACGGAACTGATCGCTCAACCGGAAAAACTGGGCAACTGGCTGCGCGAACGGCAAGAGTTGCAACCGCTGTTTTCGCAAGGATTGTTCGTCACCAATGCAGACGGTGTCATCCTCGTCGACTATCCCGCGACCGTTGGACGTACCGGCTTGTCGATCAGCGGCTTTCCCGACTTTCATCTGGCCAAGGGTGGCAAGTTCATCATCGGCGAGCCGCTGCTAAGCCCGGCATCGCAGCAAGCCATCATCCCCATGCTGGCGCCGCTGAGGGATCACAGCGGCAAACTGGTCGGCGTCCTGGGCGGCACCACTGGACTGACCGCAGCCGGCTTCCTGGACCATCTGCAGCAGGCGCGCCTGGGAGAATCCGGCAGCTTTATCCTCGTGTCCCCGGCCAGGCGCATCATCATTGCCGCCAATGATCCGCACACCGTACTCAAACCGTTGCCGCAAGTTGGCGTCGACCCGGTACTGGATAAAGCCGTCGCCGGTTATCGCGGCACCGGCATCGGCAGCAACGGCACCGTCGAAGAAATCAAGGCCATCGCACCGGTGCCGAGCACCGGCTGGTTCGTCGCCGTGCGCCTGCCGGTCTCGGCCGCCCTGCCGACCGTCGAACATGTGCAGGCCTTCATCTTGCGCGGCGGGATGGCGCAGGCGCTGGTCATTTTCCTGCTGATCATCCTGGTGGTAGTGTGGTTCTTCCAGCCGCTACGACGCGCTGCCGATCAGGCCGAACGCATGACACGCGGCGACTTGCCGCTGACGCCGTTGCCGGTGGCGCGCGCGGACGAAGTCGGCGATCTGACAATGGCGTTCAATCGCCTGCTGTCACGATTGAAAGTGCATCAGGCCGAGCTCCAGCACCAGGCACACCATGACATCCTCACCGGCCTGCCCAATCGCGTCATGCTGGCCGACCGCATGCGACAAGCCATTGCGCACGCCAATCGCGATCACACCGGCGTGGCCTTGCTGTTCCTTGATCTGGACGGGTTCAAACCGATCAACGACACGCTGGGTCATAAAGCCGGCGACCAGGTGCTGCAGGAAATCACTCAACGGCTCCTGCGCGTGGCGCGCCACAGCGACACCCTCGCCCGGGTCGGTGGCGATGAATTCGTGCTACTGGCGACCGATCTGGGGAGCCCGCTCGCCCATGGTGCACGCGCACTCGCAGAAAAATGCATCAACGTCGTCGCCGAACCGCTGAAACTGCAGCAAGGCGATTATCAACTGGGCGTCTCCATCGGCATCGCCGTCTGCGACAGCGATTGCGATCCGGACACCTTGCTGCAGGCGGCAGACAAGGCCATGTACGACGCCAAAAGCCGGGGGCGCGGCTGCTACGTGATCGCTCCGGGTAACGCTTGCGTCTGATCCGCCACGGAGAACGCCATGAATAAAGCTGTCATACATAGCATCGAAGACGATACCGGCATGCACTGCGTCGACATTGCGCAGCATGCCGACGGCGCCTTCTCCTTCAAGACCTTTCGCAAGGATCCGGAAGATGAAGGAAAGTGGACGCTGGTCACCGACTATTCAAAGACGGTCTACCGCAGCGAGCAAGAAGCCCTGCAAGCCGTCAGCGACAAACTTCCTTGGGTCAGAGAACAACTTCTGAAACAGGGAAAATAAACTGCACGCGCATTTGCATGCGCGTCCCCCTCCATTCAGCCGTACGATCCAACATCGATTCAGCAAATGCGGCTAAGTTTGCCACCTTCGAGCCGGTTAAACTGCGGCAATGAGACGAGAGCATTCAGAAAAAAATTATCGGAGCCGCATGGCCCGGGTGGTCGCGGCGATCGCCGCAGATCCCATGGCGCAGCACCGCCTCGAAGACCTGGCTGCGATGGCGCATTTCTCGCCGTTTCATTTCCATCGCATTTATCGTAGCCTGATGGGTGAAACCGTGATGGACACCGTGCGCCGCATGCGGCTTGCCCATGCCGCCACTTTGCTGGCCGAAAACCGGCGCAGCGTCACCGATATCAGCCTTGAAGCCGGTTACGAAAGCCCCCAAGCTTTCACGCGCGCCTTCCTCCAGTACGCCGGCATATCGCCGCGCGAATTCCAGAAAAAGATCCATGTCATCGCCGACAAAGAAGCCGCGTCCCCAGACTCTCGGACATCGAGCACCCCGGAAGCCCGGCTCGTCGAACAAGCGGCATTTCGCATTCAGGCCCTGAGGCATCACGGTCCGGCCGGCACCATTCCTCATACGCATCGTCATCTGCGACAACTGGTTGGAAGCAGGCAGGCCACGCAATGGCTGGGGATCAGCTACGGCGACCCCGAGGCGGACGAGGGCTTTGTCTATTTTGCCGCTGCGGCGCTCGCCGACGACGGTCTGATTTCCGGCGAGCTTGAGCAGCTGGATATTCCCGCCGGGCCCTATGCCTCGCATACGCTGATGGGGCCGTACACGCAGATCAACGCCACCATCTCCGCGCTGTATTCACTGTGGCTGCCCTATAGTGGTTACGAGCCGGACGATCGGCCATTAATCGAGCGTTATCGCAACAATCCCCGCACCGTTGCACCAGCTGCGTTGCATACCGGCTTGCTGATCCCTGTTCGCCCCCTGCACCTCTCCACCCGCGCATGAACATAAAAACCATGAAGACAATATCGCCGCTGCGCGCACTGCTGATTTCCATCACGGGCATGCTTCTCTGCTGCGCCCCTTATGCCGGCGCCGTCGGCTTTCAGCATGTCACGGCGGCGGATCCAGATGGCGCGCCGCTGGAGGTCGGCATCTGGTATCCGAGCACCGCTGTACCTAAGCCTGTCTCCATGAGAGCAGTGACGCAGACTGTCGCCGTCGACGCCCCCGTCGATGGCGCAAAGTTTCCCCTGATCGTCATTTCCCATGGAACAGGCGGCTCCTATCTCGGACATTACGATACGGCCATTGCGCTGGCCGAAGCCGGTTTTGTGGTGGCGGCGGTGACACACACGGGCGACAATTTTGCCGACCAGAGTCGCAGTCTTTTCATCATGGAACGTCCGCGCCATATCAGCCGCATGCTCGACTACCTGCTGACTGCGTGGAGTGGACGCGATCATATCGATGGGCAGAAGATCGGCATGTTTGGCTTTTCCGCGGGGGGATTCACGACGCTGGTCAGTATCGGCGGCCATCCCGACATGGCCAAAATCGCGCCGTTCTGCCTGACGCACACAATGGATTTCGCCTGTCGGTTGATCGCGCGCAGTCGTGATGCAACCAATCCCGCAGATGTGAATACAGCGCCCGTCAGCAAGAATGGATCAAAAGATGTCCGTATCAAAGCCGCCGTGGTCGCAGCACCAGCCCTTGGGTTCACCTTCTCGCCCAACGGCCTGCGCGATGTTAATGTTCCGATCCAGTTGTGGCGCGCCGAAGACGACGACATCCTGCCTCAGCCGTCGTACGCGGAAGCTGTCCGCCTTGCGCTGTCGCAGACGCCTGAATATCACGTTGTCGCCAAAGCAGGACATTTCGATTTTCTGGCGCCTTGCAACGACGTGCTGGCGGCACGCGTACCGGAAATCTGCCGCAGTGCTTCCGGTTTTGACCGGCGCGAATTTCATGCGATGTTCAATCAGTCGGTGGTCGGATTTTTCCGGAAAACCTTAGACGCCGCTCAATAGCAAACCGCCCCGGCACGTCGCAATGACATGCCGGGGCGGTGTGAAAAAATCAGGTATTACAAGGCATTCATCAGAAGTCGACCGACATCGTCGTGACGAAAGTACGCGGCGTGCTCAACACCAGGTAGCCGGAATTGGATGCACCGCCGGCGGATTCCCAGTAATTCTTGTTGGTCAGGTTTTCCACAGAACCGCGGAAGGTCACAACCTGCCCCGCGATCTGCGTGATGTAGCGCGCGCCGAGATCGTAACGAACCCATGATGGCACTTGCTGCTTGTTGGCGGCATCCAGATACTGCGTGGAGGTGTAGGTAGTGCGGCCGTTGATGGTCAAGCCCTTCACACCTGGAATGTCCCACTCTGCACCAACATTGGCTTGCGTCTTCGGAACACCAATGGCGTAGTTGCCGTTATTGGCGCTGACAGAAGTCTGTTCCTGCCTGGCTCGCAAGAAGGTCAGGCCAGCCAGCACACGGACGCTCTTGAGCGGTTCGCCGACTGCGGTAAATTCGACGCCACGATTGCGCTGCTCGCCGTTGGTGCTTTCGATATTGGTTGTAGTGTCCTTGTACGCCAGCGGTTTCGTTGTTGTGAAGAAGGCCACGCCCAATGCCACCTTGCCGGCATCATATTTGGCGCCGATCTCCTTTTGCTTGGACTTGTACGGCGACAGGACCTGGCCGAAATTGGCGGCTGTCGTATCGGTGATCTGTTTGCCTTGCTGCAGACCTTCAATATAGTTTGCGTACAGGGAGAGATTTTTGATCGGCTTCACGACAAGGCCAGCCACCGGCGTCACGGCGCTTTGGTTGTAGCTCGTGGTCGACAATTTTGTGACGTAGGAATAGGCATTGGCCTTCAGATTCTGATTGCGCGCACCCAGCGTCAACGAAATCATGTCGTCGTAAAAGGACATCGTGTCGGCGATCGCCACACTCCATAATTGTGTCTTACTGGTCGTTTGCGGGCTGGACAAATTACCGCCGGTGGTCGAGGTCAATACCGGTATCGCGCTGTAGACCGGCGAATAGATGTTGGTGCTCAAGCCGCCGGTGGTGCTGGTGGCAAAGGCGTTGCGGGAATCCTGCCAATAGCTCGACGCCGTGGAGCTGATCGTATGGGCTACCGGTCCGGTGTTGAATTTGGTGCGCAGGCCGATTTCACCGGTACGCACAGTATCTTCACGCGCATTGTCGAAACGGCGTGCGGTTGCCGCGCCATTCAGATTGGCGACCGTCGGACCGGAGAGTGAATTGTTTTCCGTGCCGTAGCGCGTTCCCAGCGCCGCCCACGCCATGGTCTTGTCGTTCAGATCCCATTCGCCGCGGAGCGTGCCGAACTTGTCGCGCTCATTCGAAAACACCCAAGGTTGTCCGAAATTGGTGGAGCCGCTTGGCGCCCTCGGCACGGAGGTCAAGGTGGTCGGAACCGAGACGCTCGGTCGCGGATTGGTCAGGTTGTTTTCCTGATAGCCCATGTCTGCGGACAGACGGAAACTGTTGCCGCGATAGTCGAGGCCGACAGTCATCAGATTGACTTCGCGATTTTCGCCGTTGACTGCAGTACCGCCTTCGCGGCGCACACCGTTGATACGGATGCCGATGCGATCGTCCGGACCGAAACGGCGGCCGATATCCGCAGCAACGTAGGTCTGGCCGCCGGTTTCATAGCCGGTGGTGAATTGCGTCACCGGTTCCGAACCGGCGCGCTTGGGCAGCAAATTGATCGTACCGCCGAGGCCGCCGTCGCCGGGAGCTGCGCCATTCAGGAAGGCGCTGGCGCCCAGAAAGACTTCAACGCGTTCGACCATTTCCGCCGCGACATACTGGCGCGGCAGGATACCGTACAAACCGTTATAGGACAGGTCATCCGAATTGGCGATGAAGCCACGGATCATGTACGACTCCTGATAGTTGCCGAAGCCGCGTGTGACGCGCACCGCCGGATCGTTTTTGAGCACGTCGCCGACACCGCGAGCCTGCTGGTCCTTGATCAGCTCTTGCGTGTAAATGGTGCTCTTGAATGGCGTGTCCAGAAAATCCTGTGTCCCCAGAAATCCGACCCGTCCACCACGGGCTACCTGGCCGCCCGCATACGCTTCCGACAGACCTGCCGCCGAAGCGTCGGCAGAAGCATTCACCGTCACGGAAGGCAAGCTCCCTTCCGCTTTGGCCGGCTCACTGTTACCTGCAGCGGCGGTCTGTGCTGATGCGAATTGCGGAAGCGACACAGGAACGATGAAAGCTAGCGCCAGGGCCAAAGCCATGGGGGAAAGACGTGGGTACATAAAATCCTTTGAGAGGCCTCTGGAACTGACCGTTCCGTGATGAGCGAAGGCCGGTAGAGGATGGGAATTGACGAGTTTTCACGAATTATAATTGATAACAATTACCATTTTCATTCTCAACCACTAAATTCTACGCGTTATGTTGCATGACTCATACACCCGCTGGCGAGAGGGCTTGCGAGCAACAGACCTGTCTGAATTTGCGCAACAAGGAGGAAACGGTGTCGCGGAATTCACCGTTGCATACCAAAGCAACGCCAGTCGAAATGCCTCGTCAAGATGCGGGAAAGAAGCTGAAGCCTGAAACCGAGGACACGCCGCCAACCGATAAAACCGGATTACCGGGCATCGTCATCACCGCCCACCGCATGTCTTTCTGTATCCACGAACCCACATCGACATATCGCAACGTCTCCGCAATTCGGTCTCGCCTGAAAATGATGCAGAGCAATCGCACGCCCCTCTTGAAACGCACTGACATGGAACAGAAAAAGACGTGAAAACCGCATAAAACGGTGCACGTCTAATTCTCATTTTCTCCAGTATGGACAAAGCTTTCCGGGCAATCTGACTTATACTTTTGACGGCAGAGCCGATGTCCGGCACGCAAGCAGCAGGCCGTGATGAGACTATTCAGGCTGCCGACGCAATCAGCATGAAGCCTGACGCGCCCTCCGCTGTTTGCGTCTTCCGTTACTTTGTTCGATTCTTTGTTCGATCCGTGCACGTCCGTACGAGTGCGTCCTGCTCCATCCGCTGCATACGCAATACAAGTCGACACGTTTAATTGGGAGAGAAAATGAAATTTGCGAAATTCCTGGCGCGCTGTTCTGTTACCACACTGATGATCGCTGCATTCGCCGCATCCAACGCCAACGCCGATGCGCTGACTGACATCACCAAATCCGGGACCATTCGCATTGCGGTCCCTCAGGACTTTCAACCTTACGGTTCCGTCAATTCCGAGATGCAGCTGCAAGGCCTGGATATTGATGTCTCCAAGCTCATCGCCAAGGGCATGGGCGTGAAAGTGGAACTGGTTCCGGTCGCCAGTGCCAACCGCATTCCCTATCTGCAGACGCACAAGGTCGATCTGGTGATTTCAACGCTGGGACGCAATGCGGAACGCGACAAGGTACTGGACTTTTCGCAGCCGTATGCGCCTTTCAACAATAGCGTTTTCGGCGCCGCCGACATCAAGGTCAGCGGCCCTGCCGATCTGGCCTCGCAGGTCGTGGGCGTAGCGCGCGGCACGTTTGAAGATATTCAGCTGACCGCTTCTGTGCCGGCAAGCGCCACCATCAAGCGCTATGAAGACAACAATACGCTGATCTCGGCCTATGTATCCGGCCAGGTCAAGCTGATCGGCACCGGCGACTTCGTGGCGATCACCTTGGGTGAAAAAGATCCGGCGCACAAACCGGTCTTCAAGTACGTCATCCAGGAATCACGCTGCGTGGTCGGGCTGAACAAGAGTGAACCGGCTTTGCAAGCCAAGGTCAACGACATCCTGACCAAGGCGAAGAAGTCCGGCGAGCTCAACGCACTGGTCAAGAAGTGGCTTAATGTGCCGCTGCCGGACAAGCTCGCTAGTGCTTACGAATAAGGCTTACGTCTCTTTTTTGAAATCGCAATCCTATCCGGTGATCGTCATGCAGCGATCACCGGAATGCATTCTTTCCCGCCAACTCCCCTGCTAGCTGGCATGTACTCCGGCCAATTCCCGATGTGCCGACGGTGAATGCGTTTCAAACTTCTTCCACACGCGCCGCAACTGGCGACCGGAATGGAATCCGGATTTTTCAGCGACACGCTCGATGTCCAGCGGCGATTGCGCCAGCAGGTCGCGCGCCAGTGCAATGCGAATACGATGGATGTAGTCAATCAGGCTGTCGCCGGTGTGTTCGCGAAACAAACGCGTCAGATGGCGTTCGCTGGTGCAGGCGATGTCGGCCAATTGCGCCACGCTCCAGTCTTGTGCGGGATCCTTGATCACGGCGTTCTGTACGCGATGCACCGCCGGGTGCAAGTGATTGCGCGCCGTCAGCCAGGGCGACAATTGCGGATCGCTGCCGGTACGGCGCAGGTAGACCACCAATGACCGCGCCACCGATGCGCTGCAAGCGTGGCCGGCAATCTGGGCGACGATATGCAGAGCGAGGTCAATACCGGTGGTCACCCCGGCGCTGGTGTAGACAGGGCCGTCTTCCACGAAGATGCGGTTTTCCAGCACATCCGCCTGCGGTGCAAAACCGCGCAATTCGTTGATATGGCTATGGTGGGTAGTGCATTTGCGCTTAACCAGCAAACCCGCGTACGCCGCCAGCAAAGCACCGGTGCAGATACAGACCAGCCGGTGATACGGCCGGTAGTGCTGTTGTAACCAGCGTACGGCGGCCTGATCGGCGTGATTGCTGAAGTCGTCGTCCTTGTCGATACAGCCGCTGAGGACCAGCATGGCGTTGTCGGGCAAGCCGTCCGGCAAGGGCTCGATGCCGGTCAATGTCAGACCCACCGAGGTCGCCACTTCACGATGGGCGCTGATGAAACGCAGATCGAAGTATGGTGGGCAATCGGATTTCTCGGCGAAGCGGTTGGCGTAGCGCAATACTTCCGCCGGACCGATCAGGTCAAGCGTGAGCGCTGATTCTCGCAGCAAGAAATAAACCGGGATGGTGGCGCCCCGAGTTGCTGTCTGTTCCATGATTCCCTCTGCCGGTGAGACGTAGGAAACCATGGTATCGCATGTGCATCTCTCCAGCCACGCCTGCCGAGGACAAAGACCGGACAAATTCAGCCATCACATAAAATCAATTTCTATGCGGATCAGGAGTACAGCGTAGGTTCCGGCAACAGATGCTCAAGCGCGTAGCGGCCGACATCACGCAGCTTGTAGTCGATGGGGTCATGCAAGGTATGCGTGCGGGCGTTGCGCCAGAAGCGGTCCAATCCCAAGCTTGCCTTGGTGGCGCGCGCGCCGCAAACGTCGAACACGTCTTGCCCCACCGCCAACGCCGCGCGATGCGCGAGCACCTTGGCTTCGGCAACTGCCAGCGCCGCCCTGCCGCGCTGTTCGGCGACGAGTTGCGGACCGATGCGCCACACTTTGTCCAGCTCCACACCGGCCTCATCGGCTAACGCGCGGGCGGCGCGAATCTGCAGATGCATTTCGGCATAGCGATGAATCACATAAGGATCGTCCGCCGCGCGCTGTACGCCGGCGGCAAACCATGGCCGCCCCTGATTGAGCGTGTAGTCACGCGCCTGTTCGAATGCGCCTTCGGCCATGCCGAGATAAAGATTAACCAGAATCAATTGCGCCACCACGCCACGCAGCGAGAGGAAAGGCGTTGATACGCCGTCGGGCCGGAACAGTACCTCGCTCCACTCCAGGCGCACCTGCTCGTAACTGACGGAAGTACTGTCGGTCTGGCGTTGCCCGATCGGATCCCAGTCATCATGGATGGAGATGCCTTTGCGTGCAGTCGGGAGTACGGCGATCAGTATCTTTCCGCTGGGCTGGTGCAAGGCAGTGGTCAGCAGGCGATGCGAGCCAAGCGTGCCGGAACAGAATCCTTTAACGCCCTGCAGGACCAGACCACCATCCTGCTCAGCGGCGGTCAGACGCGGGTCGGCGGGATTGGCGGAATTGCCCCACCAGTGATTCAGGGCGACCGTTTCGCTCAGATAAAGCGCCCGCTGTTCATCAGAGCCGTAAGACAGCACGCCCGACAATTGCAAGGTCTGGAATGCCAGCAGATGCGCCATCGCGCTGTCGACGCGGGCGATGCGGCGCACAATGGCGAAAGTCTCGCTCCACGACGCGCCGATACCGCCGTATTCTTTCGGCACCACCAGCAGCAGCAAACCGTTCTGGCGCAGCAGCTCCTTTTGTTCAGCTGCGTGACCGCCTGCCCTGTCGCGCTCGGCGGCGGTGCGCGCCAGCTCTTCTTCGATGGCCGGCAAGGCGGCGTGAATGATGTCCAGGGTCCAATGGGTCATGGCGAAGCTTTCGGCAAATTTCAGTGAGCGGAAGTGTCGAGGCTGGGCGTCAAATACGAAACAAATTTTTTCGCATAACGATATGCGCCGGATGTTCGCCGATCTCCAGCCGATCAGCCCGGATCAGCGCACCGGCAGAAACTGCAGAAACGATCCGCCCAGCAGGTTTTGCACGTAGCTGATGCCGGCACGGCGGTATTTTTCAGTAACGAACTCCGCCAGCAGATCCAGTCGGCCGACTATCTTGCCGAACTCGCGCTCAAAACTGAGGTTGCGCTCAGTTGCATTGATCTCGTCGGACAGCAGCAAAGGCTGGCCGGCGGTGTTGCGGCGATTGGAGAGCATCCAGACGGCGATTTCGATATTGCGCGCGGCATTGTAGAGATATTGGGCGTCGAGACCGTCGATGAGGAAGAATTCGATCTTGCCGCCATGGGCCGTGATGATCATGTCGGCCGTGGCGTAGATGAACGCAGCCACGCGATCCCCCTTGAAATCTGGCGACAGGGCCAGCGACATGGCGGCGATGTCGTGCTTGCCCTGCAGATCGACCCAGGTCTGGCGCTTTTCGACGGCCTCGCGCACGCGTTTGACGACTTCTTCGCGGCTGGCGCCGGACTTCTTCCACTCGGCAGGATTGCGGCGGTAGAGCTTGTCCATCAGCAGATAGAGGCTCTCAAGGTTGTCGCGCATGGCCAATGTCGCCATGCGGTTGGCGTCGGACTGTCCCATTTCTCGCGAGCTGGCGGAGGCGCCTTTGACTTCGCCATGGTTGGTAGGCGCCGAAGAACAGGCGGCTAACATGGCCGCCAATGCAGCCATCAGCGTAACGACGGACAATACGGACGAGCGCGCGGCGGCGGTTGGTCTCATTTTTTGCATCCCGCTATGACTATCGGATGCTGAAAGGAGTTCGACCGCGATTGTCTCCGTGGCGATCAGCACTCCAGAAAGCAACATCCATCGACATGCCGGCCGGAGCAACGCTTGTGCCTCATAAGCAAATGTTTACTCTCGCCGGATAATGTCCGCCAGCATATAACGACATGCTGAGAATTCGCTGACTTTTTTGGAAATCTGCCGCTGTCCCTGCAAACGGACGCAAAAACGGACGTAAAAAAGAGAGGCCGCAGCCTCTCTTTCTTCGCTCAATCAACCGGCCTGATCAGGCCTGCGCCGGCAATTGCATCCCGGTCAGATAGCCGACCGTGGCGCCGAAGCGGTCTTTGTAGTTGGCGCGCACCAACGGATCCAATGCATCCTTGACCTTATCGTGCAGCGGTTTTTCCCAATCGCCGGCATGCTGAAAATTGCTCATGACGTAGGTCCAGCCGTTGATTTCGTCGACGGCGTGCAGGCCGGTCGATTCGGCCCCTGCCGGACAGGACAGGATGCGCGAGAGCTGCTTGCTGTCGACGTTGTAGGCCCACAGGAAGTTATTGACGTGCATGCCGCTGTCTTCGCCGATGAAGAGCGTGCGCAGCTTTTCCGAGAACTTGATGTTGTCCGGATTGGCGATCCTGTCCGCGTGCGCCAGATTGCCCAGCGCGTCGGGCTGCTTCAGGTCCTCGCCGATCAGAGCTGCCGGCGGCGCCATGTCGACCGGCACCCAGGCGCTGTCGATGGCGCTACCGGACAGGTCGTTCTGGCCGCCCTTCATGTTCAGCGCATACACGGCACCGGCCTTCGGGCCTTGCACCTTGATGCCGCCGGAACCATCTAGCATCGAGGTCTGCACATAAGACATGGCCGAGTAGGCGATCTTGTCTCTGGCGTTGACGGTGGTGCCTTCCATCTTGGTGAAGCCGAGGCTGCCGCCTTTGAGCGCAGCATAGCGATGGGTTTCGAGGAAAGCGGCGGCTTGCTCCATGCCTGGCTTGAGCTTGACCCAGTTGGTTTTACCGTTGAACGGGATCTTGGTATAAGAAGCATCCTGCGGGTCGCTGGTCTTGACGTCCATGATGTCGGCGACCTTGAGCTTGTCGGCCAGGGCTTTGATCTCTGCGCTGCTGGCGTGGCCCAGCTTGACCCAGTTGAGCGTACCTGCACCTGGGCCGACACCGGAAGTCTGTGTCCATTTTGCGACGTAGAGCGTGCCGGCCGACAGGTCCGCTTCACGGTCGGCGATGAACATGAACAATCCGCCGTTGGTGGCGTCGTCGCCCATCAGCACCGTGCGGCGATCCGGCATGACTTGCACCAGTTCGTGAGAAATGCGGCCGAGGCAGAAATGCTTGACCACGCTGCCGCTACCGTCGGCGTGGACGGTGATTTCCGGCAGATGGCCGTAGTGGTAAGGATTGGCTTTGGCGGCATCGCCGAACAGGTTCTTGCTGAAAGCCTGGAACTGGACGTTGCTGGCAATGGCCGCAGCGTCCGGTTCGTACTCTTCGCTCGACAGATGAGTATTCCACGGCGACAGGCTGGCGCCGCAGGTGATCCACAGGCCATTGACCGACGAGGTGTCGACGTTGTGATATTTAACGAGCGACAATTTGCCGGTCTGCGGATCCTGATCCAGCGTCAGCACGGCAATCGGCGACGGCAACTGGCCGTACATGGCGGCCTGCTTCTGGTCGCGCGTGGTGTATTCGAACTGGACCACGGCGAACACGGCATTACCCTTAACGCCGGCGACTTGCGCCCCCTTCATTGTCAGCAAAGACGAGCCGTCGGGACAATCCGAGAAAAAGTGACGCTCTCTGCCGGGCACCGAGCGATCGATGATCGGCTGATTGTTGATGTCGTAGTAACCACCGGCCAGCATCTTGCCGCCCTTGCCGTCCGGCACCATATCGCCGGTCATGAAAAACGGCTGATAAGCCAGTTGATAGCTTTGCTTGGCCCCACTGTTGAACACCACGTCCAGGCTCGATTGCACGGTCGTGGCCGCCATTGCCGCCGGATTCGCCAGCGAGGGCGCCGGCATGCTGCTGAAGGTGGCCGAGGCGAAACCACTGCGATTGGATGCTGTGGCGCAACCTGCCAGCAGGCCGGAGGCGGTCAGCGCCAATGGCAACAGCGGCGCGCTGGCGAAGGCCTTGAGCAAATCGCGACGTTTTGGCTGGACTTCAGAGGCAATTCTGGCGAGTTTCATGGCGATTTTTCCTTTGAGATAACGAGCTGACAATTCAAGCTGACAGATACCTGACAGCAATCGCGTGATGCTAATCGACCAACATGACCGCTTTGTGACAGAGGAATAGCCCTTCCAGTCTTGTATAATGCGAGGTTTGGTTTGCAAAAGACATAATCATGGAAGCAGAACGCCTCAATTCCCTCCAATCCCTGCTGGACGACCTCGCGGTGCGTGCAGCTGAATTACGGAGGTATCTTTGACTTCGATGTGAAGTCAGAGAAACTCGACCAGGTCAACGGCGAATTGGAAGATCCGGAAGTCTGGAACGACCCCAAGCGCGCGCAAGATCTCGGCAAAGAAAAAAAATCGCTGGAAAACATCGTCCACACGCTGATCAAGATTGACGGCGACCTGAGCGACACGCGCGACCTGTTCGCCATGGCGCGCGAGGAAAAAGACGAAGACACGCTGATCGCCATCGAAGCCGATGCAGAAACCCTGAAGGGTCTGGTCGAGGGCATGGAATTCCGCCGCATGTTCAGCAACCCGATGGATCCGAACAACTGCTTCATCGACATCCAGGCCGGCGCCGGCGGCACCGAAGCCCAAGACTGGGCGTCCATGCTGCTGCGCCAGTATCTGCGCTACTGCGAGCGCAAAGGCTTCAAGGCTGAAATCATGGAACAGTCCGACGGCGAAGTTGCCGGCATCAAGACTGCAACCATCAAGGTTGAGGGCGAATACGCCTACGGCTTCCTGCGCACTGAAACCGGCGTGCACCGCCTCGTGCGCAAGTCGCCGTTCGACTCCGCCAACGGTCGCCACACTTCGTTTTCGAGCTTGTTCGTCTATCCGGAAGTGGATGAATCCTTCGAGATCGACATCAATCCGGCCGACGTGCGCGTGGATACCTATCGCGCTTCCGGCGCCGGTGGTCAGCACATCAATAAAACCGATTCCGCGGTACGCCTGACCCACGGCCCCAGCGGCATCGTCGTGCAATGCCAGAACGATCGCAGCCAGCACCGCAACCGCGCCGAAGCGTGGGACATGCTGCGCGCCAAACTGTTCGAACTGGAACTGCGCAAGCGCATGAGCGAACAACAAAAACTGGAAGACTCCAAGACCGACGTCGGCTGGGGCCACCAGATCCGCTCTTATGTGCTGGACCAGTCGCGCATCAAGGACTTGCGCACCAACTTTGAAATGGGCAACACCAAGGCAGTGCTGGATGGCGATCTGGACGGTTTCATTGCCGCCTCGCTGAAACAGGGCGTCTGATTCCGGTAGCATCCGGCGTCCATACATGGCCGCCGGATGCAATCATCGAAGCCGGCTTTTTAGCGCCTCCAGCACCCACGCTTATTAACGAATTCTCGACATCATGACCACACAAAACGATAACGCCGCTCAGCCAGCGCAACAACAGCCGCCAGTAGATGAAAACACCATCATCGCCGAGCGCCGCTCCAAGCTGAATGCGATCCGCGAGCAAGGCGTCGCCTTCCCCAACGATTTCCGTCCTGAACACAAGGCCGCCGAATTGCACGCGCAATATGGGGAGCTGGATAACGAAGCGCTGGAAGCCAATCCGGTCAAAGTCTCGATCGCCGGCCGCATGATGTTGAAACGCGTGATGGGCAAGGCCTCGTTCGCGACACTGCAAGACTCATCCGGTCCGCGCGCCGACGGCCGCATGCAGCTCTACATCACCAACGACGTCACCGGCCCGGAAGCGCACGGCGCCTTCAAGCATTACGACCTGGGCGATATCCTCGGTGCCGAAGGCACGCTGTTCAGGACCAAGACCGGCGAGTTGTCGGTCAAGGTAACCGGCCTGCGCCTGATCACCAAGTCGCTGCGCCCGCTGCCGGACAAGTTCCACGGCCTGTCGGACCAGGAGACCAAATACCGCCAGCGCTACGTCGACCTGATCATGAGCGAGGAAACACGCCGCACCTTCAAGGCGCGTACCGCTGCGATGTCATCGATCCGCCGCTTCATGGAAAAGAACGACTTCATGGAAGTCGAAACGCCAATGCTGCACACCATCCCCGGCGGCGCAGCGGCCAAGCCTTTCATCACGCATCACAATGCGCTGGACATGCAGATGTTCCTGCGTATCGCGCCTGAGCTGTACCTGAAGCGCTTGGTGGTCGGCGGCTTTAACCGCGTGTTTGAAGTCAACCGCAACTTCCGCAACGAAGGTGTTTCGCCGCGTCACAATCCTGAATTCACGATGATGGAATTCTATGCGGCCTATGTCGATTACCAATGGCTGATGACTTTTACCGAACAAGTGATCCGCCAGGCTGCGATCGATGCGCACGGCACCGCCACGCTGACCTATCAGGGCCGTGAACTGGATCTGGCCAAGCCGTTCCAGCGCCTGACCATCACCGGCGCGATCAAGAAGTACGCACCCGAATACACCGACGAACAACTGAACGACATCGACTTCCTGCGCACTGCGCTGAAGAAGTTCGGCGTCAAGACCGATCAGGCGCCATTGGCAAAAGCCGGCATCGGCGCGCTGCAACTGGCGCTGTTTGAAGAAACCGCAGAATCGCAATTGTGGGAACCGACCTACATCATCGACTACCCGGTCGAAGTGTCGCCGCTGGCGCGTGCATCCGATACCGTTGCGGGCATCACCGAACGCTTTGAACTGTTCATCACCGGCCGCGAAATCGCGAACGGCTTCTCCGAGCTGAATGACGCCGAAGACCAGGCCGCACGCTTCCAGGCGCAAGTCGCCGCGAAGGATGCGGGCGATGAAGAAGCCATGTATTACGATGCCGATTACATCCGTGCACTTGAATACGGCATGCCGCCGGCCGGCGGTTGCGGCATCGGCATCGATCGCCTGATGATGTTGATCACTGACTCCCCGAACATCCGTGACGTGATCCTCTTCCCTCACCTGCGCCGCGAAGACTAAACACCAAAAGGGACGCCCAGAAAGCAGATGTTTCTGGGCATTCAGGCAAGAAATCAGCAGCCAGATCAGCAGCCCGTAGGCGCACTTCACGTGTTCCTACGGGCTGTTTCCTTTTGTCTTACAAACGCCTTACAAGTTTTTACAACTGACACACTA
Organism: Herbaspirillum sp. GW822-FHT03A08; assembly: GCF_058801885.1. NCBI lineage: Bacteria > Pseudomonadati > Pseudomonadota > Betaproteobacteria > Burkholderiales > Oxalobacteraceae > Herbaspirillum > Herbaspirillum sp. GW822-FHT03A08. The sequence goes on along the minus strand of NZ_JBXANR010000003.1, from coordinate 435,372 downwards.
TCCGCATTTCTTCACTGAACTTTGCCCCCCATAATCGCCTCATACCAACATCACAACACCAATATAAAGAGGCCATCATGGAAGTCGTCAAATCACCCAGCCGCATTCACCCCTTAGTCGCCACTGCAGCAGTGGCCATCACTTTGGTCAGTCTGGTTGGCGTCGCTGCCATTACCGGCCTGCTTCCGACATCGAACAGCAACAATGCGCCGCAACAAGCCATGCTGGACACGGCAGCGCCGCAGTCACAACAGGCAATGCAGCAAGCGCAAAATAATGCGCAACCTATTCCACAATCTGCACCGAAACCAAACTATGCAGCACAACCGCAACAAAGCAGCGGCTACGGCACACCGGCCCCGGCGCCAGTTGCACGCTGCTCCAGCTGCGGCGAAGTCCAGGCCGTGCGTGCCGTTCAACACACACCAAAGGCCAGCGGTGTCGGCATTGTTGCCGGCGCAGTGCTAGGCGGAGTTCTGGGCAATCAGATCGGTAACGGCAACGGCCGCACCCTCGCAACAGTCGCCGGTGCTGGCGCAGGCGGTTACGCAGGTAACGAAGTTGAAAAACGCACTCGCACTACAACCACCTACGTCGTTGACGTGCGTATGGAAAACGGCAGCGTCCGCTCGTTCCCGCAATCGGGTGAAGGCTGGCGCGTCGGCGATCAGGTCCGTGTCGTCAATGGCCATCTGACCGGTCGCGGTTAATAACTGCAGGGAAAACTGCAGCGCCATATAAAGAGCAATACAGATCAAAGCCGTGCTCACTTAAAGTGACACGGCTTTTTATTTGATGTTTATCGCTAAGCTTCTTCACCCCAGATAACAATTTTTGCAGCCATCTGTCGCGGAAGGGCACCGAACGGCGCCTATTGATGCAAACAAACAACTCATTGGTCTCGAAGTAGTTCTAATCATCAGACTTGTTTTTGTACTCGGGACACGATCAGCATCACATGGCTTGAATATTTTACATGCGCCCCCTAAGATCAATTGGCAATCTCGTCAATAAATGGTCTTTGAAATGCGCAGTCAGACTCCAATCCCCTGTTCCTCATTTGGCCTCAAAATCCTTCCATGGTTGTTGTCGGTCGGCGCACTTTCCGTTCCTGCCGGCGCAAGTGAAACGCTCAAAAAAATCCAGGACAATCGAACCGTGAACGTGGCATTCATGGGGATGATCGACAACTTGTCTCCATTCGTCCAAATCGAGCCTGATGGCGAAGTCAGCGGCTACTCCATCGATATTTGCCTGAAGATCGTTCAGGGCATTAAACAGGAAATGCGACTTCCAAATCTCAAAATTCAATTTGTGCCGGTCAATACCAGGACGCGCTTCACCGCCCTGCTCTACAATCGCGCTGATCTTGAATGCAGCGTCAGCACCAACAATGCCGAACGGCGCAAGAAAGTTTCTTTTACCATTCCGCATTTTTTCACGAGCGTCCGCATGCTGGTACGCACAAATTCAGGTATCAAGAATTGGAGTGACCTGCGCAATAAACGCGTCGTCACAACCAAGGGAACCGCGATGACCGACGTCATCAGTAAGAACAGCAACATCGCAGCCCTTGATCTGGCCGTCACTGAACTCGAGTCTGATCTGGATTGCATAAAAATGCTGGAACGCGGCCTGGCCGATGCGTTCATCATGGACGAAGTTCTGCTATATGCAGCGCGCTCCAGTGCTGAAAAACCCGATAAACTAGCTATTGCGGGGACGGCGCTTTCCGTCGAACCTTATGCCATCATGCTTCGCAAAGATGACCCCGCATTCAAGAAAATGGTGGACAAACAGATGGCCAAACTTGTCGCCAGTGGAGAAATCGTCAAACTTTATAACCACTGGTTCATGCAACCAATCGGGCCCGATCGCAAATCGCTGAACATACCGATGAGTTACATGCTGCGCGATTCGCTCCGCTATCCCACGGACAAGATTACGAATTGAACTGCGTTGCTGACAAAATCAGCCACCGGACAAATAAAAGGAAGAAACAGAATCGAATCGCAGGACGCGTCGAATTGAATAAAAACCGGAAATTATTTAGAAGAAGTGAAGTGGCCTGCCCTAAGGGAATCGAACCCCTAACCTACGGCTTAGAAGGCCGTTGCTCTATCCGGTTGAGCTAAGGGCAGATCAAGAGGATCCAGGTAAAAATACACTACTTGAAATCGTCTTCGGAAATGAAAACGGGCTGTCTTTCGACAGCCCGTTTATGTGTGGTCGGAGTACAAGGATTCGAACCTTGGACCCCCTGGTCCCAAACCAGGTGCGCTACCGGGCTGCGCTACACTCCGAGAAGCGAGATAATATCCCGATAGGGGTATTCGGTCAACACCTTCTTCACATTTTTCTTCAAATATTTTACTTTTTTCTCTGCACAAGCCCCTCACTTGTTTGTCCGTCAGACATCTCCGACATTCCTCATCCCGCGCAATCTCAATCTCCATCTACGTTTGAAAGCTGAAACACTCCTTGCAGTTTGGTTACACCTTGTTTCGCTTTCCTGATCGAAGATAAGTACATGCATGCGATCAATAATCATTGTTCGATTTCGACCCCCGCAACTTCCTGCATTTTTTGCTGCGCGAATTTCCGAAATAGACATGAATGGATGACTGATTCTTTCGCACCACCCGCAACGTCAGGAGAAACATCGTGAATAAAAAAAGCCTCGCCTGGATCGCCACTGCAATTTTCTCGCTGGCGTCAGGCATGTCGCAAGTCTCCGCACAAGACATGAATCGTCCTCCGGCAGTATTTACCCAGGAAGACCTTGATCAGATGCTGGCGCCGATCGCCTTGTACCCTGATTCTCTGTTGGCGCAAGTGTTGATGGCGGCGACTTATCCTCTGGAAGTTGTGCAAGCCGCCCGCTTCATGGACAGCCGCCCTGGCCTGCAAGGCGACGGTCTTGCGCGCGCCATTGCACCCATGCCGTGGGATCCCAGCGTCAAGTCGCTGGCGCAATTTCCTTCCGTGCTGGCGATGATGAATGACAAGCTGGATTGGACGCAGCGCCTGGGTGATGCCTTTCTGTCGCAACAGGCCAATGTGATGGATACCGTACAAAACCTGCGCGTCAAAGCGCAAATCGCCGGCAACCTGCAATCGACTAATCAGCAACGCATCCTGGAACAGGATCAGGTCATCGTGATCGAGCCGGTCAATCCGCAGGTGATCTATGTGCCTTATTACAATCCGACCATCGTATACGGCGGCTGGTGGTGGCCGCAACGCCCGCCGGTATATTGGGCGCCGCCGCCGCGCTATCGTCCGCCCAGCTATAACGTATCGATCAATACGGGTATCTTCTTCGGCGCGGGAACCGGTATCGTCCGCTCGGTCTACAGCGATGCACGTCCCGACTGGCGGCAGCATCATGTGCTAGTCAACAATGTCCGCATCAATAACGTCAATGTCACCAACAACGTGACCAGAAATGTCACCGTCAACAATCAACCCGTCGTGTGGCAGCACAATCGCCGCAATGGCCCGAATGATCGCCGTCCGGACGTGGGCAATGTGTCGCGCCTCAATATCGCGCCTGCCGCGCCGGCACCCCGTGCCCAGAATGCACCCATGCAGGCCGTAGCACCTGCAGTTGCGCCGCGTCCCGAACAACGCCCCGGCCAGCCGCCGGTTGCCGCCGAGCGCGAGAATCCTAACAATCGCGACAATCGTGACCATCGCGACCGCCCTGACCGCAATCCACAAAACGACCAACGGCCACCGCAGGCACGGCCTCCACAAGCGCTCATGGCGCCGAACAATCCACCGCAACCGCAGCAAGCTGTTCCGCGTCCGCAACCGGTGCCGCAAGTACATGCAGCCCCACCGGCGCCGCAGATGCCTGTCGTTCGCCCAGTTCGCCAGGAAAACGAACATCGTCAGGAACGCCAGGCACAACACATCCAGCAGCAACAGCAACAACAAAGACCCGCGCCGGAAGTTCGCACAGCGCCGCCGCGTCCTCCTGAAAGACACGAGTCGGCGCCCCGGCCGGAGCCAAGGCCTCAACAACGTGAAGAGCGCCCCAATCGCCATGACGACAAGTAAGGGATAAGCAATGCCTGGCTGCAACATAGGCAGGCCGGCTGTCCGGCGCATCCATGAACTTGGCCGAATATGGCCCTGAATACGCTATAATCTCGGCTTCCGAGACGTGACCGGACGCTATCCGAAGGGTTGGATCTTCCAGCCCTTTTTCGTTTCCGTCACATCCATCAGGCGACCTCGCTCTCAATGAGCGCACAGTCCGCTCATGGCTCTCATCGCTAACGCCTTACGACCCACCGAATTACGATGCAAGACATTACTTCCGATTCCGAGAACGAAGACACTGGCTCGCGCAGCAAGGCTCCGCTTGAGCTGATCGCTCGCGAAGTGGCGCGACGCCGCACCTTCGGCATTATTTCCCACCCGGATGCGGGTAAGACGACGCTGACCGAAAAGCTACTGCTGTTCTCAGGAGCAATTCAGTTGGCCGGTACCGTCAAGGCGCGCAAGAGCGGCCGCCATGCGACGTCCGACTGGATGGAAATCGAAAAGCAGCGCGGCATCTCGGTGGCAAGCTCGGTGATGCAGTTCGAGTACCGCGACCACGTCGTCAACCTGCTCGACACCCCCGGCCACCAGGACTTCTCGGAAGATACCTACCGTGTGCTGACGGCGGTCGACTCGGCGTTGATGGTGATCGATGCCGCCAAGGGTGTGGAAGAACAGACCATCAAGCTGCTCAACGTTTGCCGCATGCGCAACACGCCCATCATCACCTTCATGAACAAGATGGACCGCGAAACACGCGACCCGCTTGAACTGTTGGATGAACTGGAATCGGTGCTGAAGATTCAATGCGCGCCGGTCACCTGGCCGATCGGCATGGGCAAGAACTTCCGCGGCGTGTATCACCTGCTGCGCGACGAAATCATGCTGTTCAAGGCAGGCGAGGAACGCGCCGACGGCAACGTTGAAATCATCAAGGGCATCGACAATCCCAAGCTGGTGGAAATGTTCCCGCTGGAAATCGAACAGCTCAAGATGGAAGTCGAACTGGTGCATGGCGCATCACATCCGTTCAGCCTGGAAGACTTCCTGGCCGGCATCCAGACACCGGTGTTTTTCGGTTCGGCGATCAACAACTTCGGCGTGCGCGAAATCCTCAACGCCCTGCTCGACTGGGCTCCGGGTCCCGGTGGACGCGACGCCACCGTGCGCAGCGTGGAGCCGAACGAAGCGCCATTCTCGGGCTTCGTGTTCAAGATCCAGGCCAATATGGACCCCGCTCACCGCGACCGTATCGCCTTCCTGCGCGTGTGTTCCGGCCGCTTCGAACGCGGCATGAAACTCAAGCATCTGCGCCTGAACCGCGAGATCAAGGTGTCGTCCGTCGTGACCTTCATGGCATCGAGCCGCGAGCAGGTGGAAGAAGCCTACGCCGGCGACATCATCGGCTTGCCGAACCACGGCAACATGCAGATCGGCGACAGCTTCTCCGAAGGCGAACTGCTGCAGTTCACCGGCATCCCCTACTTCGCGCCGGATTTCTTTCGCGTTGCGCGTATCCGCAATCCGCTCAAGATCAAGCAATTGCACAAGGGCTTGCAGCAGCTCGGCGAAGAAGGCGCGGTGCAGGTCTTCAAGCCGACCAACAACAGCGACCTCATCCTCGGCGCGGTCGGCGTGCTGCAGTTTGAAGTCGTGGCCAGCCGCTTGCTGAATGAATACGGCGTCGACGCCGTGTTCGAAGGCACCAGCATCAGCAGCGCGCGCTGGGTGACCTGCGAAGACAAGAAGATGCTGGCCGATTTCGAAAAATCCTCGGCCGGTTTCAACCTGGCGCATGATGCCGCCGGCAACCTCGCGTACCTGGCGACCTCGGGTGTGAACCTGCGCCTGACGCAGGAACGCTGGCCGGAAGTCACCTTCCACGCGACACGCGAACACGCTGCCAAGCTGGATTAAGCGCATCGGGTCTGCCCGTGTTGCAATAAAAAATCCCCGCCAGATGCGGGGATTTTTTATTTCCGGTGAGATACGTACGAGACAATCAAAGCATCAGGTGCTCATCAAGCGTTGACGCGAATCGAGAAATCGACGCCGATGCCGCTCCACCATTCCTGCTCTTTCTGCATCCAGTACGACACGGTCGGATGATCACGTACCCAGTCGCGTTTGATTTCCAGATCGATGCGATTTTTCATCTTCAGGCGAATGTCATCCCAGTCCAGGGTGATATGCGAGTGCATGAACATCACCGCCAGACGCAAAGCCAGCACCGCCTTGGCGAAGTCGGCATCGGACAGCACCTCCCCGATTTTGCGCAGATTGCCTTTCTGGCCGAGGATCAGTGTGCTCATCACGCGCTGCTCGCGGGTAGTGAAGCCGGGCAGATCGGCGTTGGCGATCAGGTAGGAAGAATGTTTGTGATAGCTGCTTTGCGACACGACCAGACCGGCTTCGTGCAGCAAGGCGCTCCAGTTCAGGTACTTTGCGTAGACCTCGTTGCCGGGCTTGAGCATTTCGAAGAAACCAAGCGCCGTCTCTGCAACCTGACGCGCGCGCAACTCGTCGATGTGGAAACGGCGGCTGAAATCATCCACGGATTGTTCGCGGCGATCACGCTGCGTGGCGCGCAACTGCAAGTCCCACATCACACCCATGCGCAAACCGGCTTCCACCGGAGTGATCACGGAGATGTTCAGTTCCTGCATCAAACCGATCAACACGGCCAGACCACCCATGATGACTAGCGCGCGGTCCGACTTCATGCCGGCGAGCTCGATATTGCCGGCATGACCGAAGGCGATCAGGCGCTGCTTCAGTTCTTCGACGCTGGCCGGTGTGACGCGACCATCACCCATGCCATTGCGGGCAATCGTATCGGCAATCGCGCGCATGGTGCCCGACGATCCATAGACCTTGCTGCGATGCTGTGCGCCGAATGGTACGACAGCGTCTTCCACGTGCGAGCGCGCCGACAGAATGGCGCGTTCAAAGGATTCTTCATTGATGACGCCGTCCGGGAAAAACGCCTGACTCTGATTCACCGTACCGATGCCGAAGGACTCCACGCGCTTGATATCACTACCGCGACCCAGAATGACTTCGGTGGAACCACCTCCGATATCGATCACCAGACGATCTTCATCCGGCAGCGCCAAAGCACCGGCGACCCCCATGTAAATCAGGCGCCCCTCTTCCTCGCCGGAAATAATTTCCACCGGATAGCCGATGGCGCGCTCAGCGTCGGGCAAAAATTCGTGTGCATTTTTGGCCACGCGCAAGGTATTGGTGGCCACCACGCGTACCGCATCCAGCTGGTAATCGCGCAAGATCGTGCGGAAACGCGCCAGGGAATCGACCGCGCTGGCAATCGCCTGCGGCGTCAGCTTCCCGTTCTTGTCCAAGCCGGCTGCCAGGCGAATGGGGTCGCGCGCGCTCTTGATCACGCGTATCGAATCGCCCTCATGCTTGCCTATGTGCATACGGAAGCTGTTGGAACCAAGATCTACTGCTGCAAACATTCAATCCCTTTCAATCGGGGGTATTACCGGAAATTATTTAGCAAATTTTTAAAAATGCTGACGAACTGACACAATAGTTGCCTAGCATGACAGTTTCATGACATCCGCACGAATCTGACAACACGTCGCCAAAGACCTTCTCGTTATCTTGAAAAGCCTGCAAATACACGGCCTTGCATACATCAGGCAACACAAACATGCTCGCGGTCAACGGTGAAATAAGGTCTAATAGCGCCAGCCCTTATTTTAACGATTTAAACATGCCCGGTATTCTTTATCTCGTGCCCAATACTCTGGGTCCGTCCGACACAGTGGACGGCGACGTGCTCGCCTCCATCCTGCCGGCCGAAGTGCAGGCGCTTGCCGCCCGCCTCGATTATTTTGTTGCGGAAAACGCCAAGACCACGCGCGCCTTCCTGAAACTGATCAACGCCAATTATCCCTTGGCCAAACCTTTACAGGAAATCAAGATCGCCGAACTCAACGTCAACACCGAAGCAGCCGCATTACCGGTCTTGCTGGCGCCATTGCTGGCGGGACAAGATGCGGGATTGATTTCGGAAGCCGGCGTACCGGCAGTGGCGGACCCCGGAGCCAATCTGGTTCGACTGGCGCATCAGCAAGGCATACAGGTGCGTCCGCTGGTCGGTCCCTCGTCCTTGTTGCTGGCGGTGATGAGCAGCGGCCTGAACGGTCAGAGCTTTGCCTTCAACGGCTATCTGCCGACCGACGCGGCGCAACGCGCCAAGCGCATCAAGCAATTGGAAGAACGCTCGCGCCAGGAAAAGCAGACGCAATTGCTGATCGAAACCCCCTACCGCAACGGCGCCATGCTGGAAGCGCTGGCCAATGCCTGCAACGGCACCACGCTCATCAGCGTTGCAACCGATCTGACGCTGGCCAGCGAAGCCATCAGAACGCAAACGGCGAGCAGATGGAAAAGCGATATCGCTGCCGGCAAGACACCCGACTTTCACAAGAAGCCAACTGTGTTCTTGCTGCTGGCAGATTAAGCCGTCGCAAACACATCACTCCTTGCGGCCGACACTGGCGGTGATCCAGTCGGCGATGCGCGTCACCACCTCCAGCTCGATACCGTTATAGCCGTGATAGGCCATGGCCTCGCAAGGATCGCCCTGGCTTGTTCCACCGCGCACGCTGATCAACTCCTTTTGCGACACCGGACTGAGCGCATCCATCAGGCGAGGGATGTCACTGAACGCACACAGCTTGCATCCGTCCTGCTCGTGGTGCACGACCAACACAGGAATACGCAAGCGCTGGAGTTGCATGTCAGGCACGGCGCGGCCGCCTTTGTTGTCGCGCAGAATGGTCGACGTCAGCACCAACCCGTCCGGCCCGCCATTGGCGCGGTCTAGCTGCGTTGCAATGAAAGCTGCGGATTGCGTACCGCGGCTGGTGCCGATCAGCCAGACGGGCATTCCTGCCGGCTGCTGCCGTAGCCACGTCATCACCGCCTTGATGTCTTCCACATGCTGGGAGGTCTGGCGAAAGCCGCCGAGAAACGGAAAAGATTGCCGGTCTGACGGCGCATCGACGACCGCGACGGCAAAACCGTGCTCGACAAACAACTGACGCGATCGCACGAGGAAGTTACCGCCACCGCCCTTGAAGTCGCCCTCGGCTGAAATCTGTAATCCACCCTGCCCGCCGGCAAACAGAATCACTGTCGCGAGCGGATGCTGCGGAACCAGATAGACAAAGCGCTGCGTGACGCCGGGACGCGTCGGCACGTCGACCACCTGTCGGGAAAATTGCACCGCCGGATTTATCTGCGACCACGCCGTCTCGACGACGAGCGGTGCAAGCAACAAGCTCAGGATGAGCGCTTGAAACGCACGCTTGGCTACACGCCAGACGATAGAGATCAGATTTCCCGGGTGTCTGATTGCATGCATCGCCGTCTCCCGCACTCGATTGTCATTACCGATAAAAAAAGGCGACGAAGCCGCCGCCTTTTTAATTTTTTCCTGCGAACAAATTACCGCAGTTGAATCGCGCCGCCAGACAGCATCGACTTGGCGACGCCGCTGCCGACCGCCACGCCGAACTTCTTCAGCACGCGCTCAGGCAGACCTTCGGTCTGTGTGTAGTCGACCAGATCTTCCGCCTTGATCACGTCGCGCGCCACGCTGTCGACGGTGCCGTAACCATCGGCCAAGCCCATCTCAACCGCTTTGGAGCCGATCCAGAACAGGCCGGAGAAAGTTTCCGGCGTTTCCTTCAATCGCTGGCCACGACCCTTGCGCACGGCATCGATGAACTGCTGGTGAATGTCGCTCAGCATTTGTTGGGCATATTCTTTTTGCTTGGCGTTTTGCGGGCTGAACGGATCCATGAAACCCTTGTTCTCGCCGGCAGTCAGCAGACGGCGCTCAACGCCCACCTTGTCCATCAGACCGGTGAAGCCGAAGCCATCCATCAACACGCCGATGGAACCGACGATGCTGGCCTTGTTAACGTAAATCTTGTCTGCCGCCGCCGCGATGTAATAACCGCCGGATGCGCACATTTCTTCCACCACCACGTACAGCGGCTTCTTTGGGTATTCCTTGCGCAGGCGCACGATCTCGTCGTTGATCATGCCGGCTTGTACCGGGCTGCCGCCGGGGCTGTTTATCTTGAGAATGACCCCCATCGAATCGTCGGCGGCGAATGCCTTATCCAGCGCCGGGATGACGGCTGCTGCCGAACCGCGGCCTTCGGCCTCGATGGTGCCGTTGATTTCAACCAGCGCAGTATGCGTGCCGACCGGCTCCGCATCCGACTTGGTGTAGTTGAATGCCGACCAGATCACGAAAACAAACACGGCCAGCCCGGCGATTTTGAAGAAAATGCTCCAGCGGCGGCGCGCGCGTTGCTCCTTGACGGCGAACAGCGCCAGCTTTTCCAGCACGTCGCGTTCCCAGCCGCCCTTCTTGTCATCGGCTGAGGCCGATGCGCCGGTCGTAGGCGGGACGGCAGCCGGCGGCACCGGTGGCGGCGATTGTGGCGGTTGCGCCTGAGGATTTTCGAATTCGTTATTGCTCATATCGTCACTCTGATAGGCAGCCCGAAGAAAGCCAACGTGCCGGCTTCGGCTGCCTGGGTTCCCGCATGGCTTATGCCAGCGCGGGCCTTACATAGTCATCGGGCGTCCAGAAGATGCCGCCGTCTTTCTCAAACACCATGATCTTACGCAAACGCGCGCCGCGGCAAGGACCGCCTTCGCATTTGCCGGTGTCGGGGGCATATACGGCGCCATGGGTAGCGCACATGATGTATAAACCGCTGGACTCGAAGAACTCGCCTTCGGCCCAGTCGAGTTCAATCGGCACGTGCGCACAGCGATTCAGATAACCGTACACAGCGCCGCCATAGCGCACCACGAAGCCGGTGGCATCGTCACCGTGCACCGACACCGAAAAACGCTTGCCCTTGCCGCCTTCTTCGATATCTGCCGAATCACATACCGGAATCGCCACTTCGTCCATTGGAGGTTTCCCTGGTGTTTCTATGCGTTGCTACGCGTTTTCATTGAGCCACTGATGCAGTACCTTGATCGAACCGGCGCTATACAACGGGTTCAGCGCCTGCAACTGCTCGACCGGATGCGCGCCGAATTCTACCGCAACCCCGGCCGCACCTGCATTAATGGCCATTTGCAGGTCATGCGTGGTGTCGCCGATCATCAGTGTGCGGCTCATCTCCTGCCCCAGCTCGCGCGTGAGTTCTTGCAGCATGGCAGGATGCGGCTTGGAAAAAGTTTCATCGGCACAACGCGTGGCATCGAACATCGACAGCAGCTTGGTGCTGTTGAGCGCGCGGTTCAGGCCGACGCGGCTCTTGCCGGTAGCGACCGCCAGAAAATAGCCTTGCTGCCCGAGGTCGTCCAGCATTTCTTTGACGCCGTCGAACAGGGTCAGATCCTTGTCCTGTCCGAGATAGTGATGGCGATAGCGCTCCACGATGCGCGGGTAATACTTGGGATCGACATCGGGAATCGCCGCCTGCATGGCATCCTGCAAACCCAGGCCGATCACGTAGGAAGCAGCGCTTTTGTCGGGAATGGGCAAACCCAGATCGCGGGCGGCTGCCTGAATGCACCTGACGATGGTCGACGTGCTATCCATCAGCGTGCCGTCCCAATCGAACACGATTAAATCAAATTGCTTTCTTGCCATGTTTCACTTTTCAACATAATCAAAATGGGTGTACGGGTGGCTGGCCATCGTACTGATCAGGAGGTTTCCGCCCCGGTGTCAGTTGCATCCAGGCTTTTCAGGAAGCGCTGGCATTCCGGCGGCAGACCTGCCTTGAGTGTCACCGTCTTGCCGCTGTCCGGATGCGTGAAACTGATCTGGTGCGCATGCAAAAACATGCGCTTGAAGGCGGCGCGTTCGCCGTCCGCCTTCTGCAATGCTTTATTCAGCGTGAAATCGCCGTACTTGTCGTCGCCGACGATCGCAAAACCGCTGGCCGACAAGTGCACGCGTATTTGGTGTGTGCGGCCGGTTTTCAGTTCCGCTTCCAGCAAGGCAAATTCACCATAACGGCGAATCAGCGAAAACACGGTATGCGAAGCCTGGCCGTCTTCCTGCACCCGCACGCGGCGTTCGCCGTCGGCGGTGCTGTATTTGTGCAGCGGCAGCTTGATATGCTGGCGCGCATTCTTCCAGTCGCCGTGCACCAGCGTCAGATAACGCTTGTCAGTCAGGCCGTCGCGGATCTGCTCGTGCAGGTTGGTCAGCGCAGAACGTTTCTTTGCCAGCAACAAAATCCCCGACGTATCGCGATCAAGGCGATGCACCAGCTCCAGAAATTTGGCGTCCGGACGCGAGGCCCGAAGTTGCTCGATGACGCCATAACTGACGCCCGAGCCGCCATGCACGGCAACGCCGGCGGGCTTGTCGATCACCAGCAGATGATTGTCTTCCAGCAATATTTTAAACTCTGCGCCGGGGGCGACTGCGGCAGACGCCTTTTCGGCAATGCGGATCGGCGGCACGCGCAGGACGTCCCCGTCTTGCAGACGATAAGTCTGGTCGATACGGCCCTTGTTGACACGTACTTCGCCGGAGCGCAGGACACGGTAGATATGGCTTTTGGGCACGCCCTTGCAGACGCGCAAGAGGAAATTGTCAATGCGTTGACCGGCTTCCTCTTCCGAAATCGTGAGCAGCTGGACTTGCGGCGAAGCAGGTGCAGATTGGGTAGACGCTGGTGATTCAGGCTTTTCAGGCGTCTTCCCAGAAAATCTCGCTAAGTCCTTCATTTTGAATATATAATCGCTCGACGCTGGTCAGAAAACCGGTGTCAGTGTAAGAATAAAAAAGACCATTCTACACAGAGGCGTCTTCATCAGCCTCGCTAATTTGCAAATTTGATGGGGGGAACCACGAAAAATCGCAGCATGCGGCGACAGGGTCCTGTCGGCAAGCCTCGTACACCCTACGAAGACATTGTGGACGCGACATTTCTCCGCGCGGATTGGACGGTTCCTCAAAAACGTGTACGCATCATCCCTGCGCGAGTCCAGTTTGCACCGCAGTTGCAATCGGATAACGCACTTGGATGTTGAACAGATGTGCTTGGATTATCAGGATAAAGTCTGGCAAGACCTTCAGTTGAAAAACGAAGTGCTTGCCGGTTGATGCAGTTGAACCCGATTCGCCGATTTGCCAACTTTTAGAAAAATGCTTCGTTTGGCTCTTAATGACAACTTACCGTCCACAGCGACCGTGACCGCCTCATGCGGAACGGCAAGCGTGGATACGGAGTTGCTCGGCTTCCCGGTTCACCGCATCCGCGCCCCGTTGTGCATGAGTGCCGCCGCCATCAAGGCGCACTTCACACACTAAGGCAATTCCCTCCCCCAATCACTTCGTTCTCGCGTACATCCTTGTACTTATGGCGTACTTTTAAAAAGCGCCATTACGGCCTCAGTGCCACGGAGTGAAACATGAAACGTATGTTGTTCAACGCTACGCAGCAGGAAGAATTGCGCGTAGCCATCGTTGACGGTCAAAAACTGATCGACATCGATATTGAAGCCACCGGACGCGAACAGCGTAAATCCAACATTTACAAAGGCGTCATCACCCGCATCGAACCTTCCCTGGAAGCCTGCTTCGTCAATTACGGCGAAGAGCGCCACGGCTTCTTGCCGTTCAAGGAAGTTGCCCGCACCTACTTCAAGGAAGGCATTGATGTCCGCAACGCTTCCATCAAGGAAGCCCTGCGCGAAGGCCAGGAAATCATCGTCCAGGTTGAGAAGGAAGAACGCGGCAACAAGGGCGCAGCCCTGACCTCGTTCATCTCCCTGGCAGGCCGCTACCTGGTCCTGATGCCAAACAATCCGCGCGGCGGCGGCGTCTCCCGCCGTGTCGAAGGCGAAGACCGCCAGGAACTGCGCGAAACCATGGACAAGCTGGACCTGCCAAACGGCATGTCCGTCATCGCCCGCACTGCAGGCATCGGCCGCAACGTCGACGAACTGCAATGGGACTTGAACTACCTGATGCAACTCTGGCGCGCCATCGAAGGCGCCGGCCAGTCCGGTTCCGGCGCTTTCCTGATTTATCAGGAGTCCTCGCTGGTGATCCGCGCGATCCGCGATTATTTCCAGCCTGACATCGGCGAAATCCTGATCGACACCGACGACATCCACGAACAAGCCCAGCAGTTCATGGCGCACGTGATGCCGGACATGGTTCACCGCGTCAAGCGCTACCACGACGACGTGCCGCTGTTCTCGCGCTTCCAGATCGAACACCAGATCGAAACCGCCTACTCGCGCACCGTGCCGCTGCCATCGGGCGGCGCCATCGTGATCGACCATACCGAAGCCCTGGTTTCGGTCGACGTCAACTCGGCCCGCGCCACCCGCGGTTCCGACATCGAAACCACCGCGTTCTACACCAATCTTGAAGCTGCCGACGAAGTGGCCCGCCAATTGCGCTTGCGCGATCTGGGCGGCCTGATCGTCATCGACTTCATCGACATGGAAAACGCCAAGAACCAGCGTGAAGTCGAATCCCGCCTGAAAGACGCCCTGCACCACGACCGTGCCCGCGTCCAGATGGGCAAGATTTCGCGCTTCGGTCTGATGGAACTGTCGCGCCAGCGCCTGCGTCCGTCGCTGTCCGAAGGCAGCCACGTGACCTGCCCGCGCTGCAACGGCACCGGCCACATCCGCGATACCGAATCGTCCGCATTGCAAGTCCTGCGCATCATCCAGGAAGAAGCAATGAAGGAAAACTCCGCCGCCATCCACGTGCAGGCACCGGTCGATGTCGCCGCTTTCCTGCTCAACGAAAAGCGCGGCGAAATCCTGAAGATCGAAACACGCCACCGCGTGACGGTCATCATGATTCCGAACAAGCATCTGGAAACGCCGCACTACAAGCTCGAACGCATCAAGCACGACGATCCGCGCCTGGACGACGCGCAAGCCAGCTACGCCATGGCCGAACAAGCCGAAACCGACATCGGTTACAGCAAGCGCCAGAAGGAAGACGTCAAGCCGCGTCAGGAAGCCGTCGTCAAGGGCATCACCCCTGACCAGCCTGCTCCTATCGTCGAACGCAAGGTCGCCGCTCCGGCAGAACCGGTACCGACGCTGGCGCCGGAATCGGGCTTCTTCAGCAAGATCTGGAGCTTCTTCCGCGCCAAGCCGGCAGAACCGGCTCCTGTCGTCGCCCCGGCCGAAACCAAGACACCGCAAAAGCGCGACCACGCCGACCGCAACAGCCGTAACCGCAATGGCCGCAACCGCAACGGCCGCAACCGCAACGAGCGCGAAGAGCGTGACGGCGCAGCGCCGGAGAAAAATGCCCGCGAAGAGTCCGGCAAGCAGGACGTCGAAGGCAAACCAGCACGTCCGCCGCGCCCGCCACGTGAACCGAAGGAAGCACGTGAACCACGCGAGCCACGTGAATCGCGCGAAGGCGCAGAAGGCCGTGGCGACCGCGAACCGCGTGAATCGCGCGAGCCTCGCCAACCACGCGAAGGCCGTGAAACCCGCGAGCCGCGCGAAGGAAGCGAAGCACGCGAACCGCGTCAGCCACGCCAGCCGCGTCCACCACGCGAAGAACGCAAGGATCTGCCGAAAGCTGACGAGGCATTGCCATTGGAAGCCGCACTGGCAACCGGTGTCGCAGCCGTCGCGGTTGAAGGCGCCGAATCCGCACAAGTCGTCGGCAATCAAGTCGAAGGCGCGGCTGAAGAAGGCGAACCACGCCGTCGTCGCCGTCGCGGTGGCCGCAACCGTAATCGCCGTGATCGCGAACAAGGCGATAACGTCGGCGGTGAAAACGCTGAAGGCGAACTGGCCGATGGCGAAGAGCCGGCTCCAGTTGCAGCACAAGCGGCAGCACCGGCTGACGATGCAGCAGAACGTCCCTGGTACGAAAAAGCACCCGCAGCACCCGCAGCACCTGCAGCACCGACAGCACCAGCAGTGGTGAATACGGCTGCTGAAGTGGCAGTTCCCGCAGTTGCTCCTGTTGCAGCTCCTGCCGCCGAGCCTGTTGCAGCAGCATCTGCAGCTGAAGCAGCCCCGACACCTGCACCTGCTCCTGTTCAGGAACCAGTCGCGATCGCTGCAGAAACGCCTGCTGCTCCGGCGCCGGTCGCTACTGCTCCGGTCATTGCAGAACCTGTTGTTGAAACCGCGCCAGTCGCACCTGCCCCGGCTCCTGTCGTTGCAGAAGCACCGGTAGCTGCTACGGCACCGCAACAAATCAGCTTGCTGCCTGAAGCAGCCGCTCCGGCAGCCGTGGAACCGGCACCGGTTGCAGCTGCTCCTGCGCCGGCTCAGGCAACCGCACCAGCCGCCAACGGCAAGCAGCAATGGAATGACCTGCATGACATGCTGTCGTCGGCCGGTCTGACCCTGGCAAGCACCGATCCGGAAAAACTGCGCGCCGCCCAAGCTGCCGCAGCCCAGATCGTGCCGCCGGCACGCGTCCCGCGCGAACGCAAGCCATTGCCGCCGCAATCGACAGAGCCTCTGGTTCAGGTCGAAACCCGTCGTTGATGCACTCGCGTCGGCATGCACTGATGCCGACGTTGCACCAGAATGAAAAAAGGGAGTGAAAACTCCCTTTTTTCTCGTCTGCTGTTTCGGTAATAAAACAAGCTAAAGGCCGCTCACGCAGGACAATTGCCGCAGTCGGCGTTTTTCCCGCCAGAAACAAAAAATACAGCCAAACTATACGCTGTGCCTTGTTGCGGATATTGGTTCTGTACACTGTCTAATCCCTTGCCTCGTGCTATCGTAGCGAGTATGAACAAGCGCATCATCCCCATCTTCGACGAACGCCCGATCGGCGGCTTCGCAGCCATTCCCGCGCTGCTGGAAGCACCGACCGGCTTTCTGAGCGATGCCCTGATGCGTCCGCTGCACGACCTGCGCATTTCGGTCACCGACCGCTGCAACTTCCGCTGCGTCTACTGCATGCCCAAGGAAGTGTTCGACAAGGACTACAGCTTCCTGCCGCACTCCTCTTTGCTGTCTTTTGAAGAAATTACCCGTCTCGCCACACTGTTCGTCGCCCATGGCGTTGAAAAGATCCGCCTGACCGGCGGCGAACCGCTGCTGCGCAAGCATCTGGAACGCCTGATCGGTATGCTGCATGCAATCAAAACGCCCGATGGCCGCGAACTCGACCTGACCCTGACTACCAACGGCACCCTGCTGGCGCAAAAAGCGCAGGCCTTGAAAGACGCAGGCCTGAAGCGCGTCACTGTTTCGCTGGACTCGCTGGACGATGCCAACTTCAAACGCATGAACGACGTCGACGTATCAGTCTCGCAAATCCTGCATGGACTGGAAGTCGCCCACAAAGTCGGCCTGGGTCCGATCAAGATCAACATGGTGGTCAAAAAAGGCGTCAACGATCACGAAATCCTGCCGATGGCGCGGTATTTCAAGAACTCGCCGTTTGTCCTGCGTTTCATCGAATACATGGACGTCGGCAGCTCCAACGGCTGGCGCATGGATGAAGTCGTGCCTTCCAGCGAGGTGATCGCGCGCATCAACGCCGAGATGCCGCTGGAAGCGATCGACGCCAACTATGCCGGCGAAACTGCACAGCGCTGGCGCTACAAAGACGGCAACGGCAAGGGTGGCAATGAAATCGGCGTCATCTCCAGCGTGACGCAGGCTTTCTGCCAAGATTGCAGCCGCGCACGCCTCTCCACCGAAGGAAAAATCTACACCTGCCTGTTCGCCAGTGAAGGCCACGACCTGCGCGGCCTGTTGCGCGGGGAGCGCAGCGATGCAGAAATCTCTTCCGCTATCGCCAGCCTGTGGCGCCAGCGCGGCGATCGCTATTCTGAACTGCGTAGCGAGAACAAGGACACATCCACGACATCGATGCCGCAAGTCCGTAAGGTGGAAATGTCGTATATCGGCGGGTGATGGCCGTGTCCATCGCCGCCCCACAAATTACGGGACTGGTACTGGCAGGCGGACGCGGCAGCCGTATGGGGCACGTCGACAAAGGTTTGCAGACGTTTCATGGCAAAGCGCTGGCGGCACATGCGTTGGAATGCCTTTCTCCGCAGGTTGACCGCCTCGCCATCAATGCCAATCGCCATGAAAACGACTATGCAGCGCTTGGCGCTGCTTTTGACGCCCCGGTGTGGAAGGACCTGCTGGCAGACTTCCCCGGCCCGCTGGCAGGGCTGCACAGCGGCCTGACGCATTGCGCTACCG
The DNA here is from genome assembly GCF_058801885.1 of Herbaspirillum sp. GW822-FHT03A08. NCBI lineage: Bacteria > Pseudomonadati > Pseudomonadota > Betaproteobacteria > Burkholderiales > Oxalobacteraceae > Herbaspirillum > Herbaspirillum sp. GW822-FHT03A08. The sequence continues at coordinate 417,117 of NZ_JBXANR010000003.1, read as the reverse complement.
ATTACCTGGCTGCCGTACCGTGCGATTCGCCGTTACTGCCCGCTGATCTGGTTGCCAGACTCGCTGAGGGACTGGAACAAAACAACGCCGATGCGGCGCTTGCCGTTACCGGCCTTCATGACCAACAACAGCGCCATCCGGTGTTCTGCCTACTGAAAAAAACGCTGCTGCCTTCGCTGACGCAATTTTTGCAAGACGACGGCCGCAAGATGGAACGCTGGTTTGCCTGTATCCGTACCGCCGAAGTCCACTTCGATGACGAAGCAGCCTTCAGCAACGTCAACACCTTGCAAGAACTGCAGACCTTGGAATTGAGTTGGAATCGAACGGCAAAATCGAAAAACTGGAATCAGAATAAATGACTCAACTCTCCCTGTCCGACATCGTCAGCTGCGTTTCGGGTTACGACCCCGACGCCATGACCGTGCCGCAAGCACAGAAGATCATCCACGACTTCGTACAGCCGATCGAATCGGTCGAGCAAGTCGCCATCCGCAGCGCTCTTGACCGCACGCTGGCGACCGACATCGTCTCCACCATCGATGTGCCGGCCAACGACAATTCCGCCATGGACGGTTACGCCCTGCGCGGCGACGATCTGGCCGACGGTAAAACATTGAATTTGCGCATTGTTGCCAGTGTTCATGCCGGACAGCGCTTTGACGGTGCCGTCGCCAGCGGCGAATGCGTACGCATCATGACCGGTGCAGCCATGCCTGCCGATTGCGATACGGTGATCCCACAAGAATTTACCGAGAACGCCGACGATACGTCCGTGACCATTCCTGCCGGGCGCGTACGCCGCGGCGACAACCGCCGTCTGCGCGGAGAAGATTTGCGCGATGGCCAGGTCGCGCTGCGCGCCGGCAAGATCCTGCGTCCGGCCGATATCGGCTTGCTGGCATCTCTGGGCGTAGCCGAAATCGGCGTCAAGCGACGCCTGCGCGTGGCGTTCTTTTCCACCGGCGACGAATTGCGTTCCGTCGGCGAGCCGCTTGAACCGGGCTGCGTCTACGACTCAAATCGCTACACGCTCTACGGCATGCTGACGCGCCTGGGTTGCGACATTATCGACATGGGCGTGGTGAAGGACGATCCGGTTGCGATGGAGGCAGCGTTCCGCAGCGCCTGCGAACATGCCGACGCCGTCATCACCTCCGGCGGCGTGTCGGTCGGCGCCGCCGACTACACCAAGCCGACCATGACGAAGCTGGGCGACATGCTGTTCTGGAAAATCGGCATGCGTCCGGGCCGTCCCATGGCCTTCGGCCGCATCGCCTCGCAAGGCCGCGGCGCCTATCTGTTCGGCTTGCCCGGCAATCCGGTGGCAGTCATGGTCAGCTTCTATTTCTTCGTGCGCGACGCCTTGCTGCGCATGTCGGGCGCCAACGCCAGTCCGCTGCCGCGTCTGAAAGTAAAATCCTTGTCCGCCATCCGCAAGAAACCGGGCCGCACCGAATACCAGCGCGGCATTCTGGCGGCTGGCGATGACGGCGAATGGAAAGTGCGGCTGACCGGAGCCCAGGGTTCTGGCATCTTGCGCTCCATGTCGGACGCCAACTGCATCATCGTGCTGGACGATGCGCAAGGCGACGTGACCGCCGGCGATGCGGTGCAGGTCGTACTGTTCGACGGCTTGACGTAAGGAGAGCCGGCGATGTCGCTGCCCTTGCGCTTTCGCCAACTGCACGACCATGCGCGTGCCGAATTAACTGTCTCATGGGAGTTGCGCCGCGACAGATTGCAGCGCCTGCGCCATCTGCTGATCCGCCACAAGCACGATGTCGCCACAGCCATCAGCCATGACTTCGGCAACCGCTCGCAGCACGAAACCCAATTCCTGGAAGTCTTCACCAGCCTGCAAGCCATCGATCATGCGCTGGCGCACGGCCATATCTGGATGCAGCCGCAATCGCGGCGCACGTCCATCTGGTACAAGCCCGCGCGCAATACCTTGCTACCGCAGCCTCTGGGTGTCGTCGGCATTATCACACCGTGGAATTACCCGCTGCTGCTGACCATCGGTCCGCTCAGTTGCGCGCTTGCGGCCGGCAATCTGGCCATGATCAAACTGTCGGAATACACGCCTGCATTCGGCGCGCTGTTCGATCAGTTGATCCGGCAATCCTTTTCCGACGATGAAATCGCCGTCATTCATGGAGACGGTGATGGCGACGTCGCGCTGGCGCAAGAATTCTGCACCCTGCCCTTCGACCATCTGGTCTTTACCGGCTCGACGGCTGTTGGCCGTGAAGTCATGCGCGCCGCCAGCGCCAACCTGACGCCGGTGACACTGGAACTGGGCGGCAAGTCGCCTGCCATCATCGGGCCGTCCGCCGACTTCCGCCATGCGGTCACGCGCATCATCAGCGGCAAGTTGCTGAACGCCGGCCAGACCTGCATCGCTCCCGACTATGTACTCCTGCCTAAAGGGCGCGAGCAAGCCTTCATCGATTGCGCGCGCGATGTGGTGGCGCGGATTTATCCGTCCCTCAATGACGAACGCCTGCCCACCGACGACTACACCAGCATCGTCAATCAGCGCCACTACGACCGTCTGGCATTGCTGTGCAGCGATGCCCAGCAGCGTGGCGCAGTGCTGACTCCACTGAGCCAACGCGCGCCGCACGCATCGACGCGCCTGCTGCCGCCACTTGTGGTGATGCAGGCCGCAGCCGATGCGCGCATCATGCAGGAAGAAATTTTCGGCCCGCTGCTGCCGCTGGTCACTTATGAAAAGATCGGCGACGCCATTGCTGCAGTCAACGCCGGGCCGCGCCCGCTGGCGCTGTATGTATTCGATCAGGACTCACGCATCATTGACCGGGTGCTGCAACAAACCGTCTCCGGCGGCGTCACCGTCAACGACACGCTGCTGCATATAGCGCAGGAGGACTTGCCCTTCGGTGGCGTCGGCGCGTCCGGCATCGGTGCGTATCATGGGGAAGAAGGCTTCCGGCGTTTTTCACACATGAAGCCGGTGTTCAGACAGAGCCGCATCAATGCGATGCGGCTGTTCAGCCCGCCTTATGGCAAGGCGTTTGCGCTGTTGATGAAGTTGTTGATTCGCTGAGTCTTTATCGGTCTCACAAGGCCCATACGACACTGGGTCCTGGCCTTCGCTGGGACGACAGACTGTAGTTACAGCAATTCGCTCTGACCGTCGCCGTCGACTTCCGGCTCTGCCGTACCCAGCAACTTCTGCGCAGTGTCGCTCGGCAAAGCCTCTACCGATTTCAGCTTGCGCGACATCTGGCGGGTCCGCGTTTCGGCCTGCTCGATATTTTTGGCGGCGCGTTCCAGCGTGCTCTTGGTTGCGGCCAGCACGTCGCCAAACTTGGTGAATTCGGTCTTCACTGCGCCCAGCACTTGCCACACTTCCGACGAACGCTTTTCCAGCGCCAGTGTGCGGAAGCCCATCTGCAAGCTATTCAGCAAGGCAGACAAAGTCGACGGACCGGCGATGCTGACGCGATGGGTGCGCTGCAGATCATCCGACAAGCCGGGACGACGCATGACTTCGGCATACAGACCTTCGGTCGGCAGGAACAGAATCGCGAAGTCGGTAGTAAGTGGCGGCGACAGATATTTTTCGGCGATGGTTTTGGCTTCGCCCCGCACTGCCCGTTCCAGCTCGCGCCCTGCCTGCGCCACGCCTTCAGCATCCGCACGATCAGCGGCTTCTGCCAGGCGTTCGTACTGTTCTTTCGGGAATTTGGCGTCGATCGGCATCCAGACCGGCGTGCCGCCGTCGTCGTTGCCGGGCAGCTTGATGGCGAATTCGACGCGCTCGCCGGTGTTGGGTACGGTCTCGACGTTCTTGGCGTACTGATCGGGCGTGAGCATTTGTTCCAGCAGCATTTCCAGTTGGACTTCCCCCCAGGTGCCGCGCGTCTTGACGTTGGTCAGAACGCGCTTCAGATCGCCGACGCCGATGGCCAGCTGCTGCATCTCGCCCAGGCCCTGATGCACCTTGTCGAGACGGTCGGACACCAGCTTGAAGGATTCGCCCAAACGCTGTTCCAATGTCGCGTGCAGTTTTTCGTCGACGGTTTTGCGCATCTCTTCAAGGCGATTGCCGTTGTCGAGCTGCAGGTCTTTGATCTTCGCTTCCAGCGTCGCGCGTACTTCCGCCATGCGCTGCGCGTTAGATTCGGTCAGCGTAGACAGCGTCTGATTGAGCGTGTCGCCGAAACGCTTGAGCGAAGCGGCCTGCTCTTCGCGGCTGGCTTGCGCCTGCAAATTCATGGTCTGGCGCATGCCGTCGAGTTGCTGCGCATTGGTCTCGTTAAGCTTGACCAGTTGCTGAGCAAAGCTGTCGATCTGGTTGTTCTGCAAGGTCGCCACGCTGGTCATCTGCGCCGCCAGCGTCTGTTGCAACTGGCCGAAATTGCTGCCGAGTTCCTGGCGCGTGTTCTGTGCATTACTCTGCATCTGCTCGCGCAATTCGCGTTCGCTGCGTTCGGCCAGGTCTTGCTGGTGGCGTTGCAGTTCGCTTTTCACCTGCTGCAGGGGCGTGGCGATATCAACGCCGCCGCGGCTGCGCATCAGGATCAGCACTTGCAGCACGATGCCGACAGCTATGAGGGCGATGAGGATCAGTTCAGTTTGTGTCATGTATGTTTCTGATTATTGCTTCAAATAACGCTTATTCAGGCTTGTTTCTCATCCAGTCGGCTGTCTGGAAGAAAGACTCCATCAGCCTGGTGCGCAGTGTTTCGTCGAGACCGGTGTCTTCCATCGCCCACGCCATGCAGCGCAGCCATTGATCGCGTTCAGAAATACCGATGGCGAACGGCAAATGACGAGCCCGCAAAAAAGGATGGCCGAAACGCTCAATATACAGATTGGGGCCACCGCTCCAGCCGGACAAGAACCAGTAGGTTTTGTCGCGCGATCCGTCCAGTGAGAGTGGGTGCAGCGCGCGGATGCCGGCGAACTCCGGCTCAAGGTCCATCAGATCGTAAAAACGATCCACCATTTCGCGCAGCTTGTCCGCGCCGCCGATCATGTCGTAGACAGTCGGTTGATTGGGGTCTTCAATTTGCATAGACCGAGATGATAGCGCAGCTGCCGTCCGGCTGCCCGTTCAGCCCGGTCTTTGCGGGCGATATTTATGCTTCGCGCAAGGTCTGAAGCGGCGGTCTTGCCAGAACGCTACGCAATCCGGCCCAGCCGCCAAACACCGCGCAGGCAATCCCGATCGCACCGCCCGTAACCCACAGCCAGGGGCTGAAGCTCCATTCGAAGTCGAACACGTAATGCGCCAGCGCCCAGCCGATGCCGGCGGCCCCGCTGGAAGCCAGCAAACCGGCCACGCTGCCGATCAGCATGACCTCGATGCGCTGCGCTCTCGCCAGCTCCTTGCGCGTGGCGCCCAGCGCACGCAGCAAGCCGGCCTCGCGTACCCGCTCATCCTGAGTGCCGACCAGCGCGGCATACAAGACCAGCACACCGGCCGTCAGCGTGAACAAAAACAGGAATTCCACTGCGGCAATCACCTGGTCGACGATGTCCTGAATCTGCTTGAGCACGCTGCCGATATCGACAACCGTCAGATTGGGATAGTCGCGCGTGAGCACATTGCCGAGACCCGCCTTGGCGTCTGGCAAATGGAAGGCGGTGATCCAGGTCTGCGGCATGTCTTTCATCGCCGCCGGATTGATGATCACGAAGAAATTGACACGCAACGAACCCCACTCCAGCTTGCGAATGCTCGTGATCGGCACGGTCGCCAACTGGCCTGCGATATCGAACTGCAACTGATCGCCCAGCTTCAGCTTGAGCGTCTTTGCCAGGCCCTCTTCCACCGAGGCTTCCGGCTTGCTGTCGTCGTACCATTTGCCGCCGACAATCGTGTTTTGCGCCGGCACGTCGCGCATGGTGGACAGATTGAATTCGCGATCGACCAGACGCTTGGCGCGGTCTTCCTGATAAGTGTCGTTGGTCACCGGTTTGCCGTTGATCTGCACCAGACGACCGCGGATCATCGGATACAGCTGCACCTTTTGCAATCCTTCCTGCACCAGCTTTTGCTCGACGATGTCTTTCTGGTCGGGCTGGATGTTGATCACGAAGCGATTCGGTGCATCGGCCGGCGTCGACTGGCGCCATGCGCCGATCAGGTCGCCACGGATCACCGTGAGCAGCAGCAGTGCCATCAAACCCAATCCCAATGCGACGATCTGCATCGTGGTGGCGCCCGGACGGCGCTGCAGGCCGTCAATCGCAAACCGCCAGCTCTGGTTATCTAACAAGCCGCGCAACGACTGCACGCTCTTGAGGCAAGCCCACGCGATCAACGCAAACAAAGCGAAACCGCCGAGGAAACCCGCTGCCGTCATGGCGCCCAGCTTGACGTCGCCCGCCTGCCACAGCAACAAACCAGTGAAGACGGCCACGCCCAGGATATAGGTCGCGATGCTCATTGCTTTGGGCGCCGACGATTCGCGCCGGATAACCCGGTTGTGCGGCACGTTGCGCAGCTGCAAAAGCGGCGGCAAGGCGAAGCCCACCAGTAGCAGCAATCCAATCGCGATCCCCTGTACTGCCGGCCACCAGCTGGCGGGCGGCAAGGCTGTCGGCATGAAACGCCCCAGCCATTCCAGCAAGACGAAATGGGCGGCAAAGCCCAGCAGCACACCCAGCGCACTACCGACCAGACCGACCAGAATGAATTCTTGCAGGTACATCAGCGTGACCTGATTTTGCGTCATGCCGAAACAACGCAGCATGGCGCAGGCATCGAGATGGCGCAGCATGAAACGGCGCGCTGCCATCGCCACTGCGACTGCCGCCAGCAGCGCCGACAACAAACCGACCAGCGAGAGGAATTGCTCGGCGCGATCCAGCGTAGCGCGCATTTCGGGACGACCGGATTCCAACGATTCGATGCGCACGCCTTTGATGTTGCTGTCGTCGATAGTCTTTTGCAGCCACTGCTGATACGACTGCACAGATGCAGGTGTGCCGGACAGCAGCAGACGATAGGTGACACGCGAACCGTATTGCACCAGACCGGTCGCCGCAAGGTCAGGCATGGCCAGCATCACGCGCGGCGCAAAGTTGACGAAGGCACTCCCGCGGTCCGGCTCCACAGCAATAGCCGCCGCAATGCGAAATGATTTGTCGCCCAGCTTGAGCATGTCGCCTACCTTGACCTGCAAAGCGGAGAGAATATTCGGATCGACCCAGACGCTGCCTGCCGGCGGCACGCCGTCAGCGACGCGGTCCACACCACCTGCCGCATCGGCAAGTTTGAGCTGGCCGCGCAAGGGGTAAGCATCTGAGACCGCCTTGATCGACGACAGGATGGAACGCGCCACATCCCCCTCGCCCGCGATCGCCATGCTGGGGAAAACCACGGTTTGCGCCATGTGAAGGTTGGACTGCACCGCCTTGTCCTGCCACTCGGGCCGCAGGGGTTGATCCGCTCCGACCAGCAAATCGGCTCCCAGCAGTTGATGTGCGTCCCGGACCAATCCTGCGCGCATGCGATCGACAAAAAAACCGACCGAGGACAAGGCCGCGACGGCGACGATCAAGGCAATCAGAAGGAAACGCAATTCGCCGGCGCGCCAGTCACGGCGCGTCATACGCAACGATAAAGAAAACATGCAGGTCCTGCCCGGGAGGAAAGTAAAGAAACGGAAATGAAGTGAAAGCAAATTTGTCGACAGGATAGCGCATGCCACATCACCGCAGCACTATCCTGTCTTAACTCGTCAGGCGGCCAGCGATGCCATATCGATCACAAAACGATACTTGACGTCGCTTTTGAGCATGCGCTCATAGGCGGTGTTGATATCCTGGATCTTGATCATCTCGATCTCGGAGGTGATGTCATGTTCGGCGCAGAAATCCAGCATCTCTTGCGTTTCCTTGATGCCGCCGATGAGCGAGCCGGCCAGATGGCGGCGCTTGAAGATCAGGTTGCCGACCGATGGCGAAGGATGCGGCAGCTCAGGCACGCCGACCAGCGTCATGGTGCCGTCGCGCTTGAGCAGCACCATGAAGGCATCGAGGTCATGCGGGGCCGCCACGGTGTTGAGGATGAAGTCGAAGCTGTTCAGATGCTGCGCCATCTGATCGGCGTCTTTTGAAATCACGACTTCGTCGGCGCCGAGCTTTAGCGCATCCGCGGCCTTGCCCGGCGATGTGGTGAAGAGCACGACATGTGCCCCCATGGCGTGGGCGATCTTGACGCCCATATGACCAAGACCGCCGAGACCGACGATGCCGACCTTGTGGCCCTTGCCGACCTTCCAGTGCCGCAGCGGCGAATAAGTGGTAATGCCTGCGCACAACAAAGGCGCAACGGCTGCCGGATCGAGTTTTTCGGAAACATGCAGCACGAATTTTTCGCTGACCACGATGTTGTTGGCGTAACCGCCGTAGGTTACGCCGCCGATGTGTTTTTCCTCGGCGTTATAAGTGCCGGTGAAACCGTTCTCACAATATTGCTCCAGCCCTTCGGCGCAGCTGGCGCAGGATTGACAGGAATCGACCATACAGCCGACACCGACCACTTGCCCTTCCTTGAACTGCTTGACGTGGGAACCGACCTTGGTGACGCGGCCGATGATTTCATGGCCGGGCACGACCGGGTAGACCGTGTTGTGCCATTCATTGCGTGCTGTATGAAGATCGGAATGGCAAACGCCGCAATACATGATCTCGATTTGCACATCGTGGGCGCCGGGATCGCGGCGTTCAAACTTGTAAGGCGCGAGAGCGGACTCTGCGGTTTTCGCTGCATAACCTAGGGATGTCAACATGATGAATCCTTTCTGTTCGGGAGGCCGATGGAAGACATGCACAATACGGCAGCGCTGCTGCAATTTCTATAAAACCGAGTTTGCAGCCTGAGTCTGCTGCCGGAGGAGAAACAGTGACGGTGATCAAAGTTGAGGTGATGATGCGGATAACAACGCCCGGCTATGGTAATCCTGTTGAAAAATCCTTGCTGACGGGCACCATGCGATGCACGCGCCGCACGCCGGCTATCGCAGCCACAGCGCGACGCCGCCCAGCGCCAGCAAGACGCATATGGCGTACAACGTCTTCATTCGCGTCCGCAGATTGTCCAATGCAGCGACCAGCTGCGCGTTTTGTTCCGCGAGCGTATTGATCAGGGCGGATGCTTCCAGTTGCTCGGATTCCAGCTGGGCGACGCGTTGCGCCAGATCCTCGATACTGCCGGCTTTGACCGGATTTTCTTCTTCGGTGCGAACAGCTTTGGCCTTTGATCTCTTGGTGCGGGACCATAAGTCTTTTGCGCCTTGGACGACCGTAGGGGTCGCCTGCACGACGTCCGACCAAGGTATCAGTTTGAGCGCTGCGATCCAGTTAATTGACATTTCTCTGCTCCATCTTTGATTGAACTCAATACAGTACGAACCTTCTAAGAACCTGCCGCGTCGTACAAGTGACACCGACGCCAGTCTGCATGCCTGTACATTTACACGTTGCAGCTCGCAGACAACTTGCCAATGTCGCCTATCGGGTAGACACTCATCACCAGTCAAAGTTGAGGAAAGAAATGAAATTATCTTTATGGCGCATTGCCGCCCTGCTATCACTATCGACACTGAGCATCGCCGCCCACGCACTCGATTGCGACAAGGCCACGACGCAAAGCGATATGGATGCATGCAGCTCGCAAGCGCTGAACAAAGCCGATGCCGAACTGAACCAGACCTACATCGATTACCGTAATCGCCTCAATAAGGCTCAGCAAAACCAGATCCGCGATGTCCAGCTGGCATGGATCAAATACCGCGATCTTTCCTGCAAGTATGCCAGTTCCGGCACCGGCAGCTCGGCGCACGGCATGGCGCTGCAATCCTGCCTGACCCAGAAGACCCAGGAACGCACCAAGGAGCTCAAAGCACTGTCGTCCTGCCCCGAGGGCGACATCACTTGCCCACGCTAGCCCTGGAGGCTGTCAACGCAGGCGGTTTGGCAAACGTTCATAGGCAGGCAATACATTTCATGCTGTAATGCCTCAAAGCGCAGAACACGGTATCAGAATCGCACCAACCACGTTATCCCTTATTGGAGAAACCCATGAAAAAGCTGCTCGCCGCCATCGCCGCCGTCACCATCATCGCTCCCGTCTTCCTGTTCAGCCCTGTCGCCATGGCGCAAACGGCCCAACAGAGCAAAATGACCTCCTGTAACAAGGACGCCACCGGTAAAAAAGGCGATGAGCGTAAAGCTTTCATGAAAGATTGTTTGTCCAACAAGCCTGCTGCGCCAGCCGCACCAGTGACTCAACAAGACAAGATGAAGAGCTGCAACAAGGACGCCACCGGCAAGAAAGGCGATGATCGCAAAGCCTTCATGAAAGAATGCTTGAAAAAAGACAAGTAAGTGCAAGTAATGCGATACGTCGCCGGCACTTCGGCACGTATTTCTGCAGCACCAGCGCCCGCCTGCCGGGCGCACAGCAAAAAGCCCGTATCAGACTCTGTCTCATACGGGCTTTTTTTGTCCAAGCGACTACGACCGCGATTACGACGTGATTACTCGCACACCATCGCCGCTCAGGACTGGCTGCGCTTGAAAAAGAACAAGCCTGCACCAACCAGCATCAGCACACCTCCGAAAAAGCGGTTCTGCACCTTGACCGCCTTCGCATCGCGGAAGAAGCGTTGCATGCGGCTCGCCGCGAAGGCATAGCCATGCATCACCACCAGATCAACAGCAACCATGGTGATCGCCATCAGAAGCAATTGCAGCCACAGCGGCTGGTCATGATTAATGAACTGCGGCAACACCGCGACCATGAAAACGATACCTTTCGGATTTGTGGCATTGGTCAGGAAACCGGTCATGGCGCGCTGCCACCAAGCCGTGGCGACCACCGGACGCACCGCTTTCTTTTCATCGATATGCACCGGCGCGCGCCATTGTGACCAGCCGAGATAAATCAGATAGGCCGCGCCAAGAATCTTGATGGTGTTGAAAGCAGCTTCCGATGCCACCAGCAGCGAACCGACGCCGGCGCCGGCAATCACGAGAATCAGCACCAGCGCGATTTCCAGGCCGAGAATCGTGGCGCTGGTTCTGCGTACGCCGTAGTTCAATCCATGACTCATTGACAAGACTGCGCCCGAGCCGGGAGAGATAGCAATCAGGCAAGCCGCCAGAAAAAATGCAAACCACGTTTGAAAAGCCATGCCCTACTTTCAGCAAATAATCAGACCAGCATTATAAGGACTACGGCAGCAATTCGCTAAACACCTGCTCGCCTGATCTGAACTCCGCGGCCGGATTGTCATCTGACGGATATCGTTGTTCCATTTAAAAATGAATCCGAATAAATCAATAAGGAGTACGACATGAACATCCATCTTTCCTTCGGCCCGCTGGTGGCGCTGATTGCCGGCATTCTGATCCTGGTGATGCCGCGCCTGCTCAACTTCATCATCGCCATCTACCTGATCGTGATCGGGCTGGTCGGCTTGTTCGGTTCACATGGATGGCCGTTTTCATGATGCGCGTCCAGTAACAAATGAGCGGTGAAAAACGTCAGCAACAGACGCTTACAAATATGACATCTTTTGAAACACTTTGACGTCGTCGCTTCGGTGGCAGGTTCGTTAATGGAAGTAAGGCGCAGCAAACAAGCTGATCAAGCAAACGCCGAGACTGAAAAACTTCTCTTTAAGGAAAATTGCCATGAACTCGAAATCCATCATCGTTGCTGCTCTGCTCTCCGCTCTGACACTGCCAGTGTTCGCTCAAACCGGCGCGCCTGCCGCACCAGCAGCCGCTCCTGCTGCGACCACGCCTGCTGCTGCAACCGCAGCACCGAAGGCAACAGCCAAGCACACCAAGGCAAAGCACACTGCTAAGAAGGCGAAGGCCGCTGAAACGACAGCCGCCAAACCTGCTTCGACAAGTGAAGCTGCTCCAGCCAAGACCAAGTAAGAGCAACTAAGAGTAAGTAAGCACAAGCAGTCTCAACCAAACACGCATGAGCTGAACTAACAGCTTGATTCAAGAAACTTATTAAAGGAAAACCACCATGAAATCGACATCCATCATCGTCGCTACCCTGCTCTCCGCTTTGGCTCTGCCAGTGTTCGCCCAAACCGGCGCGCCTGCGGCTCCGGCAACACCAGCCGCAACTACGGCGCCAGCAGCGACAACAGCCGCACCAAAGGCTGAACATGCGGCCAAGCATAAGAAAGTGAAGCACACTGCCAAGAAGGAAAAGGCTGCAGAAGCACCCGCGGCCAAGCCTGCAACTGATGCTGCTCCTGCCAAGACTAAGTAAGTCTGGGTAGACATCCTCATGGCGTGAATGCCGTGAAATAAAAGCTCAGGGAGTAAAAACAAAACGGCTTGCCACTGAACATGGCAAGCCGTTTTGTTGTCTGCGGTTAGCTGTTTGCGCTTGCTTACCGGTGCGCATCCGATGTGACGACGTCAGTTCAGATCTGCCTGCCATCGCAAAGCGATGCGCGCCTCCTGAGGGGCACTCTCTCCGCCTATCGTTTCACGCTGTGCATGGTAATCCATACCGATGCCCGCCGCGTACAAGATCTGCTCGCCGACAAACACCATTGGCAAATACGGACGCTCCCACGCAGGAATATCCATCGCCTGATAGTGATACTTGACGCTCTTGGTCGGACGATTCCACGCCAGCTTGACGCGCTCGCCACCGCTGCGCAGGCGCACGGACAACTGCTGCTCGCGCAACCACCCCGCATCGAATCCCACATCGGCGACATCGAAAAACAAGCTGCCGGCAAAGTGCGGAAAATGCAGTTTCGGCTCACCGCGCCAGACGAATTCCAATGGATCCGCATTCTCGTCAAAGGCCGGACGGCGCGGCGTCAGAAAGACACGATCACGATAACGCCGGATATGGCAATCCGGATGCGTGACGCACAATTGCGCATCGGACTTCGCTTCCAGCAATTGCGTGCGCAATTCCAGCAACCATGCCGATGAAGGCATACGCAAATTGCGCAAGGCAAACCAGTGCCGCAAGAGATTGTCGATTCGATCAATGTCGAGCTTGCGCAGGGCCGGCACGCTCAGGTATTCACCATCCAGACACGCAACCAGATCTTGCTGCGCGAGCGTCACCAGCAAGCGCTGCGCCGATTGCGCGTGACTGGCGGAACGCGTAAAGCGCTCCTGAAAACCGGGAAACAGTTCGGCCAGCGCCGGCATGATCCGATGCCGTAAAGCATTGCGTACATAGCGCGTGTCGTTGTTCGATTCGTCATCGACGAACGGCAGCGACTGCACCTCAGCGTAGTGTTCCAGCTGCGCACGTGATGCATTGAGCAACGGCCGCGCCAGCAACAGCCGATCATTGCCGAGCAAGTTCGCTGCGGCATTGGCCTGATCCATACCCGACATCCCTGCCACCCCGGAGCCGCGCAACAGCTGCAGCAAGATGGTTTCCGCCTGATCGTCCTGATGATGCGCCGTCAGCAGCAAGGTGACGCCATGCACGCGGCACAGCTCGCCGAGCGCGTGATAGCGACCGATGCGGGCGGCCTCTTCGACGCCGCTCTTGTCGAGGTCCTTGAGCGCGATATTGCGCGTATCGAAAACGGCGCCGACCTGTTCACATTGGCGACGGCAATGTTCCTGCCAGCTGTCGGCGTTGACGCTGATGCCGTGATGAATATGAAACGCAAACAGGCGCACGCCTTGCTCGCGCGCAAAGACGGCAGCAAGATCTAGCAGCACGCTGGAATCCAGGCCGCCGCTATAAGCAATGGCGATCGCCGGGAATGCGCTGGAAAACGCGGCAGAGAACTCTGCATCGCCGTTGCCGGCCGAAACCAGCGCCTGCAATGCTTGCGTCAGTTCTTGCCCGAGGGTGAGCTTGGCGCCGGAGGAGGCAGAGGCAGACATGTAGAGCTTTCGTGCAAACGGAAGATGGAAATTGCAAGCGAGGCGATCAATACGCAGCCAACAAATTCGCACTGCTTAGAAACTGCAATGGCGGCACAAACCAGAGTTTATGCCGCCATGCGGATGTTGCTGTGCCTGCTGCGTTTGCTGAACGGCGATGCCTTCTCAGCTCACTGCACGGCCATACGCGTCTTACTCTTGCGTATTCAATTCCTTGAACTTGCCGTAGCTCATCAGCTTTTCGTGACGAGCCGCCATCAGTTCCTTGGTCTTGACGCCCTGGAACTGACGCAGCGTGTCGGCCAGCGCGCGCTTGAGCAGCGACGCCATTTGCTTAGGATCGCGATGGGCGCCGCCCAGCGGTTCGTTGACGATCTTGTCGATCAGGCCCATGGCCTTCAGACGATGCGCAGTCAGACCGAGCGCTTCGGCGGCGTCGGAGGCGCGGTCGGCGGTCTTCCACAGGATCGATGCGCAGCCTTCCGGCGAGATCACCGAATACGTCGCGTATTGCAGCATCAGGACCGAGTCGCCGACGGCAATCGCCAGCGCGCCGCCGGAACCGCCTTCACCGATGATGGTGGCGATCAGCGGAACTTTCAGTTCAGCCATGACGTAGAGGTTGTGGCCGATCGCTTCGGACTGGCCGCGCTCTTCCGCATCGATGCCCGGGAATGCGCCCGGCGTGTCGACGAAGGTAAAGATCGGCAGATTGAATTTTTCGGCGACCTTCATCAGGCGCATGGCCTTGCGATAGCCTTCTGGTTTCGGCATGCCGAAATTGCGCATGGCGCGTTCTTTGGTATCGCGTCCCTTTTGGTGACCGATCACCATGCAGGCCTGGCCGTTGAAACGCGCCAGACCGCCAACGATCGACAAGTCATCGGCGTAAGTACGATCGCCGTGCAACTCGTGAAAGTCGGTAAAGATTTCATTCACGTAGTCCATGGTGTAGGGACGCTGCGGATGACGTGCGATTTGCGACACTTGCCATGGGGTCAGCTTGGCGTAGATATCTTTGGTCAGTTGCTGGCTCTTCTTGACCAGGCGCTCAATCTCTTCCGAGATATCGACTGCCGAGTCGTCTTGCACAAAGCGCAACTCCTCGATTTTGGCGTCCAGCTCGGCAATTGCCTGCTCGAAACCCAGAAATGTCGTTGTCGACTTGCTCATCGTATTCCTTTACGCATTTTCATGAACAGGCGGGAGTATAACAGCCCTCGCCGCCCTATTCGCGTTGCCGCATCGTCAACATGGCGATCGCAGCAGCCGCTTGGCTAGTTCTTCAGGAGGCAGTGGAATCCAGGCTGCGCCACAGATACCACGTGGCAACAGTGCGCCACGGCTCCCAATTGGCGGCGACTTCGCGCGCATCGCTGCGCGACACCGGTTCGCCGGAAAAATAACTGTTGCTGATGCCCTTGAGCAACCCCGGATCATCCAGAGGCAGGACATTCGGTCGCAGCAGATTAAATATCAAAAACATCTCGGCTGTCCAGCGGCCCAGGCCGCGGATCTGCAGCATCTCGGCAATGACGTCTTCGTCTTCCATCTCCGCCCATTTGTCGGGATGGACGGTCTTGGCCTTGAAGTGATTGGCGAGGTCGAGAATGTATTCCGCCTTGCGTTTGGACAGGCCGCAGGCGACAAGATTCTCAGGGCCTGCCTTTAAAACCTGCAACGGCGTGCATTTTGGACATTCTTCCAGGAAACGCTGCCACACCGCTTGCGCGGTCTTGGTGGAAATCTGTTGGCCGATGATGGAGCGCGCCAGCGTGGTAAACGCATCGCCGCGACCGGTCAGCTGCAAGTCTCCGAACTGCGGAATCAGCTTGCGCATGATGCGATCGCGCTTCATCAGCTCGGCCTTGGCGTCCTCCCAGTACGCCGGTACGCTGATCGCCTGATCAGCCGGATTGTTTTTTGTCATTCTTGTCAGCCTCGTCGCCATTCGGTAAGACCGCCTGGTTTGTCTTCGAGAATCACGCCTGCCGCAGCGAGTTCGGCACGGATGCCGTCTGCTTCAGCGAAATTCTTAGCTTTTTTGGCGGCGACGCGCGCCGCGATCTTTTCTTCAATCTCCGCTTCGGAAAGTCCGTCTGCATTACCGCCGACACGGGCCTTCAGAAAATCCTCTGCCGGACGCTGCAACAACCCGATAACGCCGGCCAATGCCTTCAATTGCCGTGCATGCGCAGGCGATTTGGTCTTGTTGACTTCATTGGCGAGATCGAACAATACCGCAATCGCGACCGGCGTATTGAAATCATCATTCATCGCTTCGGCAAAACGTACTGCATGCACTTCAGTCTGATCCACCGTCGCCACATCGTCTACGGCGACATCTTTCAATGCCGTGTAAAACCTGGTTAAGGCCACCCGTGCATCATCCAGATGCGCATCCGAATAATTCAGCGGGCTGCGATAGTGCGCGCGCAGGATGAAAAAGCGTACCACTTCAGGATCATACTTTTTCAGCACATCCCGAATGGTAAAGAAATTGCCGAGCGATTTCGACATTTTTTCATTGTCGACACGTACAAATCCATTGTGCATCCAATAATTGACGAAGCCGTGCTGGTGCGCACCTTCCGACTGGGCGATTTCGTTCTCATGATGCGGGAATTGCAAATCCTGGCCGCCACCGTGGATGTCAAAATGATCACCCAGCAAATCGTTGGCCATGGCCGAACATTCGATATGCCAGCCCGGACGTCCCTTGCCCCAGGGCGAGTCCCATTTCACTTCGGCGGGTTCGTTTTCCTTGGAGGCTTTCCACAAGACGAAGTCGAGCGGATCGCGCTTGCCGGTGTTGACGTCGACGCGCTCGCCGGCGCGCAGGTCGTCCAGAGATTTTCCGGACAATTTTCCGTAACCCGGGAAATCGCGTACGGAATAGTTCACGTCGCCGTCGCTCCCCTGATAGGCCAGACCGTTCTTTTGCAGCTTCTGGATCAATTCCAGCATCTGCGGCACGTAGGCAGTAGCACGAGGCTCGTGATCCGGTCTTTGCACGCCGAGCGCGGCCGAGTCTTCGTCCATGGCGTCGATGAAACGCTGGGTCAGCTGGCCGATGGTTTCGCGATTTTCGATGGCGCGATGAATGATCTTGTCGTCGATATCGGTGATGTTGCGCACATAAGTTACGTCAAAGCCGGTCGCGCGCAGCCAGCGCTGCACCATGTCGAACACCACCATCACGCGCGCGTGGCCAAGGTGGCAATAGTCGTAGACCGTCATGCCGCACACGTAAAGACGGACTTTGCCTGGTTCGATTGGGGAAAAGACCTGCTTATCACGCGCCAGCGTGTTGTAGATTTTCAGATTGCTCATGGATGGGAAATATCGGTTCCGGCAGTTATTCGTAGTGTATTTCGTCATGCTGAGGGGACGGCGCTGATCGCCATCGGCCAGCACGGTTCAATGCGCCCGCGCTTATTCTTTTATAGCGGTAAACAACATGAATACAACACGATTGCCAAAACCCTTTTTGTAGTGCTTCTTTGATAAAATGCGTCTTTTCGTTTGAGTATAGCATTGATGAAAACCATGCTTCTTGCATCTCCGCACCCATATCGCAATGCATTGCGTGGCATTTTGAGCAAGACCGTCATTCTATCCGGCCTGATCGCCGCAATCTACTCGGCGCAAGCAAGCGAAGTCTCAGACATCAGCAAACTCATGCGTGCAGGGCAATACCCCGAAGCGCTGGCAAAAACCGACGCCGTTCTGGCAAAGCACCCGCGCGACGCGCAAATGCGCTTTGTGAAAGGCCTGATCTTAGCAGAACAGAACAAGTCCGCCGAGGCAATCGCCATCTTCAGCAAGCTGACCGAAGACTTCCCCGATCTGCCCGAACCGTATAACAATCTGGCCGTGCTGTACGCTGCCAATGGTCAGTACGACAAGGCGCGCGCCACGCTGGACATGGCCATTCACACCAACCCTACGTACGCCACGGCGCTGGAAAATCTCGGCGACGTCTACGCCAAGCTGGCTAGCCAGGCCTACGACAAGGCCTTGCAGATCGATCCGGGCAGCAATGTGCCGCAGCCGAAACTGACGCTGGTGCGCACCCTGACCGGCAATATCACCGGCGGCACCATTCCCAAGCTGGCGAGCGCCAATACAAACGGCAGCAAGTCGCCGGCTGCAACTGCGCCTGCAGCACCGGCTAATCCGGTTAATCCGGTGCCGACACCAGCTCCGGCGCCTGAAGTAAAGAAGCCGGAACCAAAACCTGAGCCTGTCGCCCCGGTGAAACCGGCGCCTGCTCCTGTCGAAAAACCGAAGCCAGTTGAAAAACCGGTAGAGAAGCCGGTCGAAAAGCCTGTTGAGAAACCTGCTGAAAAGCCGGCAGACAAGACGGAAAAGCCAAGCAAAGCAGACAAAGCTGCTGAGAAGGCCGCCGAGAAAGCTGAAAAAGCCGCCGAAGCCGCCCGTGCCGACAAAGACAAGGCTGTCGTCATCAGCGCCGTCAATAACTGGGCCAAAGCCTGGAGTGATATGGATGTGAAGTCCTACCTGGCGGCTTACGCCGGTGATTTCCAGACGCCGAAGGGTGAATCGCGCAAGGAATGGGCTGACGAACGCCGCGCCCGTATCGAGGAAAAAGGCCATATCAGCGTCAAGGTCGACGTCCCGCAAGTCACGATTAAAAACGACACCGCCACCGTCCGCTTCCGTCAGATATATAATTCCAACCGTCTGACAGTAAACAGCCGCAAGACACTGATCCTGGTCAAACAGGGCAATAAGTGGCTGATCAAACAGGAGCGCTCGGGAGGGTAATGGTTCGTTTCGCTGCACATCAAGGCAAGGGTCTGCCCTTGCCATCAGCTCTTGTACGGCTGATTCTGGCTTGCCTGGCATTGACGCCGGTTGCAGGCAGCGTTGCTTCCTCTTCGGCAATACCGCCGCAAGCCTTGCAGTCGGAGATGCGCAAGCCCGACCCGGAAGCCTTGCTGATCGAAGTTTATAAAGACCTCGGCAACAACCGTCTGCAGGAAGCGCAGGCCAAGGCTGATGCGCTGGTTGCGGCTTATCCGCACTTCCGTCTGGGCCATCTGGTACGCGGCGACCTGCTGATGATGCATGTACGCCCGGTCAAAAGCTTCGGCGCCATCGCCGATGCGCCTGCCGACAAGCTGAAAGACCTGCGCGCCGAAGCCATGGTGCGCATCCGTTCGCTGCAGGAGCGTCCCAATCCCAGCCTGATTCCCAAGCCGGTCCTGCAGGTAGGCGACGACCAGAAGAACGTGCTGGTGGTCGACACTTCGCGTTCGCGCATGTACGTCTACGAAAATCAGGGCGGTCAGCTCAAGTTCATGACCGACTATTACATTTCGCAGGGCCGCTACGGCGTCAACAAGTCGCGTGAAGGCGATCAGCGCACACCGATCGGCGTGTACTACGTCAACGCACGCATCCCCGGCCCGAAACTGCCTGATTTCTACGGTACCGGCGCCCTGCCGCTCAATTATCCGAACGAATGGGACAAGCGTAACGGCCGCAGCGGTTCCGGCATCTGGCTGCACGGTACGCCATCCGACAATTTCAGCCGCCCGCCGCTGTCGTCCGACGGCTGCGTAGTGCTGGCCAACCCGGATCTGCAAAGCCTGTATGCGACGGCGGAAGTCGGCAAGACGGTCGTCGTCATCAGTGACGGCGTGCAGTTCGTCGACAAGTCGGAATGGGACAAGGAGCGCAGCTTCGCCAGCAAGTTCATGGATCAGTGGCAGCAGGACATGGAAGCCTCTGACGCCGACAAGGTATTGACAAATTATTCCCCGGCTTTCCGCTCCAACCTCGGCGAAAGCCTGAGCACCTGGTTTGGCCGCCAGCAAAAAAACCTGAACGGCGCGCGCCCTTCCAGTGTCAAAGTGCGTGATCTGAGCCTGTACCGTTATCCAGGCAAAGACGAGATGATCGTCAGCACCTTCGTTCAGGAAACTTCCGTGGGCAAGAACAAGAACGCGGTCCGCAAGCGCCAGTACTGGCAAAAAGAGGGATCGCAATGGAAGATCGTCTACGAAGGCGCCGCCTGATCGGCATATCCGGACGCCAGCGTCATCGCGGATCGTCGCCGCACCAGAGCGATCCGCGCATTGACGGCAAGCCAAGCCGTCTTTCACCACATTCACTTAGCAAGGAAGCACCATGATTCAAGCCCTGTCCCGCCGCAAGCTGCTGCAATGCATCGCCGCCCTGTCGTTGTCCGGCGCTGCTCTGATGGCGCATGCCGCCGACGCGCCGCGCGTGCAGCTCAAGACCAGCATGGGCGACATCGTCCTTGAACTGGATGCGGACAAGGCGCCGATCACCGTCGCCAACTTCCTGAAGTACGTCAAGAGCGGCCAGTACAACGGCACCATCTTCCATCGCGTGATCGGCAGCTTCATGATCCAGGGCGGCGGCTTCGACCAGAACATGCGCGAAAAACCGACTCAGGCCCCGATCAAGAACGAAGCCAAGAACGGTTTGAAAAACGAGGCGTATACTATCGCCATGGCGCGCACGTCCGACCCGCAATCCGCGGCCGCGCAATTCTTCATCAACGTCGCCAACAACCGTCCGCTCGACTATCCGAGCCGTGACGGCTGGGGCTACGCGGTGTTCGGCAAAGTGGTGCAAGGCACCGACGTGGTCGACAAGATCAAGCAAGTGCGCACCGGCAGCAGCGGCATGTTTGACGATGTGCCTGTGACGCCGGTCGTCATCCAGTCGGCGACTGTGCTGAAGTAAGCTCAAGCAAGCTAGGTCAAGTTCAGACAGGCGTTTGCCTCTGCGCCGGTTTTTAGTATTTCATTTTTATTATCTACACAAAAGGGATTCTCATGGCTGTTCTCTTCACCACCAACCACGGTAACTTCAAGGTCGAACTGGACGCAGAAAAAGCGCCAAAGACTGTTGAAAATTTCCTCGCCTACGTCAATTCCGGTCACTACACCGGCACCATTTTCCACCGCGTGATCGATGGCTTCATGGTGCAAGGCGGCGGTTTCGAGCCAGGCATGAAGCAAAAACCAACCAACGACCCGGTTGAGAACGAAGCCAAGAACGGCCTCAAGAACGAGCCTTATACACTGGCCATGGCCCGTACTTCGGCGCCGCATTCGGCATCGGCGCAGTTCTTCATCAACGTCAAGAACAACAGCTTCCTCGACTTCCCAGGCCAGGACGGCTGGGGCTACTGTGTATTCGGCAAGGTCGTCGAAGGCATGGACATCGTCGACAAGATCAAGGCTGTCAAGACCACACGCTCCGGCATGTTCGCCGATGTGCCGGTTGAAGACGTCGTGATCGAAAAAGCTGAAGTCGTCTAAGTCGGCGCCTTTCACTTTCTCCGATGACGAACACTTCATCTGTACAAGCAGCGCAACCCCAAGCGGTTGCGCTTTTTATTTCCGACCTGCATTTGCAGGCCAGCCTGCCGTGCACGACGCAGGCGTTTTACGACTTTCTCGACCAGCATGCGAGCCGGGCCGAACAGCTTTACCTGCTCGGCGACATCTTCGAATACTGGGCCGGTGACGACGATATCGAAACGCCCTACAACCGCGACATCGTCAATGCACTGCGCCGCGTCAGCGACAGCGGCGTGGCTGTCTACTGGATTGCGGGCAATCGTGATTTTCTGGTCGGTCCCGCATTTGCAGAAGCCGCCGGGCTGACGATTCTTGAAGACCCGCACGTCATTCATCTCGTTGGCCGCGACATCACGCTGGCGCATGGCGATGCGCAATGTACCGACGACACGGCCTACATGGCGTTTCGCGCACAGGTGCGCCAACCAGCCTGGCAGCAGCAATTTCTCGGCATGCCGCTGGCCCAGCGCAAAGCCATCATTGAAGGCGTGCGCCAGAATAGCAAGGACGCCAACAAGGAGAAGTCCTACGAAATCATGGACGTCAATGCCGATGCCATACGCGGAGTGTACGAGCAGACCGGCACACAGACCCTGATTCATGGACACACGCATCGTCCCGCCCTGCATATCGATGAATCCGGCGCAGCAACGCGTCTGCGTTATGTCTTGCCGGATTGGGAGTACGACGTGGAACCTGAACGCGGCGGCTGGATGAGTCTGACTGCCGATGGCGTGCTGCATCGCTTCGATGCTGTCGGTACTGAGTTGAAGTAGGTATTGCTGAGCAAGTCAGCCCTGTCGTTACGAACAAAAAAAGAGGAGCAAATCTGCTCCTCTTTTTTATTCCTGCGTTCGATTGCAGACTCGCTTCTAAGCTGACTACTCCACCAGTTTATTCAACTGCGCCGCGTCGAATTTCTCCAACTCCTTCAGCTTCTCACAACCAATGCCGGCTGATTTGATCGCGGCAAGAATCACTTCAATCTGATGCTCTTGCGCAGCGGCCTGATCGATCAAGCCGTGTAATGCCTTCGACAAAGGATCGTCGCCGTTCGGCGTCACGCCGTAAGCTGCAAACATGCGCGCAGCAGCTTGTTCACGAGGATCCTGCGCAGCCTTTTGCACCACGCGCGCCGGATTTCCGATCGCCGTTGCGCCAGGAGGTACTTCTTTGACAACCACCGCATTGGAACCCACCTTGGCGCCATCGCCGACGGTAAAGCCGCCCAACACCTGTGCGCCAGCGCCGATGATCACACCGCGGCCCAGCGTAGGATGGCGCTTGGCGCCCTTGTTCAGCGAGGTGCCGCCCAGCGTCACGCCCTGATAGATCGTACAGTCGTCACCGATTTCCGCCGTCTCGCCGATCACGACGCCGAAGCCATGGTCGATGAAGACACGCCGGCCGATGGTCGCACCCGGATGAATTTCGATGCCGGTGAACCAGCGCGCCAGCTGGGAGATGAAGCGCCCCAGCCACTTCAAGCCGTTATTCCAGCAGCTATGAGCGATACGGTGAAATACCACCGCGTGCAAGCCCGGATAACAGGTTAAGACTTCCCAGGCGTTGCGCGCAGCAGGATCGCGTTCAATGATGCTGGAAATATCTTCTCGAAGTTGAGTAAACATAATGTGGCTGTAAATACGGAATGTGCAATCTTAATCGTTTACCGTCAGGCTTGCCGAAGACAGACTGGCTTTCCTGGCGTCAAGAATGGGATCACACGAGGGGATGTTACCCGCCGAGGATCCCGGCGGGCTTGCCCGATATTACTTGGGCAGACGCTGCCGGCGCGCTTCGTACAGACAGACGCCGGAAGCGACGGAGACATTCAGGCTCTCGACCGAACCGAACATGGGGATGCTGACCAGAATATCGCAGGTTTCACGCGTCAGGCGGCGCATACCTTCGCCTTCCGAGCCCATCACGAGTGCAGTCGGGCCGGAGAAATCGCCCGCGTACAAATCCTTGTCCGCATCGTCGGCCATGCCGATCAGCCAGACACCGCGGTCCTTGAGGTCGCGCATGGTGCGCGCCAGGTTGGTCACAGTGATGTAAGGAACCGTTTCGGCTGCGCCGCTGGCGACTTTGGCGGCGGTCGCATTCAGGCCGACTGCGCGATCCTTCGGTGCGATCACGGCATGTGCGCCGGCGCCGTCAGCCACCCGCAGGCAAGCGCCGAGGTTGTGCGGATCGGTGATGCCGTCGAGGATCAACAGCAATGGCGGACCTTCAACGACATCGAGCAGCTCATCCAGATTGCGCGCCAGCGACAGCTCGCCGGCCTTGGCGACAACGCCCTGATGGCGGCGCGTGCCGACAATGTTCGACAGGCGCTGGTCGTCAGCCTGGATGATGCGTACGCCGGCAGCCTTGGCTGCGTGCAGCAGATCGCGCATGCGCGCGTCGTTACGCTCCGCATCGACATACAATTCCTCGACCGACGATGCCTCGTGACGAATACGCGAGGTGACGGCGTGGAAGCCAAAAATCATTTTACTTTTCATGTGCCCTGCTTCTTCACTAAATACTGCTTCACTAAATAATTCACCAAATAAGTCGGCGCTGAAAAGACTAAACCTGACGGCTCAGCCTCCTTCAGCGCATGTAGAACGCCGGTGCCGGGACGCCGCGTCAAGAAAACACGGCGCCGTCGGCGTTAGCGATTTTTCTTACTCGGCCGGGAAAAGCCCTTGGCCGGACGCTTGCGGTCCGACTCAATCCCGCCCTTTACACGCGGCAAAGCCTTGCCGGATTTGCTTGCTGCCTTCGGTGTTTTCGCACC
This sequence comes from Herbaspirillum sp. GW822-FHT03A08, assembly GCF_058801885.1. Lineage (NCBI taxonomy): Bacteria > Pseudomonadati > Pseudomonadota > Betaproteobacteria > Burkholderiales > Oxalobacteraceae > Herbaspirillum > Herbaspirillum sp. GW822-FHT03A08. Next base: position 393,072 of record NZ_JBXANR010000003.1, on the reverse strand, counting down.
CTTGGCGTTTTTTGTAGCCGCTGGCGCGGATGCTGGCGCTGTCTTGGCAGCACCACCTGATCGGCCAGCTGGCGCGCCCTTGCCAGCGCCTGTCTTGCTGCGCGCCTGTTGCGCATTCTCAGCACGACGCGCTTCGTTCTTCAGAATCGTACGAATGCCCGGCTCGGTCACCAGGCGCAGATCGATCTTGCGCGCATCCAGGTCGACGCGGCTGACCTGCACCGTTACGCGGTCGGTCAACTGGTAGCGGATTCCGGTGCGCTCGCCGCGCAATTCGTGACGTGCTTCGTCGTACTGGAAGTAATCCGCACCCAGTTCTGTGACGTGGACCATGCCTTCGATGTACAAGGCATCGAGCTGAACGAAGATGCCGAACGTAGCCACACCGGAAATCGTACCGGTGAATTCCTCACCAAGTTTGTCGCGAATGAAGTAGCACTTGAGCCATGCCTCAACGTCGCGCGATGCTTCATCGGCACGGCGCTCATTGGCGGAACAGTGAATGCCCAGCGCTTCCCAGATGGCGACGCTGCTTTCCGGCTTCTTCTTGCCGTTGGCACGATCCAATGCCTGCGCCTTGCGTGCAGCGGGCGACAGCATGGTGTTGAGCACGCTGGTGTCGATACCCTTGGGATCATAGCGTTTGCCCAGCAGGATCGCCTTGATGACGCGATGCGTCAGCAGATCCGGATAACGGCGGATCGGGCTGGTGAAGTGGGCATACGATTCATAGGACAAACCGAAGTGACCGATGTTTTCCGGACTGTACACGGCTTGCTGCATGGAACGCAACAGCATGGTCTGGATCAGTAAAGCATCCGGACGCGACTTGATCTTCGGCATCAGTTCGGCGTAATCGGATGCGCTCGGGCTATCGCCGCCACCAAGGCTCAGGCCGATTTGCTTGAGGAAGGTACGCAACTGATTCAGACGTTCCTTGGTCGGTCCGGCGTGGACGCGATATAAACCTGGATGCTCATGACGCTTCAACAGATCGGCGGCGCAGACGTTGGCCGCTAGCATACATTCTTCGATCAGGCGATGCGCATCATTGCGGGTGCGCGGCAGGATCTTTTCAATCTTGCCGACGGCGTTGCAGACGATGTAGGTCTCGGTCGTTTCAAAGTCGATCGCACCGCGTGCATGACGCGCTTGCAACAGCGCCTGGAAGACTTCATACAGATGCAGCAGATGCGGCACCAGACCGGCGCGCTTGGCGGCTTCGGGGCCCTTGGTATTGGCCAGAACTGCCGCGACTTCGGTGTACGTCAGACGCGCAGCGGAGTGGATCACCGCCGGGTAGAACTGGTAAGCCTTGATCTCGCCCTTGGCGGTAATCACGGCATCGCACACCAGCGTCAGACGATCGACGTCGGGGTTGAGCGAGCACAAGCCGTTCGACAATTTTTCCGGCAGCATCGGGATCACGCGACGCGGGAAATACACCGAAGTGCTGCGCTCCAGCGCATCCACGTCGAGTGCGTCGTTCGGCTTCACGTAATGGCTGACGTCGGCGATCGCAACGATCAGACGATAACCCTTGGCGCGGCCGATCTTGATCGGTTCGCAATAGACCGCATCGTCGAAATCGCGCGCGTCTTCGCCATCGATAGTCACCAGCGGCACATCGCGCAAATCGACCCGGTCATTCAGGTCGGCCGGCTTGACTTCGCCCGGCAACTTTGCGGCCAGCTTCTTGGCGGCTTCGGAAAATTCATGCGGCACGCCGTACTTGCGCACGGCGATTTCGATTTCCATACCCGGATCGTCGATATCGCCGAGGATTTCTGCGATCTTGCCGACCGGCTGCGTGTAACGAGAAGGCTGTTCGGTCAACTCGACGCTGACTACCTGCCCCGCCTTGGCCTTGCCCGGCGAACCGGCGAGGATCACATCCTGGCCGATGCGCTTGTCTTCAGGCGCGACTACCCAGACGCCATTCTCATTGAGCAAACGGCCGATGACGTGAGTATTGGCGCGCGACACCACTTCAACGATGGTGCCTTCCGGACGTCCGCGGCGATCGGTGCCGATGATGCGAGCCTGGACGCGGTCGCCATGCAAGACCTTCTGCATTTCTTTCTCGGGCAGGAAAATGTCGGCGCTGCCGTCTTCCGGCAAAAGGAAACCAAAACCGTCGCGGTGGCTGCTGACGCGGCCTTCGATGAAATCGGGGGAATGGGTCAGCTTGTAGTTGCCGGCGCGGTCCGGCTTGATCTGACCGTCACGTTCCATCGCATTCAGGCGTCGCGTCAGGCCATCCATCTCTTCCGGCTTGACGCTGAGCGCAGAAGCCAGTGTCATTGCGTTTTGCGCGCCCGAAGAGGTGCGCAGGATGCCGAGAATTTCCTCGCGGCTGGGAATGGTATAGGGAAATTGGCTCAAAAGTGTAATCAGGTAAATTGTTATTCATCAGTTTCGCGACAGCGGATCCGTCTGGCGAGCTGCTGGAATACGACTACAGGGCCTCGGCCCAGGGTGCAACATGCCCTAGTGTAACGGAGGTTCCCGGTATTTACCTAACATGCGGCCCCGATAGCACCGTCAGCAACCGCCGTCCGAAAATAAATAGGTGCCGGCACCCCAAGTGATTGACAAGTTCTGAAAATGGGCTATAATCTCTTTCTTTCGCGGTATTGCCCACGTGGCGGAATTGGTAGACGCGCATGGTTCAGGTCCATGTGCCGCAAGGTGTGGGGGTTCGAGTCCCTCCGTGGGCACCAAAACATAAAAGGTCGATTGATGAAAATCAATCGGCCTTTTGCGTTTTGGGGACCGCGAGCAAGGCGCCTGCCTGTGCGCCTTGCGGGTGGGACTCGAAAGTTCGGCCTTGCAACGCCAAACGGGGTCGCGGTACGTGACCGAACTCCCTCCATGGGCATCAAAGACGTAAGAGGCCGTTGATGACAATCAACCGGCCATTTTTGCGTTTTTTAAGGCCGTAAAAAATCCGAGCGCCTTTCGCGGCGAACTCGAATACATTTCTTCGCGCATTTCCATGTATTTATCTCGCGTGGAATCACCCTGCTAATTTCGTGGGCAAGCCCCTTTTTTGTTTTCCGTATTCCCAGAATCTCATCATGACCGATGAAATTCAGATCAAACGAATAGCCTCTCATCATGTTTCGTTTTTACGCATTATTTTGTTGACCACCAGATTCAATATCAGTATTATTCAGCCCTTCTAAGCGCTACGCACTTTTGTGTGAAGACGTTTTAGGCCCACGTGGCGGAATTGGTAGACGCGCATGGTTCAGGTCCATGTGCCGCAAGGTGTGGGGGTTCGAGTCCCTCCGTGGGCACCAAAACATAAAAGGTCGATTGATGAAAATCAATCGACCTTTTGCGTTTTGGGGACCGCTTTTATCTCGCGGGCAGACTCACCTTGCTTTTCACAGGTTTGCTCTCAGGCGGCCGCACCAACGCCCCACGCACCTCAAACTGCAACTGATCCAGCACTGCACCATTCACATCCTGCAAAACCAGCTTGTGCTTCCCGGGCCAAGGCATCCAGTCAAACCCCAGATCGGCGGATTTTTTACCTGCCGTTTTCAACGTTTTCCCATCAAGCAGCCACACGCCCTGCTTCGCACCTTGTGCGGTAAAGCGCAAGCGCTGATGCGTCGGCGGAATATCCGGATCAATCGCGACCAGCATGCCCGGCGTGGGATAGGTGATCATGGGCGCGATCTCGCCTGACTTTGCCACCTGCAACACGCGCTGACTGGTGTCGGGCAAAAAGTATTCAGTGCGCGTTGCCTCCAGATTATTTTCAAATTGCACCGGCTGGGCGATCACCGATGCCGGCTTCGCCGGCTCCTGCGAGCCTGATTGACGGTGCAGATACTGCATCACCTCCTGCCAGACCGGAGCGGCCCCGGTAACGCCCGATACATCCCACATCGGCGCACCGGAGGCATTGCCGACCCAGACGCCGACGGTATAGCGCGATGAGAATCCCACGCACCAGTTGTCGCGCATATCCTTCGACGTCCCCGTTTTGACCGCCGTCCAGATGCGTGTCGACAAGGCATTCTCCAGACCGAAGGTTCGCGCCCGCGCACTGCGGTCAGACAGGATGTCGCCGACGATAAAAGAGGCGCCGCCATCCATCGCCTGCTGATACATCACGCGCGGATCGCTCATCGTGGTGCGCACGCCGCTGTAACGCCCTTGATTCGCCAAGGCGCGATAGGCATTGGTCAGTGACAGCAGACTGATGTCGGCGCTACCGAGCGCGAGGCTGTAGCCGTAGTAATCGCCCGATTCGCGCAGATTGAAACCGAGCGCCTGCAAACGCCGGAAGAAACGCTCCGGCGTCACCGTCACCAGCGTGCGTACCGCCGGAATATTGAGCGAGGATCCCAGCGCCGTACGCAGGCTCACCAGTCCCTTGAATTGCCGGTCGTAATTCTGCGGAATATAGAGACCGGCAGAGGTCGCCAGATTGACCGGCGAATCGTCGAGCAGCGAAGCTGCCGTCAGCCACTTTTTCTCGATCGCCATTTCATACAGAAACGGTTTCAGGGTTGACCCGGCCTGACGCAAAACCTGCACGCCATCGACCTGCGCCGCACCGGAAAGTGAACCGCTCGACCCTATCCAGGCCAGGACGTCGCCACTGACGTTGTCGATCACGACCACGGCGCCGTCTTCGATATTTCTGTCCACCAACGCCGATAACTGTCGACGCAAAGCGTCACTGGCGAAACGCTGCGTCGCTGCATCGATGGTCGAATACACGGGCTTGCCTGCTTCCTTGAGCAACTTGCGCCCCAGATGCGGAGCAAGTTGCGGCGCGGTAGCAGCGCCGCTGATTTCGCCCTTGGCCGTGGCGCGCGCCAGCACCAGTTCTGTCCGTCCCTGCAAGCCATTGCATTCCTGCGGCGCGCCCTGCTCTTTCAGGATGGCGCAGGCACGCTCCGATACTTTTGCCGGTTTGGCGTTGGGCGCGCGAATCAATGCCACTGCAATGGCCGCCTCGCTCTGATTCAGGCCGCTGGGATGTTTGCCGAACAGCACGCGTGACAAGGCATGCACGCCGACGAGCTCTCCGCGGAAACTGACCAGATTCAGATAGGCCTCCAGAATCTGATCCTTGCGCCAGTTGCGCTCCAGCGATTGCGCGATGAAAACCTGCGACACTTTCTGCGTCATCGACCGCGCCGAAGACTTGCGGCGCAGATCGTCATAGATCAAACCCGCCAGTTGCATCGTGATGGTCGAGGCGCCGCGCGTTTTGGTATTCCACAGATTGCCCCATGCCGACGCCGCCACGGCGTTCCAGTCGACGCCGCTGTGCTGATAAAAGCGCCGGTCTTCGGAAGCGATCAGGGCATTGCGCAGCGCCGGCGACACATCTTCCAACGCGATCCAAGACAGACGGCGCTCATTGGGATTGAGCCGCAATTGCTGGATCAGCTCGCCATGCCGGTCATACATCGTGGCGTCCGATGAGCGAAACGATTGCTGCACCTCGCCAAAGCTTGGGACCGCATGTGCGACGTCCGGCACTACCGCCAGAAGCGCCGTCGTCGCAGCAAACAATACCGCTGCCATATACCGTCGCACAGTCGCCTCCATCACGGCGCCTTGATACTCAGCCTGGCGTTCGGAATTTCGCCGAACATTTCCGGCGCGTACATCGCCTCCACCCGCGTCGGCGGTAAACTGAACTCGCCGGCGTTGTTCAGCCGCACCGTGTAGGAGATGCTGGAACGCCCCTTCGGCATACGCTCGTAGTAAGCGCGATAGCCCTCGAAGCTGCGCTCTTCATACGCCAACCACGCGCTGCTGCGCGAGCGGCCGTCATCCTCGCCGCTACGCGTAATCGCCGAGTCGCGCGCCAATCCGGAACCCAGCAAACTGGCGCCGCCAGGAATCGGATCGTTCAGCACGACCCAGGTCATATCGGTCTGCGCATCGATATCCAGCGTCACACGCAACACATCGCCGCGGCTATAGATACCCTTCTGCTTCTGTTCGACCGGGACGACTGTCTTGGTGATGCGATAGCCGCTGGAGAATGGCGCCTTCAATGCCACGGCTGCCAGGCTTTGCATGGTGATCCATGGTTTGCCGCTGCCTTCCTGCATGAACTTCAGCGCACCTGGCGCAGGTGTGCCCCAAGGAATCTGCACTTTTCCGCCGGCTGCGCCTGCGCCGCTCCATGCATAGGCATTGCTGCCCGCATCGGACACGATGCGCGTCGTACCTGCGACCTTTTCCGCTTCAAATGCACGGCTGAATTTCTCCAGCGCCAGGCTGCCCCAGACGTTCGCGGTGGTCGTGCCCCAGTGACCGCGCTGTTGACGCTGGATGGCTCCGCTTATCAGCTTGGGCATGTCTTCGCGCCAGGCTGGATTGTTCAGCATGGTCAACACAAGACGATTGGCGTTGCTGTCACCGCTGGCCATCAGCCACCACCAGTAATCGTTCGCCTCGTCCGAGAAGCCCATGCGCGTGCCCTGATAGTTCAGGCGCGAACGGATAATCTGATCAGCTTCCACCAGACGCTTGTCACGTTCGGGGATCGTCGTGACGCGCTGCAGGATGGCGATCCAGTCGAGCACCGCTGACGTCGGCCAGACGTTCGGATTGATTTGAATTGACCCGAGCATGGACGGCTGCACGCGGTGATAGCGCGACAGCGCTTCCAGCGCCGCCAGCTTGCGCACGTCGAGATCCTTCTTCGGTGACCAGAAGTCGCGTGTGAGCTTGCCGTCTACAAACGCCGCCAGACCGTCGAGCATCTTGTCGCGGCTCTGCGTTGGCAAGACATAGGCTGCTTCATTCGATGCCGCCAACAGATAGGCCGTCAGGGTATCGCTGCCGCGCCGCGCATTGGATTCGCTCGGCGGGAAGTAATACGCCAGACCATCTGCATCAAGATAAGTCGGCAAGTCGGTTACGATCTTCTGCCACATTGCGTCGTCACGCAGACCGATGGCCTTGGAGGTGCGCTGCTCCAGGCAAGAGAATGGATAGTCGGCGAAATATTTGCGGATACCTTCGCTACCGCCGGCCAGACTCGGCTTGAGGGAGATGCTCAGTCCGCCGCGTCCCGGCAAACTGTCGGCCGGCTGCGCGACGCTGATCGACGACACCTTGTCGAGCTGGAACAAGCTAGCCTGCTGCACCGTCACCGGAATCGCCGGCACGACGCGCTGGACGAATTTAATGGCATCTTTCGCGACAGCGCCAGATTGCTCCTGCGCACCGATCTCCCAGCTCAGTTGCGAGATGTCTGCGGGCACCGTCACCGGCCACATCACTTCACGCGCTTCGCCGGCAGGAATCGAGACGTCCTTATCCTGCAAGGCAATCGTCGCAGATGGCGTCGGCCCCGTCGCTTTCGCGTTCAGGCGAAGCTGCATGGCGCGCGTGGTGGTGTTGCGTACCGTGACCATGGCGTTGAACTGATCGCCTTCACGCACCAGCGGCGGCAGGCCGGAGATGACCTGCACGTCCTGCGACGAGCGGATGCTGGCCGAGCCGGTGCCGAACAGGCCGGCGCCGCTCTCCGCTATTGCAACGATACGGAACGCGGTCAACGCATCGTTGAGCGGTACATCGATCTGCGCCCTGCCGCTGGCGTCGAGCACCACGTACGGCTTCCACAGCAGCAAAGTATCGAACAACTCGCGCGTCGGCGATTTACCGCCGCCGCCACCTGCCGGCGTTGCCTTCTTACCGTAATGGCGCTTGCCGATCACCTGCATCTGCGCCGTCGACGTCTCGATGCCATAGCTGCGCCGTTGCAGCATGGCGGAGAGCAGATTCCAGCTGGTGTTGGGTTGCAGTTCCAGCAAGGCTTCATCCACCGCCGCCAGTGCGATCTCAGCGCCGGCGGCAGGCTTGCCGTCAGGCAGCGTAACCTGCACGCTGACCTTGGCGGTCGAACGGATCGGATACGTCGGCTTGTCAGCAGTCACCGCGACCTTCAGCAGATGCGCACCGCTGCCGACGGAAATCTCGGCGACGCCGAATTTGTAGGCCGGCTTGGCCAGATCGACCATGGTGCCGGGCGCCTGATATTCCTTGAACTCGTGCCACCAGTTGATCGGTTCTTTCCACCCCCAGCTGAAGAAGGAATACCACGGCACTTCGCGCATGCGGCCGCGCACGGCCAGCACCGAGACGTAGACATTAGGCGCAAAGCCTCCCTTGATCGGCAGGCTGATGGTCGGATCCTGTCCGTTCAGTTGCACGACCTGCGTTTCAATCACGCCTTCACGTTCCACGGCGACCAGAGCAGTCGCGTAGCGGAACGGCATGCGCACCTGGAATTTGGCGGTCTCGCCGGCTTGATAGGTCTTCTTCTCCGGCAGGATATCGATGCGATCCTGATTCTCGCCATCGAACCACAACTCGCCCTGGCGCGTCACCCATACCGAGGTCTGTGCGAACGAGGCGTTGCCGTTGCCGTCTTTGGCAGTGGCGGTCAGTTCAACGTTGCCGGCCTCCGACAGCGATACGTCGCAAATCAGGACACCATGTTTGTCGCTCTTGCCGCTGCACAGCGTGCCGAGGTTTTGCGACGAGCGGGTATTTTCATACGCGTAGAAACCGCCAACCATACGCTTGCGATGCGAGTTGGTTTGCCTGCTCAGGGCAGTGACTTCCACAGGCACGTCGGCTTGCGGCTGGCCCGCCGCGTTGAGCACAACCATGTTCAAGGCCAGTTTCTTCTTCACCGAAACCCAGTCGCCACCCTTGATGCCGATGACCACCGCCGACGGCCACACAGTCACCAGGTTGGAGATGGTCTGAATCTCGCCGTTCGGATCGCTGTAGGTCATCTCGGTCAGCAACTCGCGCGGCGTCTTGACGACAGGCATGGACTTGACCGTGGTGCGGCCGGCGCCATTCTTATCCAACGTCACCGGCAATTTGTCGGCAACGATTTTCTGATCATCGCTACCGGTATCGCCATCTTCACCGCCGTAATTACCGGCACCGAATGAATAGCCGTCATAGCCCGGAAAGCTGACCGCCTTCGCGCGCATCAGGCTGCTGATCCGCACCGCCTGTCCTGAAGCGCCGCCGCCATTGATGTAGTTGAGCTGGACGTCGACTGGAACTTCTTTCGGTGCGACGAGGCTCGCGCCTTTGCCGCCGGTCACAGGCGTAATACGCCCCTGCATCAGCGGCAGGCGGAATTCTTCGACGCGAAAACTCCCGGTGCTGTAGCTACCTTGCGCAGAACCGCCTTCTTCAGCATCGCCGTCACCTTCACTGTTGCTGTCGCTGCCGCTCTTTGCTGCACCGCTGTCGAGCATGACGTCATAGCTGCCGAGTTTGGCTTCTTTCGGAATGGCAAAGACAGTCTCGGCATTTTTTTGATTGCGCCATTTGAGCGGAAACTGGAACTCCTGTCCGCTGCCCTGATGGATGATGCGCACGCGTGTCGGCAATTTGTCTTTGCCGGCCAGCGCAAAACCGGTCATGCTTTCCAGGCGGAATACATGCTTCATCGATACCGTCTCGCCGGCGCGGAACAAGGTGCGGTCGAATATCGTATGTGCTCGTGCGTTGGCGCCGGACGAGCGATCCGTCGGCAGATTGAAGCGCCACGATTCGATGCCGTCACTCCACGAGGTCAGCGCAAACGCCATGTCGGCGCGGCCCTTCTCATCGGTCTTGCGCGCGCTGACAAACAAGCCGTTGATGGCGCCGTCCTCGTTCTGCCGGCTGGCGCAACTATCTTCAATCGGTGTGGCGATCATCGCCACGCCGATCGCATTGGTCTTGCCGCGCCATAGCTCATCGCCCCGGCAATTGGAGATGCGTACGTCGGCATCCGCCACCGGCTTGGCCGTATCGAGTGTGGTCACCCACACCGCATTGTTCTCGCGCCCGAGCTTGACGTGCACCGACAGGTTGGTCACCAGCGTGCTGGTGCGCACATACATCGGCGCCGGTTTGCCGAGCAGGGAAGCACCGAGTTTTTGCGACTCCAGTTCGACCACATAGAATCCCGGATCCTTCAACGGAATGCCGACCACTTCGAACGGCCGCTCGCCATCCTTCGCTTCCGACAAGGCCGGCAGGTTCAGAGTCTTCACGCCCGGTTCTTTGGCCAGCAAACCGATGGCACGCGTGTCGGGCGTTTTCCCCGTCGTGTCGCCCCAGCGTTCATGAAAACGATTGAGACGCGTCAGCCAAGCGATCACGCCTTTGTCGCCATCGACTTTGAGATTGGCGACCTTGCCCGGCAAGGCTTTTCCATCGGTACCGCGTACCACCATGTTCGCTTCGACGCGGCGCAAGGTGACGGGCAAGGTGGCATCGGCATTGAGCTCAATGATGCCGAACGGCGCCGCCGGGAATTTTGCCAGTGGTGGATAACCAGCGGTGCGCGATTTCAGCGGAAAAGCCGAAGCATTGCTGAGCGCGCGACCGCTTTCGTCCTTGAAGCCGGATGGCAGATTGATGGTGAATTCGCCGTTCTCGGGGAACGGCGGTTTGAAGATCAGGTTATAGACCAGTTCATCCGTATTGTTCTTTTCGAAGAAAGGTTTGAGCTTGCCGTTACTGCTCTTGAGTTCTACCGCTTCGGCCAGCTTGCGCGGCACGGCGGACGAGAACGACATCGTCACCGGCAGAATCGGCGAGCACGCGGCATTGGCGTTCTCGCGCTCGCAACTGAGGCTGGCGCTGAATTCCTTGCGGACCTTGAATGTGAAGGTTTGCGGGATCGTCGTCGCGATGCCGTTGAGCGTGGTGATGCCCTTGTCCCAGGTCAGCTTGACGGCGGCATCGTTGGGCAAGCGCTGCTGGCATTGCACGATGGTGACCAGCGACGGGTCGATTTTCCTGGCGAATTCCTTCAGCAAGTCCTTGCGCATTGCATCGCTCACGAACTTGACCGGAATGCGTTCATGAATGCCTTCCGCCTCGCAATACACATGATCGCGCACGCTGTCCTGATTTGCAGCGCCGTTCTGGAACAGGATGAAAGCCTGCTCTTCCTCAATCTCATTTCCTTCGGGCATGTGCCGCACAATCGCAGGTCCGCCGGTGTTGAACTGGAACACGCTCTTGCCGGTGATTGCAGCACCGGACACGGCCTTGACGCCGGGCTTCAGCGTAAATGAACAACGCGTGCCGGGCGGCAGATCGCGCTCGAAGTCATAGACCCAGTTCTTGCCGTCGGCCCAGCGCGAAGTGCCGGCTACGGCGCAGTTGATGTCGAAAGGCGCTGCGGCCTTGGGATCGCCAAACTTGACCAGCGGCTCGGAAAACGTCGCACGTGCCTGGCGAATCTGAGCGACGTCGCCTTGCGGCGAGAAGCCGGCAACATTGGCGGCAACCGACAGCGACGGCACGCTGATCACCACTGCTGCGGCCAAGGTATTTGCCAGCATTGAGATCCATTGTGAAGTCCGGGGAATCAGGGACATGCTTGCTCCGTTATCTTTTTAATCAGTTCTTCGGCAATGCTTCATGGTGACGAAGCCTTGTGACACGATCAAGACAGATTGCGACTCGGTTGGTTCTGCGTTGCAGACCGGACTCATAGCTTGCACTGCAAAAAATCGAGAAAGCAGCTGATGCGTCTCGAAATTTGCGTATTCCGATAATACACAGCATGAATCTTCTGACGAAATGCCGTGTGTGATTTTTCCAGCACGCGCACCAGGCGTCCGTCCGCTACGTCGGCATCCGACATGAAATTGGATAAGCAAGCGATGCCTTGCCCGTGGAGCGCCAGATGGCGGATCGTCTCGCCGCTGGAAGCGCGGAATGCGGGCTTGATCGGATAGCGGTCACCGTCTTCGTGCTGCAGCGGCCAGTGGTTCAATCCTTCCGGCTGCGTGAAACCGATCAACTGGTGATTGTCGAGGTCCTTGACCGTCTTGGGCGTGCCGTGGCGGCGCAGATATTCCGGGCTGGCCAGCAGTTGCAACCGCGCCGAGGTCAGCGGCTTGGCGTGCAAGGTCGAGTCCTGCAACTCGCCGATGCGAATCGCAATGTCGGTGCGCTGCTCCACCAGATCGATGAAACGGTCATTGGTCGTCAGATCGAGCTCGATGTCGGGGTAGGCTTCGCGAAAGGCTGCGACGTGCGGCACGATACAGTGCAGCATGAACGGTGCCGAGGCATCCACGCGCAGCTTGCCGACCGGCTTCTGGCTGCGGATGCGGATCGACTCTTCGGCGCGCTCCATGGCGGCGATGATGTCGCGCGCCTGCGCCAGGAATACCTGCCCCTCTTCCGTCAGCTCCATGCGCCGCGTCGTGCGCGTCAGCAGGCTGGTGCCAAGCTTCTCTTCCAATCGCGTCAGCGCTCGGCTGATGCCCGATGTCGTCTGTTCCAGCACTTCTGCCGCTGCGCTCAGACTGCCGGCCTCGACAACGGCGATGAAAATGCGCATTTCGTCCGATTGCATGGTCATTGTTGACTCCAATTCAAATATTTTTTGATTTTAACGGTATTTTTCTCAACAAAGATAGCCGTCACAATGGCACACGTCAAACAAACTACTACTAGGAGTTGAATCATGCCGATTGCTTTATGGGCGCTGGCCATCAGCGCATTTGCGATAGGAACCACCGAATTTGTCATCATGGGCCTGTTGCCCGAGGTCGCCGCCAATCTGGGCACGACCTTGTCTTCGGCCGGCCTGCTGGTCACGGGCTACGCGCTGGGCGTGTTCGTCGGCGCCCCGCTGGTCACCGCCACCACCGGAAAATTGCCGCGTAAAACCTTGCTGGTCAGCCTGATGGTGCTGTTCGTCATCGGTAACGTCGGCTGTGCGATTGCGCCGGACTACGCCACGCTCATGATTTCGCGCATCATTGCTTCGTTCTCGCATGGCGCCTTCTTCGGTGTCGGCTCGGTGGTCGCCACCGGTCTGGTCGCCAAGGAAAAGCAGGCTTCCGCTATTGCACTGATGTTCACCGGTTTGACCGTGGCTAACGTGCTCGGCGTGCCTTTCGGCACCTGGCTGGGCCAAGCTTACGGCTGGCGTTCGACCTTCTGGGCGGTCAGCGCCATCGGTGTTGTGGCCTTGCTGGCAACTGCGTATCTGGTGCCGCGTTCGGATGACAAGCAGGATGCCGATTTCAGCAGCGAACTGCGTGTGCTGGGTCGTCCGCAAGTGTTGCTCGGCCTGCTGATGACCGTGCTGGGCTTCGGTGGCGTGTTTGCCGCATTCACCTACATCGCCCCCATCCTGACCGACATCACCGGCTTCCAGCCTGGCGCTGTATCGCCGATCCTGTTGCTGTTCGGCGTCGGCCTGGTAGGTGGTAATCTGCTGGGCGGCAAATTTGCCGACAAGTATCTGATGCCGACGCTCGTGATAAGTCTGGTGTTACTGGCCGGCGTATTGGTGCTGTTCTCCTTCACCAGCCATTACAAGCTCGCTGCCGTGATCACCGTTGGCCTGCTCGGCGCCGCCGCCTTCGCGACCGTGCCGCCACTGCAAATGCGGGTGCTTGAGAAGGCTACCGGCGCGCCGAACCTGGCGTCGTCGGTCAACATCGCAGCCTTCAATCTGGGCAACGCTTTGGGAGCATGGCTGGGCGGTGTCACCATCGATCACGGTCCCGGCTTGCATTCGGTGTCGCTGGTCGCAGCGTTGATCACCGCAGGCGGACTGGTGGTGGCGCTGATCAGCTGGAAGCTGGACCGCAAAGCCGTCCCGGCGGTCTCGCTGAAGGCGGCCAACGACGTTTGCTAAGCACCCTCCATACGAAAACCTGATCCGGGTATCCGCCATGAACACTCAAAAAGTAGCTCTGGTAGTCGGCGCCCAAGGCGTCATCGGCCGCAATCTGATCGATCATCTGCGCGGCCTGGAAGACTGGAACATCATCGGCCTGTCGCGCCGCGGGGGCGAGTCGGACGAACGTGTGCAGCACATCGCCGTCGATCTGCTCGACGCAGCCGACGCCCGCGCCAAATTGGGCGGCCTGACGCAAGTCACGCACATCTTCTATGCTGCCTATCAGCATCGCCCGACCTGGGCCGGGCTGGTAGCGCCGAATCTTGCCATGCTGGTGAATACGCTGGAAAGCGTTGAGGCCGCGGCGAACAATTTGCAGCATGTCAGCCTGATGCAGGGCTACAAGGTGTACGGCGGTCATCTCGGTCCATTCAAAACACCGGCGCGCGAAACTGATGCGCATTTCATGCCGCCGGAATTCATGTTCGACCAGCAGACCTGTCTGGAGCAGCGCCAGATAGGTAAATCGTGGACATGGTCCGGCATCCGGCCGGCGGTGGTCGGTGGTTTTGCGCTGGGCAATCCGATGAATCTGGCGCTGGCGATTGCGGTGTATGCATCGGTCTCAAAAGAACTCGGTCTGCCGTTGCGCTTCCCCGGCAAACCGGGTGCCTATGACAAACTGCTGGAGATGACCGATGCCGGACTGCTGGCGAAGGCCACGGTGTGGGCGGCGACCGATCCACGCTGCGGTAATCAGGCCTTCAACATCGGCAACGGAGACCTGTTCCGCTGGAGCGAGATGTGGCCGAAGATTGCGCGTTACTTCGATATGGAGGTGGTGGCGCCGCTACCGTTGTCGCTGAGCTCGGTCATGGCCGATAAGGCCGACCTGTGGCAACAGATCGTCGAGAAATACGATCTGTCGCCGCATAGCTTCGCCGACCTGTCGTCGTGGGAGTTCGGCGATTTCGTCTTCTCCTGGGACTACGACATGTTCGGCGACGGCTCCAAGGCGCGGCGTTTCGGATTTCATGAATATGTGGAGACCGAGGCGATGTTCATGGCGATCTTTGACGATTTCCGCCGACGCAAAGTCATTCCTTGAGGCCGTGGCAAAATCCTGAAGACATAAAAAAAGAGCTTACGTGAATGCGTAAGCTCTTTTTCTTTGCTGCTGCAGAACGGCGAAGTAATTACTTCGACTCGCCCTTCTTGATCCATGCCGCCAACTGATGCGGGCCAAGGCCGTCGTAGTCTTCAAACGGCTGATGAATCCACGGATTGGTCGGCAGATAGTCGAGGTGATAATCCGGCTCAACGATGGAACACGCCTTCCACCACAGCACGGCCGATTTGATTTCGGTCACGGCCGGATAGTGTTCCTTGAGGTGCATCTGGACCTTTTGCAGGGTCACGCCGGAATCGACCAGATCGTCCACCAGCAAGACGCGGCCCGACAGGCTGCCCTTGGTGATGGTGATGTACTTGGCGATGTCCAGGCTGCTGCGAATGGTGCCGGCCGCTTCGCGGTAGGAGCTGGTCGAGAGGATCGCCAGCGGCACGTCGAAGATGCGCGAGAACACATCGCCGGGACGCAAGCCGCCACGCGCCAGACACAACACCTGATCGAACTGCCAGCCCGATTCATAGACTTTCAAGGCCAGTTTTTCGATGCTGCGGTTGTAGTCATCCCAGGAGACCCACAGGTCTTTATCGTCGGATATTTTCATTTTTGAGTACTCGTCTTACGGAATTGCTTTTCTTGTGAGAACGGCGAACAACAGGTTGTTCGCCGTTCGTACTGAATTGCTGGATTACTGGATTACTTGAACGGATGGCGCAAAACGATGGTTTCTTCGCGGTCAGGGCCGGTGGAAATCATGTCGATAGGTACGCCGACCAGTTCTTCAATGCGCTTGATGTAAGCACGTGCATTGGCCGGCAGGCCGTCCAGCGATTGTACGCCGACGGTGGATTCTTTCCAGCCCGGCATTTCTTCGTAGATCGGCTGGCAGGCGGCGGCTTCTTCAGCGCCGACCGGGAAGATGTCCACGGTCTTGCCGTTGAGGGTGTAGCCGGTGCACAGCTTGAGCGACTCAAGGCCGTCCAGCACGTCGAGCTTGGTCAGACACATGCCGGACACGCCATTGATCTGCACCGAACGCTTCAGCAGCGCTGCATCGAACCAGCCGCAGCGACGCGCGCGGCCAGTCACGGTGCCGAACTCGTGGCCGACGGACGCCAGATGCTTGCCGACGCCGGCGTCGGTAGGCAGTTCTGCCGGGAACGGGCCGGAGCCGACACGGGTCGTGTAAGCCTTGGTGATGCCCATGATGTAGTGCAGCATGTCAGGACCGACGCCGGCGCCCGCGGCGGCGTTACCGGCCACGCAGTTGCTGGAGGTCACGAACGGGTAAGTACCGTGGTCGACGTCCAGCAAGCTGCCTTGCGCGCCTTCGAACAGCAGGTTGGCCCCCTTTTGATTGGCGATGTGCAGGTCGTTGGAGACGTCGGCAACCATCGGCTTCAGGCGCGGCACGTTGGCCAGCGCGTCATCCAGGGTCTTCTGGAAGTCGACCGGCTGGGTCTTCAGGTATTGGGTCAGGACAAAATTATGGTAGTCCAGATTTTCCAGCAGCTTTTCGGCAAAACGCTTTTCGTTGAGCAGATCGGCAACGCGGATCGCGCGGCGGGCAACCTTGTCTTCGTAGGCCGGGCCGATGCCCTTGCCGGTGGTGCCGATCTTGGCGGCGCCGCGGGCGGCTTCGCGCGCAACATCCAATGCAACGTGGTAAGGGAGGATCAGCGGACAGGCTTCGGACACTTTCAGGCGCGAAGCCACTTCAACGCCCGCGGCTTCCAGCTTGTCGATTTCACGCAGCAGATCAGGCACGGACAGGACCACGCCATTGCCGATATAGCAAGCCACGCCGGCACGCATGATGCCCGACGGAATCAATTGCAGAGCAGTCTTCTTGCCGCCGATGACCAGCGTATGGCCTGCATTGTGACCACCTTGGAAACGCACCACGCCTTGCGCGTGATCGGTCAGCCAATCGACGATCTTACCCTTACCTTCATCGCCCCACTGGGTACCAATGACGACGACGTTCTTTGCATTGCTTTTCTGTAACATGGCTTAACCTAAGTTTTTGATAATCCAATTTCCATTGCTGAGTTCCACTGCGCGATCGCAATCAAACTCGTCCTGGTCGTTTTCGTGTCCGGGGAGGCTCTGAATCACAATTTCCCCGGCCCGACGCAATTCCGCTATTTTCTCACGCAAACCGGCCTCGGTCCCCCATGGCGCGCGAATTGCACGTTTTCTTTCCGCGCCGGGCATCAGACGTGCCAGTTCGCGCAAATCCATGGAAAAACCGGTCGCCGGACGTGCACGTCCGAATGCCTCGCCGACGTGGTCATAACGGCCGCCGCGCACCACCGCATTGGGCAGGCCCGGCACATAAGCGGCAAACATCACGCCGCTGTGATAGTGGTAACCGCGCAAATCCGCCAGATCGATGGTGACGTTGGCTTCGCCGGCCAGTTTCGCCAGCGCTTGCAGTTCGTCCAGCGCCTGCGTGATGCCCGGCAACGAGGGCAAAGCCTTGCGCGCACGCTCAATGACTTCACTGTCGCCATACAGGCCAGGCAGCGCGAGCAAGGCATCGCGCGTGGCGGGCTGATAGTCTTTGGTCAATACTTGCAGGCCGGGAATATCCTTGGCTTCCAGCAAACCGAACAGTTGCGCCGCTTGCTTGTTGGCCTTGTCATCATTGGCGATGATCGCGCGCAGCACACCGACGTGGCACAAATCCAGACGGACTTTTGCGATGCCGGCCAGCGCCAGCGAAGCCAGCGCCAGCTCCTGAATCTCCGCATCGGCTTCCAGTCCGGCGTGACCGTAGATCTCGGCGCCGATCTGCAACGGCTCGCGCGTCGCATGCAGGCCGGAAGGACGCGTATGCAGCACACTGCCGGCGTAGCACAGGCGGGTCACGGAATCGCGATTGAGCAAATGCGCATCGATGCGCGCCACTTGCGTCGTCATGTCGGCGCGCACGCCCAGCGTACGCCCCGACAGCTGGTCGACCAGCTTGAAGGTGCGCAGATCAGTATCCTGTCCTGCGCCTGTCAGCAGGGATTCAAGATATTCGAGCAGCGGCGGCATGACCATTTCGTAGCCGTACAGGCGGAAATTGTCGAGCATGCGGCGACGCAATTCCTCAATCTTGCGCGCTTCGGATGGCAAGACATCGGCGATATTTTCAGGAAGAAGCCAGTTCGGCATAAAACAAATCAATCAGAAAAATGTGTTTAACAATGCATTCAAGCAACGCCCTTCTTACACGCGGCAAGGCACACACGTCAAAAGACGTGCATGCCTTGTAAAAATCGCATTCAATCAGGGAAACAAATATGCGGGCTACAAAATGGAAAGATGCCCTCAACAAGCAGCATCAGTCCTCGACATCCCAACCCTACATATTACGATCTTGCTCTCGGTCTTGCCTTATTTCTTGGTGCTGATGCCTCCCACACCCTTGAAATATTTGAAGAACTCGGAATTGGGATCCACCACCATCAAGTCATGCCGGTTCTTGAAACTGGCGCGGTACGCCTCAAGACTACGGTAGAACTTGTAAAACTCGGGATTCTGCCCGAACGCCTGGGCATAAATCTGCGAAGCCTTGGCATCGCCGGCGCCGCGGATCTTTTCAGCGTCACGATATGCTTCCGCCAGAATCACCACACGTTGACGATCGGCATCGGCGCGAATCTTTTCCGACTCGGCAGCGCCGGTGGAACGCAATTCGTTGGCGACTCGGGCGCGCTCGGACTTCATGCGGTCGTAGACCGAGTTATTGATCTGGTCGACATAATCAACGCGGCGCAGACGCACATCGATAATCTCGGCGCCGATCTGCTTGGCTTCGATCGCGACCTTGCGCTGGATCGCATCCATGACCTTGCCGCGCTCGCCGGAAATCACTTCACGCACGGTGCGCTTGGTGATTTCTTCGTTCAAGGCGGCTTTGACGATCTGCGACAAACGGTCCTGAGCGCGACGGTCATCGCCACCGAAGCTGATGAAGTACAGACGTGGATCAACGATACGCCATTTGACGAAGGAGTCGACCAGCACGTTTTTCTTCTCAGCCGTGATGAAACGGTCGGCGTCAGGCGTATCCAGGGTCTGGATGCGCTTGTCGAGGTAAATCACGTTCTGGAACGGCGGCGGCAGCTTGAAATGCAAGCCAGGCTCAGTCACAACCTGCTTGACCTCACCGAGGGCGAACACGATTGCCGACTGGCGTTGCTCGACGACGAAGATGGTCGAAGACAGCAGCCACAGGGCAACGATGACGGCAATAACGCTAGTGATCAGGCGGCTCATTAGCGCACCTCGCGATCACGGGAATCACGTGCATCCCGGTTGCGGGAATCACGCTGAACATCGACTGAATACACTGTATCGCTTCCTGGAAGTGTTGGTGCGGCCCCTGCAGCGGCCGGCGCTGTTGCGGGCTTGGCAGCATTGGTGGCATTAGCGCTGTCGGTTTGCTGAATCAGTTTGTCCAATGGCAGATACAACAGATTATTGCCGCTCTTGGCGTCTACCATGACCTTGGTCGTGTTGGTGAAGATCTGCTGCATGGTTTCCAGATACATACGATCACGCGTCACCGCCGGCGCTTTCTGGTATTCGTCCAAAACCTGCTTAAAGCGCGCGCCGTCACCCTCTGCGTTGGCGACAATGCGCGAACGGTAAGCTTCAGCCTCTTCCAGCAAGCGCGATGCCGCGCCGCTGGCCTTCGGAATCACGTCATTGGCGTAAGCCTGGCCTTCATTCTTCTGGCGCTCGCGATCCTGGCCAGCTTTGACTGCATCATCAAATGCTGCCTGCACTTGTTCCGGCGGTTGCACGCCTTGCATGGTGACATTGGTGATCTGCACGCCGGACTTGTAACGATCCAGAATCTGTTGCATCAGTTGACCGACATCGAGCGCCACCTTTTCACGGCCTTCGTAGAGAACGAAGTCCATTTTGCTGCGGCCGACGATTTCGCGAATCGCAGTTTCAGCAACCTGGCGCACAGTTTCATCCTGGTCGCGATTGTTGAACAGCCACTCGGCGGCGTTCTTGAGCTTGTATTGCACTGCGAACTGAATGTCGATGATGTTTTCATCATCGGTCAGCATCAGCGCTTCTTTGAGTTGCTTGTTCTTGGCATTGCTGCGATAACCGATTTCCGCCGTACGCACTTGCGAGACGTTGACGATTTCGTGGCTTTGCACCGGATACGGCCAGCGCCAGTTGAAGCCCGGCAGCGTGGTATGGCTGTATTTGCCGAAGGTCATGACGACTGCGGTCTGACCTTCCTGCACGATGAAGAATCCGCTCGCCAGCCAGAGGAAGGCAACGATCACCGCGATGACACCGACACCGATGCCTGCGCCCTTGATGTCGCCGCGATTGAAATTGCCGTCGCCATTGTCGGAACCGCCACCGCCGCGTTTGCCGAACAAACGGCTTACGCGCTGGTTGAAGTCACGCCAGAGCTGATCAAGATCCGGAGGCCCGTCTTCCGGCTTCTTGTTGCCATTACCGCCGTTATTCTGATTTTGACGGTTGTTGTCGTCTTGCGAACCGCGCCCCCATTGAGGGTCGTTCAGCGAGAATTTCAAACCGAGTTTTTTGAATAGAGAAACAAGCATGCGTTGCGATCCGGCTTAATTATTAAATTGAATCAAAAGGGAATGCCCGCCAACTTCGGGAACTGCTTAATCTGGCTTATCAGGCCCGATTGAAGCGCCCGACGAACGACTGCAGCGACCTAATGCGCGTGCACATCTTGAGAATCGACAACCTGAGACTGCGCACCTCTGCGCGCCTCGATCGAAGACCTGAGTGAATCGGCAATTACTTGCCGCAACAAATCCAGGCCCGCACCGGTTTTCGCACTAATAAAAACCCGGTGGATTCTACCATACTCGTCATACTCAACCGCCGGCTCCAGCTCGGCAGCGTCGATCTTGTTCCAGATCAGAATCTGCGGAATATGATCCGCGCCGATCTCTTTGAGTACCAGGTTGACCTGCTCAATCTGCTCCATCCGGACCGGGCTTGCCGCATCGACAACGTGCAGCAGCAGATCGGCGTGAATGGTTTCTTCCAATGTCGCCCGGAAAGCCGCCACCAATTGGTGAGGCAGTTCACGGATGAAGCCGACTGTGTCTGAAATCACGACATGACCGACTTCGCCCAGATAAACACGGCGCGAGGTCGTATCCAGCGTTGCAAACAGCTGATTTGCCGCATACACCCCAGCCTTGGCCATGGCGTTGAAGACTGTCGACTTGCCCGCATTCGTATAGCCGACGAGGGAAACGGAAAATGTGTCGTTGCGACCGCGCGCGCGGCGTTGCGTGGCATGCTGACGATGCAATTTGTCCAACTGCCCGCGCAATGCCTTGACCCTGTCGCCGAGCAAGCGACGATCAGTTTCCAACTGGGTTTCACCCGGGCCGCGCAGGCCGATACCACCCTTTTGCCGTTCCAAGTGAGTCCAGCCGCGAATCAGGCGCGTCGCCAGATGTTGCAGCTGCGCCAACTCCACCTGAACCTTACCTTCATGGCTTTTAGCGCGTTGTGCAAAGATATCGAGAATCAGGCTGGTGCGATCGAGCACGCGCGTCTTCAACACACGCTCAAGATTGCGCTGCTGGGCGGGGGACAAAGCGTGATTGAAGATGACAATGTCGAGTTGCAGATCGGCGACGGCGTCAGCGACTTCCTGAGCCTTGCCAGAACCGACAAATAAAGCAGCATCCGGACTGGCGCGCTTGCCCGTAATGGTGGTAACGGGCTCGGCGCCAGCGGACTTTGCCAGCAAAAACAGCTCATCCAGACTAGCGGCAAAATCGCTCTTGCCGAAATCCAGGCCGACTAGCGCGGCACGCATATCAAAATGCACACGGCGTAAAGCCGGCTGAATAAGCCATTATTCCGATTCTGCCGAATCGAGACTCAAATTGACGGCACGGGCTGGAACGACGGTGGAAATGGCGTGTTTGTATACCATTTGTGTGACGGTGTTGCGCAGCAGGACGACGTACTGGTCGAACGACTCCACGTGACCTTGCAGTTTGATGCCGTTTACCAAATAGATGGAAACGGGGACGTGTTCTTTTCTTAAGGCGTTAAGAAATGGGTCTTGTAACAATTGCCCTTTGTTGCTCATGGCAGCTCCACTGTGTTGTTGTGATTAGGATTTGGAGGCACCTGACAAAATTTCAAGTGCTTTACCAATCTATGCGTTATGAATGTAAACGATTTCCTACCTACCGCCAAGATTCGTGACTATTTATCTTGGCGAATGAAAGGATTCTTGCTCGAGCGGAACTCGATACGGAGTGGAGTGCCAACCAGCGAGAAAGTTTCACGAAAATGTTTTTCGAGATAACGTTTGTAGCTCTCATCCACGCCTTCAAGCGCATTGCCGTGGATCACCACGACCGGGGGATTCATACCGCCCTGATGCGCGTAGCGCAGTTTCGGACGGATCGATCCCTTGCGGCGCGGTTGCTGATGTTCGACCGCTTCAATCAGTGCACGCGTAAGCTTCGGCGTGGTGAGGTTGGACATCGCTGCAGCGTAGGCTGAATCGATGGATTTCATCAGCGGACCGATACCGGTCGACTTCAGTGCCGAGATGAAATGGAATTTAGCAAACGACAGGAAACTGAGCTTGCGCTCCAGATCCATCTTGATCTCGTCGCGGCGATCGCTTTGCAGACCGTCCCACTTGTTGACGCCAACTACCAGCGCGCGCCCCGACTCCAACACGAAACCGGCGATATGGGCATCCTGCTCGGAGATATCCTGTTGCGCATCGAGCAGCAGCAAGACGACGTTGGTTTCCGAGATCGATTGCAGTGTCTTCACGACGGAAAATTTCTCAATCGCTTCGAATACTTTACCGCGGCGACGGATACCCGCCGTGTCGATCAGCGTATATTGCTTGCCGTCGCGCTCAAATGGAATTTCGATCGAGTCGCGCGTGGTGCCCGGCATGTCGAATGCGATGACGCGTTCTTCGCCGAGCAAGGTATTGACCAGCGTCGACTTACCGACGTTCGGACGACCGACGATGGCGATTTTGATGCCGCGTGCGACATCGACTTCTTCACCGAGATCAGGGCGCTGGGCAACGGCGATATCCAATGCCTCATCGACCAGATCGGCGACGCCGTCGCCATGCGCTGCAGAGATAACGTAAGGATCGCCAAGACCAAGCTCATAGAAATCGGCGGTCACCGAGGTGTACTTCATGCCCTCGGCTTTATTGACCACCAGCATGACCGAGCGACCGGACTTGCGCAGGAAATCAGTGATGGTTTTGTCGTGCGGGGTCAGCCCCTGGCGACCATCGACGATAAAGATCACAACATCGGCCTCGACCACTGCTTGCTTGGTCTGTTTGGCCATTTCATACATGATGCCCTCTTTGGCGACCGGCTCGAAACCGCCGGTATCAATCACCAAAAAGGGGCGTTCGCCGACCCGGCCTTCGCCGTAGTGACGATCCCGGGTCAACCCGGGCAAGTCTGCGACCAGCGCATCACGTGAACGGGTGAGCCGATTAAACAATGTCGACTTACCGACATTGGGACGACCAACAAGTGCAATAACCGGCTTCATTAAATATTATTCTGCCGCCAAGGCGACCAGTGTTCCTGCTTGAGTTTGAAAAACGACGTTTTGCCCAGCGGCAATCGGCGTCACTTGAATCGGGCTGCCGTCAGTGCTTGTACGGGCGACGAAAGAACCATCGTCAAGCGACAAGAAATGGATGTAACCCTGATAATCGCCCACTGCGACCGCTTTGCCAACAGCAATCGGCGCGGACAGACGGCGATAAGACAATTTGGTGTTGTGCCACATGGATGCGCCCGTATCGCGCGCAAATTCGGTGACACCACCCTTGTCATCCGCGGAGAAAACGTAACGGTCATCCAGCGTCACACCGGAGTCGCTCGAGAATTCCTTGCCCCAGCGCACGTTGCCATTGCCGACATCGAAGCAGCCAATACGGCCTTGATACGCCACGGCGCACACGTCACGGACGCCCAGAGCAGGCACGCCGGACACATCGGCAATGCGCTCGAGCTCCGTCGTACCGCGCGGATCGCCGACCGCGACTTCCCATCGCGGACCACCGTTATTCAATGCCAGTGCGGACAAACGACCGCCCGGCAAGGCGACGTAGGCGCTCTGCGAGTCAAGCACAATACCCGGCGCAGTACGCAGGGTCAGCGACGGCAGCGGACGCAGGATACTCCAGCGACGAGCACCACTTTCCGCATCGAAGGCAGTGATGCGGTTATCGATACTACGCACCACTACCAAACCATAGCCGACTGCGGGTGCAGACAACACCTCAGTTGGCGCCGAAGCCTTCCACAGCGACTTGCCGCTGGCGTCAAAAGCCTGAACAACGCCCTTCTCACCGACCACAGCAACCGTGGTTCCGTCGCTGCCGACACCGGCGGTCAGCGAACCGGCGCTGATGCGCCACATGGACTGGCCAGTCGCCGCATTCAGGCGTGTGACCGTGCCATCGGCACCAGCAGCAAAAACGCTGTCAGCAGCATAAACCGGGCTGAACACGAAATTGCCTGCCTTGCCCACCGAAGCAGTCCAGACGGTCTTGGTGCGCAAGGTTTGCTTGAACTCAACGAGTGCTGCCGGCGGGTTCACTTCCTTCTTGCTGGAAAACAGCGAGCAGCCCGACAACAGAGCAACTGCAGCCAATGCGCTCAGTTTGACAGCCAACGAACCTGCACGCATGGAAACGACTTGTGACTCACGACGCATATTGTTTTTCCTCTTACCGAATTTCACGATGTTGGAGTGCGGTTATCGCAATGATCAGGCCGCAGCCTTGACTGGGGCGCCGCCGATAGCGTCGAGTTTCAATTGAATCAATTGACGGCCCGGGCTGCGCTGGTCGGTTTTGTCCAGCGCCAGCTGATATGCGGCACGGGCATCATCACGCTTGTCTTGCGCCACCAGAATGTCACCCTTGCGGTCAGCGACTGCGCCGGCAAACTGCGCAGGGAAATCACCGGCCAGCAGCTTGAGCGCGTCGTCGTATGCCTTGGCGTCAAGCAGTACACCCGCCAGGCGAATCGAAGCAATCGCCTTGTACTCTGCATCGCGACCGTGATCGATCACCCATTGCAATTGCTTCTTGGCTGTTTCAGTGTCATTGGCGTCAAACGCAACCTTGGCGGACACCAGCGCGCTCATCTGCGCGTAAGCAGTACCGCTGAATTTGTCCTGCATATCGGTTGCTGCGCGCAACACCTTGGCGTTATCCTTGGCTTCGACGGCGCGTTGCTGCTCATCGTAAAGCTGCGACGCTTGCTGGGATTGCTTGTTCTGATAAATATTCCAGCCGCTCCAGGCTGCATAAGCTGCCAATGCGATGATCAATACCCAGGTCAGAAGATTGCCGTACTTGCTCCACCAAGCCTTGATGGAAGCCAACTGTTCTTGTTCTTCGAGATCGTATGCCATGAAATATGTCTAAAAATTAAGGGTGATAATGAACGTGGTCGTGATCATGGTCGTGGTCGCCGACAATCTGGTCCACCACATAGTCGGGCACGCCGTCGAATGGAATCGTGACCTGCTGGCTTTCGCCTTCTTCCGCGCGCAAGCTCTTGACCGTTGCCGTTGCATTTGCCATTTCATCTTCGCCGATGATGACTGCAAACGCCGCGCCGCTGGCATCGGCCTTCTTCATTTGCGACTTGAAGCTGCCACCGGCGCTCGCCGATGCGCAATGTAGCACAACATCCAGCCCGGCACCGCGCAATCTTTCCGCCATTACAAAGGATTGCAATTGCGCTGCCTCGCCCTGATGGACCAGATAGACGTCGCATTGGTTCGGTGCATACTGCTCTCCGCTGGCTTTCATCAGCTCCAGCAGACGCTCGACACCCATGGCAAAACCGCAGGCCGGAGTGGGCTTGCCGCCGAACATTTCGATCAGCGGATCGTAACGACCGCCGCCGCAAACGGTACCTTGCGAGCCGAGCTGGTCAGTCACCCATTCGAACACGGTGCGGTTGTAATAATCCATGCCGCGCACCAGGCGCGGATTGATGGTGAACGGAATGTTGTTATGGTTCAGAATCTTTTGCACGCCTTCGAAATGCGCGCGCGACTCTTCACCCAGATAATCCAGCAACTTGGGCGCCGCATTGACCATGTCTTGCATCGTTGGATTCTTAGTATCCAGAATGCGCAGCGGGTTCGAGTGCAACCGGCGTTGCGCGTCCGTATCGAGCAGCTCTTTGTGCTGTTCGAAATACGCAATCAGATCGGTGCGATGCTTATTGCGCTCCTCGGCGTTGCCGATGGAATTGAGTTCGAGGCGGATGTCTTCCAGACCAAGATCGTCCCACAGGCGCTGGCACATCATGATCAGCTCGGCGTCGATATCCGGGCCGGTAAAACCCAGCGCTTCGGCGCCAACCTGATGAAACTGGCGATAACGCCCACGTTGCGGCTTTTCGTGGCGAAACATTGGCCCTGTGTACCACAGACGCTTGGGGCCGTCATAAGTCAGGTTGTGCTCAAGCGCCGCGCGCACCACACTGGCAGTACTTTCCGGACGCAATGTCAGGTTGTCGCCATTCAACGAATCTGTGAAGGAATACATTTCCTTCTCAACGATGTCGGTGACTTCACCCAGACCGCGCGAGAACAAGGCGGTCGGTTCAACGATAGGCGTACGAATTTGCTGGAAGCCGTAGCTCTTCAGCACCGAATGCACGGTGTTCTCAAACAGTTCCCACAACGGCGCATCGGCAGGAAGAATGTCGTTCATTCCTTTGACGCCGACGATTTTTTCGATTTTCTTGTTTTCAGACATGCTTGTATTCAGTAAGGTTATGTCGCCGGCAACGGAAGAGCTTTAACACAGGCTTGCCCGGGATACCAACGATCAGTGCGACCTCAGGCCGCGGATTGTTTGCTGTAATGCGATTGCACGTATTCCAGAACGATGGACTGGAATTCTTCTGCAATACGCTCGCCGCGCAGCGTCATGCGCTTCTCGCCATCGATGAAAACTGGCGCCGCAGGCGACTCGCCGGTCCCCGGCAAACTGATGCCGATGTTTGCATGCTTGGATTCACCTGGACCGTTGACAATACAACCCATGACGGCGACGTTCATGCTTTCGACGCCGGGATAGACGCCCTTCCAGACCGGCATCTGCTCGCGCAGATAGGTCTGGATCTTGTCTGCCAGATCCTGAAACACCGTCGATGTCGTCCGACCGCAGCCGGGACAAGCAATCACCATCGGCGTGAACTTGCGCAAGCCCATGGTCTGCAGAATTTCCTGACCGACGATGACTTCACGGGTACGGTCGCCGCCCGGTTCCGGCGTCAGCGAAATACGGATGGTGTCGCCGATGCCTTCCTGCAGCAACACCGACAAGGCCGCAGTCGAAGCGACGATACCTTTGCTGCCCATGCCGGCTTCGGTCAAGCCCAAATGCAGAGGATAATCGCAACGGCGGGCCAGTTCGCGATACACCGCAATCAGATCCTGCACGCCTGAAACCTTGCAGGACAAAATAATCTTGTTGCCGTCCATGCCGAGTTCTTCGGCACGCTGGGCATTTTCAATTGCCGACGTCACAAGCGCTTCGTACATCACCGCCTGTGCCGGCCAAGGCTCTTTGCGCTGGGCATTTTCATCCATGATGCGCGCCAGCAGCGCCTGGTCGAGACTGCCCCAGTTGACGCCGATACGCACCGGCTTATCGTAGCGGCAGGCGACTTCGATCATCTGCGCAAACTGGGTGTCGCGCTTGGCGCCCTTGCCTACATTGCCCGGGTTTATACGGTACTTCGACAGCGCCTGCGCGCAATCGGGATAGTCGTTTAACAGCGTATGGCCGTTGTAGTGGAAGTCGCCGACCAGCGGCACATCCACGCCCATGCGATCCAGTTGCTCGCGGATCGCCGGCACGGCAGCTGCGGCCTCGGGTGAATTGACGGTAATACGCACCACTTCCGACCCCGCGCGCGCAAGATCCTTGATCTGGATCGCGGTGCCGATGGCATCGGCGGTATCCGTATTGGTCATCGACTGCACCATGACCGGCGCGCCGCCACCTACGACAACTTGCCGGTCACCATAGCTGATGACGGCACGACGGCGCTGGCGGCGAGCCAGCGGGCCTGATGCAATCGGAAAAGATGAAGATGACATACGTGTTTATTTCAAACTCAGACGAGCTACATTGTTGCCGGCAGCCTGCAAATCCAGCCTGGAACCGCGCAAGCTGGCATCAACACCGGCAGCATTGCCGATCACCAGCGTTACCGGCTCCGTAATATCGAACGACTCCGAAGTGCCTGCCTTCAACAGACGGGAAATCATGGTCGTCTTGTCGTTGCGGCGAATCTCAACCCAAGAGTCTTCACGGAAAGTCAGTCGCAGCAAATCTTTGCTGTTGCTGATATTCAACCCGCCGGTCACGGGAGACGTCGGATTCACCGGCGCCGAGGCAACTGTTGCGGCAGGTTGCGCAGGTGGCGCAGACGCAGCAGGCTTCTCTGCTGGAGCAGTTTCAGGCTGAGACGCCGGCGCCGACACTACATTGGCCACGCGCTCGGACACATTCGTGATCGCCGAGTTGGTTGCACTTGCTGCGCTTGCCACTGCCGACTCAACTTTTTCCAGCTTGCTTTTGTCCGAGCCATCCTGGACTTCGGGAGGCAAATCCTGCGTCTCTGCCGCCTGGCCCTGTACCGACGCTTGCGGCTCATCTGCAGCGCCTGCCTTGTTAGCCGCAGACTTCAGCCACGCCATTTGCGGCACGCCGCTTAACAAATCCGTTTCATGGATAGCGATTGCTGCGCCGGCCAGAATGACCGCCAAAATGCCACCAACGATCAATCCAGGCGATACTGTGCTGCGATTCCCCAGCGGCAGCGGCGATTCCGAAAACGGTGTCGACAAAGTGCGTTGCGGCACGATTGGCTCGTTGCGGGCCGGCCCTTCCTGCGGCAACATCGCCACCAGAGCATTGGCATCCAGCCCCAGCAATTTGGCGTAGGCACGGACAAAACCCCGCACGATGACCTGGCCCGGCAATGCAGCATAGTTGTCGGCTTCCAGGGCAATCACTTGCCGGGTTGCAAACTTCAGCTGACTGGCAGCATGTTCTACAGACCAGCCTTTGGCCTGGCGTTGTGCCGCCAATAGCGCTCCGGGTAATGCGACCTGCTTTACCTCTTCTGTTCCCGATACAAATTCGGGGACTGGCGCTTCATTTCCCTGCTGATCACTCATCAAATGCTCCACGTTGATAAGCCGCGTATTCTGACGAAGACGGATAGCGGCGGCGCAACTGCACCGCCAGATCATTTTCGGCTGATTGATTGCCTAGTTTACGTTCAATCTTGATGGCAAGCCATAGTGCTTGAACATCCAGGACATTATTCTTTGCTGCAAGACCGATATGAAAGCGAGCGCGCTCAAATTCATGCCGGTCGAAATACAATCTGGTCAGATTCACATTCGTCGCAAGACTGGCCGGCTCATACTGAAAAGCACGCGCAAAATAGCGCTCCGCAGCCTGCGCGTCCTGCAGTTTCATACTGCAGGCGCCGGCATTGGCAAGCGCCTTGCCGGGAGACTGGTACGAGCGATTGCCAATGGCCGATTCAAAAAACGGCATCGCCTCGGCAGCGCGTCCGTCATTGCACAAAAACCAGCCGTAATTGTTGGCAAAGTCCGGATTACCCGGTGCCAGCTTCATGGCCCGCAAAAAATCGTTCTCCGCCAGCTTCCCCTGCCCCATTTCCATGTAAGCCAACGCTCTCATGCTATAGGCATCGGCAAAATCGGGAACCGCCTGCAAAGCCAGCCCAGCCTCTTCCACAACCACGCCAAACTGACGCTGATCGTAGTAGCCGATCGCCAGTTGCAAGCGAATGTCCGCACGCGTTTGCGCATCAGCACGCACCGCGACACGGGGAAGACTGGAAACAGAATTATCCGGAGCGGGAGCGACAGCGGCAGCCTTGTCCGATTTGGAAGAAGCACATCCAGTCAGCAGCAAAGCAGGCGCCAGCGCAAAAGCAACAACGCTTTTCTGCCAGTTTCCCCTCACCCGGATATCTCCACGATGCGGCCGAAATCCTTGCCGAATTTTTGCTGGTATTCGGTCATCTTCTGCATGCGCTCCTGCACGCGTGTACGATCTTTCACTTCGCCGGCCAATTGACCGCATGCCGCGTCGATATCATCGCCGCGCGTCTTGCGAATGGTCGTCACGATGCCGGCATCCATCAGAATCTGGGCAAACGCCTTGATCCGGGGATTGTGCGAACGCTTCAGTCCCGACTCAGGGAAAGGATTGAAAGGAATCAGATTGAATTTGCACGGCACGGCAGCCTTGCTGTCGCCACCGCCCTGCACCAGCGCAACCAGTTCACGCGCATGCGCGTCGCTGTCGTTGACGCCATCCAGCATGCAATATTCAAAGGTAACGAAGTCACGCGGCGCGAATTCCAGATAACGCTTGCAGGCCGCCATCAGTTCGTGCAGTGGATATTTTTTATTCAGAGGGATCAGGCCATCGCGCAAGGTATCGTTCGATGCGTGCAGCGACACAGCCAAGGCCACGGGGCATTCCTGCGACAACTTGTCGATCATCGGCACCACGCCACTGGTCGACAAGGTCACGCGGCGGCGCGACAAGCCATACGCGTTATCGTCGAGCATCAGCTTCAGCGCGGTAACGGTAGGCTCAAAGTTCAACAAAGGCTCGCCCATGCCCATCATCACCACATTGGTGATCTGGCGCTCGCCTTTCGGGCCGGGCTCGATGCCTTTGGTTTTACGCAATTCAAACTCGGCCATCCAGAGCTGGCCGATGATTTCGCCGACGCTCAGATTGCGGTTGAAGCCCTGCTTGCCGGTCGAACAAAAACGGCAATTCACCGCACAGCCCGCCTGGGTCGAAATACACAGGGTGCCGCGGGTTTCTTCGGGAATGAATACGGTTTCAACGGCATTGCCGTTGCCGACGTCCACCAGCCATTTGCGGGTGCCATCGGTAGAAGTGTGATCACTGATGATTGCCGGCGCAGCGACGAACGCGCGCGTGGACAGCTTTTCACGCAGTGATTTGGCGAGATCGGTCATCTCGGCAAAGTCGGCCACACCGTACTGGTGTATCCAACGTTGCAATTGTTTGGCGCGAAACGGCTTCTCACCCAACTCGCCACAGTAAGCGACGAGTTGCGCGGGATCCAGATCCAGCAGATTGGTGAGAGCTGTTGTCATGACATGTACCACTTTTCGTTAACCTTGATGCATAGATCACTAAACATCAAGGACAACTTGCTACAAATTAACGCGAATAGATGTTCAGCGCTGGGAAGAAATACGAGATTTCAACCTTGGCTGTTTCAGCTGCGTCGGAACCGTGCACTGCGTTAGCATCGATCGAATCAGCGAAATCGGCGCGGATTGTGCCTTTTTCTGCTTTCTTCGGATCGGTTGCGCCCATCAGGTCACGGTGCTTCAGAATGGCGTTTTCGCCTTCCAGAGCTTGCACGATCACAGGACCGGAGACCATGAAGTCAACCAGATCCTTGAAGAAAGGACGCTCGCGGTGAACCGCGTAGAAACCTTCAGCTTCCGCACGCGACAAGTGAATCATGCGCGCAGCGATGATTTTCAGGCCGGCGTTTTCGAAACGGGAATAAATCTGACCGATCACGTTTTTCGCAACTGCGTCCGGTTTGATAATCGACAGGGTGCGTTCAATTGCCATGTGTAAAAACTCCAATAAAAAGAAAGGGTTAAGCCGTTAATCAACAATTCAATCAACCTTTGATTCTAGCACGAAAAGGCTATTTATCAGCCTAATTTGCTGCAAAGCATGCCATTTTGACAAATGCAGGAGAAAATCCTCCGCCGAACTTAGTGACCCGGAACCTGTCCTACACAGGACTGTCGTGCTATGCTTGGTTCGCATTTATCGCAACTGGAGGAAGAATGAGTCAATACCCACAAAACGCATTTGAAACTGTCGGCACCGGCGTCGTCGCGCGCAACCGCGTGCTGCGCAACACTTACTGGCTGCTCGCATTGTCCATGATCCCGACCGTACTGGGCGCATGGCTGGGCGTACAAATGCACTTCAGCATGTTCGCCGGCAGCCCGATGATCGGCTTCGTCGTGTTCATGGCGGTAGCATTCGGTTTCTTCTATGCCATCGAAAAAACCAAGAATTCGGGTCTGGGCGTCGCCGTACTGCTCGGCTTCACCTTCTTCATGGGCCTGATGCTGTCGCGCCTGATTGAATACACGCTGGGATTTTCCAACGGCGGAACGCTGATCATGACCGCGTTCGGCGGAACCGCACTGATTTTTGGCGTGATGGCGACTGTTGCCACGGTTTCCAAGCGTGACTTCTCTGGCATGAGCAAATGGCTGTTTGCCGGCCTGCTAGTGATTGTCGTCGCATCGCTGGCGAATATTTTCCTGCAATTGCCGGCACTGCAACTGACGATTTCCGTGGTTGCTATCGCAATCTTCTCTGCTTACATTCTGTTTGACGTACAGCAAGTGATCAACGGCGGCGAAACTAATTACATTTCGGCAACGCTGCGCATTTACCTGGATGTCTACAACGTGTTCGTCAACCTGCTGTCGATTCTCGGCATCTTTGGCGGCAACCGCGACTGATCCGTAAATTTCCAATAAAAAAGCCGACCTTCTGGTCGGCTTTTTTTACGCCCTCAATTCAACCACGCGACGAATTGATACACTCGTCCAAATCAAAAACCGCCATCGATTCCACGTGCGCCGTATGTGGAAACATGTTGACCACGCCAGCCAGCTTCAGACGGTAACCGCCGCCATTTACCAACTCACCGGAGTCCCGTGCCAGCGTCGCTGGATTGCATGACACATACACGATGCGCTTGGGCTTCAGATGCGCGTGCTGCTCACCAAGACCGGCGATCGCCTTACACACTTCCAATGCGCCTTCGCGCGGTGGATCGATCAGCATGCGATCGAACTTGCCCAATGCGACGAAATCTTCCGTCGTCGCCTCAAACAGATTGCGGCAATAGAACGACGTCTTTTCGGCGACATTGTTGACCTTGGCATTTTCAGCCGCACGCTCAGTCAGCGCAGTACTTCCCTCAATACCAATCACCTCTTTTGCCATTGTGGCAATCGGCAAAGTGAAGTTGCCCAAGCCGCAGAACAAGTCGGCAACACGGTCTTCCGGCTGCGCATCCAGCAAGCGCAAGGCGCGCGCCACCAGCACACGATTGATCTGATGGTTGACCTGCGTGAAGTCGGTCGGTTTGAAAGGCATGCGGATGCCGAATTCCGGCAAGGTGTAGTGCAAGTTCGACTGCGGCGGATAGTATGGATAAGCGGTGTCCGGGCCTTTAGGCTGCAGCCACCACTCGACCTTGTGTTCGTCCGAGAAAGCCTTCAGCTTGACCTCATCGTCAGCGCTTGGCGGCTCCATCACGCGCAGCACCATCACCGTCGTCTTCTGCCCGTCATCGCCTTCGCCAATCGCCAGCTCAATCTGCGGCAAGCGCTCAATGATCGACAGAGAACCGATCAGATGGCGCAGCGGCACCAGCATCGCGGAGACATGCGGCGGCAGGATTTCGCAGGTTTTCATGTCGCTCACGAAGGGCGATTTTTTCTCATGAAAGCCGACCAGCACGGTGCCTTTTTTGACCACGTTCTTGACCGAAATCCGGGCACGATAGCGGTAGCCCCAGGTTGGCCCATAAATCGGGCGCAACATGGTTTCGGCCTTGAGTTTGCTGAGATGCCAGAGATTGTCTTCCAGCACCCGCTGCTTCATCGCTACCTGGGCGGAAGGCTCCAGATGCTGCATGGCGCAGCCACCGCAAATGCCGAAATAGTCGCATTGAGGCTTGACGCGCAACGACGATTCGCGATGCAAGGCCGTCATCGTCGCGGCTTCCCACTTCGGCTTCTTGCGATAGGAATGGAAGCTGACCTGCTCTCCCGGCAACGCGCCTTCGACGAACACGACCTTGCCTTGAGTGCCATCTTCGTTCGCCAGATGGCCGACGCCGCGCCCGTCCATGTCGAGAGCTTTGATATCGATAATATTTTGCTGCATAGAAACTATAGATGCGGCCGCCGTCGCAGCCTAAAAAACTAAAACCGCTATTGTCGGCGATCCGGGGAGCTGAGGGAAGCTAAAACGCCACCAGCGCTATCAGAACAGCGCGTCCTTGCTGACGCCGCGCGACACCAGAGTGCGTTTGAGCTTGATGAGCGCTTCTTGCTGGACCTGGCGTACGCGCTCGCGGGTAATGCCCATTTCCGTAGCGAGTTGCTCCAGCGTTGACGGGTCATCGTTGTCCAGGCCGAAACGGCGCGTGATGACGATTCTTTGCTTATCCGGCAAGTTTTTGAGCCAGTCGCGGATCAGGATCGACATTTCATGCGATTCCGCCTGCGTATCAGGATTTTCATCCGTCGACCCCGGCAGCAGGTCAATCAGGCTGGCCTGAGGATCGTTGTCGAGCGGCGTGTCGAGCGACGCGGCATGTTCGGACAGCGTCAATACGTCCTGCACGTCTTCCACCGGCCGATCCACCAGATGGGCGATGTCTTCGGCAGTAGCATCGCGGCCGTCGTGCTGCTGCGCTTCTAAATGGTATTTGGCGCGCAGAATCTGGTTGAGCTCGCGCACCATGTGCACCGGCAAACGCACCGTGCGCGCCTGGTTCATGATGGCGCGCTCAATGCTCTGGCGTATCCACCAGGTGGCGTAGGTCGAAAAACGGAAACCGCGCTCCGGCTCGAACTTGTCGATAGCTCGCATCAGGCCGAGATTGCCTTCTTCGATGAGATCCAGCAAAGCCACGCCGCGATTGATGTAGTGCTTGGCGATCGACACCACCAGACGCAGGTTGTGTTCGATCATTTTTTGCCGGGAAGCGAAATCACCCTGCTTAGCCAGCGTGGCAAAGTACAGCTCTTCCGGAGCGGTCAGTAACGGCCGGGTACCGATCTGATTGAGGTAATGCTGAGTAGTGTCGGTGGAGAGTTCTGCGGCGAGAACCTTTTTCAGCTCTTCGACGCCCTCGACGGCGACGACAACTTCCGCTTCGCCATCGCCGTCACCTTCTGCCGGATCGCCCTCATCAATCACTTCCAGATCGTCGGCAGCATCCATTGGCTCGACTGGGTCGTCCGATCGGGACTCGTCATCTGGCAGGTGATCTTGAGGGCGTGGGCTCATACGCTAACGTGGAGGTAGGTATTTCGACGGATCGACAGGTTTGCCTTGCTGACGAATTTCGAAGTGCAACTTGACGCTGTCGCTATCCGAATTCCCCATCTCGGCAATCTTCTGTCCCTTGGTTACAGCTTGCCCTTCCTTCACCAGTATTGTCTTGTTGTGTGCATAAGCCGACAGCAGATTATTCGTGTGCTTGACGATCACCAGATTGCCGTAGCCTCGGATGCCGCTACCGGCATACATGACCTTGCCCGCACCTGCCGCCAGTACCGGCTGACCACTCTTGCCGGCGATGTCGACGCCTTTCTTGCCGCCGTCAAACGTACCCACAACCTTGCCTTCTGCAGGCCACATCCAGGAGACTGCGTCGTCGTCAGCCGCAGGTGCCGCTGCTGCAGGTGCAGGCTTATCTGCCGCATGTGCAGGCTCCGTCTTGGCCGGCGCCACCGCTGCTTGCGCGTTTGCTGCCGGCGCTGCCGCAGCAGGTGCACTGGTCGGTGCCGTATCCGGCTTTTCCATCTCGGCCAGCGTGCTGTCCGAATAAGCGCGCTTGTCGCCGCGCGGACCAATCTTGTTGCTGCCGACGCCGGCGACCGGGGCCGCAACGCCATTGTTCGCCGCCGTCGACGCACCCAGCGGTTTGACCTCGATACCACCCGATGTGCCGCCGACCACTACCGCGCCGGTTTGCACGCCATCAGGCGGCGACACGCGCAGCACCTGATCGACCTTGATGTCATTCGGATTGGTCAGATTGTTCCAGGCGACGATATCGCGATAGCTCTGCCCCGACTCCAGCGCGATACGGTACAACGTATCGCCCTTCTTCACGGTGTAATAACCTTTTCCATCCGGACGCGCTGCTGCGACAGTTGCGGCGGACTTGCTTGCATCGGCAACAGGCTGGGAGGAATTCCCCGTGCGGTCCACCACAGGCGCCGCGGTACGCGGCGTAGTCGAACACGCTGCAAGCAGACTGACGGTAATCCCCAACCACACCAAACGAATTTTTTTCATGCTCATTACATTAATTTTGTACAACGATAACGTTGACCCGCGCCTTGCGCGAGAAGTTCATCGGGACAAGCAAGGCCTGATCATGCACCTTGTTGCCATTGGCTGTGCTGCTTACTCTGCTTATTCTATTTCTTGTTACACCGTGCCCGGACGCAGCGGCACGAAATGGCATTCTTCCAAGGTTTCGCTGGTCCACTCAAACTTGCTGATGCGCTCGATCAGCTGCAGCATTTGCTGACGTCCCCCGACAGGCGCCACCAGGCGCCCGCCTATCGCCAACTGCTCCAACAGAGCCTGAGGCACTTCCAGGCCGGCCGCAGCAAGAATGATACCGTCGAACGGCGCCACCTGCGGCAGACCTAGCATACCATCTCCGTAATGCAAGCGGATGTTGGCAATACGCAGCGGCCGCAAATTGATTTTGGCCAGTTCATGCAACGGTTTGATGCGCTCAATCGAATACACGTCTTTCGCCACCAGCGACAACACTGCGGCCTGATATCCGCAGCCCGTGCCGATTTCCAGCACGCGATCGAGCACTTTGCCCTTATTGTTGTCGCGCATGATTTCGATCATGCGCGCAACGATATAGGGCTGTGAAATCGTCTGATGATGTCCGATCGGCAATGAAGCATCAATGTAAGCCTGGCTCGACAGCCCCGGATCCATGAACATATGCCGAGGCACCGCTTCCATCGCTGCCAATACCTTGGGATCGCTCACACCCTGCTTGGCCACGCGCGCCACCATGGCTTTGCGAACAGCGTCCGATACCAGAGACGCCTGACGATTGGCAGTCGGGATCGGTGTCGGCAAGGCGTTGCGCGCAGCAGGTTTGCTGGCCGGCTGCGCAGATTGTGCGGCTTGTGCTTTGGCAGCCTGACGGCCGGAATCCTGGGCGGCATTTCTGGTTGCTGTCTGCGGCGTCACGACGGTGCGTGCCGGCGCAGCAAACTGCGGGGTCGTCCGGCCGGAAGCTGTCGCCGATGACTTGCCTTTCTTCTCAACTACGGAAGACAAGGACAAGGGGAAACGGCTGGATTTACCGGTCATGCCAATGCCTTCTTCAGATTGGCCAGCTGCGCCGTATGCGTCAGGTCAATTTGCAGCGGCGTGATCGATACGTGCCCTTGTGCCGTTGCATGAAAATCGGTGCCCTCGCCGGCATCCTTGACGGCACCGGCCGGGCCGATCCAGTAGATGTCCTTGCCGTGCGGATCGCGCATCTTGTAGACCGGCTCCGAGGTGTGCCGCTTGCCCAGCCGTGTAGCGGTGCAAGGCTTGAGTTCTTCGTACGGCAGATTGGGAATATTGACGTTCAGCAGATAGGGCTTGGCAAGTTCTTCGAACTGGCGCTCGACGATTTCGCGTGCAATGCGTGCCGCGCTGTCGAGATGTGCCCAGCCCTTGTGCAACTGTGAAAAGGCAATCGCCGGGATGCCGAACAGGAACCCCTCGGTCGCCGCCGCCACCGTACCGGAGTACAACGTGTCGTCACCCATGTTCTGCCCCTGGTTGATGCCAGAGACGATCAGGTCCGGACGCTCCGGCAACAAACCGGTCAAGGCGACGTGCACGCAGTCCGATGGGGTGCCATTGAGATAATAAAAACCGTTGCCGGCGCGCTCAACCCACAAAGGGCGATCAAGCGTCAGCGAGTTGGAACTGCCTGAACGATTGCTGTCTGGTGCCACCACCGTGATCTCGGCGATGGCGGACAAGGCGTCAGCCAGCGCCAGGATACCTGGAGCCTGATAGCCGTCGTCGTTACTGATTAAGATTTTCATCCCGCCATTTTACCCGAAGCCCCCTGCCAAATTCGCAGAGAAATGTGGCGAAGCATCGTAAAACTTAGAGGCAGTCGAACGGCAATTACGCCCCGCCGCAAGCGGCAGATCAATCGGTTTCGCTGACGGTCTGATAGACGAATGCGGACAAAATGAGGCGATCGCGTGCGGATACGTCGATGAACTCCAGACCGTACTTGGCGTAACTGGGATCACTGTCGGCCTCAACCGTTCGCAGCACGACATCGAGGTCCAATCCCCGTTCTTCGCCGGCAACATTGATGATGAACTTGAGTCGCCCCTTCGCATCCTTGGTGCAGCCGAGGAAATTGCTGATGCCGGACACCCCGCCGACGCTCAGATCGAGCAGGTTGAGTGCCGCAGGCGGCGCAGAACCAATCGTCAGGAAGGCGTCGACATCCACTTCCACCCGTGCATCCTGGCGGATCACGGTGCAGCGCACTTCACGCGGGCACGACAGATGGACATAGGGGTAAGGCAGGTTCTGGTACTTGAGAACGCTGGCGACGAAAGCGTAAGCGCGCCGTCCCGACAAGGCGCGCACCACGACGATCTGGCCATCGCGCATGTGCATGTATTTGCCGTCTTTCACCGGCGCCGAAACCAGCACGCTTTTACCCGCGAGACTACCCATCAGGCTGATGTTGTAGCGGACGTCGGGTGCCTCTTTCAGTTGTAGCGACAAGGCGTCGCCGATACGCCAGCGCACCTCATCCATGCTGACGATACTTTCCTGCCCGCGGCCTGGCGCAGGCGGACGCAAACCTTTAGAGCGGCGGCGCTTTTGCAGCACATCGCGCGATTGCGGCAACGGCACCGAGTCGGTGTCTGGTTCCGTTCCCCATTTTTCGTTGCGAAACAGGCCGTGCTCCAGCAAGCCGTCGAGCTGCCCTTGTGTTTCCACCATGCTGCCGCGCGCCAGCAGCAAATCACCGGCTTCGTTGTAAATCGGCCATGGTGCACGCTGCCCGACAATGAGCTCGCTGGCACGTACCGGTACTAATGCAGTCGATGCGCTTAAACTCGCCATGCCTATCCTCTGTATGGGTTATTCACCATGCAGATCGCGTCGGTGCGATCGTTATTTCCAGATCGTTCAAGATCAAATCAAGTTTCGTCGGCGGCTGCCGCCAGCTCTGCACGACGAAGGAAAAACTCTTCTACCGCTGCGATCTCGCGTGTGCGCTTGAACGGCGGCAAGCTCTGCCAGATGCGCCGGCCATATCCCTTGGAAATCAGGCGCGGGTCGCAAATCATCAGTACGCCACGATCGCTCTCATCCCGAATCAGGCGCCCGGCGCCCTGCTTCAGATTGATGATGGCCGATGGCAACTGATGATGTACAAAGCCGTTCAGGCCTTTTTTCTCCAGCTCTGCAATACGCGCTGCCAGCACTGGATCATCGGGTGGCGAAAACGGCAGCTTGTCGATGATCACCAGCGACAAGGCATCGCCACGCACGTCGACGCCTTCCCAGAAACTCTGGCTGCCGATCAGCACGCCATTGCCGGACGCGCGGAAGCGATCCAGCAACTCGGTTCGCCCCGCTTCGCCCTGCACCATCAAAGGGAAAGGCAAGCCGCGCGTTTCGAACTCTTCGCGCAGACGTTCTGCCGCGCGATTGACGGCGCGTATCGTCGTGCACAGCAGGAAGGTACGGCCGCCGGCAGCAATGATCGCCGGCAAGGCAGCATCGATCACTGCATCAGTGTATTCAAACGAATTCGGTTGCGGCAGATTGTTCGGCACGTACAGCAAGCCTTGCTGTTCATAGTTGAACGGACTCGGCCATGACTGCGCCGGCTCGTCCCACAAGCCCATTTGCGAGGTATAGTGATTGAAATCATTCTTCACCGCCAGCGTCGCCGACGTAAAGATCCAGGCGCGCGGCACGCCTTCGCGTTGCTTGTTGAAAATCGGCGCAATCGACAGCGGCGTACGATGCAGTTGCAGCGACGAGGTGAAGGCTTCAACCCACAGCACGTACGTCTGCCCATCCTCGCTGGCGGCTTTGTCCTGGGCGCCGTTCCAGTTGTCGAGCTGATTTGATAACTCAATGGCACGGGTACGGCATTGTTCGATGGTTTCGGCGCGCTCGGCCTGCTTTTCCAGCACGGCGATCATGTCGTCTATGTTGTCGCGCAAGGTTTCCAGTGCCGGAAAGAAAACGCTCGACGGAGCGATTTGATTGACCGCCAGGCGCACGATATCTTCCGGGAAAGCCAGACGCAAATCGCGCGCCGCTTTCTCGACCGGCGACACAACCTTGGCCCAGTCGGCGCCGTCACGCGCGTGCGACAAGCCTTCCGCCAGCACATCGCGGCACAGCTCCAGCACTTGCGAAGTCGAGACGGTATCGCCGAAGAACATCGTCGCGGTTTCCGGCAGTTGATGCGCTTCGTCGAAGATCACGGTATTGGCGGTGGGCAGCAACTCCGCCACGCCGGTATCCTTGAGCGCGACGTCTGCAAAGAACAAGTGATGATTCACCACCACAATATCGGCCTGCTGCGCTTCCTTGCGCGCCTTCATGACGAAACAGTCCTGGTAGTACTGGCACTCGGCGCCGAAGCAGGTATCCCGGGTTGACGTGACCAGATTCCAGATCAGAGCAGTCTCCGGCACCTTGGATAATTCGGCCTTGTCGCCGGATGATGTCGTCTTCATGAAGCGCGAAATTTCGCGCAAATAGCCGACGTCATCACGCGAAGTCATGCGACCGTTTTGCAGCGTGCGTTCGAGATGGAAATGGCAGACGTAGTTGGATCGCCCCTTGAGCAGCGCAACTGATACCGGCGCGCTCAAGGCTTTGCGCACGGTGGGGATGTCACGCAAGTAAAGCTGATCCTGCAGGTTCTTGGTGCCGGTCGACACGATGACTTTACCGCCCCAAAGCAAGGCTGGAACCAGATAGGCAAAAGTCTTGCCGGTGCCGGTACCCGCCTCTGCGATCAGCGTGCGCTGACCGGCGATGGCGTCGGCGATGGCCTTCGCCATTTCGGTTTGCGAATGGCGCGGGCGGTAACTGCCTACCTGGCCGCCCAGCGGGCCGCCTTCGCCAAAAAGCTGCTCAACCTCGGCATCATGGATACCATGTGGAACGGGTGCTGCGGTATCTTCGATGGAACTCACTGACTGACGCCTGTAAAGAGGTTAAACCGGACAACAAAAGAATAAATAAAAGAAACGCAGACGGAGGATCGTCAGCATGAAGAGTACGGGCCGCCAGCGAAACTTACCGCGCAGCCACTGCAGCGGCTGCTTCACACGCCGAATCGAGCAGAAGCGTGCGGCGGAACTCAGGCCGGAATATCGGGCATCAATTGCATTTTCAGCAACACGATATGATCTTTCAATTGCAGCTTGCGCTTCTTCAAACGACGCAATTGTAATTCTTCATGACGGGTTCCTTGCGAAAGCATGTCGATCACCGCGTCAAGGTCACGATGTTCGACTTCCAATTCGATAATACGGCGCTGTATATCTTCGCGGTGCGTCATGGTCATGGTGGCTTCTATTGCAAAATTGGCGCTGGCACTCACGGCCGCTGCCAAGGAAACGGACTGCTGACAGTGTAATCCACCTGCCGCAGGTCAACAATCGTTGCCGACATCGACCGGCGGCGAAGAGCTTACCTGGCAGGTGTCGTGACCGGTGCTGCCGTAGCCGGAGCGGTTGGCGCAGCAGGTGTCTGCTGTTGCTTGGCGGCACGCTCGCGCTCTTTCTCCGCCTTCTTGGCTTCGACTTCCTTGCGATGAGCTTCTGCCTGTTTTACTTTTTCTTTGTAGGCCTGCTCGTTGGCTGCCCGCTGTGGCGCCTTTGCTGCTTCTTCCGCTTGCGTCTTGCGCACTTGCGCTTCGTGGGCCTTCACGCGCAGATCCGCCTGGCCTTCACTCTGGCTTTCACGATCAGCGACCTGCTTCTGCTTGGCCATGCTTTCCTGAATCTTGCGCTGCGAGGCTGCCGCCTTTTCCTTTTGATCCTGCGCACGTCGGGCGGCTTCCTGCTCATCATTCGCATGCTGTTCGGCCAGCGACTTGTCGCGATCGTCGGCCTTGGCCTGGCGCTTGTAGGCATTCGCCTCCACCTCTACATCGCGCACTTGTCTCACTGCGACGCGATTGCGTTCCTTGGCATCTTCCAGGCAAGAAGACACAAAAAATCGATGATAACAAGCGCGCTGATCATCAATGTATTGATCGTTGATGACCTGACGTTCCTTATCGGCTTCAAGAAGAATGCTGTCGGCGGAGTCCACGGTTTGAATCGATCCCGATGGATAACGCTGATCGAACGTCGGCTGTCCCGGTGTCCCGTAGGCCTTCTCGGCTGCCGACGCCGCAAATGGCAACAGCGCCAGCAACACGGCGGCGCAGGCAAGCAATTTGCGGGAGGAATGTTCAAAAAATAATTGCATGTAACCCTTATCCATATTCAAGCGAGCTTATCGGCGGCCAGACGGCGCTCGGAATCCATATATTCGCGCGATTGCATTTCAATGATACGTGAAACCGTGCGGTGGAACTCATTTGACAGCGTGCCGGCGGTGTAAAGCTCTTCCGGCTCGACCTCTGCGGACATGATCAGCTTGACCTTGTGGTCGTAGAACACGTCAATCAGCCAGGTAAAACGGCGCGCTTCAGACGACATTGCCGCTGACATGCGCGGGATGCCTGACAAGATCACGGTCTGGAAACGGCTGGCGATTTCCAGATAATCATTCTGCGAGCGCGGACCGCCGCATAAGGTCGCGAAATCAAACCAGATCGCGCTGCCCGCACGTCGCAAGGCGCGAATCTCGCGCGCCTCGATATGCACACGGGTATCTTCGTCGGCGGTTTCTGCAACGGCGGCGAAAGCTTCGCGCAATTCGCTGTCGGTCGTGGCGTTGAGCGGCGAATGGTAAATCTTGACCTGCTCCAGCGCGCGCTTGCGGTAGTCGACGCCGGCATCGATGTTCATCACATCGAGTTTGTCGTTGAGCAGTCTGATGGTAGGCAGCATGCGATCGCGATGCAG
The DNA here is from genome assembly GCF_058801885.1 of Herbaspirillum sp. GW822-FHT03A08. Taxonomy (NCBI): domain Bacteria; kingdom Pseudomonadati; phylum Pseudomonadota; class Betaproteobacteria; order Burkholderiales; family Oxalobacteraceae; genus Herbaspirillum; species Herbaspirillum sp. GW822-FHT03A08. The sequence continues at coordinate 350,182 of NZ_JBXANR010000003.1, read as the reverse complement.
GCCGTCCGGATACAGCGTCTCCGGCTGGTAATTCGAGGTCATGATGAACGATACGCCGTTGTCGAACAAACCGGTCAACAGGTTATACAAGATCATCGCATCGGCGATATCCGAGACGTGGAATTCGTCGAAGCAGATCAGGCGATATTTCTTGGCGATGCGGCGCGCGACTTCATCCAGCGGATTGGCGATGCCCTTGAGCTCATCGAGCTGCCGATGGACATCGCGCATGAATTCATGGAAATGCAGACGCGTCTTGCGCACCACCGGGACGACTGAGTAAAAGCTGTCCATCAGGAAGGATTTTCCGCGCCCCACCCCGCCCCACATGTACACGCCGCGCGGCACGTCAGGGCGATTGATCAGCCGCTTGAAGGTGCTGGAGCGCTGCGATTTGAACGCGACCCATTCTTCGTAGGCACGCTGCAGGCGATCGATCGCGCGCTGCTGTGCCTCGTCTGATTTGAAACCACGCTCGCTTAGCGCATGATCGTAGAATTCGCGGACATCCATGGTTGATCTTTATTTTTAGTTCGGGTCATCCGGAGCATCCGGAATGAGCGCAATCGGCCGAGATAAAACATGACGCCGACTTTGTGAAAACGGGACTGCTAAAACAAAATGGGCGAGCCAGGCTCGCCCATCGATGATGACCGGAGTTTACCAGTAAAGGTAAACCCGATTCATCAGAAGTTCAGCGCGCGCTTGTCGACTGCCAGTGCGGCTTCCTTCGTTGCTTCGGACAACGATGGGTGAGCGTGGCAGATACGTGCGATGTCTTCTGCGGAGGCACGGAATTCCATCGCCACGACGGCTTCGGAAATCAGCTCCGATGCCATTGGGCCGACGATATGCACGCCGAGGATTTCATCAGTCGTCGCATCCGCCAGGAACTTGACCATACCCGAGGTATCGCCCAGTGCGCGCGCACGGCCGTTTGCCAGGAATGGGAAAGTGCCAGCCTTGTACGCAACGCCGTCAGCCTTCAGTTGCTGTTCGGTCTTGCCAACCCACGCGATTTCCGGCGAGGTGTAGATGACCCAAGGGATGGTGTTGAAGTTGACGTGACCGTGTTGACCGGCGATACGCTCGGCAACGGCAACGCCTTCTTCTTCCGCCTTGTGCGCCAGCATCGGGCCGCGCACGACGTCACCCACTGCCCATACGTTCGGCAGGTTGGTCTTGCACTCGCCGTCAACGGCGATGAAGCCGCGCTCGTCCAGCTTCAGGCCAACGCCTTCAGCGTTCAGACCGGTGGTGTTCGGTGTACGGCCGATCGATACGATCAGCTTGTCGAACACAGCCTTTTGCGCATTGCCCTTGTCGTCGGTGTAGTCGACGGTAACGTCTTTTTTACCAGCCTTGATGTCGCCGATCTTGACGCCCAGATTCACTACCAGACCTTGCTTGGCCAGCAGCTTTTGCGCTTCCTTGGCGATTTGTTCGTCCACTGCGCCCAGGAATGTCGGCAGTGCTTCCAGCACGGTGACTTCCGCGCCCAGGCGACGCCAGACCGAACCCATTTCCAGACCGATCACGCCGGCGCCGATAACGCCCAGCTTCTTCGGCACTTCAGTGATCGCCAGTGCGCCGGTGTTCGACAGGATCAGTTCTTCATCGAACGCTGCGCCAGGCAACGCGCGTGCATTGGAACCTGTTGCGACGATGACTTGCTTGGCAGTGATCGACTCTTCAGTTGCACCGGCAACCTTGATTTCGTAGCCGTTGGCATCGCCCTTGACGAAGCTGCCGCGACCGTGGAAGAAGGTGACCTTGTTCTTCTTGAACAGGTACAGGATGCCGTCGTTGTTTTGCTTGACGACGGTGTTCTTGCGACCCAGCATTTTTTCCAGGTTCAGACCCAGACCTTTGACTTCGATACCGTGATCGGCAAAGGAGTGGCTGGCGTGCTCGTAGTGCTCCGACGATTGCAGCAGTGCCTTCGATGGAATGCAACCAACGTTGGTGCAAGTGCCGCCAGGTGCAGGACCGCCCTTTTCGTTTTTCCATTCATCGATACACGCGGTGTTGAAGCCCAGTTGTGCTGCGCGAATTGCAGCGATGTAGCCGCCAGGGCCGCCGCCGATGACGACCACGTCAAAATTTTTGCTCATAGTTTTATCCTAGTGCGTTTTTGAATGTGCACAGACCGGTCACGGTCCGGCACCAATGCAAAAGAGAAAAAAGGCGCCGAGAGAACAGAGGGACGATGATCCGGCTTCTCTGTTTTCCCTGCGCCTTGTTTCAGGTCCTGATGATTAGAGATCCAGCAACAGGCGGGCTGGATCTTCCAGCGCTTCCTTGATCGCGACCAGGCTCAGAACGGCTTCGCGGCCGTCGATGATGCGGTGATCGTAGGACATGGCGAAGTAGTTCATCGGACGGATGACGATCTGACCGTTTTCAACCACTGCGCGATCCTTGGTGGCGTGGATGCCCAGAATCGCCGATTGCGGTGGGTTGATGATCGGTGTCGACAGCATCGAACCGAAGGTGCCGCCGTTGGACACGGTAAAGGTGCCGCCGGTCAGTTCTTCGATGGACAGCTTGCCGTCCTTGGCTTTTTGACCGAATTCACCGATCTTCTTTTCGATGTCGGCGATGGACATCTGATCTGCATCGCGCAGAACCGGAACCACCAGACCGCGTGGCGAACCGACAGCGACGCCGACGTCGAAGTAGCCGTGGTAGACGATGTCGTTGCCATCAACCGACGCGTTGACGATCGGGTACTTCTTCAGTGCGTGAACAACTGCCTTGACGAAGAAGGACATGAAGCCCAGCTTGACGCCGTGTTCTTTTTCGAACTTGTCCTTGTACTTGGCGCGCAGGTCCAGCACAGGTTGCATGTTGACTTCGTTGAAAGTCGTCAGAATTGCGTTGGTTGCTTGCGATTGCAGCAGACGCTCGGCCACGCGTGCACGCAGACGGCTCATCGGCACGCGCTCTTCAGGACGGTTTTCCAGGCTTGTCTTGCCAGGAGCTGCAACTTGTTGCAGCGCCGGCTTGGCAGCAGCGGCAGCAGGAGCAGCTGCCTTCGGTGTTGCCAGGGAAGCCAGCACGTCGCCCTTGGTGACGCGGCCGTCCTTGCCTGTGCCCGATACTTGCGAGGTCGACAGATTGTTGTCTGCCAGGATCTTGGCGGCAGCCGGCATGGCGACGTTGGACTTGTTGGCCAGCTCAGGAGCGGCAACAGGAGTCGGTTCATTGGTCGATTGCGGCGCAGGAGCAGCCTTGATTTCCAGCGGGCTCACTTGCGCGGATGCGTCGGTATCCAGGATCGCGATGACTTCACCAGCGACCACGGTCGAACCGTCGGCCTTGATGATTTGGGTGATGACGCCCGCTTCAGGCGCCGGCAATTCCAGCACGACCTTGTCAGTTTCGACGTCGATCAGGTTTTCGTCGCGCGCGACGGCTTCGCCCACTTTTTTATGCCATTGCAGCAATGTCGCTTCTGCAACGGATTCTGATAATTGCGGGACTTTTACTTCGATTTGTGCCATGTAACTTCTCCGATTCGGGTTATTCAATAAACATCAGCGCGCATCGCCCTCGCGATGCGCGCCGTGCAAGATCTGATTACTTAGTCAGGACAAAGCCTTTGAGCTTTGAAAACGCGGTGTCGATCAGCGCTTTTTGTTGCGCATAGTGCTTGTCGTAGTAACCGACCGCTGGCGATGCGCTGGCTGGACGACCTGCATAAGCAAGCTTTTGACCGTCAGTCAGATTTTCAAAGATGTTGTGCTGGATTTGCAGCCATGCACCTTGGTTTTGCGGCTCATCTTGAGTCCAGACCAATTCCTGGAAGTTCGGGAATTGCTTGAGCGCAGCAGCAAATGCCTTGTGCGGGAACGGATACAGTTGTTCGACGCGGATGATGGCTGTATCGGACTGACCGCGTTCCTTGCGGGCGTTGACCAGATCGTAGTACACCTTGCCGGAGCAAGCGATCACACGCTTGACCTTCTTGGCGTCGATCTTGTCATCCAGTTCAGGAATAACGGTCTGGAACGAACCCTTGGCCAGATCAGCCAGCGGCGAACCGGCATCCTTGTTACGCAGCAGCGACTTCGGTGTCAGGATGATCAGCGGCTTGCGGAACAGACGGATCATCTGACGGCGCAGCAAGTGGAAAATCTGCGCGGCGGTCGTTGGCTGAACAACTTGCATGTTGTTGTCAGCGCACAGCTGGAGGTAACGCTCCAGACGTGCCGACGAGTGCTCAGGACCCTGGCCTTCGTAGCCGTGCGGCAGCATTTGCACCAGACCGGAAGCACGGCCCCACTTCACTTCGCCGGAGCTGATGAATTGGTCCATGACAACCTGAGCGCCGTTGGCGAAGTCGCCGAACTGGGCTTCCCAGATAGTCAGTGTGTTTGGCTCTGCAGTCGAGTAACCGTATTCAAATCCCAGCACCGCTTCTTCGGACAGAACCGAGTCGATCACGGTATAAGGAGCTTGATTTTCTGCGACGTTTTGCAGAGGAATGTAAGTACCTGCATCCCAACGCTCACGGTTTTGATCATGCAAGACAGCGTGGCGGTGAACGAAGGTGCCGCGACCAGCATCCTGACCAGTCAGGCGAATCGCGTAACCGGATGCGACCAGCGAAGCGTAGGCCAGATGTTCGCCCATGCCCCAGTCCAGATTCAGATCGCCACGACCCATTGCTGCGCGATCGTTGATGACCTTCTCAACCAGCGCGTGCGGCTTGAAGCCTTCCGGGATTGTCGTGATGCGTGTTGCCAGGCGCTTCAGTTCCGCCAGCGGCACTGCAGTGTCGGCAGCGTCGGTCCACTTGCGGTTCAGGAAGGGCAACCAATCGACGGCATACTTGCTCTTGAAGTTGGTGATGACCGGATCGACAGTATGCTTGCCGGCGTCCATCGCATCGCGATAGGCCTTGACCATCGCGTCGCCGCCATCTGCAGGGATAGTGCCTTGTGCTGCGAGGCGTTCTGCGTACAGCTTACGTGTGCCTGGATGTTGCGCGATCTTCTTGTACATCAGCGGCTGTGTCAGCGCCGGTGTATCTTGCTCGTTGTGACCCAGCTTGCGGAAGCAGATGATGTCGACGACGATGTCTTTCTTGAACTGCATGCGGTAATCAACCGCAATCTGCGTTGCAAACACGACGGCTTCAGGATCGTCGCCGTTGACGTGCAGCACAGGTGCTTCGATCATCTTGACCACGTCCGAGCAGTACAGAGTCGAACGGGAGTCGCGTGGATCGGAGGTGGTGAAACCGATCTGGTTGTTGATCACGATATGCACGGTACCGCCGGTGCCGTAGCCGCGAGTCTGCGCCAGATTCAGCGTTTCCATCACGACGCCCTGACCTGCAAAGGCGGCATCGCCGTGAACCAGGATAGGCAGCACTTGCGAACCGTCCTTGTCGCCGCGGCGATCCATACGCGCCTTGACCGAACCTTCAACCACAGGGTTGACGATTTCCAGATGGGACGGGTTGAACGCCAGCGACAGGTGGACCGGGCCGCCTGGAGTGCTGATGTCGGACGAGAAACCTTGGTGGTACTTGACGTCGCCAGCCGGCAGGTCGTCGGCATGATGGCCTTCAAACTCCGAGAACAGCTCTTGCGGAGTCTTGCCCAGTGTGTTCACCAGGACGTTCAGACGGCCGCGGTGAGCCATACCGATAACGATTTCCTGCACACCCTTTTCACCTGCGCGCTGGATGGTTTCATCCAGGGAAGCGATGAAGCTCTCGCCGCCTTCCAGCGAGAAACGCTTTTGGCCGACGTATTTAGTATGGAGGTAACGCTCCAGGCCTTCGGCCGCGGTCAGGCGGTCGAGGATATGCTTTTTCTTTTCAGTGGAGAACTGCGGCAGCGCGCGTGTCGGCTCCAGGCGTTCTTCGATCCAGCGCACTTCGGCCGGGTCGCTGATGTAAGTGAATTCGGCGCCGATCGAACGGCAATATGTATCGCGCAGCGATTGCAACAGATCGCGCAGGGACGCGGTTTCACCACCGAAGTAGGTGTTGCTGATATTGAATACGATGTCCATATCAGAATCGCTGAAACCGTAGAAGCTGGGCTCCAGTTCTGGAATGGTTGGACGTTCCTGGCGTTGCAGCGGATCCAGGTTGGCGTAACGCGAACCCATATCGCGGTAGCCGGCGATCAGTTGTGTTGCAGCGACGCGCTTGCGACCCATTTCGGTATCAGCGGAAGCGACGACGGTGCGAATCGGACCTTGCTTGGCGCGCTCGGCGAACGAAGCGATGACCGGTGCATGGGCGACATCAGGGCGATTGGAGCCATCAACTGCAGGCACGTGTTGCACCGCGTCGAAATAAGCACGCCAATTGTCTGGTACGGATCCGGGATTATTGAGGTACGCCTCGTACAGTTCTTCCAGGTACGGCGCATTTCCACCAAAAAGGTAGGAATTGAGATTGTATTGCTCGTAGAGCTGTGTCATATCTTGCTCACCTTTCTTCGCGTTTCGCGAGATTAGCGGGTTAATCTAACCTTCCGCGACACGGCCTGACCGATTAGCGGATTGCACATCAAGTTGTGGGGAAGGACCATGTCTACCTGAACGTTTGGGTTATCCAGTAAGCATAGCCGGAATTATATATCCTTATTTCCAATAAAAAAGCGAATCCTGAAGATTCGCTTTTTTATTTCTGTTGTTTGTTGTAACCAGCGGCGAGGCACTGCCATAGCCGCCGGGAAACTAACAACAAGTTGATGACAGCCTGATGACGACTTGATGACAAGCCCGTCCGGACCTGCCACCACCGACTTCAGACAACACCAGTTAACGCTTGTCGATCGCTGGAACGTCGCGCTTTTCGGAGCCGACGAACAACTGGCGTGGACGACCGATCTTTTGTTCCGGATCGGAGATCATTTCGTTCCATTGCGCAATCCAGCCCACGGTACGCGCCATTGCAAAAATGCAAGTGAACATCGAAGTCGGGATGCCCAGCGCGCGCTGAACGATACCGGAGTAGAAATCGACGTTCGGATACAGCTTGCGGGACACGAAGTATTCGTCTTCCAGCGCGATCTTTTCCAGCTCCATGGCCAGCTTGAACAGCGGGTCGTCGTGCAGTCCCAGTTCATTCAGGACTTCGTAGCAGGTTTCACGCATCAGCTTGGCGCGTGGATCGTAGTTCTTGTAGACGCGGTGACCGAAGCCCATCAGCTTGACGCCGGAGTTCTTGTCCTTGACTTGCTTGATGAACTCAGGAATCTTCTCGACCGAGCCGATGCTTTCCAGCATGGTCAGTGCCGCTTCATTGGCGCCGCCGTGAGCAGGGCCCCACAGGCAAGCGATACCGGCAGCGATACAGGCGAACGGATTGGCGCCCGACGAACCAGCCAGACGGACGGTCGATGTCGATGCATTTTGTTCGTGGTCAGCGTGCAGGATCAGGATGCGATCCAGCGCGCGCACCAGCACTTCGTTGACCTTGTACTCTTCGCACGGGTTAGCGAACATCATGCGCATGAAGTTAGCGCTGTACGACAGGTCGTTGCGCGGGTACACGAACGGCTGGCCGATGTTGTACTTGTACGCCATGGCTACCAGAGTCGGCAGCTTGGCGATCATGCGAATCGCGGAAACGTCGCGATGCACAGGATTGCTGATATCCAGCGAGTCATGGTAGAACGCCGACAAGGCGCCGACCGAACCGGTCAACACAGCCATCGGGTGAGCATCGCGACGGAAGCCGCGGAAGAAGAAGTTCATTTGCTCATGCACCATGGTGTGCTGAGTCACAGTACCGACAAACTCTTCTTTTTGCGCTGCAGTCGGCAGCTCACCGTGCAACAGCAGGTAGCAGGTTTCCAGGAAGTCGCAATTGACGGCCAGTTGCTCGATCGGGTAACCGCGGTACAGCAGCTCGCCCTTGTCGCCGTCGATGTAGGTGATCGACGAGTTACATGCCGCTGTCGACATGAAGCCCGGGTCGTAAGTGAACTTGCCAGTGGCGCCGTACAGTTTGCGGATGTCGATGACATCCGGACCGATCGTGCCCTTGTAGACGGGGAAATCCAGGGATGGCGTACCGTCGGAAAACGACAGGGTCGCTTTGATATCTGAGGTGGGCATAGTTCTTCCTTCAGCTGTGATGATGAATCGTTAATCAAAAATCGCAAATCAACCGCTTTAGAGCCTGTTGCAAAATGAACTTTGCACTGTCGGCACCCTGCTCTTCCGGATGCTCGCCAACTTCACTTTGCAACAGCCTCTAATACAACGTCGGCCGCTTTTGAACCAATATTGCCAGAACTCTGGAGAACGTTCAGGCGCTACGCAATTTTTTGAGCAAAGCATGGACTTGAGGCAAGTCCACTGCTGCTTCAGGCTCCTTGCGCACAAGGAGCAAGTCCATCAGGTCGTTGTCGCCAAGATCCATCAGACGGGAAAATGCATCGACTTCGTCGTCAGTCATGCTCTCTTCGTTCGCGTCGAGAAAACGCGTCAGGATGAGATCGTTTTCCAGCAATCCGCGACGAGCGCGCCAGCGCAGGCGTGCACGTTTGGCAGGATCGTCTTGATGGCTTTGGGACATGGATTCAATTCACTTCTAAGTAGTACAACTGGTGCGACTGATACAACGAGCACTAATTTCAACACTTGCGACCAAAAATCAGACCGGCACGAAAGTGCAATTCAAAGGCGGGAGACACCTCCCGCCTTTTCAACAACTTACTTCTTATACTGCGCGGCGAACCATCAGCTCCTTGATCTTGCCGATCGCCTTGTTCGGGTTCAGACCCTTAGGGCAGACATCGACGCAGTTCATGATGGAACGGCAACGGAACAGGCGATACGGATCTTCCAGATCGTCCAGACGTTGGCCGGTCGCTTCGTCGCGGCTGTCCGCGATGAAGCGGTATGCCTGCAGCAGACCTGCCGGGCCGACGAACTTGTCCGGATTCCACCAGAACGATGGGCACGATGTCGAGCAGCATGCGCACAGGATGCACTCATACACGCCATCGAGTTCTTCACGCTGTTCAGGCGATTGCAGACGCTCTTTTTCAGGGGGAATACTGTCGTTGATCAGATAAGGCTTGATCGAATCGTATTGCTTGAAAAAGTTGGTCATGTCGACGATCAGATCGCGAATCACCGGCAAACCTGGCAACGGCTTCAGAACGATAGGCTCCGACAGTTCGTTCAGGTTGGTGGTGCAGGCCAGACCGTTCTTGCCGTTGATGTTCATCGCGTCGGAACCGCACACGCCTTCACGGCAGGAGCGGCGCAGCGCCAGCGAATCATCCACGTCGGACTTGATACGTTGCAGAGCATCCAGCAGCATCTTGTCGGTCGGCTTCAACTCGACGGTCAGATCTTGCATGTACGGCTTTTCGTCCTTGTCCGGATCGTAGCGGTAGATTTTAAATTTCAGAGTACGTGTCATGTTCTGACCTTTTAGAAAGTACGTGCTTTAGGTTTAAATGTTTCGACTGTCAACGGTTGCATGTTGACTGGTTTGTAGTCGAGACGATTCCCCTCGGAAAACCACAGTGTGTGCTTCAGCCAATTTTCGTCATCGCGCTTTTCGTAATCGCTGTGCGCGTGGGCGCCGCGGGATTCCTTGCGAGCGGCAGCCGATGTAATGGTGGCCTTGGCGGTTTCGATCAGATTGCCCAGCTCCAACGCTTCGACGCGCGCAGTGTTGAACACCTTGGACTTGTCCTTGAACGAGACATGCTTGCGGCGTTCGTCCAGCTCCATGATCTTTTCACGACCTTCATTGAGCAATGCATCGGTACGGAACACGCCGCAATACTTCTGCATGGTGGCGCGAATATCGTTGGCGACATCCTGGACGCGTTCGGAACCAGTGCTGTTTTCCAGATGCGCCAGACGCTCCAGCGCACGGTCGGCAGCATCTGCCGGCAGGTCCTGATGACTACGGTCTTGCAGCTTGCTCTCGACAATGTGATTGCCGGCAGCACGACCGAACACCACCAGATCCAGCAGCGAGTTGGTACCCAGACGGTTGGCGCCGTGGACCGACACGCAAGCGCATTCGCCGATCGCATACATACCCTGCACGACTTCCTTGTACGAACCATTCTTCGGCACAACGACCTGACCATACACGTTGGTCGGAATACCGCCCATCTGATAGTGAATGGTCGGCACGACTGGGATAGGTTCCTTGGTCGCATCGACGTTGGCGAACTTGTGGGCGATTTCCAGAATCGACGGCAGACGCTTTTGAATCGTGTCGGCGCCGATATGGCGCAGATCCAGCAGCACGTGATCCTTGTTTGGACCAACGCCGCGGCCTTCCTTGATTTCCTGGTCCATCGAACGCGAAACGAAATCGCGCGGTGCCAGATCCTTCAGCGTCGGCGCATAGCGCTCCATGAAACGTTCGCCGTTGCTGTTGATCAGGATGCCGCCTTCGCCGCGCACGCCTTCAGTAATCAGCACGCCCGCGCCGGCTACGCCGGTCGGGTGGAACTGCCAGAATTCCATATCTTGCAGCGGCAGACCGGCACGCGCCGCCATACCCATGCCGTCGCCGGTATTGATGAAGGCGTTGGTCGATGCGGCCCAGATACGGCCTGCACCGCCCGTGGCGAACAAGGTTGTTTTGGCTTGCAGCATCATGACTTCGCCGGTTTCCATTTCCAGCGCGACGACGCCGAGGACAGTGCCCTCTTGATCGCGGATGATGTCGATCGCCATCCATTCAACGAAGAAATGCGTTTTGGCGCGCACGTTGCGCTGATACAGCGTATGCAGCAGTGCGTGACCGGTACGGTCCGCTGCCGCACAGGCGCGCTGCACCGGCTTTTCGCCGAAGTTTGCAGTATGGCCGCCGAACGGACGCTGATAAATCGTGCCGTCCGGATTGCGGTCGAAAGGCATACCGAAGTGTTCCAGCTCGTAGACGGCCTTCGGTGCTTCGCGGCACATGAATTCGATGGCGTCCTGGTCGCCCAGGTAGTCCGAGCCCTTGACGGTGTCGAACATGTGCCAGTACCAATTATCTTCCGACATGTTACCCAGCGATGCACCGATGCCGCCTTGAGCAGCGACCGTATGCGAGCGGGTCGGAAAAACTTTGGACAACACCGCGACGTTCAGACCGGCTTCAGCCAGTTGCAACGAAGCGCGCATACCGGATCCGCCGGCGCCGACGATAACCGCATCAAAGCGGCGTGTAGGGATTGTGGATTTGATAGCAGCCACGATTACATTCTCCACAAAATCTGCGCCGCCCATCCGGCACATACGATCAGCCACAGGATCGTGGCAACTTGCAAGACCAGGCGCACGGCGACCGGCTTGACATAATCCATCCAGATATCACGCACGCCAATCCAGGCGTGGTAGAACAAGGCCATGAAGGCTGCGAACGTCGCCATCTTGAACCACTGATGCGAGAACATTGCCGCCCAGCCGTCGTAAGAAAAACCGCTGGAAGTCAGAAAGCACACCAGCAGAACGACGGTGTACAAAGCCATGACGACAGCGGTAGCGCGCTGCGCCAGCCAGTCGCGCATGCCGTAGTGAGCACCCACGACGAGGCGCTTCGATCCGATATTATTGTTTGCCATTTTTAGAATGCTCCGAACAGTTTCAATGCCACGACGATCACCAGCGCAATGCTGACGACCAGAACGCCGCTCGACGACTTGCGTGCGCTGTCCTTGTCCAGACCGATATGGTTATCCATGATCAGATGGCGGATGCCGGCACAGAAGTGGTGGAGATAAGCCCAGGACAGGGCCAGAATGATCAGCTTGACGAACCAGTTGGAAGCAAAGCCCTTCAGGTAGTCGAAGGTGCCCTCGGAGAGCAGACTGTTATCCAGCAAATACAGAATGAACGGCAACATCAGGAACAAAAACAACCCACTGACACGGTGCATGATCGACACCAGAGCAGCCAGCGGCATACGGTAACCAGCAATTTGGGTAATATTAATGTTACGAAATTGTGGCCGTGGTGGTTTAGCGGCTTCAGACATAACAAGGTTCTCCTCAGATTTAAAACAATCCTGCAATTTTCGCCGATTTCATGAACGTTCACCAACACTTATTCTGCTTCGCAGCAAATTAGGCTTTTTCCCAGACAGCAGACAGATGCGAGCAAAGACAGAGTTCCTGCCCGCTTAATTCAGCTCACTCTGATAATGATGATTCAACGTCAAATACAAGCCGCGTCGCATTTCGACAGGCTTGTCGCCATACGTATACGAGGCGCGATCGACACTCAACAAAGGCGTTTGGGGCGGGACCCCCAGAAATCCCGCAGACTCCGGATCCGCCCCCACGGCACGAATCTGCTCTGCAGCGCGAATCATGCGTGTCCCGAATTCCGTTTCAAACAGGCCGTACAGCGGCCCTTTATATTCCATTAAACGTTCCGCGGTCAGCCCTTTGAAAATCAGACCGGGCAACCAGATATCTTCAAGTATGGTCGGAACGCCGTTAAAGGATTTTACCCGTTTGATAAAGATGACGGAGTCACCCGATTTAATATCAAGCTGGCGCGCCACTTCAGCGGGCGCACGCATGCGCTTGACTTCAATAATCTTGTTTTCCGCACGTTGCGGCTCTTCCACATCTGCCGTCAGGCGCAAAAAGCGGAACTGCGCATGCGTTTCATGATGCGTGGCAACAAATGTACCCTTCCCCTGCCGGCGCACGACCAGATTTTCGGCGGCAAGCTCATCGATCGCTTTGCGCACGGTTCCCTGACTCACCTTGAAACGGCTGCCAAGCTCAACTTCGCTGGGAATCAATTCACCAGGCTTCCACTCGCCTGATTCCAGACGCTGCGTGATCAAAGCCTTGATTTGCTGATAGAGGGGACTAAAGGTAGGAGCGGCTCCGGCAACACTGGTGCCCACGCTTTGCGCGTCGCTGTTGTTCAGATTAGGCAGGCTGGAGCTCATAACCCCAAATTGGACCACAAAAACCCTACTCTCGTCCAGCAAAAAGTATTCAATAAGATGTCTTATATAAGACATAAGATAGTGATTGACACACCACTCGGGCAAGCCTACACTCGCGGGCATATTCGGCGACGAGCACGCCCCGAAGAGGCACATGTATCAGCAGAGCGGCCGGCACTTGCATCACCGCGCACGGCATCGACGCGATTTGCACTGTCGGTTCTCTGCCGAAAATCGGCAAAACATGCTGACCACCTGCGCTTTTCGACGGTATGATTACAGTCTCTATAAAGAATACGAAGTAATTGTCGGCGTCTTCCGAGATGCCGACAAGAAGCCCGGAAGCAGCCGTAACTGCGAAGTTCGGATCAATTCGAGGCTTCATAGCAGCATTAAACGCTTTCTATCACCACTTTGGAGATTCAACATGGCTAAAGCCCCCAAGCGTGTTGCCGTTACCGGCGCCGCCGGTCAAATCGGTTACTCCCTTCTCTTCCGCATTGCTAACGGCGACCTGCTCGGTAAAGACCAGCCAGTGATCCTGCAATTGCTGGAAATCCCGGATGAAAAAGCGCAAAAGGCCCTCAAGGGCGTCATCATGGAAATCGATGACTGTGCATTCCCATTGCTGGCCGGCGTGACCGCGCACAGCGACCCGATGACAGCATTCAAGGATGCCGACATTGCTCTGCTGGTTGGCGCACGCCCACGCGGTCCAGGCATGGAACGCAAGGACCTGCTGGAAGCCAACGCGCAAATCTTCACTGTGCAAGGCAAGGCGCTGGACGCAGTTGCTTCGCGCGACGTCAAGGTTCTGGTTGTCGGCAACCCAGCCAACACCAATGCTTACATCGCCATGAAGTCGGCACCAAATCTGCCGGCCAAGAACTTCACCGCTATGCTGCGTCTGGACCACAACCGCGCGCTGTCGCAAGTTGCGGCCAAGATCGGCCAACCGGTTTCGGCAATCGAAAAGCTGTGCGTCTGGGGCAACCACTCGCCAACCATGTACGCCGACTACCGTTTCGCTACAGCAAACGGCAAGGCAGTCAAGGATCTGATCAACGACCAGGTCTGGAACAAAGACACTTTCCTGCCGACAGTCGGCAAGCGCGGTGCAGCGATCATCGAAGCACGCGGCCTGTCCTCGGCAGCTTCGGCAGCCAATGCAGCGATCGATCACGTGCATGACTGGATCCTGGGCACCAACGGCAAGTGGACCACCATGGGCGTTCCATCGGACGGTTCTTATGGCATTCCTGAAGGCACCATGTTCGGCTTTCCGGTCACTACCGAAAACGGCGAATACAAGATTGTCCAAGGCCTCGAAATCGACGAATTCTCCCAAGAGCGCATCAACATCACGCTCAAGGAATTGTCGGAAGAGCGCGAAGGCGTCAAACACCTGGTCGGCTAATTGACCAGCACGCGGCGGGCTTGCATAGCCGCCGCGTCATTTTGCATACATTCGGAATTCAGCAGCAATGCATCCCACCCAGGTCTTGTTCCCAGGCACCCGACAACCGGTCTCGATACCGGTCTGCGATCATTACGCCGGCTCTGAAAAGCTGATGCGCAAGTCGATTGCCCTGCAACAGGAGCTCGGCCCGATTTTTGATATCACCCTCGACTGCGAAGACGGCGCCAGCGCCGGCAACGAAGCCGAACACGCGCAACTGGTTGGCGCCTTGATCGCCGGCGATGACAATCGCTTTGGCCGCATCGGCGCCCGCGTGCATGATGTGAGCAGCCCCTTTTTCGAACAAGATGTCGCGACGATCTGCGCTACCGCTGCGCCGCGACTGGCTTACCTGATGCTGCCCAAGGCGGACGGTCTGGCCGACGTGCAACGCGCCATTGCCACCATCTCTCGCCACACCAGCGAAACCGGCCGCCGCACGCCACCGCTGCATGTGCTGATCGAGACTCACGGCGCACTGGAAGACGTGCACCAGATCGCAGCGTTGCCACAGGTTGAATCGCTGTCCTTCGGCGTGATGGATTTTGTGTCGGCGCACTACGGTGCGATCCCGAGCGCCGCGATGCGCTCGCCCGGCCAGTTCACGCATCCGCTGGTAGCGCGCGCCAAACTTGAAATTTCCGCCGCCTGCCACGCACACGGCAAAGTGCCGTCGCATAACGTCACCACCGACATCAAGGATGCTGCCGTGGTGACCGGAGACGCCGGCCGCGCAGCGCAGGAATTCGGTTACACCCGGATGTGGAGCATCCATCCGAATCAGATCAAAGCGATCGTGCAAACCCTGTCCCCGGCCGACGATGAAATCGGTGAAGCGGCACAAATCCTGCTTAAAGCCAGGGACGTGCAATGGGGACCGATACAACATGACGGCACCTTGCACGACCGAGCAAGTTATCGTTATTACTGGAGCATTCTGCAGCGCGGCCATGCCGGTGGCGCTGCCTTACCCGCGGCAGTTGCAGACTGGTTTGCAGAGACCAAAACAGCGACAACGGCCACTCCGATTTCAACCACCCAGCAACATTGAATATATAAATCGACGCACGATGAAAAAATACCTGACCGCCCTGACACTCGTAAGCGCCCTCTTCGCTGTCGGCATGCCGCAAGCATTTGCTGAAACAGCACCGGCCACCACAAAAGCAAAAAAGACCGCCAAGAAGAAAGCGCCCGCCAAGGCTGCTGCCACACCTGTTGAAAAAATGCCGTTTTCTTCCGATGCCGACGACGATGAAAGCGAACCGGAAATCGGCGGTACCAAGTCGGCTGATTTCAACTGCGAAATGGGCAACAAGCTGACCATCTACAAAAACGACGATGACGACAAGCACATCGCCATTCGCTGGAACAAGCGCATCAACCGCCTGACTCGCGTCGTGACCACCACCGGCGCCAACCGTTTTGAAAATCGCAAGGTCGGCCTGGTCTGGATCGGTATTCCTGCCAAGGGCATCCTGCTGGACTCCAAGAAGGGACAGCAACTGGCGAACGAATGCAAGAACGTAGAACTGCCGACGGCTCAGGCGCCGGCAGCAGCGGCACCGAAGAGCTAAGCAGCAAACAGTAACAAGATTCAGCACGAATTTATCAGTACAGCAGTCCCGCATTTGCTGCGAAGCCTGGTTTTGCTGGTTTCACAGGTTTCGCAGCGCAAGCAAACACTTATACCATCCGTAATCTAAGGAGAAGAGGCCATGTCCCGCAACACATTGAACACCCTAAAGGAATTCAAGATTTCTGGTTCCAAGAAAGGCAAGTTCTACTCCCTGCCCGCCCTGGAAAAGAAACTCGGGATCAACATCTCCCGCCTGCCAGTGTCGATCCGTATCGTGCTGGAATCCGTCCTGCGTAACTGCGACGGTCAAAAAGTGACTGAAGAGCACGTCAAGCAATTGGCGAGCTGGGGCGCCAAGGCTGCCCGCGTTGACGAAATCCCGTTCGTGGTTGCACGCGTAGTGCTGCAAGACTTCACCGGCGTTCCACTGCTGGCCGACCTGGCCGCGATGCGTAACGTCGCCAACAAGCTGGGCAAGAACCCGAAGAACATCGAACCGCTGGTTCCGGTGGATCTGGTTGTCGATCACTCCGTGCAAATCGACCATTTCCGCGAAAAGAAAGCGCTGGACCTGAACATGAAACTGGAATTCGAGCGCAATAACGAGCGCTACCAGTTCATGAAATGGGGCATGCAGGCATTCGACACCTTCGGCGTCGTGCCTCCGGGCTTCGGTATCGTCCACCAGGTTAACCTGGAATACCTGGCGCGCGGCGTGCACAACAAGACCGGCGTCTACTACCCAGACACCCTGGTCGGCACTGACTCGCACACCACCATGATCAATGGTATCGGCGTAGTCGGCTGGGGCGTGGGCGGCATCGAAGCAGAAGCCGGCATGCTGGGCCAACCGGTCTACTTCCTGACACCTGACGTGGTCGGCGTGAACCTGACCGGCGCGCTGCGCGAAGGCTGCACCGCAACCGATCTGGTTCTGACCATCACCGAACTGCTGCGCAAGACCAAGGTTGTGGGCAAGTTTGTCGAATTCTTCGGCGAAGGCACCAAGTCGCTGTCGCTGACCGACCGCGCCACTATCGCCAACATGGCGCCTGAATACGGCGCCACCATGGGCTTCTTCCCGGTCGACGAAGCAACCATCGACTACTTCAAGGGCACTGGCCGCACCAAGGCGGAAATCGACGCGTTCGAATCCTACTTCAAGGCACAGAATCTGTTCGGCATTCCAAAGGCAGGCGACATCGACTACACCAGCGAAGTGTCGCTGGATCTGGGCACCGTTGCACCTTCGCTGGCTGGTCCCAAGCGCCCGCAAGACCGCATCGAAATCGGCAACGTCAAATCGACCTTCGCCGACCTGTTCGTCAAGCCGGTGGCTGAAAACGGCTTCAACAAGAAGATCGAAGATCTGCCAAAGGCCTACACCAATGCCGATGGCGTCGATGTCAAGAACGGCGATGTGCTGATCGCGGCGATCACATCGTGCACCAACACATCGAACCCAAGCGTGCTGCTGGCAGCAGGCTTGCTGGCCAAGAAGGCGGTTGAAGCCGGCCTGAAGGTTGCTCCGCACATCAAAACTTCGCTGGCGCCTGGCTCCCGCGTTGTGACCAAGTACCTGGAAGCAGCCGGCTTGTTGGGCTATCTGGAAAAACTGGGCTTTGGCGTGACCGCTTACGGTTGCACCACTTGCATCGGTAACGCCGGCGACCTGACACCAGCAATGAACGAAGCGATCGTCAAGAACGACATCGTGGCTTCCGCCGTGCTGTCCGGCAACCGCAACTTCGAAGCGCGTATTCACCCGAACATCCGTTCGAACTTCCTGGCATCGCCTCCGCTGGTCGTGGCTTACGCCATCGCCGGCAACGTCAACGTCGACCTGATGACGCAACCGGTCGGCAAGGGTAAGGGCGGCAAGGAAATTTTCCTGGGCGACATCTGGCCGACTTCGCAAGAAATCGAAAAGCTGTTGAAGTTCGCGATGAATGCGAAGGTCTTCAAAGAGAACTACGCCGACGTCAAGGGCGCACCAGGCAAGCTGTGGGAAGCCATCAAGGGCGTCGCCAAGGGCGAAGTCTACAACTGGCCGACATCGACTTACATCGCTGAACCACCGTTCTTCGAAAACTTCACCGAAGTGCCGACAGCTGCTGCAACCGGCATCACCGGCGCACGTGCTCTGGGCGTGTTCGGCGACTCGATCACTACCGACCACATCTCCCCGGCCGGTTCGATCAAGGACTCCAGCCCAGCCGGCAAGTGGCTGCAAGCCAACGGCGTGTTGAAGGCTGACTTCAACTCCTACGGTTCGCGCCGCGGTAACCACGAGATCATGATGCGCGGCACATTCGCCAACGTGCGTATCAAGAACCTGATGGTGCCAGGCGTTGAAGGCGGCGTGACTGTTCACCAGCCAACCGGCGAACAAATGGCGATCTATGATGCAGCCATGAAATACGTCAACGATGGCGTGCCAACCATGGTGTTCGGCGGCGAAGAGTACGGTACAGGCTCCTCGCGTGACTGGGCTGCCAAGGGTACGCAACTGCTGGGCGTGAAGGCTGTGATCACCCGCTCCTTCGAACGTATCCACCGCTCGAACCTGGTCGGTATGGGCGTATTGCCGCTGCAATTCATCGGCAACGACAGCGTCCAGACTCTGGGCATCACAGGTGAAGAAACTTTCGACCTGAAGGGCCTGGAAGGCGAGATCAAGCCACAGCAAGAAGCAACCCTGGTGATCCACCGCAAGAACGGCGAAACCAAGGAAGTCAAACTGCTGCTGCGCATCGATACACCGATCGAAGTGGACTACTACAAGCACGGCGGCATTCTGCCATTCGTGTTGCGTCAATTGCTGGCTGCTTAATCAGCTTTCAATAAGCTTCCAGCAAAAATGCCACTCTCCGCTTCGCGCGCGGGGTGTGCAGAAAACAAAAAACGCCGGTTTCGACCGGCGTTTTTTATTGTCAAGGTACATCGTGAAAGCGTGCTCTGATCTAAGCAAAGACAGATGCCGGAAG
The DNA here is from genome assembly GCF_058801885.1 of Herbaspirillum sp. GW822-FHT03A08. Taxonomy (NCBI): domain Bacteria; kingdom Pseudomonadati; phylum Pseudomonadota; class Betaproteobacteria; order Burkholderiales; family Oxalobacteraceae; genus Herbaspirillum; species Herbaspirillum sp. GW822-FHT03A08. Next base: position 331,247 of record NZ_JBXANR010000003.1, on the reverse strand, counting down.
GCAATCCCCGATGCGATGTCGAATCAACTACAATAGGGATTCCTACCATTTGATTGTCAATATTTCATCATGCGCCGCCCCGCCAAACGTTCCTCCTCCAGGTTGTCCGCTGAAAGCCAGCGCCTGGTCAATTCATCGCAAGCGGTCGCCGGCTCCACCAGTCGCCTGGAAGAAAGAGCTTGGGAGCGATCCCTCGATCTGCTGTTGCACAAACAACTGAAAAGCGCCCATCAAGGCATGATTGATGCTGCGCTGGATCACCTGTTCAAATCCGATCTGGAAGCTTACGACGTACTGGTCGAAGCTGTTGAAGCCAACAGCGAAGCCTGCGCGCTCGAATATGACGGCAAGCTCTATAGCGTGCAATTGCTGGCGCTGCCAGTGCTGGCCTGGACGCGCTTCAGCATTGCCTCCGGCAACCTGCCGACGGAAGTACGCAACGGCCTGTTCGCGCACCTGCACGCGCATGTGCTGGCCGACAACGCCCATCTGGCATTGGCGCCCACCTTGTACGCCATCGAGCAATTGCCCCGTCATCACGCAGACGTTTTCGCGCTGGCGCAACGCATGGGCCAGGCCGCCCTGAAACAAAGCCAGCCGCAGCTCTCGCTGGAGCAAACACCGACCGCGCCTTTCCTGGCCGACACGCGCTACATGATCGCTGCTGTCGCGGTGCCTTCGGGTGCGCCGTTGTTCCGCTGGCAGATGGACGAAAACGCTTCAGTCATTCACGAAAAGGAAGCTGCACTCAAGGCCTGGACGACACAGGCGACGCCACTGCTGACGCGTTTTCTGCCCGGCTGCAATGTGGAGCTGCTGCTGCCGCAGCCCTACTATTTCGCATGCCGCGAAGCGGACAAACGCATCCGCCCCGCCGCCATTCGCGCTGCAGATCATTACCTGACGCAGACGCTGGGTGTCGCATCGTCGGAACTGCATGCCAACATCGGCAGCTTCTGCGAAAACATCAACGGCCAGATCGACGAGTACCGCATTGGGTTCAATCTGGCCGATGATGACGGCATCGTCTACGGCATCGTATGGCCGCTGTACGAGCAGGAAGACGGCGATGAAGTGCGTGACTTATCAACGCCTGACAGCGCGAAAACACCGATAGAAGAGATTCTGGAGGTCTTGCGCGAGTGCGGCATTGTCAACATCAAGCTGCATGCGGAACGCTACACGATGGAATTCTGCGACGATTGCGGCACGCCGTTGTTCCCGGCGCCGGACGGTGATCTGGTGCATGCGGAGATGCCGGAAGACGCACCCGCGTCGACCGAACATTTCCATTGAGTCAAACTGCTGCTGCGCAGACATCCGCCGGCAGCATCAGCCCTACTCGACCGAGGTGCGAGATCTTCCGCGCATATCGGTCGAGACCTGAGATCCTAGTCGTCGCCAACAATCTCGGATCACGCAATTCGTCAATTCCCGCCCCACAAAAGAATACGGGCACACGCCGCAGAGCCATGCGGCGTGTGCCCGTATCCGGAGCCTTGATAACTGGTGCTTACGCTGCCAGCTTCTCGATCAGACCCATATCGGCGCTCGACATCAGCTTGTCAATATCGACCAGAATCAGCATGCGCTCATCCAGTGTGCCCAGACCAATCAGGTAGTCGGAGTCAAACGTGGTGCCCATTTCAGGCGCCGGCTTGATTTGCTCTGGCGACAGTGTGATCACGTCGGAAACGCTGTCCACGACCATACCAACCACGCGGCCGGAGATGTTCAGGATGATCACGACGGTGAATTGATCGTAGGTCGGTTCGCCCAGCTGGAACTTGATGCGCATGTCGACGATAGGAACAATGATGCCGCGCAGATTGACGACACCCTTGATGAAATCGGGCGAGTTGGCAATGCGGGTCACTGCTTCGTAACCGCGGATTTCCTGAACTTTCAGGATATCGATACCGTACTCTTCCTTGCCCAAGGTAAAGGCGAGGAATTCATTCCCAGTGCTGTCGGCTTTTTCGCCAAAGCCGGAAATTGTTTTCGACATGTTGTCTGACATGATAAATGGCCCTTATAAAAAATCAGGAAAATACGGATTCATCGCTCAGCTGACGAGTTGATCGTAGCAAAGCGGCAACATCTATGATTAAGGCAACGCCGCCGTCACCCAGAATAGTAGCACCAGAAATCCCTGCAACCTTACGATAATTGGATTCCAGGTTCTTGACAACAATTTGCTGCTGGCCAATCAAATCATCGACAAATAGTGCAGCTTTCTTGCCATCGGATTCTAAAATAACCACCAGACCTTCTGATGGGTCGGTAAACGTCGATTCGATATTGAAGATCTGATACAGCGGCAATAACGGCAAATATTCACCACGAACTTTAATGACTTTGCCCTGCCCGCTGATCTCTTTGACATCTTGCGTTGCCGGTTGCAACGACTCGACCACGTAGCCGAGCGGCAAGATATAAATTTCGTGACCGATGCGAATCGACATGCCATCCAGAATCGCCAGGGTCAACGGCAGGGAAATCGAAATCGTCGTACCGAATCCCTTGCTGGAACGAATATCGACAGCGCCGCCCATGGCCAGAATATTGCGCTTGACCACGTCCATGCCGACGCCGCGACCGGAAACATCCGTTACTTGCTCGGCGGTCGAAAAACCGGGTTCAAAAATCAACTGCCAGACGTCGCTGTCGCTGAGATTGTCGGACACCGCCATGCCTTGCTGTTTGGCCTTGGCCAGAATCCGCTCACGGTTCAGACCGCCGCCGTCATCCGTCACTTCGATGATGATGTTGCCGCCCTGATGCTCGGCCGACAAAGACAGCGTTCCGTAATCCGTCTTGCCTGCTGCAAGACGAGTTTCAGGAATTTCAATGCCATGGTCGATACTATTGCGCACCAAGTGGGTCAACGGATCAACGATGCGCTCGATCAGACCTTTATCCAATTCAGTCGCTGCACCATGCGTGACAAACTCGACGCGCTTGTTCAGTTTCGCGGCCAGATCGCGCACCATGCGCGGGAAACGCGAGAACACATAATCCATCGGCATCATGCGAATCGACATGACCGATTCCTGCAGATCGCGGGTATTGCGCGTGAGCTGGCTGACGCTGTTGAGCAAATGTTCGTGCAGCATCGGATCGAGCGTGCCGGTGCGCTGCTCAATCATGGCTTGCGTGATGACCAGTTCACCGACGAGATTAATCAGTTGATCGACCTTTTCGATGCCGACGCGAATGGAAGACGACTCATGGACTGCCGGCTTTTCGCCCTTGGCCTTCTTTTCACCTGCGTGTTCCGTCACGGCCAACGCAGGAGGCTCGTCATGATCGACATGCGCAGCGGCTTCCGCAGCCTGCTTGGCTTGCTCAATATCGCCCTGCGGCACGAACGGCTCGAAGAAACCGTAGCCGCGCTCCTTCTCCGTCGCATTCATCGGCACAAACGGCGCGAAGAAACCATAACCACGCTCTTCATCGGTCGCATCCTGCGGGACGAATGGCGCAAAGAACCCGTAACCCTGCTCTTCCTCTTTGGAACGTGCGGCAACTGCCTGAGAAATCTTCAGATCGTCGGCGTTCACCAGGAAGGAGCAAATTTCATGAATGCTGTCCGCACCTTTGGCAGTATCCAGAATAAAGACGCAGCGCCCTTCTTCTGCATCTGCCTTCTCGATTTTTCCGAGCAGGCCGAGCTCTTGCTGCAAGGCGTCGAGCTCACGCTCGGCCAACTGCGGCAATTCAATGCGAAAGCGGCTTACACCAGCGGGACCTACCAGTGCCTGCGGCGCAGCGGCTTTTTTACCGGCGCCTTCAGACAAGGATTGCAACAGCATCCGGACATCGGCGACTGCATCCAGATCAACGGTCGCTCCATGGCGATGACCGTCAAGCATGGACTTCAAAATGTCCTTTGCGGCCAGGAATGCATCGACGTGCTGACTGGTCAGCGCCATCTGCCCCTGGCGAATACGGTCCAGCAAAGACTCGAGTACGTGCGTAACTTCGGTAATGTCTGTCAGGCCAAACGTAGCCGATCCACCCTTGATCGAATGGGCCGCACGAAAGATCGCATTGAGATCTTCGTCGTCGGGATCCGACACATTAACGGCCAGCAAAAGCTTTTCCATTTCGGCAAGGCCTTCCTCGGCCTCGTCGAAAAACACCTGGAAAAACTGGCTCATATCAATGGTCATGATTGGGCTCCGTCATAGATGCTTTAGGTGTATTTTTTATCGTTGATTATTGACACTAGCCGATGACTTTTTTAACCACTTCCGTCAAACGCTGCGGATCGAAAGGCTTCACCAGCCAACCATTGGCGCCGGCGGCCTTGCCCTTGGCCTTCATTTCGTCGCTGAACTCTGTCGTCAGCATAAGAATTGGTACGCGTTGATAACTGGTCAGCGCGCGCAGGGAACGAATCAGAGTCAGACCATCCATGCGCGGCATATTCTGATCGGTCAACACCAGATCGAACGTCTGCAACTTCGCTTTGTCCAGCGCATCTTGCCCGTCTACCGCTTCGGTAACCTGATAGCCGGCTGCCTTCAGGCTGAACACCACCATCTGGCGCAATGACCCCGAGTCGTCTACCGCAAGAATTGTTTTAGACATTTTTACTCCCTGTTCTTTGTTTGCGGGTCTGAGTTTAGCCAACTCATTATGCCGCATTCATTATCAAAAATTACTATCACACGTGTAAATTCGGCTTACTTCTCAGATCATCAGCGGATCTGGCCGAATCTGCATATTGAGGCGGCGTCGCATCAAAACAATTCAATATCGCCGCTCTCCATCCGTGTTTGCCGCACTGTTTTCCACAGGCCATTTTCAAGCGCAGTCAGACGCTCCTCCATGGACTCGACAGTATTTTTCAGCAGGCCTTCCAACTCCTCAATCGATTGCGAACTATCCGGAGTAATTTCAAAACTGTTGGCGCTCAACACGCCCAGCGCATCACGCAAGCCGATGACACGGCGCACGATACGCTCCAGCAGCTGGCTGGTCATATCCTGGAATTGCAGGCCAGTGACTGCCGCGTTGACATGCACGGTGATCTCATCCTGCATCACCTTAAGACGGCCGACATCGTCGGCGGACAAGGTGCCCTTGCCGGCCATGACGACTTCGAGTTCTTTTTGCTGCGCGAGGACGGCGGTGTGCAATTCCATGAAGCTGGATCCCAGCTTTTCGATGGCTTCGCCGAGCAGGATATTGGTCTGCACCAGATCCGTCTCGACTTCCGTCAATTGCCTGCTTCCGCCGCTTGCCGTATCGAGCAACAAGCGCTTAAGTTCTTGCCGCATTTTAGGTGTCGACATACAAAGCCCTCCTTTTCAATTGGGCCTAGTGTTTAAAATCCAGTTAATTCTTCGCAGGCTGCTCGCTGAGACCATCTTTCACGTCCGAATCGGACGTTACATCCAGAGATGACGACCCACCATTTTGCACCAGCTCTTCAGCCTTCTTGTTCATGACGATAATGCTGATACGGCGGTTGATCGGATTGAAAGGATCTTCCTTATCCAAAAGTACCGCTGAGGACAAACCCACCACGCGCAGCACCTTCGATTCATCCATCCCGCCGGAAATCAATTCGCGACGCGATGCGTTAGCCCGGTCAGCTGACAATTCCCAGTTGCTGTATCCCTTTTCACCACTGGAATACGGGGTCGCGTCAGTGTGTCCGGAAAGACTGATCTTGTTTGGCACGTCGTTCAGCGTCTTGCCGATTTCACGCAAAATTTCACGCGTATACGGTTGCAACTGCGCGCTGGCTAACGCAAACATCGGGCGGTTCTTCTCGTCCACGATCTGGATACGCAAACCCTCTGAGGTGATGTCGATCAACAGTTGATTCTTGAATTGCTTCAAGGTCGGGCTACTGTCGATGGCGGTTTCGATGCGCTTTTTCAGCTCGTCAAGACGCTGACGCTCAGCCTTTTCAAGTTCTGCCTGAGCAGCCCTCACGCTGCGCTTGTTGACGACTTCATTCTCGCCCTTGCGCAACTGGCCTTCCTGACGCGTCAGATCTTTACCGCCGCCAGGCAGCACCGTGTTGGCGTCGCCGCTACCGGAACCGCCGGCCATCGCCACTTTGAGAGGAGTCTTGAAATATTCGGCGATACCGTTGAGGTCGCCCTTGGCGGTCGAACCAAGCAGCCACATCAGCAGGAAGAACGCCATCATCGCCGTCACGAAGTCGGCATAGGCGATCTTCCAGGCGCCGCCGTGATGTCCGCCGCCGCCCTTCTTGATGCGTTTTACAATAATGGGACGTAGCCCTTCGTCGGCCATGCCTTACTCCCCCTGATTACTGGTCATGTCGGATTACTTGCTTTTTGCCTGTTTGACGTGCTCTTCCAGTTCGAGGAAGGACGGACGTTCTGTCGAGAACAGGACCTTACGACCGAACTCGATCGACAAGGCAGGAGCATAACCATTCAGACTGGCGAGCAAAGTGACTTTGACGCATTGATAGATCTTGGTCGACTCATGGAGTTTTTGCTCCAGCAAGCTCGACAGCGGACCCACAAAGCCGTATGCAAGCAGAATACCGAGGAAGGTACCGACCAGCGCATGCGCAATCAGCATACCCAGTTCGGATGGCGGGATACCCACCGATTCCATCGTGTGCACCACGCCCATCACCGCCGCCACAATACCAAACGCCGGCATACCGTCACCGAGCTTGGCAATACAATGGACCGGGATTTCGCCTTCGTGATGATGCGTTTCGATTTCGTTGTCCATCAGATTTTCAATCTGGAACGCATCCATATTCCCCGACACCATCAAGCGCAGGTAGTCGGTCATGAACTCGATCAGATGATGATCCGCCAGAACGCCGGGATATTTGCTGAAAATCGGGCTGGATTCCGGTTCTTCGATATCGCCTTCGATCGACATCAGACCTTCTTTACGCGACTTGGTCAGAATTTCGAACAGCAACGACATCAGCTCCATGTACAGAGCTTTGGTGTAGGTCGAACCCTTGAACACCGTCGGCAACGCCTTGATGGTCGCCTTGATCGCCTTATTATTATTACCGACAAGAAAAGCACCGCCTGCCGCTCCGCCGATCATCAGCAGTTCGATAGGTTGAAAGAGTGCCCCTAGATGCCCCCCGGCCATTGCAAATCCGCCGAAGACGGACGCCATGACGATCACATATCCAATTATGACTAACAAGTGCCTACTCCCGTCCCAGTGGCGTTCAGTGTTTTTTACCTGCTATCAGATTACATGCAATCTTCTCAAACAAATGATGGAATACATGACCGAAAGAGGGCTTTCATTTTCAATTACGACACCAAAGATAAAAACTTGATAACGTGAGCTGAATGTAACACAGCTCTTTTTTGTTTCACATATGCCAACCGTATAAAACCGGGCCGTTTTCTTTCGGCTGCACGGCAATGTCAGGTTTCACGTCTTCAATAATGAATTCGTAGCTCAGCAATACAGTTCCGGAGCGCATTTCCGCCCTCGCCTTGTTCCACAAGGCGGTCATCGCCGCCGGCGACAAGTACGCAAAAATCACGTCGTAATCCGCAAAATCGAGCAAGGTATAGTCTCCGCGGATAAAACCACCGCGGCTGCCGGTCAACAACGCTCGCAGATGACTCACCAACCATGGCAAGGGCGCCAGCTCAATTCCGATAAAACGGCTGTCCTGTCGAATACGCGACAAATACAGAACCGCGCCACCCAAGCCGCTGCCGATATCGATGACCTTCAGCGGCTTGCCCGCCGGCAGTAGCTCAGCTACCGCATCCCACACCGGACGACCGGAAGGATAAAACGGCACCTGACTACGAAACGTCGACCAGAACAGCAGCAACAAAAACAGGAAAATGACCAGAAACAGCGCCGGCGGCAACTGCAAGGAGTTGACCAATACGGCAGCAGGCGGAAAAAAGAAGAGTATCGGCATCCACCAGGACGCCATGCGGCGGACATAGGCAATACCGGCCGCCAACGCGCCATGCAGAACAGCAAAAGGAATGGGAGATACGTCGATGCCGAAAGCATGCTCGCACGCCTGCTTGGCCAGCAACGCCAGAACCAGCGCTGCGCATAAGACGATTAAAGCTTGTACAGCGGGCGCCTGCAGCAGAGATCTGCGCTGCCCCGACTCCATATCGGCCTCCAAGCCCTCATTAAAGCCGACTATTTTACGACGATCAAACCAGATTCAGATTCAGGCGACGGCAGCAACCATCGGTAACGCCTCGACCATCGGTGCAGCGATTGCGTCTTTGGCCTTCTTGGTCTTGCCGGCGCGCGACGGCATGTGGCACAGACCGCAGAGATAATCCTGATGCAAGTCCAGACGATGCACGACAAAATGGCCGCCGCATTTGCTGCAAGGCGTCGTCGTCAGCATCTTGCTTTCAAAGAAGCGCACCAGCGTCCATGCGCGTGTCAGCGACAATACCGATTCATCGCCCTCCGCAACCTGTCCGGCCTGCTCCAGATAGAGCTTGTAGGCCTTCATGACTGCTTCGATACCGGAAATTTTGGCGTACCCGACGAGATACTTGTGGATATTGATGAACAACGAAGAATGAATGTTCGGCTGCCAGGTGATGAACCAGTCTGTCGAGAAAGGCAACATACCCTTTGGCGGCGACACACCTTTCAACTCCTTATAAAGTTTGAGAAGACGCTCACGCGACAAGGAGGTTTCAGACTCCAGCAATTGAAGACGCGCCCCCAGATTAATCAGCTCGATCGCCAATTGAATCTCTTGCGCCTCTGTTATCACGCTCTTCTTAGCCATGAACAACCCCCGATATTTTTTCGTTACGACCTGATCAACCTACTAACTCGACTTCGAACAGTCAACGCCGAGTCACTCTCCCGGGTTGACCTCGCAACCCCAACATACCACGAAGAATGCGAATAGCGTCAGGAAATTTGTTCGACTGGCTGACAAGCCATGAGAATGGCTGCATGAGACTGCGCCAAGCCTTTATCTTTGTTGTAATTGGTCAGCATACCGAGGATGGCGCCGTCGTCGAAACGAAAACGCGTCAGCATCATGTTAGTGCCGGCGAGCTTGAGGATCTGCGCGTTGCTCAACCCTTGAATCAGGTCGGCAATTTCGTCGCTGATACCAAGACGAAATATGGCTGTAGCCTTGTCAGAACGAATCATTTGCTGAGCCAACATCAAATAACTCAGATTTGCATCCCGAATTTCAGCCATCATGTCATTGGTATTCATTTGCACCCCCGCTCAAAATCAATTTACAACCGGTTACTTTTTCTTACCGGTAAGGCTGATTCTGAGGGGGCGAGGAAAGGCGGGAAATTAGTGGTTGTCGGTATTTTTCGTCAGCAACGACCTACGTAACAAGTAGGATTTTGTCCTACAAAAACACCGCAAAAATATTCAGAAAATCAAGATTTTTTTCTAAGGTCGTTGCTGGCATTCATTCTTAAGCTGATTGGCATTACATCGATTTAAAAAATTTCCGCAAAGAAATTAGAGTAAAAATTGAATTTATACTAATATTTTACGCATTTAAAAATCGGCATGTTTTCCTACTTTGTTGTCCACAAGCGACTACAAAAACCGTGAAAAGATGCCATGTAACAGCCTTGTAACAAGAAACCCGCCAAGAATACCTTATTTTTTACAATTTATTACGCCTTGCCTAAGCTCAGCGTGTTTTTGTAAAGCAGACGTCACCAAAGAATTTCCCGTCAACAAGTTGATGACATCGACGACTATGTTGCCATCGCTTTCAGACTTTGTTCGATATCCGCAATCAGGTCTTCCACCGTTTCAAGCCCGATATTAAAACGAACCAACCCGCCCTGCTCCGTCCAGGTTTTGCGCATGGTCTGCATCCGATACGGCACGCACAGACTGTGTGCTCCGCCCCAACTGAAGCCGATCTTGAATAAGCGCAGACCATCGACGAAGCGATCGATCTGCTCTTCGCTGAACCGCGGATCGAATGTCACGGAAAACAAACCACCAGCACCCGAGAAATCACGCAGCCAGATATCGTGCCCTGGGCAATCCGGCAAGGCAGGATGCAGCACCTTACTGATTTCAGGGCGCTGTTTGAGCCAGGTCGCAACCCGGCGTGCGGCGGCATCATGCGCGTCGAAACGCAGACGCATCGAAGAGAGACTGCGCAATACCATATAGACGTCATCCATGCCGACGCCCAAGCCGAGCCGCATGTGCGCCAGCTCGATCTTGTGATTAATGTCATCGTCATTCGTGATGACAGCGCCCATGAGCACGTCCGAACCACCAGACTGATACTTGGTCAGCGCCTGCATCACGATGTCGACACCATGTTCAAAGGCCGGGAAGGCCAGACCGGCGGACCAGGTGTTATCCAGCGCCACCGGCACGCCCTTCGCATGCGCGGCCTTGCAGATTGCAGGTACGTCGGAAACCTCCATGGACACTGATCCTGGCGCTTCCGTCCAGATCAGGCGGGTATTGTCCTGAATCAGATCAGCAATGCCGGCACCGATGAGCGGGTCGTAGAAACGCGCCGTCACGCCGAAATCGCGTTCCAGCCACATAGCCTGGTCCTTGTTCGGACCATACACGTTGTCCGGCAACAGAACATCATCGCCTGTTTTAAGAAGCGCGAAATTAACCAGTGAAATTGCTGCCAGGCCGCTTGGCGCGATTCGGCAATGGCGGCCGCCTTCAATTTCGGCAAGACGCGCTTCCAGTGTGAACGTGGTCGGGGTACCGTGCAGCCCGTAGGTGTAGCCGCTCTTCTCTTTCCAGTTGCGCGCGCGCATTGCGGCGACGCTAGGAAAAAGCACTGTCGATGCATGGTGAATACCGACCGGCAGCGCGCCAAAATTATCTGGAGGAACATAAGCGCTGTGCACCAGCGCTGTTTGCGGGGAGAGTTTGTCTGCCACGAATTACCTCAATTACCTCGGATTGTTTTTTTGATTGCTCTTTGACTCTAAGTATCGCACGGCAATCGCACAAGACTTATTGCGCCCCGGCCTTAAGGGAAAACGGCTTGGTGACCGAACCATCCAGCGTTGACCAGGTCCCGCTCAACACGCCGTTCTTGAAACTGCCTTCCCACTGGCCTGAAACGTCTTTGCCGTTATGAGATTCTTCCATCATCAAATCGTTCTGATCGACTTCGCCGGCCAGCAAGATCTGCGATCCCTGTCCGAAAATGAAGTACTGACCTTCCAGACCGTCCTCATCCACCTTAGGGTGCAGGCTGAGTTGAATCTTGTCGTCGCCCAACGTACCGCGCAATACAACGGGCTTGCGGACGATATCCTGCAAGCTTCCCGCCACGATAGTCGTCGCCGCTGCGGCGCCAGGCTGTTGCGCACTGGCTTGTGTGGAAATCAGCAGAACCAGCGGCAGCACTAACTTCAGCACGCCAAGCTTCATTGCGCCGCCGCCCACAAATCGTGCGCATCGGCAGCCGTCACCACGACGTCAACAAATTCGCCGACGACCAGCTTCTTGTGCGGCTCGAAAGGTGGCTTGACGTAGACAACGCCGTCGATTTCCGGTGCATCGGCGTAGGAGCGGCCAATGCCGCCGCTACGATCAACTTCATCGATCAGCACGCGCAGGGTTTTGCCGACCTTGGCTTGCAGGCGCTTCTTGGAAATCTCTTCCTGCAACTGCATGACGCGCGCGCGACGCTCTTCACGCACTTCTTCCGGAACCGGGTTGTCGAGCAGATTGGCCGTCGCACCTTCCACCGGAGAATAGGCAAAGCAGCCCAGGCGATCGATTTCCGCTTCTTTCAGGAAGTCGAGCAGATACTCGAATTCCGCTTCTGTCTCGCCCGGGAAACCGGCGATGAACGTGGAGCGGATCGTCAGATCCGGACACATCTTGCGCCAGGCCTGAATACGTTCAATATTCTTTTCACCGCTTGCCGGACGCTTCATGCGCTTGAGCACGTCAGGATGCGCGTGCTGCAGAGGCACGTCCAGATACGGCAATACGTGGCCTTGCGCCATGAACGGAATGATGTGGTCAACGTGTGGATACGGGTAAACGTAATGCAGACGGACCCACGCACCGTATTGGCGAGCCAGTTCACCAAGGGCCTCGACCAGCTGCGTCATGTGCGTCTTGACGGGCTTGCCGTTCCAGAAGCCCATGCGGAATTTCACGTCTACACCATAAGCGCTGGTGTCTTGGGAAATGACCAGCAACTCCTTAACGCCGGCCTTGAACAGATTTTCTGCCTCGAGCATGACGTCGGCAATCGGGCGCGACACCAGATCGCCGCGCATGGACGGGATGATGCAAAAGCTGCAGCGATGATTGCAGCCTTCGGAAATCTTGAGATACGCAAAATGCTTGGGCGTCAGCTTAACGCCTTGGGCCGGCACCAGATCGATGAACGGCGCATGTGGTTTGGGCAGATGCTTGTGCACCGCCTGCATGACTTCACCGACCGCGTGCGGGCCGGTAACTTCCAGCACTTTGGGATGGATCTTCTGGATAAGATCGTCGCCGTCGCCGTCTTTCTTGGCGCCCAGGCAACCTGTCACGATGACTCTGCCGTTTTCGCTCAATGCTTCGCCGATGGCGTCCAGCGACTCCTGCACCGCGGCATCGATAAAGCCGCAGGTATTGACGATGACCAGATCCGCGCCATCATAGGACTTGGCGGTATCGTAGCCTTCGGCGCGCAATTGCGTCAGGATTTGTTCGGAGTCCACCAGAGCTTTGGGACAGCCGAGCGAAACGAAGCCGACCTTGGGGGCAACCGGGGGTACGACGGAAGAAACATTGGACATGATAGACGGGCGTAAAAGCGAGATTCAGACGAAGCCGCTATTGTACCCTTGGATAGGCAGACCGACCGTAAAACGGCCAGCCCACCTTGACAGAATGTCTATTTTTTACCCGGATCGGTAGGAACGAACGGGAATGTGCCAAACATATTTTTGGTCTGGCTTTGCATTTGCTCCTGCATCTGGATGAACAGGCTCTTGCTCTGTTCGATGTAGTTGCTCATCATGCCTTGCATCATCGGGCCCTGAACATTCATGAACTGGGTCCACATTTCGGGGCTGAAAGGCTTGCCTTCATAGAAACCTTTGGAGTTCTCCGCCAGTTTGTTCTGAATGTCGATAAAGGCCTGGATGTTTTTCTCCAGATACGATCCCATCATGCCTTGCATCGCATGGCCGTAGTATCGAATGATCTGCGACAGCGCCGCACTGGAGAACATGGGCGCGCCATGCGACTCCTCCTCCAGGATGATTTGCAGCAGAATGCTGCGCGTCAGATCGTCACCGTTCTTGGCATCGACGACAGCAAATTCCTCGTTGTCGAGGACCAGTTGCTTCACGTCGGTCAAGGTAATGTAAGAACTTGTTTGAGTATCGTACAGGCGGCGATTAGGATATTTTTTAATTAAACGCTCTGCAGAGTTTTTTGCACTTGTCATCTGAAATTCCAGTCTGTTTTCAGCTATTAAACGGGCTCATATTATTGTGTAGTGATGGCGGCCCGCCGGCGTATCGCATTATAGGCGGGAAACTGCGAATAGATACAAGTACGCAGTTTCCCTTAAAACCTGTCCCAAAAGAATGGCGAATTGGAAGACCCGCCGTCCGGACAACTTAACCCATGTGCAAACCACCGTTCAGCGAAAAGTCGGAACCAGTAGCGTAGCCACCTTCCTGCGAGGCAATCCATGCAACGATCGAAGCAATTTCTTCCGGCTCCGCGAGACGCTTGACCGGAATACCTGCCACGATTTTTTCCAGGACTTCAGGACGGATCGCGCGCACCATGTCGGTACCGACATAGCCTGGCGACACGGTGTTGACTGTCACGCCCTTGGTGGCGACTTCCTGCGCCAGCGCCATGGTAAAACCATGAATGCCGGCCTTGGCCGTGGAATAGTTGGTCTGACCGAACTGGCCTTTCTGGCCGTTGACGGAAGAGATATTGATGATACGACCCCAACCGCGGTCGACCATGCCTTCAATGACCTGCTTGGTCACGTTGAAGAGCGAGTTCAGGTTGGTGTCGATGACGGCGTCCCAATCGGATTTGGTCATCTTACGGAACTGGCCGTCACGTGTAATACCGGCGTTGTTGACCAGAATATCGACTTCGCCGACTTCGGCGCGGACCTTTTCAAAAGCCGCCTTGGTTGATTCCCAATCGGCGACATTGCCTTCAGACGCGTGAATGTCAAAACCTTGTTCGCGCATGGAGGCCAGCCATTTGTCCTTGCGCGTCGAATTGGGGCCGCAGCCGGCAACCACTGTATAGCCGTCTTTGCAAAGACGCGCACAAATTGGACTACCGATACCTCCCATGCCGCCTGTCACATATGCGATTCGCTTAACCATGTCCTGCCTCCTAATTTGTGTCGGGTGGATAATTACCAAGGATGACGACCACCTGCTATTTCGCGCTTTCACTTGCTTCGCTCATGCAGGAGTCTTTATGCAACCGCATCCTCTTTGTTGTTGAACTTTCAGGGTCTTTTTATTCAGCTCTGACTTTGACGTACCTCCCTGGTGCCGGTTCAATCACTTTGTACTTTGCATTGCCTGCACTCTTCGGCGCAGCAATTTGCTTGCCAGCATGTTTGGCGAGGAAGGCTGACCATTCCGTCCACCAGCTGCCGGGATGTTCTTTGGCGCCAGCAAACCAAGCGTCAGGATCGGCGCCGATCTTGTCGTTGGTCCAGTAGCTGCGCTTGTTCTTCGACGGCGGATTGATCACGCCGGCAATGTGACCGGAAGCGCCCAGCACAAAACGGTTGTTTGCAGGCTTCTTGGAATTCAGAATCGCGGTCGATGCATATGCCGACGCCCACGGCACGATGTGGTCCTCACGCGATGCATAGATGAACGACGGCACATTGAGCTTGTAGAGATCAATCTTCTCGCCGGCGATAGTCAGCTTGCCCGGATCCTTGAGCGCGTTCTCCAGATACATGTGACGCAAGTAATAGCAGAACATTGGCCCAGGCAGATTGGTGCTGTCGGCGTTCCAATACAGCAGATCGAAAGCTTGCGGCGTCTCGCCTTTGAGGTAATTCGACTCGACATAATTCCACAGCAGATCGTTCGGACGCAGGCTGGAGAAAGCCGTCGCGAAATCGCGTCCGGACATCAGGCCGCTCTTGCCGATCATCTGCTCACGCATCTGGATCTGGACGTCGTCGATATAGACGTCGATCGCGCCGGTGTCCAGAAAATTGAGGAAGGCCGTCAACAAGGTCAGACTTGCGACAGGCTCTTCGCCGCGCGCAGCAAGCACCGCCAGCGCGCAGGAAAGAATCGTGCCGCCGACGCAAAATCCCAGCGCATTGATCTGTTCTTGCCCCGAGATTTCCTGAGCCACGTGAATCGCGCGCACTACGGCGTCGTCAACATATTGGTCCCAGGTGGTCGTTTCCAACGACGCATCTGCATTGCGCCAGGACACCAGGAAAACAGTATTGCCCTGCTCCACCGCGTAGCGCACCAGCGAATTTTGCGGCTGCAGGTCAAGAATATAAAACTTGTTGATGCAGGGCGGCACGATCAGCAGCGGACGCGCGTGCACCGTTTTGGTCAGCGGCTTGTATTGGATAAGCTGAAACAGGGCATTCTCAAACACCACCGAGCCTTCGGTTGTCGCCACATCCTTACCGACTTCGAATGCTGTTTCGTCAGTCTGAGACACGCGGCCTTTTTGCAGATCGGTGAACAACTGCGCAATCCCGCGCGTCAGGCTTTCGCCGTTGGTGTCGATGATCTTTTGCTGCGCTTCCGGATTGGTCGCAAGGAAGTTCGCGGGTGACAGCGCATCGATCATTTGCTGCACTGCAAAACGCAATTTTTGTTTGACCTTGTCCGTCGACTGCACCGCATCAACGAGCGACGTCAAAAACCGCGCATTGAGCTGATAGGCCGCAGCCTGAAATGCAAAAAACGGATTGGATTGCCACGCCGGCGCCGACATGCGCCGATCGGAGATGGAAGGAACTTTGGAGCTCATGACCGTCTGCCACAAACCGGCAAACTGATCAGCATAATCTTGCTGCAGGCGAAGAACATCAGCGGGATCGAGCGTGGCGCCAAGGTCGCCCAGTTTTGCCTGTATCGATGACGCATCGAGCGGCGCCGTCGGCATCGGCCACGATTGCCACACCTTGGGATCAGACAACTGGTTTAGCCATGCTGAAAAGACGGGAGGAACATTCTGCGGGTTCTGCTTATTCATGCTCGCTTCTACAATTTTCGCGTATTGTTACGGTTTGTCGCTCAGTCTGAAAAACCAGAAACCACAATGTACATCGTCGCAATCGCTTGGTTATATGTCGTCTTCATGATGTCGATTACCGAACAGTCCGCCATTGCTGGAATCGTGACGTTTTTCCTGTACGGCGTATTTCCGTTGACAATTGTTTTATACCTGATGGGTACACCGCAACGCAAGCGGAATCGTCAAATGAAGGAAAAATTGAAAGCCGCGCAAGACGCAGGACCGGGGCCGGTCAGCGAGGCAAGCGCCGACAATAAAAGCGAGTCCTGAATCGCAAACACCGCCTGAATTGGCGGGGCCATCAATGGGTTGCGAGAATTACATGACGGCGAGAAAGCGCCAATAGAAGAGTTTCGAAATTTCCGGCCAATGCTCGGTTAGATGTTTATCCCGGCTGCCGGCCTGATCAAGCCGGGCGAGACTATTTATTCGTCCAAGATATTTCGAGACAACGAAAAAACTGTACCTGCAATGCTTCCTCGATTGCCATGTTGCGCCACAGTGGCGCAACGTAGACTGCTGAAATAGCCAGATACGCTCCATAAGATTCGGCATCCAGTCCTCCGACGACCTCATTGCCGTATCTGGCGTAAATCCGCATCCCATCCGCCCTCTTTTCGAGATCGAATCGCAAGTCGCCCGGGAGCGGCTGCGGCATCGGACTCACAGCCAGAGATGCGATGTCAGATGCAAACCCAGCAGCAGCAAGCCGATGAAAAAGCAGCGGCGAAACAGTGCAGCCGAAATTTTCCCTCTCAGCCACTGGCCGATGAACATGCCTCCCAAGGCCGACACCAACGCCATCAATGACACTGCCGCCCCCGTCATCTGCAGCGCTCCTCCCTGCGCCAAACCGATCGCCATCGCGATAGTAGATATCGTGAACGACAAGCCGAGCGCCTGAATCAGCTCGTCCTTCTCCAGATTCAGCGCCTGCAAATACGGTACCGCCGGAATGACGAAGACCGCCGTCGCCGCAGTGACCAATCCGGTTATCAGTCCGATGACAGGAGACAGCCATTTTTCCGTTCTGGCCGATACCGAGAACTTGACCGCCGCCAATCCCAGCACTGCATACACGATCAGCGCCGCCCCCAAGGCTGCCGTCGCCTGCCCGCTGTTATCTCCGGTCATCCAGCGAGCCCCAAGCAGAGTGCCGGCAACGATGCCGATCAGCATCAGCCAGAGCCGACGCAGCAGCCAGACAAAACGCCCTCCCGCCAGTAACTGCCATACGTTGGTGACCAGCGATGGCACGATCAACAACGCCGCCGCCTGCACCGGAGGCATGAACAGCCCCAGCAACCCGACCGCGACTGTCGGCAGACCGAGACCGACGACGCCTTTGACAAAGCCCGCCAACAAGAAAATGGCCGTCACGGCCGACAGCAACGCCACATGCGCAGCATCAAAAGACAAGATTGTCTGCATCGCTCCTCCTCTCAACATGACGCAAGTCTGCCAGCTATCGTCACGGTAGAAAATCTGGAATACACTGAGCCAGCCTTCGGCTGTGCCTGAGGCTGATACGTCATCCCCATCTGTCCGGATAGCAAACACGATGAGCACTCGACTCGACTTGAATGACCTGCGCCTCTTCCTGCACGTTGCGGAAACCGGCAGCATCACCGCCGGCGCAGAACGATCTCATCTTGCGCTGGCGTCAGCGAGCGCACGTGTTCGCAGCATGGAAGATGCGCTGGGCGTCGCACTGCTGACGCGCGAACGGCGCGGCGTGCAACTGACCGATGCCGGCCGCGCCTTACAGCACCATGCGCGCACAGTGCTACAGCAAATGGATCGGATGCGCGATGAACTCAGCGAATATGCGCACGGCCTCAAAGGTCATATCCGCCTGCTGGGCAATACTGCCGCCATCACTGAATTCCTGCCGGACACGCTTGGCGCTTTCCTGGAACAAAACCCTTACATCGACATCGATCTGGAAGAACGTCCCAGCCATGAAATCATCCAGGCGATCATCGACGGCATTGCCGACATTGGCATCGTTGCCGATTCAGCCGATTCCGGGCATTTGCAAACCTTGCCGTTTCGCGAAGATCGCCTGATGGTGGTGACACCGCGCAAACATGCGCTCGCACGCCGCAAGCAGTTGGCATTCACAGAAATCGTTGCGGAAAATTTTGTCGGCCTGAGCGGCGGCAGCGCCTTGCAAGAACACCTTTCCGGACATGCGGTCCGCGCGGGCAAACGCTTGCAGTACCGCGTGCGCCTGCGCAGCTTCGACGGCATCTGCCGCATGGTGGAGCGTGGAGTGGGTATTGGCGTGCTTCCGGCCACGGCGGCATTGCGCTGCCAGAAAACGATGGAGATCAAGTGCATCCCGCTCAGCGATGCCTGGGCGAAGCGTCAACTCTTGATTTGCGTCAGAAATGAACTGGAACTACCGGGGCACACACGGCAATTGTTGGAGCAGCTACAGCAGCAAGCGTGATCCTGAGCAGCTATCGAAGCCAGATAAGCGAGGCCATACGGCCGGTCACTTTGTCGCGGCGATAAGAATAAAACCGCTTATCGCTGACAGTACAAAAACCACCGCCGGAAACGCGCGTCACATCAGCTTTCCCCAGCCGCAGACGAGCAAGCTGATAAATATCGGCAAGGAATTTGCCTTCACGATCGGCAATTGCGACGAAGGCGCTGCGGCTGGCGGCATCATGCAAGACAAAAGCGTCGATCACATCCTGTCCCACTTCAAATTTCTCCGGACCAATGGCCGGACCTAGCCAGGCAAGTATCTCGCCGGCACCTCGCTGGCGCATGGCATCCACCGTACGCTCCAGCACACCCGAGGCTAAACCGCGCCAGCCGGCATGAGCAGAACCAACCACCGTGCCGGCCGCATCGCAAAACAACACAGGCAGACAGTCGGCGGTCATCATCGCGCAAACAGCACCGACTTGCGTCGCCACACAGGCATCCGCCTCCGGAGCACCTTGCACGTCAGCCGCATCGGCGACGTTGACGCCGTGCACTTGCGTGAGCCAGGCCGGCTCGGACGGCAGAATACTGCGCAGCAGACGGCGATTATGGGTAACGTGTTCGGGCGCATCCTGCACATGCACGCCCAGATTCAGTCCGCCACCGCCTTGCCCATCACCATACGGCCCCAGGCTCGCGCCGCCCCGGCGCATGGTCGTCAGAGCGCCTACATTGCCTGGCCGATCGTTCCAGTCCGGAATCAGCAGCTCCATAAACTCACTCGTCCAATGCTTTGAGGGCGTCGACATTAATGCCTGCGCGACCAAGCAGCTCGGTGAAATCCTCCGGCAATGCGACTTCCCACTGGCATGCCTTGCCGCTGGTCGGGTGCACCAGCCCCAGTCGCCAAGCCTGCAGCGCCTGACGCGGGAAAAATGGCATGAGATGGGTCTTGCCGTACAACGCATCGCCAACCAATGCAAAACCCAGCGACTGCATATGTACGCGGATCTGATGCGTACGACCTGTTTCCAGCTGGCAATGCATCAGGCTGACGGCACGACCGTCCAATGCCCCCACGGCAACGCGCTGATAATGCGTGATGGCCGGTTTAGCGCTCATGCTTTCGGATACCGCCATTTTGATGCGATCGCGCGGATGACGGGCCATGGCGCCGTCGATGGTGCCCGACAGCTGTGGCGTGCCCCAGACCAGCGCCAGATAGCGGCGTTTGACCGTACGAGCCTGCAACTGGCGCACCAGATCGGTCTGCGCCGCCAGAGTCTTGGCGACCACCATCAAACCGCTGGTGTCTTTGTCCAGCCGGTGCACGATACCGGCGCGCGGCACCCCGCCCAATGCTGGAAAATGATGTAATAAACCGTTAAGAAGCGTACCCGACCAGTTACCCGCTGCGGGGTGAACCACCAGTCCGGCGGGCTTGTTGACCACCAGAATCGCCTTGTCTTCATGCACGATGTCCAGGTCCATGGGCTCCGGCTGGAAGGCGGTATCCTCCGGCGCGGCCTGGGGTGTAATGACCACGACTTCGTCGCCCAGCACCGTCATTTTGGTGCGGGCAGGATTGCCGTCCACAGTCACAAAACCAGCCTCAATCCATTGCTGGATGCGGCTTCGCGAAAATTGCGGCACAAGCGAAGACACAACCTTGTCGAGCCTGCTGCCGCAGTCGTCGTCGGTCAGCTTGAGGGTAATCGGTTCGTTGCCTTCGGCAACCTCGTCGACGATTTCGTCGAGCGCGTCATCTCCCGCGTCTGTTTCGATAGGTTCGGTTGCAAAAGCTTTTACAACCTTAGGGGGAGTGGTACGTGACATCAGCTATAATCAGTGGATTGAAATTTCTTGTTTCTTTGCACCCGCTCAAACTGCTCATACGTCATGCAAAAAATCTTATTGAAGTTGCTTACCGTCGCATTCATCCTGTCTTTGTCCGCATGCGGCTTGCTGCCTGAACAAAAAGACGAGACGGCTGGGTGGTCCGCGTCCAAATTATACTCGGAAGCCAAGGAAGAACTGACCGCCGGCGGTTACGAGAAGTCAATCAAGTACTTTGAGAAACTCGAATCGCGCTATCCGTTCGGCACCTACGCGCAACAGGCGCAGATGGATATCGCCTACGCCTACTACCGCCTGAACGACCAGCCACAGGGTCTGGCAGCCGTTGATCGCTTCATCAAGCTGCACCCGAATCATCCTAACGTCGACTACATGTACTATCTGCGCGGCTTGATCAATTTCAACGACCGCACCAGCATTTTCGATACCTTCACCGATCAGGACAACACCGAGCGCGACCCCAAGGCTGTGCGCGATGCGTTTGATTCGTTCAAGCTGCTGGCGGAGCGCTTCCCTGACAGTACTTACACCCCTGACGCCATGGCCCGCATGAAGTATCTGGTCAATGCGATGGCGCAGTACGACGTCCACGTCGCCAAGTATTACTATCGTCGCGGCGCCTACGTGTCGGCGGTCAATCGCTCCCAGGCTGCGATCAAGGACTACCCTGATGCGCCGGCAGTCGAAGAAGCGCTGTTCATCATGATGCGTTCTTACGAAGCAATGGGGCAGACGCAATTGCGCGAAGACACCGAGCGCGTCATTCAGGCGACTTACCCGAACAGCCCGTACTACACCGGCGGTCCGAAAGACGTCAAAGCCAAGCCTTGGTGGAAAATCTGGTAATCATTCCTGGTTGCCGACATGAAAAAGCCTCGCATTGCGAGGCTTTTTTATTTCCGGCGCGATATCCGGATCATGGTGAAACGCCGCAGAACCTTACTCCGCAATGCGACGACGGAACACCCATGACGTCTCGCTGGAAACCGCCTCATCGAAAGCATAACCATCCAGATCGAAGTTCTTCAACTTTTCCGCCTGATTGATTCCTTTGAGCGCCGCGTATCGCGCCATCAGACCGCGCGCACGTTTTGCATAGAAGGAAATGATCTTGTACTTGCCGCCCTTCCAGTCTTCAAACACGGGCGAAATCACCTTGGCGTCAAGCACCTTCGGCTTAACCACCTTGAAATACTCCTCGGAGGCCAGATTCACCAGCACCTTGGATTTGTGCTGCGCCAGTTCGACATTCAGCGCCTTGGTGACGTCTTCGCCCCAGAAGGCGTACAAGTCCTTGCCGCGCGGATTCGGCAGCCTGGTACCCATTTCCAGGCGATAGGGCTGCATCAGGTCGAGCGGACGCAAAGCGCCGTAGAGGCCGGACAAGATGCGCACATGTGTTTGCACATAGTCAAGTTGCTTGGCGGAAAGCGAGGCAGCGTCCAGACCTTCATAGACGTCACCGTTGAACGCCAGCACGGCTTGCTTGCTGTTTTTGGTCGTGAACTTGCGCGACCATGAGACGTAGCGCTCGACATTCAAGGCCGCCAGCTGGTCGGAAATTCCCATCAGCGTGGAAATCTGCGCCGGCGATTTTTCTTTCAATACCTCGATCAACTCAGCCGAGCGGGCGATGAAATCGGGCTTGGTATGCAGGTCTGTGGTTGGCGGAGTGTCGTAATCGAGGGATTTGGCGGGCGATAAAACGATGAGCATGAATGGATCCGTTTGAATTTTTCGTAATGATACCGAAACCGGCGCAAGCCGTCTTAACGTGCATAAAACAGGCGCTGCCCTTACACCAACCGGCGTCTCCCCGGTAGCAACAATGAAGTGTTGCTAATTCACCAAAGCAAAAACTAATTCTCCCGCTTCCTAAACTTATTCATAGAATAGTCGTTCACGGTCATACGCGGTATGGGGCAAACAATCAAAGCAAGTCAAGCAAACAAGCCCTCCGCTCCCGCATTTGCTGCACAACAAAAGCAACAGGAATTGCATTGCTCCATCGAAGCAAGCCGCTATATTCACTGACAGGGAGGCTCTATGAAGTGGTTCTACGATTTGCAGATTTCCAAGAAGCTGTTGATCTCGTTCATCATCGTTCTCGCTCTGACCACCACGCTCGGCATCTTCTCCATTGTCCAGCTCGGCAAGGTCAATCAGGCCTCTACCGATATCGCCACCAACTGGATGCCCAGCGTCACGACCTCCCTGGAGCTAAAGGTGCTGCTGGTGCGCATTCGCACGGTACAGCTGCAGCACGTACTCTCGAGTAAGGAAGACGATTTCGTCAGCAATGAAAAGCTGCTCGACGACATGGTCCCCGCCATCAAGAAGAAACTGGCGGACTATGAAAAACTTGTTGACACGGATGCTGAAAAAGCCGTCTTCCCGCAGTTCGTCAAAAACCTCGACGCCTTCCTCATCCTGCAAAAGAAGATTCTCGAACTATCGCGCGCCAACAAGAATGAGGAAGCGCGCGATGTCATCGTGAAGGAAGCCACTCCCATTTACCTGGCCATGTTCGCCAACGCCGACAAGCTTGTCTCGGTCAATCAGGAAGGCGCCAAGGAAGCCGACCAGGCAGCCGAAAACACTTATCGCTCGTCGCGCGTGCTCATCGTCGGCATGCTCGCGGGTTGCATCGTCATCGGCATGCTGATGGCGATCTGGGTTGCGCGCATCGTCTCCAATCCGCTGCGCCTGGCCGTCGATGTGGCCCAGCGTGTTGCCGATGGCGATCTTACCGCCGACATCCATCCGGCCAGCAAGGATGAAACCGGCCAGTTGATGACCTCGCTCAAGGCCATGAACGACAGCCTCTTCAAAATCGTCAGCCAGGTTCGCCAGGGCACTGACACCATCGCCACCGCCTCCAATGAAATCGCCGTCGGTAACCTGGACCTGTCCAGCCGCACCGAACAGCAAGCCAGTTCGCTCGAAGAAACCGCCTCCTCGATGGAGGAACTCACCTCCACCGTCAAGCAAAATGCCGACAACGCGCGCCAGGCCAACCAGTTGGCAGTCTCTGCATCCGAAGTAGCAATTCAGGGCGGCAGCGTGGTGGAACAAGTGGTCAGCACCATGGGCTCGATCAACGACTCTTCAAAGAAGATCGTCGACATCATCAGCGTCATCGACGGCATCGCCTTCCAGACCAACATTCTCGCGCTCAACGCCGCCGTCGAAGCAGCGCGCGCCGGTGAGCAAGGTCGCGGCTTCGCTGTCGTGGCGTCGGAAGTGCGCAGCCTGGCGCAGCGTTCCGCCAGCGCCGCCAAAGAAATCAAAGCCCTGATCGACGACTCGGTGGAGAAAGTCGACACCGGCAGCAAGCTCGTCGCGCAAGCGGGCTCCACCATGAGCGAAGTCGTCAGCAGCGTCAAACGCGTCACCGACATCGTCGGCGAGATCAGCGCCGCCAGCCAGGAACAAAGCACCGGCATCGGCGAGGTCAATCAAGCCATTACACAGATGGACGAAGTGACCCAGCAAAATGCCGCACTGGTTGAAGAAGCCGCCGCTGCCGCGCAGTCGCTGCAGGATCAGGCATCGAAACTGGCCGAAGTCGTCAGCGTCTTCAAACTGGACAGCTCGCACGTCAGGGCCTCCCCCATCGTCAAACCGACAGCCCACAAGCCAATGACGACCGCAGTCAGGACAACACAACCGGCCAAGCTCGCCGTACGTGCGCCCGAACCGCAGACACCGCGCCAGATCAAACAACCCGCCACAGATGATGGCGGCTCCTGGGAGCAATTCTGACCTCCCCGCCTCTCTTTACCGCCCTAAACGAGACCGCACGTAATCCAGTGCGGTCTTTTTCTGCCGGCAATCAATTCAGCATTGAAGATTCATCAGCAAGCAACCGATAAGCAGGATGGCGTTCCAGTTAAGCAGATGCTGCGGACATAGATTAGTATCTGGTTATGGAACGATGCAGGAATCGCGTACCCAAAGCGTAAGGAAGAACGCAATCGCACCTCGCCCACACTATCGCAACACGAACCATCTGGAATGTGAAAACGATAACAAGCGGCGAAGTGAATTGACGAACAATTCCTGCACACCCCGACCACACAGGAGGAGATATGAAACGCGACAAATCATTAATGGCGGACATCCTTAAAACCTTGTCCTCGTTCGGCACGTCTTACGGCGACGTCGAAAAGATCCAGAGCAATCTCGCCACCCAGAACACCCCGCCGGAGTTAATCCTGCACCATCTGCGCCTGTTGCATGACCGCGGCCTGGTGGCCGTCGACATACATCAATTCTGGCGCGTCAGCGATCAGGGTTACGACGTCCTCGACGCCGGCAATGACCTGAATGCCCCCGCCAATCCGGCAGATACAACGAAAGCACGCGGTTTTGACAATTAGTACAGAAACAACCAACACCTCTTCCGGCGGCGTGTCTGCCTCCTTCGTTGCCGGCAAGACGCCCCGCATCGTCCTCGACACCAATGTCTGCCTGGACCTGTTCGTATTTCGCGATCCGCGCTGGGCCGGTTTGCTGCAAGCCATGGAAAACCGGGAAGTCCACGCCGTCACCCGTGAAGACTGCCGCATGGAATGGCTGGTGGTGCTCAACTACCCTCACCTGCCGCTGACGGAAGAGGACAAGCCCGGCATCCGCGCCGAGTTCGATCGCCTGATCACCTGTCTGCCGAACGATGCCGTCAATACCTTTGGCCTGCCGATCTGCACCGATCCCGACGATCAGAAATTCCTGGAGTTGTCGCTGCAAGCCGAAGCCGAAGTGCTCATCACCAAGGACAAGGCCCTGCTCAAGCTTGCGAAAAAAACGGCCCGCAAGAGCATGTTCGCCATCATGACGCCGCAAACCTGGCACGCATCCCTTGCCGCCGGTGCGACGCAAGCGGCAGCGCCATAAGCAGGACCTAAGCGGGATAAAAGCGGGATACCCGAACAACATCAATGCCATACCGTGCACCAAGTCGGAACAGCGCGTCAAATCCGGCTAAAATGCCAACTCTGTCTGTTTGCCATCCCGTTCGCTTCGCTTTTTTATCTATTTCACAGATTTCCGCAATGAGCCAGCCCGTCAATATCGTTTCCAAACTGCCCAACGTCGGCACTACCATCTTCACCGTCATGTCGGCGCTCGCCAGTGAAAAAGGCGCGGTCAATCTCGGTCAGGGCTTCCCCGACTTCGATTGCGACCCGGCACTGGTCGATGCCGTCACGCATGCCATGAAGACCGGCCTGAACCAGTATCCGCCAATGGCCGGCGTGCCGGTGCTGCGTGAAGCGATTGCGAAAAAGATCCAGGCGTTGCATGGCCATACTTATGATCCGGTCAGTGAAATAACGGTCACCGCCGGCGCCACCCAAGGCATCCTGACCTCGATCCTGTGCGCGGTTCACGCCGGCGACGAAGTGATCGTAATCGAACCTGCCTACGACTGCTACGTGCCGGCGATCGAACTGGCCGGCGGCATTCCCGTGTTCGTCCAGATGACGGTCAGCAGCGAAGGCTACAGCGTACCGTGGGACAAGGTTGCCGCTGCGGTCACCAGCAAGACGCGCCTGATCATGGTCAACACGCCGCACAATCCGACCGGCTCCATCCTGAAGAAAGCCGACATCAACGCGCTGGCCGACATCGTGCGCAACACTGGCATCCTGATCCTGTCCGATGAAGTGTATGAACACATGGTCTACGACGGCCAGAGCCATGAGTCACTGTGCCGCCATCCGGAACTGGCGCCACGCACTTTTATCAACTCCAGCTTCGGCAAGACCTATCACGTCACCGGATGGAAGGTCGGCTTCGTCGCTGCGCCCGCCGCCATGACCGCAGAATTCCGCAAGGTGCATCAGTTCAACGTCTTCACCGTCAACACGCCGGTGCAATACGGCCTGACGGAGTACATGAAAAATCCCGCGCCCTATGTCCAGCTGCCGGCCTTCTACCAGCACAAGCGCGACCTGTTCCGCGAAGGGCTGAAAAACACGCGCTTCAAGCTGCTCCCCTCGGAAGGCACTTACTTCCAGTGCGTGGAATATGGTGCGATCTCGGATTTGCCGGAAGCAGAATTTTCCAAATGGCTGACCACGGAAATCGGCGTTGCCGCCATCCCCGTTTCAGCCTTCTACAACACGCCGAAAGAATCCGGCATCGTGCGCTTCTGCTTCGCCAAGAAAGACGAAACCCTGCGCCTGGCACTGGACCGGCTGGCGAAACTGTAAGCTGCCATTACCATCACAAAAACGATAACAACAACGAAAAGCGCGACTCCATGACCGCCGAACTCAAAGCAAGCCGCCACGACGCTACACTGGTTCTGACATTTGCCAATCCGGGCCAGCAGAATGCGCTCGACAGCAGCGTTCTCGCCGCCGCCATTGAGACGCTGTCCAAAGCCGAGCGTGACGATTCCGTCAGCACTCTGGTGCTGACCGGCGCCGACCAGTGCTTTTGCAACGGAGTGGAAGCAAGCAAAGATCTGGAAACGCAAGTTGTCATTCTGGAAAACCTGCAGAATCTGATCGAAACCATGCGCAGCTTTCCCAAGCCGATCATCGCTGCAGTCGAAGGTGTCGCCATCGATGCCGGCTTTTCACTGGCGCTGGCCTGCGATCTGGTCATCGCCGGTCAGAACGCCAGCTTCGGCGTCTCGCCTGCACAAATCGGCACCTGGGCCGTTGGCGGTGCAGGCTGGCTCCTGCCGCAACGTCTGCCACAACAATGGGTGGCAGAAATCCTGCTCGATGCAAAACCGCTCGGTGCAGCGCGGCTGCACGCCGCCGGACTGGTCAACAAGCTGAGCGCCGACGGCACCGCACTGGACAAGGCGCTGGCCTGGGCGGAACAACTGTCGGCATCGCTGGCATCTTCTCCGGCCGCGTTTGAACAACTCAAGACATTGCTCGGCAATGCATCCGGTACTACACTGACCGAGTCTTTCTCTTCAGAAAGACATCGTTTGCTCACAAAACGCCCCGGCGCGGCTTAGTCCCGTTTCCGGATCCGGCCTGCACCAACGCATCAAAGGCTGACTTCGATATTGGTCTCCACCTTCTTCACGATGACGGCATTGTCCCCAATGAGTCAGAAGAATGCGCAAGACAATTACCGGAAGCCTGACCTCGAGGCGCCGGATCCCCTCGGCGCGCCTGCCGCCGGGCAGCTGCATCTGGACATCATCCGTAGCGCCGATGATCTGACGGCGTTGGCGCCGGAATGGGATGCATTGAGCGATATACTGCCTTTTCAGGTCCCCTTCGCGACAGCGTCATGGAACGTCCTCTGGTGGCAGCATCTGCACGCCGCACGCATGCTGATTCGTGATCGACTGCAAGTATTCGTACTGCGCGATCAGCAAGGAAAACTCATCGCCATCGCACCGATGATTGTCAGCATCCGCCCCGGCATCGCCGACTGCGGCGTCAGGGTGCTGCAGTTCTTCGGCGCCGATCCCAACATCACCGAAATACGCGGCATGATCTGCCATCCCGATCACGCGGATGCCGCTATCGCGGTAGTACGAAAGCATCTCGAAGAACACAGGCAATGCTGGGACTGGATCGAGTGGCAAGGCTTGTCATCGGTACAGGCTGAAAAACTTTCTGCACCAGGCGTGCCGCAACCGAAGGCACGCGTGATGTGCTATCTGCCGCTGCCGCAAAGCTGGGAAGAACTCAAAAGCGGCTTGTCGCGCAATATGAAAGAAGCAATCCGTAAATGCTTCAACTCACTCAAGCGTGACGGGCATCAGCATGTGTTTTCTGTCGTCGAACACACCGCTGACGTCGCGCCGGCGCTAATGACGTTTTTGCGGCTGCACAAGCTGCGTGCCAAAAACCCGGCAGGCGTTCCGCATCCCAATGTTTTCCGTGACCGAAGAAGCCGTCACTTCTTATCGTCCTATGCAGGCGCAGCATCGGCACAAGGACAACTGCGCATTTTTCAGCTCAGCGTGAACGGCGCCGTAGTGGCCAGCCGGATCGGCTTCCTGAGCAAACGCCAGCTCTATCTTTACTATTCCGGTTATGACGCTGCCTGGGGTAAATACAGCATCATGACCACGCTGATGATCCACATCATGCAATGGGCAATCGCACACGACGTAGAATGCGTCAATCTGTCCACCGGCAGAGATCAGTCCAAACTGCGCTGGCAGCCGCTGGAGGCGATCCAGCACAACGCCATCCAGATTTCGCCGCGCCTGCGCTCCGCTTTCCTATTCAAGGCTTACACGCATCTGCGCAGCTATCCCGTCATGCATCGCGTCTCGCGTAAAAAATAGAATCCGGCCCCAAATCCGCCTGCCGAGAATCGCCTCCTCTCTGCGCGTTTTTATCCCTTCGGCTACACTAGCCCGGCACATTTAAACCCTCGGGCAGATGCCGTTTTTATGCAGCCGTCCGAACACTCATCCGACACACAAAGGAAGACCATGATTGACGTTTACAGCTGGGCCACGCCGAACGGCCACAAGGTCCACATCATGCTGGAAGAATGCGGCCTGGACTATCGCGCACACGCCATCGACATCGGCGCCGGCGACCAGTTCACCGATGCATTTCTGAAGATTTCACCGAACAATAAAATCCCCGCCATCGTCGATTCTGACGGCCCGGACGGCAAGCCGATTTCCATGTTCGAATCGGGCGCGATCCTGATTTATCTGGCGGGCAAGACCGGCAAGTTCCTCGGCACCACCGACCGTGAAAAATTCAATGTCCTGCAATGGGTAATGTTCCAGATGGGCGGCCTCGGCCCGATGCTCGGTCAGGCACACCATTTCCGCATCTATGCGCCGGAAAAAATCGAATATGCCGTCAATCGCTACAGCAATGAAGCCAAGCGTTTGTATGGCGTACTCGACAAGCAATTGTCGAAAACTGCTTACCTCGCCGGCGACGAATATACCATCGCTGATATCGCCTGCTTTCCCTGGACGCGCTCGTGGAAAAACCAGGGTATCGAACTGAGCGATTTCCCCAACGTACAACGCTGGTTCGACGCCATCGACGCGCGCCCTGCCGTGCAACGCGGCGTCACCGTGCTGGCTGACAAACGCAAGGCACTGACCGACGACAAGGCGAAAGACATCTTGTTCGGCAATACGCAATACCAGAAGCGTTGATGCCCGCGCATTGACCGTTTTGGCGGACAGCCGGCTGGGCTGTCCGTCCTCTTCTCCATTCCCTTGTCCATTCCCTTCTCCGCCCCCTTCTCTTTCTCATCCACAGCTTCGCTCACGCTTCTCGCCATCTGCAATCATGGCCTAGTCGTTTAATGCATTTTTGGCTCTTTTTTAGAACCAATCATCGCCTTAGACTGAACGCTCCAATGACGAGGAAACATGATGAGCGAAAAAATATTTCTGGCCGGCGCGACAGGCGCCATCGGTACCGTGCTGGTTCCGCTACTGGTAAATGCAGGATATATGGTGTACGGCAGCACGCGCCAGCAGGCCCGCACCGAGAAGCTGAAATCGCTGGGCGCGATTCCGGTCGTGGTCGATGTCTTCGATGCGAAAGCACTTGCCGCTGAGCTGATGCGGATTGCACCGTCCGTAGTGATCCATCAGCTCACCGATCTTCCGCAACAGCTTGATCCGCAAGCCATGGCCGAGGCCGGGCAACGCAATGCGCGCGTACGCAACGCAGGCACACACAACCTGATTGCCGCCGCTCTCGCAGCAGGCGCCAAACGCATGATCGCTCAAAGCATCGCCTGGGCTTATGCCAACGGCAACCAACCTTACGTAGAAGAAAGCCCACTGGATATCAACGCCGAAGGGGCGCGACGCATCAGTATCGACGGCGTCGTCGCATTGGAGACGCAAGTGCTGCAAACGCCAGGCTTGACGGGAACGGTATTACGCTATGGCCAACTGTACGGCCCCGGCACCTGGAACACGGAAGCAAAAGGCGTCAGCCCGGTGCATGTCGACGCAGCGGCGCAAGCCACATTGCTTGCGCTGCAAAAAGAAACCGTCGGCGTATTCAATATCACGGAAGACAATACGGAAGTCAGCAGTGCCAAAGCGCGCAAGCAACTCGCGTGGGATCCCGCATTTCGCCGGCAGCCAGTTGCCAAAAACGGTGCCGGATCGTGAATCTGTCCGTGCCGGCTTTGTCAGCGCGCCGCCTTGGTTATCGCCGGCTCTTACTGAGCCTGGCAGTTGGCCTCCTGTTGACGCAATCATCGGTGCCGCACGCCGCAGTGCAATGGATGGCGGACATTTGCCGTACAAGCGATGCGAGGGACTTACCCTTCTCCGGTCCGAAGCAGATGATGTCCGCATCGTCACCAGTCTCGCCATCATCCTCAACCGCCGCGCGCCCGGCGGCCTCGGTCAAGGTGATCTCTTGCGAACCTCTGCCCAACGTTCCCGGCAAATCCATTACGACGATGATGGTGGACTTCCCGCCGCTGGCCTACTCAGCGCCTCATCGCCATCCCGGATCGGTTACCGCGATCGTATTGCAAGGTGTCGTCCGCTCACAGATGGAAGGCGGCCCTGTCATCAACTACCAGCAAGGCGAAACCTGGATAGAAGCGCCGCGTGCCCTGCACGTGCTTGCCGGGAATCCGGATCCGGTCAAACCAGCACAGCTGCTTGCCATCTTTGTCGCCGACGCCAATTGCGGGCCGCTGGTGATCCCGGAGCCGGAACCGGCATCGCCGGCGACGGCACAATAAGATCAACGAAGTCTGATCAATAGCGGCGAACGATGAACTCAGCTACGCACACCGGCTTTTCGCTGTCTTCGCGTTCCATGGTGATTTCCCACACCACTTGGGCCCCACCGGGAATCTCTTCCACCGACTGCAAAGTGATGCGACCGCGCACCTGGCTTCCGACTGGCAGCGGTGAAGGGAAACGTACGCGGTTAAGACCATAGTTGAGCAGCATCTTGACGTTGCCCATGGAGATGCTCTGTCCCATGATTTTAGGTAGCAACGCCAGCGTCAGGAAACCGTGCGCCACCGTGCCTCCGAATGGCAACTCACGCTTGCTGCGCTCAACGTCGACGTGAATCCATTGATGATCGCCGGTGGCATCGGCGAACAAATTGACCTGCTCCTGCGTGACTTCAATCCAGTCGCTGACGGCAACTTCCTGCCCAACCAGCTCATTGAGTGCTTCGATGCTTGCGATTTCGCGCATGGGTTTCCTTGTTTGCTTTTTTGAAAAAATCATAAAAAAAGCGTCGGCTGATTCTTCAGCCGACGCCATTGCCGTTGCTCACTGCAACATCTACACCGCGCTCACGTCCAGTACAGCCTCGGTATTGGCGATCACCTCTTCCTTGGTCACGCCCGTGGCCAGCTCGATCAGCTTCAATCCGCTTGGCGTCACATCGATCACGCCCAGGTCGGTGATGATGCGATTGACCACGCCCACGCCGGTCAGCGGCAGGTTGCATTGCTTGAGGATCTTTTGCGAAATGCTGCCGTCCTTGCCCTTGGCGACATGCTCCATGAGCACCACCACCCGGCCTACGCCGGCCACCAGATCCATCGCGCCGCCCATGCCCTTGACCATCTTGCCGGGGATCATCCAGTTGGCCAGGTCGCCCTGTTGCGAGACCTGCATCGCGCCCAGAATCGCGATGTTGATCTTGCCGCCGCGGATCATGCCGAAGGAGTCCGCCGAGCTGAAGAAGGACGAGCCCGGGATGGTGGTGACGGTCTGTTTGCCGGCGTTGATCAGGTCGGCGTCGACCTTGTCTTCGGTCGGGAACGGGCCGATGCCGAGCAGGCCGTTTTCCGATTGCAGCCAGACTTCAATGTTGTTGGGAACGTGATTGGCGACTAAGGTCGGCAAGCCGATGCCGAGATTGACGTAGAAGCCGTCCTGCAATTCCTTGGCTGCGCGCGCAGCCATTTCGTCTCTGGTCCATGCCATGATTATTTCTCCTTATTTCGCCGCAGCAGAAACCGTACGTTGTTCAATCCGCTTTTCCGGCGTGGCGTTGACCACGATGCGGTGCACGAAGATACCGGCGGTGTGAATCTGGTCCGGGTCGAGCTGGCCGACTTCGACCAGTTCTTCGACTTCGACGATGGTGATCTTGCCGGCCATGGCGACGTTGGGATTGAAGTTGCGCGCGGTCTTGTTGAAGACCAGGTTGCCTGCCTTGTCGGCCTTCTGTGCCTTGACCAGCGAGATGTCGGCGACCAAAGAGCGTTCCATGACGTACCTGGCGCCGTCGAAGTCGCGGATTTCCTTGCCTTCGGCCACCAGCGTGCCGACACCGGTCTTGGTGAAGAAGGCCGGGATGCCGGCGCCGCCTGCACGCAGCTTTTCTGCCAGCGTGCCTTGCGGGGTGAATTCCAGTTCCAGTTCGCCGGCCAGGTATTGGCGTTCGAACTCTTTGTTTTCACCCACATAGGAGGCGATCATCTTCTTGATCTGGCGCGTTGTGAGTAATTGGCCGAGGCCGAAACCGTCAACGCCGGCGTTGTTGGAGATGGCCGTCAGATTCTGTACGCCGGAGTCGCGCAAGGCGGCGATCAGCGCTTCAGGAATGCCGCACAGGCCGAAGCCGCCGACCGCAATCGTCTGGCCGTCCTTGACGATGCCGGATAACGCGCTGGACGCGTCGGGATAGACTTTATTCATTCTGCCGCCTCTCTTCTTTCTGGTGTGCTGAAAACCTGCCGGGACATTCTAATCCAACTATGTGACAAGAGCGTTCCTGTGCTGTTATACCGGCATGGCCTTGTTATCGTTCAGGTCCAGCCAGCCCTTGATGATGCGATACGCTTTCCAGATCCATGCCAGCGACCAGATCAGGATTGCCAACGGAATGCCGATGATGGTCATCCAGATCACGCCACCGGCAAACATCCAGAACAGATACCACCAGAACGAGCGGATCTGCCAGCGGTGATGGCTGTAGACAAAGGTATCGGCGGCGTCGCCGCGCTTGATGTAGTTGACGATCAGCGGCAGCCACGACAACATGCCCAGCGACAACACCAGACTCAGGCCGTGGAAGATGTACAGCCACCATGCCAGATCCTTGGTCGACTGCAGGTCTGCGTCCAGAACAACGTCTTGACTCATGCTCATGCGCCTCTCCTTTGCGTTATGCCAATATATTCAAGATGCCGTCGAGTCCCACAAAGTTCAATGCCACGCTCGCTTGCGCACGCACCACCGGCTTGGCGCGGAACGCCACCGACAAACCACTGACACCCATCATTTTGAGATCGTTGGCGCCGTCGCCCATGACGATGGCCTGCGATGCCGGCACGCCGAGTTCAGCACAGACGCGCTCGACGGTCAGACGTTTTTCTTCCGCGTTGACAATGCCGCCTACGACTTTGCCGGTGAGTTTGCCGTCGATGATTTCCAATTGATTTGAATGGGTGTAGTCGAGATTGAGGCGCGTCTTCATGCGGTCGGTGAAGAAGGTAAAACCGCCGGACACCAGCAAGGTTTTCAGACCGGCAGCCTGAATTGCATTCAGCATCTTCTCCGCACCCGGCGACAATTGCAGACGCTCGTCATAGACGCGTTGCAAAGCGCCGGCATCTAAGCCCTTGAGCAAGGCGACACGGCGCGTGAGGCTTTCATTGAATTCAATCTCACCGCGCATGGCTGCTTCGGTGATTTCGGAAACCTGCGGCTTGAGACCTTGCATGTCGGCGATCTCGTCGATGCATTCGATGGTGATCAGCGTGGAATCCATATCCATCGCCACCAGCTTGAAGTCGGCCAGCGTACGGCCGGCTTCGACGAAGGCGTAGTCAACCTGCTGCGCCAGGCACGCCGCATCGATCTGAGTCTTGAGCGCATCGCTGTACGTCACGCCTTCGCAACGCCAGGCATGGGCATTGATATCGACCACGCGCGCAGGCTGCGCCAGTTGAATGATGGCTTCAACTGCGGTGCGTTCAGTATGGAGTCCTTGGAGAATCAGGTTCATGTTCAGTCTTGTTTTAATGTCGTAAATCGTTAGCAAAAAATCGTCCTGCCGTCACGCTTTATCATCACTCATCGTCATCCTACCAGCGAGCGCATGGTGGCCTTGATCTGGGTCACGCGCGCGTTGAGATCCGGCATGTTGGCGGTGATGCGCAGCTTGTCCTGACCGTTGAGCTTGATGTGACGGTTTTTCTGGATCAGCTCGATGATGCGCATGGCGTCGACCGGCGGATTCGGCACGAATTGCAGCAAAGCCGATTCGGCATGCGCGTCGATCTTGATGATGCCGAGCGGCTTGGCGGCGATGCGCAGGCGATGCGTTTCGACCAGCGCCTTGGCCACTTCCGGCAACTTACCGAAACGGTCGATCAGTTCTTCCTGCAAGCCATCAATGGTGTCTTGCGAGGTGCAATTGGCGAAGCGCTTGTACAGCGACAGACGCTCGTGCACGTCGCCGCAATAGTCGCTCGGCAACAGCGCCGGCACATGCAGGTTGATTTCCGTGGTGCTGGCCAGCGGTGCAGCGAGATCCGGTTCCTTGCCGTTCTTGAGCGAACGCACGGCTTCGTTGAGCATGTCGGAATACATCTGGAAACCGATCTCGTGCATCTCGCCGGATTGATTGTCGCCCAGCACTTCGCCGGCGCCGCGGATTTCCAGATCGTGCATGGCAAGATAGAAACCGCTGCCCAGCTCTTCCATCTGCTGGATCGCTTCCAGACGGCGCTGCGCCTGCTTGGTCAGGCCCTTGACGTCGTTGACCAGCAAATAAGCATAGGCCTGATGATGCGAACGGCCGACGCGGCCGCGCAACTGATGCAGCTGCGCCAGACCGAATTTGTCGGCGCGGTGCATGATGATGGTGTTGGCGGTCGGTACGTCAATGCCGGTTTCGATGATCGTCGTACAGAGCAGAATATTGGAACGCTGCGCCACGAAATCGCGCATGACCTTTTCCAGGTCGCGCTCGTGCATCTGACCATGGGCGATGACCACGCGCGCTTCCGGCAGCAAGGCTTCCAGCATGGCCTTGCGGTTTTCGATGGTCTCGACTTCGTTGTGCAGGAAGTAGACTTGTCCGCCGCGCTTGAGCTCGCGCAGGCAGGCTTCGCGGATGGTCGATTCGCCCTCGGCGCGCACAAAGGTCTTGATGGCCAGACGCTTCTGCGGCGCGGTGGCGATGATGGAAAAATCACGCAAGCCTTCCAGCGCCATGCCCAGCGTACGCGGGATCGGCGTGGCGGTCAGCGTGAGGACGTCGACTTCGGCGCGCAAGGCTTTGAGCGCTTCTTTCTGGCGCACGCCAAAACGGTGCTCTTCATCGATGATGACCAGGCCGAGACGTGAGAACTTGATGTCGTCGGACAGCAGCTTGTGTGTGCCGATAACGATATCGAGCGTGCCGTCGCCCATGCCCTTGATCGCTTGTGTGATTTCCTTGCCGCTGCGGAAACGTGACAGCTCGGCGATGCGCACCGGCCAGTTGGCGAAGCGATCAGCAAAGGTCTGCGCGTGCTGTTCAGCCAGCAAGGTCGTCGGTGCGAGAATCGCAACCTGCTTGCCGCCCATGACGGCGACAAAGGCTGCGCGCAAGGCGACCTCGGTTTTGCCGAAACCGACGTCGCCGCAAATGAGGCGATCCATCGGTTTGCCGCTGGTCATGTCGCCGATAACGGCGTTGATGGCGGCGGCCTGATCGGGCGTTTCTTCAAAGCCGAAGCTCTCGGCGAAGGTTTCGTAATCGCGTGCCGAATACTGGAAGGCGTGGCCCTGGCGCAAGGCGCGGCGCGCGTACAGATTCAGCAATTCGGCAGCGGTGTCGCGCACCTGCTGTGCGGCCTTGCGCTTGGCTTTTTCCCATTGACCCGAACCGAGCGAGTGCAAGGGTGCATCGTCCGGCGAAGCGCCGGAGTAGCGCGAAATCACATGCAGCTGCGATACCGGAACGTAGAGCTTGGTTTCCTTGGCGTATTCAAGATGCAGGAACTCGGTCTCGCCTTCGCCCAGATCCATACTGAGCAAACCCATGTAGCGGCCGATGCCGTGATTGGCATGCACCACCGGATCGCCTATCTTCAGCTCTGACAGATCGCGCACCATGTGCTCGACCTGCGTCACGGCCTCCTGCTTCTTGCGTCCTGCGCGTCGGCCTGAGCCGGCATACAGCTCGGTCTCGGTGATGAAGCTGACTTCTGCGCCGGCCAGTTCGAAGCCGGCATGCAGCGGCGCCACGCCCAGCATCAGCGGCTCGTTGTTGGCGATGAAGCTCTCATAACCGTCGCATAGTGCCGGATGCAGGTCGTACTCTTTGAAATACTGCTGCAGGGTTTCCCGGCGGCCATTGGATTCGGCGCAGAGCATGACGCGCTTGCCCGTTTTGAGCAGATAGGCGCGCAGATTGATCAGCGGATCTTCGCTGCGGCGATTGACGGCGATATTCGGTATCGGCGCCGACAAGTCCGACGGCGCATCGTCGGTCTGTAACGCGAGGCGACCGTATGGCTTGACCAGCGTGAAAAAATCTTCATCGGTCAGGAAGACCTGTTCCGGCGGCAGCACCGGACGCTCGCGGTCAGCCTTGAGGAAGTTGTGGCGCGAGCGCGTATCGCTCCAGAAACGCTTGATGGCCTGATCGATATCGCCGACGGTGGCGAACAACGTGGTGTCAGGCAGATAGCGAAACAAGGTCGCTGTCTCTTCGAAGAACAGCGGCAGGTAATACTCGATACCAGCCGAGGCGATGCCGTTGCCTATATCCTTGTAGATTGCCGAGCGCGATGGATCGCCTTCGAACACTTCACGCCAGCGGCTGCGGAACGCGGTGCGCGAAGTCTCGTCCATCGGGAATTCGCGGCCCGGCAGCAAGCGCACCTCACGCACGGGGTACAGCGAGCGCTGGGTATCGGCGTCAAAGGTGCGGATGGTTTCGATGGTGTCACCGAACAGATCCAGCCGGTATGGCAAGGCGGAGCCCATCGGGAAGATGTCGATCAGCCCGCCGCGCACCGAATATTCGCCGGGCGACATGACTTGCGTGACGTGGGTGTAGCCGGCCAGTGTAAGCTGCGTTTTCAGGCGTGCTTCATCAAGCCGCTCGCCCTGCTTGAAGAAGAAGGTATACGCCGCCAGAAAGCCCGGCGGCGCCATACGCAGCAAAGCCGTCGTGGCCGGCACGATGAGCACGTCGCACTGGCCGTTTTGCACTTCATACAGGGTCGCCAGACGCTCGGACACCAGGTCCTGGTGCGGTGAGAATGCGTCGTAAGGCAGGGTTTCCCAGTCCGGCAGCAAATGGCAGCGTAATTTGCTCTCGGCATTGCCATCACCGGAATCGCGCTGGAACCAAGGGATTTCCGCCAGCAAACGCTGCGCGTCGGTAGCATTGGCGACCACCACGGTCAGCATGCGCTTGTCGGCCTTGAGCGCAATGGCGGCCTGCGCCAGCAAATAAGCGTCAGCGGAACCGTGCACGGCAGGAGGAACGAAACGCACGCCCGGCTTGGGGAGGATTTTTTTCAGGTCAAAAGACATTGGCTGGATTGGGAGGCGCACCGAAGCGCGCAAAATACGACAAAATGCTGCTGGACAAGCCAAGGCCTGCTTAACAATGATTTGTTATCAGGCGCCAAATTTAGCTTTAGAATTCAGCCTCACATTATAAACGAAGCCCTCTGCAGACAAGGTCGCACCCTTCCCATCTTCGGGCGTGTCCGGCAGGCATTTCCTGCTTCTTGCTGTCATGGCGCATCTTGCATGAGCGCTCCGATTTCACAGAATACCGCCCGCCCCGCCCGGCATTTCGCGCTGATCCCCGCTGCGGGTGTCGGCGCGCGCCTGGGAGGCGCAATTCCCAAGCAATACATGCCGCTGGCCGGCAAACCGATGCTGCAATACGCGCTCGACACCT
Organism: Herbaspirillum sp. GW822-FHT03A08; assembly: GCF_058801885.1. Classification (NCBI taxonomy): domain Bacteria; kingdom Pseudomonadati; phylum Pseudomonadota; class Betaproteobacteria; order Burkholderiales; family Oxalobacteraceae; genus Herbaspirillum; species Herbaspirillum sp. GW822-FHT03A08. Next base: position 292,875 of record NZ_JBXANR010000003.1, on the reverse strand, counting down.
TCGCCGGCAATCCGGCCATTGCGCACACGTTTATCGTCGTCAGCGCCGCAGACGGCTATATCGAAGACTTTCTCACGGCACAACCGCAACTGACCGGCAAGGTAACGATCCTGCGTCACGGCGGCGAGACGCGCCAGGAAAGCGTGCGCAACGGCCTGCTGGCAATCCGCGCGCAAGTCGGCGACGACGACTGGGTGCTGGTGCACGACGCCGCCCGCCCCGGCCTGAATGACACCCTGCTCGACAAGCTGATCGCAGCCTTGCATGACGACGAAGTCGGCGGCTTGCTGGCCTTGCCTATCGTCGATACGCTCAAGCGCAGCACTGGTTCACTTGTCGTTGAAACCGTGCCGCGCAACGATTTATGGGCGGCGCAAACGCCGCAGATGTTTCGCTACTCTCTGCTGCAACGCGCGCTGGATGCCGCGCAGCAGCAAGGGCGCGTAGGCGACATCACCGATGACGCCAGCGCCATCGAGATGCTGGGACTGCGACCGAAACTGGTGGAAGGCAGCCCGCGCAATTTCAAGGTCACGCTGGCGCACGACGTCGCGCTGGCTGAATTATTTTTACAAGGACAAGCATGACTTTTCCCTTCCGCATTGGCCAGGGCTACGACTGCCACGCGCTCGTCACCGGCCGCAAACTGATTATCGGCGGCGTCGATATCCCGCATAAAACCGGCCTGCTGGGCCATTCGGATGCCGACGTGCTGTTGCATGCGATTACCGATGCGCTGTTCGGCTCGGCCGGATTGGGCGATATCGGCCGGCATTTTCCCGATACCGCGGCTGAATTCAAGGGAGCCGATTCGCGCGTGTTGCTGCGCGAAGCCGTCAAGCGTGTGGCCGCCGTAGGTTACGCAATTGGCAATGTTGACGCGACGATCATCGCGCAGGCACCCAAGATGGCACCCCACATACCGCAGATGACGGCAAACATTGCAGCAGACCTTGGCATTGCCGTCGAGCAAGTGAATATCAAGGCCAAAACCAATGAAAAGCTCGGCTATCTGGGCCGTGAGGAAGGAATCGCCGCCGAGGCGGTAGTTTTGGTATACAAACCGACTGCAAATTAAATTGTTCCTCGCGAGTGAAAACCACTTGCATTGGCTATTTAATCGGTATAATTAAAAGGTCGTTAAGATTCGAGCTGGTAGTGCGGTATTAGTCTGTCATTCCTCTCTAGGTTTAAACGATAATAACGGGCAAAGCCCACATTAACTTATTTAGGAATTAACATGGCAACTGGTATCGTAAAGTGGTTCAACGACTCGAAGGGCTTCGGCTTCATTACTCCTGATGAAGGCGGCGAAGATCTGTTCGCTCACTTCTCGGCTATTCAATCGAACGGCTTCAAGTCCCTGAAAGAAAACCAACGCGTTTCTTTCGAAGTGACTACTGGTCCTAAGGGCAAGCAAGCTTCGAACATCCAAGCAATCTAAGCATCGCTTAGCAAGCTAGATGAAGAAAAAATCCCCGACATGTCGGGGATTTTTTTCGTCTGTACGTTTCGTGATCCTTCCCGCAATACGCAACTGCCGGCAGCAATCGCTGCGTATTGGCGCGCTTGGATGCGACGTAACTATAATTACGTATTAAATATACATACTAGTTAAGCTCGGAATCCATAAAAAACGCCCGCAAGCAGCGGGCGTTCTTATTTCTGCAGACCTGATTCACAGCGACAATGCACCCTGCCGCTGCCATTCTTTGCTTACATCAGATCTCTTCGTACAGCGGCAATGTCAGGAATTCGGCAAAGGTTTCCGAAGTCGACATTTCTTCAAAGATCTTCGCAGCGCGATCATAGGTCGGACCGTTGCCGGCGACTTCCTTGACCTTGGCCAGCTCTTCCGGAATCATCGCGCGCACCATGTCGGCGGTAACCTTACGGCCGTCTTCCAGGTTGCCCTTGCTGCTGCGGATCCACTGCCAGACTTGCGCACGGCTGATTTCTGCTGTTGCCGCATCTTCCATCAGATTGTGGATAGGCACGCAACCGTTTCCGGCCAGCCAGGCGCCCAGATAATGGATACCGACGTTGATGTTATAACGCAGACCGGCTTCGGTAATCGGTGTTTCCGGCTTGAAATCGAGCAGATCGGATGCCTTGACGTCGACGTCGGGACGTTGCTTCTCGAACTGGTTCGGCTTGTCGCCCAGTACGTCAACGAATTCCTTCATCGATGCTTCGACCAGGCCCGGGTGAGCAACCCAGCCGCCGTCGTAGCCGTCGGTCGCATCACGGCGCTTGTCATTGATGATGCCTTGCATCGCGATAGCATTCTTTTCCGGATCGTTCTTGATCGGGATCAGCGCGCTCATGCCGCCGATAGCCGGCGCGCCACGCTTGTGGCAGGTCTTCAGCAGCAGCAAGGCGTAAGCGCGCATGAACGGCGCGGTCATGGTGACCTTGGCGCGGTCGGCCAGGCAGAAATCCTTGTCGTTCTTGAACTTCTTGATGCAAGAGAAGATGTAGTCCCAACGACCGGCGTTCAAACCCGAGCTGTGCTCGCGCAGTTCGTACAGGATTTCTTCCATTTCGAAAGCGGCGGTGATTGTTTCAATCAGTACGGTCGCCTTGATGGTGCCTTGCGGCAAGCCGATTTCGTTTTGCGCCATCACGAAGATGTCGTTCCACAGACGCGCTTCCAGATGCGATTCCATCTTCGGCAGGTAGAAGTACGGACCGGCGCCGCGCGCCAGTTGTTCTTTGGCGTTATGAAACAGGAACAGCGCGAAGTCGAAGATACCGCCGGAAATGCGCTTGCCGTCGATGGTGACGTGCTTCTCGTCCAGATGCCAGCCGCGTGGACGCACAACCAGTGTAGCGATCTTGTCGTTGAGCTTGTAGCTCTTGCCGTTCGATTCCAGCGAAATGGTGCGGCGGATCGCGTCGAACAGATTGATCTGACCGGTGACCTGGTTGTCCCAGACCGGCGAGTTCGAATCTTCGAAGTCGGTCATGTAGCTGTCGGCGCCTGAATTGAAGGCGTTGATGACCATCTTGCGCTCGACCGGGCCGGTGATTTCCACACGACGGCATTTCAGCGCTTCAGGGATAGGGGCGATCTTCCAGTCGCCGCTGCGGATGTTCGCAGTTTCCGGCAGGAAGTCGGGACGCTCGCCGGCGTCCAGACGCTTCACACGCTCAACGCGGGCGGCCAGCAATTCCTGGCGGCGCGACTCGAAAGCGCGGCTTAATTTTGCTACCAGCGCCAGCGCGTCGGGCGTCAGGATCTGTTCATAACCAGGCTTGATTTCACCAGAAATCTGCATCCCGGCCGGCAGTGTCAATTGCGTCATGCTGTGCTCCTAATAGTAAAGAATTCAGGTAAGAAAATTCATTGTCAGATTGTATTTTTGTGCACTCAGTATATTTAAACTAAATGGCTATGAGTAAAACGTTTTATCACTTTATCTTTGCGTTTTAGTCACAAGTGGCCGGATAATCACGGAATCAACCCAAGTGCTTTCGAGAGTACCCCTATGGATCAGTTCAAGCAAATTTCCACCTTCGTCGACGTAGCAGCCAAGGGCAGCCTGTCGGCCGCCGCCCGCGCCGAAGGGATCGCCCCCGCCATGATCGGCCGCCGCCTCGATGCACTGGAAGAGAGGCTGGGTGTCAAGTTGCTTCAGCGCACCACGCGCAAGATCGTGCTGACCAACGAAGGCACAGCCTTCCTGGAAGACTGCCAACGCATCCTGACCGATCTGGAAGACGCCGAATCGTCGGTCTCAGAACGCAGCGCCAAGGCCAGCGGCAGCCTGCTGATCTCCGCACCAGCCGGCTTCGGCCGCCAGCACGTGGCGCCGCTGGTGCCCTCTTTTCTGGCGGAACACCGCGACGTCACCCTCACCCTTAACCTGAATGACCGCATCGTCGACCTGATCGGCGAAGGCATTGACGTCGCCATACGTATTGCCGATCTGACCGATTCCAATCTGATCAGCGTCAAACTGGCCGACAACGATCGCGTAATCGTCGCCGCGCCGACTTACCTGCGCCGTCACGGCACGCCGCAAACCCCGGACGACCTGAGCCGCCACAATTGCCTGGCGATCAGCAGCGAAGGCAGCCAGCGCGGCTGGACGCTCAAGCAACATGGCAAAGTCAGTGTGTACAAAGTCGGCGGCAACATGGTCTGCAACGACGGTGAGGTACTGCATAACTGGGCGCTCAACGGCAAAGGCCTCGCCTGGCGTTCCATGTGGGAAGTCGGTGCAGCGATTGAATCGGGCGAACTGGTGACGGTTCTGGACAAGTTCATCGCGCCGGCGCCGGCGATTTATGCTGTCTTCGCTCAACGCAGACATCTGCCATTGCGTATCCGCGCCTTCGTGGATTTCTTGCGGCATGCTTATGCACAGCCGAATTACTGGCGCAGCTAAGCGAAGAGATTTTCGCCGCTGAAATGAAAACGCCGCTGAGTCCCGATCTTCATCAAGACGCAGCGGCGCATGGCAAACGACAAATTACAGCCCGGTATGTCCGGCCACGAAAGTCTTCACCTTCGCAGCATCAGCCGGCATCACTTCAAAACGCTGCGGCAACGCTTCGATGTTTTCAAAACCGGACGGACGCTCCGCATCGCGGCCCAACGCTTCTCGGATGGTTTCGTTGAACTTGGCCGGCAGCGCTGTTTCCAGCACGATCATGGTAACGCCTGCCGTCAGATTTTCACGCGCGACCTTGATGCCGTCGGCGGTGTGCGTGTCGACGGTAATGCCGTAGGTCTTTTCTGCAAAACGGATGATGTCCAGGCGATCGGCGTGAGTCGATTTTCCCGATGCAAAACCGTAACGAATCACGCTGGCGAATTCGTTGCCATCACTGCCGGCTGCGCCCGTCAGGTCAAAGCCGCCCGCTGTCTCGACCTTGTGGAACAAGGATTTCACACGGCCGCTGTCGCGGCCGAGCAGATCGTAGATGAAACGTTCGAAGTTGGACGCCTTGCTGATGTCCATGCTCGGGCTGCTGGTGTGGTAAGTCTCGGCCGACTTGCGCACGCGATAGATACCGGTGCGGAAGAATTCGTCGAGCACGTCGTTCTCATTGGTGGCGACCACCAGTTTGTCGATCGGCAGACCCATCATGCGTGCAATATGACCGGCGCAGATGTTGCCGAAGTTGCCCGATGGGACTGTGAAAGACACCTTCTGCTCATTGCTCGTTGTCGCTGCAAGATAACCGCGGAAGTAGTAGACCACCTGCGCAACCACGCGTGCCCAGTTAATCGAATTGACGGTGCCGATCTTTTGCGTGGCCTTGTAATCGAGGTCGTTGGAAATCGCCTTGACGATATCCTGGCAATCGTCGAACACGCCTTCCACGGCCAGATTGAAAATGTTCGGATCCTGCAGGCTGAACATCTGCGCAGTCTGGAAAGCGCTCATCTTCTTGTGCGGCGACAGCATGAAAACGCGGATGCCCTTCTTGCCGCGCATGGCGTATTCAGCCGCGCTGCCAGTGTCGCCCGAAGTGGCGCCGACGATGTTCAGCTCAGCGCTCTTCTTCGCCAGCGCATATTCAAACAGGTTGCCGAGTAACTGCATGGCCATGTCCTTGAACGCCAGCGTCGGGCCGTTCGACAAACCTTGCAGCACCAGCTTCTTGCCGTCCTTGTCTTCCAGTGTGCGCAGCGGCGTGATCTGCGAGGCATCCTCGCCGGCGCGCGCGTTGCGATAGACGTCGGCCGTATAGGTCTTGTGCGTCAGCGCTTTGAGATCGGCGTCTGGAATGTCCGTTGCGAATTTTTTCAGCACTTCATACGCCAGATCGGCATATGACAGCTTGCGCCACTGGTCCAGCTCGTCGCCGGTCACTTGCGGATAGACCGCAGGCAAGTACAGGCCGCCATCGGGAGCCAGGCCGCCCAGCAGGATTTCGGAAAAGGAAGGTGTTGCAGAGTGACCGCGAGTGGAAACGTATTGCATAGCGTATATGAGATAAGTCTTGCAGCAGGTTGCACGAAGACAGCCATTATAGCTGGCTCGCTGCCAGAACCCACGATTTTCGGGGATGAGCGAGCCGACGCTGCATCGGCGTCCGTCGAAGACTTTGCTAGAACGGTACCGGCGTGCAAGCCTGCATCTCTTGGAGGCCTGCTGCGTTGTGCCCCATCTCTCGTCTTGCCTCCTTTTCAGACGAAGTGAAATAAAACGTTACCAGGGTTGTAAGCAACCTTCCGGCGCGCTATGCTGACTGCCCTGAAGCGTATGCAGCCTTGGTTTTTTGCATATTTACTCACGGATCGCCGGCGGTAATGCCATGCACGCGCTCCACTCCGAAGAGAAATGGATACATGATGAAAAAATGGATTTTGATGTTGTGCCTGATCAGCGCCGGTGCAGCGCACGCAGAAAACTGGCAAAGTGTCGGCAGCTCCGATGCAGCAGAATTATCAATCGATGTCGATTCGATCACGGAAAGCAAAGGCATCCGTGAAGCATGGTCTCTGTGGAATTTCAAGGAAGCACGTCCCAATAACGATACGTCTTTCCCGACGCTGATGTCCTATAAAGACATGCATCAGTACAACTGCAAAGATCAGTCGATGAAGTTGACCAAAGAAATCATTTACGCCGAAAACGACGGCAAGGGCGCCAAGCGCGATCACTCCGATGCGTTGAAGAACATGCAGTTCACCAAACCGAAACCATTATCCGTTGCCGACGCGATGATGCAACTGGTCTGCGGCCACGAGATTCCTGCCGCGAAAAAATAAAATTTTGGCTGATGCCGGCTTTCCATAGAAACGGGGGCATGTGGCACCCGTTTCTATTTGCCCCGTCTGGGGCGATGGAGAAATCGCCCCGATCACGCGAAGATGACTGAGAATAAAAAAGGGAGTCCGAGGACTCCCTTTTTATTTCTTACTACAGCAGCCAGATCAGCCCAGCTCTTCCAGTCGAATTTTCATCACTGTACCGACCACTGTCGACAAGGCTTCGATCTTGGCGATGGCGGCCTCGATGTTGCGCTCTTGTGTCTGGTGTGTGAGCATGATGATGTCGGTCTGGGTTTCACCTTCCGATGGTTCCTTTTGCAGCATGGCGTCAATGGAAATCGACGAGTCCGCCAGGATGCGTGTGACGTCCGCCAGTACGCCCGGCTTGTCGGCCACATGCATGCGCAGATAGTAGCTGGTGGTGACGTCCTGAATCGGCAGCACCGGTGTGCTGGCCATGGCGTGCGGCTGGAACGCCAGATAAGGCACACGGTGTTCCGGATCGGCGGTTGCCAGACGGGTGATATCGACCAGATCGGCGATCACGGCCGAAGCGGTCGGTTCGGAACCGGCACCTTTGCCGTAGTACAGCGTTTCACCCACGGCATCGCCGCGCACCATGACGGCGTTCATCGCGCCTTCAACGTTGGCGATCAGACGGCCCGATGGAATCAGTGTCGGATGCACGCGCAGCTCGATGCCGCTAGCGGTCTGACGCGTGATGCCCAATAGCTTGATGCGGTAACCGAGTTGCTCCGCATAGCGGATGTCGGTTGCCTGCAGCTTGGTGATGCCTTCCACGTGAGCCTTGTCGAACTGCACTGGAATGCCGAACGCTATCGACGCCATGATGGTCAGCTTGTGGGCCGCATCGACGCCTTCGATGTCGAAGGTCGGATCCGCTTCCGCATAGCCGAGACGTTGTGCTTCCTTGAGGACGACGTCGAAGTCCAGACCCTTGTCGCGCATCTCGGACAGGATGAAGTTGGTGGTGCCGTTGATGATGCCGGCGATCCACTGAATGCGGTTGGCGGTCAGGCCTTCGCGCAAGGCCTTGATGATCGGGATGCCGCCGGCCACTGCCGCTTCAAACGCGACCATGACGCCCTTTTCCTGCGCTGCCTTGAAGATCTCGTTGCCGTGTGTGGCAATCAGCGCCTTGTTGGCGGTGACCACGTGCTTGCCGTTGGCGATCGCCTTCAGAACCAGATCCTTGGCGAGGCCGTAGCCGCCGATCAGTTCGATGACGATATCGATGTCCGGATCGTTGACGACCAGATTGGCGTCGTTAACCACCTTGACTTGTCCATTGGTCAGCTCGGTGGCGCGCTCTGTGTTCAGATCGGCCACCATGGTAATTTCAATGCCGCGCCCTGCGCGCCGCGCAATTTCTTCCTGATTGCGCTTCAATACATTGAAAGTACCGGAACCCACGGTGCCGATGCCGAGCAAACCTACTTTGATGGATTTCATAATGTCTTCGTGGTTAATAAACATACTAAAAATGCCGTCATGACGATTCCATGACGGGTACTGCGATAAAACCTGAGCAGCCGGCCTCCCCGCCACGCCGCGGGGGAAACCGGCTTGAATACTTCACATTACTGCACTACTGGAATCAGGCCGTACCGTGACGGCGGCGATAACCTTCGAGGAAGTGCGCAATGCGTCCCATCGATTCGGTCAGGTCATCAGTGTTGGGCAGGAACACCACGCGGAAGTGATCCGGTGTCGGGCAATTGAAACCCGTACCCTGCACGATCAACACTTTTTCTTCGGCCAGCAATTCATAGGCGAACTCCTGATCGTCCTTGATCGGATACACCGCCGGATCGAGACGCGGGAACATGTACAGCGCCGACTTCGGCTTGACGCAGGTCACGCCGGGGATATCCGTCAACAGCTTGTGCGCCAGATCGCGCTGCTTGGTCAGACGACCTGCCGGACCGACCAGATCGTTGATGCTTTGATAGCCGCCCAGCGCAGTCTGGATCGCGTATTGTCCCGGAGCATTAGCGCACAGACGCATGGAGGCTAGCATGTTGAGGCCTTCGATGTAGTCCTTGGCGTGCTTCTTCTCGCCCGACACCACCATCCAGCCGGCGCGATAGCCGCACGAGCGATAATTTTTGGACAGGCCGTTGAAGGTGATGAACAGCACGTCGTCCGCCAGTGACGCCAGCGAAGTATGCGTATTGCCGTCGTACAAGACCTTGTCGTAGATTTCATCAGCCAGGATGATCAACTGGTTCTGGCGCGCGACTTCGACGATTTCCTTGAGCACATCGGTGCTGTACAGGGCGCCGGTCGGATTGTTCGGATTGATGACGACGATAGCCTTGGTGTTCGGCGTGATCTTTTTCTTGATGTCGTCGATGTCAGGCTGCCAGCCGGCCTGCTCGTCGCAGACGTAGTGCACGGGCGTACCGCCCGACAGGCTGACCGCCGCAGTCCACAGTGGATAATCGGGCGATGGCACCAGCACTTCGTCGCCGGTGTTGAGCAAGGCGTTGACGCTCATCACGATCAGCTCGGAGGCGCCGTTGCCGAGGTAAATGTCGTCGATGGTGACGCCCTGAATGTTCTTCTGCTGGGTGTAATGCATGACCGACTTGCGCGGCGCAAACAACCCCTTGGAATCGGTATAGCCGGAGGCGTTACCCATGTTGCGGATCATGTCCTGCACAATTTCGTCCGGCGCATCGAAACCGAAGGCGGCCAGGTTGCCGATGTTCAGCTTGATGATCTTGTGGCCTTCTTCTTCCATCTGGCGCGCTTTTTCCAGCACGGGTCCACGGATGTCGTAACAGACATCAGCCAGCTTTTTCGATTTTTGAATCGGTCGCACAGTACAAATCCTTTGAATGAGCCAATCAGGCCAGCCCGGCCGAGCCGCCGGAACCGGCCATTTTGCCGAAAGCCCTCTATTTTATCAATGAATAAAACAGAGTCCGGAACAGGAAAACGCTACAATGCAGCACTTTAAGACCTTATTGCCGAAATTTGCCTGACCGCCCTGCCGCGAACGGCAATTCGACACTGCGCGCCATGAAGCTCCATTCCACAGAAACCCAGCAATACCAGACCGTCACCTCCTATGACGAACGCGGCGTCGAAATCAACGCCACCCGCTTCGAGCATAGTTTGCTTGTCTTGCCGGAAACACCGCCGGTTGCCTGGCCGGTGGCGTCGTTTGATCAGTTGACCACCGAACATTTCGAGCAGATCGATGCGACCCAGCCGGATGTCGTGATTCTCGGCACCGGCCAGCGCCAGCATTTCGCGCATCCGAAGCTGACTTCCGTCCTGACATCGCGCCGCATTGGCGTGGAATGCATGGACAATCAAGCGGCTTGCAGAACCTATAACATCCTGATGGCGGAAGGCCGGAAGGTGGCGCTGGCATTGATCATTGATCAGTGAACCGGCCCGGACGTCATCCATCTCGAATCACCACCGGCGCGGTGTCAATGCATCCTGCCGTTTTGCACTGCTTATCTACACTAAGGACCTCGCCTGATGCGCGAACTGTATAAATCCAAGGCGTTCGTCTGGACGCTGCTTATCCTCTTCCTGCTGGTCTGGTTCTACATGCTGGGCGCTCGCACGCTGGTGCCGACCGACGAAGGCCGTTACGCCGAAATGGCGCGCGAGATGGTGGCAACGCAGGATTGGATCACCACACGCCTGAACGGCATCAAGTATTTCGAAAAGCCGCCGCTGCAAACCTGGATGAACGCCATCACCTTCGAGCTGTTCGGCCTCGGTGAATGGCAAGCGCGCCTGTGGACCGGCCTGTGCGGCCTGTTCGGCATCGGCCTGGTCGCATACACCGGTGGTCGCGTATTCAACGAACGCGTGGGCTTCTACGCCCCGCTGGTGCTGGCATCGAGCTTTTTCTGGGCCGGCATGGGCCACATCAACACGCTGGACATGGGCCTGGCGGCGATGATGACGCTCAGCGTGTGCGCCCTCTTGCTGGCGCAACGCAATGACGCCAACCGCGAGGAACAGCGCAACTGGATGCTGCTCTGCTGGGTCGGCATGGCGCTCGCGGTGTTGTCCAAGGGGCTGATCGGCATTGTGCTGCCGGGGGCCGTGCTGGTGCTGTACACCCTGTTTTCACGCGACTGGGCGATATGGAAGCGGCTGCATCTGATCAAGGGTCTCGTCCTGTTTTTTGCCATCTGTACGCCGTGGTTTGTGCTGGTATCGATGAAGAATCCGGAATTCCCGCAATTCTTCTTCATCCACGAACACTTCCAGCGCTTCACGACCAAGATCCATAGCCGCACCGGCCCCTGGTACTACTTCATTCCTATTCTCTTGCTGGGCATCATTCCCTGGCTCGGCGTTTTCGTGCAAAGCCTGCTGACGGGCACGCGCGAAGAACACAGCGGCAGCAGCTTCAACAGCCTGTCGAGCGGCAAATTCCAGCCGCGCAAGATGCTGCTGATCTGGTCGGTGTTCATCTTCGTATTCTTCAGCATTTCGAGCTCGAAGCTGCCTTCCTACATCCTGCCGATCTTCCCGACGCTGGCGTTGCTGATTGCCTGCTATCTGGAACGCGCCACGTTCAAGGCCATCGTGCTGTCTGCGTCCATCGTGGCCGTTCCCTGTGCGATTGCCATGGCCTTTATCCCGCGCGTGCCGGCCTTAGCCAAAGATGCGTATTCGCTGCCGCTGGTCACCGCGCACGTGCCGTGGATTTACGCCGCCACCATCGTCGCTTTCATCGGTGCGGTGCTGGCGATCCGCTTTGCCCGCAGCCAAAAAGATCTGGCGGTGGTGTGTCTCGCTGCTGGCGCCTTTATCAGCAGCCAATTGCTGATGCTGGGCCATGATCCGCAAGGCCGTTATTCGGCGGGCGTCGATTATGTGCCTGCGCTGCAGGCTGAACTGACGCCGGAAACGCCGATGTACCTGGTCGGCCGTTACGAGCAGGCGCTGCCGTTCTACCTGCAACGTACGATGACGCTGGTGCGCCACGCGGATGAAATGGAATTTGGCTTGAAGCAGGAGCCGCAGTTGTGGTTGCCGACGGTTGATGCGTTTGTCGCACAATGGGTTGCCGACCACACCGCCAGCAAAAAGGACATTGCCATCATGGATCCGTCCATTTATGCCGACCTGAAGCAGCGCGGCATTCCGATGCGCCTGATCGGTCAGGATCCGCGCCGCGTGATCGTCGCCAACAATCCCGAAGCGGGCACTACCGGCGCAACCGGCCATAAATAAGAAGAAAGCAACACCATGAACCTCGCTACGTTCGGTTTCATTTTCGTCGGCATCTGCCTCAATGCCGTCGCCCAGCTATTGCTGAAAGCCGGCACCAATGCCGTCGGCGCCATCCATCTGACGGCTGAAAACTGGTTCTCGACAGGCATCAAGCTGGTGACGCAATTGCCGATCATCGGCGGCCTGACCTGCTATGTGATTTCTGTCGGCGTCTGGATCATCGGTTTGTCGCGCGTGGACGTGACCGTGGCCTACCCTTTGCTATCGCTGGGATATATCATCAACGCCGTCGGCGCCTGGTATTTCCTCGGCGAGGCCGTGTCGGCGCAACGCTTGCTGGCGATCGGTGTCATCATTGTCGGCGTCATCCTGTTGACCAGAAGCTAATTTGCTGACTTGCGCGAATTGGCTGATTTACAATACGCGTCGATACGCGCCGGTATGCAGATGCCAGACGCCGCTCTAAGCGCCTGCATTTCATTTTCAGACCCGGATACGATCTTTATCCGATTCATTGTGAGCACTCCATGACCCAGTCGTTTTTACCGTTTTCCAAACCGACCATCGATGAAGCCACGATCGCCGCCGTCGGCGACGTGCTGCGCTCCGGCTGGATCACCAGCGGCCCCAAGGTACAGGCATTCGAAAAAGCCTTGTCCGATTATCTCGACGGCCGCATCGTGCGCACCTTCAATTCCGGCACCTGCACCATGGAAATCGCCTTGCGCATCGCCGGCATCGGCGCCGGCGACGAGGTCATCACCACACCGATTTCCTGGGTGGCGACTGCCAACGTGATCATCGAAACCGGCGCCACGCCGGTATTCGCGGATATCGATCCGGTCACCCGCAACATCGATCTCGACAAGCTGGAAGCAGCCATCACGCCGCGCACCAAGGCCGTGATCCCGGTCTACCTGTCCGGCCTGCCGGTCGACATGGATCGCCTGTACGCGATCGCTAAAAAGCACAATCTGCGCGTCATCGAAGATGCTGCACAGGCGCTGGGCTCAACCTGGAAAGGCAAGCGCATCGGCGCATTCGGCGACTTTGTCTCGTTCAGCTTCCAGGCCAATAAGAACGTCACCAGCTCCGAAGGCGGTTGCCTGGTAGTCAACAACGCTGACGAAGCGCGCCTGGCCGAAAAATATCGCCTGCAAGGCGTCACCCGCAGCGGTTTCGACGGCCTGGAAGTCGACGTGCTGGGCGGCAAGTTCAACATGACCGATGTCGCCGCCGCCATCGGCCTGGGCCAATTTGCACACATCGACGCCATCACCGAGAAGCGACGCGGCCTGGCAAAACACTACTTTGAGGTGTTCGGTCCGGATTTCGAAGCGCAAACCGGCGCGCAGCTGCCGGTCGCCGACTTCGAGAACAGCAACTGGCACATGTTCCAGCTGGTGCTGCCGGAACGCATCACGCGCGCCGCCTTCATGGAAAAAATGATGGAGCGCCAGATTGGCATCGGCTACCACTATCCGCCGATCCACCTGCTCAAGCTCTACCGCGACCGCGGTTTCAAGGAAGGCATGTTCCCGATCGCCGAACGCGTCGGCCGCCTGATCGTGTCGCTGCCGATGTTTACTGCAATGAGTAAAGAAGATGTCGAGCGTGCAGTCGGCGCGGTAAAATCCGTGCTCGCATAATTCACAGGAATAATTGAAGCGCTGAGCATGTTCGAAAAGCAATATTTCGAGCAGCTCATTGCAGCAAGCCGCCAACCAGCCGGTGGTATGCGGCTTGCATGTATTACATTATCGCTTTCAGTACAGCAATTTTTCATTATCAGGCTTTGATGAAACCAGAACTTTCCGTCGTCATCCCCGTATATAACGAGGAGTCCGGCCTTGCCAAGCTGTTCGCCCGCCTCTATCCAGCGCTGGACGCGCTCGGTATCGCGTATGAAATCATCTACGTCAATGACGGCAGCCGCGACAAGTCGGCCGCCCTTCTGGCCGATCAGTATCGTGCTCGTCCGGACGTGACTCGCGTTGTGCTCTTCAATGGCAACTACGGCCAGCACATGGCTATCCTGGCCGGTTTTGAGGCCACCCGCGGCGACATCGTCGTCACGCTCGACGCCGACCTGCAAAACCCGCCGGAAGAAATCGGCAACCTGGTCGCCAAGATGCGCGAAGGTTACGATTACGTCGGCTCCATCCGCCGCCAACGCCAGGATTCGGCATGGCGCACCTGGGCCTCCAAGGCAATGAATCATCTGCGCGAAAAGATCACCCGCATCAAGATGACCGACCAGGGCAACATGCTGCGCGCCTACGGCCGCAACGTGATCGACCTCGTCAATCAGTGCAGCGAAGTCAATACCTTCGTGCCGGCGCTGGCGTACACGTTTGCACGCAAGCCAACCGAAATCATTGTCGAACATGAAGAGCGCTCGGCCGGCGAGTCCAAGTACTCGCTGTACAGCCTGATCCGCCTCAACTTCGATCTGGTCACAGGTTTCTCGCTGGTGCCGCTGCAATTCTTTTCGCTGCTGGGTATCGGCCTGTCGTTTGCGTCCGCTGCGCTGTTCATCCTGATGGTGATCCGCCGTTTCATTCTCGGTGCGGAAGTGCAAGGTGTGTTTACGCTGTTCGCCATTACCTTCTTCCTGATCGGCGTGATCCTGTTCGGCATCGGTCTGCTGGGCGAATACATCGGCCGCATCTATCTGCAAGTGCGCGCGCGGCCACGCTATGTGGTGCAGGCGATCCTTGAGCAATCCTCCAGCGAAGACAAGCAAAGCTCATGAACGCCGTCGTCTTTGCCTATCATGACGTCGGTGTCCGCTGCCTGAAGGTATTGCTGGCGCGCGGCGTACGCGTGTCGCTGGTGGTCACACATGAAGACAGCCCGACTGAAAACATCTGGTTCAATTCGGTTGCAGGTGTCTGCCGTGAATACGGCATTCCCTACATCACACCGGAAGATCCGAAATCGCCGCAGCTGCTGACGCAAGTCCAGGCCGCGCAACCGGACTTCATCTTCAGCTTCTATTACCGCCACATGCTGCCGGTGAACCTGCTGGCGCTGGCCAAGCACGGCGCCTACAACATGCACGGCTCCCTGCTGCCCAAATACCGCGGCCGCGTGCCGATCAACTGGGCAGTGCTGCACGGCGAGACCGAAACCGGCGCCACCCTGCATGAAATGGCGGCCAAGCCGGATGCCGGCGCCATCGTCGCGCAGACATCCGTGCCCATCTTGCCGGACGACACCGCTTTCGAAGTCTTCGGCAAGGTGGTCGTTGCCTCTGAGCAAACTCTGTGGCGCGTCTTGCCGCTGATGCTGGCAGGACGGACACCCAAGCTGCCCAACGACCTGACCAAGGGCAGCTACTTCGGCGGCCGCAAGCCCGAAGACGGCCGTATCGACTGGAAAAAGCCCGCACAACACGTGCATAATCTGGTCCGAACAGTCGCTCCGCCCTATCCCGGCGCCTTCGAAGAAATCTCAGGTGATAAAATCACGCTGGTGAGAACGCGAATGGTCCCGGCCTCTGCCCGTCCGACACTGGAAAGGTCGCACGGTGCACAAGATAAGTTCTTTGAAGGCGGCCGTCTGTACGCGCGCTGCGGCGACGGCAACTATCTGCAAATCCTGGGCATCCAGATCAACGATCAGGATGCCTCTCTTAACAATTATCTGAAATACATGGCTGTTTAAGCCATCTCCTTATTATGAAAAAAGTCCTCATCCTCGGCGTCAACGGCTTTATCGGCCACCACTTGTCCAAGCGCATTCTGGAAACCACAGACTGGCACGTCTACGGCATGGACATGATGACCGACCGTATCACCGACATTCTGGAAAACGAGGCTTATAAGTCGCGCATGCACTTCTTCGAAGGCGACATCACGATCAACAAGGAATGGGTCGAGTACCACGTCAAGAAATGCGACGTGATCCTGCCGCTGGTCGCGATCGCGACGCCGTCGACCTACGTCAACAAGCCGCTGCGCGTGTTCGAACTGGACTTCGAAGCCAACCTGCCGATCGTGCGTGCCGCCGCCAAGTACGGCAAGCATCTGGTGTTTCCGTCGACTTCGGAAGTCTATGGCATGTGCCATGACGACGAATTCGATTCGGAAGAATCCGAACTGATCTGCGGCCCGATCAACAAGCCGCGCTGGATCTACTCCTGCTCCAAACAGCTCATGGATCGCGTGATCTGGGGCTACGGCATGGAAGACAACCTGAACTTCACCCTGTTCCGTCCGTTCAACTGGATCGGCGCCGGCCTGGATTCGATCCACACGCCGAAAGAAGGCAGCTCGCGCGTGGTGACGCAATTCTTCGGCCACATCGTCCGTGGCGAGAACATCTCCCTGGTGGATGGCGGCCAGCAAAAACGCGCCTTCACTTACATCGACGACGGTATCGATGCACTGATGAAAATCATCGCCAACGAAGGCGGCGTCGCCACCGGCAAGATCTATAACATCGGCAACCCGACCAACAACTATTCGATCAAGGATCTGGCCGACATGATGCTGAAGCTGGCCGCTGAATATCCTGAATACGCCGACTCCGCCAAGCAGGTCAAACTGGTGGAAACCACTTCGACCGCATACTACGGCAAGGGCTATCAGGACGTGCAGAATCGCGTGCCGAAGATCACCAACACTTGCGAAGAACTGAACTGGAAGCCGACTTTCACCATGGCTGACACCCTGCGCAACATTTTCGACGCTTACCGCGGTCAAGTCGCAGAAGCTCGCGCACTGGTCGACTAAGCTCTTAGCCGGTTGAATAAAAAAGGATTCGCTCATTCGGGCGAATCCTTTTTTCATTTCCACGTCCTTTACGTCCTTATCCGCGCGCAATACTATCCCTGATTTCCACGCTGCCCGCCCTCGCCGATATCACCGCATCCTGAGCAAACACGAATGAATCCTCAAAATGGGTTTATTCGCAGCGCCTTTCGTGCCACAATTTAGTCATCCGGCAATCGGATCTGCCCCGCTCCCCTTCTCGGCAGGCTCCAATCATTTTCCCATCAAGAAAGCAAGACGCCTTGCCTCAGATCACTCTCAAAATTGATGCCGACACCTATCGCGGCACCCGCGAAGGCGTTCCCAATCTGGTTCAGCAGCTGCTGCGCCATGGCGCCAACGCGACTTTCCTGTTTTCGCTCGGCCCCGACCATACCGGCTGGGCGTTGAAACAAGTTTTCCGTCCCGGCTTCTTCAGCAAGGTATCGCGCACTTCAGTGGTGGAGCATTACGGCATCAAGACGCTGATGTACGGCACCCTGCTGCCGGCACCGGATATCGGCAAGACCTGCGGCAACTACATGCGCGCGGTGCGTGATGCCGGCTTCGAATGCGGCATCCACACCTGGGACCACCGCGTCTGGCAAGACAACGTACGCATCCGCGATGCGGCGTGGACGCAGGAAGTCATGCAGCGCTCATACGCGCGCTTCCATGACATCTTCGGCCACACACCTGTTACGCACGGCGCCGCCGGCTGGCAGATGAATGACTACGCCTTCGCGCAGCTGGATGAATTCGGCATCGCCTATTCTTCCGACGGACGCGCAGTGCTGAAGGAAGACGGCTCGCTGGAGGACGTCTCTGCCGGTCCGCATCGCTTGTCCCTACACGGTAAGACCTCTTCCTGCGTGCAGTTGCCGACCACTTTGCCGACGCTGGATGAACTGCTTGGACGCACCATTAATGGTGTTGTCATGGATACGTCAAATGTCGCGGCTATGCTATTGCGACTGACCGAACGGCAAACACGTGACCACGTCTTTACGCTGCACGCAGAACTTGAAGGCCAGAAACTTGCCCCCATCTTCGAGCAATTGCTGCTTGGCTGGCGCGCGCAGGGTTACGATCTGGTCTCCATGGGCGACTACTACCAGACCGTCAAAGACGATGTCTTGCCGATTCTTCCCATCGCCTGGGGCGAATTGCCGGGACGATCCGGAGACATGATTCTGCAGGCGGCATGATTGCCTTCAATCTCGACAACACAATACGAACACTTACCTCGGGGCGCTACTTTGACTGACGACACACCATCCATACTGAACAAGACCGTGCCTGAATTTTCCGCAGCCATGACGAGCGGCAAAACCTTCTCGCTGTCGGACTACAAAGGCAAGAATCTGGTGCTGTACTTTTATCCAAAAGACAACACGCCAGGCTGCACGACAGAGGGGCTCGAATTCCGCGACAAGCACCCGGAATTCCAGAAGAACAATACCGAAATCTTCGGTATCAGCCGCGACAGCCTGAAATCGCATGAAGGCTTCAAAGCCAAGCTGGACATGCCTTTTGAGTTAATCTCCGATCCTGACGAAACGATGTGCATCATGTTCGACGTCATGAAAATGAAGAACATGTACGGCAAGAAAGTACGCGGCGTCGAGCGCAGCACGTTTGTGATTGACGGCGCAGGCACATTGGTGAAAGAATGGCGTGGAGTGAAGGTGCCATCGCATGTCGACGAGGTGCTGGATTTTGTGAAGACAATTGCTTAAGAAACGTTTCCCCACGACGGACGACGTTTCCCGGAGCGGCGGCAAGATTGATCTGAAGAGTCGTTTTGCCGCGGCTAGCCGAAAGATGCGGTTATTTTAGATAAGCCTTTGAATTCAAATAGAAAACCGTTTTTGAGAAGCCGTTTTTGGATCAGGTCGCGAACCTGCCAAAACGGCTTTTTTACTTTGCAATTTAGCGTTGCCAGCCCGACGCCGATGGCAGCGCCGCATCACTTCACTGACGGTGTCTTGTTTAACGCCCTTAGTTCTTCCACTAATCAAGCCCTCCTTCCTCTTTTCCTGCATCCGTCGGCGATGCATGCCTGTACCAAGAAGGGTTTTATTAGCGGCAGCCGTCCTTCGTTTGTTGTACCTCCTGCAGTACCTGTTCGCTCTGACAAAGCGGCATTTTTTCTCCATTCACTACCGAGGTTCTGATGCCCCTGCCCAAACTGCCGAGTAAACCAGCTGCTTTATTAGCACCCAAAGACTATCCCAAGGCCGAACGCGGTAATAAACCTGTCAAACCCCATATCGCATTAGTAGAACCTGTCGCACCTGTCGCCATCCCTGCCGTCGCCAAAGCTGCACCGAAGCCGCAGGCGCCGCAAGCCAGGATCACAGGCAAGAGCCCCGTCGAAAAGCCGCGCGCCGCGCCCAAGGCCGTTGAATCGCGCGCCAAGTCGACTACCAGCCGTACCGCCGACAAGCTCGGCGTGTCGAAGCTGTTCGTGCTCGACACCAACGTGCTGATGCATGATCCGACCTCGCTGTTCCGCTTTGAAGAACACGACATCTATCTGCCGATGATCACATTGGAAGAGCTTGATAACCACAAGAAGGGCATGTCGGAAGTGGCCCGTAATGCGCGTCAGATTTCGCGTTCGCTCGATGCGCTGGTCAGCGACATCGCTGAAGATGCCATCGACCTCGGCATCCCGCTGTCCAAGCTGGGTAACAAGGATGCCAAAGGCCGCCTGTTCTTCCAGACCAAGCTGCAAAATGCAAAACTGCCTGACGGCCTGCCGGAAGGCAAAGCCGACAACCAGATTCTCGGCGTGGTACGCGCACTGGACCAGCAATATCCGGAGCGCCCGATTGTGCTGGTGTCGAAAGACATCAACATGCGCATCAAAGCGCGCGCCATCGGCTTGCCGGCGGAAGACTATTTCAACGACCACGTACTGGAAGACACCGATCTGCTGTATTCGGGCATCCAGCAGTTGCCGGACGACTTCTGGACCAAGCACGGCAAGGGCATGGAGTCGTGGCAGGAAAACAAGCACGGCACCAGCTACACGTACTATCGCGTTACCGGCCCGCACGTACCGTCGATGTTGATGAACCAGTTCGTCTTCATCGAGCCGAAGAATGGCGAACCGGCCTTCTACGGCCAGGTCACGCAGATCAACGGCAAGACAGCTGTGTTGCAAACGCTGCGCGACTATGGCCACACCAAGAACAGCGTCTGGGGCATCACGGCACGCAATCGCGAACAGAACTTCGCGCTGAACCT
This sequence comes from Herbaspirillum sp. GW822-FHT03A08, assembly GCF_058801885.1. Classification (NCBI taxonomy): domain Bacteria; kingdom Pseudomonadati; phylum Pseudomonadota; class Betaproteobacteria; order Burkholderiales; family Oxalobacteraceae; genus Herbaspirillum; species Herbaspirillum sp. GW822-FHT03A08. Next base: position 272,892 of record NZ_JBXANR010000003.1, on the reverse strand, counting down.
GCTGATGAATCCGGAATGCGACTTCGTCACCCTGTTGGGTCAGGCCGGTACCGGCAAGACCTTGCTGGCGTTGGCAGCTGGCCTGGCACAAGTGCTGGAAACCAAGAACTATAACGAAATCATCGTCACCCGCGTCACTGTGCCGGTGGGCGAAGATATCGGCTTCTTGCCTGGTACGGAAGAAGAAAAGATGGGTCCCTGGATGGGCGCCTTCGACGACAATCTGGAAGTGTTGAACAAGTCCGACGGCGACGCCGGGGAATGGGGCCGCGCGGCAACGCAAGACCTGATCCGTTCACGCATCAAGATCAAGTCATTGAACTTCATGCGCGGCCGTACCTTCGTCAACAAGTTCCTGATCATCGACGAAGCGCAAAACCTGACGCCGAAGCAAATGAAGACGCTGGTCACCCGCGCAGGTCCGGGCACCAAGATCGTCTGTCTGGGTAACATCGCGCAAATCGATACGCCATATCTGACCGAAGGTTCGAGCGGCCTGACTTACGTAGTCGATCGCTTCAAGGGCTGGTCGCATAGCGGCCATGTCACATTGGCGCGCGGTGAGCGCTCACGTCTGGCAGATCACGCCAGCGACGTCTTGTAATCCGTCCTGCAAGATACGTAGAAATATCCGCAGCAAACAAAAAAGCCACCTTGCGGTGGCTTTTTTGTTGTCCGAAGAAACCGGATCAGAGAATATGCATGCCGATCCACCAGGCGATCGCAGCGACAAATGCCGACGCCGGAATCGTGAAGATCCATGCCCAGACGATATTGCCGGCCACGCCCCAACGCACTGCCGACATCTTGTGCGATGCGCCCACACCGACAATGGCGCCGGTAATGGTGTGTGTCGTCGAGACCGGCACGCCCATCGCGGTTGCGATGAACAGCGTAATGGCGCCGCCGGTTTCCGCGCAAAAACCGCCCACCGGTTTCAGCTTGGTGATCTTTTGTCCCATGGTCTTGACGATGCGCCAGCCGCCAAACAGGGTGCCCAGGCTGATCGCGCAATAGCAGCTGATGATGACCCACATCGGCGGATTGTCGGTACCGGAATAGCCGGCAGCGATCAGCAGCATCCAGATAATGCCGATGGTTTTTTGCGCATCATTGCCACCATGGCCGAGGCTGTACATGGACGCGGACAGCAACTGCGCACGACGGAACCAGCCATCGATCTTGCGCGGCGTCGAGCGCACAAAAATCCACGACACCAGCAGCATCATGATGGAACCGAGAATAAAGCCCAGCAATGGCGACAGCACGATGAACACGATGATCTTGATCAGCCCGGAAGACACCAGCGAACCCGTGCCGGCCTTGGCTACTGCAGCGCCTACCAGGCCCCCGATCAGCGCGTGCGACGACGACGAGGGGATGCCGTAATACCAGGTCACCAGATTCCAGAAAATTGCGCCGACCAGCGCACCGAATACGACAACGTGATCAACCACAGCCGGATCAATCGTCCCCTTGCCCACCGACGCAGCGACATGCAACTGATGAAAGACAAACACTGCTGCAAGATTGAAGAAAGCAGCCATCGCCACTGCCGTCTGCGGGCGCAATACGCCGGTAGAAACCACCGTCGCGATCGCATTTGCCGCGTCGTGGAAACCATTCATGAAATCGAACAGCAGCGCCAGGACGATCAGAAGAGCAAGGATGTGAAAACTAATTTGAACTGTATGCATGAATGAACCGTTATCTTGAGGGGCATCGGCAACACTGCGCTGCACCGGCAAGCAAACCGGTGCAATCAACGGCGATCAATGGTGAAAATCAGGCATTTTCAACGATGATGCCTTCGATAATGTTCGCGACATCTTCACAACGATCGGTAACGGTTTCCAGGATTTCGTAAATCGCCTTGAGCTTGATCAGGTTGCGGACGTCCGGCTCATCGCGGAACAGCTTGGACATCGCAGCGCGCATCACGTGATCGGCGTCGGATTCAAAACGGTCGATTTCTTCGCAGATGGCCAGGATCTGACGCGAGTTGTCCATATTGTGCAGCAGGCCGACGGCCGCCTTGACCTTCTCGGCACAGGCCAGGCACAGCTCTGCCAGACGCTTGGCTTCCGGCGTGATCGCCTTGATGTCGTACAGCGAAATTGTCTGGGCGCCATCTTCCAGCAAATCAAGGATGTCATCCATGCGCGTGATCAGCTGATGGATGTCGTCACGGTCCAGCGGCGTGATGAAGGTCTTGTGCAACAGCTCAATCGTGTTGTGAGTGACTTTATCGGCCTGCTTTTCCAGGGTCTCGATCGCGTGCACGCGAATTTCCAGATCGTCGAAATTGGTCATCAGTGCGACCATTTCCTTGGCACATTTCACGCCCAGTTCGGCATGCTGGTTGAAGAGATCAAAAAATTTGCCCTCGGTGGGCATCAGGCGTCCAAACATGTTCCACTCTCTTATGATTAATTGGTGCTGCACTTACACAATAAGGACCGCCTTGTAGACGGCCTGCATTGTCCGTCCGGACACAACCGGACGATGAACCCCTGACGTCAGCCGTCAGTCGCCGCCGTAAGGCGAAGCCAGACTGCCGACGTAGTTGTCGTATTTGGTAAATTGTCCAAGGAAAGCGAGACGGATACTGCCGATCGGGCCGTTACGCTGCTTACCGATAATGATTTCGGCGGTGCCTTTATCCGGAGAATCCGGATTGTAAACTTCGTCGCGATAAATGAACAAAATAACGTCGGCATCCTGCTCAATAGCGCCGGATTCACGCAAGTCGGACATTACGGGACGTTTGTTCGGACGTTGTTCCAGCGCGCGATTCAGCTGGGACAAGGCGATCACCGGGCAATTCAGTTCTTTGGCCAAGCCCTTCAGGCTTCGCGAAATTTCGGAAATTTCCGAGGCGCGGTTTTCACCGCTATTGCCGCCGCCGTTACCGGACATCAGTTGCAAGTAGTCGATAATGATAAGGCCGAGCTTGCCGCATTGACGCGCCAGGCGGCGTGAGCGTGCGCGCAATTCGATCGGGCTTAACGCCGGGGTTTCATCGATGTAGAACTGGGCGTCATTCATCTTCTGAATGGCGTGCGTCAGGCGCGGCCAATCTTCGTCAATCAGACGGCCGGTACGCAAGCGGTGCTGATCGAGACGGCCGACGGAGCCCAGCATACGCATCGCGAGCTGGGCGCCGCCCATTTCCATGGAAAACACAGCAACCGGCAGTCCGCTGTCGATGGCAACGTTTTCACCAATGTTGATGGAAAACGCAGTTTTACCCATGGAAGGACGGCCAGCGACGATAATCAGGTCGCCCGGCTGCAGGCCGGAAGTCATCTTGTCGAGGTCGATAAAGCCGGTCGGCACACCGGTGATGTCACTGGTGCTATCGCGGTTGTACAGTTCGTCAATACGCTCAACCACCTGCGTCAACAACGGCTGGATAGCCAGGAAGCCCTGCGCGCCGCGCGAGCCCTCTTCGGCGATGGCGAAAATCTTGGATTCCGCTTCGTCAAGCATCTGCTTGACGTTCTTGCCTTGCGGATTGAAGGCGTCGCCGGAGATTTCGTCGGAGACTGTAATCAGCTTGCGGAGCACACCGCGGTCGCGCACGATTTCAGCGTAACGGCGGATATTAGCTGCAGACGGAGTGTTTTGCGCCAGTGCGTTGAGATAGCTCAATCCCCCCACTTCTTCCGCCTTGCCACTGGTCGACATGGCTTCGTAGACGGTAATCACGTCCGCCGGCTTGCTTTCGTTGATCAGCTTGACGATGTGTTGGAAGATGATGCGGTGATCGTAACGATAAAAATCGTCCGCGCTGACAAAGTCAGCGATACGGTCCCAAGCAGCGTTATCCAGCATCAAACCACCCAGGACGGATTGTTCGGCTTCAATGGAGTGCGGCGGGACACGCAGGGATTCTATTTGCGGATCGGAAGATGCGTTCATGGCGCGCATTATACCTGCTAAGAGTGGTCGCTTCAGGAGCGGCGGCGAATTTAGCCGGTTTTGACAAACGAAATACAGCAGAGCTTTGCACCGGTTTATCCTCTGGGAAAGAGGACAAATCCGGCACAATAAAAAAGCCAGGCGAACCCGGCTTCTTTATTCAGTACATGGAACGACTTCGGCGTAAAACTTACGCGTGTTCGCCCACGACAGCAACAGTCACGTCAACCACGACGTCGGTGTGCAGAGCAACCGAAACAGCGTGCTCGCCGACGACCTTGAAAGGACCTTGCGGCAGGCGAACTTGCGACTTTTCGACCGGGAAACCTTGCTTTGCCAGCGCTTCAGCGATGTCAAAGTTGGTTACGGAACCGAACAGACGGCCATCAACGCCGGACTTTTGCGAAATTTGAACAGTCAGGCCGCTCAGCTTTTCGCCTTGTGCTTGTGCTGCTGCCAGCTTTTCAGCGGCTGCTTTTTCCAGCTCAGCGCGCTTCGCTTCAAATTCAGCGATCGCTGCGGCTGTAGCACGGCGAGCCATGCGTTGTGGGATCAGGAAGTTACGTGCATAACCGTCTTTGACGCGGACAACTTCGCCCAGGCCACCGAGATTAACGACTTTTTCCAACAGAATAACTTGCATATTTTTCTCCTATATCTCGTCGTCAATTACGCGTTGTGCAGATCAGTGTATGGCAGCAACGCGAGGTAACGTGCGCGCTTGATCGCGGTGTCAACTTGACGCTGATAGTGTGCTTTGGTGCCGGTCAGACGTGCTGGCATGATCTTGCCGTTTTCTTGCACGAAATCCTTCAGAGTGTCGACGTCTTTGTAGTCGACTTGCTCAACACCTGCTGCGGTGAAGCGGCAGAATTTTTTACGTTTGAACAGCGGGTTTTGCTGTTGGCGTTTTTGCTTCAACTTGCTTTTATCGAACTTTTTACCGAATGCCATTTTGCGGCTCCTGATATCTAAAAATTGAGTGGTTCTAAACTACAGATTCAAAATCAACGATGTGAAACACGAGGCTTTTGCTGTTGCGATTTCTGCGTGCCATGAAGCCGGTGAATTTGAGCATCTCGCCGAGACCGGCCCGATTAAGCCGGCCTGAAATTTCGCCTGCAGCAAATGCAGTGATTTCAAACTCGACCAACCTCTTGATGCCTGCCTCAGCCTGTTCCGACTGGTGCTGCAATTTTGCAGTCACTACCGGTATGCCCGCCGGGGTGTAACGTATGACGTCACGCTCGGCGATGATGGCAACAAACTGAAACTGGTTCACTCTCCCTGGTACTTTTCTATCGCAGCGTCAGCAATTAGGCTGCAGGTGCTTCTGCGCGATTGCTCTTTGCTGCATCTTCCTTTTGGACAGCCTTCAGGATTGGCGAAGGACCGGTTTCGGCCTTCTTCATCTTGACTGTCAGGTGACGCAACACAGCATCGTTGAACTTGAAGCCGGTTTCGATTTCGGCCAGAGTTTCGCCGTCAACTTCGATATTCAGGCAAACGTAGTGCGCTTTTGCCAGTTTTTGGATTTGGTACGCCAATTGACGACGGCCCCAATCTTCGACACGGTGAATCTTGCCGCCGCGCGCAGTAACGATGCCCTTGTAACGCTCGATCATCGCTGGAACTTGCTCGCTTTGGTCCGGATGGACGATAAATACGATTTCATAATGACGCATGTAGACTCCTTTATGGACTGATTAACAAATCGCCCACCTCGGCGTCAAGACGAGTGTGGGAAGAGGAAAGCCCGCAATCATACAACATTCGGCCAAAAACCTCAATACATTCAGGCATTTGCTGTTGGATTGCCGCCGTACCACTCGGCCGCACAGATGACATGATTTCAATATTGCAGATTGACACTGCTTTATAACTGTATAAAAATACAGACTGTTTATGCACCCAGCATAACTTCCCCGAAAGCCACCATGCTCAAACTGACCGCCCGCCAGGAACAGATCCTCAATCTGATCAAAGACGCCATTGAAAACACCGGCTTCCCTCCGACGCGTGCAGAGATTGCCACCGAGCTCGGCTTTCGCTCAGCCAATGCGGCCGAGGAACATTTGCAGGCATTGGCGCGAAAAGGCGCCATTGAGATTTCCCCCGGAACATCACGCGGCATCCGCCTGCGGGACAGCGCCTCCTCAATCGGCGGTGGTCGCCAGATGGCGCTGCCGCATCCCGCCCTCATGCAACTTTCGCTGCCACTGGTCGGACGCGTAGCTGCCGGCTCGCCGATTCTGGCGCAGGAACATATAGAGAGTAATTACAACGTCGATCCTGCCCTCTTTTCGGCAAAGCCGGATTATTTGCTGAAGGTGCGCGGCATGTCGATGCGCGACGCCGGCATTCTTGACGGCGACTTGCTCGCAGTCAAAAAGACCGATCAGGCTCGCAACGGCCAAATCGTTGTGGCGCGCCTGGGGGACGATGTCACCGTCAAACGCTATCGCAAAACCGGCTCATTGATAGAATTGCTGCCGGAAAACCCGGACTTCAACATTATTAAAGTATCTGCAGAAGAAGATAATTTTGCACTGGAAGGATTAGCTGTAGGCTTGCTGCGCAGCTGGAACTGACGCAAGTCGCCCCCTCCCCCCAATCCAGGAAGGCCCGCTAATTGCGGGCTTTTTTACGTCTGTTTGCACAATCAAATGAGAAATTGCATCATATGATATGCACTGATTAATTGCGCCGTCACCATGGCGATCAGTTCACCCGCGACGCCCGGAGTGAAGAAGATCCCAGGGACATCATCACCTGCCAAGGATTTCCAATGTCAACGCGTAGCAGCAACAAGCCCGTCAAAAATACATCGCCCAACCTCAAAGATCTGCTTGCCGTTCGTGAATGCCTTAGCTTTCTGGACGACCACAAGGTTGCTGAGGCAAAAGAACTCTGCGCCCAAGTCCTCAAGCGCGCTCCTGACCTGGTTTTCGCCAATCATGCATGGGGACTGATCGCCATGCGCGAAAACAACCATGCAGAAGCAGAAAAAGCGCTGCGCAAGGCAATCAAAGCAGACCCGCAAAACGCCGAATACCTGACGAACCTGGGAGGTGCAGTACTGAGTCAAGACCGCATCGACGACGCAATTGCTATCTACGAACAAGCCATTCAGCTCGACCCCGAGAACAAGGAAGCACGCGTCGGTCTGGCAAACGCATTGCATGAAAAGAACGACGCCGACGCCTCCATCGCGTATTTTGAGGATGCAGCAAAGCGCGCTCCGGACGCGCCGGGCCCGCTCTCCCACTTGGGGAAAGCACTGATCGACGCAAAGCGATATCAGGAAGCCGTTGGCGTTCTGCTGAAGTCGATGGAGCTCCAAATCAACTTCGCCCCCGCCCACACTAATCTCGGCATAGCATTTCAGGAAATGAATATGCTTAACGACGCGCTGGAATGCCACAAAACGTCGTTATTGCTGGACCCTACAGATATCTACGCGCAGTACAAGATTGCCGACACTTATATAAAGCTGAAGGACTACGATAAAGCGCATGAACACTACGAGCGCGTCATCGAGCTGGCTCCCAAGGACCCCAACAGCTATACAAAACTGGCGTCGAGCCTGTTTTCAAATCAGGATCGCTACGAAGATGCGATGACGCTCTTCCATCGCGCGCTGAAAATCGACCCGAAGCATCCGGTAACGCTGAACAATATCGGCGCCACCATGTACGACTATGGCGAGACCACCACGTCTTTGCAATATTTTAAAGATGCGCTGGCCCTCAAACCCAACTATCTGACCGCGCAACACAATCTTGCACTTGGACAACTTTTGGCCGGGGATCTCAAAGATGGCTGGGCCAATCACGAAAGCCGGCTGGAAGTCAAAGAGCGCCGCTATGTCTATAAACTGATCCACAAATTGTTCGGCGTCATCCCCAAATGGGACGGCAAGTCCTCCCTAAAGGGAAAATACATCTTGCTGATGCACGAGCAAGGCTTCGGCGACAGCATCCAGTTCGTACGCTATGTACATATGCTACTCGCTCAAGGAGCGCGCGTGGCCCTGCACGTCAAGGATCCCCTAGCCCGGCTGTTTCGCAGCGTATCGGATCAGATCACCCTGGTCAGGGAGAACGATCCGCTGCCGAAGTGCGATTGCGCCTATGTGTTGATGAGCCTGCCGCTCGCGCTGGGAACCGACCATGTGGAGGATATTCCGTCGTACCCGTCATATTTGTCAGCGGATCCAGCTGATGTTGCCAAATGGGCCGACAAAATAGATACCCTATCGGGAAATAAAACCGACTTGCGCGTCGGATTTGTCTGGGCCGGCAATCCGGAACACGGCAACGATCGCAAGCGTTCGATCCCGCTGGAGACGTTTGCACCTATATTGAACGTCCCCGGCGTCAAATTCTTTTCGATCCAGAAAGGTCATGCGACACCGGACTTGGCCAAACTTCCGCCGGAGTTACCGGTGTTCAATATTGGCAATGATTTCAACGACTTTGCCGATACGGCCGCAGCCATGGCGAATCTGGATCTGATTATTAGCGTCGATACTTCCGTCGTCCATCTTGCCGGCGCACTTGGCCGCCCAACGTGGACGCTGCTCCCTCAAACTCCAGACTGGCGCTGGCTGAATGACCGGGAAGATTCTCCTTGGTATCCGAGCATGCGCCTCTTCAGACAACAAGAACGCGGCGACTGGCCGTCCGTCATTGCAAAAGTATCATCAGAACTGGCTGTATTGCGCGACAAAAAGAAACGAAATCTCGCCTAATCAAAGACTTACCACCCATCCCAATTGCATTGCGTCAACTTTATCCATTGAGGCAATGCAATCCTCCCCCGCATCATTTCAGGAACTTTTACAAATAAACTCACTAAAGTTTTCTGAAATGCCGTCGAAATAAGATTTGCTTGACGTATAGAAGCACGCAGTTTTAGGTCGGACAGCATTGGAAAAAAATTTTTTGCGATAAACATTAAACTTTTTCCGATACCGTCCGATATAGCTAACAACAGCGGTTTGAACGCCTGAGGCTTTAGGTAAAAACCAAAGTTAAGCACTGAAACTCGGATTTATCGGCCTCAAATCTTAGGAGAACTAATATGGCATCAGTCATCAATACCAATATTGCGTCGCTTAACACGCAACGCAATCTGAACACCTCGCAATCGTCGTTGAATACTTCGATTCAACGTTTGTCTTCCGGCTTGCGCGTCAACAGCGCAAAGGATGACGCAGCAGGCTTGGCAATTGCCGACCGCATGAACGCACAGGTCAAGGGCCTGGCAGTTGCGCAACGTAACGCCAACGACGGTATCTCTCTGGCTCAAACCGCTGAAGGCGCACTGAGCACAGTTACCGACAACCTGCAACGTATGCGTGAGCTGGCAGTTCAAGCAGCTAACGGTTCGAACAGCGCACAAGATCGTAAAACGCTGAACGACGAATACAAGCAACTGTCGGACGAAACATTCCGCGTTCTGAACGGTACAAGCTTCAACGGCCAAAACCTGTTCACAGGTATCGGTTCCGGCGCCAGCGCTGGTACTGGTTCCGATTCGGCTAACGTTTCGGCTTCGTTGACACTGACTTTCCAAGTCGGCGCCAATGTTACTGACAACAAGCTGAATGATCAAATCAGCATCTCCCTGTCGGACTTGTCGAATGACAAGACCATCGCCAGCGTTATCGGCACCAGCGCCAAGGGTCTGATCGGTCTGGGCGTGACAACTTCGGTTGACTCTGCTCAAGTGACTTACACTTCGGCTAAGGCTGCTCTGGACAACCTGTTCGCAACTGGTTCGACACTGACAGCAACTGCACTGGCAGCTTCGGCTGTGACTCTGCAATCCGCTATCGACACCGCTAAACTGGCTCTGGACAAGGCAATTGCTGATCCATCGGCACAAAGCGATGCTCAAAAAGCGATCAAGAACCTGGACAACGCGATCAACCTGATCTCGTCCAAGCGCGCAGAATTCGGTGCTGTTCAGAACCGCTTCACCGCCGTTATCAGCAACTTGCAGATTTCGAGCGAAAACATCACCGCATCGCGCAGCCGTATCATGGATACCGACTACGCGGCAGAAACTGCAAACCTCACACGTGCGCAAATTCTGCAACAAGCCGGTACGGCGATGTTGTCTCAGGCGAACTCTGCACCGCAAAGCGTCCTGTCGCTGTTGAAATAGTCTTAAGAGCTATGTAGGATGAAAGTGCGGGGAATATGTATGCGTACGTATTCTCCGCACATTCCTTTAAGGGAGTAACACCATGTCGATTTCCCCACTTAATATCACTGCCGCTGGCGATTCTGGTTCTTATACGCCGGCACAGACTTCAACTACAAGACCAGATCCGGTGGTATCGACTGTTGCACCTGCGGCAACAGCGCAGTCGCAACGTTCCAGCGAGAGCGATGTGGCGAATGCTGTAGATAAGTTGAATGACTTCGCAAGCAAGAACGCGTCGGCAATCACCTTCTCGAAGGATCAGGATAGCGGCAAGACAGTTATCAAGGTCATTGATACGGCCGACAATACCGTACTGCGCCAAATTCCAAGTCAAGAAGCGATTGAAATCGCCAAATCGATCGACAAATTGCAGGGCTTGTTGATCAACCATAAAGCTTGAGTCTGGTACGAACTGCTGGGGGCACCAGGAATATTCATGCGTAAATGGAATTTTTACGCATGCTATATTTCGCATCGGCAATTCATAGCGGATTTATATCAACTCGTATGTGTTGAGTAGTACCGGAAGCCATTCTCGGATAAGTCAAAAGTCATACCGAAGTACACCCGATTGAGCGTTCGCCGCCTGGGCTTCTGTCATCAGCACATCGCAATTGCATTTAGAAATCAGGAGATCTCATGGCCACTTCCACCGGAACAATCACCACTTCCGCCGGCCCCCTAGACGTCGCTACGCTTGTTTCGAAGTTGATGAGTGCGGAAAGTACCGTTCTCGATCCTTTGACCCAGCAGGCCAGCAGCTACAACAGCCTGATTTCTGCCTATGGCAGCCTCAAGAGTGCGATTTCGTCCTATCAAAGCGCACTGAACGGTCTCACGGCTGCAAGTTTCAGCGCGCAAAAGTCGTCTGTTTCCAATAGCGGAACAGGGACTCCTCTCACTACCGATCCCTTTACTGCCGACGTCAATACCGACGACTCGACAAAGGTGTTGGCGCAAAAAATTCAATCGGCAGGTTTTTCCAGCTCGCAAATTTTCAACGCAGGCGATTCCGTCGCGATCAAAATCGGCAATAACCCACCGACCTTTATCACGCTGCAAGCCAATGCAACGCTTGCCGGCGTGCGCGATGCGATCAACGCGGGGAAAGCCGGCGTTACTGCCTCCATCACCACCGACGGCACCGGCGACCATCTGGTTCTGGAGTCAAATACGGCTGGCACGGCAAACACCATCAAGGTCCAGGCCAATAACAGCCTGTCCTCGCTGGCCTACGATCCATCCAGTTCGACTCCCAGCACGGTAACGCAGATCCAGGCTCCGCGCGACGCGACCGTTGCCGCTTCGGGTAGCTATACCGTCTCCGTCTCCCAGTTGGCGCAAGCACAAAAAATCACCTCTGCTGGTTTTGCGTCTACGGCAACGTTCAGCTCGGGTATTCTGGCGATCAAGACCGGCAATGGATCGACAGCGATCATCAAGCCAACGACAAATACGCTGGCCGGTGTGCGCGACGCCATCAACGCCAGCGGCGCAGGCGTGACCGCAACGATCATCAACGACGGCACCAATGCCCACTTGACAATCACGGCCAAAGACAGTGGCGCAGCCAACTCGATCCGCGTTACCGGCACCGGCGATTATTCCTCACTGTCTTTTGATCCAAGCGGAAAATACACTTCGCCGAACGTTACCACCGGCCAGACATTTGACGCCACAGCAGGCGGCCTGACATTGAACGTCGGCGGCACCGCGACCACCATTGCGCTGAGCGGCGCGGGCCAGACCCTGCAAAATGTGCGCGACGCCATCAATACCGCCAATGCCGGCGTAACAGCGAGCATCTCCAATGATGGCACTAACGATCACCTGGTACTGACACCATCCGGCGCCGGGGCCACCAGCCCTGTTTCACTGACTGGCACAGGCGACTTCTCCATCCTGACCGGCAGCACGATGGGTCAGCTGCAAGCCGCGCAAGACGCCAAGCTGAGCATTGATGGCACGAGCGTGACCAGCCCGACCAACAAGGTAACGGATGCCATTTCGGGTGTGACCATCAATCTCACCAAAGTCACGACTGCCGCCGACAACTTCACGCTGAACATCAGCAATGACACGAGCGGAGTTGCTTCAACAGCGAATACGTTTGTCAGCGCTTACAACGCACTGGAAAAAGCAATCACCGGGTTGACGCAACAAACGCCGTCGACCACTCCAGGCCAAGCCGGTACCTCGTCGCCTTTGGCGAGCGAATCGTCCGTTCAGAGCATCCTGACGCAATTGCGCAGCGCCCTGCTGGGAAATGTCGCCGGCGGCAATGGCATCAGTTCATTGACGGATATCGGCATCGGATTTCAGAAAGACGGTACGCTGGCGCTGGATGCGGCAAAACTGACTACGGCAACGACCAACAACTTTGCCGGTATTGCCAATCTGTTCACATCGACCTCGGGCACCAATGCTGATGGCACGCCAAATACCACCGGTACCAACGGCATCCTCACCAATTTACAAACATTGGTAAATGGTTTTCTCGCAGATGGCGGTATCATTGATACCAAGACCAAAGGTTTGCAAGCCAGCCTGAAGATCAATACCGATCGCCAGACTGCTATCAATACACGTTTGAGCAACATGCAGGATCAGTACACGACCCAGTTCAATGCACTGAACGTCACACTGGCCAGCATGGCGTCGACACAAAGCTATCTGACTCAACAATTGGCCAACTTGCCAAAAGCCGGTAGCTAATCGTTATATTGAACGCGGGAGAAGATAATGTTCGGAACCATGCAACGTGGCGCAAATGCGTACGCAAATATTGGCGTGGAAACCGGTGTCGTCGCAGCGAGTCCGCATAAACTGATTACCATGCTGTTCGATGGCGCACTGGTGGCAATCGCCATGGGTCAGAAATACATGAATGCCGGCGATATCAAGAAAAAAGGCGAGTCGATTACTCAGGCGATCCTGATTATCGAAAGCGGCCTGCGCGCCAGCCTGAATAAGAACGTTGGTGGCGAAATCGCCCTCAATCTGGACGCTCTCTACGAATACATGGGCAGACGTCTGTTTGCCGCCAATGTCGAGAATTCCCAGGAAATCCTGGAAGAAGTCCACGGCTTGCTGGATGGCTTGCGGGACGCATGGGAGACCATCGGCCCCAATGGCACCAATGAAGCCCAGGTTGCAGCTTAAGCTGCCGCCTCACGACAATTCGCAACAAACATTCGCGAAAGTACAACAATGGACGGCGCAGAAGTCATCTCCCTCTATGAAGCAGTTGCGGATCTGACCGATCAGATGCTTGCTGCAGCCCGCCGGGAAGAATGGGATTTGCTATCGAGACTCGAAGCGGATTGCGCTCATGTCGTCGATGTCCTCAAGAAAAATGAAGCGTCGGTGACACTGACCGACGACCGGCGCGAGCGCAAGATCGAAATCCTCAAAAAAATACTCGAAGATGACCGCGACATCCGCAACTTGACGGATCCCGGCTTGAAAAAGCTCGCCTCCCTCATCCAAAGCACCAGCGTAGAACGCAAACTGGTTAAGGCCTACGGTAGCACTAATCAACGAGGCTAGCGATGATCCCCCGGGCCGACCTCGCCACCAATACGGTCCAGCCTGTCGCATCCGTCGCGGCGGCGACATCCATCGTTTCGGTCGCAGATGCAAGAGAGGAAGCCTTCAGCAGGCTGGCGCAGATTGCCATCGGACAACAATTGCAAGGCAAGGTGCTCTCCGCCTATAACGACGGCTCATATCTGGTCAGAATTGCCAATACGGCCGCTCGCATGGTTCTGCCGACTGCGACCAAAACCGGAGACTCCTTGCTGCTGACGATGGTCAGCAAAGACCCCCGACCGACCTTCCTGCTGACGGAAACCAGCCCAGAAGAACACGAGGACGCTGCCGTTTCGCTCAGCATCGCAGGTAAAGCGATGGAGAAGGACCTGCAGTCGCTCAAAGCGGCGCAACCGGGCCTTCCCACCGTAGTCGGTCGTAACGGTCAACTCGGCGACGAAGAAGCCAAACAAGCTGCTCAAACTCCCGCTGCAGCCCCGGAAAGCACAAAAACTTCGCTCAGTTCAGCCGGCAAACTGGTGGACGCCTTGCTACACGCTTCGGAAGAAAGCGACCTGCCTACCGCCATCAAGCCCAGTACTCCACTGGTCAGCAATCCGACCAACACCTCGCAGCTGGCTGGCGCCCTGCACGACTCCATCGCTTTGAGCGGCACTTTCTACGAATCGCACGTGGCGGCTTGGGCTGAAGGCCGCAGACCGCTTTCCGAACTGCAAAAAGAACCTCAGGCGCAACTCGCCCAACAAGTGCAGAGCAGCAGCACTTCAGACCTGCTCAACAGCACTGATCCTGCCCACACGCAACTCGGCCAGATCATCAATCTCCAGCTCAATGCACTGGAACAACAGCGCCTCTCCTGGCATGGCGAAGTCTGGCCCGGTCAGCATATGGAGTGGGAAATCGGCCAGGACTCATCCGACACGCCGCAGCAAAATGAGCAGGACAGTGGCCCCACACCCAGCTGGCATAGCGTCGTACGCTTCAATTTTGCCCATTTGGGCAGCGTTTCCGCCTCGATACGCCTGATCGGGCAACAAATCCATATGCAAGTACGCACCGACAGCGACGTCACCGCCGCTGCGTTGCGCGCCAACGGCAGCATGCTGTCCGACGCCATGGAGGCGGCGGGCTCTTCTTTAGATTCATTGATTGTGAAGCGAGATGGAAAAACCTAATCTTCCATTTCAAAACGCGGTCGCGCTTGCCTACAACACCAATCAGGCGGCGCCTCGTGTCGTCGCCAAGGGCAGCGGACTCATCGCCGAAGCGATTATTTCCCGCGCCAAAGAAAGCGGCGTCTATATTCACGAATCGAAGGAACTCGTCTCGCTGCTGATGCAGGTCGATCTCGATCAACAAATCCCCCCAGCGCTCTATCGCGCCGTTGCGGAACTTTTGGCCTGGTTGTATCGCATTGAAAATATGCAATTGGATCACAGTGATGTATGATTAGGGGTTAGATTAGCAACTCCCCCTTTGGGATAGAATTTTATCCTTCTATCCTTTGATTTGAGACGCATAGACGCACAGATGGCAAACAACGACGAGATCAAAGACGACAGCCCGTTTCGAGTACACTCCCGACGGGAAATTGTGTCACTGCTGACCAGCATGATGGAGCGCAATCAGCTGCTGAGTCTGCTCATTAAGGGCGGCTCGGAATCCATTATCACGTCGATTCTGGACATCGATGAAGACGACGACAGCGTTGTCATCGACGCTGCGCCAAGCACCATGCTCAATGAAAGCATCCTGCAAAGCAATCGCATCGGCTTTGAAGCTGTTTACAACAATATCCGCATCACGTTCAACGTCGACAAAGCGCAGAAATGCCTGTACCAGGAACGCCCTGCGCTCAAGATCACCATCCCTAACAGCCTGGTGCGCCTGCAACGCCGCGAATATTTCCGTATTGCGACGCCTATCGCCAAGCCCTTGCGCTGCACTTTCCGCGTAACCCGTGAAGATGGCTCGTTCAGCACGGTTGTGACCTTGCTCAACAACATCAGTGCCGGCGGCGTCGGCATTACCGACGAAAAGAAACTGCTCGACACGACATTGGGCCGTATTTACGAAGACTGTTCGCTGGAAATGACCGACAACACCGTTGTCACCGTCAAGCTGCAGATTCGTGACTGCAAGGAAGTCAAACTGACTTCAGGTAAGACCGTCAACCGCTTCGGTTGTGAGTTCGTCGATATCCCGCGCGCTGTCCTGGCAGCGATCCAACGCTTCATTACGAAGCTGGAACGCGAGCAAAATGCCAAAGCATCCGGCATGATGTAATGATCAGGGCGAGAGACTTTCCACCTCTCCTCGCCCTCCCTCCTCCGCTAGCAGTCATCTCGAAAAAAATCTATTTTTCTAAGGTGATTTTATGAAACTGCTTGCCGCAATTCCCCTGTTTTTAGCATGCGCTTCCCAGTCAGCGTCGGCTGGTGAACCCTTCGTTGTCTCCGGACTTGGAGGACTCGCTGCAGAAGTCGTCAAAAACAAACTCATTCCTGAGTTCGAACAGCAACACGGCGTCAAGATCGCGTATTACCCGGAAAACTCTGCAGAAACGCTGCAGCGCCTGCGCTCCGACAAGACCAATGGCAAAGTGACCGATGTCGCCTTTATGGATGACAGCCTGATGGATCAGGCCGTAGAAGAGAAACTGTGCGCCAGAATCCAGTCCTACCAGCCTCAAAACTTCGACAAAACTGCTTACTTTCCCGAAGCCAGAGCATCCGGCATCGGTATCGTCGCACTCGGCCTCATGTACAACAAGCAGGCGTTTGCCGAACACGGCTGGCCGGCGCCAACCTCCTGGCTGGACCTTGCAGATCCCAAATTTTCGGGCAAAGTTTCCATGGCGTCGCCAAAAAACGGCTATGGCATGACAACCCTGCTGGCGTTGGCCCATGCCAATGGCGGCGTCAACGATGCTGGCATCGATGCCGCATTCTCGACGATCAAAAACAAAATAGCACCGCTAACGCCCGCCTTCGCCAATACACCGGCAAAACTCATGGACATGTTTCGCTCGGGACAAATCGTGATGGTCCCATGGGGCAGCGTTCGCGCGCAGCAATTTGCGACGGAGTCGGGCCTTCCGATTGACATCGCTTATCCTCGTGACGGCATTCCGACGGTCCTGGTGGCTGTCTGCCCCGTTCAGGCATCGCCGCGGCAAGCATTAGCGCAAAAATTCGTTGAGATGGTCTTATCTGTCAGAGTACAGGGCCTCTTTGCCAACGATGCAGGCCTGGCGCCCCTACACAAAGACGTCAGCGTACGCAATCCCAATTTCCTGCCTGTAGGCAAGCGCATGGCGACACCCATTGAGATTGACCAGAAGTATGTCGTCCGCAGCCGCAACACATGGAATCAACGGTGGACCGCTGAAATCGGGCCTCTGGACTGATACTCATCTTCGAAAAAAACCTGGGTACCACACCTTCAATATCGAAACATCACTCCGAAAAACAAAAAAGCTGCCAAAGGCAGCTTTTTCTACATTACAGCGGAAGATGCGGAGAAAAAATCCACCCTCTCAACCAGCCATCTGATCTACACCTGCATTGTCATGATGTCGCGATAAGCTGAAACCAGCTTGTTGCGCACCTGAACACTTGTCTGAAAAGAAATACTCGCCTTTTGCATGGCAATCATCACATCCGACAAGTTGATGTTGTCGTCACCCATGGAGAAACTCTGCGACATCTTGCTTGCCTTGTCCTGAGAAGAACTCACTTCATCCAGGGAGCTCTTCAACACGCTGGCAAAATCAACGCGCGTCGCCGGCTTTTCGCTACCGGTGATGCTATTGATGGGCGCAACATCGCTCTGCGCACCTTGCGCACGGGCAGCAGCAGCCTTCAGCTGCGCCACCATGGCTTCGATTCTGCTAGTATCAATCATGCTGACGGCCAATTTGCACCTCTTCGAATTCAATTCCGCGACAGATGATTGCACACCGCAATCACACTTCCCGCTTCTACAACGGCAGATTACCACGCGATCCTTCGCGACTCGCAACAATAAGCGGGGAAATAGCCATTCTGTTCCATAGATCAAATTTCGGCTCTGGCAGGACAATCCACACTAAGCAAAAAACCTATATGGGTAGGGAAGCAGTGAAGCAAATCATACAAAGCCACAAGCTCGGCGGCACACGCAAGGGGAAATCATGGCGGTAGCAGCCGATGGCACGATGACCAACGACGGCAACACTTCCGCCACTGAAGGCGCGGTTCCTGGCGACGTATCGTCACAGGAGGCGCGGCGCAGCGGCGTCGTCGGTTACGCACAGTCGCCACAAGGACGTCGCGTTCTGCTGATGGTCGCAGCCGCGGCCGTCATCGCACTCATGATCGGCATCTGGATGTGGAGCCAGAAGACCGAATATCGTGTTTTGTTCTCCAACTTCTCTGACCGTGACGGTGGCGCCATTGTTGCCTCGTTGCAGCAGATGAACGTCCCTTACAAGTATTCCGAAGGCGGCAGCGCGATCCTGGTTCCCGAAACCATGGTCCACGATGCCCGCCTGAAACTAGCCGCACAAGGCTTGCCCAAGGGCGGCAATGTCGGCTTTGAGCTGATGGAAAACCAGAAACTCGGGGTTTCCCAGTTCCTGGAGCAAGTCAACTTCCAGCGCGCCCTCGAAGGCGAGCTGGCGCGCTCGATCCAATCTCTTTCCGCTGTGCAAGCCGCGCGTATTCACCTGGCCCTGCCTAAAGCCTCCGTTTTCGTCCGTGATCAGCAAAAGCCGACCGCATCGGTCATCCTGAGCCTGTATCCCGGCCGCATGCTCGACCCGCAACAAGTCAGCGCCATTGTCCACCTGGTAGCCAGCAGCGTTCCTGAACTCTCGCCCAAGGCCGTCACTATCGTCGACCAGAACGGCAATCTGCTCTCCGACACGACCACCAAGCAACCTGGCAACAGCCTGGACCCAACCCAGCTGAAATACGTCCAGGACCTGCAACAAGACATCGTCAAGCGCGTCGAATCGATCATTGCCCCTATCGTCGGCAACGGCAACGTTCGTGCCGAAGCGACGGCTGACGTCGACTTCTCGCGCAGCGAGCAAGCCGCAGAAACCTACAAGCCGAATCAGACAGCGGATACGGCTGCCGTACGCAGCAAGCAAAGCAGCGAATCCCAAAACGGCAGTTCGAGCACCTCCGGCATTCCTGGTGCACTGACCAACCAGCCGCCGGCCCCGGCCACCGCGCCGATCACCAATCCGCCGGTTGCCGGCGCAGCGGCAGGCGCAGCAGGTGCTGCTGCAGCGCAACCAGCGACAACCAACGGCACCTCGCACAAAGACGCGACAATCAACTACGAAGTTGACAAGACCGTCCGCTACGTTCAACAGCCGATGGGCGGCGTCAAGCGGCTGACGGTTGCGGTGGTGGTCAATTACAAGCGTACAGTTGATCAGACCGGCAAGATCGTCATGAAGCCGTTGACCGAAGCCGAACGCAGCCAGATCTCCGATCTGGTCAAAGAGGCAATGGGCTACAACAAGGATCGTGGCGACTCGCTCAATGTTGTCAACACGCAATTCAGTAGCGATGCCGAGCCGGAACTGCCGTTGTGGAAGCAACCGGACATGATTCAGCTGGCCAAGGAAATCGGCAAATACGTCTTGCTGGCTGCAGTCTTGCTCTACCTCTACTTTGGTGTTCTGCGTCCGATCATCTGGAAGATCACCGGCAAGGAAGAGAAAGAAGCCCAGGCCCGCGCCGAAGCCGAAGCCGCCGAAGCTGCCGCTGCTGCTGCCGCCATGTACGACCCGGACAATCCGGACGCCGTGGTCAACCTCTCCGGCGAGGCCGGAGAGCTCGACGAACGCGCCGCTTACAAGGCAAATCTCGAGACCGCCAAGCAATGGGCCAAGAATGATCCTAAACTGGTGGCAAGCATCATTAAGACATGGGTGAACAATGAGTAACGAAGGCGTTGAAAAAGGTGCCATCCTGATGCTCGCTCTGGGCGAGGACGAGGCCGCCGAAGTCATGAAGTACCTGGGACCGCGCGAAGTGCAAAAACTTGGCGCGGCCATGTCGGCCATGAAAAACATCAGCTTCGAAGCCATCAATGAAGTATTGATCGAATTCGTCGGCGAAACCGGCCAGGCGTCTTCGCTCGGCCTCGACTCCGACGAATACATCCGCAGCGTGCTCACCAAGGCGCTGGGCGACGACAAGGCCACTTCCCTGCTCAACCGCATTCTGGGCGGCCGCGACGCCAGCGGTATCGAAAGCCTGAAGTGGATGGACGCGCAGTCGGTCGCCGAACTGATCCGCAACGAACACCCGCAGATCATCGCCACCATCCTGGTTCACCTTGAGCGCTATCACGCCTGCGACATCCTGAATAACTTCACGGAACGCCTGCGTAATGACGTGGTCCTTCGTATTGCAACCCTCGATGGCGTGCAGCCGGCCGCGTTGCGAGAATTGAATGACGTTCTGACAAAACTGCTCACCGGCAACGAAAGCCTGAAGAAGCAGCAAATGGGCGGTATCCGCACTGCCGCGGAAATCCTCAACTTCTTGTCGGGCGAGAACGAGACATCCGTCATGAACAATCTGCGCGCCTACGACGAAGACATGGCGCAGAAGATCATGGACGAAATGTTCGTGTTCGAAAACATCATCGACATCGACGGTCGCGGCATCCAGCTGCTGCTGCGCGAAGTTCAGTCCGAATCGCTCATCGTCGCGCTCAAGGGCGCATCGCAAGGCTTGCGCGACAAGATCTTCGGCAACATGTCGCAGCGTGCTGCGGAAATGATGCGCGAGGACCTGGAATCCAAAGGCCCCGTGCGCCTGTCGGAAGTCGACGCGCAACAAAAGGCCATTCTGCAAATCGTTCGTCGCCTGGCCGACGAAGGCCAGATCGTGCTCGGCGCGAAGGGCGAAGATGCGTTCATCTAAGGTCGCCACGACCGATGCGCGCGGCCTGCCCGGCCGTGCGGCATCGATTGTGACCACCACGCTTTACCGGATCTGAAATGGCATCACGAAACAACATCATTCCCAAAGAACAGATGACGCCGTATCAGCGTTGGGAACTGGCGTCCTTTGACGAAGCAGAGGAATTGCCTCCGCCGGTAGAAGAACAGTTCATCGACGAACCGCCACCGCCGCCGGCACTGACTGCGGAAGAGCTCGACGCCATCCGCGAGCAAGCCCGCCAGGAAGGTTACGCCGAAGGCCAGCAACAAGGATTGCAGGCAGGCCGCCAGGAAGGCTACATGGCAGGCTTGCAACAAGGTCAGCAAGAAGTCAACGAAACCATCCAGCATCTGCGCCAGATCGCCGTTTCCTTCGGCACCGAAGTATCACAATGCAGTGAAAGCATGGCGCCGGAACTGCTCAACCTGGGTCTGGACTTGTCCAAGGCAATGTTGAAAACCGCGCTCAAGGTCAAGCCGGAGTTGATCCTGCCGACCATCAGCGGCGCCATCCATTCCCTGCCCAGCCTGCAATTGCCGGCACTGCTGTATTTGCACCCCGCCGATGCGGCGCTCGCGCGCGAAAGCATGGAAGACGATCTCACCCAGCAAGGCTGGCGTATCGTCGAAGATCCCGAAATAGATCGCGGCGGTTGCCGCATTGAAACCGGCACCAATCAGGTCGACGCCACCATGCAAACACGCTGGCGCCGTATCGCAGAATCGCTCAGCAAGCAACTCGATTGGCTGGAGTAGCAGCATGATCGCACCCGGCAATCCTCATTCACAGGTGCAACGATGAACTCGCCGATGCCCTCCCACTTCAGCCGCTGGCAGGCCTATCTGCATAATTGCAGCGGCCTGGTGGGAATGACTGAGCCAACGCAAATTTCGGGCCGCGTCACGCGCGTGGCCGGTCTCGTCATGGAGGCCGTCGGCCTCAAATTACCGGTCGGCAGTCCCTGCACCGTACCTCTGCCGAATGGCAACCTGATCGAAGCAGAAGTCGTCGGATTCCAGGACGATCGCCTCTTTTTGATGCCGCAAAGCGATGTCGAAGGCATCGTGCCGGGCACCCGCGTCTATCCGGTGGAGCCGGTCAAACCGCCGCCGCGCACCGGCCCCATCGCCTACGTGCGCCGCCTTGACGAACACAGTCGCCGTCTGCCGGTCGGCGACGAATTGCTTGGCCGCGTGCTGGACGGCGCCGGTCGGCCGCTAGACAATCTGGGCCCGCTACATACCGAAAATTCCGCGCCGCTCAATGTCCGCGCCGCCAACCCGCTGGGCCGCGCGCCGATTGTCGATATCCTCGATACCGGCGTACGCGCCATCAACAGCATGCTGACCGTCGGACGCGGTCAGCGCATGGGCTTGTTTGCAGGTTCCGGCGTCGGCAAGAGCGTGTTGCTCGGCATGATGGCGCGCTACACCAGCGCCGACATCATCGTGGTCGGCCTGATCGGTGAACGGGGACGCGAAGTCAAGGAATTCATCGAACACATTCTCGGCGCTGAAGGACTGGCGCGCTCGGTGGTGGTCGCCGCCCCTGCGGATACGCCGCCGCTGATGCGTTTGCAAGGCGCCGCCTATGCCACCGCGATTGCAGAATATTTCCGCGACCAGGGCAAAAACGTCCTGCTGATCATGGATTCGCTGACGCGCTACGCCATGGCCCAGCGTGAAATTGCGCTCGCCATCGGTGAACCGCCTGCGACTAAAGGTTATCCGCCTTCCGTCTTTGCCAAATTGCCGGCGCTGGTCGAACGGGCCGGCAACGGCGACGTCGGCGGCGGCTCGATTACCGCGTTCTATACCGTGCTGACGGAAGGCGACGATCAACAGGATCCGATCGCCGATGCGGCACGTGCGATTCTCGACGGCCACATCGTGCTCAACCGCGTATTGGCGGAAGCCGGACACTATCCCGCGATCGATATCGAACAATCCATCAGCCGCGCCATGCACAGCATTACTTCCATGGAACATCAGCGCGATACGCGCCGGCTGAAACAGTTGTACTCCCGCTATCAACGCAATCGCGACCTCATCAGCGTAGGCGCCTACGCCGCCGGAACCGACCCGGTTCTGGATCAGGCGATCCAGCTTTTGCCGCGAATTGAAGCGTTCTTGCAGCAAGGTATTCCGGAAAGAGCCGGTGTTACCGAGAGCTTGGGGCAACTTACCGCTCTATTCCAGTGATTGAGCACTTAGCCCGGAAAATATAATCAAAGTTACCATGGCTACGACCTCTGCCCTCGAGACGCTGATTGAATTGGCGACCAAAGAAACCGACGAAGCGACAAAGCGCTTGGGACGGGCAGTACGCACGAGCGAAGAAGCACAGCAGAAACTTGTTATTTTGGAACAATATCGTGATGATTACGCTTTGCGCTTTCAGGAAAGCTTATCATCTGGTTTGACGGCGATGAGCTATCGCAATTTTCAGTTGTTCATTGAAAAAATCGACAGCGCCATTTCCGGCCAGCAAGACGTAGTAAGAAATGCGCAGCAACGTGTCGCAGACGCTCGGGCGGCATGGCAGGCATGCGAACGCAAGCGGATGTCGTATGGCACGCTGGCGACACGCGCCAAACAAACTGCGCAGTTGCGCGAAAGTCGACGTGATCAGAAGCAGACGGATGAACATGCTTCGCGTATCACGTTTTACAAACGGTAATAACCGGTAAGAACGGTAAGCAAGGACTGGCGGAAACGATGAACACACAATTGCCGATACTCAACGTCGCAAGCTTGCAGAATTCTGCGCGCCCGGCAACGCAAGCCGATTCGTTCTCGGCCGATGTTCCTTTCAACCAGGTGTTGAACAAGGAAGTCAGCAACCGCAACACCGACAATCAAAGCAAGCCGAATAACGCCACACAGGACAACACGGCCGACGCAACCAAACCTGCGACGCCGACGCCTGCGCCAACCGCGACGTCCAGCGCAGACAGCACAAAGACAGCGTCTACAGACGAAAAGAGCGACGAAGACAAGGCGGCAGCTGACGACCAGAGCACTACCGACGCCGCTTCGGCTCAGATGCTGGCGCTGGTCGCCAATCTGGGCCAGCTCGCTGTCCAACCCGCCGGCAAGAAAACATCCGATGCCGACATGGACGCCCTCGCCAGCCAAAAAGGCGGCAAAAAAGGCATCTCGGTCATCAACGCCAAAGATCAGAAAGATCTGGCCGACCTGCAAAAACAAGACGACGGCAAAGGCAAGACGCTCGACATCTCCAGCATGTCGGACAGCAAGGAAGTCACCGACAGCAAGGACAAGCCGGTCTTTCAGGCTCGTTCAGCGACAGACAAGCCACAAGCTGAATCGCCGGTCAGCACCAAGGCTGTTCAAGCCGACCTGCAGGATGCCGCCAATGCTACGCGTGCTGCCAAGGCAACGCCCGAAGCCGCCATCAAGCCTGTCGAAACAGCGCAGCCTACCGCAGCGACCGTCGTTCCTGCTTTACAGCAGACCCTCACAGTGAGCCAACAAGCAGCTATCGCTGGTCAGGCTGTGGATCGCCTGGCGCCGACAGTCGGCGGCAAGGGCTGGGATCAGGCAGTCGGGCAAAAAGTCCTGTGGATGGCTACCAACGGCACACAAAGCGCATCGCTGACACTGAATCCACCGGATCTGGGTCCGTTGCAAGTTGTTCTGCACGTGACCAACCAGCACGCCGACGCCACGTTCATCACTGCACAGCCGGAAGTCAAGCAGGCGCTTGAAAACGCCATGCCGAAGCTGCGCGAAATGATGGATCAGGCCGGCATCCAGCTGGGCCAGGCAACCGTCAATACCGGCAATCCGAACCAACAGCAAGGCGCCAGTCAGCAACAGGCGCGCAGCACCGGTTCGTCGCACTTTGGCGCCGGCAACGATGACGCCGACGTGAACGTTGCCATTGTTCCCCGCCCGGTTGCAACAGGCGGTCAGGGCCTCGTGGACACATTTGCATAAACAGATAAACCGCGACCAGCTGTCTGGCTGGCCGGGTTAAACAGAATTCAAAAAGAAACAGGTGTCCGGACGCAGCATTCAATATCAGCAGATTCTTGCCGATAGTAATTTTATGTGCACCGTAGGCGCCCACGAAAGGGAAAAATAGATGGCAACAAAAGCAGCAAAACCGGCAGCCAAGGGGGCTGAAGCAGAAGCGCCGGCACCAAAATCGAAAAAGATGCTCTTCATCATTCTGGGGGTTGTCTTGCTGCTGGTCGTCGGCGGCGGCGCGGCCGCCTTCATGATGATGGGCAGCAAAGCCAAGAAAAGCGCAGAAGATCATCCGAAAGAAGAGGCCGCCTCCAAGGTGCCTGTCTTCGTCGTGATCGAACCTTTTGTGGTCAACCTGCAGCAAGAAACCGGCGATCAGTTCCTGCAAGTCGCGTTGACGCTGCAAGTGCCGAGTGCAGAAACTGCGGAAACGCTCAAAGTCTTCATGCCGCAAGTCCGCAGCCGTTTGCTGATGGTCCTGTCGAGCAAAAAAGCGTCAGAATTGATGACCAATGAAGGCAAACGCAACCTGACCGATGAAATCATCGATCAACTGGGTGAACCATTTGCCGGCGGCGGCAAAGGTCCGACAATTACCGACGTGTTTTATACCTCTTTCGTGATTCAACAGCAGTAGCATCATGGCCGAACACTTTCTATCTCAGGAAGAAGTCGATGCACTCCTAAGAGGAGTGACGGGAGACGAAGACGAAGAAAAGGTCGTCGAAGAAGCTCCCGGTACGGTACGCAACTACAATCTTGCAACGCAAGAACGTATTGTGCGCGGCCGTATGCCGACGCTCGAAATCATCAATGAGCGTTTCGCCCGCCTCTTCCGCATCGGCTTGTTCAACTTCATTCACCGTACTGCTGAAATTTCGGTCGGTCCGGTGAAGGTCGCCAAATACAGCGAATTCATCCGCAATCTGGTCGTGCCGACCAACCTGAACCTGGTCCACATCAAGCCGTTCCGCGGCATTGGTCTGGTGGTGTTCGATCCGCAGTTCGTGTTTCTGCTGGTGGACAACATGTTCGGCGGCGACGGCCGCTTCCATACCCGCATTGAAGGTCGTGAATTCACACCGACCGAGCAACGTATCATCATGCGCGTGCTGGAAATCTGTTTTGAAAACTATTCCAAATCGTGGGAACCGATCTACCCGATTGAATTCGAGTACATCCGCTCCGAGCTGAATACGCAGTTCGCCAACATCGCGACCCCGAACGAAGTGGTGGTTTCGACCACCTTCACCGTCGAACTGGGTCCGGTCAGCGGCGAGATTCACATCTGCACACCGTACTCGATGATCGAGCCGGTCCGCGACAAGCTCACCAGCAGCATGCAAGGTGAAGCGCTGGAAGTCGACAAGCGCTGGATCCGACTGATGAAGCAACAGATCCAGACTGCCGAAGTGGAGCTCATCGCCAACTTCGGCACCGCCCGCGTCACATTTACCGACTTGCTGAACATGCAGGTCGGCGATGTCATCCCGCTGCATACCGTAACACCGGTCACTGCGCAGGTTGATGGCGTCCCCGTGATGGAATGCAGCTATGGCAAATTAAACGGTCAATACGCATTACGCGTCGAAAAACTGCTATCCATCACGCAAAACGAAACACCGGAAAGTATTCAAGGAGAGCAGAATGGCTGAAGACAACGTTGACCAAACAGCGGCGGAAGACGATCCGTGGGGCGCCGCGTTGGCCGAACAAACACAGGCTGAAGAAGCACAGAAAAAGACACCTGAAGAAGAAGGCCTCGCCGCCAAGCCGGCTGAAGCAACGATTTTCAAGGATCTCAGTGCTGCCGACCTGCAGACGAACACACCGAACGATATCGACTTCATCCTCGATATCCCGGTGCAACTGACAGTCGAGCTGGGCCGCACCAAGATCGCCATCAAGAACCTGCTGCAACTGGCGCAAGGTTCAGTGGTGGAACTGGACGGCATGGCCGGTGAACCGATGGACGTGCTCGTCAACGGCTGCCTGATCGCCCAGGGCGAAGTGGTGGTCGTGAACGACAAGTTCGGTATCCGCCTGACTGACATCATCACGCCTGCAGAGCGTATTCGCAAACTGAATAGATGAACCGTCGCCTCACTCTGGCTGGTACGTTTTACAGCCTTATCGCAGTCCTGCCGGCAGCGCTCGCTGCCGGTGCGGTTCAGGCGGCTGAGCAACAACCGGCCGCCGCCCTTCCCTCCACGTCTGGCAGCATCTTCACCATGCTATTGGGCCTGATCGCCGTCCTCGCGCTCATGGTCGGTATCGCGTGGCTGTTCAAACGCAGCGGACTGGCACCGAACGCCGGCGGCAATGCGGTAGCAAAAATTATCGGCGGTGTCAGCGTCGGCACGCGCGAGCGCGTTATCGTCGTTGAAGTCGCCGACCAGTGGATCGTGGTCGGTGTTGCTCCCGGACGCGTCAACACCTTGGCCACCATGCCGCGTCAGGAGCATGTTGCTGCGGCAGCGCCAACGGCGTCCGCCAACTTCGCCTCCTGGCTCAAACAAACTATCGATAAGCGTAATGGCAGCAGTTAGAACATTCCTGGCGCGCTCACCTTCCTGGCTGCGCCTGTTGCCGGTCCTGTTGCTTTGCCTGCCCCTTGCGGCGTCGGCACAGGGATTGCCGGCCTTTACCGCAACGCCGTCCGCCGGCGGCGGTCAGACCTACAATCTCAGCATCCAGACGATGCTGTTCCTCACGTCGCTGTCGTTCATTCCGGCCGCCTTGCTGATGATGACCAGCTTCACCCGCATCGTCATCGTGCTGTCGCTGCTGCGCCAGGCGCTCGGCACCCAGTCGACGCCACCGACACAGGTGCTGGTTGGCCTGGCCTTGTTCCTGACGTTGTTCGTCATGGGACCTGTGTTCGACAAGATCTACGTCGATGCTTATCAGCCGTTCTCGGAAAACAAGATTTCCATGATCGATGCGATGGAAAAAGGCGCGAGTCCGCTCAAAGAATTCATGCTCAAGCAAACGCGCCAGTCCGATCTGGCGCTGTACGTCAAGCTGTCGCACAGCCCTGACCTGCAAGGCCCTGAAGACGTGCCGCTGCGTCTGCTGATTCCGGCCTTCATCACCAGCGAACTCAAGACCGCATTCCAGATCAGTTTTGCGATCTTCATTCCCTTCCTGATTATCGACATGGTGGTCGCCAGTATCCTGATGTCGATGGGGATGATGATGATGTCTCCGGCGATTGTGTCGCTGCCTTTCAAGCTGATGCTGTTTGTGCTTGTCGACGGTTGGCAGTTGCTGATCGGCTCGCTGGCGGAAAGTTTTTACTAAGGTTCGATCATGACTCCTGAAAGCGTAATGTCCCTTGGCCGCCATGCCATGGAAATCACCCTGATGATCGCCGCGCCGATGTTGTTGACCGCACTGATCATCGGTCTGCTGGTGAGTATTTTTCAGGCGGCTACACAAATCAATGAAGCCACGCTGTCGTTCATTCCCAAACTGGTCGGCGTGTTCCTGGCGCTGATCATTGCAGGCCCGTGGATGATCAGCGTCATGCTGGATTATATGCGCCTGATGTTCACCGGTATTCCGGCAATGCTGCAGTAACATCGGCGACGATTGCGTGTCACGACGGCAATCCGACAAAACATGATCAACTTCACCAGCGACCAGCTCGCGATCTGGGTTGCCTCCTTTATCTGGCCTCTGACCCGCATCCTCGGGCTGCTCTCGATCGCGCCGCCGTTCGGCAGCGCCAGCGTGCCGATGCTGGTCAAGATTCTGCTGGGCGTCATGATATCGCTGGTCATCGCTCCAGACGTTCCCATACCGCCTGCGCTTGATCCGATGTCGATCATGGGCCTGATGATCCTGCTGCAACAGTTGCTGATCGGCCTTGCCATGGGATTCGCGGTGCGCCTGGTCTTTGCCGCCATCGAAATGGCCGGCGAACTGACCAGTAACACCATGGGCCTGGGCTTCGCCGTGTTCTTCGACCCGCAATCGCAAGGCCGCACTTCTGCCATCAGCCAGTTATTTTCACTACTGGGCACGCTGGTGTTCCTGAGTATCAACGGACATCTGGTCCTCGTTGCGGTGATGGCAGACAGCTTCCATACCCTTCCCATTACAGCAGCGCCGATTACTGCCGAAGGATTCCACTATCTCGCCCTGTCCGGCACACGCATCTTCAGCATGGGTCTGCAGCTGGCCCTGCCAATGCTGGTCGCCTTGCTGATCACCAACGTCGCATTAGGTATCCTCACGCGCGCCGCGCCGCAGCTCAATCTGTTCGGGATCGGCTTCCCCATCACGATGGTGGTCGGCTTCGTGCTCATTGCCGTATGCTTGCCATACATGCTCACGCCGATGCAACATTTCCTCAATGACACCGTTGAAACGGTACGCATGCTGGGCGGTATGGCGACCATTCCGCCCATGCCGAAACGCTGACCGGCTTTTACAGCGAACTTACATCCACTTTACGCATCTTTACAGTTAAGGGGCGCGATCGGAGGCACACTTACTCCTCGCCTCCATATCGGGACCGCCTGCCGCCATTTTCCCGGTATCTATCAACTGTCTTGACGCATGAATATCCCTCGAAAAAAAATCCTCAGATACACCCTCATTGCTGTTCCTGTCATCGCGCTACTGGCTTTCGCCAGGCTGGTTTTTTTCCCCTCGACGGTAGCGCCCGACTATCTGACCGCCACCGCCGAGCGGCGCGACATTCAAGATACCGTCCTTGCCAGCGGCACCATCAAAGCGTTCAAGCAAGTGAGTGTCGGCGCCCAGGCTTCAGGTCAGATCAAGTCGCTCAAGGTCGCCCTCGGTGATCAGGTCAAAAAAGGCCAGCTGGTCGCCGAGATCGACGCGCTCACACAAGAAAACGCGCTGAAAACCGCCGAAGCCGAACTGGAAGACACGCGCGCTCAGCTGAGCGCGAAGGAAGCAACGCTGAAGCAGGCCCAACTGGCCTATCAACGTCAACAGCAAATGCTGTCCCAGGATGCCAGCTCACGCGAGAACTATGAGACCGCAGAAGCCACGCTCAACACCACCAAAGCCGACATCGCCGCACTCAAGGCGCAGATCGACAAAGGCAAGATCTCCGTCGATACAGCACGCGTGACGCTCGGTTACACCAGGATCACGGCGCCGATCGACGGTACCGTCGTCGCCATCGTTGCCCAGGAAGGCCAGACCGTCAACGCCAACCAGAGTACCCCCACCATCATCAAAGTGGCGCGCATGGACACCGTGACCATCAAGGCGCAGATTTCGGAAGCTGACGTTACTCGCGTCAAAACCGGACAATCGGTCTATTTCACCATCCTCGGCGAACCCGACAAACGCTACACCACCACCCTGCGCTCCATCGAGCCGGCGCCCGACTCGATCTTGCAGGATGACACCTCGACCACATCAACCTCGTCGACCACCAGCAGCACCACGTCAACCGCGATCTATTACAACGGCTTACTGGATGTTCCCAACCCGGACGGCAAACTGCGCATTTCCATGACCACACAGGTCTACGTCGTGCTGGCGGAAGCACGCAACGCCATCGTCATTCCCTCCACGGCCTTGGGTGAACGCGACGCAGACGGCCGTTATACCGTGCGCGTGCTCGATGCCAAAGGCATCGCAGCACCGCGCAAGGTGCGCATCGGCATCAACACCAATGCCAGCGTACAAATCACGGAAGGTCTGAACGCCGGCGAGCGTGTCGTTATCGGCAACAGCAATGGCGTTAGCACCGTCGCAGCCAGCACACACCGCGGTCCGCCGCCGATGATGTAATCGGGTGGACGCATGAATACACCCTTACTTGAACTGCGAAATCTGTATCGCGAGTTTCCCGCCGGCGAGCAGACCATCACTGTCCTCAACGACATCAATCTCACCATTGATGCCGGCGAAATGCTGGCGATCGTGGGCGCATCCGGCTCGGGAAAATCGACGTTGATGAACATTCTCGGCTGCCTGGATAAACCGACGCAGGGCAGCTATATCGTTGCCGGCCGCGAAACCGGCAAGCTCAGTCCTGACGACCTGGCGGAACTGCGCCGCGAGCATTTCGGATTCATCTTCCAGCGCTACCATCTGCTGCCGGACCTCACGGCACTGGGCAATGTCGAAATCCCCGCGATCTATGCCGGTAAGGAACGCAACAGCCGTCACGCGCGTGCCGCCGGGCTGCTGCAACGCCTGGGTCTGGCTGACCGCATGCAACATAAGCCCGGTCAGCTCTCTGGCGGACAACAGCAGCGCGTGAGTATCGCGCGCGCCTTGATGAACGGCGGCCAGGTCATCCTCGCCGATGAACCGACCGGTGCTCTCGATACCCATAGCGGTCACGAAGTCATCAACATCCTCAAGGAGCTGCACGCCGAAGGCCATACCATCATCATCGTCACGCACGATATGCAAGTCGCAGAGCACGCGCAGCGCATCATCGAAATCAGTGACGGCGTCATCGTCGGCGACCGCCGCAAGGACGCCGCTGCACCGCCAACGCCATCCCAGTTGACGTCGAAAACTACACCGACGGTGAGTCCATGGCGTGCAGGCATGGATCGCTTGTCTGAAGCTTTTCACATGTCGCTGCTGGCGATGAATGCACATCGTCTGCGCACCTTCCTGACCATGCTGGGCATCATCATCGGCATTGCCTCGGTGGTATCGGTGGTAGCGCTCGGCGCAGGCTCGCGCGAACGCATCCTCAAAGACATCAGCGCCATGGGCACCAACACCATCGATGTCTTTCCCGGCAGCGACTTCGGCGACATGAAGGCGTCGGCGATACGCACGCTGGTGCCGGCCGATGCCGATGCGCTGGCGCAGCAGGTCTATGTCGACAGCGTCACGCCGAGCGTATCGACCACATCCTCGGTGCGCTATCGGAATGTCTCGGTCAATGCGCAGATCAGCGGTGTAGGCGAACAATACTTCCGCGTGCGCGGACTCGCCATCACAGAGGGGCAAAGCTTTGACGGCGACGGCGTTGCGTCGCGTGCGCAAGAAGTCGTCATCGACGCCAATACACGCAAAAAACTGTTTGCCGACAACGCCAATCCGATCGGCGAAGTGATTTTTCTCGGCAGCGTTCCCTGCCGCATCATCGGCGTCACCAAGAAGCAGGAAAGCGGTTTCGGCAACAACGACAGCCTCAACGTCTGGGTGCCCTACACCACAGCCATGAGCCGCCTCCTCGGACAAAACTATCTGAAAGGCATCACGGTGCGCATCAGCGACAGCGTCGCCTCCTCCGCTGCGGAGCAGGGCATCGTGAAGCTGATGACCTTGCGCCATCGCACCAAGGACTTCTACGTCTTCAACACCGACAGCATCCGCCAGACCATCGAAAAAACGACGGCGACGCTGACCCTGCTGGTATCGATGATCGCCGTCATCTCCCTCATCGTCGGCGGCATCGGCGTGATGAACATCATGCTGGTCTCGGTCACCGAGCGCACGCGTGAAATCGGCGTGCGCATGGCGGTCGGCGCGCGCCAGAGCGACATCATGAAACAGTTCCTGATCGAAGCGGTGCTGGTGTGCTTGTCCGGCGGTCTGCTCGGCGTCTTGCTGGCCTTGTCGTTCGGCGTGCTGTTCGCCAGCTTCAGCAAAAATTTCACGATGGTCTATTCGACGACCTCCATCGTCTCCGCCTTCGTGTGTTCCACCCTGATCGGCGTCGTGTTCGGCTTCCTCCCCGCGCGCAATGCCGCACAGCTGGATCCGGTCGATGCACTGTCGAGAGAATAATGAAGAAACACTTTACCCTTCGCCCCGCCGCCCTGGCGGCTATCCTTTTCTCCGTCAGCCTGTTGAGCGGCTGTGGATCGCTGATACAGACACCTTATACCGCACCCAGGACTGCCATCCCTGCAACCTGGAGCCACGGTGACGGCCGGGCGGAAGTCGATGGCGGCAAATGGTGGCAGCATTTCGGCGACGCCAATCTGGATCACCTGATCGACGAAGCCCTGCGCCGCAATAACGATCTCGCTGCCGCCACCATCAAAGTCCGCCGCGCGCAATTGCAGGCCGGCATCGCCGCCGACGAACGTTTGCCGGCACTGAGTTCCAGCACCTCGACGACGTACAACCGCTATCTCCGCAATGATCGCAGCAGCTACAAGTCGAGTTCAACGGGGGTAACGCTGAGCTATGAAGCAGATCTCTGGGGCAAGCTGGGTAGCCAGTACGATGCCAAGAGATGGGAAGCGCTGGCCACCGAGCAAGATCGTGAAAGTACAGCCCTGAGCCTGATCGGCACAACCGCCAATCTGTATTGGCAAAGCGCCTACCTGAATCAACGCACTGCGCTGAGCCTGGAGAGCATTGCCTACGCCGAAAAAACGCTCGCGCTGGTGCGCACGCAGTACCAGGCCGGCGCAGTGTCGTCGCTGGAAGTACTTGAGGCGGAACAGAATCTGTCCACACAGCAGTCCACGCATACCGAACTCCTGCAGCAACAAGTGGAAGCCGCCAATTCACTCGCTCTGCTCTTCGACGGACCGCCGGGGAAAAGTTTTCCGTTAGCGCAACGCCTGCCTGAGCAAGCCCTGCCACAACTGCAGGCAGGGTTACCCGCCGATCTCCTCGGACGCCGGCCGGATTTGCGCGCGGCAGAGCTGCGCCTGCGCGAATCGCTCGCTACCGTCGATTACACCCGCGCCAGCTACTACCCCAGCCTGACACTCACTGCGGCGGCAGGAGGCAGCAGCCAGGACCTGCGCAATGTCGTGCTGAACCCCATAGGTACGCTCGGTGCAGGACTGGTGCTGCCGTTCTTGCAGTGGAATCAGACGCAGCTGAACATCAAGTCTTCGCAGGCGGATTACGAAAACGCTGTCGTAGCGTTCCGCCAGACGCTTTACACCGCGCTGGCAGATGTAGAGAACGCACTGTCGGCACGCGAGCAATATGCGACTCAAGGCGCGCTGTTGGAAAAGAATCTGCAAGCCGCGCAGAAAACGGAGCGCCTCTATGAGCTGCGTTACCGTACCGGCTATGTGGCGTTGAAAGACTGGCTGGATGCGCAGGAAAAACGCCGTACCGCTGAAGTGTCGCTGGCGCAGAACCGGCTTAACCGGCTGAACAACCAGATGACGCTGTATCAGGCGCTGGGTGGCGACATGCACAGCGAAGACAAGCTTGCGGCAATGCCGTCAAGAAGCGAATAGAGGGAAAAGAAAACGAGATGCCGGGTGAACGCAGGCTCACCCGGCAGAGAGAATTACTTGAGGTAGTTCAACAGCGTCAGGCTGGTAGTCGACACAAACACTTTTTGTGCAGCCTGCAGATATTGCTGCTGAAGCGCCAATTGGCTAACCAACGCAGTCGTGTCGCTCAGGTTACGGCCCAGCAAATCGTTGGTCGTCTGCGTGTATTGCTGATCCAGTACTTTGCCCTGCGCATCGAGGTTATCCAGCTCATTCTGACGCGCACCAACCGATGCCGTTGCAGCTTCGATATTGCTCATCTGCGAACTGATCGACGCCTGGAACGAATTCAGACTACGGGTCAGTGCAGCCTGGCTGCCGGGAATTGGCGTGCGCGCTGCGTCGGCCTTGTCGGACGCCAATTTGGCGTTGGCAGCCTGAGTCAGCAGCGTTGCGTAGTTGGGATCAGTCGGCTGGGCCGCGTCCAGTGCAGCTTGTGCAGTTTTGTAAGCCTGAATCGGGAACTGGCCTGAACCCGACGGATATTCAAACGTGTTGGCAGCCTGAGTATCGGCATTGTTTGCTGCTTCGGTGGTAGGAACGGACAACAAGGTGATCATGTTTTGCATCATCTTGAAGGTATCCACGCCATTACCCTGAAATACCGATTGTCCCGAGACGCTGACTTCCATCTGGCGCGTCGCACCGACCTGCAGCGTTTGCGCGCCCTGATCGCCGTTGTAGACGATGTTGCCCGAGTCATCGAAGGAGAAAGGCGCGGCGCCGCTCTTGTAACCGCCGAACACGTAATTGCCCAGACCATCGGTCGAGTTGGCAAAACCAAGCATCTCGTTCAGATTGCCCTTCAGTTCCGTTGCCATGTTGGCGCGTTCGTCATTGGAGAACGACGCATTGCCGGCTTCGATGATGTCCGATTTGAGTTTGGACATCATGTCAGTCACGCTGGTCAGCGCATTGCTCACGGTCGCCAACGAGCTGTTGGCGTTGTTGCGGTTGGTCGCAAACTGCGTGTTCAGCGCTTGTGTCTGCGCCAGATCCAACGCGCGCGCCGCCGCGATCGGATCATCCGACGGCAGCAGGACGGTCTGCTGTCCGTTGATTTGCTGGGTGAGCTTCAATATCGAACCCTGCATGCTGGTCAGGTCGTTATTGCTCAACTGGTAAAGCATCGTGGTGCTGATACGCATTTTAATTTTCCTTCAAACTTTAACCGCCAAGGGTGAACAAGACGTTCAGCATGTCGCTGGCAGCCTGAATAATTTTGGCTGCAGCCTGGTAGGCTGTCTGGTTCTTGATCATGTTGGCCAATTCCTCATCCTGATTGACGCCGGATTCGGATTGCTGTTGCTGCTGAATAGACGTCAGACGGGCATTTTCAGCCTTGTTGGTGACGTTGATTTCATTGGTCTTGTTACCGATGGTGGCAACCAGTTGCGAATACGATCCCTGGAACGACGTGCTGCCGATGGTATTCGCCGTCTGCAGCGCATTCAGCGCCTGGGCATTACGGTTGTCGTTGACGCCGTTGGTATTCGGACCGATATAAAACTGGTCGCCGTTGGCCGGCTGGCCGGTGATCTTGAAGCTCGCGCCGGCCGTCGTGAACGTATCGCCTGTCGCGTAATTGATGGGTGCACCGGCGGCATAGTTGGTTGTCGTACCGTCGGCATGCGTCACCACCACAGCGCCGACCGAAGCCGATGGCGTGAATTGATTCGTTGCGCTATTGAAGGTAAACGTGAACTTGGTGCCTGCCGCCAATGGCGTATAAGACGAGTTGATCGTGCCGGACGAAATCGTCGCGGTACCGCTATTGGCGGGAACCGGCGAGAATTTATATGCATCGCCGTTGGCAGGAGCGCCACTCAATACGAAGCTGACGCCGCCGCTGGAAACAGTTGCACCAGCCGAATAAGGAATCGCCGCACCGGCCGCATAGGTCGTTGTCACGCCCGCGGTCGTCGTCACCGTCACTGCTGCCGGTGGCACCAGGGCTAGCGAAGTCGTACCGGAGTTGTAGGTATAGGTCTGGGTCGCGCCCGGTGTGAACGTAGCCTTGTCGACTGTGGCCGAAGTAATCACGCCGGTACCGGTATTGCCGGTAGTGACGATACCCATGTCGGTGACTGCATTGCTTCCGGTCAATACCGGTGTACCCGCAGCGATCAATTGCGTATTGCTGATGGCCACGCTCATCGAGCTGGCGCCGTTCACGGTTGGCTTGATCAGGAAGCTGTCGCCCGCTGCCATGGTCGGCGCAGCATAGGTCACACCGTCAATCGTCACCGGGAAAGTGCCCGGAGGCGCAGCAGTCGGATCAACGATGGTCTTGCTGTTATCGGACAAACGCGTGAACGTATATTTGGTGCCGTCGTAGCTCAGCTTGTAGTCGCTGGTCGACAGCTTGGAAGGATCCGTGATGGTCGCAGTCGCTGCGGCAGTCGCCGAATTGCCCGTATCGCCATACACCACCGGCTTGCCGACATTGAAGAAGTCGGTACCGAGATTGCCGTTCTGATCCTGACCCAGCTTGTGCTGAGTATTGAATGCGGTCGCCATGGCAATGGCGATGCGGCCAAGCGAGTTTTGCGCTACATCCAGTGTTTCGGAGCGGTATTGCAGGATGCCGCCAAGGCTGCCGCCGCTGAATGCCGAGTCCGGAATCAGGACGTTCTGGCCATTGGTCTGATAGGAAATTTGCAGACGTGTCGGATCATTGGTCGCCGTTGTCGCCACCAGCGTCGACACGGTGTTTCCCAGCACCAGCGGCTGGCCATTGCCGATGAATACGCTCATCGAACCATTGTCTTGCGGCAAGGTGGTGACTTTGACGATCTTGTTGAGATCGGCAATCGCCTGATCACGCTGGTCCAGCAAATCGTTAGGTGCCACCCCGGTGCCGCCGGACGCCTTCAGGATCGCCTGATTGAGCGCCAGAATCTGATTGGCGTAAGCATTGATGGTATCGACCGTCGAGGTGATCTGGCTATTGACGCCGTTACGGCTCTGCGTCAACTGATCGCTCAGGCTCTGGAAGCGCGCCGCCAGGGTCTGGCCGGCAGAAATCACCGACTGGCGCGCACCGTCGTTGTTCGGCGTCGAGGCCAGATTCTGCGTACTCGTAAAGAAATCTTGCAAGGCCGGCGACAAGCCGGCCGACGTGTCGGCGATCAGATTGTTGATCTGGCTGATCTGCGTAGCGTAGGCGTCCAGTGAGCTGGCAGTGGTCTGGGACGACAGCACTTGTTTGTAGAGGAAGTCGTCATAGACGCGTTTGATTTCCGCGACTTGCGTACCTTGTCCTACAAAACCATAGCCGTAATTAATACCGCCAGCCGTGCTTTGCACGACCACCTGCCGGTTATAACCTGGCGTTGTCGCATTGGAAATATTGTGACTGGTCGTCGCCTGCGCTGCCTGAGCCGCGGCGAGGGCACTCTGTCCGATACTGAAGATGCTGGTAGCCATACGATATTTTCTTTAACGGAATATCCTGATCAACGGCATTTCGTCAGG
Organism: Herbaspirillum sp. GW822-FHT03A08; assembly: GCF_058801885.1. Classification (NCBI taxonomy): domain Bacteria; kingdom Pseudomonadati; phylum Pseudomonadota; class Betaproteobacteria; order Burkholderiales; family Oxalobacteraceae; genus Herbaspirillum; species Herbaspirillum sp. GW822-FHT03A08. The sequence goes on along the minus strand of NZ_JBXANR010000003.1, from coordinate 235,563 downwards.
AAACTTTAGGAGCGGCCGACAATGAATTTGAGAGTTCGCCAATCCGCCTGCGTTCCCGAAAAATGACAATTCATTCCGACCGCATCTGTCGTCTTCCGGAGAATCAGGCCGGAAATTATGCGGAGAGGGATTGACGGATGATGCGCGATAGCTTTTCCGCATAGTGCGGGTCGGTTGCATAGCCTGCGCGTTGCAGGCCATAGGCGAAACCGTGGGCGTCTTGCGCATTTGCCAACACCTTTTCGTAGCGTGGATTGCTACGCAGCAGCTTGGCGTAATCCTGGAAGGCTTCCGAGTAGGAGTCGTAAGCACGGAATTTTTCAATCTTGCGTTGGGCCACGCCATTGACGTATTCAACCGTGGTCGCCTCAACCACCTTCCCGGTCCAGTTGCCCGTCGCTTTGATGCCAAACAGATTGTGCGCAGAGCTGCCGTCGCGGGCGCGGATTTCCTTCTTGCCCCAGCCGGTTTCCAAGGCTGCTTGCGCCAGCATGAACTTGGCGGGGATGCCGGTCACCTGGCTGGCAGCTTCAGCATCCGCCTGCAGACGGCTCTGGAACGCTTCGATATGCGCCGGACGTTGCTGACCGCCCTTGTTGCGTTTGCCGCCGCCCTGCGATGCATCGTCTGTACTATTAGCGATGCCTTGCACCAGGCGCGCCTTGTCGAGATCGCTGAGGCTATTGGCAAGTGGAATATCCAGCGGCAAACCGGACGACGACGCTTCATCATCGGTCGGGAACGGCTTGTTCAGGCTGTGCGACAACTGGCGCACCAGCATGTCGGCCAGGCCGACACCGCGCTGCGCCATGTTCTGGCTCAACTGTTGATCCAGCATGCTGGTAAACATCTTGGTCTGCTGGCTGTCGAACATGCCGTCTTGCGGCGTCGCATCGCGCATGCTCTTCATCATCATGTTCAGGAACAAAGCCTCGAACTGTTTGGCCGCGCCCTTGAGCGACTCCGGCGACTGCGCCGCAGCCGACGACTTCAGGCTGTTCAGACTGTTGGCATCGACGGCAAGGCTTTCAGTCGGATTGACCGGCTTGATGTTGTTGATCATGAGCTCGCCTCGACTAGATGATTTCCAACTCGGCGCGCAGCGAACCTGCAGCCTTCATCGCCTGCAAAATCGCCAGCAAGTCCTGAGGCGTTGCGCCAATGGCGTTAAGCGCCTTGACCACGTCGGCCAGCGAAGCACCGCCCTTCAGATACATGACTTTGCCAGGCGTCGAGTTGATCGAGATCTGAGCGTTCTGATTTGCCGCCGTCTGCCCGCCGGACAAGGCGCCAGGCTGGCTGATGCTGTTCTCGGCGTTGATCACCACCGACAGATTGCCGTGCGATACGGCGCAGGTGTCAAGGCTTACGGACTGATTCATCACGACCGAACCAGTACGGGCATTCAGGATGACTTTGGCGCCGACACGTGCCGGGATGACATCGATATTTTCCAGTGCGCCAAGGAATGCAACACGCTCACCACTGCCCACCGGCGCGCGAATACGAATCACACGGCCATCCTGCGCGACCGCGGTATCAAAACCAAAACGCTTGTTCACCGCTTCCACCACACGGCTGGCGGTAGAAAAATCGTTGTCGTTCAATTCCAGGTTGATGGCGTCGCCCTGGCCCAGCGCCGAAGGAACGGCGCGCTCAACCGTTGCGCCGGCAGAAATACGGCCAACACTCAGTTGATTGATGGTGGTGCTGCTGCCGGCCGCCGAAGCGCCGGCGCCGCCAACCACGATGTTGCCCTGGGCGATGGCGTAAATCTGGCCGTCGGCGCCTTTCAGCGGCGCCATCAGCAGCGTGCCGCCGCGAATGCTCTTGGCATTACCGATGGACGATACGGTGACATCCAGCGTCTGTCCCGGCTGCGAAAATGCAGGCAAAGATGTTGTCACCATCACCGCTGCGACGTTCTTCAATTGCATGTTGCTGGTCGAGGTGCTGGGCAGATTGACACCCAGTTGCTGCAACATGCTGACGACACTTTGCACCGTAAACGGAGTTTGCGTGGTCTGGTCACCGCTACCATCGAGACCGACGGCAAGGCCGTAACCGACCAATTGATTCTGACGCACGCCTTGAATGCTGGCGAGATCCTTAAGGCGCTCCGCGTGCGCAACGCCGGCGCTAAGCAAAGTAATGGAAGCGAGCAGAACCGACACCAGCCTGCTGGTCTGCTGTGCCATAAATGAACGTTGAATCATCATGCGACTCCCTGATTAGAACGGTGAGACGCTGAAGAAAAAGCGCGACAACGAAGACATAAATTCGGCCATATCCACACGGGTATTGGTGCGGTATTCCACTTTGGCGTCAGCCACAGCGGTGGATGAAACGGTATTGCCGGTAGCAATCTTGTCCGGGCTGACAGTGCCGGAGAAGCGCACGTATTCAACCCCCTTGTCGAGTGCGACCTGCTTCTCGCCACTGACCACCAGGTTGCCGTTTTGCAGTACCTCGATCACGGTCACGCCGATAGTGCCGGTGAAGTTATTGCTCGACGAAATAGCGCCCTTCTCGTCATATTTGTTGGTGCTGCCGCCGCTGCCCGACAACTCTTTGATGGAGGTGCCGAATAAGGTCGGCGCGATGGCGCTTGCACTGCCGGTCTTGCTCGACGAACTGCCGGCCGACTTGGCCGCCGTGGTGTTTTCATTGATGACAATGGTCAGCGTATCCCCCACCAGACGCGCGCGGCGATCTTCCAGCAGCGGACGATATGCCGCCGACTGGAAAATGGCGCCATTGGTCGGCGGTGCGTACGAAGCCGGCTCCGGCCGGGCCGACTTCGGCCCGGTGACGATCGATTCCGGCACCGTGGTGCATCCAGCGATGGCGAACATCCCGATGATGGCAGCAAGTTTCAGCAGGCTATTCATGTTTGCCTCATCCCATTTCATCAAAACAAAGTAGTACAAATACGCATTACACCAGCCATTACATTTGCGACAGTTTCGCCAGCATCTGATCGGACGTGGTGATTGCCTTACTGTTGATTTCGTAAGCGCGCTGAGTCTGGATCATGTTGACCATTTCTTCGACCACATTGACGTTCGACGTTTCAACATAGCCCTGCCACAGCGCGCCGGCGCCGTTGGTGCCCGGGGTATTCGGTGCAGGCGTACCGGAGGCAGCAGTTTCCGCATACAGGTTTTCGCCTTTGCTCTCCAGACCGGCCGGATTGATGAAGGTAGCAACCTGCAGCGTGCCGATCTGCGTCGTCGCCGTCGAACCGGCTTGCATGATCGAAACCGTGCCATCGCGGCCGACTGTCAGCTTGGTGGTGTTGGCCGGGATCGTGATCGGTGGCTGAACGGTGTAGCCGCTGGACGTCACCAGTTGACCCTGGCTGTCAGTCTGGAACGAGCCGTCGCGTGTGTATTGCGTAGTGCCATCCGGCATCAGAACCTGGAAGAAACCCGCGCCTTGAATGGCGATGTCCTTGTCATTGTCTGTCTGGTTCACGTTACCTTGCGTATGGATACGCTCGGTGGCGACCGGACGCACACCGGTACCGATTTGCAGGCCCGATGGCAATTGAGTCTGCTGCGACGATTGCGCGCCCGGCTGACGAATAGTCTGGTACATCAGATCTTCAAACACGGCGCGCGAACGCTTGAAGCCATTGGTGCTGACGTTAGCCAGGTTATTGGAAATCACGTCCAGCTGCGTTTGCTGCGCATCCAGACCAGTTTTGGAAATCCACAAGGAACGAATCATTTTTTCTCCAGTACCTGGTTATTAACTCACCGACAGAATTTGTGTTGCTTTATCCGAATCACTTTGGGCGGTTGTAATCACCTTCATGTTCAGATCGAATTGGCGCGCGAGATTGATCATGCTGACCATCGACTCGACGACATTGACGTTACTGCCTTCCAGCGCACCGCCGGCAAGGCGGACATTAGCGTCCGGCGGCGCCTGCGTACCCACGGTCATGCGGAATAATCCGTCATCACCGCGCTTCAAGGCTTTTTCATCCGGATTGACCAGCTTGATCCGTCCCAGAATATTCACCGCATTGGGCGTACCGGTAGTCGGGATCGACGACACCGTGCCGTCGGAAGCGATCGCAATGGTGACATCGGGAGGAATGCTGATCGGGCCGCCGTCACCCATCACGTTCAGGCCGGTCTGCGTTTGCAGAATGCCGTTTTCGCTCAGCTTGAAGCTGCCGTTGCGGGTATAGGCTTCACCGCCGTCAGAACTCTGCACCGCAATCCAGCCCGGACCTTGAACGGCGACATCGAGCGCGCGACCGGTATCCTGAATCGGACCTGCGCTGAAATTGGTGCCGGCGGTCGAGTCGACCACAAACGTGCGCGTCGCAAGACCTTCGCCGACAACAGGCACTGCGCGAAATGTGTTGAGCTGTTCGCGAAAACCGGTCGTCGTTGCATTGGCCAGATTGTTGCTGGTATTGGCCTGCTGTTCCAATGTGTGCTTGGCGCCGGACATGGCGGTGTAGATCACACGATCCATAGTTACCCCTATATTTGCGTGCGGCAGTGTTGCCGCACGCTTCCCCGCTTAATTCAACTAATTCAAATTGCTCAGACTGATTAACGCAGGCTGACCAAAGTTTGCAGGACGGTATCTTGCACCTTGATGGTTTGCGAGTTGGCCTGATAAACGCGCTGCGCCACGATCATGTTGACCAGTTCCGTGGTCAGGTCGACGTTGGAGTCTTCCACCGCACGTGCTTGCAACACGCCGAATTGACCGGTAGTCGGCTTGCCGATCAACGGCTCGCCTGCGTCGGACGTCGCTGTGTACAGGTTGCTGCCCAGCGGCTGCAAGCCGTTAGGATTAGCAAAATTGACCAGCAGAACCTGACCCAGAATCTTCGTGTCATTGTTCGAATAGCTGCCCATGATCTGACCGTCTTTACCGATCGAGAAGCTCGACAAGACGCCTGGTTCTTTACCATCCTGGCTTTGCGCGACAGGCGCGAAGTCAGCACCGGTCTGCGTGGTGCCGGCGTAGTTCAGCGTGATACCTGCAGCGGCAAAAGCAGCGCCCGGTTTTGGCGTCAGATTCAGCGTAGCAGCTGGCTGCGCGCTGGTCAGGATGCCGTTGTTGTCGAAAGTCAGCGTACCGACCTTCGCTTGCGTGGCAGGAGCGACAATAGCTGGGTATGGCGCACCATCGACTGTCGTGTAGACATCCCAATTGGTCGCCGTGGCAGTCGACGTTGCGGTGTTCTTTACGTAGTAAGTCTGAACGTTATAGCTGTTACCCAGACTGTCATAGACGGTCACGCCAGTTGTGCTGTTCCACGTTGAGGAATCACCAAAAACGAAGGGTGTCGTTGTGGAGTTGACTCCGGTCAGACGGGAGTCCAGATTCAACTTGGTCGATACGGCAGTCGTCTGCGTAGCGGGAATATTCGAGGTATCGATCTTGAGCGGTACCGGATCACCGCCAACCACCGTACCCAGCCAACCGGTCAGGTAGGCGCCTTTTTCGCTTGGGTTGATGATGTAGCCATCCTTGTCCAGCTGGAACTGACCGTTGCGGCCGTACAGCGGCGCTGCATCGGACAGGCTGCTCTGCATGCGGAAGAAGCCGTCGCCGTTGATGGCGATGTCCAGCGGATTGTTGGTGGTGGTGACGTTACCTTGCGTGAAAGCTTGCTGCACGTTCGCCACGGCTACACCGATACCAACCGGCGAATTGCCGGAACGGTTCATCGAGTTGGCGTACATGTCGGCGAATTGCGCCTGTGCCGATTTGAAACCCACTGTGCTGGCGTTGGCAACGTTATTGCCGATGACGTCGAGGCTCTTCGATGCCCCCGCCAAACCGCTCAGGCCTTGTTGAAAACTCATTTGATTCTCCTTGTGCTGAAAGCGGTCAGTGGATTAAAGAATTTGGACTACGTCGGTAGTCTTGATAGTGCCGATGTTCGATACGTTCAGCTTGACGCCGTCGGCGCCGGTGCTGACGCTGGCGACAGTACCGAATGCCAGTGCCGTCGCGCCGACTGCCGCACCCGCGCTGGTTGCCGACACGGTGAAAGTATAAGTGCCGTCTTTTGCCTGGGTGCCGGCATCGGTTGCGCCGTTCCAGATGATAGGCAACGTGCCTGCTGTCTGCGTACCCAGATCCAGCGAGTGGACGACATTGCCGGCCGAGTCGCGGATGGTGACTTTGACGCTGTCGGCGTTGTCGGCCAATTGCACGCCGAAGATCGCTTTCTGGGTTGTGACGTCATTGCCGCTGGCGTCCTTGGTCGTATCCGATGTCAGCGTGACGTTATTGCCCGGCGCCAGGACGCTATGACCGATCATGTTGGCGGCCTGCAGCGATTGCGATGCGCCCAGATTGCTCATCAGCGACGCCAGAGTCGTGTTCAACTGGCTGATACCGGAAACCGTCGACAGCTGTGCCAGCTGAGTGGTCAGCTGCGAGTTATCCATCGGGTTGGTCGGATCCTGATTTTGCATCTGCACGGTCAGCAGTTTCAGGAAACGTTGCTGAATCGCTTCAGGGCTGTTGTCGTTCAGGCTGGAAGTGCTTGTAGAAGTCTGCGTCCCATTCATGGACGTCAGCAGATCAGAGGAAACAGTAGTCATGATTAGGATCTTCCTTAAGTACCGATAGTGAGGGTTTTCATCAACATATTCTTGGCGGTGTTCATCGTCTCGACGTTGGTCTGATACGAGCGCGAAGCGGAGATCATGTTGACCATCTCCTCTACCGGATTAACGTTCGGCATGGCGACATAGCCGTTGGCATCAGCGAGTGGATGCTTCGGATCGTATGTCAGCTTCGGCGGCGCCTGATCTTCAACGATCTGGTCGACCTTGACGCCGCTGTCGGAAATATTGCCGTAAGGAACAGCCTTGAACACAACTTGTTTGGCCTTGTACGGCTGACCGTTGGGGCTGGTTGCGCTGTCGGCGTTGGCGATATTACTGGCAACGGTATTGAGGCGCTGCGACTGCGCGCTCATGGCCGAGCCGGCAACATTAAAAATATTGGAAAGAGACATGATGATCAGCCCGGTTGGATGGCGGCGAGCAGCGTCTTGATCTGCCCGTTGACGGCCGTAACGCCTGCTTCGTAGCGCACGGCATTGTCGGTAAATTGGTTGCGTTCGACGTCCATGTCGACGGTATTGCCGTCTACGCTACCCTGCGTAACCGTGCGATACAGCAGCGGCGAACCGCCGATACCGCTGTCGCCTGTCGGCTTGCCCGCAATGTGGCCTGCCGAGGTGCGCGCCAGCTCTACCGGCGGCACTTTGGTCGTTTTGCCGTCCATGGCGCCTTGCAGAGTTTTCGCGAAGTCGATATCGCGCGCTTTATAATTGGGCGTGTCGGCATTGGCGATGTTGGATGCCAGCAATTGCTGACGCTGGGCGCGCAAGTTCAGCGCCGTCTCGTTAAACCTCAGATAATCATCCAGTTTTGCGACCATCGATTTCTCCTGAATGCGCCCTTCATAAAGTACGCATTACGCCGATAATGGGATTTAGATACCATTGGATCATACGACCCCACCCAAAACTCGATTGCCCGATAAAGAGATAAATCTATGCCTTGTTCAGCCTTTTGATGAAGGTTGCCGCCATTAGTATTGCTGACACGATGGCCACCTCTTCGGCCGCTAAGGTGTTAAAGTTGTTGTTATGAAATCATTCCTCAAAGCGCTGATGCTGCTTTTGCCTGCCATCGGGTTTTCTGCGCTTGCACAAACGGCAACTCCGGATCCATCCAACTCCCCGCCAAAGCAGAATCTGGGCGCTTTGCAGCAAGTCGCGGAACAGTTCATCAAGATGCAGACTGCCGGCCTCTCCGGGACCGTCAACACCACCGTTGAACCGGTCGACAGCCGCCTGAATCTGGCAGCCTGCGCAGCACCGCAGGCCTTCCTGCCCAATGGCGGGCGCTTGTGGGGCAAAACCACCATCGGCATCAAGTGCACCGCCCCTTCGCCCTGGACGATTTACGTCCGCGCTACCGTGCAAGTCGTCGCCGAATATATTGTCACCGCCACCCCTCTGGCGCAAGGCCAAACCATCGGTCCGAACGACATCACGAAGATCAAAGGCGACCTGTCGAATTTACCCAGCGGCATCATTACCGACGCGTCACAGGCTATCGGCCGCACCGCCAGCATGTCACTGGCAGCAGGTGCGCCATTGCGCCAGGATATTTTGCGCGCCAATCGTGTCGTACAACAAGGACAGTCGGTTCGGATCGTATCCACCGGCCCGGGTTTCCAGATTGCAACTGAAGGCCGCGCCCTGAACAACGCCAGCGAAGGCCAGATAGCACAAGCCCGGACGCCGACCGGACAGGTGGTCAGCGGGGTCGCCAGAGCAGGTGGAATTGTTGAGATTAATTACTGACGGACAACAAACTCTTGCCGGACAAAAAGTATTAAAGTTTGCGGAAAAATCGCCGATAATCTATGCAACAGGCGGGCCAGAGAGCCCTAACCACTCAAGGATGATGCCGTGAACGTTAATGACGCACTTAAAGCTGGCAAAGGTTTACCAGAAGTCGCGCAGCCCCAGCCGCGCACTTCAGGCACGACCGGCGCCAAGACGGATACAGTGAGCGCCGATTCCGCCAATGTACAGCTGTCCGCCCAATACCAGTCGCTTGGTACGAAGGCTGCAGCAGGTCCAAGCGGCAGTTTCGATGCAAAGAAAGTTGCAGAAATCAAAGCAGCAATTGCCAACGGCACCTTCCAGGTTGATCCGGAGAAAGTTGCCAGCGGTCTGTTGGATACCGTGAAAAATCTGATTGGTACACGCAGCAAAGCTTAATGTAATGACAAGCACGACTTCGCAATTGCCCTCTCACTATCTTGCTGAAGAAAAGCAGGTAACGTCACGCCTTGTTGCAACACTGCAGCAAGAGCAAACCCTGCTCAGCGGCAACGGCGACGCGGATGAAATCCCAAACGTCATCAATCAAAAAGCGCAGATCATTGCCGAAATGGCAAGATTGGCAGATCAACGCTATCGCCTGCTGTCGGCAGTCGGTTTTCCTGCAAGCGAAAACGGCATGCAAAGCTGGCTCGATCAACATGGCGCCGAAGCCGACAAGGCTCAGTGGAATGAATTGTTTGAACTGGCGCAAACTGCGCGCGAATTGAATCGCGTCAATGGCACACTGGTCGGCCGTCAGATGGCAATCAACCAAAACGCGTTGAAGATTCTGCAAGGAAGAAGTGGCGGCGGCTCACTCTACGGCCCGGATGGATCGGCCAGCGTCAGCACCACCGGACGTCCGCTTGGCATAGGCTGAGCCAGACATTGATAATAAAAAGACCGCTGATGCGGTCTTTTTTTTATTATGCGCCAAGCTTAGCGCTTGCTAAGGCCTGGCCTTCGGCACACCGTCGGCAATCGGCACTTCGGTGACCTGCTCCGCCAGACGCGACAAAATCATCACATCCACGCGCCGGTTACGCAAACGCCCTTCCGGCGTGTCGTTCGATGCGACCGGCTGATTTGATCCATGCCCCACGGCGGTCAGCCGCATCTCGGCGATCCCCTGATTGCTGAACAGACGTGCAACGGTGCTCGCGCGCACGGCAGAGAGCTCCCAGTTGGATGGAAACACGGCAGTACTGATTTGCGTGTTGTCGGTGTGACCTTCGATCTGGATCGCATGATCGTCATTCTTGAGCACTCTGGCGATGGCGATCAAAGTCTCTTCCGACTCCTTGCTGACCTTGGCGTCGCCAGGCGCAAACAATACATTGGCGTTAATCTCGACATTCACGCCGACACTGGTCTGCGTGACCCGCACCTTCCCCTCCTGCACCAGCGGCGCCAACACTTGCATGATGTCGCGCGCCATGTCCGTCATGCGTTCCTTTTCACGTCGCAAGGCTTCACTGTTTCGCGGCTTTTGCAGGGGAGGAATTTTCGGTGTGGCGGCTTGTTGTGCGCCTTGGCCGCCGGCTTGCACAATCACCGGCGCGGTAGAGATCGGCTCTTTGCCAAAGGCGTTGATCAGCGAGTCGGCGAGGATCTTGTATTTGCCTTCATTGACCTGGGAGATGGCATACATGACCACGAAAAAAGCAAACAGCAGCGTAATGAAGTCGGCATAGGAAACCAGCCAGCGCTCATGATTCTCGTGTTCTTCCTCATGTTTCTTGCGCGCCATGGCTACCGCCCGTTCTCACGTTCTTATGCGTTTTCGAAGTACGACTCGGCCCGCTCCTGAATAACCCGCGGATTGTCGCCACTGGCGATGCCGAACAAACTGTCGGCCACCATCTCTCGTCTGAGCACTTCTGCGGCCAACAGTTCTTTCAGTTTATTGGCAACCGGCAAGAAGAATAAATTGGCCAGCCCTACGCCGTAAATCGTAGCAACGAACGCGACGGCAATCCCGCCGCCCAGACGCGCCGGATCGGCCAGATTTTCCATGACATGAATCAAACCTAGCACGGCGCCGAGAATACCGATGGTCGGCGAATAGCCGCCGGCGGCTTCCCAGATCTTCAACGCCTGGCGCTGCCGGGTTTCATAAGTAGAAATGTCGATCTCGAGAATTTCGAGCAGTTTGGCAGGCGTGATGCCATCGATCAGAAGACGCAGCCCTTTCTTGATGAAAGGATCGTTTGTGTCGTTCATGTGCTCCTCCAGATGCAGCAAGCCCTCGCGACGCGAAATGGTGCTCCAGAGCGAGATGTTTTCGATCAGTTTACGATGATCGTGAACAGGGGGAGAAAAGACCGAAGCGATCAACTTCACGCCGAGCATGAAATTGTCGAGTCTGGTTTGCAGAAGAACGGCGCCGACGGTGCCGGCAAAGACGATCAGAAATGCCGTCGGCTGCAAGATGGAACTGAGATGACCGCCTTCCAACACCTGCCCCAGAAAGATTCCTCCCAAGGCTAACGCCAAACCGCCTATGCTACTCCAGTCCACGCTTGCTCCCTCAAGGTCGAGCGCATGCGAGCAATCGCCTGACTATGCAACTGGCATACTCGTGACTCGGACACGCCCATGACGGCGCCGATTTCTTTCAGGTTCATTTCCTGCTCGTAGTACAAGCCCATCAGGATCTTTTCACGCTCCGGCAAAGCCTTGATCGAATCGATCACTGCTTCGCGGAAACCGCCGTTGATCAGATTCTGCAGCGGGTCGTCGTTCTGGCTGGTCTGATAGCGATCGAGAAAATGCTCATGACCGCCTTCAGCGTCATGGAAATCTTCGTAATAGATCAGTTGATGGCCGCCGCATTCGGTCAGCATCTCCTGATATTCGTTCAGACTCATCTTGAGCTGCTTGGCGACTTCCGTCTCTTGCGGCGGCCGGCCCAATTGCTGCATCAGAACATGGATCGCATCTTCGATCTTGCGCGTGCTTTGACGGATGCTGCGCGGCAGCCAGTCGCTGCTGCGCAACTCGTCGAGCATGGCGCCGCGGATACGCTGCACCGCATAAGTTTCGAACTGCGCGCCATGCGTTTCTTCATAGCGATTGACAGCATCAAGCAGGCCGATCATGCCGGCTTGAATCAAGTCGTCCACTTCCACGCTCGGTGGAAGTTTTGCCTTCATCTGATGCGCCAGCTTTTTTACCAGCGGCGCATGCAGCTGCAGCAAATGATTCTTGTCCGTCTTGCCATTGACGTTATACATAACACGTCATACTCCGAGACTTGCACCATCGGTTGCCATACCGTACGTGCCCTTGGTGAGATTGGAAAGCGAGAACTGATTGGCCAAACGCTTAAATGCAACTGTTGCGCCGGTCAGAGGAAATGCCTCCAGCACGGTGCGGCCCTGCCCCGAAGCGCGGCGGATATGCTCGTCGGCCGGGATCGAACCCATGAAATTCAATTGTGCCGCCAGATAACGATTGGCTGCCTGCGCCATGTTGGCGAACACCATTTGCGCTTCCGCATCCGATCCGCCGGTGACCAGCAGATTGAAGGGGCGACGCCCCAGGCGGTCGCTCAGACTCTTGATCAGGACGTAAGCCGACTTGATGGAAGTTGCGCTGGTCGACATGTGGACGACGATCTCACCCATTTCCATTGCCGGCACCGGCAATACGTCATCATCGTTCAACTCGCCATTGACGAGCGTGATGTCTGATTCGGCTGTGAGCGCATCGAAAATTGCGGCCAGGCGGGAAGCTTGCGGATGCGTGGCTGCAGACACGTTTTTACGCGACAAGCGCGCCAATGCAAAACCTTCAGGCACCAGACGCACCGCTTCGTCGAGATGACGCTCCTGACGCGCGACGTCGAGCAGGCTCGCTACGGTCAGTCCGCCAAACCGGGACAAGATGCTCGAGGGCGTCATGCAAGCGTCGACCAGCAAGGCGTTGCAGTCATTCGCGGCCAGAGAAGCAGCCAGATTGATCAGCATCGCGCCTTTTTCGTCGTCGGGTAATACCGAGAAGAAACTGAACACGCGCGGCGTCGGACGCTCCAGCATCCGGCGCAGTCCTTCCGCTTGATCAACATCATAGCTAGCCAAGGATCACCTCCCGCAGGCTTTTATCGTTCATGGCCGTTGCTGTCGGTCCGACAACAACGGGCAACTCTGCATCCTGAAACTCGAACGGCGCGGTTTCACGTTTCAGTTTAAAGGCCCGGTCAGCCAGGTACAACTTGTTGGCGACGTGCAAGTCTTCAGGAACGCGCTGACCGTTTGCAACGTAGTACAGATTCAGTTTTTGACGGATGACAACATCAAGCACGTTGCCGATAGTCGCTGCTTCATCCAGTTTGGTGATGATGCAGCCGGCCAGGCCGTCGCCGGAATACGCGCTCACCACTTCATTGAGCGTGCCGCCGGTGGCTGTTGCATTGAGGCAAAGCAGGCGTTTGATCTCAGTGCCGGCGCCGGACAGCATGGCTGCCTGTTCGGCAACCATCTGATCGCGCTGGCCCATGCCTGCCGTATCGATTAGGACAGTATGTTTGCCGCTCAGTTCGTCCAAAGCGATACGTAAATCAGCTTCATCTTTCACCGAGTGCACCATGACGCCGAGAATCTTGCCGTAAATGCGCAATTGTTCGTAGCCGCCGATACGGTAACCGTCGGTAGTAATCAAGGCCAGCTTGCCCGGACCGTGGCGCATCACACAACGCGCCGCCAGCTTGGCAGTCGTGGTCGTTTTGCCAACACCGGTCGGACCGACCAGTGCGTAGACGCCACCCTCTTCCAGCAATTCGTTTTCGTTGGCCATGGTCATCAGATTCTTGGCCAGCACCGATTTCACCCAGAACATCGCGTCTTGCGACTTCGGATTCTGCGGCAGATTTTCCGTAATCAGACGCGACAGACTGGCGCTGAAACCGGCTGCCAGCATTTCACGCATGATGGCGGCCTTGGCCGGCTCACGCTTTTGCGTGCCGCCCCAGGAAATTTCCGCCAGCTGGGTTTCCAGCACGCCGCGCATGGAACGGATTTCGGTCATCACGTCGGACAGAATCTCGTCGTAATCCTTGCCGTCGAATTCAGCCATGATTGGCGATTGCTTCGGACGCTGTGCGGATGGCGAAGCGGGCGCGGCAGACGAAGCAGGACGCTGCTGCTGAGCGCTCTCTTGCTGTTCCCTGGCGCTGGCGCGCGCGGCATTGCGGGTGCGCCATACGCGTGCTTCCGCCTGTGCGGCGCTGTGTTCGATCGCGTTCGATTCGACACCCAGCCCCTGATGCTCGACGCGGCGCGGCACAGCAGCCTGCGGCTGAACCGGCTGCGCGGGAGGTCGTCGCACAGCCGGGCGCGGCATCGCGTCCTTGGCCATGGCCGGCACCACCAGCGAAGACATGTCTTCGTTTGCCATCGCCAGAATCTCGACACCATCTTCGATATTACGATTGGAGAGGATGACCGCATCCGGACCAAGCGCTTCGCGAACCTGGCGCCATGCATCGCGCGACGAACCTGCAATAAATTTTTTAACGTTCATGCTTGCCCTCCAACTAGGCTAGTAACTTTAATCGTTTTCGAATCAGGAACTTCAGCGTGCGACAGCACCCGGAGCTGCGGCATTGCACGTCGCAGGAAGCGCGACAGCAATGCTCGTAACGGTGCCGGGACCAACAATACCGGGGTCAAACCCAATTGCTCTTGATGACGTGCTGCATTCTCTGTCTGTGTAATCAGCGCATCGGCCAGACCCGGCTCGATACCGCCTCCATCCGGACCGCTGGCTTGCATTGCCTGCATCAGCAGGCGTTCGAGCTTGCCGTCGAGCGCCATGACGGACAGCTCTGCTTCGGTCGGGAAAATCTGCTGCACAATCGCGCGGCCCAAGGCAATACGCACGATGGCGGTAAGTTCGTTCGGCTCCTGCACCCGTGCTGCATTTTCGGCCAGGGTTTCGATAATAGTCCGCATATCCCGAATATGCACGCCTTCGATGAGCAGGTTTTGCAACACTTTCTGCACCGTGCCCAGCGGCAAAAGTTTTGGCACCAGATCTTCGACCAGCTTTGGCGCATCTTTGGCGATATGGTCGAGCAGTTGCTGCACTTCCTGACGGCCGAGCAGTTCCGCGGCGTGCAGGGTAATCAGGTGATTCAGGTGAGTAGCGATAACGGTGCCCGTATCCACCACGGTGTAACCCATGGTCTGCGCCATTTCGCGCATGCTGCTTTCGATCCAGACCGCAGGAAGACCGAAGGCCGGATCGCTGGTCATCAGACCTGGCAACGGCCCGGTCACCATGCCGGGATTGATTGCCAGGAACTGGCCGAAGTTGGCTTCGCCTTTGCCGATTTCCACCCCCTTCAAAGCGATGCGGTAGGCAGACGGCTTCAATTCCAGATTGTCACGGATGTGAACCGGTGGCGACAGGAAGCCGACTTCCTGCGCGAATTTTTTACGGATGCCCTTGATACGGCGCAAGAGTTCGCCGCCCTGCCCTTTGTCCACCAGCGGAATCAGGCGATAGCCCACTTCCAGACCGAGCGTATCGACCGGCAGAATATCTTGCCAGGTCGCTTCTTCGATTTCAGGCGCAACAGCAGCCGGTGTCGGCATTTCGGTCTGGACAGCGGCTTCCTGGATACGCTTGCCGACCATATAGGCAGAACCCGCCAGAATGATCGCCAGCAAGATGAAAGCGATGTGCGGCATGCCAGGGATCAGGCCCATGCCGCCAATAATGATGGCGGTCAGGTACAAGACTTCCGGTTTGGCGAACAATTGATTGATCAGCTGGCCGCCGACGTCCTGATCGTTGGCCACGCGGGACACCACGACACCAGCTGCAGTCGAGATGATCAGAGAAGGAATCTGCGCCACCAGGCCGTCACCGATGGCCAGCAGGGTGTAGTTCTTGAGCGCCATGTCGAACGCCAGATCATGCTGGATCATACCGACCACCAGACCGCCGACGATGTTGACGACGGTGACGATAATGCCGGCAACGGCATCGCCGCGCACGTACTTGCTGGCACCGTCCATCGCCCCGTAGAATTCGGCTTCCTGAGCGACTTCCTTGCGGCGCGCACGCGCTTCAGGCTCGCCGATCATCCCTGCGTTCAGGTCGGCATCGATCGCCATCTGCTTACCAGGCATCGCATCCAGAGTGAAGCGCGCGCCCACTTCGGCGATACGGCCGGCACCCTTGGTGACGACGGTAAAGTTGATGATGGTCAGGATGATAAACACCACGATACCGACGGTGTAATTACCGCCGATCAGGAAGTGGCCGAAGGCCTCAATCACTTTACCTGCGGCGTCCGGTCCGGTGTGGCCTTCGGTCAGCACGACGCGGGTGGAGGCGACGTTGAGCGACAGACGCAGCATCGTGCTGACCAGCAGCACCGCCGGGAAGGCGACGAAGTCCAGCGGCTTGACGGTGTACAAGGCGGTCAGCAGAACGATGACAGACAGCGAGATGTTGAAGCTGAACAGGATATCCAGTGCAAACGCCGGCAGCGGCAGCACCATCATCGCCAGCATCATGACGATCAGGATAGGCGCAGCCAGCGCCTTGGTATGCTTGACCGGCACCCAGGCCGGCAGTTTCATGCTGCTGATATTGTTCAGATTCATCGTGCTGCCCTAGCTCGGATGGCAGCGATTGCAGCCTTGCGTTTGTACAAAGGATCGTCCATTTCTTTCGGCACATCCAGATCATGCGGCTCTTCCGGACGGACACCGCCACCGGCGCTATAAGTGCGCAGCTGGAAGATGTAGGCCAGCACTTCCGCCACGGCGGTATAGAGCGCTTCTGGAATTTCGTCGCCGATTTCAGTGTGGTAATGCAAGGCACGCGCCAGCGGTGGGGCCTCGAGAATAGGTACTTTGTGCTCGCGCGCCAGTTCGCGGATCTTTGCGGCAACCGCTTCGGTACCCTTGGCGACGACAGTCGGCGCAGACATGGCACCTTCGCTGTACTTGAGCGCAACGGCAAAGTGCGTCGGGTTGGTCACCACAACGTCTGCGGTCGGCACGTTGGACATCATGCGGCGGCGAGCGGCGGCACGCTGCAGTTGGCGAATCTTGCCCTTGATTTGCGGGTTACCGTCGGACTCCTTGTGCTCGTCCTTGACTTCCTGACGGGTCATTTTCAGCTTGCGGTTGTAGCTCCACAGCTGATAAGGCACATCGATGGCGGCGATCACGATCAGCGCGCACACCATCATGATGAAGCTGGACCACAACAGATGGGGCATGTGGCTGCTGCTGGTCTCCAGCGGTTCGACGCTGAGATTGAGCACCGCATCGATATGGCTCTTCATGGCCAGCCACGCAACCGTGCCTACCAGGAGGGTCTTCAGAATGCTCTTGCCAAGCTCGACCGCGGAATTGATGGAAAACATGTTCGTGATGCCCGAGATCGGGTTCATGCGGCTGAACTTGGGAACCAGCGAGCTGCCGTTGAACAGCCAGCCGCCAAGAATCAGCGGGGATGCCACTGCGGCCAGCGTCATCATGAAGGCGATGGGGATCAAGGCGACGGCGATTTCCATGAAATGCCCGCTCAGGTGATTGAACAGCAGCACCGGATCGTAGGCCATATCACGCTCGAAAGTCATGGTCGATACCATGATGCGGTTCAGGCTGGTGACCAGGGGGCCGGTAAACATCCAGACCGTCGCGCCACCGATCAGCAAGGTGACGCACGTAGCCATCTCGCGTGAACGCGGCACGTCGCCTTGCTCACGAGCTTTTTCAACGCGTTTGCTCGTGGGCTGTTCGGTCCGTTCCTGATCGCTATCTTCGGCCACTGCCGCTCCCCTGTATTGCTGCTTTCCGCTTGTAAGGACGGAATTTTGAAACTATCAGGGAGAATTATTGGCGACGGGGGCCTTGTATCATCGCGGGAATAAGGGGCGAAACGCCCCGTATTTCGAGGTAGGAAAAGCACGCCAAGTCTGCCTTCAGGGGGAGATGACAGAAATCGCAGAGGGAGAAACCTGCACCGGACTGAGAATTTATGCCCTGCCCGGCGAGGTTTGTTGCAAAAAATTAACTACTCGACAACTTAAAAACCAAGACTTTCCAGCAAATCGTCGACCTGGCTTTGATTGGCAATGACGTTGGTGCCGGTCGGATTGATCTGCGGGCCATTCAGCAAGCCGTCGTCTTCACGTTTTGCTTCCGGCGGCGAATAGTCCACCAGCAATTGCACCAGTTGACTTTCGATGTCATGCGCCAGCGCGGTGACACGCTTGATCACCTGCCCTGTCAAATCCTGAAAATCCTGCGCCATCATGATGTCCAGCAGTTGCTGCTTGGTCAGACTGACGTTTTCGCGGGTCGAACTCAGGTATTGCTGGGTCTTCTCCGCCATGGCGCGATACGCCTCTTCGGAGAAACCGGCTTCGGTGACAGCTTGCCATTCCGCAGCCAGACTGCCGGCGCCATCGCCGATGGCATCCTGCATCGGGCCGGCCGTCTCGGTCGCGTTCAGCACGCGCTGCGCGGCCTTCTCCGTCATCATCGCCACATATTCGAGGCGATCACGCGCGTCGGGCATATCGCTCGCGGCCTTTTCCAGCAGACGATCAAAACCCAGGCCGCGCAGATTGTCGTGCAAGCTGCGCGTCATGTGGCCGATACGGGCCAGGAACTGGTCTTGCTGATCCGCTCCCGGAGGAACTGCTCCTTGGGACGCCGTATCCACGTTAGCCTCCGGCATCCATCTTTTCAAAGATCTTGCCGAGCTTTTCGTCCAGCGTCGCGGCCGTGAACGGCTTGACCACGTAGCCATTGGCGCCCGCTTGCGCAGCGGCAACAATGTTTTCCTTCTTGGCTTCAGCGGTCACCATCAAGACCGGGAGCTTCGCCAGCGCCGGATCTTTACGGATTTCCTGCAACATGGTCAGACCGTCCATGTTAGGCATGTTCCAATCGGAAACCACGAAGTCGAACTGATCGCTGCGCAGCTTGTGCAGAGCCTGCACGCCATCTTCGGCTTCATCCACGTTGGTGTAACCCAGCTCTTTGAGCAGGTTCCGGACGATGCGGCGCATCGTGGAGAAATCGTCTACAACGAGAAACTTGGTATTTGGGCCTGCCATGACTATTACTCCATTGGATCAATACAATTGTTGACGATAACGACACTAATACAGAGAAACTTGAGGCCCCGCCCTACAAAACTACGCACGTGCCACTGCGCTACTACCGAGCATCTTATTCTGTAATGGGCTGCATGGTACTCGAACTACACCCGCAATGCACGACTGCCGTGCTCGGCGAGATAACTCATCACCCGGCCCGGCATGGCCTGCAGCGACAGCACTTCATTCGCGCCGCCGACTGCAATTGCTTCGCGCGGCATGCCGAACACCACGCAGGAAGCTTCATCCTGCGCGAAATTGTAAGCGCCGGCATTGCGCATTTCCAGCATGCCGAGCGCGCCGTCCTTGCCCATGCCGGTCAAAATCACGCCGAGCGCGTTCTTGCCTGCACACGCCGCCGCCGAATGGAACAACACGTCAACCGACGGGCGGTGACGATTCACCGGCGGCCCCTGGTCAAGCTGCGTCATGTAGTTGGCGCCGCTGCGCACCAGCTTCAGATGAGAATGTCCCGGTGCAATGTAGGCGTGTCCGGGCAGGATACGCTCGTTGCCGGCTGCTTCCTTGACCGAAATCTTGCACAGGTTGTCCAGGCGTTGCGCGAACGAGCGCGTAAAACCTTCCGGCATGTGCTGCGTGATCAGGATGCCCGGGCAATCCGATGGCATCTTGATCAGAAACTCCTTGATCGCTTCGGTGCCGCCGGTCGAAGCGCCGATGATGATCAGCTTTTCGCTCGACAGCAGCGGATTGCGCATCTGCGGCAACGGCTCGCCGCCTGCGTTCTTGTGCGCATCCGGATGCGGGATCGCGCGTGGACGAATACTTGCCTTCGACGCCGCGCGAATCTTGTCGGCAATCATGTCGGTGTATTCCTGCATGCCGCTCTGAATCGAAATCTTCGGCTTGGTTACGAAGTCGACTGCGCCCAACTCCAGCGCACGCAAGGTAATTTCCGAGCCACGCTCGGTCAGCGACGACACCATCACGACCGGCATCGGCCGCAGGCGCATCAGCTTTTCAAGGAAGTCGAGGCCGTCCATGCGCGGCATTTCGACATCCAGCGTCAATACATCAGGGTTGGTTTGCTTGATTAAATCACGCGCGATGATAGGGTCAGGGGCCACGCCCACGACTTCCATATCTGGTTGGCTGCCGATGATCTCTTTCATGACGCTACGGATCAATGCCGAATCGTCAACGATCAATACTTTTATTTTCATACGATCAGTACTTTCCAGAAACTCGCTCCTGCGCATGCGCGCAAAAGCCTATGAACCATTGTACAACTCGCCCTGCAGGGAGCAAGCTCGACTTTAAAACAAGTCGACTGCGCCGCCAACCGGTTTCGTGACCAGCCTGCTGGCGTAGTCCTGTTCGCGGTTGACCAGCGTGTTGTTGTGCAGCTGCTTGAGCTTTTTGACCAGCACCTTGCCGGTCCGCGGGAAAAAATACACTTTGCGCGGCCAGATGTCATTCAAATCTTCGGCCACGACACGGATATTTTCCGCCTTCAGATAATCCCGGACGAACTGCGCGTTGCGCTCGCCGACGTTGATGGCGATGAAGCCGCGCAATACATTGCCGCCGCCAAACACTTTCGCCTCCAGGTTTTCACGCCGCGCACCCGCCTTGAGCACATCGTTGATCAGAATTTCCATGGCGTAGGTGCCGTAGCGCATCGATGCCGAAATCGGGCTGTCGCCGTCGCCGCTGTCGGGCAGCATGAAATGATTCATCCCACCGATGCCGGTCACGCGGTCGCGGATGCACGCAGACACGCAGACACGCACGACCCCAGCACTGTGACGATCATCATGTCTTTGTGTGTGAAATAGTATTCGCCAGGCAGTATCTTCGCTGCGTCGCAGTCGAAGGTACGGTCGTAATAAACGTTGGATGCGAATTGATCCTGGCCTTGGGGATTCATGATTTATTTCCCCACTTTGCGCTGTGACGCCGCGTTGAGTTCGTAGACAGTCTTGCCCTTCAGCTTCAACGCATCCGACACGTACAAGAAATTTTCCGAATGACCGGCAAACAGCAAAGCATGCGGCTTCATCAGCGGCACGAAGCGCGAGAGGATTTTGCTTTGCGTCGGTTTGTCGAAGTAAATCATCACGTTGCGGCAAAAAATCACGTCAAACTGCCCCTGCACCGGCCAACTGTCGCCCAGCAGGTTCAGCTGTTTGAACGTAACCATCTTGCGCAACTCCGGCCGTACGCGCACGTAGCCTTCCTGATTACCCTTGCCGCGCAGGAAGAATTTCTTCACGCGCTCAGGTGACAGCTTGTCGATGCGCTCCATCGGGTACACGCCATTTGCGCCGGTTGCCAGCACATTGGTGTCGATATCGGTGGCAATGATCTGCGCCGGCGGCGTCAGGCTGCCGTAGGCTTCGCACAATGTCATGGCGATCGTGTACGGCTCCTCGCCGGTGGAGGCGGCGGAACACCAGACCGTGACCGGCTCTTTCAATGTTTTGACGAAATCGGCGAGGATGGGAAAGTGGTGCGATTCGCGGAAGAAGGACGTCAGATTGGTCGTCAGCGCGTTGGTGAAGGCTTCCCACTCATCCGCATCGCCGCCGCGTTCCAGCAAATCCAGATACTGCACGAATGAACCGATGCCGGTCGCGCGCAAACGCCGCGCCAGGCGGCTGTACACCATTTCCTGCTTGCTTTCCGCAAGAGCGATCCCCGCGCGCTTGTAGATCAGGTCGCGGACCCGGTCAAAATCACGATTGGTAAAATCGAACTCTTTGACAGAATCAAGCTTATTCTGTGGCGCAGGTTTCAAGTTGATTTTCCTTTTCTATTCCGGCCTGCCCGATTCTGAGACAGATACCCCCGTTGTCGAATAGTCTATCAACCTGCCCTGCACGGTCAAGCTGTTCAAGCCGAGATCTGGCGCACCAATCCCTTGCTGTTCTCGATCTTGCTCCCGGCGGTTAGCTGCATAGCCAGCTTTCCTGACGGTGTTCTGACGGTTTGCGCTGCCGCAGCAACGCCCCCTGCCGCCACCGGCACACCCGCCTCAGCCTGACTCGACCGATAGCCGACGCGGAAACCTCCCCAATGCTTGCCGTTAACATAAATCGGCACCGAGAGGTCGTGCATCACCTCGCCGGTATCGCGTTTATACGTCTGCAAGAGGAAAGGTTTTGTATTCGCCCCGCAACGCTTTCCGGTGCGGTCGCTGAAAATGCGCTTGGTGCGGTTGTTCACCAGGTCGGTATCGTAGTCGCCCGTCAAGGGCTTGGAAAACTTCTTGTTGTGCGTCGGAAAGTATCCGTTGTTATCGACCGCCCCCGCATAAGCCAGTTGCGGCATGGCCTCCAGCAGTGCTTCCTGCACATCCGGCAGCACACGATCGGTAAAGGCATCAAACTGCGTTGTGTGCTTGGGTGGATTGGTATTGGGAACCGGCTTGTAAGTACGGTCAAACAGTGCCGCCTCCGTGATCCGCCCTGCCGCAATCGCCTCCTCGAACAACTTGCCGATGCGCTTGGCGGCAGCCGCAGCAGCTTTCTGAATATCGTCGTGCTGTGTCTTTGCATTGCTTTCCGCAATGGCGTCATACACCAGCTCGGCGCGCTCCGACAAGGCCATCGCCGACGCCGCGACGCGCGGCAATTCAATATCGGTCGCCAGCATGCCATCACGAATTTTCAAGATCGCCTCGGCGATCCGGTGCGTGGTTTCCACGTGCTCGCGAGATGCGCGCGCGATCTGCTGGATCTCCTCTTCCGAAATGCCTGCCGATCGCTCAATGCTGCCGAGGAAGCCGTGTACGCGCTCGACGTTCTGCGATGCCTCCTGCACCTTGACGCTCAGCGCCTGCATGCCGCCGGCAGCCCGCTCCGCCTCCTCCGTGATGGAGCGCACCATCGCGCCGATATCGTCGGTAGCTTCCTTGGTGCGCTGCGCCAGCTGACGCACTTCTCCGGCCACCACCGCAAAGCCGCGGCCATGTTCGCCCGCGCGCGCTGCTTCAATCGCGGCATTCAACGCCAGCAGATTAGTGCGTGCAGCGATCTCGCTGATGACCTCGGTGATGCCATGAATGCGTTTGGATTTTTCCTGCAGCGCCGACATCATCACCGAAGCGTTTTGCGCATCGTGACGCGCCTTGCTGATCTGCGCCAATCCAAGGTCGACTTCTGCGCGGCCGGCCACGCTTTCCGAACGTACGTCGGCAGCCACCTTGGAAGCGCGCTCGGCATTGGCGGCGATCTGCTCGGTGGTGCTGGCGTTTTGCTCGGAACCTGCGACGATGCCGTTGGCTGCCTGCACGTCCTGGCCGATTTTGTTTTTGATGGAGTCGACAAAGTAAGACGTCTCTGCTGCGCCGATCATGATGTGATCGATCTCGCTGCCAATCTTATCGACGAAGCTCACGCCCTGATCAGCGCCGCCATTTCTCTTCGCGAGGCTGGACAAGATCACGGCTACCGCTGTCGCTGCCACTGCTTGCCACAATGCTGAAAGCGGCAATCCCGATGCGCTCAATCCGGCAAACACACCGATGCCGACAGCGACAGGAATCACTACCGCCATCAACACATTAAACGCCCACGACAGCGCCCTGCTTTTCCTCTGGAACATACGGCAGTCTCCTTACTGTATTTCCGTCTCGCCGTTTTGCTATTGATTTGCTGTTGATATGGCAAGTACAGATGTCGTCCGAACAACTTATCTGAAAGGAGATCTGATACGCCGATCCGGTTCGCCCTTGATTTCTATTTATGCAATCCGGCGCGCAGTCTCCCCCTATTTTCAGGGCAGCTTACAAGGCATAACTTACGTGTAGCTTATGCCGGAGCGATCGATGAAGAATCCACGGGACGATGCGTTCACGGCCTGCCAAACATCATCTTTATATACCTGTTGCGCCATACCTGCTGGTAGGCAACTTTGCTTTACAGAGAGACGCTGAGAGAAAAAAGCCCACTATCGATATATCGATAGTGGGCAAACCTATCACCACCTAACATGCGGCCTAAAAAGATAGCCTGAAGGTGGAAAATACCTCATCCGTCCAGAGAAGATTAATCACGTGCGTAAGAACCGCGCACTAACTGAAATCTCTGGCAAGGGCATCGAATGCAATTTTTAAACTTTCACGCATTTTAAAACGCGCACAGATGCGGCCAAATTGGCTGCGCCGCCAGTACTTGTAATCACCCCGTCCGGTTTAACCTCTGAACCAAACGGAGGTCCAGCATATGATCCTCCGTCTCCCCGGAAATAGGCTCCAGAATGAGAATGCGAAATAACCTGCCCTACCGTCTGACTACCAACGTTTCCATTGGCCTGAGCAGAAGCATAATCTACGGGAAACCATGGCAGTCCGAAGGTCGTACTGCCATCGCCGGCGCCCCACGTAGTACCAATTGCAGCAAATAGCGCAGAATACGTCGTACGCGAAATATTCGTTTGAGTAGTCGGACAAGCAAGGTATCCAGTCGGCGCGCTAGTGCCAGAAAAATCGATGATAGTACCGGCAGGAACGGCTTGTGCGATGAGCGCTTGCACTTGAGCCCTGGTTATTGCGTGCTGGCTATGAGTAGCATTTGCTACTTGCTGAGCACCTCCTTCACACTCCAGCAAGACCCAGCACAATGTCCCTGAATTTAATAGGGGGCCGATGTAGGAAACAATGGTCGCAATGCCGCCAGCGACGATTTCGTCTCCCTGCAGCGCTAGTCCGCCAAGCCCAAAAATCGGAGCCGCTGCCAAACCATCCGGAGCGTAGGTCGCATCTGATGAATTCGTTGTCGACGCCACGAACTTCTGGACTATCCCATTGATATTCGGAAGCACAGAAAGTGGAACGTTATTTGATGCCGTATATGCAGTTGTCATATTTTTTGTTATTCCAACATAGATAGGTTTCAATGACTTCGATCGGGATTAATCAAAGCCATTAAATATAGTCTGAGATGGTTACGTTTTCATGACCCATCATCGTAGATTCTGCGTAGGTTGAAGAGGCATCTTCCGTGACAGCACAAGCCAAGATCTCCAGCCAGTTATGCCACGGGGCCTTCCGGACTCTCACTGCTTTCATGGCGAAACGACGCCGTACCTCAGCCTCTCAAGTCTCACGTCGCCCCATGGAACAACCGATGCCGCGTTGATTTTCCGGAATAGAACTTCGCATTGCTGAATATGCCTACACACCTCAACCGCAAGGCGCTTGGCCAGTTCAGTAGTAGTGGAAGTGAGGAGATGCAGCTTAATTGCAAATAGCGCTGGACTTTGGTGAAAAATGCTTACGGTTTCACCTTCTTTTGGAATTGGAAATTTCAAATTGAAGAATCAGGCCCCACAAAGCAAAACAGCACCGGATATTAGATTAGACAAGATCTAATATCCGGTGCTGCCTATTCTCACATTTTCTCTGTAAGCCTTTGATTCTATTGGTCGGGACGGAGTGATTCGAACACTCGACCCCTTGCACCCCATGCAAGTACGCTACCAGGCTGCGCTACGCCCCGACGAGCCGGCAATTATAGCAGAGTGAAATTTGTTTTGTCTCTGCCAACATTCGATACATTGGATAAAACAGCGATGCCAGACGCCGGCAAGCCATGCGTCGTCAGATTTTGGTCTCTTCCTGCCTGGCGTCTTTCACTTTTTTTGTAACGTCGTCAGGCTCTTGCAGCCCGAGGTTCTGTGAGCGCAATTTGTCGCGGATCAGGCGGAAGGCGTCCACATCCAGCATCGGCGACAGGCCGCTGTTTTTCTGCTTGCGATGAGCAGCAGATTGCGGTTGCGGCGCCGCCGCGACAGGCAATGCGGCGACCGCTGCCGCCAGGTCGGAAAATCCGCTCGCCAATTGCATCGCCTCATCCGACAACGTCACCGTGTCGGTCGACGGGCTTGCGCGGCTCTGGTTATTCTGATTTGCGGGGAGTTCCTTGCCGCCGACGGAACTCGCTTCGTAGACATCACTCTGCGTATTGCTACTCGTATCAATTTTCATGTCACATCCATTGCACACTCGTATCTTTCAATTAACGGACGGCAATGCCAGATCTTTAGCCTGGCGACAACGCATCTCACTGAAACGGTGTCATATTCTTTTAACAAGCTCTCCCCCGGCGCAGCAAATCAATGTCGTAACAGTAATTGCGTCAAAAGCTTGTCCGGGTCACAATACTTAGCATCTTGCCGGTGCACCTCGAACACCTCGAGCACCAGGATAGCCAGGTTTTTCAATAATCGGCGCTGATTTCGCCTGATGGACCATTTGAAGGAACGAGCCAGATGACAGGTGATGAATTTCCCAGCGACGCGGAACTGACGGACGCCGAGCGGCTTCAGCTCGCGGTATCCTCAATCCGCGATTATGCAATCTACATGCTGGATATCCACGGCAACATCACCACGTGGAACAGCGGTGCCGAACGCTTCAAGGGTTATACCGAGCAGGAAATTCTTGGTACACACTTTTCACGCTTTTATACCTCCGAAGACCAGAATGCCGGATTACCTGCGCGCGCGCTGCGTATCGCCATCACGGAAGGCAAGTTCGAAGACGAAGGCTGGCGGGTCCGCAAGGATGGAACACGCTTCTGGGCCAGCGTCGTCATCGATCCGATCACGAAGAAAAATGGCGAACTGCTCGGTTTCGCCAAAATCACGCGCGACGTCACCGAGAAGCAGCAGGCTGCCGCTGCGCTGGCGCAAGCCAATGCAGCCCTGTTTCAATCTCAAAAAATGGAAGCGCTGGGAAAACTCACCGGCGGCGTCGCACACGATTTCAACAACTTGCTCGCCGTTGCCTCCAGCGGTATGGATGTGCTGGTTGCGCAGCATCCGGAATTGCAGGGATCGCGCACGCTCGACAGCATGCGGCGCGCCATCTCGCGCGGCGCCAGCCTGACGCAGCAGCTGCTCTCGTTCGCCCGGCAACAGCCATTGCAGTCGGAAGAATATGACCTCAATGCATTGATCAACGATTTCGAATCAGTGCTGCGACGCGCGGGCAACTCGTCCATCCAGTTCAAGCTGCAGCTGGATCCCGGCGCGATTCCCGTCAAGATCGACGCTGCACGATTCGAAACGGCTTTGCTCAATCTCGTCGTCAACGCCTGCCAGGCCATGCCGGAAGGTGGACAACTGGCGATCAGCACTAATCGGATTCGCCTGAAGGATAAAGCCGTCAACACCCTGGCTGCCGGACTCTATGCAGAGATTCGCGTCATAGATAGCGGCATCGGCATGACACCCGACGTCATCGCGCATGCATTCGAACCCTTCTTCACCACCAAGCCGCCGGGCGAAGGCACAGGCCTTGGTCTGAGCCAGGTCTACGGTTTCATCACACAATCGGAAGGCGACATCGTCATCAGCAGTGAAGCCGGATTGGGTTCGACCTTCTCCATTTATCTGCCGATGCTGGAAAGCCATACTGCACGCAATCGCAGCGACGAGCGTCTCGACGTTGAAACAGTGCTGATCGTCGATGATCAATTGGACTTGCTGGAAGTGACCGCCGAGCTGTTTCGCACGCTTGGCTATGAGGCGCTCACCGCCACCAGCGGCGCCGAAGCGTTGGAGGTGCTGGAGCGCACATCGGTCGACATTCTGTTCAGTGACGTAGTCATGCCCAACAGCATCAGCGGCGTGGAGCTGGCCCGGCTGACGCGTGAACAGTATCCGGACACCAAAATCATTCTCGCATCCGGCTATCCCCTGCCCGGCCTGAACGCAACGCAGGGCAACGTGTACGGATTTTCTTTTCTCAACAAGCCTTATCAGCTGTCAGATCTGGCAAAGACTTTGCGACGTAAGGATTGAAGCCGGCTGCGGCCTGCATCACCTGTGTTTCAGCCGGCTTCCGTAACCTTGATCGCATCGACCCGGTCAGGATAAAACGCGACGTGATCCTTGATCGCTGCGACGGCCGGATACGGCTCCTCATAGCTCCACACCGCATTGACCGAACGCTCGCCTCCCGATGGAATGCTGTAGTACGCGCATTCGCCTTTGTATGGACAATAGGTGTTGTGTTCGGTGCGCTCCAGCAGCGACATGTCTACGTCTTTGCGCGGAATGTAATACACCGGAGGATACGCCGCTTCACGCAACGTCAGTACCGAAATGGAATCGGCTACAGTACGACCGCCCAACGTAACAACAACGCGCGCCTTGCCTGACTCAATATTGATCGGATGATCGGGCCCGGGGATTTTGACGGTTCTGGCATTCATGATATTTGCTCCTGCTCTATCCGCGCTATCGCCAATAGAGACGCTAAGTTAGTGGAAATAAAAAAGGATTGCAGCGTTTGATCTGCAAGCCTTTTCATTTGCTTAATTACTTATGAAGGGTATCGGCAAGATTCTTGTTGTTCATCCCGAAGCTGGCAATCGCCACCAGTCCCAGCAATCCCAGCGCGCTTCCCAGCCACATCGTGGAAGGAATGCCGACTGCATCCACCACGACACCACCGACGAACGAGCCAACGGCAATCGCTACCTGCACAATGCTGACGAACAGCGCCGAACCGGCTTCCGGCAGATCCGGCGACGACAGCTGCAGCCAGATGCTCAGGCACAGTGGAATCGCACCGAAGGCGATGCCCCAGGCAATCACCATGGCGGTCACGCCAAAGCTGGAAGCATGCACCAGCGGCAGGCACAGCAAGGCGATCATCAGAATGGTCACCATGCCGAACAACGATGCCTGCAGGTGACGCGTCACCACTGCCGAGATCGCCAGATTGGAGACGAAGCCCACAAAGCCGAATGCCAGCAGCACGGTGGTGATTGCCGACAGGCTGAAGCCATTCTGACCGAGGAAAGGCGCGACATAGGTGTACGAGGAAAAGTGCGCGCCGAACACCAGCGCCACCATCAGCAGACTCTTGCGCGGATTGGCGCGACTCACCAGCGTGGTGAGATCACGGAAGCGAATCGCTGCCTTGGAAGGCAAGGATGGCAGCAGCAAGGTCTGCGCCGCCAGCGCCAACGCAGCCAGGATACCGGTCGCGATGAACGAAGCACGCCAGGACGACAGACCGCTGATGAAGGTGCCCAGCGGCACGCCGATCACGGTCGCAAAGGTCACGCCGCTCAGGATCATTGCGGTGGCTTTCGCTGCATGCTCCTGCTTCACCAGACGTCCGGCAGTCGCCAGCGCCAGCGTCCAGAAACCGCCCAATGCCGCGCCAAGCAGCGCACGGCCCAGCAGCATCACGCCGAACGAAGGTGCAAACGCCGACACCAGATTCGATGCCAGCAACAGCACCGACAACATCAGCAGAATGAAACGGCGATTGATGCGCCCTGCTCCCAGCATCAGACCGGGCGCCGAGATGGCCGCGACCACGCCCGGCGTTGTCACCATCAGACCGGCGGTGCCTGGCGAAACGCCGAGGTCATGCGCGATTTGCGGCAGCAAGCCGACCGGCAAGAACTCAGTCGTCACGAACGCAAAAGCGCCGATCGCCACCGATACTACCGACAGCCATGACCGCAACGGCGACGCCGCGTTTTCGGCCGCGCTGAGCGGATCGTGCGCAACGCCATCTTGCACGCCGCCTACCGCGATATTCTTTTCCATATAAAACTCCTGAACTCTGTTTGCTCTTGCGCCGCCCCAGCGCCGAGCCGATTAATCTTGATCGAATGCTGCTCCGGCAAACGGCTTGCGCCGGCTGCACTGACTGCATTCGCTTGCTTCCTTGTTTCGTCGCCTGTGATGCTGATGAAATACCATCGGCATCACTTGATTATTTAAACTGTCTTATTTTTAGTGACAGTTATGAAGTAAAAATTAGGACCTCAGAGGATCCTTCTTTTCAGGTGCAGCTTGTCTCGTTATATGCGAAGTCTAAGATTCGACTTCGTCAGAAATTTTATTCACAAGCTCGGACAGTTTTCTGCCCTTCAATATTTTCAGCATCGCGCTTTCGACCTCGGTGATCACCGGCTCCAACGCCATGTCCATGCCGCAGCTGACGGGGCAGCATAAATCCTTGGGTCGCGTATTGTGCTTCAGCACCGGCTCTTCTTCGACCGCCTGGTAAATCTCCGCAAGACTGATCTGCGAAGCCGGCCGCGCCAACTGGGCACCGCCGCCACGGCCTTCCTTCGTCACCACCAGATGCGCTTTCGACAGCCTGCACAGCAATTCGCGCACGAACACAGGATTGGTATTGACGCTGGTCGCAATGGCAGACGAGGGGAGAAACTCTTTCCCCTCCCTGGTCGCGTGCTCGACGCTGACCAATATGTGTGCCGCCACGGCAAATCGACTCGACTTCATA
The DNA here is from genome assembly GCF_058801885.1 of Herbaspirillum sp. GW822-FHT03A08. NCBI lineage: Bacteria > Pseudomonadati > Pseudomonadota > Betaproteobacteria > Burkholderiales > Oxalobacteraceae > Herbaspirillum > Herbaspirillum sp. GW822-FHT03A08. The sequence continues at coordinate 205,785 of NZ_JBXANR010000003.1, read as the reverse complement.
CTGTAGTTATATTCCATACAGATACTGAAGTCAACTAACTTCACCAAATATGCTTATGCGACTTTCATGCCAGACATGATTCCGACCGCAAAAAGCAAAAGCCCCGCACGAATGCGAGGCTTTCAAATTTTTTTGGCTCCCCGACCTGGACTCGAACCAGGGACCTGCGGATTAACAGTCCGTCGCTCTACCGACTGAGCTATCAGGGAACAGCTGAGGGCGCGATTATGAACTAATTTTTATTTCCCCGCCAGAACTTTGCAGAAGAAATTGACAACTTTGGCTCACATCATGCCGCCACACTTTCACTCAATGTGTGGCATCAGAAAAATACACTTCGAAGAAGAGGATTTCACTTCTATCGAAATTGAAAAAGCCCCGCACGGATGCGAGGCTTTTCGAATTTTTTGGCTCCCCGACCTGGACTCGAACCAGGGACCTGCGGATTAACAGTCCGTCGCTCTACCGACTGAGCTATCAAGGGAACAGCTGAGAAAAAGATTATGACCGGAATTTTACTTACTGTCAAAACCTTTTTGCATCCCGGCCACTTTCATGGCCGGAATGCGCTCCCCTTTTTAGAGAACTTTAGCGATGGCGTCGACGACGGCGTCGATGTTCTTGGTGTTCAGCGCAGCGACGCAGATACGGCCGGTGTCGACAGCGTAGATCGAGAACTCGTTACGCAGACGTTCGACTTGCGCCTTGGTCAGGCCCGAGTACGAGAACATGCCGCGTTGCTTGATGACGAAATCGAAATCATGCGATGGCGCTTTTTCTTTCAGCTTGGCAACCAGCAGCTGGCGCATTTCGCGGATGCGCACACGCATCTCGGCCAGTTCGCTTTCCCACAGTGCGCGCAGTTCCGGCGATGCCAGCGCAGTCGCGACAACCTGACCACCGTGGATCGGCGGGTTGGAATAGTTGGTGCGGACGACACGCTTCAATTGCGACAGCACGCGGCCGGCTTCTTCGCTGGTGGCGGCGACGATGCTCAGTGCGCCAACGCGTTCGCCATACAGCGAGAACGACTTCGAGAACGAGTTCGACACGAACAGCGGACCGCCGGCTTCGGCGAAGCGGCGCACCACCTTGCCGTCTTCTTCGATGCCGTCGCCAAAACCCTGGTAAGCCATGTCGAGGAAAGGAATCAGGCCGCGCGATGTCACGACTTCGATCACTTGCGTCCATTGATCGGCCGTCAGATCAGCGCCGGTCGGATTGTGGCAGCATGCATGCAGCAGCACGACCGAGCCAGCAGCCATGGTCTTGAGCGCATCCAGCATGCCGGCGAAGTTCACGCCGCGAGTGGCCGCATCATAGTAAGGATAGTTGTTGACGGTAAAGCCCGCCATTTCAAACAGTGCACGGTGGTTTTCCCAGCTTGGATCGCTGATCCAGACTTGGGTGCCTGCCGGCGAAAAATGCTTCAGGAAGTCGGCGCCCAGCTTCAGTGCACCGGTGCCGCCCAGGGCTTGCACGGTGATTGCACGCTTCTCTTGAACAACCGCGCTGTCGGCACCAAATACCAATTCCTGGACTGCCTTGTCGTACGTTGCCAGACCATCGATCGGCAGATAAGTACGCGGCGCCAGTTTGGCTGCCAGTTCAGCTTCCGCTTTTTTCACGCACTCCAGCAGCGGCACCTTGCCGTTATCGTCGTAATAGACGCCGACGCCGAGGTTGGTCTTGCCTGGATTCTTGTCGGCATTGAAACCTTCCGTAATGCCGAGAATAGGGTCGCGTGGCGCCATTTCGATGGCGGTGAAAAGGGAGGAGGCTGAGAGAGGTGCGTTCATCGTGATAACATAAAAAGTTAGCTGCAAAAGTGATTGCAGTCGGGATGGATGCAGGGCAAAGCCGCGAGCCGAGCACCGTTTTGCAACGCATAATTTTACCAAAGGTCGAATGACAATGGCTGATTTATCCCCCCTAAGTACCGTTGCCCCTACTCTCGACGAGGGTAAGTTCCTGACTTTCCCGGATTCGCCGTACCGCCTGTACCAGCCCTTCCCGCCTGCCGGCGATCAGCCCGCAGCGATCGACAAGCTGGTCGAAGGCGTCAATGACGGTCTGTTCTTCCAGACCTTGCTCGGCGTTACCGGTTCGGGCAAGACCTACACGATGGCCAATACCATCGCCCGCCTCGGCCGGCCTGCGATCGTCTTCGCACCGAACAAAACGCTGGCGGCGCAGTTATATAGCGAATTTCGTGAGTTCTTTCCGCAGAATGCGGTCGAATATTTCGTCAGCTACTACGACTATTACCAGCCGGAAGCCTACGTACCTCAGCGCGACTTGTTCATCGAAAAAGATTCTTCGATCAACGAGCACATCGAACAGATGCGCCTGTCCTGCACCAAGTCGCTCATGGAGCGCCGCGACGTTGTGATTGTGGCAACTGTTTCCGCCATCTACGGTATCGGTAATCCGAATGAATACCATCAGATGATCCTGACCTTGCGCGCCAAGGACAAGGTCAGCCAGCGCGACGTCATCGCCCGCCTGATCCAGATGCAATACTCGCGCAACGAAGTCGACTTCGGCCGCGGCACCTTCCGCGTGCGCGGCGACACCATTGACGTGTTCCCGGCGGAACATGCCGAACTGGCGGTGCGCATCGAAATGTTCGACGACGAAATCGACAGCCTGCAACTATTCGACCCGCTGACCGGCCGCGTGCGCCAGAAGATTCCGCGCTTCACCGTCTATCCCGGTTCGCACTACGTCACGCCGCGCGCCACCGTGTTGCGCGCCATCGAAACCATCAAGGACGAACTGCGCGAGCGCCTGGAATTTTTCCGCAAGGAAAACAAGCTGATCGAAGAACAGCGTCTGGAACAGCGCACCCGCTTCGACATCGAGATGATGACCGAGATCGGCTTCACCAAAGGCATCGAAAACTACTCGCGCCATCTTTCCGGCGCCAAGGCCGGCGATCCGCCGCCGACGCTGGTCGACTACCTGCCGCAAGACGCGATCATGTTCCTCGACGAGTCGCACGTACTGATCGGTCAGCTGAACGGCATGTACAACGGCGACCGCGCGCGCAAGACCAACCTGGTCGACTACGGTTTCCGCTTGCCGTCAGCGCTCGACAATCGTCCGCTGAAGTTCGACGAGTTCCAGGGCAAGATGCGCCAGACCGTATTCGTCTCGGCCACGCCGGCGGATTTCGAAAACAGCCACGCCGATCAGGTGGTCGAGCAAGTGGTGCGCCCGACCGGTCTGGTGGATCCCCTCATTCAGGTGCGCCCCGCCACCACGCAGGTCGATGACCTGATGCAGGAAATCACCATCCGCGTCAAAAAGAACGAGCGCGTGCTGGTGACCACGCTGACCAAACGTATGGCGGAGCAGCTCACGGAATTCCTGAGCGACAACGGCATCAAGGTGCGCTACCTGCACAGCGATATCGACACCGTCGAACGCGTGGAAATCATCCGCGATCTGCGTCTTGGCACCTTCGACGTGCTGGTCGGCATCAACTTGCTGCGCGAAGGTCTGGACATCCCGGAAGTGTCGCTGGTGGCGATCCTCGATGCCGACAAGGAAGGCTTCCTGCGTTCCGAGCGCAGCCTGATCCAGACCATCGGCCGCGCCGCGCGTAACCTCAACGGCATGGCGATCCTGTACGGCGACAAGGTCACCGACTCGATGCACCGCGCCATCGGCGAAACTGAACGGCGCCGGGCCAAGCAGGTCGCCTTCAACGAAGCCAACGGCATCACGCCGATGGGCATCAAGAAAGAAATCCGCGAACTCATCGACGGCGTCTACAGCCCGCAGGAAGCGCGTGTCGAACTGATGGTCGCGCAAGAACAGGCCAACTACGAGGCCATGAGCGAAAAGCAGGTCAGCAAGGAAATCAAGCGCCTGGAAAAACTCATGCTGGATCACGCCAAGAACCTGGAGTTCGAAAAGGCTGCGAAGGTGCGCGATCAGTTGCATCAGCTCAAGCAGCAATTGTTCGGCGCTGCGGGTGACGATAACGTGGCGGTGGCCTGACGCGTTTCACTCAGTTTCACGCAGTTTCATTCAAACAGAACGAAGCATCCGGAGCTGCCCGCATTGATTTCGCATTGGCGTATCATGCGGGCAGCTTTTTATTTACCGACTCCATTCACAAGATACTTCTCATGCCGGCTACCGTTCCTTCCGCCCTGCTCGATCTCTGCGCCTCTGCCGATCCTTCCTGGCAAGCCATCCTGAAAACCGGCCTGCAAGCAATCGCCGACAAAGACCCGGCCTATTTGCCGGCATTGGTGGAAGACGTCACCTATCTGCCGACGGATGGCCGCCTCTTTGCCGCCTTCCTGCAGCCGATCGACAAGGTGCGTTACGTACTGGTCGGTGAAGGTCCGTATCCGCGCGCAGCCAGCGCCACCGGGGTGTGCTTCATGGATGGCGCAGTCGGATCGCTGTGGTCGGACAAGGGCTTGTCCAAACAAGTCAATCGCGCCACCTCGCTGCGCAACTTCATGAAGATGCTGCTGGTCGCGGACGGCAAGGTCTCCGTTGACAACACCAGCGGCGACGCCCTGCTCGATATCGCCGCCCAGGCGCAGGCCGACACTGCCGGCACAATCCAGACGCTGTCCGACCTCCAGGACAACCTGACTGCACAAGGCTTCCTGCTGCTTAACGCCAGCCTGGTGTTCCGCACGCACGTGGCGCCGGTCAAGGACGCCAAGGCCTGGAAACCATTCTTTGAGACCGTCTTGAAAGGATTGGCGGAACATGCCGAAGCCGGCAAGAAGACGCTGCCGACACTGGTCCTGTGGGGAAAGATAGCGGAACAGTTGCACGGCTTGCCGGTCGTGGAGCGCTTCCCTCGCGCCGTCGCCGAGCATCCCTACAACCTCACCTTCATCGCTCACAGCGGCATGCAGAAGCTGTTCGGCGACATGCACCTGCTGAAGAAACAGGCATAGAAAACACTTCCGTTGCGCGTATAAAAAAGCGTCGGTACCTTACCGACGCCTTTTTATTTTTACCCGCCGTGTTTAAAACTCTTCCCAGGATCCGTTCTCATCACTGCCGCTTTTAACCGGCTTGCTCTCGCCGGGAGTCTTGGGCTTGGCGGCAGCAAGCTTCGCGACCTCTTTCCTGATGACCGGCACGGGCGGCGTGATATCGACAGCGCGCCTGGCTGCAAGAGCGACTGGCGCGACCACCCGGTCATCGAGCTTGAATTCGGCCACGATGTCTGCCAAGTGCGCAGCCTGATCCTGCAAGGATTGCGCGGCAGCGGCAGCCTGCTCCACCAGCGCGGCATTCTGCTGCGTCGCCTCGTCCATCTGCGTGATGGCGCGGCCGATCTCGGCGATGCCTGTGCTTTGCTCCTGGCTGGCAGCTGTGATCTCACCGACAATGCCGGTCACGCGACGCACGCTGGACACCACTTCGGTCATGGTATTGCCGGCCTGCTCCACCAATTGACTGCCGGTGTCGACCGCATGCACGGATGCATCGATCAGCGTCTTGATTTCCTTGGCTGCGGTAGCGCTGCGTTGAGCAAGACTGCGCACCTCCGACGCCACCACTGCAAAACCACGCCCCTGTTCACCGGCACGCGCCGCTTCTACTGCCGCATTGAGCGCAAGAATATTGGTCTGAAAAGCGATGCCGTCGATCACGCTGATGATATCGACGATCTTGCGCGCCGAGGCGTTGATTGATCCCATGGTATCGACCACCTGCGCCACTACCGCTCCGCCCTGAACCGCCACCTCGGATGCGGACACGGCAAGCTGGTTGGCCTGACGCGCGTTGTCGGCATTCTGCTTGACGGTGGAGGTGAGTTCTTCCATCGCCGACGCCGTCTCTTCCAGTGAGCCTGCCTGCTGCTCTGTGCGGCCGGACAGGTCCAGATTGCCGCGGGCGATTTCGCTCGATGAGGTTTTGACGGATTCGCTGGCGTGCCGGATTTCCAGCAGCGTCGCCGCAATCTTGCCGGTAAAGCGATTGAACGCGCCGGCAATCTGCGACAGTTCGTCGCGGCCGTCTGCATTGAGGCGGCAGGTCAGATCTCCCTCGCCGGAGGCAATGTCTTCCAGCGCATCGCGCACCAGTCCCAACCTCTTCAGCAAGCTGGTGATGGTCCAGGTCAGCAGGCCTGCGGCGGCGGCGATCGCCAGAATTGCCGCTATCACCGACGTGACGACGAGGGAGCGGATCGAATGCGTGGCCTCGGCGTAATCAAGCGCCACCACCAGCGACCAGTCGGTGCCTTCGATTGCACGAACGTAGACCAGCTCTCTGACGCCGTTGATCTTCACCTCGCCGCCCTGCTGTTCCATCGCTGACAGCGTTTGCGGCGTCAGCGACTGATCGAGCGCCGAGACCGGCTTCAGTGCCAGTTCTTTGTTCGGATGCGTGATGATCACGCCGTCCTTGCCGACGATGAAGGCAAAGCTGGCCGGCGTCGGCTTGATGCCGGCCACATTGCGCACGACATTGTCGAGCTGCACGTCAGAGCCGACCACCGCCTTGAGATCGCCCTTGCCGCCGACCGCTTCGGCAAACGTCACTACCAGCTTGCCGGTGGTGGCATCGACATACGGTACCGTCAGCACCGGCGCGCCGGCATTCATCGCCTGCACATACCAGGGCCGTCCGGTCGGGTCGTAACCGGGCGGCATGTCGTGCAGCGCCAGCATGCGTTTATCCGGGTAGGCAATGTACGCATCATCGAACGCACCGGCTTCCTTGGCGGCAGCGATGATGGGAACAACATCGCTCTGCCTGAGCGCCTGCTTCATTGACCCGGTGATCGTCCGCTTGCTGCGCACCCAATCGGCAATATTGGCAGCGTGGCTGCCGGTGAGCTGCTCCATCTGGATATTGAGTGCATCCAGCGTATCGCGTCGCACGCTGACAATATTGGCGGCGCTTAAGGCGATCATGGCGAACGCCACGATCAGGACGCAAATGACAATCAGCCGGGTGCGAAGCGAGGACAGCATGGTATTTCCCCTGAGTGATGCAGCGTGCTTAATGAATTGCTTAGTAAATTGCTCAATGGATCATTTTGCGAAAATCTGATTCATCGATGCAAAGCCCTTGAACTCCAGCGAGTTGCCCGACGGATCCTGAAAGAACATGGTCGACTGTTCTCCCGGTTCGCCCTTGAAACGGGTCTGCGGTTCGACGATGAATTGCACGCCGGCCGCCGCAATACGCCCGGCCAGTGCTTCCCACGATGCCTGATCGAGGATGATGCCGAAGTGCGGGATGGGCACGTTGTTGCCGTCGACGTTGCCGGCGCCCTGCGGCACCACCAGTTCCTTTTTCAGATGCAGCGACAGCTGGTGTCCCATGCAATCGAAGTCGACCCAGCGCCCGGTACTGCGGCCTTCCGAGAAACCCAGCACGCCGCCATAGAAAGCACGCGCTTCGTCGAGATCGCGTACAAAAAAAGCCAGGTGAAATGGATGCAATGCGTTCATGTTCTGTTCCGTAAAAAAGAAATCGCTGAAAAATGCCCCGCGACTTATAGCATCCCGATCAGCATCTTTGTGCCGACTGCGATCAGCATCAATGCAAACAATTTTTTTAGCCTGGCGACCGGCAAGGCATGCGCCATACGCGCACCGAGCGGTGCGGTGAACACGCTCGCCACCGCAATGCCGATCAGCGCCGGCAGGTAGACGAAGCCGACACTGGGCGATGGCAGATTCTCCACGCGCAAGCCATTGACGACAAAGCCAATCGTCCCCGCCAGCGCAATCGGAAAACCCAGCGCGGCCGAGGTGCCGATCACCGTATGCAGTTGCACATTGCACCAGGTCATGAACGGCACGGATAAAGTGCCGCCGCCAATGCCGACGAAACTGGAGAACACACCGATGGCGCCGCCTGCACCGAACAATCCCGGTGTCTGCGGCAACTGCCGGCTGGCTTTCGGTTTCAGGTTGAGCAGCATCTGCGCCGCTACAAAATAGGCGAACGCGATGAAGATCATCTTAAGCAACTGGCTCGACATCTGCGATGCCAGCCAGGCCCCGAGCAAGGTTCCCAGCATGATGCCCGGCGTGATGCGCCTGACGATGGCCCAGTCAACGGCCCCGCGCGCGTGATGGGCGCGCAGGCTGGACACCGACGTGAACAGGATCGACGCCATCGAGGTCGCCAGCGCCATATGCTGTACGTAGTCGGAAGGAAAACCGTGCGCGGCGAAGATGAACACCAGCGCCGGCACGATCACAGTGCCGCCGCCAACGCCCAGCAAGCCGGCCAGCACGCCGGTGGCCGCGCCCAGCGCGAGGTAAGAAATCAGTTCGGGAAGAAATTGCATGAGAAGAAAACTCAGAGTAGTTGACAGGCCTGATCGAAATCGAGACGCGGACTGCGTGGAAACAACTTGCTTGTATCGCCGTAGCCGAGATTGCAAAGGAAGTTGACACGATAACGGCCATCTGCAAAGAAGATGGCATTGAGCTTGTCCGCATCGAAACCCGACATCGGGCCGACGTCGAGACCTACGCTGCGCGCCGCCAGCATCAGGTAGGCGCCCTGCAGGCTGCTGTTGCGAAACGCGGTGGCTTCGGCCAGCGCCGGCTTGGACGCGAACAGATCGCGCATGCCGGGATTGTGCGGAAACAGTTGCGGCAGCAAGTCGTAGAACTGCGTGTCGTAGGCGATGACCGCCACCACCGGCGCGGTCATGACTTTCTCCACGTTACCTGGATTGAGTGCCGGTCGCAGTTGCTCCTTCGCTTGCTCGGTACGTAAAAACAGGACGCGCGCAGGCGAACAATTGGCGCTGGTCGGCGCAAGCTTCATCAGCGCGTAAATCTGATGCAGATCGTCGTCGCTGACTTTTTCCGGCAGCCAGCCGTTCTGCGTGCGCGCCTGGCGAAACAAGCGGTCCAGCGCCTGGTCGGAAATCATGTCGTTCATCGTATTCACCTGATCGGTTTGTAGGCGGTCGCGGTCAGTTCCACCAGCATGTCGGGATGCGGCAGTTGATGTACGGCCACGGTGGTGCGGGTCGGTCCCTGCTCGCTGAAATATTCGCCGTAGACGGCGTTATAGCCGTCGAAATCGCGCATGTTCACCAGATAGCTGGTAATGGCCACGCAGTCGGTGAGATCCGCGTCGACGGTCTGCAAGGCGTCGCGGATTTTTCCGATGACGACATGCGTCTGTTCGCGCACGTCGCCCGGTACGCTGCCGTCGGCCAGGCGTGCGCTCATCCCCGAGACGAAGAGGTAGTCGCCGCCGCGCCTCACGTAAGGATATTTGCCGAGCGGTTTGGTTTGTGTCGCAGTGCCCGCCATGTCAGCCTGCCAGTCCCGGCATGCCGAAACCGATCTGCTTCAGCTCGGCCAGCAGCTGCGATTTGTTTTCCGCGCTCAGGCCGCTGAGTGGCGGACGAACGTTTTCCCACACAGGGTTGTCGCTGTAATGCGCGGTGGCGAATTTGAGCGCGGCGATCATCGGATAGCGCTGGAAGATCTGGCGCACGGCGTCGGCCTGCTGCTGCAATTGCTTACCGCCATCCTTGTTCCAATCGGCACCCAGCTTGCTGATGCCTGCCGGATTGATATTGGCTGTAGCCGAGATGCAACCGGCGGCGCCCAGCGGACGCGCGCGCGACAGGAAGGATTCGGATGCCGGAAAAATCGCAAAACCGGGAAACGCTTTCAGCATCGCGGCGACGTTGTCCCAATCGCCGGAACTGTCCTTGATGCCGACCACAGTCTCGGGAAAATTCTTGATCAAACGTTCGATCAAGGTCAGCGTGATCGGCACGCCGGTGAAGGCCGGGATGTGATACAGGTAAAGCCTGAGCCTGGGCGAATCGACGCGCGCAATGACCTCGGCGTAGTACTTGTACAGGCCATCGTCGGAAACGCCTTTGTAATAAAACGGCGGCAGCATCAGCACGCCGGCGCAACCGGCATCGACGGCATGGCGCGTCAGTGCGACGGTGTCGTCGAGGGCGCAGCAACCAGTACCCGGCAACATGCGTGCAGGATCCAGTCCTTCGCTGATCAGGCGATCGAGCAATTGCTTGCGCTCGGCAACGGTCAGCGAATTGGCTTCGCTATTGGTGCCGAAGATCGCCAGTCCTGTGCCCTGGCTGAGCAGCCAGCGGCTGTGGCGGATGAACAGATCGGTATCGACGCTCAGGTCGGATTTGAACGGTGTAACCACCGGTGCGAATACGCCGGACAGTACGGCAGATGACTTGCTCAATGTGCTCATAAAGGTTCTCTCAGAATGAAACGATCTCTGGCCGATCAGGTGGTCGCGATGAAATCGAGAATCTGCCGACCCAGCATGTCGTCGTCCGTATCCATATGGGCGACGATGGAAGTGTGGTTGTGATGGCGCACCTGCACGAAACGCGGCGCTCTTCCGCGCGCCTGGCTGACGCGCCAGAACAGCTCGGCCGCATACACATCGAGATAAGGATTCTCATGCTCGGCGACGGCGATCATCAGCGGCACGTCGATGTTGGCCGCATACGTTACCGGTGAGACTTGCTCATACCGATCTGCGTCTTCACCCCAGTAAGCCCTGACGCCACCCGCGTTGGGATTGTCGGCATGCACGTCGGCGCGCAGGCGAGCACTGATCAGCACCAGCTTGGCCACACCATGCCCTGCCGCCGGACGCGCGCGCGGATCGGCGATGTAACTGGCGGCATGCGCGCCGCCGGCTGAGTGACCGATCAGGATGATCTGATCAGAATCGCCGCCGTATTCATGCGCGTGCGCCTTCGCCCACGCCACTGCAGCAGCGACATCGTCAGAACCGGCCGGGTACGGCGCTTCCGGCGCAAGGCGATATTCGACGTTGATGCCGACCATGCCCTGGCGAGCGAAGTAGTACAGCACGTTGCCGTAGATCTGCTCGTTGGAGTTCATATTGCCGCGCAGGAAAGCGCCGCCGTGTACAAACATCACCACCGGACGCCGCTGCGTGGAAGCACCGCGCGGCAGATAGACGTCGAGTTTCTGACGCACATGCTCGCCATAGGCGATATCGCGCGTGACGATGATGCCGTCCTTGCCGACGGCATTGAGCAGCGGCGTATAAATATCGACCACTGTCTGGCGATGAAGATTGATGTCGTTGCGCCAGACCGGCCCCAGCGCCAGCAAGGCAGCGGCGCTTTGGTCTGACAATCCGGGGAAAACCTTGTCCTGCATCAGTAGACTCCCATGATCTTGCTGATCTCGGCGATGTACTGGCCGTAGCGCGGATTGCCCTTGATGTTTTCCGGCAGGCGCGGACGCGGCAAGTCGATCTTGATGTCATGCAGGATGCGGCCCGGGCGCCCGGACATCACCAGCACGCGATCCGACAGGAAAACCGCCTCCTGGATGCTGTGCGTGATCAGCATGACGGTCTGCATGCGTTCCTGCCAGATGCGCAGCAACTCAACGTTGAGCAAATCGCGCGTCAGCGCATCGAGCGCGCCGAAGGGTTCATCCATCAGCAGGATGCCGGGATCGAGCGCTAGGATCTGGCCGATCGACGCGCGCTGGCGCATGCCGCCCGACAGCTGATGGGGATGATTGTGTTCAAAGCCGGACAGGCCGAGCATCTTGATCAGGCCGCGCACTTTCTCTGCGGTCTGCTCCGCCGGCAGCTTGCGCAGTTGCGCTCCCAGCATCATGTTCTTTTCCACGGTCAGCCATGGCAGCATGTTGCTGGTCTGGAAGACCACACCGATCTCCGGCGACGGTCCCTTGACCGGTTTGTTGTTGACCAGCACCTCGCCTTCGTTGTGCGGCACCAGGCCGGCGACGATGCGCAGCAAAGTACTCTTGCCGCAGCCGCTGGGACCGAGGATGGAGACGAATTCACGTTCGCGGATCGTCAGCGATACATCCTCCAGCGCATTGACGGCGTGCTTGCCGGGATAGCGTTTCACTACATTGCGTACGCAGATGGCGCCGGACTCGTTCATGGTTTCTTCCGCAGGTACGGCTTTCAGGTTTCTGAGCGTCATTGTCTGTCCCATCGTTACACCGCCTTCCCGCGCCACCACACCAGGCGCGACACCACTTCCACAATCCAGTACAGGAAAGTCGCCAGCACCGTGATGACCAGGATCGCCGCAAACATCAGATCGGTCTTGGCGTTGGCAGTCGCCAGCGTGATCAGATGGCCGAGGCCTTCTTCCGAACCGATGAACTCGCCGACGATGGCGCCGATCACCGCCAGCGGCATGGAGATCTTGATGCCGTCGATGAAACTGGGCAGCGCCGCCGGCACATGCAGACGCCAGAAGGTGTCCCAGCGCGAGGCGCCGAGTGCGCGGAAGTGTTCATCCAGATTGGCGGCGATGCCCGACAGGCCGCCCAGCGTCGCGATCACCACCGGAAAAAAAGCAAACAGAAAAGTCGCTGCAATCTTGGACGCAAAGCCATAGCCGAACCAGACGATCATCAACGGCGCCAGCGCGATCTTCGGCATGCTTTGCAGCGCGGCGATAAAGGGATACAAAGTGCGCCGCGTGAAGTCGCTGAAATGAATCAGCATGCCCAGCAGTACGCCGCCGGCCACCGCTGCGACGAAGCCGACCAGCACTTCGGTCAGTGTCACCCAGGTGTCGCTGACGACCATGTCGCGCGCATCCCAGCCTGCCAGTACCACAGCGCTCAGCGGCGGCAGCAGATAGCGCCGCACGCCGAGCGCGGCGACGCCGTATTCCCACAAGAGCGCAAACGCGCCCCAGAAAACGATGGCCTCTATCCAGCGTTTCATTTGTCTCCTCCTGCTTTCATTTTTTGAAATCATGGGCGCGAACGCTCCCTTCCTGCTGCGTCACTGCAGCAGGCGGACGCGTCCACACGCTTCTTATCGGTTTACTTTTTGTTGGTCTTGGCGTCGATCACGGCCTGCGGCGGCGGCACCACAAAATGCTTGAAGCGATACTGATCGAAGGAATCGATATTGCGCTCCCAGACCTTGGGTTCGTAGTTCGACTCGGGCGTGATCTGCGTCATCTCGCAGTAGATTTCGACGTTGTTGCCGTCCGGATCCTTGAAGACCAGGAACAGGTTTTCGCCAGGTCCGTGCTTGCCGATGCCGCGCACGATTTCGACGCCCTTCTGTTGCAGGAATTCTGCGGCGCGATCCATTTCGGCGCGGTCTTCCACCAGATAGGAAAAATGTTCCATGCCGGGACGGCTGTAGCGCGGCAGGTCATCGATGTCCGGTGAATCCTTGGGAATCTGCGAGAGCGCCAGATCGTGGTGATCGGTGCCGGCGCGCAAAAACACCATCTGATCGCTGATCCAGTCGGACACTTGCAAGCCCAGAATCTCGGTGTAGAACTTGACCGAAGCCTGGATGTCGCGCACGGCCAGCACGAGATGGCCGAGACGCTTTGGTCGTATTGTTTCCCGCATTGCTTCCATTCATTTCCTCCTTGATTTGCTCACTGACGCCTACTCTACGAACTTGTTGGTGTAGATGTCGCTCGGTTTGATAGGCGCTTGCAGATTGAATGCCTTCCTCACAAAATCGACGGTTGCCTGCATGCGGTCGGCGCGCATCCAGCCCAGTTTTTTATTGTCGGCTTCCGGGTCGTCGATGATCTGATTGGTTTCCGTAATTTGCTGCAGCAGGATGCCTTTGTCCATCAGCTTTTGCTGCGAGGCGATGGCGTCGGCGGCTTCCCTGGCGTGGGTGCGCTGATACTCGAATCCGCGATACGTCGCCTGCACGAAACGTTTGACCAGATCGGGATTGCTCGCCACCAGTTTTTCGGTAGTCACGATGCCGTTGCCATAAAGATTGAGGTTGAAATCGCGATAGCGCATCCAGCCCAGCTTCTTGCCGTCCTTTTGCAGCAGAGCTTCGAGGATGGGCTTGTTGGCGCCATCCCAGCATTCGGCCAGATCAATGCGGCCTTCGAGGAAGGATGAATTGATCACCGATGGATCGAGGCGCAACAGCTTGATGTGATCAGCCGGCAGCTTGTTGGCCTGCAGCCAGCTTGGCACGATGTTTTGCAAAGGCGATGCCGCACCGCCGCCGAGGGAAAGCCCTTTGAGGTCGGCCGGCTTTTGCAGCTTGCGCTCCGGCTTGTCGATGTAGCACAGCGCCGCCGGCCAGCGGGTGTTGATGGTGCCGACCATCACGGTCTTGCCGCCTTGCGCGCGATTCAACATGACGCTGATCGGATCGCCATAACCGAATTCGAACAGGCCCTGATCGATTTCGTTGACGGTGCGCTGACCGCCGTATCCACGCACCGCGCTGACATCGAGACCGGCTTCGGCGTAGAAGCCTTTGGCGATCGCCACCAGGATGCCGCCGGTGCTGCCCTGCGGCAACCAGGCCAGGTTGAATTTCACCTTGTCCGCAGCAACCGCGGGCGCGGCGCAGCAGGAACCGATCACTACAGAAACCAGAAACTTCTTGATGCACTTGCTGATGACCATCACATTCTCCGTTGAATGCTGCATGTACCGCTTAAGCGAGCTTCTTGTATTTCATTGTCAAAGTGCGGCGGCGACAACCTTGTTGCGGATGCTGCCGATGCGCTCGATGGAGGCGATCATTTCGTCGCCCGGCTTGAGATAGACGCCGCGGCCCATGCCTACGCCATCCGGCGTGCCGGTAGCGATCAGGTCGCCTGGCTGCAGCGTGAGAATGCCGGACAGGTAAGCGATTTGCTCAGCGATGTTGAAGATCATGCCCTCGGCGGTGTCGTCCTGCATCATTTCGCCGTTGACCTGCAACTGCATGCGCAGCTTCTGCGGATCGGCGATGCAGTCGCGCGGCACGATCCACGGGCCCATGGGTCCGAAGGTGTCGAAACTCTTGCCGCGGAACCAGTCGTGCTTGAACGGATAGTCGGTGCGGCGATTGAGGTCACGCGCGCTGATGTCGTTGAATACGGTGTAGCCGGCGATGACGTCATAGGCTTCGGCAACCGACACGTTCTTGCAGCGGCGGCCGATGATGACGCCGAGCTCGACTTCCCAATCGAGTTTTTCGGTATTGCCGGGCATGACGACATCGGTCCCGGTGGCAGTGACGCTGGTTTCCGCCTTCATGAAGCAATACGGCGAACTCTCGGCGCGCGGCGCCAGTTCGGTGCCCATCTCGGCGGCGTGATCGTAGTAGTTGGACGCGGTGGCGAAGATACGGCCCGGCACGAACGGCGCTGCCAGCTTGTAGGCCGACGTGGCGAGCGGTTTCACTGCGCCGGCAGCGACCAGACTCGGCAGCAACTCCGCCAGATTCTTCAACTGTGTGTTCTGCACATCCCAGGCGCCGATCAGCGCCGAGACGCTGGAAACCTCGTTCACAGCGAGACCGCCGTTGCGGCTGGCCTTGACGACTTCCGCCAGATCGAACAAGACCTCATCCAGCACCAATGCGGGGCGCGCCTGCCCGCCCTCGTTCTGCACATACGTTGCAATCGCATACCAAGCCAAGATCGCTTCCCCTCAAAAAATTTAAGCACTTCAAAACAACCAATATGAATACATTAAAACTTATACGTATACATTGCAATACAAATATGTAAAAATTTTTATACATAAGAATCACTATGTATTCATATGGCTTTTCAATTTTTACCAACCTTGATGAGAATGCCGATGCCCCCTTTCCCTGAATTGCTGATCCTGATTCCGCTGGCTGACGAGCTGGTGGCGCAGTTGCGCGATAACCCGGCGCTACCGGCAGTGCGCTATGCCCCTCGGGGCATAGACTGGCAAAGCGACGATGTGCAATCGGCGTGCGTCGTGCTGACCAACGGCTCAACCGGATTGAGTCGTGCGCAGATGCGGGCAATGCCGGAGTTGAAACTGATCAGTGCGTTCGGCGCCGGCTATGAAAACATCGACCTGATTGCCGCCAAAGAATTGGGTATCGCCGTTACGCACGCACCCGGCGCCAACAACGCCACCGTCGCCGATCACGCCATGGCGCTGATGCTGGCGATATCGCGCGGCCTGCACCTGCTCGATGCCGCGGTCAAAGCCGGCGGCTGGGAAAGCAATCGCGCAGCGCGCCCCACCGTCAACGGCAAGCGGCTGGGCATCGTCGGACTGGGAAATATAGGCGAACAGATCGCGCGCCGTGCAGCGGCCTTCGACATGGAAGTTGCGTATCACGCGCGCCGTGCACGCGAGCATGTGCCTTACTTGTACTGCGCCACACCGCTGGAGCTGGCGGCTCGTAGCGACTATCTGATCCTGGCCTGCCCCGGCGGACCGGCGACGCGACATTTGGCCAATCGCGATTTGCTGCAAGCTTTGGGGCCGCGGGGATTTCTGATCAATATCGCGCGCGGCAGTGTGGTTGATACGGCGGCATTGATTGAGGCGCTCGCCAGCAAAAGCATTGCGGGCGCAGCACTGGATGTGGTCGATGGGGAGCCGACGATACCGGAGGCATTTCGTACATTCGACAGCCTGCTGCTGACGCCGCATATCTCGGGCCGTTCGCCGGAGGCCTTGCTGGCGCAGCTGCGAATGTTTGAGAGCAATGTTCTTGCGCTTGAAAATGGGACGACACTGAGCAATCTCGTGACTTAGCAGCGTACGACACTGGGTCCCAGCGTGCGCTGGGACGACGGAGTAAAGGAACAGGGCCAGTTGAAAACTCATTATTTAGAGAAGACGCCAATCGCCATCTCCGTCGTCCTGACGAAAATCAGGACCCAGCGTCGTTCAGTACTTCACCGTTGCATTGATAAAACGCCGTAGCTCAACACCAGGATCAAAAAAGCAAACGCCCGGCCAGACTATCCGTCCGGCCGGGCGCAACTGGAATAGCAACGAAAATCAGATCCCGCTGCGATCCGCCTTCAGATCGGGATGCCGCAAGGCCGGACCTTCGCCTTTGGCGCTGGCCGCCGGGCCGTCCTTGGAAGCGCCGCCCCAGCCGTGATCGGTCAGGTCGCAGATGACGCCGTCGGGATCCTTGTATTTGACTTCGTAGAAGATGTTGCCTTTCACCGGCACTTCGCCCATGTAGTACTCGCCGCCGGCTTGTTCGACGTCCTTGCGCGCATCGACGATGTTGTCAACCCAGACGCCGATGTGGTGCAGGCCGATGAACTCGCGGCCACGGTCGCCGGCAGCTTCGTCGGTCTTGTAGTTCAGCAGCGCCAGCGACATGGTGCCGTCACTCAGGTAGACGCCGCGCGCCAGGGAAGAATCGGTCTCGCCGACCTTCTTGAAGCCGAAAGCCTGCTGGTAGAACTCCGCCGTTTTCCAGGGGTCGGGAACGGAGATAGCGATGTGACGCAGTTTGTTAGCCATGGTGCAGCCTCCTCTTTATATGAGTAGATGAAAGCAAAATACTTGATATACACAACGGCTGATTCTACTCAGGGATTTTTTATATGTATACTTTAATTTTTAAATGTATCCATAAAAATATAATTAGATACTTTTGATCTTATCCAGCTACAGGTATAGATTTTTGCTATAGTGCAAGCGATGTAAAATATAGCCATCTGCATCACAAATTGAATCACCTGCAGCCTTCATAAAACCGGCCATCCAAGAAAACCGAGAACGCAAGAATGGAAACCATCTCTCTTCGCATCTATCGCACCCTGACCGATGAAATCATCAGCGGCGTGCTGCCACCCGGCTCCGCGCTGGAAGAAATCGCCCTGTCCGAGCGCTTCAAGGTGTCGCGCACCCCGATCCGCCAGGCGCTGCGCGAGCTGGCCGCGCGCGGCATGATCGAGTTGAAGCCGCGCAAGGGCGGCATCGTCACCAGCATCGGCGTCGACG
Source organism: Herbaspirillum sp. GW822-FHT03A08 (assembly GCF_058801885.1). Lineage (NCBI taxonomy): Bacteria > Pseudomonadati > Pseudomonadota > Betaproteobacteria > Burkholderiales > Oxalobacteraceae > Herbaspirillum > Herbaspirillum sp. GW822-FHT03A08. The sequence goes on along the minus strand of NZ_JBXANR010000003.1, from coordinate 188,050 downwards.
AACTGGCCGACATGCTGGAAGCCATGTGCGAGCTGGAAGCCCTGTGCTGCCGCATCTGTGCCGAGCGAATGAGCGCGGTGCAAAAGAAACAGCTGGAGCTGGTCCATCTGCAAAGCCAGGAATGCGTGGCCAACGGCGACGATGCCGGCTATCTGACGCTGAACAAAAAATTCCACAATCTGATCTGCGCCGGCGCGCATAACAAGAGCCTGGCCGACACGATTGAAAACCTGCGCGACCGCCTGGCGATGTTCCGCGCAGCGCAGGCCGGCGTGGACAAGCGCCTGACCGTGTCGCATGAAGAACACGATGCCATCATCGCGGCGATCCTTGCGTCCGATCCGGAAAAGGCTTATCTGGCGATGCGCAATCACACCACCCGCCTGAGCATCCACGTGCTGGAGATGATCAAGGAACATCAGGCGTAGGCCTTCGCATCTCTTCCTTCCTCCTAAAGGCGCCCGTCTTCTGACCGGCGCCTTTTCTTTTGCCAGTCCTTCCCTGATCAGAACGTTTCAAGGCCGTTGGCACTCATCCGTTCGCGGGAATGACAGTGGCGTTATCTATCCCACCCTCTCAATTGATTCCCATAAAATCAAATAAATTCAAATTAAATTTATACGTATACATATAAATTCATATGAATTATTATTTTCTCCAAATAATAAAAACATCGACAACAACTCTATGGAGGAGATTCAGGGATGAGACAGGCAATCAATCAGACGATGAAGGGCTTGATTACGGCGGGGCTGACTTCAATGGCGGCATCAGCGGCAGCGCAGACCGACAGCGTGACGATCTACGGTTTTCTGAAAGTGGATGCGGAAAGCGTCTGGGCCGGCGGCGCCAATGGCGGTATCGGTCGCATGGGACGCATATCGAACAACCTCTCGGTGCTCGGCTTCAAGGGGGTGGAGGATCTGGGCGGCGGCTTGCAGGCATTTTTCCAGATTGAATCGAATGTGGGCGTCGACACCGGCGGCGGCTCGTTTGCCGATCGCAACGACAATGTCGGTTTGCGCGGAAGCCTGGGCGAGATTTTCGCCGGGCAGTACGAATCGCCTTATCGTTTTGTGTCGGTGTATGCGATCGACCCGTTCACGGCAGGGATCTTCGCGTCCAACTCCATCATGGGAAATGGCTTCACCACGGCGGCCAATGCGCAATCGCCGGCGTCCTTCGACCGTCGCCAAAAGAATCTGGTGCAATATTCGACGCCGAATTTCAACGGACTGATCGGCCGCATCGCTTACGCAGCGCGCGAAGAACAGACGGCCACGACCAATCCCGGTCTGATCTCCGGCTTGCTGACCTACGAAAACGGTCCGCTTTACCTGGCCTACGGCTATGAGCAGCACAAGGATTACTTTGCCGCCGGCACGCTGGATACCGGCCACAAGATCGGCGCCGCCTATTCCTTCGGCAACACGCGCGTGCGCTTTGCGTGGGAACGCCTGCGTTACGAACCGACTGCCAGCACCAATCTGCGCCGCGATGCGTGGCAACTGGCGCTGACCCACAATATCGGCAGCGGACAATTGCGCGCGTCGTATGTGCGGGCGGCGCGTTCCAAGGGCAATGCGACGGCCGGTATCGGCGGCATCGGCAAACCGGGCACGGCGTCCGGCGCGCAGCAGTTCTCCCTCGGCTATGGTTATAACTTGTCGAAGCGCACCGAACTGTGGGGCGCTTTCACCAAGCTCAACAATGAGCAGACGGCGAGCTATAACCTGTCGGCCAATGCGATTCCCGGCCTCTCCGCGGGACAAAGTCCGGCCGGGCTGGGCGTAGGCATCACGCACAAGTTCTGACTCAACTGATCAGTAGTAATCGGTAGGAATGACGGCGCCCTTCGCGGGCGCCTTTTTGCTGGATGAAAGCGACGCATCATCATGATTCTTCATGAGCGTCGCTTCGACATCGTCTTCCCGCAGAGGAATCTCCGGGGGGCGACATCTGTTTGCTGTGAGCCGGTACGGCGAGATTGCTTCCGGCTCGTTCTCCTGTCGCTTCAAACCCGATCCTCGGATCAGGATGCGCGCAGCATTTTTTACATCTCTGGCATCACGCCAATATCATTCAGTCTTTACGACTGTCTTGCATCCGATAATTATCAGATTTGCGATTGCAGTTGCGACAAGGCTTGCAGGTGACTGCGATCGAGTTCGCGCAGACGGCGTTCCATGTCGGCGTGGTTGATTGCGCCTTCCAGGTACGGTGCGTCGTTGAGGTCGAATAAAGGGCCGTTCATGGCTGGCTTGGACGACGAAAAAGCGCGTTCGACAAAGAACTGGAAAGCTTCCAGCAAACTCTGTAAATTATTAGAAAAACCGGCAGATTGATAAGTAGACATTTCTTTCTTTCACATAAATAACGTTGCAGTGATAGTGAGAATAGGGGCTGCCTCCTACTTTAAAAAGCAATATTTTCCGACACCACCATAAGAAAAACTAACACCATGAGCATTTCCCTACCGCCGCTGAAGGCCCTCAAAGTGTTCGAAGCAGCAGCGCGGACGCGGAGTCTGACCATCGCCGCGCATGAATTGCATATCACGCATAGCGCGGTGAGTCAGCAAATAAAATTGTTGGAAGAACATTTCGGCCAACCGTTGTTTATTCGTCTTCCGCGTGGCGTGGAAGCAACGGAAGCGGCACAAGTGTTTTATACGGAAGTGCGCGCCGCGCTTGACCGCATCGCCATGGCGGCGGAGCAACTGACGCTGACCGGCAAGAACCGCATCGTGCGCGTGATCACTGCGCCGTCGGTGGCGATGCGCTGGCTGATTCCGCGCCTGTCGCAGTTTCAGATCGACAACCCGCGTATTGAGGTGCGTGTCACGACCACCGTGTCGGAACACTTTGAAGACGTCAAGGATCCCTTCGACGTGGTGCTGTGGCGCAGCCCGCTGGAGCGCAGCGGCTTTGAGTGCGTGCGCTTTCTGGACGATGTGTCCGCGCCGCTGGCTTCGCCGCATTATCTTGAATTGCATCCGATCAACAAGCCGGCGGATTTGCTGCAGGCGTCATTGATCCATCTGAGCGTGCGTGCGGATGCGTGGCAGCAATGGCTGATCAAGGCCGGCGTACCGGTGAAGAAGAAGTTGCAGGGGACCAGCTACGAACACTTTTTCCTGAGCTTGCAGGCGGCGTCGACGGATCTGGGGATTGCAATGGGATCGCTGGCGCTGGTGGACGACGACTTGTCACACGGCAGACTGCGCCAGCTGTTTCCGGAAGTGGTGTTGCACGGCCAAGGCTTCCACATGCTGCATCGAATTGCCGATGGCGGCAACGCCAACACCGGCAACGCCCTGAAGACCTTTATCTCGTGGCTGATGCAGATGGGACAGGCATCAGCCTACGATCCGAAGAAGATTTATTCGGCCGACTCCAGCACGTGAACTGCGCGCGCCGCGATGAGGTCTTTTGACTTCTCGCGGTAGTCGAGCATGTGCGGTTGCGTGAAGTGAACTTTGAGCGCTTCGGCGCTTTCCCATTTTTCGATGAAAGCGAAGGTGTCCGGACCAAGCTCGGCTTGCGCACCGCCAAAACCCGGCACGTCAATGACCGGACCGTAATCGATGCAGCCCTGTTCGGCGCGTACGGCGGCCAGATTGGCGCGCACCAGTTTCAACAGTTCTTCGCGCTTGCCTGGCTTGGCGGTGATGATTGCAACTACGTGGACCATGTTGTCGTCTCCTCTGTGGGGTGATAAAGAAAACGACAGCATACGCGAAGTCCTGATTTCATGGCGACGCGGGCTTGCTTCCTACCCTGCGCCGTCCCGCCATTCATGAAATCAATTCAACTTGGTTCAGCCTCAGGTCAATCTCAGTTCAATTTCATCTGCGCCAGCAACTGCTCGATGTTGTAGCGCATCAGCTTCAGGTAAGTCGGCGCCGGACCGTCCGCTTGCGACAGGGCATCGGCATACAGCTTGCCGCCCAGCGAGACGCCGGCTTCCTTGCTGATCTGCTGCAGCAGCTTGGGGCTGCTCATGTTTTCGATGAAGACGGCGCGGATTTTTTCCTTGCGGATCTGACGGATAAGGTTGGCGACTTCCTTCGCACTCGGCTCGCTGTCGGTCGACACGCCTTGCGGCGCCAGGAACTTGACCTGATAGTGCGCGCCGAAATATTCAAATGCGTCATGCGAAGTGATTACCTTGCGCTTGGCGTCGGGGAACTGCGCGAACTGTTGCACGGCCCAGCGATCCAGTTCGTTGAGCTTGGCGATGTAGGTGTCGCCGTTCTTCTGGTACACCGCAGCGCCGGCCGGATCCAGCTTGCTCAGGGCAGAGACGATGTTGCGCGTGTAGACGACGATGTTGGCCGGGTTCTGCCAGGCGTGCGGATCGTTCTTGCCGTGATGGTGATCATGACCATCGTGGCCGTCGTGATCATCGTGTTCATCATTGACGCGATCGCGCACGGCGATGCCGTTCGATGCGACAACGATGTCGCCGCGATAATTGGCCGATTGTACGACGCGCTCCATCCAGCCTTCAAAACCGAGGCCGTTGATGACCACCAGTTTAGCGCGAGCGACCGACTTGATGTGATCGGGAGCAGGCTGAAACACGTGCGCATCCTGATCGGGGCCGACCAGCGTGGTCACGGCGATGCGATCGCCGCCGACATTGGCGACGATGTCGCCGAGGATGCTGAAGCTGGCGACGACCGGCAATTTGCTATCGGCTGCAGATGCGGAAGACAGGTGGGCAAGCAGCACGGCTGCGCCCAACACGATGTGGCGAAACAGTTTCACGACGACTCCTGATAAGAAATTATGCGCGCAGATGCGGCCGGCGCAACATGCGCGGCAACCAGCCGCGCGGGGCAAAAATCAAAGACAAGAAATAGAAACCACCGGCGCACACGATAATCACCGGGCCGGACGGCACCGAGGCGTAATACGACAGCATCAGCCCGGCATAACCGGCGGCTGCAGCCTGCACGGTGCTGTTGACCAGCTGCGCAGGCAAGGTGTCATGCCACAACCGCGCCGACACTGCGGGCAGCATCATCAGGCCGACCGCCATCAGCGTACCCAGGGTCTGGAATGACGCCACCAGATTCAACACCACCAGCATCAGGAACAATTGCTGATAAATCGTATTGCGGCCACCGCTGGCGGCAAGGTAGGACGGATCGAAACTCTCCAGCAGCAAACCCCGATAGAGACCCGCCATCAGCAGGAGACTCACGCTTGATACGCCTGCGACCAGCAGCAAGCCTTCGGTATCGACGCCCAGCACGTTGCCGAACAGAATGTGCAGCAAGTCGAGCTGGGTGCCGTGACCGGAAATCATGATCACGCCAAGCGCCAACGCGACAACATAGACGGCGGCGAGACTGGCGTCTTCCTTGAGTTCGGTATAGCGGCTGATCCAGCCGGCCAGCGCAACCACAATCACGCCGGCGAGGAAACCGCCGATGCTCAACGCCGGCAACGACAAACCGAAGAAGATGAAGCCTGCAGCCACGCCCGGCAACACGGCATGGCTCAAGGCTTCACCGAACAGGCTCATGCGGCGCAAGGTCAGCATCACGCCCAGCGGCGCACTGCTGAGCGCCAGCGCCAGGGTCGCCACCAGCGCGCGGCGCATGAAGGCGAATTCCTGAAACGGCGCGATCGCGAACTGATAGAAATCGTGCAGCAACATCATCGCGGCGCTCCTTCACCGTGCGTGACGCCCACAACGTCGCCAGCATCCACGGCATCTACAGCACAAAGCGGCGCATGCTCATCCACGGCTTCCGCCATGGAGTGCGCGCGATGCAGGTTTTCGTGGCACAGCACGGCTTCCGTCTCGCCCCAGGCGACGACATTGCGGGCCAACAGCAAGGATTGCGGGAAGGCGCGGCGCACCTGGTCGTAGTCGTGCAGCACGGCGATCACCGTGCGCTGCTCGGCATGCCAGGATTTGATGATGTGCAGGAGATCGTTGGTAGTCTTGGTGTCGATGGCGCTGAAGGGTTCGTCCAGCAGAATCAGTTCGGCGTCCTGCAGCAGGATGCGCGCAAACAACACGCGCTGGAACTGCCCTACCGACAGGCTGGCAATCGAACGCTGCGCAAAACCGTCAAGACCGACGGCCGCCAGCGCATCTTCCGCGCGGCGCACCATGTCGCGGCTCATGCGCCGGAACAGACCGACTTTCGACCAGTAGCCCAGCAACACGCAATCCAGTACGGAAATCGGGAAGCTGCGATCGATCTCGGCCTGTTGCGGCAGATACGCAATCCGGCTGGCGGCGGCATGCTTGACCACACGGCCGCTGTTGCAGCGGACCAGGCCCATGATGCTTTTGAGCAGCGTGCTCTTGCCGGCGCCGTTGGGGCCGACGATGGCGGTCAGTGAACCTTGCGCGAAATGGCCGCTGATGTGATGCAGGGCCGGATGCCGGCGATAGGTGACGGTCAGATTTTCCAGAGAGATGGCGACAGACATGTTCAATCCCCTCCCAATGCCCACATGACGCCGAGCCACAGAATCAGGCACACCGGCGCGACCAGCAGCACGCGTTGCCACCATGGCAGCGCGAGGACGCTGGTTTGTTGAAAGAAACGGGAAAGCATAGTTGTGGCGATATTTCTGTTAGTCGATTTGCACAGCAGAGGACCGGCGGCTTATGGCAGCACGGAACCAAAGTCACCGTTACAAATCTGTTTGCAACCGAGTTGCGAAACCGCAATTATAATGCAACATTGTTGCAAGATGTGACAAGCCTCGAAGAAATCCGACAATGCAGTCAAAATGCTGCCCGAGCCTTTCCTTTTGGGAAATCCCGGCAGCTCACCTGAAGAAAGATCGTGTCCATGAATTCTCGTATTCCCAAGTTCAGTAAGCCCGGCAAGTTAGCTATGGTGCTCAGCTCTGCCCTCCTGCTTTCCGTCGCCACATTGGCTACCGCGCATGAAGCCCACGTCCATGGCGTCGGCAAGCTCGATGTCGCGCTCGACGGCAAAGCCCTGTCGCTGCATCTGGACTCGCCGCTGGTCAACCTGATCGGCTTTGAACATGCCGCCAAGAGCGCCAAGGACAAGCAAGCCGCGCGAGACATGGCCAGGACCCTGCGCAATGCGGCAACGGTGTTCGTCACCACGCCGTCAGCAGAATGCAAGCTCAGTGGAGTCCAATTGGTGTCGGCTGCGATCGAACCCGCGCTACTGGGTGAGGTTGCGGCGAACAAGCCGGCCGGCCATGAGGATCACGACGGCCATGCCGACATGGATGCGGATTTCACGTTCCACTGCGCGTACCCGGAACGTCTGCAACGCATCGATGTAAAACTGTTTGATGCCTTCAAGGGATTCAACAGCATTGACGTACAACTGGTCACACCCAAGCGTCAGGGTGCAGCCAAGCTGACGCCGACAGCGGCAAGCATCACCATTCAATAATTGATCAAGCAACCAATATGAGCGACGCCGCCATCGCCTTGCGCGATATTTCTTTCACCTGGCCCGGCCAGAAGGCGCCGACGCTGGCGCTGGACCGGTTCGACGTGCAAGCGCATGAACAGGTTTTCGTCAGCGGCCCCAGCGGCAGCGGCAAGAGCACGCTGCTGGCGCTGATCGGCGGTATCGCCAGTCCGCAAAGCGGCAGCGTCGCGATTCTCGGGCAGTCGCTGGACGGTTTGCCGGCGTCGCGTCGCGATCGGTTTCGCGTCGATCATATCGGCTTCATCTTTCAGCAATTCAATCTGATTCCTTATCTGTCGATTCTGGATAACGTGCTGCTGCCCTGCCAGTTTTCGGCGTATCGCCGTGAGCGCGCGCTGGCCCAGGGACAGGATTTGCACGCAGCGGCGCATTCGCTGCTGCGCAGTCTCGATCTGGCGCCGGATTTGTGGACGCGCGCGGTGACGCAATTGTCCATCGGCCAGCAGCAACGCGTCGCAGCGGCGCGCGCACTGATCGGCCGGCCTGAAATCGTGGTCGCCGACGAGCCGACTTCGGCGCTGGACAGCGACCGCCAGCAAGCCTTTCTCGATCTGATCCAGCATGAGTGCGAACAAGCCGGCGCCAGTCTGGTGTTTGTCAGCCACGATCAACGCCTGGCCGAGCGCTTCCATCGCCGCATTGCGCTCAACGACATCAATCGTTGCGCCCGCGTGGAGGAATCGGCATGAGCTTCCTCTTCCGACTTGCCGCGCGCAGTGCATGGAATCGCCGCTTCACGCTGGGCCTGATGTTGCTGGCGATCGCCTTGTCGAGCGCCATGCTGCTCGGCATTGAGCGTGTGCGTCATGAAGTGCGCGATGGTTTCTCGCAATCGGTGTCCGGCACTGATCTTGTGGTGGGTGCGCGCACCAGCCCGGTTCAGTTGATGCTGTACGCAATCTTCCGCATCGGCGGCGCAACCAACAACATGGGTTGGGACAGCGCGCAAAAGCTGGCGAAGAATCCTGCGGTGAAATGGACGATCCCGCTGTCGCTGGGCGATTCGCATCGCGGCTTTCCGGTGCTGGCCACTAACGGCAATTATTTTGAACATTTTCATTACGGCGACGGACAGGCATTGAGCCTGAGCGAAGGCCGCCCCTTCGCCAGCGTGTTCGAAACCGTGATCGGCGCCGAAGTCGCGCAGCGCCTGCATTACAAACTGGGCGACCGCATCGTGCTCAGTCACGGCATGGGCAGCCTGCACCTGACCGATCATGCCGACAAGCCATTCACGGTAGTCGGCATCCTGGGGCGCACAGGGACGCCGGTGGATCGCACCGTGCACATCGGCCTCGATGCGATGGAAGCCATCCATCTGGATTGGGAAGGCGGCGCGCCGATGCCCGGCCTGTCGATTGCGCCTGCATTGGTGAAAAAATTCGACCTGACGCCCAAGACCGTTACCGCGGTGCTGGTCGGCCTGAAAAATCGCGCAGCAGTATTCGGTGTGCAGCGTGACATCGCCGACGACAACAGCGAGCCTCTGATGGCAGTGCTGCCGGGGGTGGCGCTGGATGAATTGTGGCAAGTTGTCGGCGTCGGCGAAAACGCGCTGCTGGTGGTCTCCGGCATGGTGGTGATCGTCGGCCTGGCGGGACTGGTGTCGGCGATTCTCGCCAGCCTGGGAGAGCGGCGACGCGAGCTGGCGGTGCTGCGTTCCGTCGGTGCGCGCCCGGGAGATATTTTCCTGCTGCTGGCGCTGGAAGGACTGGCTGTGATGCTGGCCGGCGTCATACTGGGCGTGGTTTTGCTGACGCTGGCGCTGTTTGCGCTGGGCCCCTTCCTCAGTGCGCAATTTGGCGTAACATTGCATCCGGCCTTGCCTGCTGCCAGTGAATTGCAGCTGTTGCTGTGGACCATCGTTGCCGGCTTTGTCGCCAGCCTGTTGCCGGGCCTGCGCGCTTACCGACTTAGCCTGGCCGATGGCCTGACTCCGAGAATTTAAGGTCACGCATTGAACGCGTGAAATGAAATCATGAAAAGTATCACCTGGATAGGCAGCATCGTAGCCGCCGGATTGCTGGTCGGTTATGGCGCCCACCTCGCCGCAACGCTCAAGACCTCGGCTGCAGCGCCAACGGCAGAAGCGATCAATGCCGGCCCAGCCGACGCCAGCACTGCGGTTGCAGCGGTAGCGGCGCCGTACTCCGATAACGCGCAATACAAGGTCGGCGACCATCTGCAACAAAGTCCCGACCTGTCGAACAAGCCTTACAAGCCGTCCGGCAAGAACGACGGCGCCTTCCGCGAGATCGCCTGGGAATCCCTGATGCCGAAAGACTGGGACGCGATGGCGCCGTTCAAGGGATTGAAGCTGGACAAGATGGAAGACGGCGACCCGCGCGCCATGGAAGCACTATGGAAAGCCAAGAAGTATTGGAAGAACGCGCCTGTCGATCCGAGCATGGATGGCGTGTCGATCCGCATCCCCGGCTTTGTCGTGTCGCTGGAACGCGAAGGCGAAGCATTGAAAGAGTTCTTGCTGGTGCCCTACTTCGGCGCCTGCATCCACGTGCCGCCGCCGCCGGCCAACCAGATCATCCATGTCCACAGCAACAAGCCGGTCAAGAACATACGCACCATGGATGCGGTGTGGATCAACGGCGTGCTGAAGGTAGAGCATTCGGACACGATGATGGGCACGGCCGGCTACAGCCTGGCGTCAGTCAAGGTCGAGCCGTACACGGATCAAGCGCCTGCGCAGTAGTTGGTTTTCGGTTCGGAGCTGTGGATTTGCAGGTCAAGTTATCCCCACATTTTGGGAGCAAGCCTGTGGATAAGCACTGGAGAAGTCGCTTAAGTGATTGATAACAATCGAAATTTCAATTCGTTGTCATTCTTGAGCAATGGTGGAAAAGATATAGATAATTACGCACCCCGCGCCACCGGGCTGGATCACCAGCAGGGAGGATGGCAGCTTCCACTACGTGTGCGTACAGCCGGGTTACAACGCCACTATCCGGCATTGGCGACTACTCAAGCCAACTCTCGCCGATCTTCGCCACAAAATCGTTGAGGAAAAAAAACCTGCGATACTTTCGTATCGCAGGTGAATCTAAAGCAAGTTTAGAGGAGACAAGCGGGATTCTATCGACGGCGTATGACGGCTTCGTGACACTCTAAAACTGTTTCGCGCATTTCCGAATCGGCGGCAACCATAATGGGATAGTTGCTACTGTCATCAACAAGTCACAAAGCCAGATTATCCTGTCTACTCTTTCGCGATACATGCAACCGATATGCATGATTGCAGGGTGTGCCGGACCAACCGTCCGGTGCACCATTTCCGCTTCCCTCCCCTACCTCTGCTTTCCCCAAGAGTACCTCTTACTGCTACTACGCACTTCCTCAACAACTGCTGCTACGGCTACTTCCACTTCCCTATTCGTTTGCATCGCAATACTGCTTACCAGGCGCCTGTAATCTGCAGACGGCTGAGTTTGATCTTTGTGCCTTCGCCTTCCGCACCTTGCATGACCAGGTCGGTGCCGAGTTCTTTCGGCGGCTTTTGATACCACTCCATGCACACCTGCGACAGATTGCTCAGGGCAGGTTTGCTCATGAACTGCTGCAACAATTCCTTCGTCAGCGCCAGATTCGGCTCCAGGTGAAAATCACCAGGCACGCTTAAGGCATTCGGCGACGCAGACATGCGCGCCAGATCCTTCTGAAACATTTGTCGCGGCACATCCATCGGATGCCCGGCAGACTCCAGCAACTCCTGGAACACCGGCGCCATCAGATCCAGCGCATAGCCCTCGCACTGCACCCAGCAATGAAACGCGTCGCTGTTGCTGTCGACCTTGTCGCCGTCCAGCGTACCGAATGACAAGGCGCCGCTGCTGTCTTCACTGATCAGGTAGAACGCCGCGCCGGCAACCGGGAAGGCATTCTTCTTGTAAAACTTCTTCAATATCTGCGCCGCGGTCACGCTGAAGAAAAAGCTCGCGGCAGGAATATTGGCGTCGACACTATCGAGTACCGAGTGAATGACGCGAAAAATACGTTGATAATCCGCAAGCGGGATGAGGGGGCGAATGTTAGGTGATTTCATCCGCGTATTTTCTCATACCGCACCTCTGCGCTCGCCGCAGAATGACGTTCAGGCTGCTTCGGTGCGATTGCAGGCGTCGTTTTTACCGTGCAGGAAGCAGGAGCAGTTCACGTCGTGATGCACCGAGCAGACGGTCAGTTCGCGCAGACGCTCCATCTTGCCGTGATCCACTGAGAGCATGCGCAGACGTTCGCGGGAAAGTTTGACTTCGCGCTTGTTCCATTCGCAGTCAGCACGGATGAAGAGATACATCAGCACGAGGCAAAAACCGAGATAGGTAAGAAACATCAGGGCGATATCGTTTGGCACAGTGTCGGTGATGAAATGCATGATGACCTCCGTTGGTTCAGTTTGCGATCAGATTTGCTGCCGGTGTTTGCTTGCTACCGGCTTTGCAAAGCGTCGTTCCATGGAGATCATCTTAGCCATGCAAGCGCGCGCAATCTATCGGGGAATTCCCTATGTCTGTGCGGCACTTCTGCGCTATGGGAAAAGCGTCCGGAATTGTGTGGACGGAGAATGCTTGAAGAGGTCGGCGTGACTGTGTCGGCACACTGACGGCCGGCGATAAGGCGTGCAGGCCCTGTAGCGGAGTCAATCAAAGACATGCGGCGGCGCGCATGTCTCTTAACGATACAGAATGGTAAAGCGAATCAGTGCGACTGCGCGTCAATATCGGCGAGCGATTCGCGGCCTCGCTGGGTGATTTCGAAATCCTTGCTGCCTTCTTTTTCGACGATATGGCCCTTGCGGCCGAGGAAAATCGCGACATCGGCATCGATATGCGCATTCGGGTCAAGACTGAGTCCGCGCAGCGCTTCGATGCAGCGGTAAATGAACAAGGTTTGCTTGCCCTTTTCCGTCAAACCCAGTTGACCATCGCGGCTGTATTCCAGAAACTTCAGGCCGGTCAGGCGTTTGGTGTTGCGGGCGACGCAGGCGCTCGGACGACCGCGGTGTTCCTTGCGGCTGATTTGGCCGAGGGCGTCAAATTCATCTTTGGTCAGATCGTCGCTCATTGATTTCTCCGTATTGATTCAGGCAGATAGACAGTTTGCCAGAATGTCCGGGCCGCTATGGTAAGCGCCCGTGCAGCCGCAGGCAATGAGAATCACGAGGAATGCCGTGCGGAAATAAAAATTCTGTCTCTACTTACCCACAATGCCTGTGAATAGATCTGTGGACAAGCTGTGGGAGAGCGCGGCAATCCCTTGTTATAGCTGGGCTGGCAACAGATTGATTATTTAATAAGCGCTCATCGGTCGAAAAATAATCAAAAAAAACCCGCCGAGCAGTCGCAGGGCGGGTTCAATCTCAAAAACATCTTCCAGGAGGTTTATTGAGGAGACGGATTCACTGTATCGCAGAATATCTGCTGCGAAAACGATCAATATGTCATTCGCTTATGCCATTTCAGCATAAGGATAACTCGCTTGACTCGCATCCCACCGCTACCTCCTCCCGGCGTCCGACTACATCGGCGGCTTGACGCCATCCTTTTCCACGACGACGCGAGCTGCGCTCCAGTCATCGCCGACATGCGTGGCCACAACAAACACTGCCAGACCCGGCTTGACGTCCTGCAGGACAGCCGGGACGATGGTCACGACAGGCACATTTTCAGGTACCGAAATCTTGATGGTCTTGCCCTGATAGACCATATCCAGATCGCGCCCGTTACTGCCCGAGACAACGGCGGACACAGTCGCATTGGTCATGCTGCTGCCCGGCAGCAGATCCCAGTCGTAGTGCCCTTCTCCACTGCCACGCGCTTCTTCAGGAAAAACCACAACTTCCAGCGCCTGGATACTGCCGTTGGCACCCGGCTTGCCGGCGGCGCCGATAAAGCTGCCTTGCTTGATCGCAGACATATCAAGCGACTTGACCGATGAGTAACGGGTGGTATCGCTCAAATGCAGCTTGAGGTTTTTGCCTTCCCGCGTCAGCACCTCGACGTCGGTGCCATTGACGGCAGCCACCGTCCCACGGATCCGGCTTGGCGCAGCATTCTGGGCTTGCGACAAGAGTGGCAAAGCCAGTAACGCGAACATGGACAAGGACAAGGACAACAGCCTGGAGCGACTCGACATGGCGATTCCTTCGGTGAACGAAAAAATCAGTCTAGCACCGGCCCGGAAATGCTGCAGGGGAGCTACTGCAAAGGAACAATTGCTATGGGCGCCGATTCGCCGGGAGAACAAACCGATCCCACATCCCATCTTGGCGCGAAAGCGAGCAATAGTGGCACGATCGCTTGGCGCCGGTCTTTTTTGTGCTTCGGGTAGTACGGCGATGAAATCCGGCGGACATAAAAAAAACAGCACCCGAATCAATCAGATGCTGCTTCTGGTCGCTTCAATGGTCAGACGACGGCAAACTCAGCCCAGCCGCCAGTTGGATCGGTGACGATAGCGCGACTTGACGATATGCATGTCGTCGTTGGCAGCTTGTTCCAGGGACGTACGGCGGAACACGTTTCTCCCCGCATTGGTCAGGTTGAAAGCACCGCCCAGATTGGGAACCCCCAAACCTTTGCTGATCACGCTTTGCACCACGCGACGCGGGATGATGCGGAAGTCCCCTTTGAAGACGCTATACATCCAGCGCAACTCTTCGCCGGTTAATTCGGGACTTTTATCGACAGTTTTCATGATTTCCTCACGGCAAGTAAGTCCATAGTAGCACAAACGGGAGAAAAGTGTAGATGCCGCAAATCCTTTACCAGCAAGGGATGCAAGACTTTCAACATGTTGTTTTCACATGTTTTCAGAGTAAATCCTGCGACGCCAAAAAGATGTCATTGGGTAATATTTTTTATTTACCGCAGTCCGGCAGCCGCCTTGGTCGCGACATATGCGGCGCCACGCTCTTCTGCCGTCAGCACCAACATATCCTGGAACACAAACCGCAGTACTTGCGTGACATTGAGAGCGGGATACATCAGTGCCTTTTCCTCCAGGAGACGCTCAGCCCGTTGCCGGTTGCCGTCGCAAACATCGAGGATGAACTGATATTGACGTTGCTCTGCGCTCTGCAAGCGGCGGCGGGAAGAGACAAATTTATGATACAGGCAGACAAGCCCGCAAGGGACTCCAAAAACCAGCAGAAAACTGTTCATGAGGGCCTCACGCAGGGATGAACGTTGAATGTTCAGCATTGTGAGTTTTTGCAGGCGCTCCGACCATGAGAAAACTCTCAAAGGCCTGGATGGATCCAGGCGTAAGTCGGCGCAGAAAGGGCATGTACGCCAGAGCCGCACAGTCTGCAGGCGGATTACCCGAAAAATTCGTGCAGCAGGAAGGCTTGCAAACCTACCGTATCCTGCACGCGCGCAGACAAAGTAACGATGCGACCCAGCCGCTGCGAGTCGAAGGTGAAGTCGCCTGTGACATTCTGGCGAATGACGGCAATCATACTGTCAACAATGGCTTTGTCGACGTCGCCATTCAAGCCGGCATCGACGGTAATTGTTCGTCGCGTTTTATTGCGAGCATCCCTTGTCCAGCCGAAAAACACATATTGGGCAATACGAGGCCCTTTACTGACGATTTCAAACATGCCGTTTTGTGGTCCGCTTGCTTTGCGTGCCTGAAAATCCACGTTTGCTTGCGCAATTTCATTGGCGGTCGGACCTCGCTCTGCAGCGCGCGCCTCGGCATTTTCACGAGTAGCGGAATCCTCAGCTGCACGGCGTCGTTCACGCGCAGCGTTGAGCATCGTGGACATATCCATTTCCGGCGGTGCCTGTGTAATGGCAGTGGGGGATGGCGGCAACGCTTCGCGCAGCGGCGCGGGGCTTGGGCTAGGTTTGGCGCGGGCAACCTGTTTCGGTTGCGGCGAGGATTTTTTGACCGGTCTGGTCTTTTCCGGTGGCGTCGGTTGTTTGGCGACTGCGGGAGGCGGTGTGCTGCGGACGAACGTTACCTCAAGCGGCTCATGGGGGGAGTTCGCCTGTACGTTGATTTTTTGCAGACTGGGCCGCAAAACAAAAAACAGCAATACGTGAACCAGTATCGAGAGGCTGACGCCGACGATCGTCCTGTTACGCGTACGTGTTCTGGGAGTTGAGTGAGATCGTTTCGTAAAAATCGTCATACCATGCAGCAACAACGGACAGCATCCAATTTTTAGCGCCCATCATACTCGATGCAGGATGCATCGGTCCTGAGTCGATCGTCAGCAATGCTACTGGCTTGAGGTAAAGAATGCAAACCGGCGTCCCTCTTCCCCATTACCATCACTTCGCCATCAGGCATGATTTATCTGCAGCGTTGATTATTTTAATGCCGCCAGCGACCACCGCCTCGCCAGCCGCCCCAATAGCCGCCGCCATAACCGTAATACACGCTGGCCGACGGCACCACATAGACCGGTCCCGGCGAGGCGTAATACGGATCGTAAGGTACCGCGACGCAGCCACTTAGCATCAACGCCGGAATGATCCACAATAAACGTTTCATAATGCCCTCACTGCCGGAATTATTCTTTTTACATGATCCTATTCCGGCGGCGTCTTTTCCAGTGCAATTACCTTTTGTTACCTTGCCCGTGATACTGATACATTGATAGCGCCCATGCGCTGCCGCTATCGTGCCGCCGGAAAGATGCTTATATAATCAGCGCTCCATAAAAATATTCAATCACCCGAGACATCCGATCCGTGCAAAGGCAAGCCCTGACGCCCGACGTTGGATCGCTGCCCGCCTCACCCACCGACAAGTACCCATGACTGCTGCTTCCGCCCCCGTTGTTGTCATCGCCCCCGATTCATTTAAAGGCTCCCTGAGCGCCGAGCAAGTCGCCAAAGCAATCGGCGCCGGCGTGCTGGCCGCAGCGCCGGACGCCGAGGTCCGCCTGTGTCCGATCGCCGATGGCGGCGAAGGCACGCTCGACGCTCTGCTCCACGCAGGGGGCGAAGTACACCGCCTGCAGGTACGCGGTGCGGCCGGCGCGATGCGCGAGGCGGCAACGGGCATCCTGAGCGATAAAAGCGCCGTGATTGAATCTGCAGAAATCGTCGGCCTGACCGATGCGACAGGTACCGCGGTCGCAGTGGAAGATCGCTCCACGCTGGGTATCGGCGATGCCTTGCTGGCGCTGCTGGATAGCGGCGCCCGGCGCTTTCTGATCGCATTGGGCGGCAGCAGTACCAATGACGGCGGCATCGGCATGCTGGCCGCGCTGGGCTTGAAACTGCTGGATGCAGAAGGCAAACCGCTTGATCCAGTGCCTTCGCAACTGGACAAACTGGCCCGCGTCGACGTCAGCGGCCTAGATCCGCGTCTGAAAGACATTCACATCGTCGCCATGTCCGACGTCGACAATCCCTTATGCGGCGACCATGGGGCGACCGCCATCTTCGGCCCGCAAAAAGGCGTCAAACCTGAACAAGTCAAACCGCTGGACACACTGCTCGGCCATTTTGCGGCGCTGTTCGAACAAGCCAGCGGCCGTAGCGAAGCCAACTCGCCCGGTGCGGGGGCTGCAGGCGGACTGGGTTATGCGTTGCTGATGCTGGGGGCGGAGTTTCAATCCGGAGCGCAAACCGTGGCCGACTATATCGGCCTGGACACCGCGCTGACAAACGCCGACTGGCTCATCACCGGCGAAGGCCGCAGCGACGTCCAGACCCTGCATGGCAAAGCACCCTTCATTGCCGCACAACGCGCGCGCCTGGCCGGCGTACCAACCTCGCTGTTGTCGGGCGGTATCGACCGTGCGTCATTGCCGCAATTGCAGACCAGTTTCTCGGGGTGTTTTTCGATCGTTTTTGGTCCAACGACCTTGAATGACGCTATCGATAACGCAGCAGCGCTGTTGAAAGACAGCGCCGAACAGATGACCAGATTGTGGCTGTCGGGCCGGGATCAGCACTGAAAGCCCACTTTTCCACAGGCAAAAGTTACCCACAAAAACTGGGGGTAACTTTGTGGATAAAGTTGAGGAGTTCTCGCTATCCTTTTGATTTAAAATAGATTTACCTGACTGACAAAAGTGGATGCATTGAGATGCTTCCACTGTGCTCCCACTTTTCCACGGTCAAAACCGGCGCCCAATCCTCTCAGGAAAGCCCGAATTCCTGCGCGATCAGCTCATAGGATCGCTTACGCGCTTCATGCTCATGAATGATCGTCACGATCATGACTTCGTCCGCGCCATACGCCGCAGCCAATGCTTCGATCTGTTCGCGGACTTTGGGCGGAGAGCCTACTACGGCGCGCCGGCCGGACGGCAAGGTCGACGGCGGCAGATTGTATTCTTCAAAAAACTTCAGTGCGGTATCCACCGAGGGAATCTTGTCCAGGCGCCGTCCGCTGTGCATGTGGATCAGACGCATGCCGTAGCTGGTCGCCAGCAAGCGGGCCTCTTCGTCCGTGTCGGCGCAGATGACTTGCAAGGCCACGCCCTGCCTCGGGGACGGGCAACGCAGCGAGGGCACAAAGTCGCGCCGGTAACGTTCCGCCACCGGTTCGCCCGCGGCGTGAATGAAGTCCGCAAACATATAAGGCAAACCCATCTCGGCGGCCCAGATCCCGCTTTGCGCGGAAGAGCCCAACATCCATGGCTGTATCAGTTCCGGGCTGCCCGGCAAAGACGACAGCCGCGCAAACGGATGATCATCCGGCAGCTCGTCCCACAGATAGCCAAGCAGTTCATTGAGTTGCTCCGGGAAATCGTCCTGCGCACGCTGGCGCCGGTCACGCTGCAGCGCTGAGGCCGTCAGCGAGTCGCTGCCCGGCGCCCGTCCCAGCCCCAGATCAATACGTCCGGGATACAAGCCGCTGAGCATGCTGAACGACTCCGCAACTTTCAACGGGCTGTAATGCGGCAACATGACGCCGCCGCTGCCAAGCCGCAAGCGCGAGGTCGCTGCCGCAATCGGGCCGATCAGCACTTCGGGGCTGGCGCACGCCAATGAAGTGGTGCCGTGATGCTCCGCCACCCAATAACGGTAATAGCCGAGACGATCCGCCAGCGTCGCCAGATCGATGGCGTTTTTCAGTGCCTGCGCACTGGACATCCCCTCTGATACCGGTGCCTGATCGAGGACGCTGATCTGCAACGAATCTGAAGAAGAACGGGCTGAATTGTTGGTGGAAACGGACATAGTGATAGAGAGCAGCGATTAATCCGGCAAGGATAGACGAATTCGCTCAAACCGTTTTTTTCGCGGCCGATTTTGCGCCGGTGCCGCCACAGCGGGCCAACGGGCGCTTCAGGCGGCGTAATGTTCGTGCAACATTGAATTGATATCGTGCAATTTATATGCTTAACTGGCTGCACCACGAATGCTTAAGCGTTTCTCCGGCATAGTTCGGCGAACTAACATGCATAGCTGGGATCCATCGGCAGATAAATAAAAACAGGTAAATTTCCCAAGCGGAAACATTTGCAGATAGGATGACTCAAACTGTAAAGATTTGTAGTGTCATTAGAATTACTTCAAAACGTACGCATTTTCGATTAAGATGCACGGCTTAAGTTGTCATATTTACAAAACTTTGCCTCACTGATTCACGTTTGTTGCTCCGCCAACATCCCGCACAACGCAAATCGCAAAACGTTTTGTAATCAGTCCTGGGAGTCAAGTTTGCGCCGATTAGTCCTTTCTCTTTTTGCTGTTGTTTCTATCCTGACGGGCATCTCCGCATTGGCGCAGGTGCCGACGGATCCTACCAAAACCGGTGAGCTGATGTCCGCTCCGCCGGGCACGCTGTCCACGCTGGCGCTTCCCTCTTCCGCAGTGACCAATACCCGTGTCGGGTCCGGCGACGTGTTACGCGTGACCGTGTTCGGCCAACCGGATTTGTCCGCAGAAGTCGGCGTCAACGACAAAGGTATATTGACCCTGCCGCTGATCGGCGGCGTCGACGTCACCGGCCTGACGACAAGCGAAATTTCGGCACGCGTGGCCGACGCGCTGCGCAAGGGTCAATACCTGCGCAATCCGGAAGTGTCCGTAGAAGTAGTCCAGTTGCGCAGCCAGATGGTGTCCGTACTTGGCGAAGTCAGCCGCCCGGGCCGCTATCCGATTCCCGGCCATCTGAGCGTGCTGGAGCTGCTGGCAACCGCCGGCGGCCTCACTACCCAGGCTGATCAGACCGTCACGCTGCTGCGACGCAAAACCGATGGCGGCACCGAGAATGATGTCCGCATCCCCATCCTGCTGGGTGAAACCAAGGCCACCGAGCGCAGCCCGCTTGATGTCGAGCTCAACAGCGGCGACGTGGTCTACGTCAACAAGAAGAAGCTCTTTTACATCCACGGCGAAGTCAATCGCCCCGGCTCCTATCCGATGGAACAGGACATGAATGTGATGCGCGCCATTTCCCTCGGCGGCGGCATGACGCAGCGCGCGTCGCAGCGCCGCATTTATATCAATAGGGAAATGCCTGACAAGGCCGTGGAAGAAATCAAGGCAAAATTGACGGACCCTGTCTTGCCTGGCGACGTCGTGTACGTCAATGAAAGTCTATTCTGAACAAACATCAAGGTTATAACGTGAATCTGCAGGCTCCCGAAACCGGTTTATCGTCCAAGCAGCTGGCGTCGATGATTGCGGCGCGGCGCAGCACCATATTCAAGACCCTGTTGGCGACAATGGCGGTCACGATCATCGTGACCCTATTGCTGCCGAAGACCTATACCGCCTCGTCCGACGTCTTCCTCGACTACAAGGGTAACGATCCGATCAACGGACGCTTGTTTTCGCCGATGATGGACGAGAGCTACATGCAGACCCAGCTCGACATGATCAAGAGCCAGGCGGTCGCAGAAAAAGTCATCGATACGCTCGACCTGGAACGCACTGCGGCCTATCACGAAGCCGTTGAACGCAGCGGCGAGGCGCGTGCCCACTCGCAGCTGGTCAAACGCATCAACGACAATACGATGGTGGTCACACGCCGCTCCAGCCGCGTGATCGAAGTCGAATACGCCGCCGGCACCGCCGAACAGTCGCGTGATCTGGCTAACGCCGTGGTACGGGCTTATATCGAACTGAACCAGCAGATTTCCTCCGCCTCCGCGCGTGCGCGCCGCGAGCAGTACAACGCGCAGCTCGAGCATCTGCGCAAGGAAGCCGACTCCATTCAGCAAAAGCTGACCCAGTACCAGCAAGAAGTCGGCATCCTCGATCCGAACGAACGCAACGACCTGCAATCGCGCCAGCTGGGCGACCTGATGACCTCGCTGATCGCTGTACAGAACCAGCAGCAGGAAGCGCAAGCCCGCAAGAGCGCCACCGACAGCCTGGTGCGCGGCGGCATGCGTATCGACGAATTGCCGGAAGTTGCCCAGCGTCCCAATATCAATGATCTGAAATCCAAGCTCAGCGACGTCAACAAGCGTCTGGCCGATGTCCAGGATGTGCTTGGCCCGCGCCATCCGAAAACGCTGGCGCTGCTCAGCGAGCGTGACGATATCTCGACACGCATCGCCCGCGAAGCACGCAGCTCGCTGGATGCGCAGCAAATCGACGCACGCCGCCTGGCCATGCAAGAACAGGCGCTGCAAAAGGAAGTCGATACCCAGCGCGCCAAACTGCTTGAGCAAAAACAGCATCGCGACACCATCACGTCTTATCAACGTCAGCTCGACAGCGTCGAACGCGTCTACAACACCGCGTTGGCAAAGTACGATGAAATCCTCATGGCGAGCAACATCAACACCTTCGACCTGACGGTCCTGCGCGTAGCGGAAACACCGAGCACACACTCCAAGCCCTTGCTGATGCAGAACATCGCCGCCAGCATCCTGGTAGGCCTGGCGCTCGGTTTCTGCCTCGCCCTGCTGTATGAACTGAGCCAACGCCGCGTGCGTTGCGAAGACGATCTGGTGCGCGGCATCCACCTCCCGTTAATCGGCAACATCGGTATCCGCTAAGACTGCAATGACCATGGCAACAGAAACTACATCGACCAGCGCGGCAACTGCCGACAAGATGGGCTCCCGCTTCGTGGAGGCGGGCCTGCTGACCGAGGCGCAGGTCGCGCGCGTCGTCGAACTGCAAAACTCGGCCAACATACGCTTCGGCGAAGCCGCCGTGCGTCTCGGACTGCTGACCGAACAAAACGTGCAGGCGGTACTATCCGAACAGTTCAACTATGCGACTGCGCTGGTATCGACCGAGGGTCTGGACAAGTCGCTGGACATCGCGCTGGCGCCGTTCGGCATGGAAGCCGAGGCGATCCGCCAGATCCGCGCCGAGCTGTCGATCCGCCTGAGCGATCAGGAAAAGATTTCTCTGGCCATCGTCAGCACCGCCGAAGGCGAAGGCAAGTCCTATCTTGCCGCCAGCCTGGCCCTGGCGTTCTCGCAAATGGGCAAGCGTACGCTGCTGATCGATGCGGACATGCGCTCGCCCAAACAACATCTCTTGTTCGGGGTGGAAAACAAGACCGGCTTGTCGACCATGCTGGCCGGCCGTACCGAGATTTCCGCAGGCGGTCTGGCTGAGGGCTTCCCGCATTTGCATATTCTCAACGCCGGACCGAAACCGCCCAATCCGCTGGAAATCCTGCTGCAACCGGCGCTGAGCAACCTGATGCTGCAACTGGCCAACGACTTCGATGTCTTCATCGTCGACACGCCGGCTGCGCAGACATCATCTGATGCGCAGACCATTTCGCAGCAAGTCGGCATGTGTCTGCTGGTGGCGCGACAGCACTATTCCCGCCTGGATGACCTGCGTCAGACACAAGCGCAAATGAAGACCGCAGGGGCGCAAATCATCGGCACGGTCTACAACCAGTTCGCCGAAGAAGACACGTTCGACCAGCTCGAAGGCAAGGGCAAGAAACTATGGCACCGTCTGCGCAAATGGCTGAGCAGCCCTCTCAACAGGTAGGTGGCGTCAGCAGCCGGAAGCTGCTCACGCACTCACTGGCGTCGCTGCTCGACCAGGCCCTGCTGAGCGGCCTGAACTTTGCGCTGGGTCTGGTGCTGATCCGTCTGGCCACCAAAGAGTCCTATGGCGTTTATTCTCAGATGTACGTCGCCGGCATCTTTGCCTCCACCGTGATCGAAGCGTTGATCACCGGTCCGCTGACCACCATCGCCCCCGGCAAAACAGTCGCTGAACGCGCACGCCTGACGACGCTGCTGCTACGTTTTCAATGGCAGCTCAGTATCGGCCTGGCGGTCCTGTTCGGCGTCGGCAGCGCCGTGATCGCCGCCCTCACCAAAATCGATTCGCATCCGGTCTGGCTGGGCGTCGCCTTTGCCATCTACATCCTCGCCAACGCCCAGCGTGAATACCATCGCAGCATCAGCTTCATCGAAGCCCGCCCTCGCCGCGTACTGCATACCGATGTCTCCTATGCGCTCGGCGTGCTGGTCGGCGTCGGCATCCTGCTGCTGGTCGGCTATCTGACCGTGCCTGCAATCCTGCTGGTGCTTGGTCTGGCGAACATTGCCGGCATGTGGCGCAGCACCGACCACGGGCTTGCCTCGCCTGCCTCTCCACAGCCGGAGGACAAGACCGAATACCGCGCCGCCGTCGGCGAAGTCATGCAACGCGGACGCTGGGCCTTACCCGGCGCACTGGTGGCTTGGGCTACCAACTACAGCTATCTGTATCTGGCCGCGGCCGTACTCGGCGTCGCCGCATCGGCGGATCTGAACGCCTCGCGCCTGCTGCTGATGCCTATCTCGCTGTCGGTGCTGGCCTGGTCGCGTGTGGCGCGCCCCATGGTCAGCCGCCTGTTTGCGGCGCGCGACTGGAAGCATCTCGACCGCCTGGCCTGGGCTTCGGTCGCCGGCATCGAAATCGTCACCATCGTCTACGTCATCGCCCTGTGGCTGGCTTTGCCCTGGCTGCAGGCGCATGTGCTGGGAGCCAAATATCACGGGCTGGAGCCGATGGTGCTGGCCTGGGGCGGCTACTTTGCCATCAATGCGGCGCGCTGGATCGGCTCGTCCTGGCTGACCAGCAATGACCAGTACAAGCTGCTGCTGTTGAGCGGCATCGCCTGCCTGGTCATCATGCTGATTTCCGCGGCCGTATTCATTCCGCTGTATGGCACCTGGGGTGCCATCCTGTCTCTGATCATCGTGGAAGTGTTCGACCTGTTGCTGATCTGGGCGTTTTTTCTGCCTATGCTAAGGCGCAAACAGACATGACGGCGCCCATCGATATCAGCATCTGCATCTGCACCTTCCGCCGTCCCGAACTGCTGGACCAGTTGCTCGCTGCGCTGACAGAACAATCCTGCGACGCCTTGCGCATCGAAGTAGTCGTGGTGGATAACGACCCGGCCGGCTCTGCGGCATCCGTCTTGCGCGATTGGCAGGCGCACTTTCCCATGCCACTGCACGCCCGGCATGAAAGCACGCCCAACATCGCCAAAGCGCGCAACGCTGCCGTACATACCGCCCAGGGCGAGTGGGTACTGTTCATCGATGACGACGAAGCGCCGGATCCGGACTGGATCCGCCACATGGTCGCCACGCAGCGCCAGTACGATGCCGATGCGGTGTTTGCCCCCGTGCTGCCGCGCTACCGCGACGACACGCCGACGTGGATACGCAACGGCGACTTCTTCAATCGCCGCCGCTTCGCCACCGGCACCGTCATCACAACCAAAGACGCCCGTACCGGCAACGTGCTTATCCGGCGCAGCAAGCTGATGGCGGTTCCAGGTCCGTTTGACGCCGCCTTTGGCCGCACCGGCGCAGAAGACACCATGCTGTTTCGCGACATGCTGACGCACGGCGCCAAGTTCGTCTGGTGCGACGAAGCGACCGTCAGTGAAGAAGTCCCGGCCCAGCGTGCCAACCTGAACTGGCTGCTGCGCCGTTCGTACCGGCTCGGGCAAACTTACGTCTTGTCGGAAATCGCCCGTCTGCACGGCATACAGCGCTTCCTGCGCGCAGCCCAGCTCGGCGTGCGCGCGGTGCTGCAATTGCTGATTGCCGCCGGCGTGACGCTGGCGGCGTTTCCTTTTTCCCGCATCATGTCGATCCGCTGGCTGCGCACCACGCTGGCACAGTGCGGCAAATTAAGCGCCCTCGCGGGCCATCGCTATCATGAATACGGCAACTGACCAATTGGACGCAGCGCGACCGGCCCAGGAACAATCAGCGCCGGTCGCGAGCAAGATCGATCCGTTTCTCGTGCGCCTGCTGATCGTCATGAGCATGACGTTCTCACTGCTGCCGCCCGGCTTCAACTGGGGCAATACCGACCCGCAAGGCAGCTATGCGGAAGGCTCGCTGATCTTCCAGATGGAGTTCGGTTCGGTGTTCCTGATCGGCGCCTGGCTGGCCTGGCGCAACCGCGGCTGGAGTCTGCGCCACGTAGTGCATCTGAACCCGCTGCTGATCGGCATCATCCTGTATTGTCTGATCACCATCCTGTGGTCGCCCTACCCGGTCGTCACGCTCAAGCGCAGCATCCAGCTGATCGGCCTGACGCTGGTCGGCATCGCGATCTCACCGCCGATTGGCGGCAAGCAGCAGCTGATCCGCACCATGCTCGGCACGCTGATGACGCTGATGGCATTTTCATTTGTGGTGTCGCTGGTGATGCCGCGCATCGGTGTGGACTATGAACTGGGCGGCGCCTGGCGCGGCATCCTGACACAGAAAAATACGCTGGGCGCGATCTCCGGCCTGTGCGTAGTGCTGTGGATCAAGGAGAGCCTGGGCACGACTTTCCCGCGCTCGATCTGCTATTTCGGCATCTTGTTCAGCCTGTTCATGCTGGTGATGGCCAAGAGCAGCACGGCGATTCTGGTGGCGACGCTGGGTACCGGGATTTATCTGCTGATCCGCCGCCGCTATCTGACCGGCGAATTCGACGGCCGCAAGCTGACGATCAGCCTGGCGGTCATCATCCTGCTCGGCTTCCACATCTTCTACGTCATCAACGGACGCCTGCCTGAATGGAACGAGCTGTTCGCCCCCTTCGGCGCCTTGTTCAACAAGAGCACCGACCTCACCGGCCGTACCGACATCTGGCGTCTGGTGCTGCTGGAAGTGCAGCGCCATCCGGTGTTCGGCATTGGCTACGGCGCTTTCTGGCTGGGTGAAGGCAGCCCGTCGCAAATGATCATTAACGCGTTGCACTGGATTCCGCTGCAAGCGCACAACGGCTACCTCGACATCCTCAACGAGCTCGGCATCGTCGGTCTGGTGATCATGGCCGGCGTGTTCGTCTTCCACATCCGCAATCTGGTCAAGCTCACGCGCATCGATCGCGAAGAAGCGGCCATCCACTGGGCGATGCTGATTCTGATCCTGATCAGTAACTTGTCCGAGAGTGAAGTGTTTCGCGGCGTGCTGTTCCAGAACATTTTCTTCATCTATTCGTCAACCGCGATTTCTGCACGCCTGACCTTGCATCGCATGGAACAGGTGGAAATGGCAAAGCAAGCCGAACAGGAGCAACCTTCCGACAGCGCCCTGCGGAGAATCGGATCATGAGCAAGCCCCTGCACCTGCGCGCACTGATGCTGGCCGCCGGCTGCCTGGCGCTGTCTGCGCTTCCGCTGCCGGCAAGCGCGCAGGCAGGGCAGACAACACCCGCAGCCTTCACCATCGGCGACAACGGAATCGCGTATTTCAATTTCGCCATCGACGAAGACAAGCTGGCCGGCGCGCCAGATCGCTCCGCCATGAATCAGCCGCTGGACGGCGGGTCGCGCATCTTTGTGCGCAACGGCCACTTTTACCGCATCGGGGCCGATAATCGCCCCAACACGGCCGATGACACGCGCGTGCGTCTGTACGGCATCAACCTGAGCTTTGCCACCAATTTCCCTACTGACGCCGACGCGGTGCGGCTGGCGCAACGCCTGCGCAAGCTGGGCATCAACGCCGTGCGCCTGCATCACATGGACAGCAGTCCCGGCACCCAGGACAACCCGCCACGTAGCCTGCTCACACCCGGCCCGTATCCGACCTTCAATCCGGTGGCAGTCAGCCGTCTGCGCAACTTCATCAATGCGTTAAAGCAGCAAGGCATTTACGTCGACCTCAACCTGCACGTCGGCTATCGCTTCCGCCCCGCGATCGATCAATTACCGCCGCTGGACGGCAATTCTGAAGCCACGCCACTGGGCGCCCCCATCCACGTCTATTACCCGCGCATGGTCGCGCTTCAGGAAGAGTACGCACGCCAGTTGATCCGCGCACTCGGCTTGCGCAACAACCCTGCGCTGGCGATGGTGGAAATCAACAATGAGTCGTCGCTGCTGGCCGCCTGGCAACGCCGCGAATGGAGCGATGCAGTTCCCAAGGCCTACGAAGCAGAACTGCGCAGGCAATGGCAGGAGTGGCTGATCAAACGCTATGGCTCTACCGCCAAAGCCTGCGCGGCATGGAATACCTGTGTGTCGCCCAATTCGCCGGTGCCGTTGCTGACGCCGACCGATGCCTCGCAAGTCGGCCAATGGCGCGATCGTCTCGACGGCAAACTCAAGTCGCTGACCGAAAAGGTGCTGGGCCCTGCCGATCCAGGCACGCCCAATACCTCCGGCGAAGCCCTGCGCATCCGCGATTTCCTGCTCTTCCTCGCGGATACCGACCGCGCCTACTTCAATCGCCTGCGCCAGGTCGTGCAGAGCGAGACCGACGCGCTGGTACCGGTGACGGGAACCCAGATGGGTTATGGCGGCGTGCTCAACTTCGATTCACAGGCGCAGATGGATTACATCGATGAGCACTTTTACATCGATCACCCCGACTTTCCCGGCCCGGCCTGGGATCGCAACGACTGGCGCATTCACAATAGTTCCGCCAGCGATGGCGAACTGAACCGTCTGCTGGCGTTATCCTTGCGCCGCGATATCCGCAAGCCCTTCGTCGTGAGTGAATACAACCAGCCCTTCCCCAACAAGCAAGGCAGCGAGATCCAGCCGCTCATGGCAGCCATCGGCGCGGCGCAGGATTGGGATGGATTGTTCTTCTTTGACTACCTCGACGGCGACAACTGGGCCCCCACACCGTCCGCCTTCACCTTGAGCGGCGACTGGGGCAAATATGCCGCCACCGGACAAAGCGCCATGCTGTTCCGCAACGGACTGGTCGGAACGCTGCCGAAGCAGACGGCAATTCCTTTCGGGGCAGAAGCGCGTGCAGCAGTCGCAGCGGTGCGTGAGCAGAGCGCCTTCGAAACGCATCTGTCCGTACGTTACGGCGTCACGCCGGAGCTGGCAACGCAAGCGCGGCTGGGCATGGATCTGACCGGCACCGGCAAACTCGACAAGCAAACGCCACCGGCGACTGCACCGCTGCGCGCCGCCAACAACGAATTCCAATTTGAAGCGCAACAGCGCACCATCCAGCTGCGTACGCCGCAGGCACGCGGCTTCTTCGGCTTCCTGATGAAACGCCGCGTCGGGGACGACAATGCCGCCATCGAATTGCTCGGCAAGAGCCGCGGCTTTACCGGCGTACTGCTGACGGCGCTGGACAACCGCCCGCTCGTGTCATCGCGGCAAATCCTGATCTCGGCAGCGAGCGCCGTCACCGGCAACCAGCCCGGCTCCATGCCGCCGCGCCCGAAGGAACTGATCCGCTACAGGAGCGACGCCAAATGGTGGACGCTGGAGCAGGACGCGGGCATGAACAACAAACCCTCCGGTCCACGCGATGTCGAAGGACCGGTCTGGATGGAGCGCAATGAGGCGCGTATCAGCCTGCGCACGCAAGCCAGACGCATCAGCGTCTATCCACTGGACGGCAGCGGCAAGCGCCTGGCCGCGCTTGATGGCAGCCGCGCCAGTCTGAACAACGGTATCGCCACCATCCATATCCAGGCAGATATTGCCCAGGCCAGCCCCTGGTACGAGGTCATTGCCGATGAATAAAACCATGCAAGCGCTACACACAACACTACGGCGGCCCCCGCTGGCCCGATCAGGTCTGCTGGCTTGTGCCGCACTCGGCATGTCGCTGCTGTCGTCACCGGCGCGTGCCACTGCCGAATACGCCCTGCAAAGCGGTGTGAGCTGGTATCGCATCGACAACCCTTTCATGTTTCCGAGCAATAGCGACAACAAGCTGAAGACATCGGACTCGGCCTGGTCGACAGACATCCGCGGCGCTTTGTTTTTGCCGCTGCCGACCGAGCGTACCAATCTGCAGCTGACGGCATCGATATCGCAGATGCATTACGGCAGCTCATTCGGCAACTACACCGATCTCAACGGCAACGGCCCTTACAATCTGAACCAGGCCAAGAAACAGTTCGAAGGTATCTACACCTGGGAATTCAGCGACCTGCTGCGCGGCCGCCTGCGCCATCGCAGCGATGATCGCCTGTACAACTACTTCGGTGGCGAAATCGCGCCGAGCGCGACGACACCGCCGCGCGGCATTTCCAACGTCGAACCGGAGTTTCCGCATATCCGCGAAGACAATGTCGAAGTGGCCTATCGCGTCACCAATCGGTTCGACGTGCCGCTGACCTGGACCCAGCAAACCCTGAGCTACATGATTCCGGGACGGGTTGAGATGTACAACATGAACAGCAACGCGATCCAGGCGGCAATCCGCTACACCGCCGGCACCAAGTCGACGCTGTCGGCGGGCGTGCGCCGCAACCGCGTCGGTTTTCCGAATCGCACGGCGCAGGATATTGCGGACTTCGACTCGGGCTATACCGACACCGAGTTCTTCACCGACGCTGCGTGGCGCTATACCGAGAACACCGTGTTCATCGCCCATCTCGGTTCCATCGCGCGCCACTTCAACACGCTGCCCAACCGCGACAGCCGGCTGGTGTCCGGCGAGCTGGGAATCGACTGGCACTATTCGGCCAAGACCACTTTCTACGGCCGCATCTGGGATCGTCCTCAAGCCAATGACGAAGCCGACAGCCGTCTCTATGTAATCACCAAAGGCGTACAGGGACGTGTCGTGTGGCAAGCCACGCCGAAAACACGTGTGTCGCTGCTGGCCTCGCTGGAATCGCAAAAATCACAGAACTTCGCCACCTCGCAGATCAGCACGCCGACCAGCGGCGACGATCAGCTGCTGCGGCTGGGTTTCCGCTACGACTATGACATCACGCGCCGCCTGGCCCTGCGCGTGGATGCCATGCGTGAGCAGACCACCTCCAAATCGGGCGGCAATATCGACTATCGGCGCAGCACCGTGCAAGTCAGTCTGAACTACACCTTCGACAACATCACCGGACCGTTCAACTTCGACAACCAGCAAGGCTATAACCGCGCGCGCCAACAAATTGAGGATCTGCGATGACGGCCAGCACCGGCATGAATACAGCGGCAAGCGCCCGACCTTCATTCGACTACATTCCCGGCCTCGACGGCTTGCGCGCCTGCGCTGTGCTGCTGGTGCTGGTGGCGCATCTGGGATTCAGCACGGCGATCCCCGGCGGCTTCGGCGTGACGGTGTTTTTCTTCATCAGCGGATTGCTTATTACCCGCTTGCTGCTGGCTGAGCACACACAGAATGGCCGCATCGCTGTAGGACGGTTTTATGTGCGGCGCTTGTTCCGGCTATATCCCGCGCTGGTGGTAGCGGTCGCTCTGGCGGCGCTGGTGTTCAGCGCAGCCGGCGGCATCATGGGCTGGGGCAAGGTGTTTTCGGCCTTGTTTTACTACGCCAACTACTACGGCATCTACATCCACTTCGGCCAGGGCCGCGACGGCTTCGATCCCTTCAGCATCTTGTGGTCGCTGGCGGTGGAAGAACAATACTATCTGGTCTTCCCTTTCATCTGCGTTGCGCTGCTGGCCGGGACCGCCAATCTGCGCCGCTTCTCCTGGGCACTGGCGGCCAGCGTGGTGCTGGTGCTGGTATGGCGTGTGATCGTGCACCGCAACGGCGGCAGCAGCGATTACATCTACATGGCGACCGATACGCGCATCGATTCGATTCTTTATGGCGCGTGGCTGGCGCTGATTCTGGCCAACGATACGCAAAAACACTGGCGGCGCTTTTCGGCCAGCCACGTGGTGCAGGCGGTGTGCCTGCTGCTGCTGCTGGCGTGCTTCGTGATTCGCCATCCGGGTTTTCGCGACACGCTGCGTTACTCGCTGCAGGGGCTGGCGCTGATGCCGTTGATGACCGCGATTTGCTTCACCTCGTCGGTGACGCCTTTAACCCGGTTGCTGGAAACCAAACCGATGCGCCGCGTCGGCGGCTGGTCGTATTCGCTCTATCTGTATCACCCTATCGCCATCGTACTGGCGGAGATGTGGTGGGGTCCCGGCAGCATTGGCCCGCAGCGTATCGGCTGGCAGGCTTTTCCGCCCTTTGCGCTGACGGCGGTGCTGCTATCATTTGTATTCGCCGTAGCGTCTTACCATTTTGTGGAGAAACCGTTCTTGCGCTGGCGCCGCCGTTTTGGCGCGCACGTGGTCGACAACTGATTGACGAGTTGACATCATTGCCATCGCTACCGGAAAACACTCATGACCGATTCCGCGTCCAAACTTGCCCTGCGTATCAGTCGCCGACTGTCCCAGCATGCCTTCCGCAACCTCCTGCCGCTGCAGGCGGAGACCGGCGTGGTCAGCTTTACCTTCGACGACGCACCCGCCTCGGCATGTGAAGCAGGCGCACACGCGCTGGAACACCATGGCGTGCGCGGCACTTTCTACGTTGCCGGCGGCCTGACCGGGGGCATGGAAGAAGGCAAGCCCTGCCATACCCGCGAACATCTGCAAACCCTGCTGGCCAACGGCCACGAACTGGGCTGCCACAGCTATTCGCACATCCGCTGCGACAACCTCAGCGCCGACGCGCTGGAAGCAGAACTGGACCGCAACGCCGCCTTCCTCGCCGAACTGGGCGTGGATATCGGGACGTTGAATTTTGCCTACCCGTTCGGCGCGTATGCCTACAACGCCAAGCGCATCTGCAGCAGGCGCTTCCGTTCCAGCCGCGTCACCGGCGGCGGCACGCATGAACAGGTCGCGGATCTGAACGCACTCAAGACGCACCGCCTGTATGACCTGCCGGTAGATGCCGAAAATTACGAAACGCTGCTGGAGCGCACTGCGCGCAGCAAAGGTTGGCTGATCGTCAATACGCATGATGTAGAAAGCCCGCCGAGCCGTTTCGGCTATACGCCGGATCGTCTGGAACATGCCGTCGCTGCCGCGCTGGCCGCAGGCTGCAAGGTGCTGCCGGTAAATGCAGCTATTGATTATTTTGAGAAGAGCGCTGCCCGCGCAGACGCCTGACCAGACTGCGTAGACGCTCATTGTTGCGCGCCTGCGCACGCAGTTGCCGATAAGCTTCGCTCAGCGCCACCACGATCTTGCCGCGCAGGCTGTGACCTTGTTGACCGGCATACAGCGGCAACATATGATCGGCCCACTGCATCTTGTAGCCTTCATCGCCCACGGTCAGATCGAACACCGCCAGCCCTTCTGCGATGCAGTGCTGGACCACGGCATCGAGCAAGATACGTCCCACCGAATAGCGTGCCCATTCGCCGTCCTGATAGCCCGGCATGAGCCAGTAGAAACGGCTGCCGTAGCGCATGCCCCAATGCGTCGCCACCAGGTTGTCGTCGACATACAAGGCCGACACGACGATCTCGCCGCCGGACAAACCCTGCGCCGCAAGATGCTGATAAAAGTCCAGATAACCGGGTTCTGCAAACAGATCGCGGCTGCCGGTTTCGTTCCAGCGCCGCGCTTTCTGCTGCGCCATCCCGGCGGTCACCGCTGCGCGCTGATCCGGCGGTGCGTCGATCAGCAACTTCACCGTACCGAGTTCGTTGAGACGCCGTAATTGACGACGCGTGTCGGCAAACATTTTGGCGCTGCGGGCTTTCTGGAATTCGGCATAGGTCGGCGTCAGCGTCGCCGCATGCGCCTGCTCGGTATGCTCCATACCGAGCAGCGAGACCATCGGATTGGCAACGCCTTCCACATGCAAGGGCATGCGCCGGACGCGGAAGACGTCGACGCCGCCCAGCAAGCGGATGATGACCGGCCACAATGCAGCAAAGTATGAGGCATCGAAATCGGGATGGAGCAACGGCGCGTTGTAGTCGGTGATCTCGCCGCCGAGGAAACCCGCATAGCGAATCCCCTTCTTGCGTTGACGCCCGAGTGGCAGCAGCATGAGCGTGCGGTCTTCCAGATCCGTCAGCTCGACGATACAGACTTCCCAGCCCTGCCGCGCGCCAAGATCACGCTGCCAGGTCGCCAGCCAGTCGTAGGCCTGAAAGCCGTAGGCTGCGCATGCTGTCTGCGCCGCGCGCCAGCGCATCTCGCTGTGTTCGAAAGAAGAGTGAACGCGCACCGCCGTCCCCGCAGCAAAACGGCCGGCGATATCCGGCGCCAGTTCGCTCAGCAGGTGTCGGGCGACTTCATGAGACATATTCAATATGCAGCTTGGCAGCGTCGGTAGATTCAATAAGCATTGCGGTCTTTGAACACCACCAGCACGGTGCGCAGGATGATCTTGAAATCCAGCGCCAGCGACCAGTTGCGGATGTAGTAGAGATCGAACTCGATACGGCGCTGCATCTTGTCGAGCGTATCGGTTTCGCCACGCAGACCGTTGACCTGCGCCCAGCCGGTGATGCCAGGCTTGACCTTGTGCCGCAGCATGTAACCCTTGACCTGCTTGCGGTACAGCTCGTTATGCTGGACCGCATGCGGACGCGGACCGACGATGCTCATCGAGCCTTCGAGTACGTTGAAAAACTGCGGCAACTCGTCCAGCGAGGTCTTGCGCAGAAAACGTCCGAACGGCGTCACGCGCGCATCGCCGACGGTGGCCTGCTTGACCTCACCGTCTTCCTGCGGCAGCGGATCGTTGCGCATGGAGCGGAATTTGGACACCACGATGCGCTGGCCGCCGACGCCGTATCGCATCTGACGGAACACGATCGGTCCCGGCGACGACAGCTTTACGCCTATCGCGATGACGAACAGAATCGGGCTCAGCAAGAGCAAAATAACGAACGACAGGATCACGTCCACAAAGCGCTTGAGCAGCCGCGTCACGCCGATGAAAGGCGTCTCGTAGGCCACCAGCACCGGCGTGCCGGCGATTTCACCATATTGGATGTGACCGAGGCCGAACATCTTGGAGTCCGGCACGAAATAGACCGACGACACCGAGTCATGCAAGGCATCCACGACGGGCGCGATATCGCTGGCGCGTGCATGCACCAGGCCGACGAAAACAATGTCGACCGGATTGTGTTCGATCCAGGTGATCGCTTCCATCAGGCTGCCCAGCCGCGGCAGTTCAGAGCCCACGCGCTGTGTTCCCTGGCGGTTGTCAAAAAAGCCCAGCGCGGTAATGCCGAGCATCTTCGACGTCTGGAAGGATTCGGACAAGCGTTGCGCATCTTCACTGAAACCGACGAACACCGCCGTGCGGCGCTGCCCCTTGGCGGTGTACAGGCGCAGCGCCCACCAACGGCACAGCAGCGATGTCAGCGCCAGCGTGAAAGGCGTCGCCACCAGCCAGATCGTCATCACCACGCGCGAAAAGTCTTCGCCGGTCTTGGTCAGGTAGAGCGACAGCACCACCACGAAGAAGGTGCCTATCCACAGCCGCACGATGGTGCCGAAGTTATGCACCATCATCGACGAGTTCTCGACGGCGTAGCGGCGCGGATCGCTGAAGACGATGAAGCCGACCACTCCGGCAATGGCGGCCACAAAATGAAATGTCGAAAACGCCGCCCATTGATAGATGGCGACGCAGATCTCCAGCGTCAGGATGATCGTAAAGGCATAGGCTGCGCCGACGGCAAGCCCGAGCAAGGTAGTGTGATGGTTGCGCTTGTCAGAGTAAAAGCTCAATGGCCGCTCCCTGTCGTCTTGTTGAGTTTGATTGTACGCTGCTGCTTCCGCTCGCGGCGCAGCAAACCGGCGAACTTCGAGCCCTGCACGATGTATCTGCGCCACAGACGGCGCGGCTCCGAAGCCAGCCGCCAGAACCATTCCAGCCCGGCTTTCTGCATCCACAGCGGTGCGCGCGACTTGAAGCCCAGCGCGAACTCCATCGCCGCGCCGACGCACATCACCACGCCCGCCTGCATCTCGTCCTTATGCGCAAACGACCAGCGCTCCTGCTTAGGCATGCCGAGGCAGACGAACACGACTCCCGGCTTGCACGCATTGACGCGACGCAGCGCTTCCAGCCCTTCCGCCCCGGCAGGATCAAACTGCATCGAGGGACAATACATCTCGACCTGCAGACCCGGGTAGACGCGCGCAAAGGCCGCTGTGAGCATGTCTTCCTGCCCAGGCATGCCGCCGATGACAAATACCGGCACCTGCTGTCTGGCGGCCGAGCGCGCCAGTTCGACGAACAGATCCGATCCCGTCACGCGTTCCGGCAGCGGCGCTTCGCTCATGCGGCTGGCCCAGACCAGCGGCATGCCGTCGGCGAAGATGTAGTCGGCCTGTACGTAGAGCGAGCGAAACTGAGCATCGGCATCGAGTCGCACCACATGATCGACATTCGGCGTGACGACGATCGCAGGCGGTCCCTCGCGACGTTCAGCGAGCGTCATCAGTTGATGCGCAGCCTGGTTGAAACTCGCAGCGCAGATATCGAGTCCGAACAGATGGGACGTAGGGAATACAGTCTGTTTTTTCATCCGTTCCAGCGCAGAAAATTAAACAAAGATCAATTTAATCGAATGAAATTCAGGATTAATTTGATATCATTTTAACAATATTATGAAACGCGTACTTGTTGTTTGACATGAGTTTTCTGATTAATTCTTGATTTGACTGCGCGGATCGGACAGCATAAGCAGAACTGGCCGCTATCTCAATCCAATTTACATCTCACAAGATAAGCACAAGGACGGTACCATGCAAGGCACTATGCAAGAACACCGACAGCAGCCACTGGAACCGGTAGAAGCGCCTCCCGCCGTCAATCCGCGCATTGTCCCGCTGGTGATTATTTCACCGGTACGGGACGAATCCAAGTATCTGCGCCTGACCATGGATTCCATAGTGGCCCAAACCTGCCGTCCGGTCGAGTGGATTCTGGTGGATGACGGTTCAGCCGACACCACGCCTGACATCGTGCGCGAATATGCGGAGAAATATCCCTTCATCCGCCTGGTGCCGCGCCAGAACCGCGGATTTCGCAAACTGGGTGGCGGTGTTATCGCCGCCTTCAATTTCGGCGTCGAGCATATCGAGAACAAGGATTACCTGTACATCGCCAAACTCGACGGCGACATGTCGTTCGGCCCGCGCTATCTGGAGCATATGTTCCAAAAGCTCGACGAAGACCCCAAGCTCGCTGCGGTATCGGGCAAGGTCTATCGTTTTGAAGACGGCCAGTACATCGAAGAAAGCCACATCGACGAACAGGTCGCGGGTCAGTTCAAGCTCTACAAACGCACTGCCTTTGAAGACATCGGCGGCTTCGTCCAGCATCTGTCATGGGACGGCATCGACGTCCACACAGCCTGGATGAAAGGCTGGAAGACCTTTTGCTACTACGATCCGCAAGCATGGCTGTGGCATCACCGCATCATGGGTTCGTCAGACAAGCATATCTACGAAGGACGTCTGCGCTGGGGCCGCGGCAACTGGTACATGGGTTACCACCCGCTGTATGCCATTGCCACCGGCATCAACCGCATGCGTGAAAAACCGGTCGTCATCGGCGGCCTGCTGATGATTTTCAGTTACTTCTGGTCGGGACTGCGCCGCCTGCCGCGCTACGAGAATATGGAATTCCGGCGCTATCTGCGCCAATGGCAGATGGCGCGGCTGAAGAATTTCATTCTCGGCAAAAAATAAGAACCACTCACACTCAGGGATTTTATGGTGATGCTGACGGTCTTCCAGGCTGATCAAACCGTTGACGTCTGCATTGTCGGCACCGGCCCGGTTGGTCTGGCGCTCGCGCTGGAGGCGGAGGCGCGCGGATTGCAGGTGCTGATGCTGGAGTCCGGCGGCGCCGAACACAATACCGCGACGCAGGAATGGTCGCGCGCCACAGTGCTCGATGAAAAAGCCCACTCGCCCATGGAGCTGGCGTCCAACCGCGCGCTGGGCGGCAGCTCATGGCTATGGGGCGGCCGCTGTGTGCCGTTTGAGGCCATCGATTTTGAAGCGCGCAATTACGTCCCGCACTCCGGCTGGCCGTTCGCGCTGGAAGACATCGCGCCGTGGTACGCCAGGGCGGCCGACTATCTCGATTGCGGCAAGGCCGAATTCCGCAAGCCGCCCGAACGCTGGCCCGGCATGGCTGAAGGCGAAGGCGATATCGAACTGTCGCAGCTGGAACGCTGGGCCAGGCAGCCGAAACTGGTGTCGCGGCTCGGCCCGCGCGTCATGGCCTCGCCGAACATACGCATCCTGTTCGATGCCACTGTCACCGGCCTCTCCTTCGACGACAGGGAACAGGAAGTCAGCGCGCTGCAGGTCCACCACAAGAAGATGCCGATTGAGGTCCGTGCGCGGCGTTACGTCCTCGCCGGCGGCGGCCTGGAAACAACACGCCTGCTGCTGTCCGTACAGCAGATGCATCCATCGCTGTTCGGCGGCATCGGCGGGCCGCTGGGGCGGTATTACATGGGACATATCTTCGGCAGCATCGCCAGCATCGCGCTGAACCAGCCCGACGATTTTGCCGATCTTGATTTTTCTGCAGATGATACCGGCACCTATGTGCGCCGGCGATTCACCGTGTCGGAAGAAGCGCAACGCCGCGAGCATGTGCTTAACACGTCGTTCTTCGCTGATAATCCGGCGTTTTATGACGAGCGCCATCGCAATCCGACGCTGTCGATGGTGTTTCTCGGCCTGTCGATTCCGGCAGTCGGACGACGCATGATTTCGGAAGCGATCCGCCTGCGCCATGTCGGTCCACCGCCTTATCGCTATGGTGCGCACGTGCTGAATATTCTACGCCGGCCATGGCAGGCGGCGACCGACATCATTACCATCCTGCGCCTGCGTTATCTGTCGCCGGTACGCAAGCCCGGCTTCGTGCTGCGCAACCAGGGCGGCACCTATGCGCTCAACTACCATGCCGAACAGATCCCGAATCCGGAAAGCCGCGTCGTACTGAATCAGGAGCACGATGTCCATGGCATGCCGCGCCTGACAATCGATTTCCGCTATCTGCACGACGACGCCGAATCGGTGCTGAAAGCGCATGCCATCCTGGATACCCAACTGCGCGCATCCAACAAAGGCAAACTCGACTATCACCGTCCCGAAAGTCTGCGTATCGGCCATGTCATGGAACAGGCCACCGACGGCTTCCACCAGGTCGGCACCACGCGCATGCATGACGATCCCCAGATGGGCGTGGTGGATCGTGATTGCCGCGTACACGGCATGGCGAATCTGTATGTGGCGTCGAGCAGCGTCTTCCCGACCACCGGGGAAGCCAATCCTACTTTCCTTGCGGTGGCGCTGGCGGCGCGTCTTGCCGCGCATCTGGCTGACGAACTTGCAGGCCGGAGCAAAGATCTTGCGCCTGCGCAGGCAAACCAATCCCCTCGCCCCCACCCATCCTCGCCGTCTTCAACAGGATCCACTCGCATGCAGTCCATTCGCATTCCAGGCACGACGCTGGACGTCACTCGCCTGTCTTTTGGCACCGCCAGCCTGCATCACCTGTTCAAGCCTCAGCAGCGTCAGGCTTTGCTGACGGCTGCGCTGGATGCAGGTTTCACGCATTTCGACACCTCGCCCTACTACGGCTTCGGCCTGGCGGAAAAGTCACTGGGTGAACTCCCCACCGCCGACTTGCAACGCATTACCATCGCCAGCAAGGTCGGCCTGTACGGCCCGAACGGCGCTAGCCCCAGCGTGCCGGAAATTCTGTTGCGCAAGATTGCCGGCAAGGCCTTGCCGGCGCTGAACAAA
The DNA here is from genome assembly GCF_058801885.1 of Herbaspirillum sp. GW822-FHT03A08. Lineage (NCBI taxonomy): Bacteria > Pseudomonadati > Pseudomonadota > Betaproteobacteria > Burkholderiales > Oxalobacteraceae > Herbaspirillum > Herbaspirillum sp. GW822-FHT03A08. The sequence continues at coordinate 149,733 of NZ_JBXANR010000003.1, read as the reverse complement.
CCTGTAGTCGACTGGAGCATTGCGCTTGCACAGAAGAGCCTGGAAGACAGTCTGCGCCGGTTGCGCCGTGGCTGGCTGGACATTCTCTTCCTGCATGAACCGGTGCAGACGCTGATCCAGACCGAGGAGTGGCAGCGATGGCTGGAGTCGCTCGTGCAATCAGGAAAAATCCACCATTTCGGCATTGCAGGAGAAGCACCGCTGATCGCCGCCATGCTGGATGGCAGCCCGTCGCTGACGAACATCGTGCAGGTGCGCGATAGTCTGGATAAACATCAGGCGGACGCACTCTTGCGCCATCAGCGCACACTGCAATTTACCTATGGATATATGGCGGGCGGTACGCCGCAAGGTGCGGATGGCGCGGCAGTGTTGCGAGAAGCATTGCAACGCAATGCGACCGGCTCGATTCTGGTATCGACGCGCCGTGTGGAACGCGTGGCGGCACTGGCGCGGGCTGCGGAATAATTGTTGATCGGATTCGTCGAAGCACTCAGACGGTCCGCGCGACGTCCATCACCAGATACTGCGCGGCGGCATCGTAGCTGCCGATCTTTTTCAACAACGCGGCATCGGCTTGCGGGTAGTCCGAAAAACCACGCCGGCGCCAGTAGCCTGCCGAATCGTTCACCGCCACCAGCGCTGCATGGCTAACCTGCATCGTCACGGCATGCAGCCTGATCAATTCCACCAGCTTCCCACCCAGCCCGTGTTGACGCGCTGCGCCGTTGAGCGCTACGTCGTGCAGGTAGAGGCAATCAGCCTGCGGCGGTAAAACACGCAACAAGGAATTCAAGGCCGGCGGTTGGCCCAGCCTGGCGGGATGCGTGATGGCGTAGCCATGCACCCGGCCCTCGCCATCGACGGCCACCCGGCAGCCTTCGGCGAATAGCCGCAGGCGCTCGGCGAACACTTCCGGCGACTCAGGATAATCGGGATGCACTTGCTCTGCGATGGCGACAACTGCCGAAAGATCATGCGCCTGCATGGCACGCCAATTCATGACTGAATTCGCGCCTGAATTCGCATCTGAGTTCGTATTTGAGTCAGCGGTCGTTCTTGCTGTCGTCGTCATTGCAAGCTGCTTCCATTCAAATTCAGTGATATTGTTTTCTCACTGTCCGAGAAAAGCTGGACGCGTGCTGGTCGCGTAAACGTCAATAAGCTGCCGACGGCAGCTTATTGGTAGCGATAAAGACGCGTGGCGGTTGGCATCAACCATCCGGCATCAGTTCACACGCGCGGCCGGAGCAACTCCAGAATGCCGGTGAGCTCGGTACGCATGACTTCAATCTCTTCCGCGCCCATCGAGATTTCGATCTCTTCGACGATTTCCGGCTGGTCTTCATTGAGATGGCCGTCCAGCTTGTTGCGGGCGCCGCTGATGGTAAAGCCTTGCTCGTAAAGCAGCTCGCGGATACGGCGGATCAGCAGGACTTCATGATGCTGATAATAGCGTCGGTTGCCGCGGCGCTTGACCGGCTTCAACTGGGTAAATTCCTGTTCCCAGTAGCGCAGCACATGCGGCTTCACGCCACACAATTCGCTGACTTCACCGATGGTGAAATAGCGCTTGGCGGGAATCGGCGGCAAGACGATCACCGCAGGTTTATTAACGCGTTCGTTCATGAGTGTGGGTGTACGTTACACAACGAGAGCGAGGGGCTGGCTGCTGGAATCCTCAACCATTTCCTTGAGCTTCTGACTGGCGTGGAAAGTAACGACACGGCGTGCGGTGATAGGAATTTCTTCGCCGGTCTTGGGATTGCGGCCAGGACGCTGCGGCTTGTCGCGCAATTGAAAATTGCCGAAGCCGGAAAGTTTGACGGCCTCACCACGCTCCAGGGCATTGCGAATTTCGTCGAAGAAAGTTTCAACCATGTCTTTTGCTTCACGCTTGTTGAGACCGACCTGCTCGAACAAAAGTTCGGCAAGCTCGGCCTTGGTCAGCGTCGGGAGATTTTTTTCCGCTTGCGAGCGTACCTGGGATTCCAGTACGGCACGTTGTAAGTCGGCATCCAGCACAGATTGAAATTCACTTGAATTCACGTTGTTCATGACGGGTGGTTGGCCTGTTCTCTACCGGTTCTTTATCTATTTGCTTTGTCTGTTATCAAGCACGCAATTTGGCGGCAAGTTTCCCCGTCGCAGCGGCTACGATAGCGGCCATTGCAGCGTCAACAGTGTCGTCCTGGAGTGTGTTTTGAGTATCTTGCAAGGTGAATCGGAAAGCAAGGCTTTTTTCGTCATTTTCCAGACCCTTGCCTTGATATTCATCAAATAAAACAATGGCTTGGATGATCCCGCATGCGGCGTTGCCCTGCTTTTCGGCGGCAAAAATATCGAGCAATTCCTGCACCTGAACAGCCTGTTTGACGACCAGTGCAAGATCGCGCGTGACGGCCGGGAACTTGGAAATTTCCACATACGCAGGCACGTCGCGTTGCTGCAGCGCCAGAGCATCAACTTCAAACACGACCGGCGCCAGCGGCAGGTCGTATTTTTGTTGCAGGCGTGGATGCAGCTCGCCGATCAGGCCGATATTCTTGCCGTCCAGCTCAACCTGAGCCGAACGTCCCGGGTGCAGCGCAGGATGTTCAACGCGTGCAAAACGCAAGGTGCGCGGCGCGAACAAGGCTTCCAGATCGGCCTTGACGTCGAAGAAGTCGACATTGCGGGAATCCTGTCCCCACTGCTCTTCAGCGACCGGGCCATAGGCCAGGCCGGCGACGCGCTTGGGTTGGTGATAACCGGCGACTTCCAGCGGACCATCCTGCACTTGGGCGTCGCGATGGAACACGGCGCCGACCTCAAACACACGCACGCGGTTGGCCTTGCGGTTGATGTTGTATCGCACATTGGCGACCAGGCTGGCGATCAGCGAGGAGCGCATCACGTTCATCTGGCTGGCGATCGGATTGAGCAGCTTGATCGGCGCCTGGTTGCCGGCAAAGTCGGCTTCCCATGCGCTCTCGACGAAACTGAAATTGACCACTTCCTGATAGTCGAGGTCGGCCAGCAGGTGACGGACATCGAACAGCGAGCGAATGTTTTCCGGCGCGATCTTCATGGCGCTGGCGGCAACCGGCGGCAAGGCCGGGATGTTTTCGAAGCCGTAGACCCGCGCAATTTCTTCGATCAGATCTTCTTCGATTTCGATGTCGAAACGAAAAGACGGCGGCGTCACCGCGAACAAGCCCGGCTCTTGCGTAAACTGCAGGCCGAGGCGCGTGAAGATGTTGGCGATCATGTCGTCGGTGATAGCCACACCGATGACCTTGGTGGCGCGTGCGGTGCGCACTTTGACCGGATCACGCTTGGGCAGGTTGACGATCTGGTCGTCGACCGGGCCGACCTTGGTGTCGGCGGTGCCGCAGATTTCGATCAGCAAGGCGGTGATGCGCTCGATGTGATCCACCACGGTGGCGAAGTCAACGCCGCGTTCGAAACGATGTGCAGCATCAGTCGAGAAGTTGTAGCGGCGCGCACGGCCCTGGATCGCTTGCGGGAACCAGAACGCGGCTTCCAGATAGATGTTGGTCGTCTCGAGCGACACCGAGGTGGCATCGCCGCCCATGATGCCGGCCAGCGATTCGAGTTCTTTGTCGTCAGCGATCACACCGACCCATTCGTCGACTTCAACGGTATTGCCGTTGAGGAGCTTGATCTGTTCGCCCTTCTTCCCCCAGCGTACATCGAGGCTGCCGTGGATCTTGTCCAGATCGAACACATGCGACGGACGGCCCAGTTCCAGCATGACGTAATTGGAAATATCCACCAGTGCCGAAATTGGACGCTGGCCGCTGCGTTCAAGGCGCTGCTTCATCCACTGTGGTGTCGATGCTTTGGCATTGAGGCCGAGGATGACGCGACCGGCAAAACGGCCGCACAGATCCGGCGCGGAAATCTTGACCGGCAGTTTTTCGTCGATACTGACGGCGACCTTCTGGAAGGTCGGTTGCTTCAGCGGCGTATCGGTCAACGCCGACACTTCGCGCGCCACGCCCAGCACGGACAAGCAGTCTGCCTTGTTCGGCGTCAACTTGATCGTGAACTTGAGGTCATTCAGCAGGAAGTAATCACGGAAATTCTGACCGACCGGCGCGTCGTCCGGCAGCTCGAGCAAGCCGCCGTGATCTTCCGACAGCTTCAGTTCGCGCGCGGAGCACAGCATGCCTTGCGACTCGACGCCGCGCAACTGACCGACCTTGATCTCGAACGGTTTGCCATCGGCGCCCGGAGGCAGCACGGCGCCGGCCATGGCGCAAGGCACCTTCATGCCAACGCGCACGTTCGGCGCGCCGCAGACGATATTGAGAATGGTGCCGGTCTTGACGTCCACCTGGCAGACGTTCAGGCGATCGGCGTTCGGGTGCTTGGCGATTTCCAGCACTTCGCCGACCACCACGTTGGAGAACGGCGGCGCGACCGCTTCGACTTCTTCCACTTCCAGGCCCGACATTGTCAGCAAGTGCGACAACTCATCCGAAGTCATCTTCGGATTGACCATGGTGCGCAACCAGTTTTCAGAGAATTGCATGATTCAAACCTTCAGCTATGGTCCGGAAGTCCGGACGGTCCACACAGTTCGCAAGGCGGCGCGGATGGCGATGATGATATTCGCGCCGGCCCGGCATCACATTGTTCAATTGAATTGTGTCAGTTAAATTGCTTCAAGAAGCGCAGATCGCCTTCGTAGAACAGACGCAGATCGTTGATGCCATAACGCAGCATGGTCAGACGCTCAAGGCCGGAGCCGAATGCGAAACCGATGTACTGCTCAGGATCGAGCCCCATGTTGCGCACCACGGTCGGATGCACCTGGCCGGCGCCGGACACTTCCAGCCAGCGGCCTTTCAGCGGACCGCTGCCGAAGGCGATGTCGATTTCTGCCGACGGTTCGGTGAACGGGAAATACGACGGACGGAAACGCACCTGCAGGTCGTCAGTTTCAAAGAAAGCCTTGACGAAGTTGAGGTAGACGCCCTTGAGATCAGCGAAGCTGATGTCTTCGGCGATCCACAGGCCTTCGACTTGATGGAACATCGGCGAGTGGGTTGCATCGCTGTCGACGCGATAGGTGCGGCCCGGCGCGATGACCTTGATGGGCGGCTTGTTCATGCGCGCATAGCGTACCTGCATCGGGCTGGTATGCGTGCGCAGCAGCAGCGGCTTGCCTTGCGTGTCGTTGCCTTCAATGTAGAAGGTATCCTGCATCGAACGCGCGGGATGGTTTTCCGGGCTGTTCAGTGCGGAGAAATTGGTCCAGTCGGTTTCGATTTCCGGGCCGTCGGCAACGTCGAAGCCGATCGAGCGGAAGATTTCTTCAACACGCTGCCACGAACGCATCACCGGATGGATGCCGCCCTTGCCACGGCCACGGCCCGGCAGAGTGACGTCGATCGCTTCGGCGTTCAGACGTTCTTGCATCTGTGCGTTGGCCAGTGCATCACGGCGCGCAGTCAGCGCGCTTTCTATCTGCTCTTTGGCGGCGTTGATGACGGCGCCTTGCACCTTGCGCTCTTCCGGAGCCAGCTTGCCAAGGCCCTTCATTTGCTCGGTGATCTGACCGGTTTTGCCGAGATACTTGGCTTTGGCGTTTTCCAGGGCTGCGGCGTCAGGTGCGCCAGCAAAGTCGGCCTGGGCCTGTGCAACGAGTTGTTCTAGGGAATTCATGCGGTAAGTCTCGCTCCATTCAGACAGACATCTGAGTAATCTAAGAACCGATCCGGCTCTGAGAACCTGTTCAACATCTTACTGCGAGCCATGATCCGACCTTTGCTACCGTTGGCTACAGATCTTGAACAAGTTATGACGACGAAGTCGAAAAAACAAATTGAAATACTGAGATTCAAAACGAATACGGGGCACAGGTATTTCACCTCTGCCCCGCAGGATTTGCAGCGCCGTCCGATACCGGACAGCGACTGCAACATAGCTAATTACTTAGCGATGTTGGCTTTCACCTGATTGACAATCGCAGCGAACGCTGGCTTGTCAGTCACAGCCATATCGGCCAGAACCTTACGGTCCAGCTCGATCGAAGCACGCTTCAGGCCGTTCATGAACACGCTGTATGTCACGCCATGCTCACGAGCAGCAGCGTTGATACGGGCGATCCACAGTGCTCGGAAAACGCGCTTCTTGTTGCGGCGGTCACGGTATGCGTATTGGCCAGCGCGCATGACTGCTTGCTTGGCGATACGATAGACGGTGCTGCGGCGACCACGGTAACCCTTGGCTTGCGCCAGGACTTTTTTATGACGGGCACGTGCTGTTACCCCACGTTTAACTCTAGGCATAGTAGCTCCTTAGTGTGAGGTTAAGCGAACGGCAGCATTGCGCGAACGGATGTCATGTTAGTCTCATGGACTCCCACTGCACCGCGCAATTGACGTTTGTTCTTGGTGGTCTTCTTGGTCAGGATGTGACGTTTAAACGCTTGACCGCGCTTAACAGTACCGCCTGGACGGACGCGGAAGCGCTTTTTGGCGCTGCTTTTCGTCTTCATTTTTGGCATAACACTATCTGTCCTTTATTGGACAGCTCCATTTTTTGATGATTGCAGGTGGCAACAATGCGCTGCTCTTGGATGCCTGCTCTCACTTATTGGCAGCAATTTTCATTGCTGCTTTTGCGGGAAACAAAACGACTGCTTCCCGACAAAATCTTCGGTTTCGCTATAGCTGACGCTTGCTGGACCGGAATACGCATCGCAAAGACCTGCCCCTGCGATGCGCGAAAAAGCATGGCTGCTTTTTCTTGAATGTGTTGCTGTTACTTCTTCTTTTTCGGCGCCAGGACCATGATCATCTGGCGTCCTTCCATCTTTGGAAACTGCTCGACCTGGCCAAAGGGCTCCAGGTCTGCCTTCAGGCGCTCCAACACGCGCATGCCGATTTCCTGGTGAGCCATTTCACGGCCACGGAAGCGCAAGGTGATTTTGGTCTTGTCACCCTCTTCCAGGAACTTGGTCAGATTACGCAGCTTGATGTTGTAATCGCCGTCATCCGTGCCAGGGCGGAATTTGACCTCCTTGACCTGAATGACTTTCTGCTTCAGCTTGGCTTCATGAGCTTTTTTCTGCTCCTGATATTTGAACTTGCCATAATCCATCAGGCGAGCAACAGGAGGTTGTGCGGTCGGCGCGATTTCCACCAGATCCACGTTAGCCTCTTCAGCCAGACGGAAAGCTTCAGCCAAATTGACGATACCAAGCGGTTCGTTATTGACTCCGGATAAACGCAATTCCGGTGCAGTAATTTCACCGTTGATGCGATGCGACTTGTCAGTAGCTATTGCAGTTTCCTTTTAACGTCCAATAAATTAAGCCGTGCTCTTGCGCAGGAAGGAGCTTTGCTCCTTTAGGCTTTGGTTTCCACCTCAGTTCTGAGGCGCTCCACCAAGACATCGATAGGCATGACACCCAGATCGACATTGCCTCGCGCACGCACGGCCACTGTATTTGTATCGCGCTCTTTATCGCCGACCACCAGAATATAGGGCGGCTTCTGTAAAGAATGCTGCCGTATTTTATAGGTAATCTTCTCGTTACGCAAATCGGTCACCACTCTAAACCCTTGTTTTTTCAGCGTTTGCGCAACGTTTTTGACGTATTCGGCTTGCGCATCGGAAATATTCAGGATGACAACTTGCTCGGGAGCAAGCCACAGCGGCATGGCGCCGGCATGATTTTCGATCAGAATCGCGATAAAACGCTCCAGCGAGCCGACAATCGCACGATGCAGCATGACCGGCACCTTGCGGTCGTTGTCTTCCGTGACATATTCCGCACCCAGACGCGCCGGCATCGAAAAATCGACCTGCATGGTGCCGCACTGCCAGGAACGTCCGATCGAGTCTTTCAGGTGATATTCGATCTTCGGACCGTAGAAGGCCCCCTCGCCCGGCAGTTCTTCCCATTCGGTGCCGGAGGCGCGAATGGCTTCGCGCAAAGCGTTTTCAGCCTTGTCCCAGACGGCTTCTTCGCCGATGCGTTTTTCCGGACGCAGCGCCAGCTTCACGGCGACATCGGTAAAGCCGAAGTTGTCATAAACTTCGCGAACCACCTTGTTGAAGGCTGCAACTTCGTCCTGGATCTGATCTTCAGTACAGAAGATGTGGCCGTCGTCCTGGGTAAAACCGCGCACGCGCATCATGCCGTGCAGCGCGCCCGACGGCTCATTGCGATGGCATTGACCGAACTCGCCGTAACGCAGCGGCAGGTCGCGATAGCTGTGCAGGCCTGAATTGTAAATCTGGATATGACCCGGGCAGTTCATCGGCTTCAGCGCGTAGGCGCGGTTTTCCGACTCGGTCGTGAACATGTTTTCACGATAGTTTTCCCAGTGACCGGTCTTTTCCCACAGCGAGCGATCCAGGATTTGCGGCGCCTTGACTTCCTGATAGCCGCTGTCCTGATACACGCGGCGCATGTATTGCTCAACCTGCTGCCAGATCGACCAGCCCTTCGGATGCCAGAAAATCAGGCCAGGCGCCTCGTCCTGGAAGTGGAAGAAGTCCAGCGCGCGACCCAGCTTGCGGTGATCGCGCTTTTCGGCCTCCTCCAGCATGTGCAGATAGCTTTCCTGGTCTTCCTTCTTCGCCCAGGCAGTGCCGTAGACTCGCTGCAGCATCTCGTTATTCGAATCGCCACGCCAGTAAGCACCGGCCAGCTTCATCAGCTTGAACACCTTCAGCTTGCCGGTGGACGGCACGTGCGGACCGCGGCACAGGTCGGTGAAGCTACCTTCTGTATAGAGCGAGACGTCCTGATCTTGCGGGATGGACTCAATGATTTCCGCTTTGTAGGCTTCACCGATGGACTTGAAGTAAGCCACCGCCTCGTCGCGCGGCAGCACCTTGCGGGTAACCGGCTCATCCTTTTTGGCCAGCTCGGCCATTTTCTTTTCGATCGCGCTCAGATCTTCCGGGGTAAACGGACGCTTATAGGCAAAGTCGTAATAGAAGCCATTGTCGATCACCGGACCGATGGTCACCTGCGCATCGGGGAACAATTCTTTCACGGCATACGCCAGCAAGTGGGCGGTCGAGTGACGGATCACTTCCAGACCGTCCGCATCCTTGTCGGTAACGATCGCCAGATCGGAATCCTTTTCAATCAGGAAGGAAGTATCGACCAGCTTGCCGTCGACCTTGCCGGCCAGCGCCGCTTTGGCCAGACCCGCGCCGATGTTGGCGGCGACTTGCGCCACAGTGACAGGCGCATCGAATTGACGCTGCGAACCATCGGGGAGACGAACTGAAACCATTTTGAACTCCATCTCGGCATTTTTTGCCGACGCTTGATTTATAGAATGCGGAAAATAAGGACGAAAAAAAACGCGGACCAGCCGCGCTTTTTCAGAAGACGAAAAAGAACCCGACTAGCGTCGCGTAGAGACCTTGGTGGTAGTTCGCGGTGTCATAACCGGTTTGCCTTTCTCGCTCTTACAGATGTTGGGGTATTGCTGAATATGACTGAATGGTTGAAACAACCATGAAGCAGATAAGGATTATAGCAACAATAAAAAAATGTCGCATCCCATGCGTGAAAATACCGATACAAGAGCAGATTCCCGGGGTCCAGTCCTATCTGAAAAGTGACCCCGACGATGAACCTACTCTTGTATCGGTACGATGAAGTGAAGATGCTCCGGACGGCGCCGATACAAGAGGAGATTCCCGCCACCCAGTCCTATCTGGAAAGTGGTGACGCGAAAGGTGAATCTGCTCTGGTATCAGCACAGAAAACTGCAACGAACTGGTTAGAGTACCGATACAAGAGAAGATTCCCGCCACCCAGTTCTATCTGAAAAGTGGTGGCGCGAAAGGTGAATCTACTCTGGTATCGGCACAGCAAGTCGTAACAACGCCGACAAACATGAACGATGCGGATACAAGAGGAGATTCCCGTCACCCAGCCCTATCTGGAAAGTGGCGACGACGAAAGGTGAATCTGCTCTGATATCGGCACGAATGCCAAAAACTGAACATGCGGACAATGACGACCGTATGCGAACGCGCTTAAAACTTATGTATAGAGGAAGATTTACAGATGAATTGCTGCTACAGACATGACCGAAAAGGTCAAAAATGAAGAAGTAATGCGGAGTAACCTTCACCAGCAAGCCGAGCGTTTTTATTGCTTTTTCGACTTACCTCCCGGCTTCGAACCGAGGAACAGCCAACAATATAGCCGACGCAGTTTAGCTTGTCAAGAAACTTTGTACTGCCCCAACAACAACGCCGACAGCAAATGCCTGAAGGCTTACGAATATCGCAATACATTTGTAAATGCGAATGATTTTTATTATATAATTTTTGAGATCGAAAAGATACCGGGCCTCACTTCACCGCCCCACCGCTTTTCAAGGCCGCTTTTACTGCAACCGTCTTATCCGCATATATTCAGCATCCTATCGTGTCCGCCAACAGCCCTTCTGCCGACGCATTTAGCCACCTCTACAGCAGCCATCACGGCTGGCTGTACAGTTGGCTTTGGCGCAAACTCGGCTCGCGCGAAGATGCGGCGGAACTGGCGCAAGACACGTTCGTACGCTTGCTGAGCGCCAAGCCCTCCGATGAACTGGCCGAACCGCGCGCCTACCTGACCACCGTCGCCCATGGGCTGGTGGTCAATCACTGGCGCAAGCTGGCTCTCGAACGCGCCTACCTGAGCGCGCTGGAAGCTCGCCCGGAAATGCTGGCCCCCTCCCCGGAAGAACGCGCCCTCGTCATCGAGACACTCTGCCAGATCGACTCCATGCTGGAACGTCTCGCTCCCAAGGCGCGCCACGCCTTCCTGCTGGCGCAACTCGATGGCCTGACCTATGCCCAGATCGCCGAGCAACTCGGCGTCTCGGATCGCATGATCAAGAAGTACATGGCGCAAGCAATGCTCCAATGTATGCTGCTGGTCGCCCCATGAGCGCCAGCATGCGCAGCAATCAACACGGCAAAGCGGCATCCATGTCGTCGACGCCCGACTTCCCCACCTTGCAGGAAGCCGCCGAATGGTTCGCCCTGCTGCGTGCCGATGACGCCAACAGCCGCGACCGGCAGCGCTGGCAGATCTGGCTCGACGCCGAACCCTCGCATCGCGAAGCCTGGCGCAAAGTCGAAGCCGTCAACGAACAATTCAATATGTTGCCCGGCGAAGTGGCGCGCGATGCGCTGACCGCCAAAGGCGCGCAGCGCCGCAAACTGGCGAAGCAGTTGGCGTTGCTGTGCCTGACGACCTCCGCCGGCGGCCTGCTCGCCACGCGCGCACCGCGCGACTATCTGGTCGCACTCAACGCCCAGTACCGCACCGACATCGGCATCACCCGGAAAATCGTACTGGCAGACGGCTCGCAACTGTGGCTCAACACCGCCAGCGCCGCCGACGCCTACTTCACCGGCGATCTGCGCCGCATCGTCGTGCACAAGGGCGAAGTCCTGATTGAAACTGCTCCGGACCACCATGCGCCGAAACGTCCTCTGGTAGTGGACGTCAGAGATGGCCGGCTGCGCGCCCTCGGCACGCGCTTCACCGTGCGCCTGGGCGACAAGGGTACCCATCTGGCGGTGCTGCAAGGCGCAGTCAGTGTCGAGCCGGCTGACGGCACCGCAACACGCGTGATCGCCGCCGGCAGCGAAGTCAGCTTCGGCAGCAACTGGATCGGCCAGCCCGTCGCCACCGATGAAAGCCGCACCTCCTGGTCGCGCAACATGCTGACCCCGGACAACATACGCCTGGCCGACTTCCTCGACGAACTCAGCCGCTATCGCCGCGGCTACATCGCCTGCTCGCCCGACGTCGCTGATCTGCGCCTGGTCGGCGTCTATCCGCTGGCCGATACCGACCGCGTACTGGCAGCCCTGACCGCCAGCCTGCCGATCAAAGTGCGGCGCATCCTGCCGTGGTGGATCAGCGTCGAACCCGCCTGATTGCCCTCTTAACTATTCCTCTTAAAATATTTTTACCGAAGCGGTTCCCTTTTTTGCGTTTCGCTTGGCAATGGAAAAAGAACTCTGCCGAACACGCAACCCGAAAGGACCGTCATGACCGTTGCTCAACTCCCTGTGCCCACCACACGCTCGCTAACACGCTCGCTGAAAATGCGCCCGCTGCCGCACTACCTGCGACTGGCCTTGCTGACTCTGCCACTGCTGGCGACACTCCCTGCACATGCGCAAAGCGCCGGCGCAAGCACTACAGTCGTGCGCAGCTACAGCATTGCCGCAGCGCCGCTGGGCCAGGCGCTGCGCCAGTTCGCCAGCGAAGCCGGCATCCTGCTTTCCGCCGACGCCAGCCTGACTCAAGGCAAGAATAGTCCCGGCCTCAATGCCAGCGTCTCGGTCAGCCAGGGCCTGCAGCAATTGCTGACCGGCACCGGCCTGGTCGCCGTCATGCAAAACGATGGCAGCTACATCCTGCAATCCGCCGCCGCTTCCGCCGCGCAGGCGCCGCTACCGACCATCGTCGCTTCCAGCAGCCGTACTTCGCAGGCAGATGGCACGTATCGCGTCGTGCCCAGCAGCAGCACCTTGCGCAGCAATGCATCGACGCTGGAAATCCCCCAGATCGTCAATATCGTCCCGGCGCAGGTTCTCTCCGATCAGCGTCCGCGCAATCTGGATGACGCGCTGATCAATGTCAGCGGCATCACCCAGGGCAACACCCTGGCGGGCACGCAAGACACCATCATGAAGCGCGGCTTCGGCGGCAACCGCGACGGCTCCATCATGCGTAACGGCATGCCGCTGGTGCAAGGACGCGGCCTGAACGCCGCTGCGGAAAGCGTGGAGGTGCTCAAAGGCCCATCTTCGCTGCTGTACGGCATCATGGACCCCGGCGGCGTCATCAACGTCGTCAGCAAAAAGCCGCAACTGGAACGCCGCACCTCCATCTCGCTGCTGGGTTCCACCTATGACCACGGCCGCAACGGCGGTGGCGCAACACTCGACACCACCGGCGCCATCGGCGACACCAACCTTGCCTATCGCCTGATCGTCGACCGCGTCGATGAAAACTACTGGCGCAATTTCGGCCAGCATCAGGAAACACTGGTCGCACCATCGCTGGCCTGGTACGGAAAAGAAACGCAAGTTGTCTTCTCTTACGAACATCGCGATTTCCTCTATCCATTTGACCGCGGCACCGCCATCGATTCGCGCACCAGCCGTCCGCTCAATATCCCTGCGGACCGTCGCCTCGACGAGCCCTTCAACAACATGGTCGGCAACAGCGACCTGGTGCAACTGAATGTCGATCACGACATCAACGCCGACTGGAAAGCCCACATCGGCCTGAGCTACAACCGCGAACTCTACGACGCCAACCAGTTACGCATCACCGGCCTGAATCCGGTCACCGGCGTCATCACTCGCAGCAACGACGCTACCCACGGTTCGCTCAGCACGGACAGCTACGGCACCGCCTACCTGCAAGGCAAGACCAATATCGCCGGTCTGCGCAACGATATCCAGGTCGGTGCCGATATTGAATACCGCAAGATTTATCGCGCCGATCTGCTGCGTCAGGCCGCCCCCAATTTCAATTTTCTGAATCCCGTATATGGCACCTTGCAGCCGTCGTCCACCGTATCGGCAAGCGACAGTGACCAGACCGATCTGCTGCACGATCGCTCGCTGTTCATGCAAGACTCACTGTACCTGACCGACAAGTGGATCCTGGTCGGCGGCATGCGCTATCAGGACTACAACCAGTTGGCCGGACGCGGGCGTCCGTTCAAAGCCAACACCAATCTTGCCGGCTCCAAATGGCTGCCGCGCGCCGGTCTGATCTACAAATTGAACGACCAGTTGTCGCTCTACACCAGCTTCACCAAATCGCTCAAGCCGACCTCGACCATCGCGCCCTTCGGGACCGGCGTCGTGATCGACTCCAACGTCGCGCCTGAACAGGCAACTTCATGGGAAGCCGGCGCCAAGTACGACCTGGCCTCCGGCCTGACAGCAACCCTGGCGGTCTACGACATCAAGAAGAAAAATGTGCTGGTGTCGCAGTTCAACGCCGTCACCAACCTGACCGACTACCGTACTGCCGGCGCCGCCCGCTCGCGCGGTATTGAACTGGACGTCACCGGCCAGTTGACCGATCGCTGGAACATCATCGGCAGCTACGCCTACACCGATGCCAAGACCACCGAAGATCCACTCTACGCCGGCCTGCGCATGTGGAACGTCGCCAAGCAAACTGCCGCGCTGTCCGCCGCCTATGACTTCGGCGCCATCGCCGGCGGTGACAAGCTGCGCGCCGGCGCCGGCATGCACTATGTCGCCAAGCGCGCGGGTGATTCGGCCAACAGCTTCATGCTGCCGAGCTACACCACCGCCGACGCCTTCGCTACTTACGACACCAAAATCGGCGGCCAGTCGGTCAAGTTCCAGCTCAATGTGAAGAACATGTTCAACCGTGTTTATTACACCTCGAGCGCGAACCAGTACTTCGTCTCGATGGGTGATGCGCGCCAGGTCTCGCTGCTGACCACGCTGGAATTCTGATCATGCGCGCCGCCGTCGGCCATCACGGATTGGCGCTGTTGCTTGCCACCCTGGGCTTCGGCTCCGGTGTGGCGGCCACCGCAGCCACCGCAGTTGCCGCAGAATCCGTAGTATCCGCCCCTCAGCCGCTGGCGCGGACCACACACGTCAGCGTGTTGCCTGGCTCCGGCCACAGCTGGGGCTTCGCCGCCAAGGATCCGACCCGCCCCTACCTGTTCATCGCGCGCCGCGAAAACGGCCTGACCGTGTTCAACACCGACACGCAGCAAACTGTCCGCACGCTCGACGACAGCACCGGCGCCAACGGCATCGTATTCGTCTCCGATGCGGACCGCGCCTACATCACCAATATGGATGGCTCGCTGACCGTCGTGCGCCTGTCCGACCTCAAGACGCTCAAGCGCCTGCCGGTCGCCGACGCCAACCTCAACAGCGCCGTGTACGAACCAGTCAGCCGCCGCGTCATCATCGCCAGCGGTCGCCGCGCCAACCAGTCGACGCTATATATCCTCGATCCCAAGCAGGATCGCATCGTCGGCGAACGCAACGTCGACATCAAGAAAATCGATCCTCTGCTGGTGCTCGGCGACGGTAACCTGTTGCTGCCGATGCGCGATGAAGGCAAGGTCATTCGCCTCGACGGCAAGACGCTGGAAACGCTGGCGAGCTACAGTTTTCCCGGCTGCGTGCAGCCCAGCGCACTCGCCAGCGACAATGTCAATCGCCGCCTGTTTGTCGCCTGCCGCGGCAAGGCGCCGATCCTGACGATCGCCGACCTCGACAGCGGTTCACCGATCGCCAGCCTGCCGATCACACCGGCGGTCAATGCGCTGGCATGGGACAGCACGCAACGCCGCCTGCTTATCCCGAGCGGCAATGCCGGCAACCTCTCCGTCGTACAACAGGACGACCCCGATCATTACCGCATGCTCGGTTACGTCGGCACGCGCCTGTGGGCGCACAACATGGTGTACGACCCAGCGCGCGGCGCTGCCTATCTGTTCACCATGGACTTCACCCAGCCGGCGGCGGATGCCGCCGGCCACAAGCAAGATCCCGTTTTTCACGCAGACAGCTTCACGGTTCTCACACTCACGCTGAACCCGCCATCGCGTTAATTTTTCTCGCTGTCCAGCGCGGCCGCCAGCACGCGAGCCACATGGACTGCTTCACGCCCGGCACCGTCATGAATCTGATGACGGCAGCTGGTGCCGTCAGCCACCACGATCGCTTCCGCCGCAGCCTTGCGCACCGCCGGCAACAGCGACAACTCCGCCATCGCCATCGATGCCTCGTAGTGCTCCTCTTCGTAGCCGAAACTCCCAGCCATGCCGCAGCAGGATGACTCGATCACAGCGACTTCCACCTGTGGAATCCACTGCAGCACGGTCGGCACCGGACGGAACGCGTCGAAGGCCTTTTGATGGCAGTGACCGTGCAGCACGATCTTGTTGGACGACAGCGGTTTGAGGTCGAGCTTCAACTTGCCGGCCTTGTGTTCCCTCACCAAAAATTCTTCAAACAGGAAAGCCGACTTCGCCAGTTGCTGCGCTTCCTCGCCGTAACCGTAGTTCAGAAACTCATCACGCAAGGACAACAAGCAGGACGGCTCCAGCCCCACCACGGCCACGCCCCGGCGCACGTAGGGCATCAGCGCATCCAGCGTGCGGCGCGCTTCCGCCTTGGCCTGGTCGACCAGTCCCGCCGCCAGATAAGTACGGCCGCAGCACAGCGGGCGTTGCTCGGGCAGCGTGTTGAAATGCACTTTGTAACCGGCTGCTTCCAAAACCCGCTGCGCGGCGCGGGCGTTTTCCGGTTCCATGTTGTTGTTGAAGGTGTCGACGAACAGCAGGACTTCCTTGCCGGTGTTCATCGCCGGTGCGCTCTGCGCATTGCTCAAAAAAGATCTGCGGAAACGCGGCAGCGAACGTTGCGGCGCCAGCCCCAGCAAACCCTTCACCCAGCCTGAAATCACCGGAATCTTTTCCGCCAACGCCAGCGCGCCGCCAACGCTGCCGGCATAGGACGCATACGCCGGCATGTAGGCGATCAGCTTGTCGCGCAGGCTGATACCGTTCTTGCCGGCCCAGGCCGCGCGCGCTTCGATCTTGATCTTTGCCATGTCGACGCCGGTCGGGCAATCGCGCTTGCAGCCCTTGCAGGAGACGCACAGGTCCAGCACTTCCTTGACCTCGGGACTGGCCATGCCCTCGTTGCCGAGCTGTCCCGACAAGGCCAGCCGTACAGTATTGGCGCGGCCGCGAGTGACGTGCTTCTCGTCGCGCGTGACGCGATAGCTGGGGCACATGGTGCCGGCATCGAACTTGCGGCAGTGGCCGTTGTTGTTGCACATCTCGACCAGCTTGGCCAGACCGTCGCTGCGGTCGCCGCCGCTGCCGGGTGCGCTTTCCTTGCCGGTCAGCGGATCACGCCTGACGTTCCATGGCGACCAGTCCAGCGCCGGGCTGTAAGGCAGTTCGCGATAACCTGGCGCAAAGCGGAAGTTGCTAGCGTCATCCATCTTCGGCGGGCGCACGATCTTGTCCGGGTTGAAGCGGTTGTCGGGATCGAACAAGTCCTTGATCTCGCTGAAGGCGGCGTTGAGTTTCGGCCCGTACTGCCATGCCACCCATTCGCCACGGCACAGGCCATCGCCGTGCTCGCCGGAATACGCGCCCTTGTATTTGCGCACCAGCACGGCAGCGGCCTCGGCGATCTCGCGCATGTCCTTGGCGCCGCCGCGGCGCATGTCGAGAATCGGCCGCACATGCAAAGTGCCGACGCTGGCGTGGGCGTACCAGGTGCCTTCGGTGCCGTACTTATGGAACACTTCGGTCAGCTGGCGCGTGTACTCGGCCAGATGCTCCAGCGGCACGGCGCAGTCTTCGATAAAGGACACCGGTTTGCCGTCGCCCTTCATGCTCATCATGATGTTGAGACCGGCCTTGCGTACATCCCACAGCGCCTTTTGCTCATTGGCGTTAGGCATATCGACCACCGAACCCGGCAAGCCGAGATCGCCCATCAGTTCGCCCAGACGCTTGAGCTGCTCCAGTTGCCGGTCGAGATTTTCGCCGGAGAACTCCACCAGCAAAATCGCTTCCGGATGACCGACCAGCGCCTTCTCGATTACCGGTTTGAATGCCGGATTGCTCATCGCCAGATCGATCATGGTGCGATCGACCAGCTCGACTGCAGTCGGTCCCAGCTTGACGATGTGCTGCGTCATGTCCATCGATTGATAGAAGGTCGGGAAGTTGACCACGCCCAGCACCTTGTGCGCCGGCAGCGGTGCCAGCGCCAGCGTAATCTGGCGGCTGTAGGCCAGCGTGCCTTCCGAACCAATCAGAATATGCGCGAGATTGGCGACGCCGTCGTCGGTATAGGCGCGCGGATTCTGGCAATCGAAGATGTCGATGTTGTAGCCGGCCACGCGGCGCAATACCTTGGGAACACGTTCAACGATTTCGCCGCGTTCGCGCTGCGCGATGGCTTGCAAGCCGCGCACAATATCGCCGATGCGGCCATTGCCGGACATCTCAGGCAAGCGGCCGAAGCGGCCTTCAGTACCGTCGGCCAGCACGGCATCGATGGTCAGCACGTTGTGCACCATGTTGCCGTATTCGATCGAGCGCGAGCCGCAGGAGTTGTTGCCCGACATGCCGCCGATGGTGCATTGTGCCGCCGTCGACACATCCACCGGAAACCACAAGCCATGCGGCTTGAGCCAGGCGTTGAGATGATCGAGCACCATGCCCGGCTCGACCGTGATCGTGCGCGCCACCGGATCGAAGTCGACCACCTGATTGAGATATTTGCTGTTGTCGACGATCAGCGCCTCGCCAACCGTCTGGCCGCACTGGCTGGTGCCTGCGCCGCGCGCCAATACCGGCATGCGGTGCTGGCGTGCGACATCCAGCGCAATTTTCAGATCGTCCTGATCGCGCGGCACCACCACGCCCAGCGGCATGATCTGATAAATGGAAGCATCGGTGGCATAGCGACCGCGATCGGCTTTGCCGAACATGACTTCGCCCCGTATCTCGCGCTGCAATTGCATGGCGAATGGCGTAGCGGGTGCAGTGCTCCGCCCGCTCGGGGGAACAAGATGGATGGGCTTGACCAGCATGAGGTAGTCCTGTCAAAAAAACGGGAAAAAAGGGAGCGAAGTTCAGCTCAAGTCATTCAATTCAACTCAATTCGAAATGAATCGGCGGCAATCCGGCGATCTGTCCGATCACCATGCCCGGCGCCTTCGGGAAATACATACCGGTGTAGGAACCGGTAGTGATCACAGTGCCGCCGGGGATGGCGATGCCGCGCTCGCTGCAGTGATTGACCAGCCAGCTCAGCAGACGGCGCGGATCGCCGGCGGGATTGACACCCTGCCCCTTGAACACGTCCTCGCCGTTGAAAGTCAGATGCGCCTCGGGACGGCGGAAGTCGAAGCCATCGCGGTAGTCGCACAGTTCGCCGATCACCAGTGCACCGTGATTTTGCAGATCAGCCAGTTGGCTCAGCCTGGGCACTTCAGGCCATCCGGCGATGCGGCTGGAAACGATTTCGATGGACGCGCCCATGGCGCTGATGCTGTCCATGATCTCCGCCTCGGCAATCGGCGCCGGTCTCGGCGTGAAATCGCAGTCGAAGCAAAACATGATTTCCAGCTCGATCCCCAGCACCGGAAAAGCGCTGCGCCGCAGGGAGGAAGATGCCGGATGAATACCGTTCAGGGGCAACGGGGCGCCTTGCACCGCTCCGATTTCCGTCTTGGAACCGATCTTCCAGCCGCCGATGGTAGCGCGGCTGCGGCGCAGGAAAGCCTGTTGCGCCAGGTAAGCGTCGTCAATGCTCGCGGGTTCCAGCTCGTCCGGCACGATGGCCAGTGTCGCCTGACGGGAATAAGCGTCGCTCAACAGATGGCCGAGTTCTTCAGCCGCAGAAAGTAAAGTCGTCATGGCCATTTATGTCGGTAGTCGGTGGTCAGTGAGGCGAAGGAATGCCGCTGATCAGCGACGGCATTCCTTGCCGGAAGCACTTGTTTTGTACAGTCTGAAAATCAGGCGCGCGCCTTGACCACGTGGCCGCCGGCATCCGGCGTCGTGTTTTCAAACTTGCTGTCCGGCTGCATGCGGAAAGCCAGCAGCACACCGAAGCCCATCAGCACCATGCTGCCGAGGAAAGGCAGTTCCCAGTTGCCGGTCTTGTCGATCAGGTAGCCCGACAGCACCGGCGAGATGATCGCGGCCAGCGCCGAACCGGTATTCATCATGCCGCTGGCGGTGCCCGAATACTCCGGCGCGATATCCATCGGAATCGCCCACATCGGACCGATCGTCATTTCCGCGAAGAAGAAACCGGCGCCCAGGCTCAGGATCGAGACGTAAACATTGTGCGTAAACATCAGCGGCAGCAGCGACAGCAAGGTCAGCAGCATGCACACCGACACCATATAGCTCCGGGCACGTTTGAGATTGCCGGTGTTTTTCAAAATCTTGTCGCTGACGATGCCGCCCAGAGTGTCTCCCACCACGCCTGCAAAGAACACGCTGGAAGCAAACAGCGCCGACTTCTTGATGTCGAGGTCATAGCTGTGCAGGAAGTATTGCGGGATCCAGCTCAGAAACAGCCACAGCGTCCAGCCGTAGCAGAAGTAGACGATGGTGACCGGCATCATGCGCTTGAACAGCGGGCCCCAAGGAATCTGCGGGTTCTTCTTTTTGCCGGCCGGCAGGATCGCCAGTTCTTCCGACGTGATGCGCGGATGCCTGGCGGGATCTTCGGTGAACACGAAAGCCCAGACGATCACCCACACCAGGCTGAACGCGCCGAAGATGTAGAACGATTCACGCCAGCCATGCTCCGCCATGATCCACACCACCGCCGCCGGCGCCACCGCATTGCCGATGCGTGCAAAAGCGTGGGTGATGCCTTGGGCAAAACCGCGTTTGTCTTTCGACACCCAGCGCGACATCGCCGTCGTCGCCGCCGGGAAGGTAGCGCCTTCACCGAGACCGAGCAGCAGACGCGCCAGCAGCAAGGACACCAGACCGCCCGCAAAACCGGTCAGCACCGTCGCCAGCGCCCACAGCAAGCCGCAATAAATCAGCGTGCGGCGCGCACCGAACTTGTCGCTGACCCAGCCGCCGATGATCTGAAACACTAAATAGGGATAAGCAAAGGCGGAAAAGACCAGACCGATTTCCGTCTTCGAGAGGTTGAATTCCTTGGCAAAACCGGCCGCGGCGGTGCTGACGTTGACGCGATCGAGATAGGTGATGAAATACATCATGCATAACATCAATAGCACGACCGTGGTCGCGCGCAAACGCAGGTGTCTCATTGCATTGTCTCCAGTATTGGTACACCGGCGCGCCGTGAAACAGCTTTCTCGGGCTGCTTCGATTCCTCTGCGGGATGTTGCTTCGCCGGGTTTTCGTTATTGATCCACGTGACCGGCGCAGCGCTTCTTGATGAATGCGTGCTGCCCGGCGTTCTTTCCTCCGCTATTGCTTTTGCTTGCCCCGCCGGTTGCGCTCCTTACGGCGCAAACGGCGGGGATACAACCGGCTGATATTTAATTCAGGCGACCTTTAGCGCCGGCTTGTTTTTCTTGGCGGTCAGGTTCTCCATCGCCGCCTGCACGCCGCTGCCGGCCAGCTTCACACCCGCCAGCTTCAGGCCCATTTCGCAGCCGGCCAGCGTCGCCATCAAGGTCAGGTCGTTGGCTTCTCCCAGATGGCCGATGCGGAACATGCCGCCCTTCATCTTGCCGAGGCCGGTGCCGAGCGACATGTTGAAGTTTTCGTAAATCACCTTGCGGATTGCATCGGCGTCGAAACCGGCCGGCGTCATCACGCCCGTCAACACCGGTGAATACACAGCCGGATCGGCGCACTGGATTTCCAGCCCCCAGGCCGTGACCGCCTTGCGGCAAGCTTCGGCCAGACGTTCGTGACGCGCGAAGACGTTGTCCAGGCCTTCGCCGAGAATCATCTCCAGCGCTTCGGACAAGCCGTAGAGCAGATTGGTGTTCGGTGTGTACGGCCAGTAGCCGGTGGCGTTCATCTCGATGATTTCAGTCCAGCCCCAGAAAGCCTTCGGCAGCTTTGCGCTCTTGCCGGCTTCGATGGCCTTCTTCGAGACGGCGTTGAAGCTGATGCCCGGCGGCAGCATCAGACCCTTTTGCGAACCGGAAACGGTGACGTCGACGCCCCACTCGTCATGGCGATAATCCGCCGACGCCAGGCCGGAAATCGTATCCACCAGCAGCAGCGCCGGATGGCCTGCAGCATCGATGGCCTTGCGCACCGATGCGATATCGGAGGTCACTCCGGTCGAGGTCTCGTTGTGCACCACGCAGACGGCCTTGATCTGATGACCGCTGTCTTTGCGCAGACGCTCTTCAATCAGATCGGCCTGCACGCCGCGGCGCCAGCCTTCGATGCCGGGCAAGCCGAGGAACTCCGGCTTCAGTCCCAGCGCTTCGGCCATCTTCTTCCACAGCGTGGCGAAGTGACCGGTTTCGTACATCAGCACAGTGTCGCCTGGGCTCAGGGTATTGGTCAGCGCCGCTTCCCAGGCGCCGGTGCCCGACGCGGGGTAGATGACGACAGGTTGCTCGGTCTTGAAAATCTTCTTGATGCCGGCCAGCACCTGCAAACCCAGCGCGCCGAATTCGGGACCGCGATGGTCGATGGTTGGCAAGCTCATGGCGCGCAGGATGCGATCAGGCACAGGGCTCGGACCAGGGATTTGCAGGAAATGACGGCCGGCTGGATGAAAGTCTAGTTTTAACATTTACTCCTCCTTTGAAATCTGTCTTTTATCGAATTTTGTATTTTGCATGCAAAATACTTTAGCAGCGAGATTCAGAGAGGTAAAGGTTTTTTTGATCCCGGCAGTCCTTACTTCAGGTATGGAGTGGGTGCGCGATTTTGGTAAAAACCGCGTAAATAGATATACTTAGGATCACCAATACGGATTGACGGGCAATATTTTTCATCCATACCACAGTCAAAAGCTGGTATTTTTGGCAATGAAACGATCCCTGCTAAAATACGCCTCAGTAGGACATAAAGGATTTTGAATGCAAAATTCAGCTATCAACGCCATGATTGAACTCGATAAAGCCGAGACACCGAACACCCCTGCCGCCCTGCCGAAACTGGAGCGCCAGCGCCTGCACGACACCGTCGTCGAGCATTTGCGTAATCTGATCGTGGAGGCGGTGCTGCCGCCCGGCACTAAATTGAATGAGCGCGAGCTGTGCGAAACGCTCGGCATTTCCCGCACGCCGCTGCGCGAAGCATTGAAGGTATTGGCTGCCGAAGGCCTGATTGAGATCTCTCCCAACCGCGGCGCGTCGGTGTCGAAGATGTCCGAAACCGAGATCTGGGAAACCTTTGAACTGATGAGCGGCCTGGAAGCGATGTCCGGCGAACTGGCGTGCGAACGCATCACCCCGGTGGAAGTCGCCGAAATCAAGGCGCTGCACTACGCCATGCTGGCCTGCAAAGCGCAGAACGACCTGCCCGGCTACTACAGCCGCAACCAGACCATCCACAACAAGATCAACGAAGCCGCGCGCAACTCGGTGCTGCATCAGACCTACCTGGGACTGAACCGCCGCCTGCAGGCGCTGCGCTTCAAGTCCAACTTCCGCCCCGAAAAATGGGACAGCGCCGCGCACGATCACGACGAAATGGTCAAGGCGCTGGAAGCGCGCGACGGCAAACGCCTGGCGGCGATCCTGCGCCAGCATTTGCTGGACAAGCGCGACGCCGTACTCAATGTTCCGGTGCCGGTGACTGCAAGTGAAGTACCTGCGGGGAAAACGAATAATCAATAAAAACAGCTGTGATTTGTCGCTGAGAGCCATCGCTTGCGATGGCTTTTTTTATGGCTGGAGCGAATATATCCTTACTGCTGCCGCATCGGGGAATTGCTGCAGCATCACTGAACCGGCCGGCTATTCTTCGCCATCAGGGGAAGGTCAAGTCCAGACCGAGCGTTCTGGCAAGGACGACAGTGACAAGCCCCAGGCCCAGGAGCGATAGCACGAAAACTGCGGCCACCTTGCCGCCCGCGCGTAGCACCGCGCGCGTCTCTTTTTTTGTCTCCGTCTCCTTCTTCCCTTGATCGTAATGCCACTTGATGGCAAAGAACATGCCTATGCCGAGCACGAAAACCTTAAACGTAACGAAGACTATCGGAACCCAATCCATTTTGAATATTTCCAGGCTATTACTTGACACTATCCATCGTGAGGAGCACGCCCTCAAAACGCTGCTTCAGCAGCTTCATTTTTTGCTCAAACCATCCATCCAGGCATTCTGCCTGGATCTTTCATTATCTCTACCTATGCCGCCATGCAAGGATGGTGTTGCTGCACGTCCTGACGCATACTACCTAAAAGCAATTTCCATACATTGAGACAAAATGTCCCAGTCAACAACCATACAAGATGAAAATTTGCCGCTCTGGTTGCCGCGATTGGCCATGCACGGCGGGCCACGTTTTTTGCAGATTGCCGATGCGTTGCAGGCGGCAGTGGCGGAAGGATCGCTGAAACCGGGCGACCGTCTGCCTCCGCAGCGCCAGTTGGCGGCGCAGCTGGACGTCGACCTGACGACAGTCACGCGCGCATACGACGAAGCCAGACGCCGCAACTTGCTGGAGGGCCGCGGCGCTCGAGGCACTTATATCGCGGCGCCGAAAGTTGAATTGACCTCGGTCCTCGACCTGAGCATGAATACCCCGCCACCGCCGGAGGGCGTGGACTTCGACGACATGTTGAAACAAGGTTTGTCTCAAGTATTGATGCGGGCAGACAATGAATTGCTGATGACTTACCACTTGGCCGGTGGAAGCGACTCCGACCGCAAGGCTGGAGCCAAATGGCTGGCACCGATGTTCGGACAGCTGGATTCTCGACAGGTTGTTGCCTGTCCGGGTGCGCAAGCGGCGATCGCCGCATTGATCCTTGCGCTGACGGAGCCTGGCGATGTCATCCTGGCAGAACCAATGAGTTATCCCGGTTTGCGTGCCGCAGCGACCCAATTCGGCCGGCACATCATTGCGGTGGAAGCGGACGAGTACGGAATGCTGCCTGAGATGCTTGAAAAAGCGTGCCGCCGGCACAAGCCCGGGCTGGTCTACCTCAATCCGACATTGCAGAACCCGACCGCCATCACCGTGCCGGAACGCCGTCGCAAAGAGCTCGCCGGCATCGCGAAGCGCTGCAATGTACGCATCGTCGAGGACGATCCCTACTGGCTCCTTGCCGATGCCCCGCCGCCACCTATTGCCACGCTTGCCCCGGAACAGGTGTACTACATCTCAACCCTGTCAAAATGCCTGACGCCCGGTTTGCGTGTCGCCTTCGTGCTGATACGCGACCCGCACGAACGCGAACGTTTCCTGGTCGCGCTAAGATCATTTGCGCTGATGGTTGCTCCTCTGACGGCAGCACTGGCCACGCAGTGGATCTTCGACGGTTCGGCGAACGGATTGATGGAAGGTGTACGCAAGGAGGCGCGCCTGCGCCACCGGATGGCTCGGGATATTCTGGCGGGGCGATACAGCGGCGCCGGAGACGGCCTGCATGTATGGCTCGAGTTACCGGCGTATTGGAACTCCTCCCAGCTTGCGCGTGCCGCCGACAGCGAGGGCATCGCAGTCACGCCGGCGGAGGCATTCGCAACTGGCGGCCGATCCGTGAATGCAATTCGGATCTCTTTGGGTAGCATCAAGGACCGCGGACGCTTACAGGCCGGTCTTCAACGGCTGTCTCATCTGCTTGCGCGGCGGCCCGAGTCGTTCAGCGCTGCTGTGGTTTAACTGGCCGGGAAACACGGCGCTTCATCCGGGAGCTCTCGCAATGGAATGTTTGAAAGAAGAGTATTCCTGGCGAGAAGAGAAGATTACCTGGGAAAGAAAAGCAGAAAAAACGGCGCACAAAAAGAAAAAACGGAAGCCGCACTGCGCTTCCGTTTTTTACATTTGATGCTGTTTGTCGAAACGGTCATGATGACCTGCTTCGATACCAATATTCAACAACATCAAGAATATTGGTAGGCACGATTGGACTCGAACCAACGACCCCTACCATGTCAAGGTAGTGCTCTAACCAGCTGAGCTACGCGCCTAGTGAAGAAGCGAGATTATAGGGGCATTTTTTATTTTTGGCTAGTCTTGGCGAAAAGTTTTTTAAAAAATCTTGTTCGCCGCTTCTTCCGACATCTTTCAGCAACTAGCCAACCCGCCGCAAAGCCTACTGGCGTCTGGCTTCCAGCACGCCCTTCACTTCGCGGATCACCGCCAGCGCCTTGATTAATTGCGCGGTCGAGCCGATCTCGGCAGTGAATCCCATGCGCGCCTGCCCCTTCACGCTTTGCGTGCTGACGCCGATGACGTTGATCTTTTCGCGCAGGAAAATTTCTGAAATATCGCGCAGCAGGCCCTGACGATCGCCTGCCAGCACGAAGATGTCCACCGGATAAACCGTGTCCTTGCCGGAGCTGCCCCATTCGGTCTGGATGACGCGTTCGGGCGCCTTGCTGCTCATCTCGGCGAAGTTCTTGCACGTCAGCCTGTGGATGGATACGCCCTTGCCGCGCGTGACGAAGCCGACGATGCTGTCCGGCGGCGCCGGTTTGCAGCAGCGCGCCAGCTGCGTCATCAGGCCTTCAGTGCCGACCACCAGCACGCCGGATTTGGCGCCTTGCACCACGCTCGATGCGCGGCTCTTGCGGGTGATGGAGGCTTCGTCGGGTTCGGCGTGTTTGCTTTCCTTGCCCTCTTCGCCTTCGTGCAGCATCTGTTCGATCTGGCGCGGGCTGAATTCGTCCTTCCCCAGCGACAGGCACAGATCGTCGACCTTGGCGAAGCCTAGCTTGTGCGCGAGTTCTTCCAGATTGACTGCGGTCTTGCCTTCGCGTTGCAGCGTTTTTTCCAGCACGGTGCGGCCGTGGGCCAGCGTCTCTTCCTGTTCGATGGCGTTGAACCAGGCGCGCACCTTGGAACGCGTGCGCGAACTGGCGGCGTAACCCGGGCTCAGCCAGTCGCGCGACGGCCCCACACCAGGGCCGCTCTTGACGGTGATGATGTCGACGGTCTGGCCGTTTTTCAGCGGCGTGTTCAGCGGCACCATCACGCCATCGACGCGCGCGCCGCGGCAACGATGGCCGACGTCGCTGTGCAAGTGATACGCGAAGTCGATCGGCGTGGCGCCGTTGGGCAGCTCGATCACGCGCGCTTGTGGCGTCAGTACGTAGATGCGCTCGTCAAGCGTGGTCGACTTGAGCTTCTCGACCCAGTCGCGGCGCACTTCTTCCTGCTCGACCACGGCGTCGGAGACTTCGCTCTTCCATGCCAGCAGCTGACGCAGCCAGGCGATCTTTTCATCGTACTTTTGCGCCGCGAAATTGGAGCCGCCGCTTTCCTTGTAGCGCCAGTGCGCCGCCACGCCGTATTCGGCGAAATGATGCATCTCGTGCGTGCGGATCTGCACTTCCAGCGGACGGCCGTCTTCGGCGATCACGACCGTGTGCAGCGACTGATAGCCGTTCTGCTTGGGACGTGAAATGTAATCGTCAAACTCTTTGGGAATCGGCACCCAGATGTTGTGGATGATGCCGAGCACCGTGTAGCACGTCTTGATGTCGTCCACGATGACGCGGAAGGCGCGCACGTCGTACAGCTCGGAGAAATCGATGGCCTTGCCGCGCATCTTGTTCCAGATGCTGTAGATGTGCTTGGGGCGGCCGGAGACTTCCGCCTTGATGTCGGCGGCGGTCAGCTCGGTACGCAGACGGTCGATGGCGGTGGCGACAAACTCCGCGCGCTCGATGCGCTTTTCTTCCAGCATCTTAGCGATGCGTTTATAGGTGGCCGGCTCAATGAAGCGGAAGGACAAATCCTCCAGCTCCCACTTGAGCTGCCAGATGCCGAGGCGATTGGCCAGCGGCGCATAGAGGTCGAAAGTCTCGCGCGCATATTGCGCGGTGCCTTCGTTCTCCAGCTTGTTCTCGGCGAAGTAGCGCAAGGTGGTCACGCGCGAAGCCAGGCGCACCAGTACCACGCGCATGTCGCTGGCCATCGCCAGCAGCATCTTGCGCAAGGTCTCAACCTGCGCCGCAGCCTGTTGCGCCGCGTTCTTGCCGCGCAAGACTTCTTGCGGATGCTGGAAGGTCAGACTATGAAAACGCATCAACTGGCGCACACCCGCAACCAGATCGGTGATGTCCTTGCCGAAGCGTTCTTCAATCAACGCCGCAGCATCCAGATCAAGCACGTGCAACTCGAACAGCAGACCGGCGATGCGTGTTTCAGCGTCGACGTTCAGCGCGGTCAGCACGCTGACCACGCCCTGCACGAACTGCAAGGCATCCTGCCCCGATGGAATCGGCTTGCCGGCATACAGAGGCGCGACGAACGCCAGCGCGCTCAATACGCGCGCGGCGTCATCCGGACTCAATCCGGCGACGATGGGGGCGGTGCCCTCTTGCGGAACTGCGACGACTGAAACCATGAAACCTTGCTTGGATTATTTTTGAGCAGCGACGATGATGATCTCGACCAGCAATTCAGGACGGGCCAGCTTGGCCTCGACGGTGGCGCGCGGCGGCGTGTTGCCGGCAGGCACCCAGCTATCCCAGACCGAATTCATGCCTTCAAAATCCTTCACGTCGGCGATATAGATCTGGCACGACAGGATGTTTTCCTTGCTGCTGCCGGCTTCAGCCAGCAGACGGTCGATGTGGCCCAGTACTTCACGTGTCTGGCCTTCGATGTTCTGGGTGGTGTCTTCGGCGATCTGGCCGGCCAGATAGACGGTACCGTTGTGAATCGCGGCTTCGGAGAGACGCTTGCCGACGTGGAGACGTTGTACTGTCATGATGTTTCCTCTGTAAGTGTATGAATTGATGTCCGGTGCTGCCGGCGCTATTGACCTATCGCCGTTTTTGAACGGCTGTTGTCAGCCGTTGCAGCCTGTTTTTGATGTTGGACGAATCAACCTGTTAGTAATTCCATTGTTTCAACCGAATTCATCGGTTGAAACTGTTCAAACGATTTCAAACGACCTGGCCGAGCAAAAAGTCCTTAGCAACCTGGATCTGCTCGGCATGCATGAACGTCGGCGCATGACCGACGCCTTCAAATTCCACCAGCTTCGCCTTGGGACCGCGCTGCGTCATTTCCTGCGCCACCTCCGGCAGCAGCAGGTCGGATTGCTTGCCGCGCACCAGCAGCGTCGGGCAGCGGATCGCATCGTAAGCAGCCCACAGCATCGACTCGCCGATGCTCGCCGCTTCCGGCGTCATGGTCTTGAACGGTTCCGCCAGCTTCAGATCATAGTGGCGCGTCCACTTGCCGTCCTTGTCCTGGCGCAAAACATCCGCAGCCAGCTTGTGCCACTCCTCATCCGTATGCAGCCCGAAAGTCGCCGAAATAGTGCGAATATATTGCGCCGCCTCGTCAAAGGTCGTGAAGCGGATATCCTGCCCGATGTATTCACCGATGCGCGCCAATGCCGACGCATTGATCGAAGGACCGATATCGTTGAGCACCAGACGGCGAATCGGATTCTCCGGCATCGATGCAAGACCCATGCCGATCAGCCCGCCCATCGAGGTGCCGAACCAGTCCACCGACTCCGCATCCAGACGCGCCAGCAAAGTCACCATATCGCTCACATACTGCGGAATCACATAATACTGCGGCGCCTGCAAGCGCCCCGAGCGCCCGCGCCCGACCACATCCGGGCACACCACCCGATACGTCTCGGACAACTCACGCGCCATCACATCAAAATCGTCGCCCACGCGCGTCACGCCATGCACGCACACCAGCACATTGGGATTGTGAGGATTGCCCCACTCCTTGTAAGCCATCGAATGCAAACCGGCAGGCGAAATACATTGAACTGTCTTCAATACAGCTTGTGTCATGGTCTCGGCCAAGTCAGGTTGGAATACTCGATATTTTACTCCCTGAGGCGGCTGTTGTAGACCGGAAAGAGAAACGACGGGGAAGAGCCGGTCCGAGACCGGCCCATGCCTGCTTACGGGCAACGCAGGGGGTAAAACGGAAGGAAACAGGAAGTCGTCGTCACAATAGGCTGATTTCGGACGGAGTCGCTGCTATAATGCGTTCCTTTTCCGCGATACGACATCGCGAAAAACAGCTGCCTGAGTGGTGAAATTGGTAGACACAGCGGACTTAAAATCCGCCGCTTACCTGGAAAGGGGCGTACCGGTTCAAGTCCGGTCTCAGGTACCAAGAAGCTGTTTCAAAGCAAGTCCAAAGAAATTTAAAAGCCCGCACGCTTTATGGCCTCGCGGGCTTTTTGTTGTCCTAGTCAGTCTAAAGCGGCACTATAGCAAGTGAGACTAAGGCGCCTGCGCCAAACAAGAAAGACCGCATATAGCGCACTCCTGATCGCATCAGATGGTCATGCTAGTGATATACGGTCGAAAGACATTTTCGAGCTTAATCATAGCGTCGACCATGTTCTGCTGCATGACCTTCCATTCGGCCTTATCAGCTCGCCATCCACCTTGAAGCTCATACTTTACTCGGCAAGCTCTTTTGCTCTGAAGCTCCTCCCAAATTAAACCTTCACCAAATTTGGCATTGATATCGTCAGCATGGCTCTTGAAGTATTCGAACCTCGCTTTATTGGTTATTTCATCATGGTCATCAATATAGAGTTCAACCTGTGCATCGTCGCCTCGAATGACGTAATTGATATAAACCCCTGCCTTACCCGTCGTTCCACCAATCCAATGATATTTACCAGGGCGGCGCGAAGCATGGAGTTGGGTTCTTGTCTTGGCATAGGCAAGCAACTCTTCCCAAAACTGGAAACGGATATCATATCTTTCAGCTTTTTGAACGCGCTCTGCGTTCTCTTTCGCGCGGATTTGAGTCTGAAATTCTGCGGCCTCGGGAAGAGGAATTATCTGCTGAACATCCAATAAAAGCTTGTCTTGTAGGCGATATGGCTTGAGCTTGATGCGCTGAATATCCAAATCGTGATCGTTCAACCATAGGACAGCCATCGTAATTTCTTTTGAGAAATTGGAAGAAGCAAGGATGATTCGTACATCCTTTCCAAACGCCTCTTCATCTCGGCTTTCAACATGGAGGAACGCGAGAATATCGGCTTCTGCTGTATCAATTGGCTTGCCTTCGGCACTCAGGTATGTCACATGCGCTTCAATGAGCTGTTTCCAAGTCATTGTTGATAGCATCGCAGCGTAACGGATGGCCTGCAACTCCATGTGACCGCCGTCATTTGTCCTCTTGATTTCAACGACGACGAGATTGGCATCTTTATCAATACAGAGCAAATCAACTCGGCGCAGGCTATCAATCCAATCGCCATATTCCTCTGCGATGACCATGAGGTCAGGTGCAAGGGCGGAAATATTTTTCTTGAGGTGCCGTTGAAGATCTCTACGTTCGTAGATTCCCTCAATATCGAAACTGGTTTCACTGATAGCGGTTAAATTTTCTTCCGTCATTTCAAATAGCGCCATTCTTTCTCCAACTCCGTTTTCTCAAAATCATCACAAATTCGAACGCACCGGTGTGGCTCTTTTACGATAACTGACTTGAGCCAATCAAAGCCAGTTAAGGAGTAAATACGTATTTTGAAATTATCTAGTCCCCGGCTTACCAGTATCTGGATTGACATTTCCTTTCGTTGACCAGTTATTCGTCTTCGTCTGATCCTTGGTAGATCGGTTATGGCTATCAACGTGCTTACCCGTGTGCGTAGAGTAGCCGCTGACATGCGTTTTCGACATGCTGGAACCGGTACCTGTTGCAGCCCTATGCGAATGACCAGAACTCGAATGCCCGCCGCCACCTTTTGCGTAAGCAGATGTCCCCACCGCAAGCACTATTGCGATGACACCCGTCTTGATGTATTGCCTCATGCGCCCCCCTTGAGTTGTCGTTATTTAGTACCTATCAATCGGCCATTTCTTGAAAGCAAATACCCAAATCACAATCCAGTTGACGATGGGAATAATTAAAAGAATTGCCCAGAGAGGACTATGGCCGGTGCGAGACAGTATTTTTCCGAACGGGACAAAAACCGTCAGAGCAAGAATCAATAAAATAAGCCAGTGTCAGATGCTGAAAGAACCCATTTTTTGCCTTTATTTTTTGTGTTTTTCATTCGGCTACATGAGCAGCGTGTGAGATCAGCGTCCAGATTCAGGACATAGACAGTTGTCATTACTTGGCAGTTAAACCTCAGCAAGAATAGCCACGCGCTTATCGTTGTACTCCTGCTCCGTAATCAAATTCGATTCTTTGAGCTTGGTGAGTTTTTTAAGACGCTCTTCAATTGAATCAGAGACGGCCTCTGGGAACGAAGATTTGAAAGTGGCAGCGCCAGCGCAAGCTGCATTGATGTCATTCATCAACGCAACCTCGTCGAACATCGTGACGCCTTTTTTATTTCTCGTCAGATTGGAGTAATAGCGGCCTTTGGCCAGAGTTGCCTGCCTGAGTTCGGGATTCGCTGGATGCTGCTTCAACTCCTCAAGGCTGTTCATATAGCTGGCTTTGGCAGCTTCCAGTTCTCGTTGTTTTTTTATTGCATTCCAAATCACTGCAGCAATGCCAAGAACAACCACTATCCAAAAGACTTCCATGCTTCCCCCGGTTCTTGTTTGATGTTCGTTTGTTTTCGAGTAATTGATATTCAAGCTTAAAGATTACTTGGATATCAAACTGGTAAGCAAGAGCCAAACAGCACTTTATTCCGCATAAATTTGATTTCGAAACGCATACATCTGAGTATGTTTTAATTCACGAAACAAAATTGCCGATACGCATCATAAAAAACGGTCGACGGCTCACATAGATCTCGGTGATGCACTTAGCCAGGCCCATTTGAAAATTCATTTTTTTATAAATTTCAGGAGGAGACTATGACGAAACAGAACACAACTAAATCCGAATCAAACCTGATCTCCCAAAAAATCACCAGCCTCGCAGACTGGCGCAGCACCACTCTCACCAGAATGCGCGAGCTGATCCGACAAGAAGATCCGGAAGTCATCGAAGAAATGAAATGGGGCGACGTGCCCGTCTGGTCGCACGACGGTATCCTCTGTACCGGCGAGTCTTACAAGAAGGTGGTGAAGCTGACCTTCGCCAAGGGAGCTTCGCTGCAAGATCCTGCGTCGCTGTTCAACTCAAGCCTTGATGGCAAGGTGCGGCGCGCGATCGATATTCATGAAGGGGAAGAGATTGATGCTGCGGCGTTCAAGGCCTTGATTCGTGAGGCGATCACCTTCAACAGCACCGGCAAGTTGGCTGCAAAGTCGAAGTCGGTGAAGAAGGCGAAGGATTAGATTTACTGCGGAGATGGCAGCGGTCGATGCTGCCGGCAATGATGCAACTATTCAGTCAGAGGCAGTCTTTGCGAGAGGGACATCCAAGGCGCTTACGCTTCAGAACAACTCCACTCCTCCACCTCCACTCATTCATCCCCGCTCTCTGCATCAGCACTGACAAGCAAGACTTACAACAAGGTTTAAGCGTCCCGCTCCACGCGGTTGCGGCCACCGTGCTTGGCTTTGTACAAGGCTGCATCGGCACGTGCATAAGCATCTTCAAAATCGGCGCCGACGTCGCTCCAGGAGATGCCGAAGCTGGATGTCACCGGGCGTGACGGCAGGCAGGGGAAGGTTTCCTGAACGATGGCGAGTCGGATTTCTTCTGCGATGATCACCGCTGCGTCGAGCGATACGCCGGGCAGCAGGATGGTGAATTCTTCGCCGCCGACGCGGCCGATTTCACCTTCGCCGTTGAGCGTTCTGCGCAGACGGTTGACCAGTTCGCGGATGACGGCGTCGCCGGTCGGGTGGCCGAATTCGTCGTTGATGCGTTTGAAGAAATCGATGTCGAGGACGACGAGGGACAGCGAGGTTTTCTTGAGGAAGTGATGCGCGCGCTCGAAGATGGCGCCGCGGTTGAGCGCGCCGGTGAGGTTGTCGTGCCTGGCTTTGTAGTCCAGCTCGTCGGTGAGTTGTTGCAGTCTGGAGTTGAGCTGGTTGAGTTCGCGCTCGGTGCGGTCGCTGCGGGCGATCAGGCGGCGGCTTTCGCGCATGAGGCGGCCGTAGCTTTTAACCAGTTCTTCCAGGGCTTGCCGGTATTGCTCGGGTTCGTCAGCGCCGCTTGCTACGACTTGCGTGGCGCGGGTGAGAACTGCGGTCTCGGCTTCAAATAGGTCGACGTCGCTCATTCGCTTTTTACTGCCTGATCGTGGAAAACGAGGTTGGGGAAGTCTTCGCTCAGTTCCTGGCCGAACTCGAAGATGGTGTCGTCTTCTTCGTCGTGGTACCAGTTGAGGACGACTTCGGTGCCGGTCTTGGCTTTTTCGTTCAGCGTGCCGAACAGCGAGAACAGCATCTTGGTGCTGGAGCTGTTGAAGTAGGCCAGCGCCACGTTGACCGTGATGCTTGTGCCCTCGGCATCCTGCTCCAGAAACTGGCGCAGCACGGCGATGATGTCGCCCCAGAACTGCGCGGCGTTTTCCGGATAGGACTCCCCTTTCAACGAGAGCTTGCGCTCGTCGAAACGAAAATCGACTTCAGGGGAACTGGCACTGGCCGCGATAAATAAGTTATCCATATTTACATTCTTTATTCAAACAAACCACGAGAAACATATCTCCCGCCATCACGTCACTTTGCACAACAAAGCATGGCGGGTCAGATCGTCGCTCTTAAATAAAACATTGAGGTGCCGTCGGCAACCGGCGGCGAGAATTCAAACTCCAGCGGTGCGCTGGCATCGCGCGCCATCGTCAGAAAACCGAGGCCGGCGCCTTTGCTGTCGGGCGGCGTCTCGGAGCGCAGCATCTCCTTATACTCCAATTTGATTTCGTCGATGGTGAGCGAGCGCAAATGCTCCAGCTTCTCGCGCAGCTTTTCGGCGACGACGGCGTTGACCGGATTGGAGCAATGCAGATAGTAGCGCTCGTTGGTCAGCGAGATGAAGACTGCGCCGTGACGCATGCCGGCTTCCGAAATGCCTTCCTTGTCGTACGAATCCGCCGAATAGTGCACGATGTTTTGCGTCATTTCAATGAACGAAGAAAACAGCTTGCGGCGCGTGACGGCGACTGCGCCGGTGTGCTCGGCGCGCAGCTTGACGGCATCGGCCATGGCGGCAATGATCGTTTGCGAAAAATACCCGACGTAGTAAAAGATCACGTCGCGCCGCTCGACGCATCGGTGAAAATCATCCCACTGCTGTTGAATCCCGTTCATAGCTATCTGCACTTGACTTCTATTTACTGTTAATCGATCCGCGCAGGCGGAAACTGAAAAATGTCAGGTCATCGCGGCGGCGCTGATGCCCCTGGTAGTTCTTTTGCTCTTCCATGAACTTCTTGCCGAACTCCGACATGGACAGATCACGGTTAGCCAGCATGGCATTGCGCAGGCGCTGCTTGCCGAAGGCGATGTTCTTCGGACCGCCGATCTGGTCGATGATGCCGTCGGTGGCCGTCATGACGACTGCGCCTTCGCTCAGTTGCACGCTGCGGTTGCTCCACTTCATATCGTCGGGCGTGTCGATATAGCCGAGACCGGTGCGCGAACCGTCCAGGGTCTGCACTTCTTCCGCGCCGGGCAAGAGCACCAGCAAAGGCATCTTGGCGCTGGCGTAGGTCAGGCTGTCGGTGGCGGCTTCGAACCAGAAGAAGCAGGCGTCCATGCCGTCGTCGGATTCGGACCGCTGCTCTGCCGTGGCGTGCTGGCCGAGTACGTTCTTCATGCTGCGGTTGACTTCGCCCATAACGCGCGCCGGGTCGTGCGGGCCGTGTTGTTCCAACGCCTGCTTGAGCGATGACGAGGCGATCAGCGTCAGGAACGCGCCCGGCACGCCGTGGCCGGTGCAATCGGCGACTGCAGCAAACCAGCCGTCGGCATAACGTTCGAAATGGTAGAAGTCGCCGCCGACGACGTCGCGCGGCTCCCAGATCAGGCAGGCATCGGCCAGCGCTTGCGACATGGCCGTGCGCGAGGCGCTCAGCATGGCGCGCTGGATGACGCTGGCGTAGTCGATGCTTTGCATGACCTGGCGGTTCTTTTCTGCCTGCAGCGCGACCATCATGCGCATCAGATCCAGACCGGAGCCGAGGCCGGTGAACTTGCCCTGGTCGACGATCATGAAGCCGTCCGCCAACGTCTTGTCGCCGGATTCCACCGCCAGCGCGCCGAGCGTCTCGATGGAGGTGTCGACTTCGACAATGAGCGGGTCCTTGTCCATGAAGGCGATGCAGCTCTTCTTCTCGTAGAGTTCGCGGTGGTATGGCTTGGACATCTGCGACATGAAGATATTGCGGCTGATGAGTCCGATCGGGTGACCGTTCTCCAGCACCGGCAAGCTGATCAGTTCGCGATGGCGTCCGAACACCTCCAGGACCTTGGCATTGTTCTCTTCAAAGGTCACTGAGGGTACGCTCACCGCCAGCGCGCTGGCTGTCGGCTGTTGCAAATGACGCCCTGCCATCGGCGCAAGGCTAAAATCGGTGTCCACGTGGTCCCTGTCCCAGTTAACTGCAAAACAGCAAATTGTTGTTTAACCAGCAATTTTAGTTAACTTGTGTGACAGCGATATGACGCTCTCAACATCCAGGCGGGACGGGCTGTTCAGGCTGTTTTTGGCATGGCATCCGTCAAAACAGGCTAAGTCCTGACGCTCAGCCGGTATGCCGTGGTCTGGCGGTAGACCTGGCCCGGCCGCAGGATAACCGCCTCACGCTCCGGCGTATTGACCTGATCCGGATAGGCTTGCGCTTCGAGACAAAAGCCATCGTGCATGGCGTAGGGCTGCGTCGCCCGTCCCTGCACGCCTTTCAGGAAATTGCCGCTGTAGAACTGCAGGCCGTTCTCGGTGGTCGAGACGGTCAGCTCACGTCCTGAGCCCGGATCGTAGACCGTCGCCACGTCGCGCAGCGGCTGGATGCTGCGCCCCGGTTCGGTGACGTCATCGTTGTCCCGGCGCAGGCAGTAGCAGTGGTCGAAGCCGCCGGCCACTCTGAGCTGTTCGTCGGGCCACGCCAGACGCGGGCCGATCGGCGCGGGCTGACGAAAGTCGAAGGCGCTGCCGGCCACGTTGGCGACTTTTTCGGGTATCAGTCTGCGGTCCACTTGCAGATAGGCATCCGCATCGATGGACAGGATATGGTCGCAGATGTCGCCTGCGCCGCCATTGAGGTTGAAGTAGCCGTGCGAGGTCAGGTTGATCGGCGTGGGCGCGTCCGTCGTGGCGGTGTAATCGATGCGCAGCTGCCCGTCGTCATCGAGACGGTACAGCACCGAAGCCAGCACGTTGCCGGGAAATCCCGCTGCGCCGTGCGGCGACGCCAGCGTCATTCTCAACCCTTCCGGATCAGTCTGCACCTGCCATGGCATGAGGTGAAATCCCCCCTTTCCACCGTGCAGATGGTTGTCGCCTTCGTTGCGGTCGATCTGATAGTCGACGCCATCCAGCGTGAACCGGCCGTTGGCGATGCGATTGCCCCAGCGTCCGATCACACCGCCGAAGAAGGCTGGATTGGCGACGTAACCGTCGCAGCCGGCATAACCGAGCAAGACGTCGGCTTCGCGGCCATAGCGATCAGGCGCCCACCACGAAATCAGCGTAGCGCCGCGGTCGCTGATGACGACGCGCATGTCGTGTGCATTGCGCAAGGTGTAGAGGGTGATGCCGTGGTCGGCGGGGGCGCTGGTGATTGTGAAATGTGTCATCGTCTGAAAAATTGGCGATGGATTGAATCCGTCAATCCATTCGTTTGATTGTCTGCACGTTCGTGTATGCGTTCGTGTGTGCTGGTACGGGCTCATGCCGAGGACGTTGCGAGCGCTTTCTTTCGCGGGATTGCAACCGGTGGCGGCGCATCGCCCGCCATCTGCTCCTGATATTCCCGCGGCGTGCATCCGAGTTCGCGCTTGAACACTGCGTGCATGTATTGCACTGACGTGAAGCCGCAACTGACAGCGATGTCGGCGACGTTGCTGCCGGCCTGTTGCAGCAGGCGTTTGGCGGCGTCCAGTTTGAAGCGCAGGATCTCGTCGTGCACGCTGCGCCCCAGTTCGCGGCGGAAGTACCATTCCAGCGAGGAGCGCGAGATGCCGACATAGTCGGCCACCTGCTCGGTCTTGATGCCCTGGCAAGCGTACTGGCGAATGAAATGCATGGCCTGCATCACGTGCGGATGGTTGCGCGCTTCGTGGCGGCTCGATGCCAGCACGTTGATGCCGGCCGGCGGCACCAGGATGCGTGTATCGGAAAACCGCGCGCCATGCAGCATCTGATGCAGCAAGTGCGCCGCGGTGCGCCCCATCTCGACCGTACCCTGAATCACCGAACTCAGCGGCACCCGCGTCAGGATGCGCGCCAGCGGATCGTTGTCGATGCCGATCAGCGCGACTTGCTCCGGCACCGCAATGCCTGCGCACAGACAGGCTTGCAGCAGTTGCCGCGCACGCGCATCGGTGACGGCGATGATGCCGATCGGCTTGGGCAGGCTGCGCACCCAGGCGATCTGCTGCTCGACGGCGGTGTCCCATGACGGCGCACTGGTGCCGACGCCGCGGTAAATATGTCCCTGAATGCCATCGCGCTGCATCAGCGCTTCAAAAGCTTTTTCGCGTTCCTGCGCCCAACGGTTGACGTCGGCCTTGGGCAGGCTGAAGCAGGCGAAATTCTGCAGGCCGGCTTCGATCAGATGGTCGTAGGCCAGCTTCACCAGTTTGAAGTTGTCGGTCGCGACGTAGGCGGTGTCTTTCGGATAATCGGTTTCATCGGCGTACGATCCGCCGACGGCGACCACCGGCAGATGTACTCCCGACAGGGCTTCGCACGTAGCCGGATCGTCGAAGTCGGCGATGATGCCGTGCCCCTGCCAACGCTCGATGCCTTGCAGGCGGCAGCGAAAATCCTCCTCCAGGTACAAGTCCCAGGAAGCACGCGTGCTGGTGAGGTATTCGCCGATCCCGGCGATGATGTCGCGATCGAATATCTTGTTGCCGTTGAACAGCAGCGCAATGCGATGCACGGTCGGTACTCTTGTCACTCTGCGGTCTCCCGATGTTCCACTACCTTTACCGTGCGCCGAAACCGGCTGCCGGCAGTCTCCTCCGAGCATCGGAGCTATTGATGATGGCAAAGTGCCATCTCTTCTTGTTTCTTGTTCCTTCATGTTTCTGCGCATTCCGTACCTTCCGGTATGCGATTTCATCCGTCTTGTGCGGATGTCTTATTCCACTTTATGCGATTTTTTTGATTGTACCGAGGCGTCAGCGCGGCGTCAGGCCAAATACCCCTTTGTGCAACTGCAATAGAAAGAATCGCTATCCCGGTTGGTGAATTTCGTAATTGTAGACGCCTGTCGCTGATTGCTAGTATGGCCCCACATCAAACCCGGCAGGGATCTTCTGCAAGGAAATGATGATGTAAGAGCAGATGAGCGGAACGCCTTCCCACCTGAATTTGCGGGGTGGAACAGCGGATCGCGCCATCCTCCCGGCACGGCGGCGAACCACAAATCAAACCATGAAAAGCCGTCGGTAAAAAAGTGGAACGCGAGACGGATGCCGACCATGCACGGGAGCATTTCCCTTAAAAATCATAATGAAACTGGAGACAAGGCAATGAACGCAATCCTCAAGAAAAGTGTATTGGCATTGATGGCGGTGACCACGATTTCGCTGGTCAGCACAAGCGCCATGGCGGATGCCAAGAATCCGAAGATCGGTTTTTCGATTGACGACCTGCGCGTCGAACGCTGGGCGCGCGATCGCGACTTCTTTACCGCTGCTGCTGAAAAACTGGGCGCCAAAGTATTCGTCCAGTCCGCCGACGCCAGCGAAGCGCGCCAGATTTCGCAGATCGAAAACCTGATCTCGCGCGGCGTGGACGTGATTGTGATCGTGCCGTTCAATGCGACCGTGCTGACCAATACCATCAAGGAAGCCAAGAAGGCCGGCATCAAGGTGCTGTCGTATGACCGCCTGATCCTGAATGCGGATGTCGACGCCTATATCTCCTTCGACAACGAGAAGGTCGGCGAGATGCAGGCCGAAGGCGTGGTCAAGGCGCAGCCCAAGGGCAACTTCTATTTGCTGGGCGGCTCGCCGACCGACAACAACGCCAAGATGCTGCGCGAAGGCCAGTTGAAGGTGCTCAAGCCTTACATCGACAAGGGCGACATCAAGATCGTCGGCCAGCAATGGGTGAAGGACTGGAATCCGACCGAAGCCTTGTCCATCGTTGAAAACGCGCTGACCGCCAATAACAACAAGATCGATGCCATCGTCGCCTCCAACGACGGCACCGCCGGCGGCGCGATCCAGGCGCTGGCTGCACAAAAGCTGGCCGGCAAGGTGCCGGTCTCCGGACAAGACGCCGACCTGGCAGCCGTCAAGCGCGTGGTGGCCGGCACCCAGACCATGACCGTCTACAAACCCCTCAAGCTGATCGCCACCGAAGCCGCCAATCTGTCGGTACATCTGGCGCGCAGCGAGAAGCCTGCCTACAACTCGCAATACGACAACGGTTTCAAGAAGGTCGATACCGTGCTGCTCAAGCCGATTCCACTGACCAAGGCCAACGTCAATGTGCTGGTGGACGACGGCTTCTACACACAAGCGCAAATCGGCGGCAAATAACAACAAGAAGAAGCGATCCGGGCAGGCAATGCGCCTGTCCGGCGTTGCCGTTTGATTGCGACGGTGACGGTGACGATTGCGATGGTTGTGCGTGAAAACGCGGTGCGTCTGCAATGCAGATTGCTCCGCGGTTTTTTCGCGGTTCTTTTACTCCACGAGAGCAGGCATGTCTGAGTATTTGTTAGAAATGAAGGGCATCGTCAAGACATTTGGCGGCGTCCGCGCCCTCGACGGCATTGATATCAAGATCAAGGCCGGCGAATGCGTAGGCCTGTGCGGCGAGAACGGCGCCGGCAAATCGACGCTGATGAAGATCCTGTCCGGGGTCTATCCGCACGGCACATGGGACGGCGAGATCCTGTGGGACGGCAAGCCGCTGATGGCACAATCCGTGCGCGATACCGAAGCGGCCGGTATCGTCATCATCCACCAGGAACTGATGCTGGTGCCGGAACTGTCGGTGGCGGAAAATATTTTCATGGGCCACGAGCTGACCTTGCCCGGCGGCCGCATGAACTACCCGGCGATGTATCGCCGCGCGGAAGAACTCATGCGCGAGCTGAACATGCCCGATATCAACGTCGCCTTGCCGGTCATGCAATACGGCGGCGGCCATCAGCAACTGGTGGAAATCGCCAAGGCGCTCAACAAGAAGGCGCGTCTGCTGATTCTCGATGAGCCCTCCTCGTCGCTGACCTCGTCGGAA
This sequence comes from Herbaspirillum sp. GW822-FHT03A08, assembly GCF_058801885.1. Taxonomy (NCBI): domain Bacteria; kingdom Pseudomonadati; phylum Pseudomonadota; class Betaproteobacteria; order Burkholderiales; family Oxalobacteraceae; genus Herbaspirillum; species Herbaspirillum sp. GW822-FHT03A08. The sequence goes on along the minus strand of NZ_JBXANR010000003.1, from coordinate 108,804 downwards.
ATCGCGGTCCTGCTCAAGATCATCAAAGACCTCAAGGCCAAGGGTGTGGCCTGCGTCTACATCTCGCACAAACTCGATGAAGTGGCGGAAGTCTGCGACACCATTTCCGTGATCCGCGACGGCAAGCACATCGCCACCACGCCAATGCAGGCGCTCGACGTGGACCAGATCATCACCCAGATGGTGGGCCGCGAAATCACGGCCATGTATCCGACGCGCGACCACGAGATCGGCGAAGTGATTTTTGAAGCACGCCATGTCACCTGCTTCGATGTCGACAATCCTAAACGCAAGCGCGTGGATGACGTGTCGTTCTCTGTGCGCCGCGGCGAGATCCTCGGCATCGCAGGACTGGTCGGCGCCGGACGCACCGAGCTGGTATCGGCGGTATTCGGCGCTTACCCGGGCCGCCATGAAGGAGAAGTCCTCATGAACGGCGCCAAAGTCGATACCGGCACGCCGCTCAAATCGATCCGCATGGGCCTGTGCATGGTTCCGGAAGACCGCAAGCATCACGGCATCGTGCCGGATCTGAGCGTCGGGCAAAACATCACGCTGACGGTGCTGAAAAATTTTTCCCATCACACCCGCATTGATGCCGAATCTGAACTGAAGGCCGTGCAAGACGAAATCGTGCGCATGCAGCTCAAGACATCCAGCCCTTTTCTGCCGATCACCGGGCTGTCGGGCGGCAACCAGCAGAAGGCCGTGCTGGCCAAGATGCTGCTGGCGCAGCCCAAGGTGCTGATCCTCGACGAGCCGACGCGCGGCGTAGACGTCGGCGCCAAGGCGGAGATTTACCGGCTCATCTCTGAGCTGGCGCGCCAGGGCGTGGCCGTGATCATGGTGTCGTCCGAACTGGCGGAAGTGCTGGGCGTGTCAGACCGCGTGCTGGTCATTGGCGAAGGCAAGCTGCGCGGCGATTTCGTGAATCAAAACCTGACGCAGGAGATGGTGCTGGCGGCCGCCATCAATCAATCTCATCAGTCACTCCGTACCACGGCTGCGGCTGCAGCTGCCACTGCCGCTTCCGTTGCATCCGGCCCGACGGCATAGATAAAAACAACCTGGAATCAATCAGCATGAACTCGCTTAATTCGATTAGCTCGACCAACATCAAGCAGCTTTTCAGCCGCTACAAAATCATGGCGCTGCTCATCGCCATCGCCATCATCTGGGCCTTCTTCAGTTGGAAGACCGAAGGCGGATTCGTGACGCCGCGCAACCTCTCCAATCTGCTGCGCCAGATGTCGGTAACCGGCATCCTCGCCTGCGGCATGGTGCTCGTGATCATCGCGGGTGAAATCGACTTGTCGGTGGGCTCCCTGCTGGGTCTGCTCGGTGGCATCGCTGCGATCATGGATGTCACCTATCACCTGCCGCTGCCGATCAATTTGGCGCTGGTCTTGCTGTGCGGCCTCGCGCTGGGCTTGTTCAACGGCTACCTGACGGCCTATATGCGCATCCCCTCTTTCATCGTCGGTCTTGGCGGCATGCTGGCGTTTCGCGGCGTGCTGCTGGGGGTGACGGGCGGCCTGACTATTGCGCCGGTGTCCAGCGAACTGGTCTATCTGGGACAAGGCTATCTGCCGCAACAACTGGGCGTGGCGCTGGTGATCGTGCTGTTCGTCCTCGCACTGGCCTTGACCTGGCGTCAGCGCGCCAATCGCATCCGTCACTCACTGCCTGTGCATGCCCTGTGGCGCGACGCAGTGAAGGTGTTGATCATCGGCGGCGTGCTGCTGGCCTTTGTACGCACGCTCAACAGCTATGACGGCATTCCGGTGCCGGTCTTGCTGCTGCTGGCTTTGCTCGGTTTGTTCAGCTACATCACGACGCAGACGGTATTCGGCCGCCGCATCTATTCGGTCGGCAGCAATATGGAAGCGACGCGGCTGTCGGGCGTCAACGTGCAGTCGGTGAAGCTGTGGGTGTTCGGCATCATGGGTGTGATGTGCGCGCTCGCCGGCCTGGTCAACACGGCGCGTCTGGCGGCGGGTTCGCCCTCGTCGGGCAGCATGGGGGAGCTGGACGCCATCGCAGCCTGCTTCATCGGCGGCACCTCCATGCGAGGCGGATCGGGAACCATCTACGGCGCGCTGATCGGTGCGCTGGTGATGGCGAGTCTGGACAACGGCATGTCAATGCTCGACGTCGGCACCTACTGGCAGATGATCGTCAAGGGCAGCATCCTGATGCTGGCGGTATGGGTGGATGTGAGCACCCGTTCCGGACGCTGAGATCAATACGACTATTCACGGAGGAAAGTGATATGCAATCCAGGATGCAATCAATTCAGGCACAAGCGGTTTTACCCGCAGATCTGTCCGATGCCTTGCTGGTCGGACGCGTCTGGCGAAACAGCAAAATCAATGGTCCCTGCGTGGTCGTGGTTCGCCGTGGCGAGGTGTTCGACATCACCGCCACCGCACCGACCTCGGCGGATTTGCTGGATGCCGAGGACCTCTTGGCGCTGGCGCGCCACGCACCAGGCGAGTCGCTGGGCAGCGTGGCGGATCTGGTCCGCGATGCGCTTGATCCATTTTCAGACAAGCGGTTGCCACAACTGCTGGCACCCTGCGATGTGCAGCCGATCAAAGCCTGCGGCGTGACCTTTGCGGTCAGCATGCTGGAACGCGTCATCGAAGAAAAAGCCGCAGGCGACGCCAGCCGCGCCGAGTCGCTGCGCAAGGAGCTGCAAGCGAGCATCGGCTCCGACCTGTCGGCGATCCGACCGGGCTCGGAAGCCGCGATGAAGCTGAAACAGGAACTGCTCAAGCGCGACGCCTGGTCGCAATACATGGAAGTCGGCATCGGCGCCGATGCAGAGGTGTTTTCCAAATCGCAGGCCATGTCGGCGGTCGGACTGGGCGCCGATGTCGGCCTGCATCCCGAATCGCAATGGAACAATCCCGAGCCGGAAATCGTATTGGCCGTGAACAGCCGCGGAGAAGCCGTCGGCGCCACGCTGGGCAACGACGTCAATCTGCGCGACATCGAGGGCCGCAGCGCCCTGCTGCTGGGCAAGGCCAAGGACAACAACGGTTCATGCGCCATCGGCCCTTTCATCCGCCTGTTCGATGAGCGCTTCACCATCGATACCGTGCGTCAGGCGGAAGTCACCTTGCTGATCGAAGGCGAGGATGACGGATTCCGCCTGAACGGCGCCAGCTTCATGCGCGAGATCAGCCGCGACCCGCTCGATCTGGTGGCGCAAACCTGCGGTGCGCATCATCAGTATCCGGACGGTTTCCTGCTGTTTCTCGGCACCATGTTCTCGCCGATCAAGGACCGCGACGCGACCGGTTCCGGCTTTACTCATCATCTGGGTGACCGCGTCACCATCGCCAGCCCGGCGCTGGGTGCGCTGGTCAACCGTGTCCAGCGCTGTGATGCCATTGCGCCGTGGACCTTCGGCATCCGCGCCCTCTATCAACATCTTGCCGGGCGTGGCCTGGCAGGAACTTCGCCATCTTCCAGGAGTGCTTCAGCATGACCGTATCAGTTCAAACCGCGCCGGCTGCATCAACACTGCCGGCTTCGATGGAGCATGCCATTTATCGTAGTCTGGCCGGCAAACGCGTCGTCATCACCGGCGGCGGCACCGGCATCGGTGCGGCGCTGGTGGAGGCCTTTGCCGGACAAGGGGCGCAGGTGTTCTTCCTCGATATCGCGCTGGAAGAATCGCGTGCATTGGAAACATCGCTGAAGCATTCTGCGCTGCCGCCGACCTTCCTGCACTGCGACTTGCTCGATCTGGATGCGCTAGCGGCAACCTTCATCGGCATCGAAAAAATGGCGGGCACCGTCGATATTCTGATCAACAATGCCGCCAACGATGATCGCCACAAGATCGCCGACGTCACCCCGGCATATTGGGATGAGCGCATGGCAGTCAACCTGCGCCATCAGTTCTTCTGCGCGCAGGCGGTGACGCCAGGCATGCGTGAACAAGGCCGGGGCGTTATTCTCAACTTCGGTTCGATTTCCTGGCATCTGGCGTTACCCAGCCTGACGCTGTACATGACGGCCAAGGCGGCAATCGAAGGTCTCACGCGCGGTCTGGCGCGCGACCTCGGCCCGCACGGCATCCGGGTCAACTGCATCATCCCCGGCGCAGTACGTACGCCGCGCCAGATGCGTCTGTGGCACAGCCCGGAAGAAGAAGCCAAGATCCTCGCCGCGCAATGTCTGTACGAGCGCGTGGAGCCGCATGACGTCGCCGCGTTGGCGCTATTCCTGGCCTCCGACAGCGCAGCCAGGTGTTCCGGCCGCGACTACTTCGTCGACGCCGGCTGGTACGGCGCATGACTGCCTCGGTGCCCGTCTGCGTATGGCCTGTCGGCGCCGAACTGGGCGAGGGCCCGATCTGGCATGCCTCGGACCGGGCGGTCTACTTCGTCGACATCAAGGGTAAGGCGATCCATCGCTGTGCCGCCGATGGCACTCAGCGTCAAAGCTGGACGACACCGCATGCGCCGGGATTCATCGTGCCTTGCGACGACGGCGGTTTTATCTGCGGACTGCAAGGCGGTCTCTACCGGTTTAACCGGGACATCAATGACTTCTCACTGATCCACCCGGTTGAACAGCACTTGCCTGGCAACCGCATCAATGATGGTTTCGTCGACGGCCAGGGGCGGCTCTGGTTCGGCACGATGGACAATGACGAGAGCCGTCCGAGCGGCGTGCTGTATCGATGGGAGCGCTCACGCGGAATGCAGGCGCAGGATCGCGGCTACGTCATCACCAACGGCCCGGCCATGAGTCCGGACGGAAAAACGCTCTATCACACGGACACATTGCAGCGAACGGTATATGCTTTCGATGTCGACGCTGCAGGAACACTGTCACGCAAGCGTCCGTTCGTGCATATCGAAGGCACCGGTTATCCCGATGGCATGGCTGTCGATGCCGAAGGTTTTCTGTGGGTCGCCTTGTTCGGCGGGTGGCGCATAGAACGCTTCTCGCCATCAGGCGAGCTGGCGGGAGTCATCCCCGTCCCTTGCGCCAATGTGACCAAACTGGTCTTCGGCGGAAACGATTTGCGGACGGTCCATGTCACAACGGCATGGAAAGGACTGTCGTCTGAAGAGCGGGCAAGGCAACCGCTCGCAGGCGGACTGTTTTCCTTCATCGCCGACACGCCGGGCCTGGCTCAACATCACCTATCAACAGAGGTAAAGAAGTGAAGAATCAACAGACACCCCGCCGGTTCCGCTCTCAGGACTGGTTTGACAATCCCGACCATATTGACATGACCGCGCTGTACCTCGAGCGCTTCATGAACTACGGCATCACCGCCGAGGAGTTGCGTTCCGGCCGCCCGATCATCGGCATCGCGCAGAGCGGCAGCGACATCAGCCCATGCAACCGCATCCATCTGGAACTGGCGCGCCGCGTGCGCGACGGTATACGCGATGCGGGCGGCATTCCGATGGAATTTCCACTGCACCCGATCTTTGAAAACTGCCGCCGCCCGACGGCAGCGATCGACCGTAATCTGTCTTACCTCGGCCTGGTGGAAATTCTGCACGGCTATCCGATTGATGCAGTAGTCCTGACGACCGGCTGCGACAAGACTACGCCGGCGCAGATCATGGCGGCGTCCACCGTGGATATCCCTGCTATCGTGCTGTCGGGCGGACCAATGCTCGACGGCTGGATGGACGGCGAACTGGTCGGTTCGGGCGCAGCGATCTGGAAGGGCCGCCGCCAGTTGTCGGCAGGCGTCATCGATAATGAAAAATTCCTGGAAATCGCCGCAGCGTCGGCCCCCTCTTCCGGCCACTGCAACACCATGGGCACCGCTTCCACCATGAACGCCATGGCCGAAGCGCTGGGCATGTCGCTGACCGGCTGCTCCGCGATTCCTGCGCCTTATCGCGAACGCGGTCAGATGGCATATGAAACCGGCCGTCGCATCGTCGGCATGGCGCACGAAGATCTGCGCCCATCGGCGATCCTGACGCGCGAGGCCTTCCTCGATGCGATCGTGGTCAACGCTGCGATCGGCGGTTCGACCAACGCCCAGCCGCACATCATGGCTATGGCGCGCCACGCGGGTGTGGAGCTGAATTCCGACGACTGGATGGAGTACGGCTACGACGTGCCGCTGCTGCTCAACATGCAGCCGGCAGGTAAATATCTGGGCGAGCGCTTCCACCGCGCAGGCGGCGTGCCTGCCGTCATGTGGGAACTGCAACAGGCCGGCAAGCTGCGCTCCGACCGCCTTACCGCTACCGGCAAGACCATGGTGCAAAACCTGGAAGGCCGCGAAAGCCACGACCGTGAAGTGGTGTTCCGCTTTGAAGCACCGCTGCGCGAACGCGCCGGCTTCCTGGTATTGAAGGGCAATCTGTTCGACTTCGCGATCATGAAAACCAGCGTCATCTCGGATACCTTCCGCGAACGCTACCTGAACACGCCGGGCAGCGAAGGCATCTTCGAATGCAAGGCGGCGGTGTTTGACGGTTCAGACGATTATCATGCGCGCATCAACGACCCCGCACTGGGCATCGATGAAAATACCATCCTGGTGATTCGCGGTGCTGGTCCGGTCGGCTGGCCAGGATCGGCTGAGGTGGTCAACATGCAACCGCCAGATGCGCTGCTGCGCCGTGGCATCACCACGCTGCCGACGCTGGGCGATGGTCGCCAGTCCGGCACCTCGGATAGTCCGTCCATCCTCAACGCGTCGCCGGAAAGCGCGGTCGGCGGCGGTCTGGCCTACCTGCGCGATGGCGACAAGGTCCGCATCGATCTCAACGCCGGACGTTGCGACATGTTGATCAGCGATGAAGAACTCGCCAAACGTAAGGCGGAAGGCATCCCTGCCGTACCGCCAAGCCAGACGCCGTGGCAGGAAATTTATCGCAGCACCGTCGGCCAGTTGGAAACCGGCGCCTGCATGGAACTGGCGGTCAAGTATCAGGGCGTGGCGAAGGTCTTGCCACGTCATAACCACTAAGAAGCGGCTGCTGTCGGCGCCCCGATGAACGTCTTCGGGCGCCGGCATGCCGAGCCGGTCACTTCACTTCCCAGTCCGGCGCGTGCCGGATCCGTATCAGTTCCCCCGCATCAATTCCCGCATCAATCTAAAATCGCTGCGCGCTGAACGGCGCCAGATCGATTTCCGGTTTCTGATCAGTCAGCAGTTGCGCAACCAGACGCCCGGTTCTCGCCGAGGTCCCCAGTCCGATATGGCCGTGACCGAATGCGTGGATCACATCCGCACTGCGCGTCGATGGTCCGATGCATGGCAAACCATCCGGCATGCTGGGCCGGCGTCCCAGCCAGTAACGCACGCGGTTCGCCGGCAGATCGCGCGGCAACGCAGGGAACAATTGCAGCGCGAGGTCGCGCATGATTTCTGCACGGCGCCAGTCGGGTTCAGCGTCGAAGGAAGCGATCTCAACCTGGCCTGCCACACGCAATCCCAGTTCGGTCTGCGTGGCGATGACTTTGCGGTCCATGATCATCATCGGTGTGCGTGGACGGCCTTCGGGCTGTTCCACCATGGCGTGATAGCCGCGTTCGGTTTCCAGCGGTACGTTGTCGCCGGCTTGTGCGGCCAGCATTTTTGCTTGTGCACCGGCGGCGATCACGGCAGCGTCGCAGACGATCTCGCCCTCTTCGGTTTGTACGGCTGCCAGACGATCGCCGGCAAAACGGAATCCTGTCGCCTTGACGGCGCGCAGACCTGCACCGCGATCGCAGGCGTGCTGCACCAGCGCGGCGATATACGCGCCGGGATTGCGGCAATGGCCGGCTTCGTTGATGAAGACGCCGAATCCGTAGCTGGGGTCCAGATCGGGCTCACGGCGGCGCAATTCTTCGGCCTCCAGCTCTTCCCATCCGATACCCAACTCACGGCGAATGCGCCAGCCTCGGGCGTCGCTTTCAAAATACCGGCGTGAACGATAGACGTGCAGCAGGCCGGTGAGCTCAATCAAGGTTCCGACGCCAGCCTTCTCTGCAATCTGCCGATGCAGAGGCGCGGCGCCGGCCAGCAGTGTGCGCAAGGCTTTGGCGGTCTCGGTGATACGCGCTTCGGTCGAACCGGCAATCAGATAACGCAACAGCCATGGCAAGGTGCGCGGCAGATAGCGCCAGCGGATCGACAACGGCCCCAGCGGATCGAGCAGAAAGCCCGGCACCTTCTTCCACACGCCGGGTTCGGACGGCGGCAGGATCGAATGGGAGGACAGCCATCCGGCATTGCCATAGCTGGAAGCATGTTCGCCGCCGGGCGTGCCCGGATCCACGATGGTGACTTGCAGCCCCTGATCGAGCGCATGCAGTGCGCTCATTGCTCCGATCGCACCGGCGCCGATGACGACGACGCGGCGCGGTGCTGAAGATGGGGACGAGGGATGAGCAGACGAAGATGACGGGGTGAGGGACATGAGATTTGATTGGTTTTCTGAGCAGCCGGAAGGTGTCGGCATGTTGAATGCAGGCACATATCTTACAGCGATACCCGGCGGCAAGCAGGATCCCTGTCAAGCGTCAGCGCCGCTCGCGAGCACCTATCTACTCAAATCCTGATTTGCCACCACCCACAGGACTGCCGGTAGCACTCCCATGGCTAAGACCGCCAACACATGCAAGAGCCAATCGAAGGTCATCATGCTCTTCCTCGCATCTGATCGACACGACCTCATCGCGCCGAGAGACGCGACGTTCCGTGTATGGAAGCGAGTATAAAAAGAAGTGTGGAAAAGGTTCGTCAGCGCGACGTAAAACGTCGAAAAGTTTTGCAAAGAAACCCATGAGAAAGCAAACGGCAAGTACGTGCAGACCATGTACCCGCAGGAACATCTGCACAGATGAAAACTTTGCGCTTCTGATTTTTACGTACCGTCGGCATGATGATGGAGACAAGCGAAAGGTGCCGGCGATGCCGCGGATGATCTCAATGACAATGAAATGTGCAGGTTCAGTTGCCAGATTGCACATTTGTTGTTGAAGTCCTTGGCAGCACGGCAATGAAACGAAAATATTTCACCCGTTTTACACAAGTTGACCTGCGCCCGACACTTGCTTCGTGCTACGATTTTGCTATTCAAGGGAGAGTTACAGAATGTCTGACGGTCACGATTGCGTTGAACTACCGACCATCATCAACAATGTTGAGTATTTGCTTCAGAGCCGCACGGTCGAAGCTGCGGATGGCGCACGGCACAGTGAATATCGCGTGCTGCTTGATGGCGTCGTTGTCAAATCATGGACGCCTGGCGATATCCGCGCCTACTTCTCGATTCCAAACTGAATCCGGCTAAGCCGGACCCGGCTTTCCAGCAATCTCTGCGAAAAAAACGCGCCTTTCTCCCAGCGCGTTCCTATAACGATCAGTTTGCCATGTTGGCGCGCCGCGCCAGAATCTTCTCGATCTTTTCTTTCAGCGTTGCAGCATTGAACGGCTTGACGATATAACCGTCGGCGCCGGCTTGCGCCGCTTCAACGATATTCTCTTTCTTTGCTTCCGCAGTAATCATCAGCACGGGCAGATGCGCCAGCGATGGCGTCGCGCGAATTTTTTTGAGTAAAGCCAGGCCGTCCATCACCGGCATGTTCCAATCGGTCAGGACAAAAGTGATCGGCGCCGCACCGGCCTCCAGCACTTTCAACGCTGCCGAGCCGTCTTCAGCTTCAGCCATCTTGGTGAACTCAAGCTCCTTGAGCAAACCGGTAACGATGCGCCTCATTGTGGAGAAGTCATCGACTACCAGGAAATATTGATCATCTGCCATTTTGGGTAATTGGGTATCTTGCGAGTTAAAAGTGAGGGCGAATATCTAATTTTTTCTATTCTTCGTATTTTAAGGCACTTCGAATTATTTCAATATTTTGCCGCAAACCAACAATATAGATATCGTTTTTAATAAAAAATACCGATGATCATCAAAAAAAATAGCGAATATCTGGCCACTTTCTAAAGACATTGCTAATCAACGAGGCGTTCCAGATCCATACAGCGAAACCGCTAAAGTATTTTTGCGGAGAAAAGCACCATATGCCTGAATCAGCACCTTCGGCTTCCTAAACTAGTGCAAACTTCATGCCTATACTTTTTACACGTCTTCGTTCAGTGACACGCTCGCGCCACTGACATCGGAAAAAGTCTGTTGATCAAGCAGCGGCCTGGGAACACATGCATCTGGCCCGCTCAAGAATCGTTTTTTGGCGAGGAACCGGCAAGACAAGCATTCTTCTAAAGTTGTCGTCGGCACCTGCGCCCTTTTCCCTTCAGGAGTTTCACATGTCGTTGCGATTTTCCGTCTTGCTGTCTTTTTGCTTACTGCTAGTGGCGTGCACCAGGATTACCCAGGAAAACTATTCCAAGTTATCAGCAGGAATGCACAAGGAAGACGTGGAAAAACTGTTGGGCAAACCCGCTGACTGTTCTGGAGCGCTGGGCATGTCGAGCTGTACATGGCGCGACAAAGACAGCTCCGTCAGCGTGCAATACGCCGGCGACAAAGTACTGATGTTCTCGGGACAGGGTCTGAAGTAGAACTACTTCTTCAACAGCTCAATGGCGTCTTCAGCAACGCTGCGCAAATTGGTGATCGTGGCGTTCAGATCAGCCAACTCTCTCGCCGTCGGAGGTTCGTCCATCCCTCCTTTGACCAGAGATGCCTTGATAATCGTTGCCGCCATGTGCCAGGCCGCACGATTATGTGCATTGATCAACTCCCTGCGGATCCGCTCCAGCTCCGCTTTCTTTATTTTGTCCATCGCTATCTTTTAGCTCGTCGGTTGTTTGAATCTGACTGGCATCGGAGCACGTCATTAATTTCCACATGGAAATATAACATGCGAACCCGAAGACATACTATGCATCAATTCTTTCAAGCTTGTGACTCGCATTCGGTACAGTATATTGATATCGCGCAATAAACATTACACGTTATTTCCAAACTGAATTGAATAGTTTTAAAGACTAAGCAGAATTTTTTGCATGAACCTGATCTTTATCAATTTATTCAGCGAGTCTTGAACGTCGAACAAGGAGTACGGCCCAGCGCCCCCGTTTTACCAGGCGGCCATCAATTCATGCGTCAACTCGGCGGCGGGAATCTCTTTGCAACTGCGCGCATTCTGCCCCGACCATAACGGCGAAAAGTCGCCGCTGCCCTGGCTTTCCGCTTTGCTGCGCAATGGCGCGATGGCGGAAGTCGCCAGCGGAAAAGCCGGTGCGGACGGACTCAGCGAGCCCAGTTCGCGCATAAGACGGTTGACTACCCCGCGCGCCGGCCCGCCGGTAAACAAATTGGTCAGCGCGGTGTGTTCCACTGCATCGCTCTTCAACACGGCGCGATGAATGGCGCTGGTGGTTGCCTCCGGCGTGAGCATGTAAGCAGTGCCGATTTGCACACCCGCTGCGCCCAGCAGTTTGGCGGCGGCCACGCCCTTGGCATCGACGATGCCGCCGGTGGCGATTACCGGGACTTTCACTGCGCGCACGATCTGCGGCAGCAAGGCGAAGGTGCCGAGTTGGGTGGAAATATCATGCGACAGGAAGAAGCCGCGATGCCCGCCGGCTTCCAATCCTTGCGCAATGATGGCGTCAACGCCCTGCTCTTCCAGCCAGCGCGCTTCGGCGACAGTGGTGGCAGTGGACAAGACTTTCGCTCCCCAGCTGCGTACGCGCGCCAGCAGTGCCGCGTTAGGCAGGCCGAAATGGAAGCTGACCACCGCCGGTTTGAATTCGCTTAGCAGTTCAGCGGCTTCTTCCGTGAAGGGTGCGCGGCCAGGGCCGGTTGGAATGGCATCGGCATCAATGCCGAACTCGCGATAGTAAGGCGCCAGCGCCGCACGCCATGTTGCTTCGCGCGCGGCGTCAGGTTCAGGTGGAATATGAGCAAAAAAGTTGACGTTATACGGCTTGCCGGTGCCGGCCTGAATCAACGTCAGCTCTTTGCGCAAGGCGTCGGGGGTGAGCATGGCGCACGGCAAGGAGCCAAGTCCGCCGGCGTTGGAGACCGCAGTGACCAATGCATGCCCCTGCACGCCGGCCATCGGCGCCTGAATGATCGGTAAATCAATGCCCAGCAGCTTCTGCAACGATTCCATGGCTTCTCCGGTCTATTCGTAGTATTGCGTACAGAGGAAGAGGAATGGCGAACGTTTTAGATCGATGAAGTACGTTTACTGCGTCGAAGGAAAACTTTTACGCCACCACTTGCAATAACTATTCGAATGACAAGTATATCGGGGAGTCGGAAATGATGTTGCCGGGCACTTAACTTGTTACCGATCCTTACGTTCTGCTTCGACTTGTGACCTTGCCGATAATTTACAATTGCAGCATTGACCTACCATCTGGAGATTCCTGGCATGCGCCGCTTGCTTCCTTCGTTATCCGTTTCCGCTTTGCTGATCACCGGTATCGCCGGCCTGGCAGGCTGCTCGACGTCGAAACCGTCGTTCTATCATCAGGAAGACTTCAGCGAAACCGACACCTATTCGCGCAGCTTCGGCGCCAGCGACAATGCCGTCTGCGAAGCCGCGCGCCGCGCCTTGCTGGGTCAGGGTTACATCATCAGCAAGGCGCAGGCCAATATCGTTGACGGCACCAAGAGCTTCCAGCCCGAGGCCGATCAGCATGTGGAAATCGCTTTCCACATCGTATGTGCCCCCAACGGCAAGGCGGATCACAACGCTTCTTTGTTTGTGAGCGCAACGCAGGATCGCTATGCGCTGAAGAAAACCAACAATTCCGCCAGCCTTGGCGTCGGCGTGCTGGGCTCGGTATCGATGCCCTTCGGCTCCAGCGATGATTCGCTGGTACGCGTTGCAAGCGAAACCATTCGCTCCGGCCACTTCTATGATCGCTTCTTTGGCGCCGTGGAGCGCTATCTGGATCCAGGAGAAGACGACGCGGCCAAAGCCGCAAAGACGCAACTCGATGGACCAGTCGCGCAACCGGAAAAAAAGGAGTCCAAATAGGACTCCTTTCAGAATGTTGTCACCTGCTGCCTGATTTTGAGGCGAGATAACTAAGTTCAACAAAATCAAACACTTAGCATTTTCCACACGACTTGCTCACAAACTTACCCACAGTTTTTGTGGGTAAGTGTGGGTAACTTCAGACCCGTTTGCAACGAATCACTTGCCGCGCGATCGATCAGCGATGGTGGTAGTAGCCGGGACCGTGATGGCGATAGCCGTGGCGGTAGTAGCCCGGGCCGTAGCCGCGATGGTAGTAGCCGCCGCGCTCAACATAGATCGGCGCAGGGGCGACATAGACCGGGGCTGGACGCACATACACCGGTGGTGGTGGCGCGTAGACCGGAGCCGGTGCGTAATAAACAGGTGGTGGCGGTGCATACACCGGCACGCCGATATTGATTCCGACACCGACATGCGCGGCCATCGCCGGAGCCGCAAACAGACTTGCGGCGAGCACGCCAACCGATACGACTGTCACGGAGAGAAGAGATTTTTTCACGATGGCTCCTTGGGTGCATCTGAAGATGCGTATTCGTGGTGAGTTGAGTAACCGCGCTGATCCGGCTGCGCGGCAACTGCACTCGTTAAACTATTGACTCTATTTAAATCCAATTCGAGTCCGATAACCAGTCAGTACCCGGTAAGCCTTGTAACAAGATGCTACAAATTCCTGACCGGACTTCACATCTGCTTCTCCGCACTAACCGCCAGACGTAAAAAAACGGACACCGCTTCCGCAATGTCCGTCTCTGCCAATTAGCCGGTCACCCGGCTATTCCAAAAAAACCAATCAGGCCGCGTTCAGCACCGGTGCCACGTTCTGCGCAGCATCAAGACGCGCGATCTTGCCGACGGTGTCGGCGCAAGCACGCGCGGCTTCCTGGCCCTTGACCACGAAATGCTCGTGGAAGAACTGCTGATGCTCGCTATGCGAGTGGAAATGATGCGGCGTCAGCACGGCCGAGAACACCGGCACTTCGGTTTCCAGCTGAACGTTCATCAGCGAATTGATCACCGCCGTGGCGACAAAATCGTGGCGATAGATACCACCGTCAACCACCAGGCCGGAAGCAACGATGCCGGCGTACTTGCCGGTCTTGGCCAACAGCTTGGCGTGCAGTGGAATTTCAAATGCGCCGGGGACTTCGAAGAAATCGATGCTGGATTCCGGAAAACCGAGCTTGGCGATTTCAGCCGTGAAGGAAATACGGCATTGATCGACGATTTCCTTGTGCCAGCAAGCCTGGATAAAGGCGATGCGATTCTTGGCAGACGAGGTATTGGTATTGTTTGCTGCGTGTTGCATTTGTTCAGGACTCCTGTTTGGTGACAAAAAACAGGGCGCATGGGAACGAGCAGGCGCATGCAAGTGTGCATGCGCGCGGCAAGTTTCCGTTCTCTTTCATCCGGACTATGACCGTCGGCCCTGGGATCTCACCAGGTCTGCTGACCTTGACGGACTGGCATCCATCAAGCGCTCGCGGGCTCGTCGCACATAGATTGCAACATTACCGCCGGTGGGGATTTTCACCCCGCCCCGAGAACATCGTGGACGAAAAGCTCCGCATTACTACGAAGTTTGTCGCCACACGGAAATTTATCACGATTGCGAAAATGCTGCAGAGCACACAATAATTTCAAGACATTCTTTCCAAAGCTTGCGCGCCGTCACCAGAGCGTTAGCCCTCTGGTCGCAACAAGACCTTGATTGAGGCCATCGAATCGGCCACTTTGACGGCCTTGTCCCACTCTGACAAGGTAAAGCGATGCGTCACGATGCCCTTTGAGGTAACAAGGCCTCGCGCCAGCAAGTCAATCGCAATTGGATAGCAGTCGGCGCTCAAATGGGCGCCGCGAAGATCCAACTCCTTTTCTTCGCCGATGATGGACCAGTCGACCGTAGTGTCACGGCCGAATACGCTGAACTCCACAAAACGTCCGAGCTTGCGAATCATGTCCAGTCCTTGCGTTACCCCTATCGGCGCACCGGTAGTCTCAATGTAGACATCGCAGCCATAGTTGCCGGTCAGACTGCGTACTACTTTTTCCGCGTCTTCGCGCCCCGGGTTGATCACTACATCGGCGCCAAAAATTTTGGCAAGCTCCAGGCGCTCATCAACCATATCGATTACCACCAATTTTTTCGGTGTCTTCAGACGTGCCACTTGCACCATCAACAGACCGAGCGTGCCGGCGCCAGCGATCACCACGACATCGTCAAGCTGGATATCGCCGCGATTGACGGCATGAATGGCGCAAGACAAAGGCTCCGTGATCGCGGCGTCTTCAAACGCGATATGTGCAGGTATCTTGTGGATCACAGCGCGTGCAGACAAGCGCATGTAATCGGCCATGCCGCCCTCTGCAACCTGGCGTTGGAAGCCATAGACGTCATGTACTTCACACATCCACCGGTAACCTGTTTTGCAATAGCGACATTTCTGACATGGCACAATTTGCTCGGCGATCACGCGGTCGCCCAGTTTGACGCCGTGATACTCCTCAGCGCCAGGTCCAAGCTCCACCACATGGCCCCAGAACTCATGACCCGGGATCACCGGCGGCTTGACGTAGGACGGTTTGTTTTTTTCCTTGTCCCCCCAAAAGCGCGCAGCACCGGCATAGCACTTGCAGTCCCCGGCGCAAATACCGCAAGAAGCAATTTTGATAATCACTTCGTTGACCCCGGCCGCTGGACGTTTGACGCGTTCCAGCCGATAGTCTTGGGGGGCATGGCACACCACTGCCAACATGTCTTGATCATGGAAGTTCATCGTATTTTCCTTTTATAGTTTTGCGTTCAGCTTGGTTTGCAAGGATTGCGCAATGCTCTGCAAGACAAGGAAGCAAGAGCAGGAACCGGCATCGAGCACACCGATCGAACGCTCACCCAGACGGCTGGCGCGACCGATGCGCGCCTGCAACGCCTTGGTGGATTGCATGCCGGCTTCTGCCGCCGCCGTCATCGCCGTCAGGCATTGCGAAAACGAGCGTCCTTGCAACAAGGCCTGGCGATAGGCATCGCGCGCAGGAACCAGAGTATCGATCAGCGTTTTGTCGCCGACTTTGGCTTCGCCGATCGCTTGCACGGCATCGATCGCAGCCGACAATGCGTCGAGAAAGAGTTCCTTGTCGAGAATTTTTTGCGTCGCCAGCACTTCGCCGAACGTCATGAAGAAACTGCCATACAAAGGCCCCATGGAGCCGCCGATACCCTCCATCAAGACCAGGTATAACTCCTCGAAAGCGCTTGCCAGCGAATGGCCCGGCTGTTTGAGCAAACGTTCGCCGCATTGCGTGAACCCCTTGCTCATGTTGATGCCGTGGTCGCCGTCGCCAATTGCGCCGTCGATCTCGCTCAGATATTCACGGTTCTGATTGATCGCGGCGATCAAGTCCTTGACCACCCAATCCGCCTGCGTCATGTCAAAGCGGTCGTTCATGCTTGCGCTCCCACTGTCACTGTCAGCCCCATCGATTCACAAGGATGGGCCATGCACTGGTCGAGTTCATCGTCCAGCCGCATCAGCGTCAGCGTGACACCCATCATTTCCAGCGAGGTAAACAAATTGCCGACCAGCGAGTGGCGTACTTCGATGCCGGCCTCTTGCAAATATTCAGCAACGTCCGCATAGAGAATGTATTGTTCCATCAAGGGCGTTGCGCCCAAACCGGAAATCAATACTGCGACCTTGTCACCACGGCTGAACGGCAGGTCAGGCAAGAGTGTGTCGAGCATCAGCCGGGCCATTTGCTTCGCCGGCACCACGCTTTGCACCAGGACGCCCGGCTCACCATGATGGCCGATGCCGACCTCCATCTCGCCATGCTTGATAACGAAATTGGCTTTGCCAACGGCGGGAATGGTACAAGCCGACAGACCGATGCCGATCGAGCGCGTATTGTCGATGGCCTTTTGCGCCGCTGCGATGACCTGATCCAGATTTCCTCCCAGCGCTGCCTTGGCGCCTCCCACTTTCCACATCAGAATCTCGCCGGCAACGCCGCGCCGTTTGCTGATTTCATCGGCGCGCGCCGAGGCAGCATCGTCGTTAGCGACAACCGTACGGACGTTGATATCGGCGCGCTCGGCCATTTTCATCGCCATTTTTACGTTCATGTTGTCGCCGGCGTAGTTGCCATACAAACAGGCGACGCCGGCACCGCCGTCAGCGGCCTGAAACGCATCGAAGAATGATTTCGCCGTGGGAGAAGAAAAGACTTCACCGATCGCCACCGCGTCCACCATATTCCGGCCGACGTAGCCGATGAAAGCCGGCTCGTGGCCGGAACCACCACCGGTGACAATGGCGACGCGCCCTTTGACGGAGGCACCCGCATGACGCACCACACGCGGATTTTGCGGCCAGATCGACAAGTTGGGATGAGCGGCGACAATGCCGCGCAACATGTCCTCGACCACCATGTCAGGATGATTGATCACTCGATTCATTGCGATTCCTTATGCATACCGTCATGGCGAAACCGCGACGGCGCTGGTAACTGTTATAGCGATATCTACTGCACCGAATAACCGCCGTCGATGACGATATTTTCGCCAGTGATCATGCTCGCCTGGTCGCTGGCGAGATAAGCGATCAGACCGGCGATTTCTTCCGGCTGCGCAAAACGTCCCACCGGTATTTTCTGTCGCATCGCCTGCCCCACGGCACCGGACCAGGCTTGCTTTCCGAGCGCTGTTTCAACCACCGTCGGCGACACCGCATTGATGGTTACGCCATCTTTCGCCCACTCCAGCGCCAACACCTTGCTCAGGCCAACCAGCCCGGCCTTGCTGGCGCAATAGGCCGCATGACGCTCAAGGCCGATCACGCTGGCCTGGGAAGCGAGATTGACGATACGGCCGTAAGCCTGTTGCCGCATGGTCGGCGCCACTGCCTGCGCCAGCAGGAAAGGTCCCTTGAGATTGATCGCCATGGTGACATCCCAGGCAGCTTCGGATAAATTGTCCGCAGCATCCAGCAGGGCGACGCCGGCGTTGTTGACCAAGATGTCAATTCGACCGTAGCGCGCCACCACTTGCTCTACGACCTTGGCAATGCCGGCCGCATCAGTCACATCCAGTACGCAACCCAAGTGGCGCTCAGCCTCGCCCTCAAGGCTTGCAGCGACCTGCAGCACTTCTGCCTGACGATCCAGCAACACCACCTGCGCGCCGCAAGATGCCAGCAATTCGCTCACCGCCAGTCCGATGCCGCTGGCCGCTCCGGTCACCATAGCAACGCGCCCGGAGAAATCGAAGCAAGGCTTGCCCGATGTATTCATTGCAACCATCTCCACAGGGATCACTTTTTCAATTTTTTCAGAAATGCATCGGCGTTCGCCGGCACGATTGCCGTCCATGGCACGCTATATGATTTTGCCGTGCCGTCGCCCCATGGCATGCTCTCGGCATATTCGCGCCAGATCGGCGAGCGCGGCTGGTAGGACGCGCCCTTCAGTGCACGCAGGGCCACGTCCAGCGCGCCTTGCGCCTGCGCCTGCGCATCCTGGAAATTGGTGGTCATCTCGCCGCGCTTGACGGCCTGGATCGCGGCGGCAATGCCATCGACGCCAACTACGGGAATAGTCTTGATGTCGATTCCCTTGGATTTGATCGCCTGCACCGCGCCCAACGCTTCGTCGTCGTTCTGGGCGATAACGCCGTTGATCTTTCCCGGATAGGCCGTCAGCCAGTTTTCCATCAGGCTCATGGATTCCGCCCGCGACCAATTGCCGGTCTTACGAGCCAGTACCTTGACGTCTTTGTATTTGGCCAGCACTTCATCATTGCCCTTGGCGCGTTCAATCTGCGCCGATTGGCCGATAGGTCCTTCGATCACGACGATGTTGCCCTTGCCGCCAATGGCTTTCATCAGGGCCTCGGCTTCCATGCGACCTGCAACGACATCGTCATTGCCGACATACGATGTCAATACGTCGCCCAGCACCCTCGTATTGGAGCCAATCACCGGAATGCCTGCCTTGATCGCTTTTTGTACCGGAGCTGCGCCAGCCTTGAGGTCAATCGGCACGAAGATGATGGCGTCGTATTTTTGCGTGATCATGGTGTCGAATTGGTTACTCTGCGTAAGGGCATCGTAGTTCCCGTCGAAAATGGTGATCTGCACCGAACCATCCTTGACCGAGGGGTGTGCCTTGAGCTGGTTGCTCCACATTTGCATAAACTCGCCCTTCAGGCCATAGACTGCGGCGCCGATGCGCAAAGGTTTGTCTTGCGCATGAACCGACAGCGCCAGGCTCAGTCCACACAGGACGGCAATTTTTTTGAACGAAATCATAGTGGTCTCCAAAGACGGTTTTTGTGGATTACTGCTTTTTACGAGAGGCATCCAGCAACACGGCGACAACGATAATCACGCCCTTGATGACTTGCTGGTAATAGGAAGAAACCCCGAGAAGATTGAGGCCGTTGTTAATCACGCCGATAAGCAAGGCGCCCACCACCGTGCCTCCCAGCGAACCGGTTCCGCCCGACAGGCTGGTGCCACCGATCACCACTGCGGCAATGGCGTCCAGCTCATAAGACACGCCCGCCTGCGGCAACGCCGCCGTAGTGCGCGCTGCCAGCAAGATGCCAGCGAGCGCAGCCAGCACGCCGCTGACGACATACACCGCGAACAAGACCTTGCGCGTGCTGATGCCACTGGTCTTGGCGCTCTTGGGGTTGCCGCCGACTGCGTAGATGTAGCGCCCATAGACGGTGTAACGCAGGACGAACCAACTGACTGCAATCACCGCTGCGAAAATCAGAATGGGTACAGGAACCTGCCACACGTGGCCAGAGCCAATGGCGAGAAAGTTATCCGGCAAATCCGAGACCGGCATGCCGTCGTTGTAGATATAGGTAAAACCGCGCGCGGCGCTAAGCATTCCCAAGCTGGCGACGAAAGGAGGCACCGAAAGGCGCGCGACCAGCAGTCCATTGACCGCGCCCAATGATGCACCGACGCCCAGCCCCGCCAACAAGCTAACCGCAAGGCTGTGGCTGCCGTCACCAGCCACCATCCAGGCGCTGACCATGCCCGCAAAGGCCAGTACCGCCCCTACCGACAGATCGATGCCTGCGGTCAGCACCACAAAGGTCATGCCGATGGCAAGAATGCCGTTAATCGAAGTCTGGCGCAAAATATCGGCCCAGTTCCCCCAGGTCATAAAGTATTGATTGCTGAACGACAGGAAAATGCACAATGCAACCAGCGCCGCCAAAATGCCGTAGCGCGCGTAGAACTGCTGCAGGTTAAAAGCAGGTGCCGCGGAATGCAGGGCGAGAGGAGAGGTCTTAGTATTCATCACGATGCCAGATGCAAAAGTTCTTCTTGGGTTGAGGTATGTCCGTCGATCATGGCGACCACGCTGCCCGCCTTGAAAACAGCGATCCTGTCGCTGACGTCCAGTACTTCCTGAGCCTCCGAAGAGACCAGAAGCACTGCGCCGCCGTTTTCGGTGAACTCATTGATGAGTTGATAGACTTCGCGTTTGGCACCTTCGTCTATGCCGCGTGTCGGTTCGTCACACATCAGGCAAATGGGCTCGGTCGACAGGCAGCGCGCCAGCACGACTTTTTGCTGGTTGCCGCCGCTCATGGAAGACACTGGCAGACCCACCGAACTGATTTTCATACGTATGCGCGTCACCATCTCGCCGACCAGTCGATTCACGCGCACTCGATCGACCAGGGCCAGGCGTGACATGCGCTTGTATGCCGACATGGCGATGTTGTCGCGTATCGATGCGGTGAGCACCAGGCCGGTTTCCTTCCTGTCCTCGGTCACGAGCGAAATGCCGGCGGCAATGCTCTTGCCCGGATTACCGATCGCCAGCGGCGCGCCCTGCAAGCGGACCTTGCCCTGGTCTGGCCGCGTAAGGCCATAAACGCAATTGAGATATTCGCTACGACCCGCGCCCATCAGACCGTAGATGCCTAACACCTCCCCGGCATGCACGCGCAATGAAATTTCGCTGAATTCGCCGCCGCGACTCAACCCCTCGGTTTCCAAGACGGTATCCCCGATGGCGCGGCGCCGACGCTGCGCTGCCTGCAACTTGCGACCGACGATGGCCGCCACCAACGCTGTGCGGTCGATGTCTGCGATGCGGCCGCTTTCCACAAAGCGGCCGTCACGAAACACCGTGTAGTCGTCGGCGATCTGGAATATCTCCGACAAGCGGTGCGAAACATAAATAATCCCGGTACCCTGGGCGGTCAGGCTGCGGATCGCATTGAACAGTACTTCGGTCTCACGTTCGCCGATTGCCGAAGTCGGCTCGTCCATGATCATGACGTCGCAGTCGCGGCTGAATGCTTTGGCGATCTCGACCAGTTGCACTTGCGCCAGGCTCAGCGAAGACATCGGCGCGCGCGGATCAACCGGGAATTGGAGTTGCTCCAGCAAAGTTTGCGCCTGTCGCAACATGCTCTTGAAATCAACGCAAATCCTGACCTTGCGTGGCTCGCGTCCAAGATAGATATTTTCCGCCACCGTCATGCCTGGAATCGGAGACAGCTCCTGGGTAATCATGGCGATACGATTTTGCAAGGCTTCGGCTGGCGTGGCGAAATCCACCGGACGGCCTTGCAGGAAAATGTCGCCGCGGTCGCGCCGCACCATACCCATCACGATATTGAGGAAAGTGGACTTGCCAGCACCATTGCCACCGCATAAGGCATGCACGCTCCCTGGCCGCAATGCCAGTCGACCATCCATCAATGCGGAGATCCCTTGAAAGGACTTCTCTACTCCGCGAGCCTCAAGATGCAGTGTTTCCACAATTTGTCTCCAGCCATTATCATTTGATCCATCAAGATCTTTTTCTCATCTGAATTCATGGTAGCAAGCTGGATTTTTGACTGTCAATTGAGTTTGAAAAACTCTGAGAAAATTAGAAAAAAAACGAAGATGATTACAAATAAAAACAATATAAGTAAAATAAGGAGAAATTAACTATTAATACCCATTGACTTGAACGACATCAAAATTGAAAATTTGATTTGTCGCGATCATTTTCTCACCCATTCATCGACGCGGCCAGAAAGGAAAGTTTGTGAAAATCGCCATTGGCTCTGACGAAGCAGCGTTCGAATTGAAGGAAATCATCAAGCAACATCTGATCGGAAAAGGCCTCGATGTGACCGACTTCGGCACCTTCGACACTCAGCCCGTGATCTACCCAGACATCGCTTTTGCGGTTGCCGAAGCCGTTATGCAAGACCACTTTGCGCGCGCCATCCTGCTCTGCGGTACCGGTATTGGCATGGCGATCTCTGCGAATAAGGTACCGGGCATGCGCGCCGCCCAATGCCACGACACTTATTCGGCCGAACGCGCCAGCAAGAGCAACAACGCACAAATCATCACGCTGGGCGCACGCGTGGTAGGCCCAGAACTGGCCAAGTCGATTGTGGACAGCTGGATAGGATCCGAATTTTCAGGAGGACGTTCGACTTCGAAGCTGGAGCGCATCCACGAATACGAAAGCAGCTTGCAAAAACAAAAGTGAACGATAATCCGGACACCAAGATCCGGACTACAGGGAGAGGAAATGAAAAGGACCTGCACATGCTGACCGATGAGCTGACGCGGCTCGCTACGCTGTACTACGTGGACGGGCTGACGCAAGAAGAATTGTCCAAGCGATTTTCCATCTCGCGCGCAACCATCGGCCGCATGCTCAAGCGCGCCCAGGAAGCGGGCATCGTCGAAATTCGCGTGCGTCATCACCCCAGCGACACCAGCCAGCTCGAGCATGAATTAATGACGCGCTTCGGCATCGAACGCGCCATCATCTCAATCAACCACAAAGACCAGGAAAAGCAGCGCGAGTTGCTGGCTGGTCTGGTCGCCAGCCATCTCGACCGCATTCTCGCCAACGACATGATCGTGGCAGTCGGCATGGGGCGCAATATCAGCGCGGTGTCCGAGCATGCGGTATCGTCGATGCAGCATAACTCGACCTTTGTCTGTGCAATCGGCGGCTCCTATCGCGGTGGGGAGACGATGAACTCCGACCATATCTGCCGCCGACTAGCGATGCGCTTCGGAGGCGAAAGCGAAACACTTTACGCGCCGGCGCTCGTCAACGATCCGCAGGTGCGCAACGACCTGCTGGCCAATGACGCCGTCAAGCAAACCCTGGATAAGGCGCGCCGCGCGCATATTGCGCTAATCGGCATCGGCGACATCAATGAAGACAGCAATATGGTGCGCATGGGCTGGTTTTCGCCGCAAGAAATTCTTGAGGTCAAACGCCAGGGTGCAGTCGGCGACATGATGGGTTACGATTTCGTGAACGTCAATGGAGAACCCGCCGAGACTTCATTGCAAGCACGCGTGATCGGCTTGACTCTGGCCGACTTGAAACGTATTCCCGACGTCATTGCAGTTGCCAGCGAAAGCTCCAAAGCCACCGCTGTGCTCGGCGCATTGCGCACCGGCGCAATCAACACGTTGGCGACGACGGAAACCATCGCACTCTCCATCCTGACGTTGGATGAAGCGACACGTCCGCGGGACAAATAACCGTCTCAAAAAAATCGCCCGGACAGACCGGGCGTTTTCACGCTGCGCCGTAGCGCTCAGTTGCGTGCCTTGCCTTGCAAAGACGCAATGCGCGACTCAATCGACGGATGGCTGGAGAACAAACCCATCCACGATTCGCGGCCGGCAATGCCGGATGCCTGCAGGTTCTGCGGCAAGCCATCGGACTGCATCCCGCCCAGACGGCGCAGTGCGCCGATCATCGGTGTCGAGGAACCCATCAGCGATGCCGCACCGGCATCGGCACGGTATTCACGCTGGCGCGAGAAGTACATGACGATCACGCTGGCGAGGATGCCAAAGACGATTTCGCACACCACCACGGTGACCATATAGCCGATGCCTGGACCAGAGGATTGCTCGTTATTGCGGCGCAAGGCCGAATCGACAAAGTAGCCGACGATGCGCGCGACAAACATGACGAAGGTGTTCACCACTCCCTGGATCAGTGTCAGCGTGACCATATCGCCGTTGGCGATGTGTGCGACCTCATGCGCCAGCACGGCTTCCACTTCTTCTTTGGTCATGCCTTGCAACAGGCCGGTCGACACTGCCACCAGCGAGCTGCTCTTGCTGGCGCCGGTGGCAAAGGCGTTCGGCGGACCGTCATAGACGGCGACTTCGGGCATAGTCAGCCCAGCACGCGTGGCCAGGCGATTGACGGTATCGACGAGCCACATTTCAGTGGAGTTTTGCGGGTGTTCGATGACGCGCGCGCCGGTAGACCACTTGGCGATGGTTTTGGACATCAGCAGGGAAATAAACGAGCCGCCGAAACCCATCAGGGCGCAGAACATCAGCAGCATCCCGAAGTTGAGACCGTTGGCAGTCATGTAGCGATTGATGCCGAGAATACTGGCAGTCACGCTCAGGACGAGCATCACGGCCAGATTGGTGACGAGAAAAAGAATGACGCGTTTCATGGTGCTTCCTAAATAAAAAATACGAGAAGTTGCAGCAGCGACGCGGCTACTGTACGAGCGATGACAGTGAAGACAATAGAGATGCATGCAATAACCCGCGTCGCGCGCTGACCTCAAACGATCAGCAGCGGGCCGGCAAGCACGCGGTCAGGCTAGCGGTGGGGGACGCTGCAGATCGATGAACGCGGAAGTACCGTCGTTTACGAGGGGATAAAAATGGGGAAATGGATGCCAGTCCAGCGGCAAGGTGGCAAAAGGAACCGGCAAGGTCTGATCTTCCAGATCCCCTTGCGCTGTCAGCTTCTTGGTATCGGGCTGATCGCCTGTGCCTGCTGCATCGGCAAGATCACTCGCCTCACCTGCAATGGTGCCGGCGGCATCGTGAACCAACTGCCATGCAGATTGCTGCGTACTGTCTTGCGAGTGCGCGCCAGCAGACAGCACGACCACCGGTGTTTCGCTCAGTTGCTTTGTCACAGGCTCAAGCGTCCCTGCAAACAATTGCAAGGGAAAGAGGAATGCCAGCAACAAAAAGCAGAATCGGCGCATGAGCGAGGCGGTGAAAAGAGCAAAAAACATCAAGGAGCGCATTATACGCAAGATCGGCAAGCGGACGAATGCGGCCATATCGACAGGTTGGCGAGAGCTGAAGTTACCCACAGAAAATGTGGTCAACCCTGTTGATAACTTGTTTATGACAATGCCCGGGCCGCGTCCGTTCAGCTTTTGCGGGGATTGTTCCTGTTTCGTTCAAAAACAGGCAGAACTGTCCTCAACCGCCACTGATGACCTGATTGCGTCCCTGCTTTTTCGCCTGATACAGCGCATCGTCGGCGCTGTCGAGCAAAGCGGCGCCGTCGCTGCCGATATCCGGCGTCATGGTGCAGACGCCGACGCTGATGGTCATATGCGCGCCGGATTGAGATCTCTCATGCGGAATGCCTAGATCGCTGACGCTGATGCGCAGGCGCTCGGCAAATTTCTCCGCCTGGACTTCGGTAAATCCGGGAATCAGCATGATGAACTCTTCACCGCCGTAACGCGCACAGACATCGTTGGGACGGCGCATTTGCGAGCGCAAGACGTTGGCAACCTGTTTCAGCGCCCGATCGCCTTCACCGTGGCCATAGTGGTCGTTGTACTGTTTGAAGTAATCGATGTCGATCATGAACAGCGATAAGCTGCTGTGATTGCGCTTGGCGTCGCGCAAGGCAAGCGCATAGCTTTCGTCAAAAAAGCGGCGATTGTAAATGCCGGTCAGGCCGTCGGTAATGGCTTCCCGCTTGAGCGCGTCGGAATGCGACATAAGCATTTTTTCGCGCTTGACCGACGTGCTGGAGTCGCTGATCTGGATCAGGCAGGTCGGCTGCCCGTCTGCAGATTGCAGCGGCGTCATGATGATGGACTGATGCATGCGCACGGGTGCCTCGCTTTTGTCATGCTCGACGAACAGCGGCAAGGGCGAACGATGAAATGCGCTGGACAGGATCGCTGGCAGGCCGTACCCAATCGCGTTGTTCAGGGCGCGCAAAAAACCTGGCGTCAGTTGCTCGCTGAACAGCGCGATGATGTTTTGCGCCAGCGCCTGCTCACGGTCGACACGGGCGTGCCGGCTCATCCAGTCATTCCACAACAGGATGTTCAGATCATGATCGACCACGACGAGTCCCAGGTTGACGTTGTTGACAACCTCGTCGGCCGAAAAACCAAGTGGAGCTGGACTACTCATGGACATACCGTTCAGAGAATATTATTCAGATACTGCTGAATATGCGAAATCAGCTTGCTCAGCGAGGTCGAGCTGAGCAGGAAAATCAGATGGCCTTCGGTGTGATGCTTTTCCAGCACCAGATCGATGTGCAATACCAGGATGTAGCTGTCGTCGCGGCCTTGCTCGGCCAGGCGCGCGGAGATTTCATCCGGCGATGACATGTTGTAGGTGGGCAGCGAACTGCTGAGGCTGATCTTGAGCATGTCGGCCATCGCCGACAAACAGGCATTGAGGATGATGTTGCCAAGCTCGCACATGGCTTCCTGCTCGAACTCCGCCAGGTCCTCGATGCTCATCTGCGAACCCATCATGTCGCGCACGATCTCCAGCGCATAGTTCTCGGTGAACAAGAGTACTGCTTCGGCATCGAAGGGGCCGGTGAACATCTGGCTGACCGTGGCGAACTTGTTGTCCTTGAGCGTGAGTACGCGGCTATTGACCTCGGCAGCTTTGAGGATTTCAACGGACGGTACCGAGAGCAAAACCTCTTCGCCGACGATTTCACTCAGACTCAATGCGGCGCGCCCGGCGCCGACATTAAATACTTCGGTGAGCGCATCAAGCTCAATCTCTGAAAGCACCTTCACACTGCCCCCGCGAAATAACCGATGGCCTGGGCAATGGATTTTTCCGTGACCGGTTTGGCGACAAACAATGCGCCAAGCTGCTGCGCGCGCGATTGCGCCGCTTCCTGGATGTTGGCGGAGAAGATGACGATGCGCACACCAGGGTATTTGCTCAGAATGATCTCGGCGGCATCGGTGCCAAGCATGCCCGGCATGTTGATGTCCATAGTGCAGTAATCGGGCTGCTCCTGATCAACCATGGCGATAGCGTCGTTGCCGCTGGCAGCTTCCTGGATCACCCAGTCAGCGTGAACGGCGAGGATATGCGCCTTGATCACCATCCGCGACACTTTGCTGTCATCGACGATCAGGATTTTTTTAGGAGAAGTGCTTGCTGACATAGGTCACTATTATATTTTTACCAATATTGTCTTTTTTTCTACATTCTACTATTTTAGCCACCTTGCTTTTCTAGTGTTGCAGAAAAAGAGGCAAAAGCAACTGGCATTTTTTTGCAGAAATCTTGCGCTAAAACAATGACTTGCTGCGATCGGCAAGCAACCGCCCTGCGTGCCGCGCAACGCCGCACTTTGTCCTCAATGCGACGATAAAAAAAGGAAGCACAAAGGCTTCCTTTTCAACAACTATGCCGATTTTGATGTGGGCACAGAACAACACCGCCCACAT
Organism: Herbaspirillum sp. GW822-FHT03A08; assembly: GCF_058801885.1. Classification (NCBI taxonomy): domain Bacteria; kingdom Pseudomonadati; phylum Pseudomonadota; class Betaproteobacteria; order Burkholderiales; family Oxalobacteraceae; genus Herbaspirillum; species Herbaspirillum sp. GW822-FHT03A08. The sequence goes on along the minus strand of NZ_JBXANR010000003.1, from coordinate 81,338 downwards.
TCGACCTCAGAGCTGCAAAGTCAGGACTTCTCCAAAGGCAATCGCATGGGCGTTGATGGCGGCATGTTCGGCCATCTTGGGGACCGACAGATTCAGTGCGCGCGCTTGCAGCATGCGGATCGTGCCGGCATGGCAGACGATGATGGCCTGGCCATGTCCGCGCGACAGCAGGTCGGTGCAAAACGCGTCGATGCGCTGCGCCACGTGCAGCACATTCTCGCCGCCGCCCGGACGATAGCCAACCACATCCGCCGCCCATTGATCGATCTCCGCGCGCGGCAAATCGTCCCATGCGCACTGCTCCCAGGTGCCGAAGTGCATTTCCATCAGGCGCGGGTCGTAGCGCACGGGTCCTGCATTAAGCGCGGCAGCCAGCGGCTCGGCAAGGAAAACGCAACGCTGGAGCGGGCTGGAATACAGCGGCGCATGCGGCGGCAGAACCGGCTGGACCTGATCAAGCACCTTGCGGCAATCTTCTTCGGTCACGGCCAGATCACTGCTGCCATAACAGAGGCCCTTGCCGATAACCGGCTGAGGATGACGAATTAAATGCAGCAACATGGTGGACCTTTCTGTCTATAAGGACGATACCGCCGATACCTCAGCCAGCAGGCCCAGGTAAATCGCGATTTCGCTAAGTTGTTGTACGGCGCCGAGGCAATCGCCGGTGTAGCCGCCGATGCGGCGCCGAAATTTATGCGCGAGGAAAACCGTGGCGGCCAGACCCAATAGCAACGCCAGCATCAATCTCTGCCATGCAAACCATCCCATCGCCACGCACAGCACGACCGGCAGAGATGCCGTCAGCGTAGCAACGGTGAATTCAAACGTACTCATTTGCTGCGCCAGCGGTTTGGCCTTGCCTTCTTCACGCACGTAATCCATGCGCCAGATCAGGCCGGCAGCCAGACAGCGCGACACCGGATGCGCCAATAACAGAGCCGGCGCTACCTGCACCGCAGGCAGGCAGGCCAGCGCGGCGATTTTGAGGCCCAGCAGCAGCACAACACCGATCACGCCATACGCACCGACACGCGAATCGCGCATGATTTCGAGAACGCGTAACGCTTGCATGCCGCCACCGAAGCCATCGCAGACATCGGCAAAACCATCTTCATGAAAAGCGCCGGTCAGATAAATTCCCGCTACCGTCGACAACAGTACGGCCACGACTTGCGGCAACAACAGCGACGTCAGCCAATACACGATCGCACACACCAATCCGACCAGAATGCCTACTGCCGGAAAATAGCGCGTGGCGTGCTGCAGCCACGCTGTATCAAATCCGACCCAGCGCGGCACCGGCAGGCGCGTGAAAAACTGCAGCGCCGTAAAAAACAGCCGCAGTTGATGGCGCAAGCCTGAGCCGGCGTTAGGCACGGCCGACATGTCAGACACTTTTTTCACTGACCTGCGCCGACGAAAACGTCGCCATCTGTGCTAAGAAATTCACTGCGGCGTGCAATAGCGGCAAAGCCAATGCACTGCCAGTCCCCTCACCCAGACGCAAATCGAGTTGCATCAGCGGGCGGCCATCCAGATAGTCCAACATGCGGCGATGACCATGCTCGTCCGAACAATGCGAGAACACACAATAGTCGAGAATGGCCGGCTGCAACTTCGCCGCCACCAGCAACGCGGAGGTGACGATGAATCCGTCGATCAGCAGCACAGTACGCTGCTCTGCCGCTTTCAGCATGGCCCCGACGATCATGGCGATTTCAAAACCGCCGAAGGTCCGCAATACATCCATCGGCGCATCGACGCCGGCGTGATACGCGACAGCCTGTTCGATGACTTGCTGCTTGCGGCGGATACCTTCAGCCGCCAGACCGGTGCCGGCGCCAACGCATTCAGCAGCGGCAATGCCGGTGATCTTGTGCATGAGCGCCGCAGCAGTGGTCGTATTGCCGATGCCCATTTCGCCAAATCCGATGACGTCGACCGGCATTGCGGCGATCAGATCCATGCCGCACTGAATCGCCTGCTGGCATTGCTCAGCCGTCATCGCCGGTTCTTTTGCAAAGTTGCGGGTGCCCGAGGCGATCTTTCTGTCGATCAGTTCGGCGCGCGTGCCGAAGTCGTGATTTACGCCGGCATCGACGATGTGCAATGCGCAATCGTTCTGGCGTGCAAACACGTTGATGGCAGCGCCCTGCTGCAGAAAATTTTCCACCATTTGCCAGGTCACGCTTTGCGGATAGGCTGAAATGTTTTCGGCGACGATGCCATGATCGGCAGCGAAGACGACGATTGCAGCGCGGTCGATGTGCGGGCTGGATGTCTGCTGGATCAGGCCGATGCGATGTGCGATGAACTCCAGCACGCCGAGACTGCCTTGCGGCTTGGTCTTGTTGTCGATCAGGCCTTGCAAAGCCGATGACAGCGTGGCGTCTTGTGTAGAAGATAATTGTGGAATGAGCATAGCTGTATCACACGCCGTTAGCCGTGAAATGAATTCTGACCGTTGGAAACAGAATTGACGAAAGGACGTCAGTATAAGAGATAGTCGCGCGTTGCGACCGAATGTGCAGTGCTGAGTAGGCGTTCTTTACATTCTCGCGCCTTCATATCCGGAAAGACCGTCATTCATTGTAGTCACAATACGCTCAATGGCAAAAATGCCGCGATTCATCCGTTTGAATGAATCGCGGCATTTTACGTTTTAACCGGCAATATCGTCTGACGAGGCGCTGACAAAAAGAACAGAAAGAAACTATTTTCCCAATGCGTGAGCAATGGCCTTGGTCAAATCTTCGATAACGAATTTGGCGACATAGCCATCGGCACCGATATTCTTGACGTGATCTTCATTGGCAGAACCGGACAAGGACGAGTGGATCACAACCGGAATCGCCTTCAGCCCCTCGTCGCGCTTGATATTGCGCGTGAGCGTGAAGCCGTCCATCTCCGGCATTTCCAGATCGGTCAGCACCATCGCGACGCGATCGGTAATCGGTATGCCTTGCGCTTTGGTTTCCTTGCTGATCTCGAGGAGTTTCTCCCAGGCTTCCTTGCCGGTTTTATGCATCAGGAAAGGCAAGCCCATGGCAGTCAAACCGCTTTCCACCAGCGAACGCGCGACCTTGGAGTCGTCTGCTGCGATGATGACGGCGCCCGGCTTGAGCTTGATGTGTTCCATACCGACGATGTCCATGTCGCGCTCGGTCGGCATGATCTCGTGCAGAATCTGCTCGACATCCAGCACCTGTGCCAGACGGCTGCCGTGCATCTCATCGTCGAGACGCGCAATGCTGGTGACGAAGTTGCCGCCGGCTTTCGATTCTGCAGACAAAACCTGGCTCCATTCGAGTCGCACGATTTCGTCAACGGATTCAACGGCAAAGGCCTGCGTGCTGCGCGCATATTCGGTGACGAGGAGAATATTCAAACCGGACTTGGGCGTACAGCCGACCACTGCCGGCAAATCGATCACGGAAATGATCTGACCGCGGATGTTGACCATACCCAGCATCGGCGATTGCGTACCTGCCGCCTTGGTGATGGCGGGCATCGGGACAATTTCACGAATCTTGAAGACATTGATGCCGAACAGCTCTGAGCGCACGCCGTGCGGATCTGAACCGAGACGGAAGAGCAGCAATTCAAATTTGTTTGAACTGGTGAGATTGGTTCTTTCGTCGATCTCTTTTTGAAATGCATCCATTGCGACACCCCCGTCGTTGTCTTCTATTGCGATTGAAACGGCCCAATCAATCGATACGTCAATGTAGAGTGTAATTGCATAAAAAACAATTCAATCGAACAAAATACGACAGAAATCCAATATTTATTGCCCTGTGCTGGTGCAGCAAATCAGTGACGGGACAATCGTCTGAAGGAAGAAAAGGAAGGCAGGAAAAACGAACGCGGAAAAGAAAAAAGGAAGCTCATTGCTGAGCTTCCTTTTTAATATGGAGCGGGAGAAGAGTCTCGAACTCTCGACCTATACCTTGGCAAGGTATCGCTCTACCAACTGAGCTACTCCCGCATGGAGCATTTGGAGGCGGGGGTCGGGATCGAACCGGCGTAGACGGCTTTGCAGGCCGCTGCATAACCACTTTGCTACCCCGCCAGGGGACATTAATATTACTGTCTATTCGTTGCTAATTGCGGCTTTCTTTTCAACCGGCTCCAGAGCAGATCTTCTGAAGTTTTTTCGGCTGATGCAGAACTCTCACAATGAAAAAAGGAAGCGTTTTGGCGCTTCCTTTAGTAATTCTGGAGCGGGAGAAGAGTCTCGAACTCTCGACCTATACCTTGGCAAGGTATCGCTCTACCAACTGAGCTACTCCCGCAATCAACAACAGAACGCTATTATAGAGCTTCCATAGAGGAAGTCAAGCGCCACTTTTACTTTCTTGCACTTTTTTTATCAGCGGCCATGCCTTCTGCAAGTAGTAAAGCATGGACCACACTGTCAGCACCGCGGCGATCAGCAACAGCCATTTTCCCAGCACCTGCGTATCGATAAAACCGAACAAATCGCCGTAGAACAACAGCATCGGAATTGCGATCATTTGCGCCGTGGTTTTGATTTTTCCGAGCGAGCTGACCGCCACCGATTTCGATGCGCCAATCTGCGCCATCCATTCGCGCAGTGCGGAGATGGCGATCTCACGGCCGATGATGATGAAGGCGGTAATCGGATGTACGCGGTCCAGATGCACCAGCACCAGCAAGGCGCCGGTGACCATCAGTTTGTCTGCGACCGGATCGAGGAAAGCGCCGAATGCCGACGTCTGATCCCAGCGACGCGCCAGGAAGCCGTCGAACCAGTCGGTCGCGGCAGCGACGATAAAGATGATCGTCGACGCGATGCCTTGCTCGTAACGCGACAGCCCGATCTCCGGCACATAAAACACACCGACTACCAGTGGAATCAGGGCGACACGCAACCAGGTAAGCAAAATGGGAATATTGAATGGCATACGTTTATTTATTGTCGTGAACTTCTGCGCTGAGTGAAATTTACCGAGATAGTATCAGAGCATCCTCTAAAAACCTGTTACCGGGAGAAATCAATGCGGAAATCAGGCCTTCGCTGCGCAGTTTAAGCCGCCCCAGCTACATGCAGGCACTCAGGTGAAATTCAATGGCAGGCAAGCACCGGCTGCTGAATCGCCGTAATTCAATGCAATTGGCGGTAGATCTCTTCCGCCAGCGTGTGTGAAATTCCCTCCACCGACGCCAGTTCATCGATGCTGGCGTCAGCCACGCCGCGCAAGCCACCGAAGCGCGCCAGCAGTTTTTGACGGCGTTTGGCGCCGATGCCTTCAATCTCTTCCAGCCGCGACGTCTGTCTGGCCTTGGCGCGCTTGGCGCGCATGCCGGTGATCGCAAAACGGTGCGCCTCATCGCGGATCTGCGCGATCAGCATCAGCGCGGCGGATTCCTTGCCCAGTTCCTGCGGCGGCCGGCCATCGACGAAGACCAGCGTTTCCAGGCCGACCTTGCGCCCTTCTCCTTTGGCCACACCGACGATCAGGCTGATGTCCAGCCCCAGCTCAGTGAACACCTGGCGTGCCATTTCCACCTGCCCTTTGCCGCCGTCGATGAGGACGATGTCGGGCATGGTGCCCTCGCCATTAGCGACTTTTTCATAGCGGCGCATGAGCACCTGACGCATCGCGGCGTAATCGTCACCCGGCGTGATGTCGTTGATGTTGTAGCGGCGGTATTCGCCGTTCTGCATGGCGTGATGGTGGAATACCACGCATGAAGCCTGCGTCGCCTCGCCTTGCGTGTGGCTGATGTCGAAGCATTCCACGCGCAGGCTTTCAATGTCTTCCACTTCGCTGCCCAGTGCTTCGACCAGTGCACGCGTGCGCGCCTGTTGCGAGCCTTGCTCGGACAGCAGGCGCGCCAGCGCAATCTCTGCGCCCTTGTGCGCCATCTCCAGCCACTGGCGGCGCTGGCCTTGCGGCTGCAGCGTGAGCGTGATGCGATGACCGCACTGTTCCATGAGCGCCAACATCAGCGCGGGATCGTCAAACTCGGTGTTGACGATCAAATTGCCGGGAATGAATTTGTCGATGTAATGCTGTGCGAGAAAAGCCTTCATGACTTCCGCTTCCAGCGACTCTTCCCCCTCAGGAATGGCGCCGTCGACATGCGTCGGAAAATAGGCGCGATCGCCCAGATGACGGCCGCCGCGCACCATCGCCAGATTCACACAGGCACGACCGCCCTGCACAATCACGGCAATAATGTCGATGTCGGCGTCGCTGCCGGTTTCCATGGTCTGCTGATGCAGGACGCTGGAGAGCGAAGTGATCTGGTTGCGCACTGCTGCCGCCTGTTCGAACTTGAGTTCGCCGGCGTAGGCGTGCATCTTCTTTTCAAGTGTATCAAGCACTTCAGTCTGGCGGCCACGCAGGAATTTGGAGGCGTTTTCGACATCGAGTGCATAGTCTTCCGGCGTCACCAGATTGACGCAGGGACCGCTGCAGCGATGGATCTGATGCAGCAGGCACGGCCGCGTCCGGTTGGCGTAGACGGTGTCTTCGCAGGTGCGCAGCAAGAACACCTTCTGCAAAATCTGGATTGATTCCTTGACTGCCCAGGCATTGGGAAATGGACCGAAATACTGGCTCTTCTTATCCACCGCGCCGCGATAATAGGCCATGCGCGGAAACGCATGGCCGGTGATCTTCAGGTATGGATAGGACTTGTCGTCGCGAAACAGGATGTTGAAACGCGGGCGCAGCGTCTTGATGAGATTGTTTTCCAGCAGCAGCGCCTCGGCTTCGCTGCGGGTGACGGTCGTCTCCAGGCGTGCGATGCGATCGACCATCATGGCGATGCGCGGGCTGCTCAGGTTCTTCTGGAAATAGCTCGACACCCGCTTCTTCAGGTCGCGCGCCTTGCCAACGTACAGGACGTTGTCTTCCGCATCGAAATAGCGATATACGCCCGGCAGATGCGGTAGCTTGGCTACCGTCTCAAGGACGATATCGCGTGGATCAATCGAAAGATTGATCGGGTCGACAGGATCGGTTGGCAAAGTGTCGGACATGCTGGCTCAGTAATTCGTCTCGTGGACAGCTATAAATATCGTTGTAGCGTGAGGGCGCAACTCAGGGCACTCAGGCCAGCGTCAACACCAGTTTTTTGGCGGCAAGGTAACGCTCGTCCTTTTGCAGCTCGTCCCAATCGAGGGCGTCGCTTTGCGGCACCAGCGCGGCGATGCGCGCTGCTGATGCAGGAGACACCTTGGTCTTCAGGCCCGCCAGCAACTGGTCGGCCTTATCCGGAGAATTGCAGATCAGCACCATGTCGCATCCAGCCTGCAACGCCGCCTGGGCGCCATCAAGCACACTACCGGCAACGCTGGCGCCCTGCATGCTGAGGTCATCGCTGAAGATCACGCCCTGGAAGCCGATGTCCTTGCGCAGAATGCTCAGCCATTTCTTGGAAAAGCCCGCAGGATGTTTGTCTACCTTCGGGTAAATCACGTGCGCTGGCATCACGGCCGTCAGGCTCATGCCGAGCCAGTCGTACGGCATGGCGTCGTCGCCGATGATGTCCTGATAGGCGCGGTCATCGACCGGCGTGTCGATGTGCGAATCGGCCTGCACGTAGCCGTGGCCGGGGAAATGCTTACCGCAATTGGCCATGCCGGCCAATGCCAGTCCGTGATTAAGGCTCTTGGCCAGCAAGGTCACTACACGCGGATCACGATGAAAAGAACGGGTGCCGATTACGCTTGATACGCCAAAGTCGAGATCCAGCACCGGCGTGAACGACAAGTCGACGCCGCAGGCGCGCAATTCGGCTGCCAGCACATAGCCGACCGCTGTCGCAAGGCGAGTCGCCTCCAGCACGTCACGATCCCACAACTCGCCCAGCACGCACATGGCGGGCAGATGCGTGAAGCCGTCTGTCTTGAATCGTTGCACGCGGCCGCCTTCATGATCGACGGCAATCAGCACGCCCGGGCGCGCTGCGTGGATGGCTTGCGCCAGTGCCGTGATCTGCTTGCGGTTTTCATAGTTGCGCGCAAACAGGATGACACCGCCGGTCAGCGGATGCTGGATGCGGCGGATATCCTCCACCGTCAAGGTGGTCCCGACCACGTCAAGCATGACGGGGCCCAAGGCTTGTTTCGATGGTTTCGACTGTTCCGCCAGACCTGTTGCCTTCATGTTTTCTCCGCTATGACAAATGCGACCGCGTACTCCACCTCATCGGTGATCGAGACTTGCGCGGTCAGGCCCTGCTCTTCCATCCATGTTTTCAGTTTGCCGCTGCACACGACGATCGGCTTGCCGCTGGGCGCATTGAGCGTCTGCATCGAACGCCAGGTCATCGGCATGCGCATGCCCAGACCGATGGCCTTGGAAAACGCTTCCTTCGCAGCGAAGCGCGTCGCCAGGAAGCTGATGCCGCGCGCCTCGACCTTGGCTTTGCGGCTGAGGTATTTGACCATTTCCTCCGGCCCCAGAATCTTTTCCGCAAAGCGGTCGCCACGCCGTTCCAGCGTGGCCTTGAGACGCGATATCTGGAGAATATCGGTACCGATGCCGTAGATCATGATCAGCCTTTGGCGGCGTCCAGGCGCGCCTTGAGCATGATCGCCTTCATGTCGCTGACCGCCTTTTGCCAGCCGACGAACACCGCCTGCGCGACGATGGCATGGCCGATGTTGAGTTCGGCGATGTTTGGGATAGCCGCGATCGCTTGTACATTGGTGTAGTGCAAACCGTGACCGGCGTTGACTTTGAGTCCGCGGCGGATGCCTTCCAGCACACTGGCCTTGACGCGTTCCAGCTCTTTTTCCTGCTCGGCCTGGCCGTGTGCTTCGGCGTAGCGGCCGGTATGCAGTTCGATCACGGGCGCGCCGGTTTCGGCGGCAGCCTTGATTTGTTCGTCATCCGGATCAATGAAGAGACTGACACGGATGCCTTCGGCTTGCAATTGCTTCACGGCTGCCTGCACTTGCGCAAAATGCGTGACGACGTCGAGGCCGCCTTCGGTGGTGATTTCTGTCCGCTTTTCCGGCACGAGGCAGGAATCCTGAGGCTTGATGCGGCAGGAAAAATCGATCATCTCGCTGGTGACGGCGGCCTCCAGATTCATGCGTGTGCGCAACAGCGGACGAATCGCTTCGACGTCCGCATCGCGGATATGGCGGCGATCTTCGCGCAAGTGCAAAGTGATTGCATCCGCACCCGCTTCTTCGGCCTGCAAGGCAGCCTGGATAGGATCGGGATAGGTCGTGCCGCGCGCGTTGCGCAAGGTGGCGACGTGATCGATATTGATGCCCAGCTCGATGGCCGGACCGACAGGGTTCAGGAAGCTCATGACGTTATCGCTGTGCGCTGTGAGGTGATTGGGAATGCGAGGCTGGAATTTTATCGCGCATTGCTTCCGGCGTCGCTTGTGTCAGGGAGTCGGAAACGGATGTGGTTTTCCATTTCCAGTTAAACACCAGCATCGCAAGGCCGCCCGCAACCAGGCCCCAGAATGCGGTGCCGATACCGAACAGAGACACGCCTGACGCCGTGACCAGAAAAGTGATCAATGCCGCCTCGCGCTGCTTTTCGTTGGACATGGCGACGGTCAGGCCGTTGGCGATGGTGCCGAACAATGCCAGTCCGGCAATCGCCATGATCAGCGCCTTGGGGAACGCCGAGAATAGCGCTACCACCGTGGCACCGAAGATCCCTGCCACCAGGTAGAAGCCGCCGGCCGCCACGCTGGCCATGTAGCGTCTGGAGGCATCTTCATGCGCTTCCTTGCCCATGCAAATGGCCGCAGTAATGGCCGCAAGACAAATCGAAAAACAGCCGAAAGGCGCCAGCACCAGGGTCGTGAGGCCAGTCCACGTCATCAGCGGCGACACCGGCGTGTTGTAGCCGGAAGCGCGCATGATGGCCACGCCAGGCGCGTTCTGCGAAGCCATGGTCACGACAAACAGCGGGATGCCGACGCCGAGCAAGCTGGTCCAGGCGAATTCGGGCATGACGAACTCCGGCGTGGCGAGGCTCGCGTGGAAGGTCTCAAACTTCAACAAGCCCTGCGTACCCGCAAAGACGGTGCCGAGCGCCAGGACGATGATGATGGCATAGCGCGGCAAGAGGCGTTTGGCGATCAGATACACGGCAAACATCAGCAATACCAGCGCGAACTCCAGCTTCATGGCGACAAAGACATCCATGCCGAAGCGCGCCAGGATTCCGGCCAGCATGGCTGCAGCAATTGAAATCGGGATACGGTTCATCGCCCGTGCGAACAAGCCGGTAACGCCGCAAATGGTGACCAGCGCGGCCGAAAACATGAACACGCCGATCGCCTGCGGCATCGAGAGACCGGCCAGTCCGGTGATCAGCAAGGCTGCGCCGGGCGTGGACCAGGCGGTGACGACGGGGGTGCGGTAATAAAGCGACAAGCCGATGCAGGTTACGCCCATGCCGAGACCGAGCGCAAAAATCCATGAGCTGATCTGGGTGGGCGTTGCGCCGGCTGCTGCGGCGGCCTGGAAGATGATCGCGGCGGAACTGGTAAAGCCGATGAGGACGGCGACGAAGCCTGCCGCCATGCCCGACCAGGAAAAATCTTTCAACACGGGAATCCCTGGCGTCTCAGAGCTGCGTCAGATCGATCAGAATCTGCCGCGTATTCAATTGTGCGCCACCCAGATGATGCGACAACAAAGAGCGCATCAGGAATTTGCTCTGCGTCTGCGTGTTGAGGTCGCCGTAGTCTTCCTTCTCCATGTCGAGCAAGGTCTTGCCGGAGACTTTGGGCCAGGCGTCGGACAGACGCGGAAAGCGCACGCCCTGCTCCGGATCGACAACATACATTTCGCCCGGCTCAACCGCCTTGCCATTGGTGACGCACCTGGTCCAGTCGCCGGCAACGCCGGTTTCCTTGAGCAAGGCGCGCTCGAACTTGCGCAGCACGATGGGCGCTGACTCGCCATGTGCGAGCTGATTCAGCGTCGACACGTAATGATCGAACAACGCCGGATGCGCGTCGTCGCGCGCCAGCAGCTTGACTAGCAATTCGTTGAGATAGAAGCCGCACAGCAATGCCGATTTTTCCAGCGGCAGCATGCCGCCGACCCATTCAGCGACGGTCAGGGTGCGCACTTCGGATTTGCCGGCCCAGCTGACCGACAAGGGCTGGAAGGTCTGCAGCACGCCGCGCAATGCGGAATGCGGACGCTTGGCGCCTTTGGCGACCAGTGCGACGCGGCCGTGATCGCGTGAAAACACGTCGATGATCAGACTGGTTTCTTTATAGGGATAGCTGTGCAGCACAAAACCAGGCTGGGCCTGGATGCGGGTTTCTTTTTCCGGCGCCTTGGCACGGCGCGGCGTTGCCGAGGTGCGGGTGCTGCGCTTGGGTGTGGCGGCATTCTTGGCGTTGTCCAGCGCAGACTGCGTCGCCGCAGCGCTCAGTGCTTCTGCATCGAGTGTCTGGCCAACTGCAGTATCGGCGATGATCTCAGCCATAAGATATATATGTTCTATTCGTAGCCGTAGGCACGCAACCCGGCTTCGTTATCAGCCCAGCCGGATTTGACCTTGACCCAGATTTCGAGATAAACCGGACCGCCGAACAGGCGCTCCATGTCCAGACGCGCCTGCGTGGAAATTTCTTTCAGGCGCGCGCCCTTGTTGCCGATCACCATGGCTTTGTGTCCATCGCGCTCCACCAGAATGGCGGCAAAGACGCGGCGCAGATCGCCTTCCTGCTCGAATTTTTCGATCAGGACAGTGCTGGTGTAAGGCAATTCTTCACCGACGAAACGGAAGACTTTTTCGCGAACGATTTCCGACGCCAGGAATTTTTCGCTGCGGTCGGTGATGTCGTCTTCGTCGAACATCGGCGGATTATTCGGCAACAGCTTGCGGATTTCTTCCTGCAACTGATCCAGCTGGAAGCGTTGCTTGGCCGAGACCGGAACGACGGCAGCGAAGTTATGCTGCGAAGCGACTTCCTGCGCAAACGGCATCAACACCGATTTGTCCTTGTTGCGATCGGACTTGTTCATCACCAGAATGCACGGCACGTTGGCCGGCAGCAGCGCCATGACTTGCTTGTCGGCCGGGCCGAAAGTGCCCGCTTCAATCACGTACAAAATCACGTCGGCTGCCGTCAGCGTGGTCGTGACAGTGCGATTGAGCGTCTTGTTCAGTGCATTGCTGTGACGCGTCTGAAAACCCGGCGTGTCGATGTAGACATACTGAGTGTTCTCAATCGTCTGAATACCGGTGATGCGATGGCGCGTGGTTTGCGCCTTGCGTGAAGTGATGCTGACTTTGGCGCCAACCAGCACATTCATCAAGGTCGATTTGCCGACGTTCGGGCGACCGACAATGGCGATGTATCCGCATCGGTAATCGTTCGATGCGTCGGAAGGAGCTGTGGTGTCTGTCATGCGGTTTTACTTTGTGTAACGGGTGGTGCAGAGGCCAGGGCCTCGCTTCGGTTTTCGTTCAGATCGGTGGCAGCCAGTTGCGCTTTATGGTCGCTCTTGCTGTCGTTTTTTGCATCGATCTTGTCGTTCTTTGTTTCTGCTTTGCTGTCGGCTTTATTATCGGCCTTGCCATCAACTTTGGCGTCGCCTTTTGCTGTGTCAGCCTTGGCTGCCTTGATCGAGACAGGCTTTTCCGCCTTATTTTCCGCTTTAGGTGCAGCCGGCTCCGCCAGCAGTGGCAATTCCTCGTTTGGTGCATCCGGCTGTATCGTCGCGATACCCGCCAGTTTAAGTTGAGTCGTGCGCGTGCGCGGCTTGCGAGCCGAAGCCGGCGCCTTGACCAAGGCTGTCTGCACCGCTTCCAGCGCCAGTTTGGCTGCGGCCTGTTCGCCTGCGCGGCGGCTGCCGCCGGTGCCGAAAACCTGAATCTCCAGCTTCGGAACCAGGCATTCGATCTCGAATTCCTGATTATGTGCCGCGCCGTGCGTAGCAACCACGTTGTATTGCGGCAGAGGAATTTTCTTCCCTTGCAGGTATTCCTGCAGCAAGGTCTTGGCGTCCTTACCCAATGTCTTGGGATCCACCGTGTCGAGAATCGGGATATACAGCGAGCGAATCACGTCGCGCGCGGCATTGAATCCGGCATCCAGGAAAATGGCGCCAAACAGCGCTTCCAGCGTATCGGCAAGGATAGACGGACGGCGGAATCCACCGGATTTCAATTCGCCCTCGCCGAGACGCAGAAACTGCGACAAGTCGAGGCGCTGGGCGATTTCGTAAAGGGATTGCTGCTTGACGAGATTGGCGCGCAAGCGCGACAAGTCGCCTTCGTCAATCTTGCTGTAACGGTCAAACAAAAGAGATGCAACGACGCAGTTAAGAATCGAGTCGCCGAGGAATTCCAGGCGTTCGTTATGCAAGCTGCTATGGCTACGATGCGTCAAGGCCTGCTGCAGTAATGTAGCGTCCTTGAACGTGTGCCCCAGCCGGTTTTGCAATACTAATGGATCCATTTATTCATCCGTCGCTTAGAAGTCCGAACCCGGATGCGCCCGGCTACCCGCCCGCAACGCATTCGTCCGACCTCTCAGGCCACCCGGCCCGTTATCTGCAACCAACCGCAATATCGTTACTAAAATACGACGGCCAGCCGGCAGTAGGATTTTCCTGGACTGGAGAAAAAATGCCGGGAAGAGGCTTTTTCTCCCTTGCTCCAAAAAGATGATGCCTGACAGAAACTTAATGAAAACTGCCAATACGCTTCAAATTACCCAGATTCATCCAGACAAAGAATGCTTTTCCGACAATGTTTTCGTCCGGCACAAAGCCCCAATAGCGGCTGTCCAGGCTGTTGTCGCGGTTGTCGCCCATCATGAAGTACTGACCGGTCGGCACCGTGCAGGCAAACCCTTCTGCGTTGTACGAGCACAGGTCTCGCTTGGGGTACTGATGTGGATCAGGCACGAAATTCGGGGCCCGTTCGTCGGTCAGTATGTTGTGCTCCACGCCGGTCAGGTTTTCCTGCCATTGCTTATAGTACGTCAGATTCCCATCATCGAGATAATCTGGCAATGGTTTATAAGAAACTTCATTACCATTTACCGTTAGACGCTTGTTTTTATAGACTATTTTATCACCTGGCACGCCGACAACGCGCTTGATGTAGTCGACCGATGTATCTTCAGGATATTTGAAGACCATGACATCGCCGCGTTGCGGGTCATTCACGTTGATGATTTTTTTGTTAACGATAGGCAGGCGAATGCCGTAGGTGTATTTGTTCACCAGAATCAGATCGCCGACCAGCAGCGTCGGCACCATCGAGCTCGATGGAATCTTGAACGGCTCATAGAGGAACGAGCGCAGGAAAAACACCAGCGCGATGACCGGGAAAAAGCTGCCCGAGTATTCGATCCATGTTGGTTGGCGCAACAGGCTGGCTTCCAGCGCGGCACGGCCGTTGGTGTCGCTCTTGATGCCCTCGCCGCTCAGCTTGGCGACGCGTGCATCGAACTCCGCCAGCGCGGCATCAGCCTTGGCGCGGCGTTGCTTGGACCAGAAAAACACATCGAGAAACCAGATCACTCCGGTCACGATCATCAGGACAAACAGAATCAGTGCGAAATTGCCTAAGAGAGACTGCAGGTTCATTTTTCATCCACTTGTAAAATTGCCAGGAAGGCTTCCTGCGGAATTTCCACCGAGCCGACTTGCTTCATGCGCTTCTTACCAGCCTTCTGCTTTTCCAGCAGTTTGCGCTTGCGGCTGATGTCGCCGCCATAGCACTTGGCCAGCACGTTCTTGCGCAGGGCTTTGACGTTTTCACGCGAGATGATGGTGGCGCCGATAGCAGCCTGAATCGCCACGTCGAACATCTGGCGCGGGATCAACTCACGCATCTTGGCCGCCACGGCGCGACCGCGGAACTGGCTGTTGGCGCGGTGGACGATGATCGCCAGCGCATCCACTTTTTCGCTGTTGATCAGCATGTCGACCTTGACCACGTCAGCCGAGCGGTATTCCTTGAACTCGTAGTCCATCGACGCATAACCGCGCGAGGTCGACTTCAAGCGGTCGAAGAAGTCGAGCACGATTTCCGCCATCGGCATTTCGTAAGTCAGTTGCACCTGCTTGCCGTGATAGCTCATGTTGATCTGCACGCCACGCTTTTGCGTACACAGCGTGATGACCGAACCGACATATTCCTGCGGCATGTAGAGATTGACGGTGACGATCGGCTCGCGCACTTCTTCGATACGTGACGGCTCCGGCATCTTCGACGGATTGTCGACCATCAGGATGGTGCCCTCACCATCGCGCATCACGACTTCATACACCACGGTCGGCGCCGTCGTAATGAGGTCCATGTCGAATTCTCGTTCGAGACGTTCCTGCACGATTTCCATATGCAGCAAACCGAGGAAGCCGCAGCGGAAGCCGAAGCCCAGCGCTTGCGAGACTTCCGGCTCGTATTGCAAAGCGGCGTCGTTGAGCTTGAGTTTCTCCAGCGAATCGCGCAAGGCGTCGTATTGATTCGCCTCAACCGGGAACAGACCGGCGAACACCTGCGGCTGGACTTCCTTGAAGCCCGGCAGCGGCTCGGTAGCCTTGTTTGCCGCCAATGTGACGGTGTCGCCGACCTTGGCAGCTTTCAATTCCTTGATACCGGCGATGATGAAACCGACCTGCCCTGCCGTGAGCGAATCGCGCGATTGCGACTTGGGCGTAAAGACGCCGATGCTTTCGGTCAGGTGAGTGGATTCCGTCGCCATCAGGAAAATCTTTTCCTTCGGACGCAAGGTGCCATTGACGATACGCACCAGCATGACCACGCCGACATAATTGTCGAACCAGGAGTCGATGATCAGCGCTTGCAGCGGCGCATTGGGATCACCCTTCGGCGGCGGCACTTTGGCGATCAATGCCTCGATGACGTCTTGCACGCCCAGACCGGTCTTGGCCGAGCATGGCGTCGCGTCGGAGGCATCAATACCGATGACTTCTTCAATTTCGCTCTTGGCGTTGTCGGGATCCGCAGACGGCAAGTCGATCTTGTTCAGGACCGGCACCACTTCGACACCCAGTTCCAGCGCGGTGTAACAGTTGGCAACTGTCTGCGCTTCCACGCCTTGTGAGGCATCCACAACCAGCAGCGCGCCTTCGCAGGCGGACAGCGAGCGGCTGACTTCATAGCTGAAGTCGACGTGGCCCGGGGTATCAATCAGATTGAGGTTGTAGATGTTGCCGTCGAGCGCCTTGTACTGCAACGCTGCAGTTTGCGCCTTGATCGTGATGCCACGCTCGCGTTCGATGTCCATCGAGTCGAGCACCTGAGCCTCCATCTCGCGATTGGAGAGGCCGCCGCAGAGCTGAATGATGCGATCAGCAAGCGTGGATTTGCCGTGGTCAATATGGGCAATGATCGAGAAGTTACGGATATTGTTCATTAAATTGCGGAAAACGATGAAAAAAGGCGCTCCAGAGTGGGAGCGTCTCCCAAGTGAGCGCCTTTACAACAGCTTTTGTACAACCCAGCATTCTACCGGATTTCAGGGGCTAAAACCCGAATCCCCATTGACGAGCTGTCATCAGTGCAGATTCTTTCCATCATCGGAGGCTATTTGCCTTCGATCGGCGACTTATGACCCGAATCCGCCGATGGCAACGGCGCGAATGACAATTAAAGGCTGATGAACGATCTTCAGTTTCCATCCAGCAAAAACTGCTTTACGCCCGCCACATCCAGGAAATAATGGCAAAGCTGCACCGCCGGCTGCCCGGCCTTTTGCCCGACCAGAACCGGCACCAACTCGTCATAACGAGCGACCAGCGCCTCCTCCGCGTCGACATCAATCATCTCGACAGTGAAGTCGTGATCGGCGCGAAATGCTTCCAGCGCATGCGCCATGTCTTCACACAAATGACAGTACGAACGGGAATAGACGATGAAATGAGTGACTGACATCAAACGCCTCGATCTGCGCTACGCATTACAGAAAAAGGCTGCATGCCGTGAAGCATGCAGCCCTTGCCAAACAAGCCTTGAATCAGGTCTGGCTGCCTGACTTAGTTACCGCTGGTGCTGGGTCGCAACGGAACGAACTGCGACGAATCGCCACGACGCACCAACACGGCTGCACGCTTCTTCGAGTCCAGCTTGGCGACCAGACCATTGAATTGCTTGGCGTCTTTGATATCAATATCGTTGAGACGCTGCACTACGTCGCCGGCACGCAAGCCTGCCGCGGCGGCTACACCGACGGAGGACTCAACCAGTACGCCGTTTTCAACCTTTAATTCCTTCTTCTGAGCGTCGCTCAGGTCGCTGACGATCAATCCCAACGCATTTGGCGCAGCCTCTTGCTTTGGCTTCTTCTCTTCCACCTTGGCCGGCTTATCTGCCTCAAGCTCGACAACCGTCAGGCTGACATCACGCGCCGTACCCTTGCGCCAGATGTTGACCGTCGCACGCGAACCCGGCTTGATGTTTCCGACCATGCGCGGCAAATCGCTCGGTTTTTCAATCGTGGCGCCGTTGAACTTGAGAATGATGTCGCCGGCTTCCAGACCGCCCTTGTCGGCAGGACCGCCCGGCTCGACCCGCTGCACCAGTGCGCCTTGCGCTTTGCTCAAGCCCAGAGATTCGGCGACGTCCTTCGTGACTTCGCCGATTTGTACGCCGATACGACCGCGCGTCACGCGTCCGCTTGCCTTCAATTGATCGGAGACGCGCAACGCCTCATCGATAGGCACTGCAAACGAAATCCCCATGAAGCCGCCGGAACGGCTATAAATCTGGGAATTGATACCGATAACTTCACCCTTGAGGTTGATCAGCGGACCACCCGAATTACCCGGATTAACAGCGACATCGGTCTGAATCAACGGCAAATAATCGCCGGTGTCACGAGCCTTGGCGGAAATAATCCCGGCCGTCACGGTATTTTCCAGGCCGAAAGGCGAACCAATCGCCAACACCCATTCACCGGCGCGAATCTTGTCCGAATCGCCGATAACAAGTCGCGGCAAGCTGGAGCCATCGATTTTCAACAAAGCCACGTCGGTACGCGTATCGGAACCAATGATCTTGGCTTTGAACTCGCGCTTGTCGGTCAGGGTGACGTAGACGTCACTTGCACCTTCGACCACGTGAGCGTTGGTCATGATGTAGCCGTCTGCAGAAATGATGAAACCGGAACCAACGCCGCGAGGCACTTCTTCCTGAGGCTGAGCACCACCACCCTTGCCCTTATTACGAGGCGTATTTGGCGTGTTAGGCGTATTCGGCTGCTGCTGACGAGGCATGGGCACACCAAAGAAGCGGCGGAAAAACTCTTGCATCTCTTCGTCATCAGCACCTGCCTGAGGCTGACCGGTTTTGACGCGCTCGGTCGTGCGAATGTTGACGACGCCTGGGCCGGTGCGGTCGACGATATCGGCGAAATCAGGCAAGCCCGCAACCGCAGGCGCGGCGACCGCGGCACTCAGGCCGGACAATGCCGGCGACAGCGCAAGCACGGAAGCACTCAGCAGCGACGACAACAAGACTTTCTTGGCGGGGATCATCATGTGGATTTTTGTATTATTTGGATTTGAACTCTATTGAATTCGATACTTGCCGGATCGCAGCACCGGGTACTTCGCCGACAACGGTCAGCCAGTAATCGCCCTGGCGGCGACCGACAATGTTCATGGCGCCCTGCTGCATGGAACCTTCGGTACGGCTTTGCGAGCCGGGTTCGATAAAGACCGAAATCGCGGCAAGACCATCCGAAAATACGATCTGAGAAACTTCGCGCTGGGTAGTTACACCATGCTGAGCCGCAGCAGCGCCTGTATTTTGAGTGTCCGAAATCAGGCGTTTGACTTCCTGGATCTTCTTGAATCCCGGCGGCGGCGTTACCGACCAGCCAGCCAGATTGACCTGGCTCATGACGGAATTCTCGATGTGCCAGCCATTGGTGTTGGTAAAGCTTGGCTTGACGCGGTTGTGGTCGATGTTGCCGATTTCAATCTGCGTAAAGGAAATCTGCTCCACCACATCATTCTTGGCGTCGAAGGTCTGTGCCCGCAATAGCAATCCGGTAGCCTTGTCGGCCCACAGCTTGTAGCCGTAGCGCAATTTGTCTTTCGGCTCGAGGATCACTGCCTGGCAATCATGGCCGGCAACGCGTCCGGTTTCACCCATTTTGACACTGTAATAGTCAACCAGATCCGTCGGATTAGCCGCCAGAATCGCGGGAAAAACGTCGCGGGTGATGCGTTTTTCGATCAGAACCGTTTTGGCTTCAGGCACGTAACAGGCGACGTCATCGTTGTTGCGGATGTATTCGCGCGGCTTGCCATCGAGGACTTCCAGCTTTTCAATTTCGTTCTTGCCGGCCAGGATATGCGTAATGCGCGACGTACGTATCTGATTGGACTGCTGATAAACGAAAGTACCGGAATAATTGAGCCGCTGAGCAGCGGATTGGATTTTCTTGAGTAAAACCTGCGCGTCCTGATTGTTGCTCACTTTTGTCGGCAGTGCATTCTCCGCCCGAGCGGAGAATGCCATGAATGCCGAAAGGAATAGAACTACCCGGAGCAAACCTTGTGTCTGCCGCATATTATTTGTCTGAGTCAATTGCGAAAGCCGCCGAACGGGCGTATTGGACCGAACTGTACATGGATGGCGAGAAGCGCTGATGAGCCAGCAGATAATCGTCAATACGAGGATCCCGGGTAACCTCTCCCTGCTGCGCCAGGCTGTTGACCTGAACGGCGCCTTGCGGAGAGGACGATGCTGCCACGGTTGTAATACCCGAACCTGCCGGAGCAACCATGGTCGACGTCGCTGCAGCACCATTGTTGGCCATCGTCACCGATTGCTGCGGAGAAGTCACGAAAACAACCGCTACAACAGCTGCCGCAACCGCAGCACCCGGCATGGCAAAGCGTCGCACAAAACGTCTGCGCCCCGATCCGCCATTTGCGGCTGCCGGCAGAATAATCTGCTCCGCCGCCACAGCATTCAGCTGTGGGGCGATGATTGCTGGCTCGGCATCAAGACGCGCGCTCATCTTCGCCGCGAATCCCTCGCTCAGCGAGAAAGCCATTTCCTCTGAGCGCAGAACGTCGCCAATCTGATGATACAGATCCCATGTGATCTGCTCCTCAGGCTGTCGCAACACGGCCAACGCTACGTTGACGTGTGCGTCAACAAGCTCACCGTCGGCCAATGCCGAAATCTGTTCTCTGCTAATTTCTTTGGTATCCATAAGTAGTCACCCGGCCACAAAATTCAGTTCCATCACCCACTCTTATTTTTATGTCGCTTACCTACAAAAACTCTATAAAACTCTTAACGCACTACAACCGCATTCTGCATACAGCTTCCGACCTTACCAGCGCTTATCGATTGCCGTGCCCAACAACGGCCTGAGCTTTTCCGCAATCGCTTCGCGTGCCCGGAAAATCCGGCTACGCACGGTGCCAATCGGGCATCCCATGGCATCAGCAATTTCGTCGTAACTCAATCCTTCAATCTCTCGCAGCGTGATCGCTGTCCGCAACTCCTCCGGCAGCGCCTCCATTGCGACATTGACGGTCTGGGCAATCTGCTTGGTCGCCAGCATCGACTCGGGAGTATTGATGTCCCTTAGGTGCTCTCCATCGTCAAAAGTTTCAGCTTCTTCGGCATCCGCCTCCGTGGAAGTAGGAGCCCGGCGTCCCATAGTGACGAGATAATTTTTCGCGGTATTGATCCCGATACGGTACAACCACGTGTAAAACGCAGAATCACCGCGGAACTGAGGCAGCGCACGGTAGGCTTTAATGAACGCCTCCTGCACTACATCCTCAGCTTCAGCCTGATCGCGCACCAAACGCGAAACGAGCCGCATCAGTTTCCGTTGATATTTGGCAACTAATAGCTCGAACGCCTTCTTATCGCCACGCTGTACACGCTCGACAAGCAGTTGATCAATTTCGCGTTCCGTCGTCAAATCCAGGTTCCTTGTTTTTTTATCATTTCTGCACAAACCGAATCATTGACCAGTTGTGACGCAATAAATTCAGCAAGCGTACTATCTTTTTAGCTTTTTAGTGAAACGCCTTCCTAATGGGCGTCGCTATTATGACTTGCAACCCATCGGCAGGCCACTTGCAGCGCCCGAAAAGTTTCCTTCGAGACAGAGTCCGGCAAGACAGGTATGGTGCGCACTTTGCCGTTTTCAAGTCTGAGACGCAGTAAAAGAAGATTCGGCCACACTGTGGAACCGGCCAGCAACTGCGCCAGACCGCCACTCACCACCCGGGATCCCGCCTTGGCCCGCACAACGGCGTGATGCTCCACGAGACGGATCTGCCCTGTTCCGGAAATATGCAGCCAGACCGCCTTGCGATTTTGCAGCACCAGCCAGAATGCCAGCAACGCTGCCACAATGCAGATTGCAGCCAGAGACATTCTGAGGATGAAAGACAATTGCCCCACCAGAGCAAAAGCAAAGGTAACGCCGATGAGAGCGACGACGATAGCTGCTGCAGCCATCATGATCAATAGCATACGGGAAGGCTTAATATCCGCGGAGACTGCTATCGACATATAAATTGGAGTGGAGAAACAAACTCGGCTTTCAATTGAAAGCCGAGCCTGATACTGACATCTTTACACCTTACCGAACACCAGAGTGCCGTTAGTGCCACCGAATCCAAATGAATTCTTGACGGCAATATCAATCTTCATATCGCGCGCCTGATTGGCACAGTAATCAAGGTCACATTCCGGATCCTGATTAAAGATGTTCATCGTCGGAGGAGAGATTTGATTATGCAACGCCAACACGGTGAACACCGATTCCAACCCACCTGCACCGCCCAGCAAGTGGCCGGTCATGGATTTGGTGGAATTGACGACCATCTTGTAAGCGTGATCGCCAAAGGCTGCCTTGATCGCGTCGGTTTCGTTCTTGTCGCCCAGCGGGGTCGACGTACCGTGCGCATTCAGGTACTGCACTTCGTCCGGGTTGACGCCGGCATCGCGCAGAGCTGAAACCACGCAGCGACGCGGGCCATCCAGATTCGGCGCGGTCATGTGATAAGCGTCGCCGCTCATCCCGAAACCCAGCACTTCAGCGTAGATCTTGGCGCCACGCGCCTTGGCGTGTTCGTACTCTTCCAGCACCATCACACCGGCCCCCTCGCCGAGCACGAAGCCATCGCGATCCTTATCCCATGGACGGGATGCAGTCGCCGGATCGTCATTGCGCGTCGACAGTGCACGTGCAGAAGCGAAGCCGCCGATACCCAATGGCGAAACACTGGACTCCGCACCACCGGCAATCATCACATCGGCATCGCCGTACTGAATCATGCGGCTGGCCGAGCCGATGCAATGCAAACCTGTCGTGCAAGCAGTCACGATGGCCAGATTAGGCCCCTTCAGACCGTACTTGATCGACAAGTTACCGGAAATCATATTGATGATCGACGCCGGAATGAAGAACGGGCTGATGCGGCGTGGGCCGCGATTGGTCAGCTCTTCATGCGTCTGCTCGATCAGAGGCAAACCACCGATACCGGAACCGATGATGACGCCGATACGCTCGGCGTTTTCGTCGGTAACGACCAGGCCACTGTCCTGCATAGCCTGCATCCCGGCCGCCATGCCGTAATGGATAAAGGTATCCATATGGCGGGCTTCTTTGGCGGGGATGTAGTCTTCGATATTGAAACCCTTCACTTCACCCGCGAAATGCGTGGTGAAAGGAGTGGCGTCAAACTTCGTGATGGTAGCAATGCCCGACTTACCTTCTTTGACTGCACCCCATGCATCGGCAATGTTGTTGCCAACAGGTGAAATGCACCCCAGACCGGTAATGACTACACGACGTTCACGTGAGCGGCTCAAGCAATTCTCCTAGAGTCGTTCAAAACCAGCTTAGGCCTTGACGTGTGCCTTGGCGTAATCAATCGCCTGTTGCACGGTTGTAATTTTTTCAGCTTGTTCGTCAGGGATTTCCATTTCGAACTCATCTTCCAGTGCCATGACCAGTTCGACTGTGTCGAGCGAGTCAGCGCCCAGATCGTCCACGAACGACGATTCAGTCTTGATGTCAGCTTCAGCGACGCCCAGTTGCTCAGCGACGATCTTTTTAACGCGTTGTTCGATATCGGACATAAGTGCCTCCAGTGGATAGGTTACAAAAGTGCGCGCATTTTATCAGGTTTGCACGCTAAAAATTTACTTTTAAGTATTCTCAACAAGAATACTTAACTTGCTGCCAATTGCGTCCAAAGACGCTTAATTCATATACATGCCGCCATTGACATGCAAGGTCGTGCCGGTGATGTAGCCAGCCTGCGCCGATGCCAGGAAAGCGACTGCCGCAGCGATGTCCTCGGGAGCACCCAGGCGACCCAGCGGAATCTGCTGCAACAAGGCGGCAGTTTGCTGCTCGCCCAGCACTTTGGTCATGTCAGTATCGATAAAACCCGGCGCGATGCAATTGACCGTGATGTTGCGGCTGCCGATTTCACGCGCCAGTGCGCGGCTCATGCCGGCGACACCTGCTTTGGCGGCTGCGTAGTTCATCTGCCCGGCATTACCTGCCGAGCCGACCACGGAAGTGATGTTGATGATGCGGCCGTGCCTGGCCTTCATCATGCCGCGCAACACGGCGCGCGACAGGCGCCCCACGGCGGTCAGATTCGTGGAAATGACATTATCCCACTCCTCTTCCTTCATGCGCATGGCGAGCTGATCTTGCGTGATGCCGGCGTTGTTGACCAGAATCGAAAGACCGCCGAATTCTTTTTGTATCGTCTCGATGACCGCGTTGCAGGCAGCAACGTCCGTCACATTGAGAACGACGCCTTTGCCGCAGCCTGGCTGCAATTGCTCCAGATATTCGCTGATGGCGGCAGCGCCGGCCTCTGAGGTTGCCGTGCCGACCACTTTAGCGCCCTGGCGAACCAGTTCCTGAGCAATGGCGCGACCGATACCGCGGGATGCACCGGTGACCAGCGCAACTTGATTTTGCAGGTTTTGCGAAATTTGATCACTCACTTCAACAACTCCAATACTTTGTCCAGAGAAGCCTGATCGACGATTGCTTCGCCGGTCAGATCGCCATTGATGCGCTTGGTCAGGCCGGCAAGTACCTTGCCGGGACCGCATTCGACGACGTGGGTAATACCCTCGGCCGACATTTTTTGCACAGTCTCCACCCAACGCACGGCACTGGCCGCCTGACGCACCAGCGCATCCTTGATGGCGGCAGGATCATTGACGATGGCAACATCGACGTTATTGATCAGCGGCAGTTGCGGCGCAGAGAATGGCACGTTGGCCAGATACGCTTGCAAACGATCCGAAGCAGGCTTGAGCAGCGACGAATGGAACGGCGCAGAAACCGGCAACACCAGCGCGCGCTTGGCGCCCTTGGCCTTGGCGATTTCACAGGCACGCTCGACAGCGGCCTTGCTGCCGGCAATCACGACTTGCGCCGGCGAATTGTAGTTGACGGCTTCCACCACCTCGCCTTGCGCAGCTTCAGCGCAGGCAGCACGCACGTCATCGTCCGACAAACCGAGAATTGCCGCCATGCCGCCCTGGCCGACAGGAACCGCTTCCTGCATGGCTTGTGCACGGAAGCGCACCAGCGGCACCGCATCCTTGAATGCAATCACGCCGGCCGCAACCAGCGCAGAGTATTCGCCAAGGCTGTGACCGGCGACCAGCGCCGGCGCCTTGCCGCCCGCAGCAAGCCATGCGCGATAAAACGCCACGGCGGCAGTCAGCATGACCGGCTGGGTGTTAGTGGTCAGATCGAGGTCCTCTTTCGGGCCTTCGGCAATCAGTTTGCCGAGATCAAACTGCAACGCATCGGAAGCTTCCGCAACAGTCGCCTTGACGACTTCGTTATCAGCGAATCCGTTCAACATTCCGATGGCCTGAGAACCCTGGCCCGGGAAAACAAAAGCAAATTTTGTCATGCTCTATTTTGTCGTTAGTAAATCAATTCGTATCAGCACGGAATGCGCGCCTGCTTACATCCGGACCAGCACGGCGCCCCAGGTGAAGCCGCCGCCAACGCCTTCCATCATGACATTGTGACCCGGCTTGACGCGACCATCGCGCACTGCCTGATCCAAGGCCAGCGGAATGGACGCTGCCGATGTATTTCCATGTTCATCGACCGTCACCACCATTTTTTCCAGCGGCAGCCCGAGCTTCTTGGCCGTACCCTGCATGATGCGGATATTGGCCTGATGCGGAATCAGCCAGTCGACTTCCTTGGCGTCGACCTGAGCAATCGCCAGCACTTCACGCGCAACCTTGTCCAACACGGAAACCGCCAGCTTGAATACCGCAGGACCATCCATGTAGAGATAAGCATTGCCGGCAACTGCTCCATCATTGACGTTGCCAGGCACGCACAGAATGTGGCCATGGCTGCCGTCAGCATGCAATTTCGAGGCGAGAATGCCGGGTTCTTTTGACGCCGTCATGACAATCGCGCCGGCGCCGTCGCCGAACAGCACACAGGTAGTACGGTCTTCAAAATTGAGAATGCGCGAAAACACTTCCGCGCCGATCACCAGCACGTTCTTGTGCGCGCCGGACTTGATGAAGCTGTCTGCCACCGACATCGCATAAACGAAGCCGCTGCAAACCGCTTGTACGTCCATCGCAGCAGCGCCGTTGGTGATGCCCAGCTTGCGCTGAACGACACAGGCCGTGCTCGGAAAACCGCCCAGATGATCCGGCGTTGAGGTCGCCATGATGATGAGATCGATATCATTCGGCTGCAGTTTGGCCATCTCAAGGGCGCGTAGCGAAGCTTCTATGGCGAGATCGCTCGACAACACGTCCGGCTCAGCATAGTGGCGCGCGGAAATGCCGCTGCGCGATACGATCCATTCGTCGGAAGTCTCGATACCCTTTGCTGCCAACTGCTTTGCCAACTCATCGTTGGTTACACGCTTGGGCGGCAGATAGCTGCCGGTGCCGACAATTTTGCTATAGAGAGTCATACCGTTTTCTGTTCTGTTAGTTCGGTTGATGTGGCGGCGCGATCAGCGACATGCAAGGCCTCCACCTGCGGAATCAATTCCGCCATCGTTGTCGTGATGCGCGACAACACGTCATATTTGGCCGCATCGTAAGCGCGACGGATCGCCCATTCAAACGCGTACACATCAGCGCCGCCGTGACTTTTAAACACCAACCCGCGCAAGCCCAGCAAGCTGGCGCCATTGTAACGGGACGGGTTCAGCCGACGCGACAAGGCCTTGATGGCGCCGTACGCAATCAGGGCGCCCAGTTTGTTGAAGAAGCCTTTTTTGAATTCTGTGGTGAGGACGATTTTAACGAAACGTCCCAACCCTTCCGACGCCTTCAGCGTCACATTGCCGACAAAACCGTCGCACACCACGATATCCGTGGTGCCTTCAAAAATGTCGTTGCCTTCGACGTTGCCGTAAAAATTAAGTATGCCCTTTTCATGGTCGGCGTGCAGCAACTCGGCCGTCTGCTTGACCACTTCGTTGCCCTTAATTTCTTCTTCGCCAACATTGAGCAGCCCAATAGACGGCTTGGCCTTGCCTTCCATAGCGGAAACCAGAGCGGAACCCATCAATGCAAATTGATGTAAATGCTGCGGCTCGCAATCCACATTGGCGCCCAGATCGAGCATGTAGGTCGGACCGTCTTTTTGATTCGGGAGAATGGTGCAGATAGCCGGGCGATCGACGCCTGGTATCGTTTTGAGTACATAGCGGGAAACTGCCATGAGTGCGCCGGTATTGCCGGCGGAAACCGCCGCATTGGCCTGGCCGTCTTTGACCAGATTCACGGCGACACGCATGGACGAGTCTTTTTTGCGCCGCAGGGCGACTTCAATCGGATCGTCCATTGTGACGACCTCAGATGCGTGCTGGACGTGAATCCGGGCGGCATCTGCCTGCTTGTGCTTGCGCAAAGCAGCGCGCAACAACTCTTCCTGACCGACCAAGATCAACTCGGCGTCAGGTTCGCGCTGCAGAAAAGAAATGGCGGCTGGGATAGTAACTGACGGGCCGTGATCGCCGCCCATGCAGTCAATAGAAATTTTGATGGTCATTGTTTTGATTCAGAGCCTTGCCAACCCGCATTATGGGGCAGATTTGGCGCGATTCAAAATGACGCGCTACGCTGATTCAGCATAATAAAAAGCGGCGCCAATTAAAAAATCATTGCGCCGCGTTCCGCCTTAACAGCAATCCCGATTACTCGTCGTTCTTAGTCTTCAGAACTTTACGACCACGGTAGAAACCGTTCGGGCTGATGTGGTGACGCAGGTGTGTTTCACCAGTTGTCGGCTCGACTGCCAGCGGTGGCGCTGTCAGGAAATCGTGTGCACGATGCATACCGCGCTTCGATGGGGTCTTTTTGTTTTGCTGAACAGCCATGATAACTCCTAAACCTTAAGTTCTAAAATTTTAACATATCCGGCTAGCAAATTGACTGACCAACCGAGAATCCGTACTTCGGCAAGCCCGAAAGCCCGCCTCCAACAATTACTGCTTTAAATTCTTTAATACCGAAAACGGAGAAACTTTCTCTGCCGCAACCGCTTCAGACGCCACATGACCGGGACACACATCGTGCTTGGGAGCCACCGGCAACGCCAGCAAAGCCTCATCCTCAACCAGAGTATGCACATCAAAAGCCGCATCGCCGACAATGACATCAACCTCTTCATCATCGAGCAACTCTTCGATGGCGTCCGCGGCATCTTCATCCCTGGCCAGCACGAGCTTCGAATCGGACGACACCTGAAACGGCATCGACGTCAAACAACGCTGACAGACCAGATTAACCTGACCAGAAATAGAGAGACTCAATTGCGGATGCCCGAGCTTGTCGACACCGCCGCTCAACGACCACTTAAGGGCGCCGGAGCGATCAACCGTTTCGCTGGCAAGACGCGCCAGATCGGCTACCGATAACTCGCCTTCGGCTTGCTCTTTGAGCCGACTAAAGTCAAATGCGTCGATCACAAAAGTGCCCATGGCGAAAGCAGAATCCGGAAAACCTGCGATAATAACAGCGTTTTCCCTTATTCGTCAAAGTGTTAGCGCATTTTTAGCAAACACTTCTTACCTGTTGTCGCATAATGCACAATTCCGCACCCCTCCCCCGCCTGATTCTGGCCTCCAGCTCGACCTACCGGAAAGAGCTGCTATCCAGGCTGCAATTGCCTTTCGAGGCGATTGCACCGGATATCGACGAGACTCCCGCAGCAGGAGAACGCCCGGAAGCCACGGCCCTGCGCCTGGCCAGACAAAAAGGCGAGGCTATCGCAAAGCACAGCCCGAACTCGCTTATCATCGGCTCCGACCAGGTCGCCACGCTTGATGGCATACAAATCGGCAAGCCCGGCAACCACAACAATGCACTGAAGCAACTGATACTTATGCGTGGCCGGCGCGTGACCTTCCACACAGCATTGTGCCTGCTGGACAATCGCAATCCCAGCGAGCCCGTCATACAAATCGAGAATATCCAGACCTTCGTCACCTTCCGCAACCTGTCCGACGACGAACTCGATGCTTACTTGCGCATTGAACAACCTTACGACTGTGCCGGCAGCGCTAAAAATGAAGGCCTGGGGATCGCCATCCTCGAAAAAATCGACAGCACCGACCCTACCGCCCTGACCGGCCTGCCCATGATTGCGCTGACCGGCATGCTGCGCAAGGCAGGCATGCCGTTTTTCGGCATCGCCGATCCGACCTCAGCCTGATTCGCAACAAACCCACTCCACACAATGCAATAAGGGGCAAACACCCCTTATTGCCGACGCCGATCAGAGATAAAAACCTCCGAACCCATCAAGCATTTATTTGAACGTGATCAGATCGCCGCGGCTCAAGGTAACCTTCTTGTCCGCCAGCGGCGTGTTGTTTGCATTGATGAAGCCTGGCTGATTCAGTACCTGATAACGCGCCACCTGCGTACTGATGGCGGCCGGGCTGGAAATGCCATCTTCCGCCACCACCACGGTGAATCCGCGGGTATTGGCATGGAAGGACGTATACATCACCGCGCCATTGGCCGCACTGCCGACAATCACCAGCGTCTCCGCCTTGACCTGCTTCAGCAGCTCCTCCAGATTGGTGCCTGTGAATTTGTTGGCACGGGTCGAAACTACAGGCTCGCCCGGCTGCGGCGCAACTACCGACAGCATTGGCGGCGGACCGGAAGGGCTGACGGTGGTCGAATACAGAACCGGAACCTTGGCTGCACGCGCCTTGTTGATGAGCGACACGATTGCCGGTACGGTAGCGAGGCAAGCAGGATTAGGCTGACACACGGCCGAATTGATATCCAGCACCAGCAATGCCGTCGAACCGGCAGCCAGCGTCACCGGCGCGGGCGCAGGAATTTCCGGCAGGGTATTGGCATTCACGGTGGGCGCAGTCGTTGAAACAGCACTGCACGCCGTCAATGCGGCGAGCACAAATGCCGATGCAGCGTGATAAGCAAAGCGTTTGTGAATCATGTTTGTAACTCCTTAAGTGGGACCTACTACTTCATCAGTGGCATTGGCATCCAGAACTTACAGATGCATCTTATTTCTGGCGGCGCGGATAACCCTCGGCAGTGATGCGCTTCCACACCACGTCTTTTTCCTCCTCAGTCATGAAGACCCAATGCGCGACTTCCGACACGGTACGGCCGCAACCGCGGCAAACATCGTCAAAAGTTGTTGAGCAAACTGCAACACAAGGTGTATCAGGACGTTCCGGGGGAGTTTGGGGCATGGATATCTTTACGAGGACTACGTGGCAACTGGGCGACATCTTACCAAGAAGCAGAGCCGCAGTCTTATGAGCCGAATTCTGGGCAAAAAAAAGCCCGCGAACCAGAGGTTGCGGGCTGAATCCAATTTCTTAAGGAGGAAAATTGGAGGAGACAGGTGCAACTATAGCGATCACCTCCGCCCTCGTCTGCTTTATTGTTCCAATAGCAGACATTCACCAATCCAATAACTTATACCTCAAACGCTAGCCTGCACGTTCTGCAACCGGCGCCGTCGACACGGTCGGCTTCGGCGGATCGCCTTTGCGCTGACACGCCGCCATCAACAACACAGCAAGAATGACTGAAATAAGAGCAGCTTGGCGCATGGCGGTCTCCTGTATCTGTTCAGATCGGTACTTCGCGTGTCCTCACTATTTTAGACGCCATCAGATCAAATCGTTCGACATGGGCAACAGACACATCAGGATGCCACCACACGCAGACCGGCCGAGGCTCGCGCCAGATTGTTCACATACAACGCGGCCACCATGTCTGCCTGCGTCACCATCCCTACCAGACGTCTATCATCATCGATCACGGGAATCTGATGCACGCCTTCATCAGCCATCAGAGGCACCAACTGCACGATCGGCAAATGCGCAGATGCCGTTCTGACCCTGGCGCTCATGATCTGCCCGACTACCTCCGGCTTGATGGAATGCGTATGCGGCGTGCGCCGCAGGAAGGCGCGCAGCTTGTCGCCCAGACTCTGATAATCATGCGGACCGGCATGATGCAGAAAATCGGTCTTTGTGACAATGCCGATGACGCGGCGCGCCCTGTCCACCACTGGCAACGCCTGCAGCCGGTGCTCACGCATCAAGCGCCACGCCTCTGCCAGCTCGGTCGAAAATTCCGCCACAACAACATCACTCGACATGATGTCTGCGCAGACTGTCTCACCGAAGCGGCGACGGTAAGCCTCCATCTCCGTTTGCAGAAAAATCTCTTCCAGATCATCACGACTGATATCCAGCACCTGGTTATAGCGCCGCAGCACCGCGTCAAGATCATCATGAGAAAATCCCAATCGCGCCGTCGGCGCCGCATCAGCCGTCCGATGAACATTGTTCCGGTGTTCATTTTGCTGAGTGTGAGGATAACGCCGCCGCGTTGCATTGTTGAAGAACAAAGCCATCGCCAACAAGAGAAATGAATTGAGCAACACCGGCGTCAATACAAATCCGTATCCCATCGCATGCACTGCCGGACCGCCGAGCACTGCCGTCAACGCGACCGCACCGCTGGGCGGATGAATGCAGCGCAACGCAAACATGCAAGCGATCGCCAGGGCAATCGCCAGCGCCGCCGCCAGAGCTGGCTCAGCCACCAGCTTGGCGCACGACACGCCTACCAGCGCCGATACCAGGTTGCCGCCAATGATGGACCATGGCTGCGCCAGCGGGCTGGCCGGCACAGCGAACAGCAGCACCGCCGACGCTCCCATGGGCGCAATCAACCACACGGTCGCCGCCTCATGCGGCAAGATCGACACGCTCAACAACCCTGTCAGCAGAATTCCAAACAAGGCACCCACACTAGCGCGCATGCGCTCGAAGCGATCTACCGCAGATCGTTGCGGAATAAAACTCCTCAGCCATTGAAGGATAGAATCGCGCATGCCCCAATCCATTTTTGCAGGAAATCAAAAACCATAAACCGCAATTACATCACAAGATGATATATTTTGCTGCAACAAGGCATTACTATGCAGGATTGCCGGGATTCCACACCCGCTTACCCGCCCCACCACACCATCAATGAAAACACCCTCACGCCTGCAAAAAGACGATTTCGAAGCTCTGTCGGAATTTCGCTATCAGTTGCGCCGCTTCATCCGTTTCAGCGAAGACGCCGCACAAGGCGAAGGCCTCACGCCGCTGCAATATCTGCTTATGCTGCATATCAAGGGGTTTCCGGGTCGCGAGTGGGCCAGCATCAGCGAACTGGCTGAACGCCTGCAATCCCAGCACCACGGCGTGGTGGCGTTGGTGACGCGATGTGAAAAGGCGGGATTGGTGACGCGCACGCAGGATGACAAGGACAAGCGCCTGGTACAGGTGAGACTGACAGAAATCGGAGAACAGTATCTGCACCGCCTGGCTGAATTACATCGTAACGAACTGCACTCGCTGTCGAGCGTCTTTCAGGTATCGAACATCTCGGCCTTCAATGATCGCGACTGAGAAGGCAAAAATCAACCGGCTCGCACAACCTGATTGCGTCCACCATTCTTAGCGACATAGAGCGCTTCATCCGCCATACGAATCATGTGATCGAGATTTTCTGCGCGGGAACGTGCGCTCACGCCAAAGCTGGCGGTAATGGAAATTTGCGAACCATCGCCAGCCGCGATGACATGCCCCGCCAACGTTGCACGCAATTTTTCCGCCACAACCAACGCCTGCTCCAGATCAGCCTCCGGCAACAGAATGATGAACTCCTCGCCGCCGTAACGCGCAAGAATATCCACCTTGCGCAGCAGCTGCGCAATCAGCTGCACGGCGTTACGCAAAATGCTGTCGCCCGCAAGATGGCCATGCGTGTCATTGATGCGCTTGAAATGATCGATATCCAGAAGAATGAGCGCGAGATTGCGCTTGTAGCGCTGCGCCACCGCCAACTGCTGCTCGCTATGCGCAAAAAACGCGCGCCGGTTCAGTACGCCGGTCAAGAAATCCGTATTTGACGACACCTGCAATTGCTGTATCAGCGTCTCGCGCTCGCTGGCCAGCCCGATACGCTCAAGACTGCGCGCTTTCAGCACTTGCAACGCGCGCAGCATGTCGCCGATTTCATCCCGATAGCGTGCCTTTGGAATCTCCACATCGAGATTATCGACCGCCAACCCGGTCACTAGCGTCGTCGCCCTCAGAATCGGCGCCAGCACGCGCTGACGCACGAGATACATCAGAACGAAGAAAAAGGCCACCGCCGCAATCGCCATCACAATCGTGGCAACCAGATAGTTGCGCGCCTGGCGGTTACGAATTTCCGCATCGCGAATCAAGTCGGCAAGGATGACATCGCGCAAGCGCAAGATCGACGCCATCGGCGGCACGTAACGCGCGGCCAGCTCCGCCGTGGTCAATCCATAGTCACCCGAAATCAGCCCAACCTGTAGCAATTCACCCAAAATCGGCAAACCCTTGCCGAAATATTGCGCATCAAGATCCGACAAGGCAGCGTTGTAAGCCGCATTGTTCCGGTAGGCCCGCATCTGGATATTGAGCAAAGAGCGCAACTGCTCGATACGGCCGTAGAGCTTGCCGATCTCGATGACTTCATCCTTGGTCAGGGGCCGCTGGGTGATCACCGGCGCGGTGAATTTGGACCCGACCTGGCCGGCGTATTCGCGCAGGCTCGACGCCACGCGCATGCCGGTCAGACCGTCCAGCAATTCCGGATCGGATTGAATGGCGATGCTCGTCAAATCGGCAACCGCAGTCACAAAGGGAGGAATCAGATTGATCATGCCGCTGACTGCGGCAGACACATCATCGGAAGACCGCTGAGAACGCGGCAAGCCTACCTGGCGATCCACGTCCGAGCGCGCCGGCTCCAGCGCGCCCTTGACGTATTCGATCTTGCGAATGACCGGGGCATAGCGCACATCGGCATCTGCGCGCAGAACGTCGAGCAACGCAGCGATCGATTCGTCGGTTTGTTCACGCGCAGCCTGAAGTTTTCTGGAAAGCTGAGGCAGATCGGCAGGCTCGCCACCCATGAGCGCATTGGAGGGACCTCGCTCGATGGAAGCTTTTTCCATGGCAATCATCGTCAGTTGCACCACCCGCACCGTCTCGACGCTGCGAGCGCCGCGGCGGTACTCACCCCATTCGCTGGAGACAATCCTTGCGGCCAGCGCGAGAAAGATCAGCATCAATGCGACCGAGATTAGCCAGAACAGACGATTCAGCGACATCTTTATTACCTTCGAAATATCCGCAGAATGAAGAAAATTGCAAATTAAACAACTTTCAACGATCGCCATTATAGTGCAGCGATCCGGAATTACTCACTCTTCAGCTACAAAGCAACAAACTCGGCCCTGGATAAACAACGGACCAGGCGCAATCAACAACAAGAACCAATTTTTTTCTGGAAGAAGCAACGGCAGTATTCGATGTACCGATGCAGTCTGGATAGCAAAACGCCCGCATAAAGCGGGCGTTGCTTGTATCTGGCGGAGAGGGTGGGATTCGAACCCACGGTACGGGAAACCGTACGCCTGATTTCGAGTCAGGTACATTCGACCACTCTGCCACCTCTCCGGTTAACCTAGTCGAAATTACTGCCCGAGGGCAGCAAAGCAAAAGATTATAGCAGAATCATTTTAGAGATGGAAATAGGTCTGCGATGTTTTTCTATAAATTTTATTCCCGGCAGATTCCGACAGGCGTCGAAAATAATTTACGCATCATCATCTTGTCATAAATCTCCACTACGATCAGATGTTGCCTGCCATTCGGACAAGGCATTCACACTCACTTACAGTTGGACCCAGTGGACCTGACAATGGCACCTTTTGCCGCACATGATTTCGACAACATCCCCCCCTTTCCCGCTGCGCATGCCGGCGAGACAGGAGACGCCGGCAATGCTCGCCAGCTCGAAGAACAACAGGATTCGCATCTGTTGTCCCATCTTCACGAAATCATTGCACAGCGCAGCCTGACGGCCCTGTTTCAACCTATCATTCGCATGCGCAGCGGCGAGATCGTCGGCTATGAAGGTCTGATTCGCGGTCCGTCCAACAGCCCCCTGCATTCACCGCTGAATCTGTTCAAGGTGGCGCGCGCCAACAAGCTATCGGTGCAAGTCGAGCATCTCTGCCGCCACATCGTCATGGCGCAGTTCGCGCAATCCGGTTTGCCGGGCAATCTGTTCCTCAACGTCAGCCCGGGCGCGCTGGTGCAACCCGAAGCGATTCAGGGTGAGACTTTGCGTCACCTGGAAAAACTCGGCATCAACCCGCAACGCATCATCATCGAGCTGACCGAGAACGAACCGACCTACGACTACCAGTTGCTGCGCAACGCCGCCATGCATTACCGCGACATGGGGTTCCAGATCGCGATCGACGATCTGGGCGAAGGTTTTTCCAGCCTGCGTCTGTGGTCAGAATTGCAACCGGAATACGTCAAGGTCGACATGCACTTCATTCAGGGCATCAATAACGACCCGATGAAACTGCAGTTCGTACGCTCCATTCAGGAAATCGCCGAAAAGTCCGGCTCCATCGTCATCGCCGAAGGCATAGAAACCCAGGCTGAGTTGCTCACCATCCGCGACCTCGGCATCGCCTGCGGCCAGGGCTATCACATCGCGCGGCCGCACGCCAATCCGAAGACCGTGGTCGGCGACGACATCAGCAAGATCCTGCGCCGCGACAAGGTACCGCTGGCAACACAAAAATACGGTCCGACCAAAAAAAGCGCCACCGTTTTCAAATTGCTCCGCGAGACACAATACGTTTCGCCCAGCGTGCCCAACGATGAAGTCTACGATCTGTTCGTCAACGATCCGCAGCTCCAGGCATTACCGGTCGTCAGCAACGGCATTCCGGTCGGCCTGATCAATCGCTACAGCATGGTGGAACGCTTCGCCCGCCTCTACGGCCGCGAGTTGTACGGCAAGAAGTCCTGCACCTTCTTCATGGACCCGAATCCACTGCTGACCGAACAAGACACCAGCCTGCAAGACCTCAGCCACATTCTGGTGCAGGCCGAATCGCATCACTTGTCGAACGGCTTCATCATCGTCGATCAGGGGCAATATGTCGGCATGGGCACCGGCCACGACCTGCTGCGCGAGATCACGCAAATGCAGATCGAAGCAGCACGCTACGCCAATCCGCTGACGCAATTGCCGGGCAATGTGCCGATCAACGAACACATCGAGTTCCTGTTGCAAAGCGGTGTGGAGTTTTGCATCTGTTACTGCGATCTGGACAACTTCAAACCCTTCAACGATGTCTACGGCTATCGCAAGGGCGACGACATGATCCAGCTGACCGGCCGCACGCTGAGCCAGTATTGCGATCCGCAGCTCGACTTCATCGGCCACATCGGCGGCGACGATTTCCTGATCATGTTCCAGAGCGAAGACTGGGAACATCGCTGCAAAGCCATGCTCGACGCATTCAGCACCGCATCGCAAAGCTTCTACTATATGGAAGACAAAGAGCGCGGCGGCTACTACAGCGAAGACCGCCAGGGCAATCGCGTGCTCCATCCGCTGGTCAGCCTGTCGCTGGGCGCAGTCAAGATCGAGCCGTCGCAATACTCGTCGCCGCACCAGATCGCCTCCGCCGCGACCAAGGCCAAGAAACAAGCCAAGAAGACACCCGGCAATAGCTTATTCATAGAGCGGCGGATTCCGGCCACTTTCGCGTGGGCAATGTAAACGATAACAAGGTGCTGCGGCGATGACTGCGCCTGATATCTGATCAACGATGAAAAAAGGGCTGACGATATTGAATCGTCAGCCCTTTTTTATCTTACCGGCATGAAGGCTCGATGCCGGCTCCGGTTCGTGACTCTTATGGCGCCAGCTTTTCCAAGCCGCCCATGTAAGGACGCAGTGCCTCAGGAATCACCACACTACCGTCAGCCTGCTGGCCATTCTCCAGCACCGCGACCAGCGTACGACCGACCGCCAGGCCGGAGCCGTTGAGTGTGTGAACCAGCTCAGGCTTTCCTTGAGCATTACGGAAACGCGCTTGCATGCGACGTGCCTGGAAGGCTTCGCAGTTCGAGACCGACGAAATCTCACGGTACGTATTCTGCGCCGGCAGCCACACTTCAATGTCGTAAGTCTTGGCCGCGCCGAATCCCATGTCGCCGGTGCACAGCGTAATCACGCGGTAAGGCAGACCCAGCTTCTTGAGAATGTTTTCGGCGTGGCCGAGCATTTCTTCCAGCGCTTCGTAGGATTTCTCCGGATGCACGATCTGGACCATTTCGACCTTGTCGAACTGATGCTGGCGAATCATGCCGCGCGTGTCGCGGCCATAGCTGCCGGCTTCAGAGCGGAAGCACGGCGAATGCGCCGTCATCTTCAACGGCAGCGTGTCACCGGCGACGATCTCGTCGCGCACCAGATTGGTCAAGGGTACTTCCGCTGTCGGGATCAGGTACAGCGCCGTGTTGTCACTGGTGTCGCCTTCCTGGCCGCCCTTCTTTGCCGCAAACAGATCGGCTTCGAACTTTGGCAGCTGGCCGGTACCGCGCAGCGAATCGGCGTTGACGATATACGGCGTATAGCATTCGGTGTAGCCGTGTTCCAGCGTATGTGTATCGAGCATGAACTGCGCCAGCGCGCGATGCAGACGGGCGATGCCGCCCTTCATGACGGCGAAGCGGGAGCCGGTCAGCTTGGCTGCGACGTCAAAATCCAGGCCGAGCGCAGCGCCGACGTCGACGTGATCCTTGACTTCGAAATCGAACACCGGCGGCGTGCCGACCTTGCGTACTTCGACGTTACCGCTTTCGTCAGCACCGGCAGGTACCGATTCATGCGGCAAGTTCGGCACGGTCAGCAGGAAGTCGCTCAGTTGCGCCTGCACTTCTTCCAGACGGGTAGCCGATGCCTTGAGCTCGTCGCCTATGCCGGACACTTCCGCCATCACCGCCGATGCGTCTTCACCCTTGCCTTTGAGCATGCCGACTTGCTTGGACAGGCTGTTGCGCTTGCCCTGCAATTCCTCGGTACGGGTCTGAATCTGCTTGCGCTCGCCTTCGAGCGCATTAAAAGCGGTGACATCGAGCTGGAATTTGCGCGCGGCCAGACGGGCGGCGACATTGTCGATGTCTTTACGAAGAAGTTGAATGTCGATCATGGAATGCCAAATGTGAAAATGCGGTAAAACCGAGATTGTACCAAGGACATTGCCTGTCCTCGCCATCCGGTGGCTTATTGCGGAAAATAATGCGGCAAAAATAGCGGCGCCCTTGCCCAATGTCGCTCCGGTCGCTCCGGCTTGCGTTACCATTGCCGCCAATCTCTCCATCACATCAGAGAAATATCACAGGAACGCGCCATGTCCGATACACCTTCGCAACCGCCGCTGCTTGCCTACATCATCGGCTTCGCCCTTGCCGCCTGCTGCGCCATCTGGGCGGGTTCGCAGTTCGCTCTGACCGGTTCCAGCATCGGCTACGGCGTGTTGACCGGACTTAGTTTCGGCGCCATGTTCGCCTTCGGCCAACGCGTCAAGAATCGCCTGTTCCCGACGCCGGAATCCACCAAATGGAAAATCAATGCCGGCCCGACCGCAGCCGACCTGCGCCCGGCACGCCGCGCCGCCGCGCGCGCCAAGCCGGTGACGGTCGCTTTCGATGACGAATTCATCAAAACCTCGCGCGGCGATGCCGAGCTGGAAAGCATCGCCTGGCAAGACATCAACCGCATCGTCATCACCATCGGCGATGATTTTCTACCGATGCCGTACTGGATGATTGCGACCACCAAAGGCGGCATCCGCCTGCCCAACGACACGCCAGGGCTGGAAAACCTGATGGAAGAGTTCAAAGCGAAACTGCCGGGTTACGACAACGATGCGACCTACAATGCGGTGATCAGCGCCATGGGGGCGATGGAAGGCACGTTTGAGGTGTGGAAGAAGGCTGTCTCAGCCTAGTGCCATTATTGCCATTGCTGTCGTCCCAGCGAACGCTGGGACCCAGTGTCGTAACGACCGCCCATACGACGCCGGGCCCTGACTTTCGTCAGGACGACAGTTCCTTTAGCATCCGTGATGAATACAAACATTTTTCGATTCCACTGAACGGCCTTACTGCTTGGATCCGGCGCTACCCTTTGTTATTGTTCTTGTATTCCCGATCCAGATCACGCAGATGCGCCATCTTGTCGCCGATCTTAGCCTCTAGCCCACGCGGCACCGGCTGGTACCAATGCGGATCAGGAATACCATCGGGCAGATAGGTTTCACCTGCGGCGTAGCCTTCCGGCTCATCATGGGCATAGCGATACAGTTTGCCGTAACCCAGTTCTTTCATCAGCTTGGTCGGCGCATTGCGCAGATGTTCAGGCACGCCGCGCGACTTGTCCTTGGCGACAAAAGCGCGTGCCTGGTTGTATGCCATGTAGCCGGCATTGCTCTTGGCTGCAATCGCCAGATAGATCACGGCTTGCGCCAGGGCCAGCTCTCCCTCGGGTGAACCGAGACGTTCGTAGGTGGCGGCGGCGTCATTGGCGATCGTCATAGCGCGTGGGTCGGCCAGGCCGATGTCTTCCCACGCCATGCGCACGATGCGGCGCGCCAGATAGCGTGGATCGGTGCCGCCGTCGAGCATGCGCGTCAGCCAATACAAGGCGCCGTCGGGGCTGGAGCCGCGTACTGACTTATGCAATGCGGAAATCTGGTCATAAAATGCGTCGCCGCCTTTGTCGAAACGGCGCAAGGCGTCACCCAGGCATTCGGCCAACACTTCTGGGCCGACAATGCCGACATTCTTCGCTTGCGCCGCACGCGCCACGATTTCAAGATTGTTGAGCAACTTGCGGCCATCGCCGTCGGCGCTGGCGATCAGCATTTCTTTTGCTTCCGGCTCGAATTGCAAACCATCCAGTTCTTCGCGGCAGGCGCGATCGATCAGCGCGCCCAGGTCGTCTTCCGTCAGCGATTTGAGCACATAGACGGCCGCGCGCGACAACAGCGCGCCGTTGACTTCGAAGGATGGATTTTCGGTTGTCGCACCAATGAAAGTGAACAAGCCGCTTTCCACATGCGGCAGGAAAGCATCCTGCTGACTCTTGTTGAAGCGATGCACTTCATCAACGAACAGGATCGTGCGGCGGCCGGAATTAGCGCGGGTGACCTGTGCGCGCTCCACGGCTTCGCGAATGTCCTTGACGCCTGACAGGACCGCAGACAAGGCGATGAATTCGGCATTGAAACTGTCGGCCATGATGCGCGCCAGCGTGGTCTTGCCGACACCCGGCGGGCCCCACAGGATCATCGAATGCGGCTCGCCCGATTCAAAAGCCACGCGCAGCGGCTTGCCCGCGCCGAGCAGATGCTGCTGGCCGATGACATCGTCAAAGGAATGCGGGCGGAGACGTTCGGCTAACGGCGCAGAATTCATGCGGTTGTAAAAATGGAGAGTTAAGATCGGACGGATCGCAGGATCGCTAGTCTAACCGATCCGACAGCAGCACATCGGCCCAGATGCTAGAATCCTGCCGGGTTCACGGATAGGAGTCGGCTTAAAGCCGACCTCGCGCCGGGGACTTGCCATTCTGCTTACATCACTTCACGCCTCAGGGCGTTTCTGCTCATGCCTTTTGTTGTCACCGATTCCTGCATCGCCTGCAAATACACCGACTGCGTCAGCGTCTGCCCCATGGATTGTTTTGTCGAAGGACCCAACTTCCTGGCGATTGATCCTGACGGCTGCATCGATTGCTCGATGTGCGTGCCGGAATGCCCGGTCGGCGCGATCTACAACGAAACCGACCTGCCCGAAGCGCTGAAACATTTCACCGACCTGAACGCAAAACTGGCCAGGCACCCCGGCTGGAAACCGATTACCCAGGCGCAGGCACCGATGCCGGATCATGAGCAATGGCGCGACGTGGAAGGCAAGATCGGCATGCTCAAGATGTCCATCTGAGACGGTAACCCGGCCTATCAGTTATTGAAGACGTCGGCGCCCTTGGGCACGACGAAAGTGAAGCTGGTGGCCTTGAGCGGTGGGTTCTTTTCAAAGTTCGTGAACGACAGCAGCGAAGTCTGGCCGAAAGAATCACGCAGCTCCATCGCTTGCGGCACGCCGTCCTTCAAACCGATGCCGATGCGATCGAAGGTCGTATCCTTGCTCCTGGGCGTGGCCTCCAGCCATTCCATGCCATCCTTGGCGCCGCCCTCTTTCAGCGTGAAATTCTTTTCCAGATCGTTGCTGCCGAACAGGATCGCAGCGGGCGATGAGCCGAGCGCGTTGCCCAGTTTTTTGGTAGTAACCTGATTCAGATCCTTGTCGTAAATGAACAGCTTGTCGCCATCGGCCTGCAAGACTTGCTCATACGGCTTCTGATAGGTCCAGATGAATTTACCCGGACGCGAGAACACA
Organism: Herbaspirillum sp. GW822-FHT03A08; assembly: GCF_058801885.1. NCBI lineage: Bacteria > Pseudomonadati > Pseudomonadota > Betaproteobacteria > Burkholderiales > Oxalobacteraceae > Herbaspirillum > Herbaspirillum sp. GW822-FHT03A08. Next base: position 40,480 of record NZ_JBXANR010000003.1, on the reverse strand, counting down.
AAAGTGCCGCTGGAGGTATTGGAGACTTTGACCGTGCCGCTGTCGGTCTTGACCAGACGCTGCACAAACTGGCCTTTGGCCGATTGCGTCGACGACACGAATTGCTTGAACTGTTCCAGCGCGCTCGCCGAAGCCTGAGCAGAAAACAGCGCCATGGTCAACCCCGCCACCGCAGCGGCGAGTTGCCATTTCTTCATGCGAGGTAATGCGGATCGTTGGGCTTGCGTTGCTTCTTGTCTTGTTTTTTGCATAGATTATTCCGAGGTATTTCCTGCCGGCACGAGGATTTCGCGATTGCCGTTCGATTGCATGGTCGATACCAGACCGCTCTGCTCCATCTGCTCCAGCAGACGCGCCGCGCGGTTGTAGCCGATGCGCAAGTGACGCTGCACCAGAGAAATCGATGCCCGGCGGTTCTTCAGTACGACAGCGACGGCCTGATCGTAGAGCTCATCGCCTTCACTGCCACCCGCAGCGCCGCCTCCGACAGCCCCTTCGGCATCGTCGGCAACGCCTCCTTCTAGGATGCCCTCGATGTAATTCGGTTCCCCCTGCTCTTTCAGATGATCCACCACGCGATGGACTTCTTCATCTGAAACAAAGGCGCCATGCACGCGGATCGGCAGCCCGGTACCCGGCGGCATGTACAGCATGTCGCCCATGCCAAGCAGCGCTTCGGCTCCCATCTGGTCGAGAATCGTGCGCGAGTCGATCTTGCTGCTGACCTGGAAGGCGATCCGCGTCGGCACGTTGGCTTTGATCAGGCCGGTGATGACGTCGACCGAAGGACGCTGCGTGGCGAGGATCAGGTGAATACCGGCGGCGCGCGCCTTTTGCGCGATGCGGGCGATCAGCTCTTCCACCTTCTTGCCGACCACCATCATCAGGTCGGCCAGTTCGTCGATGATGATGACGATGGTTTCGAGCTGCTCCAGCGGCTCCGGCGCGTCCGGCGTCAGGCTGAACGGATTCGGAATCTTCTCGCCGCGCTTTTCGGCATCGGCGATCTTCTGGTTGTAGCCCGCCAGATTACGCACGCCCAGCTTGGACATGCGCTTGTAGCGGCGTTCCATCTCGGCCACGGCCCAGTTCAGCGCATGGCCGGCCTGACGCATGTCGGTCACGACCGGCGCCAGCAGATGCGGGATACCCTCATAGATGGACAACTCCAGCATCTTCGGATCGATCAGGATCAGACGCACTTGCTTCGGCGTCGACTTGTACAGCAGCGACAGAATCGTGGCGTTGATACCGACCGATTTACCGGAGCCAGTGGTACCTGCAACCAGCAAGTGCGGCATCTTGGCGAGGTCGGCCACCACCGGATTGCCGGCGATGTCTTTACCGAGTGCCACGGTCAGGCTGGAATGGCTGTCGTTGTAGACCTTGGAGCCGAGAATCTCGGTCAGGCGCACGATCTGGCGCTTGGGGTTCGGCAACTCCAGACCCATGAAATTCTTGCCCTGGATGACTTCCACCACCCGGATCGAGGTCAGCGACAGCGAACGCGCCAGATCGCGCGCGAGGCCGACGATCTGGCTGCCCTTGACGCCGGTGGCGGGTTCGATTTCGTAACGCGTGATGACGGGACCGGGATAAGCTGCGACGACCTTCACTTCGACGCCGAAGTCGGAGAGTTTCTTCTCGATCAGGCGGCTGGTGAATTCCAGCGTTTCGACAGTGACGGTCTGCTGCGCAGGCGGCGCTTCGTCCAGCAGCGACAGTGGCGGCAAGGTGGAATCGATGTCCTGGAACAAACTGGTCTGACGTTCTTTCTCGATACGCTCCGACTTCGGCACCGCCACGACTTGCGGCTCGATGCGGATCGGTGGAGCTTCATCGATCTTGGCGCGTTCCTGCACCACGACTTCTTCGCGTTTGACGGCGGCAACGTGCCCGACCTTGCGGTCTTCACGCGCAGAATAAAAATTGCGGATCCAGAAAATGCCGTCCTCGATGGCGCCACCGATGCGCTCCACCGTGGCCAGCCAGGACACGTGGAAAAACAGGCTGAAGCCCAGGCCGAACAATAGCAGCAGCAACAGTGTCGCGCCGGTAAAGCCCAGCGACGATTGCGCTGCGCTGCCGATCATCTCACCCAGCACGCCACCAGGCGCACGCGGCATCGGCGTTTTCATGGAATACATGCGCATGTATTCGATACCGAGACTGCCGGCCAGCAGGAACACAAAGCCGATGGCGCGGATCAGGCCTTCCTGATGATGTTCAGGTTCGGCCTGTTTCTGTACCAGAAACCGGTTCGCCAGATGCCGGTAACTGCGCCAGATGGAATGCGCCAATAACACGCACCACCACCACGCCGATATGCCGAAGATGTACAGCATCAGATCCGCCAGCCAGGCGCCGATGCGGCCGCCCCAATTGTGCAGGTGCGGCACGGTATTGGCCACCGACCAGCCGGGGTCATTGCGCGAATAAGTCAGCAGGATGATGGCAAGGTAGGCAAGCAAGGTCGCCATCGCCAGCCAGCGTGCTTCGTAGAGCAGGCGTACCAGCCTGCTGGGCAGCGGCGGCGCTTCGGCGGCTTTGGTGGTGCGGGTGTAGGCTTGGCTGGTTTTGGTCATAAATCTTTATCTGGCGCACTTCAAGAACTAAGCCGACATTGTAACGGCGATTGCCTGTCAGAAAACCGGCAAGCGGAAATCGCCTGGCATTTGCACCGCTGCGCCCCTATTGATCGGATAGCGTAATTCCATCAGGCCGGTCCGGCGGTTCGTCTATAATCTTAACCGTTTTGCAGCGCAATATAGGGTAAACGGCAACATAAGCCGGATAAGCCGCTTAAGGCCACCATCACCGGCTGCGCGCATGCATTGAAATTCAGCAGACCGGCATCATGTGCGCTAAGTACCTATGCTGCTGCACCCACTTCTGTTCAGTTCACTAAGAGTATTTTATGACCACGTCCAAACACGCCAAGGTTTTGATTCTCGGTTCCGGCCCTGCCGGCTACAGCGCCGCCGTCTATGCTGCGCGCGCCAACCTCAATCCGGTGCTGATCACCGGCGTCGAGCAAGGCGGCCAACTGATGACTACCACCGACGTCGAAAACTGGCCGGGCGACCCGATGGGCGTGCAAGGTCCGGAACTGATGCAACGCTTGCTGCAACATGCAGAACGTTTCAATACTGAAATCATTTTCGACCACATCCACACCACCAAATTGTCGGAAAAGCCATTCCGCCTGATCGGCGACTCCGGCGAGTACACCTGCGACGCGCTGATCATCGCCACCGGCGCCTCGGCGCAATACCTTGGCCTGCCTTCGGAAGAAGCCTTCATGGGCAAGGGCGTGTCGGCCTGCGCGACCTGCGACGGTTTCTTCTATCGCGGCAAGGAAGTCGCCGTGGTCGGCGGCGGCAATACCGCCGTGGAAGAAGCGCTTTATCTGTCGAACATCGCCAGCAAGGTCACCATCATCCATCGCCGCGACAAGTTCCGCGCCGAGCCTATCCTGATCGACCGCCTGCTGCACAAAGTCACCGAAGGCAAGATCGACATCAAATGGCACCACACTCTCGATGAAGTCATCGGCGACGACAGCGGCGTGACCGGCATCAAGATCAAGTCGACGCAAGACGGCAGCGTCACGCCGATCACTTTGCACGGCCTGTTCATTGCCATCGGCCACAAGCCGAACACCGGCATTTTCGATGGCCAGCTCGACATGCATAACGGCTACATCAAGACCCGCACCGGTCTCGAAGGCTTCGCCACCGCCACCAGCATCAACGGCGTGTTCGCCGCCGGCGACGTGCAGGACCATATCTACCGCCAGGCCATCACCAGCGCCGGCACCGGCTGTATGGCTGCACTGGATGCCCAGCGTTATCTGGAAGGTCTGGAGTAACATCGGCGGTGCTCTCCCGCGATCTTGTTTAGCGTGGGAGAGCATGTTCATCTCTCACCGGTTCGCGAATCATGGCGACTATCAAGGATTTTTCCGCGCTCAAGTCGTTGCGCAAGGATCTCAAGGCGCAGGAAGAAGCTCGCCTGGCCGCTGAGCGGCAGCGTATCGCCGACGAAAAACGCCTGCGCGAAGAAGCCGACATTTTCCGCAACAGCATCGGCAAGGTAGCGCCGTTGCGCAACAACGACAAAGCCACGCTCATGCCGCCGCAACCGTTGCCGATTGCGCGCCAGCACATCGCCGACGAACAGGCCGCGCTGATGGAGTCGCTGTCCGACGAATTCACTTTCGATACTCTGCTCAACAGCGATGAAAACCTGAGCTTCGCCCGTCCCGGCGTGGGCAGCGACGTACTCAGCAAACTGCGCCGCGGCCATTGGGTGATCCAGAATCAACTCGACCTGCACGGCTTGCGCCGCGACGAAGCACGGGAAGCACTCGGCGAATTCCTGCGTCAGGCGCGCCGCCGCGGCCAGCGCTGCGTGCGCATCATCCACGGCAAGGGATTGGGTTCGGTTAACAAGGAACCCGTCTTGAAACAAAAAGTCCGCAACTGGCTGGCGCAAAAGGATGAAGTCATCGCCTTCTGCCAGGCGCGCCCGGCCGACGGCGGTTCAGGTGCGCTGGTCGTGCTGCTGCAATCGAGTACGCCTACTAACGTAGGATAAAGGCAATCAACGCCTGGGACACTCAGCGTATTTTCAGTATTTCCGCCAGCCAGTCGACGAAAGCCCGCACGCGCGGCGACAAGTGCCGGTTGTGCGAATACACGATCGACACCGGCATTGGCGGCGGCTTGAATGCCGGCAGCACTTCCTCCAACACGCCCTGCTCCAGCAAATCTTCCACGCCGAAGCGCGGCGCCTGCACGATGCCCAGGCCCGCCAGACAGCACGCCATGTACGCTTCAGAACTGGCAACCGACACCTGCCCTTGCAGCTTCAATGTTTTGAGCTCGCCATTCTGCATGTATTCCCACGGTAAATCGCGACCGGTGCGGCTGGAGAAATAGTTAATCATGGTGTGCTTATCCAGCTCCGCCAGCGTGCGCGGACGGCCATGGCGATCCAGATAGTCTCTGGACGCATAGGTAATCTGCTCCATCGCACCGATACTGCGCGCGATCAGCGTCGAGTCGCTGAGGATGCCGACACGCACCACGCAATCCACGCCCTCGCCGACCAGATCGACGAAGCGGTCGCTGGCGTTGAGTTTCAGGCGAATATCCGGATAACGGGCAAAGAATGACGGTAATTGCGGAATCACCACCTTGTGCGCCAAACGTTCCGGCAAGTCTACGCGCACAATGCCTTGCGGCTGCTCGCGGTCGAAGAGATTCTCCACATCCTGAAATTCCGCGAGCAGACGCTGGCAGCGCTCCAGATAAGCAGCGCCATCGTCAGTCAGCGTCACTTTGCGCGTAGTCCGCTGCAGCAGGCGCACGCCGACGCGCTTCTCCACGGACTGGATCGCATTGGTCACGGTCGCTGCCGGCAATCCCATCTGCTCGGCGGTCTTGCTGAAGCTCCCCAGTTCGGCGACGCGCACGAATACTTCCATTGCCTGAAGACGGTCCATTTTTATAATTATCCATTTTCGAATAAAGAAATCATTTTAACGCTATTTATTCGAATAAAAATAAGCCCAATAATATGATCCAAGCGCAAAGGCCTGCTGACAGGCAAACGCACCATCTTATTGACTGGAAGGAAACATCATGGAAAAACGCACCCTCGGCCGTAACGGCCTGGTCTCATCGGCAATCGGCCTCGGCTGCATGGGCATGTCCGATCTGTACGGCCCAGCCAACGAGCAAGACGGCATCGCCACCATCCACGCCGCGCTGGAAGCCGGCGTCACGCTGCTCGACACCGGCGACTTCTACGGCATGGGCCACAATGAAATGCTGATTCGCGATGCGCTGCGCAGTGCAGGAAGCAAGCGCGACAGTGCGCTCATCAGCGTCAAGTTCGGCGCCATGCGTGACGCCGCCGGCAACTGGGTCGGCATGGACAACCGTCCGGCAGCGGTCAAGAATTTCCTGGCGTATACGCTGCGCCGCCTCGGCACCGACCACATCGATATCTACCGTCCTGCGCGTCTCGATCCCAACGTGCCGATTGAGGAAACTGTCGGCGCCATTGCCGAAGAAGTCAAAGCAGGCCGCGTGCGTCATATCGGTTTGTCCGAAGTCGGCGCCGATACTCTGCGCCGCGCTCACGCCGTGCATCCCATCGCCGACCTGCAGATAGAGTATTCGCTGATCTCGCGCGGCATTGAAAAAGACATCCTGCCGACCTGCCGCGAACTGGGCATCGGCATTACAGCCTACGGGGTGCTGTCGCGCGGCCTGATCAGCGGTCACTGGGATCCGTCGCGTCAACTGGCGGCCAACGACTTCCGCAGCACCAACCCGCGCTTTTCCGGCGACAACCTCGCGCACAATCTGTCGCTGATCGACGTATTGCGCGCCGTCGCCGCCGGCAAGCAAGCCACGCCGGCGCAGGTCGCCATCGCCTGGGTGCTGGCGCAAGGGAGCGACATCGTGCCGCTGGTCGGTGCGCGCCGTCCGGAACGCCTGGCTGAGTCGCTGGGTGCGTTAAACCTCAAACTGACGGCACAGGATCTGGCGCAAATCGAAGCAGCCATTCCGGCCGGCGCCGCAGCGGGTGATCGCTACGCCGCCTACGCGATGGCGCATCTGGACAGCGAGAAATAACAAGCAAGACACGCCTGCCATGGGGTCCGGCCGGATCAGAACAGATTGAACTGGCCGGACAGCGACGCCCTCGGCGGACGCGCGGGAGGAACGAATTGCGACGCATCAAGCATGTCGAACCACCCACGCTGATGCATGGCGCTGCGCTGCACCGCCTTGTCGAAACGCTGGCGAATCAGATCTGCCCACACGCCCTCGCCACGCATGCGGGTGGCAAAATCCGAATCATTGTCCTTGCCGCCGCGCATCTCGCGGATGCGATTCATCACACGATTGGCGCGCTCGGGAAAATGCGTCAGCAACCATTGCTGAAACAGCGGATTGACTTCCCACGGCAAACGCAGCACGGTGTATCCCGCGCGGTGTGCGCCTGCCTCGGCAGCGGCGGCGAGGATGCTTTCCAGCTCCGGCTCATTGATGAAAGGGATGATGGGCGCGATGCTGACGCTGACCGGAATGCCCGCATCAGCCAGCGTTCTGATCACGCGCAGACGCCGTGTCGGCGTCGCCGCCCGCGGTTCCAGCTTGCGCGCCAACGCCGGATCGAGCGTGGCAATCGTCACTGCGGCGATCACCTGGCGTCGCGATGCCATGGCGGCAAGAATGTCGATGTCGCGCTCTATCAATGACGACTTGGTGATCAGCGCCGCCGGATGACGACATTCGTCGAGGACCTGCAGCACGCGACGCGTGATCTGCAACTCGCGCTCGCAAGGTTGATAGGCATCCGTATTGATGCCGACTGTAATGGTCTCGGCAACGTAAGATGGTTTCGCCAATTCTTTGCGCAGCAGTTCCGGCGCATTCACCTTCGCGAAAATCCGGCTCTCGAAATCCAGCCCCGGCGACAAACCCAGATAGGCATGCGTCGGACGGGCAAAACAATACACGCAACCGTGCTCACAGCCACGATAAGGATTGAGCGATACATTGAATGGAAGATCGGGAGACTTGTTTCGGCTGATAATGGACTTGGCGATTTCTTCCGTGACGATGGTGCGCAACGCACCGGGTTCGCCGTCCTCGCCATCATCCTCGCCGGATCCCCAACCATCATCGAACCCGACGCGCTGCTCCGACTCATACCTCCCCTGGATATTGCTGACGGCGCCGCGCCCCTTGCGAGCATCGAACACCTGCGAAAACGTGTCGCCGGCGCTCTCCAGGGTACGTACCGTCTGCAGCGGCACGGGTCGGTAAGTTGACTTTGCCATGGCAATCCTTCAAGATTTTATACTGTATAAATATACAGTATATCGCATCGAAGAAATGCCATCTTCTGTTTAATCGTATTCAGTTCAGAAAGCGTGCGCCGCTCGTCATGGTAGCCATGTCCACATAGGAGGAAGCATTGTGATTATTCGGGGAAAAATTGATGACGTAGCCGCCGCCGCTGTAATTGCGCGCATTGATGCTTTCCAGGGCCCGGATCAGTTTTTCGCGGGTGAGATCGCGCTGCGCCCGCCGCAGGCCTTCCACCAGGACCCGCGCAGCGATATATCCTTCAAGACTGCTGAACGTCAAGTCTTCATAGCCGGCGTCTGACATGGACTTGCGGTACTCCGCCACCAGCGGCATCGAAACGCGCCAGGGAAAAGGAACCACCTGCGTCACCAGAATGCCGCGTGCAAGATCGCCTAATTCCTGAGCAAGCGCCTTCTGGCCGACAAAGGAGGTGCCGAAGAATTGCCCCAGATATCCTTTACCGCGCAAAGCGCGGACGATACGCGCACTGGCGACGTAGTTCCCACTGAGCAGCATCACCACCTCACTACGTGCGGCCAGTACCTTGTCGACGACCGGCTCGACATTCTGGCCGTCGACATCGATGTCAATGCTGGTCAGATCGATCGCTTCGGTCCGTGCTTTGTCTTCCGCCGTCTGCTTGATCGAGACCCCGTACCGATCTTGCTGGTATACCAGCACACATCTGCGCAAGCCCATGCCGCTCAGGTTGTGCAAGGCGTAAGCGTACTCTTCACCATAACTGGCGCGCAGCGTGAAGATGTAGCGATTGAAGGGCGTGTAGAGCGCAGTTCCGCCGGTCAGCGGTGCAAAAAAAGGAATCCGGGCTTTGGTAGCGATAGGCACTGCGGCCTGGCTAGACGGCAAGCCGACGAAGCCAAACAAGGCGAACACCTTGTCGCTTTCAATGAATTGGCGGGTATTGTAGGCAGCCAAAGAGGCAGTGTACTTGTCGTCGCGCGTGATCAGCTCGATGCGACGTCCATATACGCCACCCTGCTTGTTGATCTTGTCGAAGTACACCCTGGCGCCGATGAGCAGTTGCCGCGACATTTGCGCCGTCGGCCCGGACAATCCGGCGGACTGCCCCAGCAGAATACGAGTATTGGTGACACCCGTTTCGGCATGTACCGGAGAGAGGAGCCACGCTAACAGCATCGGAAGAATTCGAAACAACCAGCCTCGATGCCGTTCCTGCATACGCCCTCCCCTTCATGGTTTAGACCGCTTCCGCTCCTGTCTCACCGGTACGGATGCGGATGACTTGCTCAACTTCCTGCACAAAAATCTTGCCGTCGCCGATCTTGCCGGTGCGCGCCGCCTTGATGATGGCGTCAACGACAGGTTCGACCACGCTGTTGTCGACGACAACTTCGATTTTGACCTTGGGCAGGAAATCGACCACATATTCTGCGCCGCGATACAGCTCAGTGTGGCCCTTCTGACGGCCGAAACCCTTGACTTCAGTCACGGTCAGGCCCGTGACGCCGACTTCAGCCAGCGACTCGCGCACTTCGTCCAGCTTGAACGGTTTGATGATAGCAGTGACTTGCTTCATGACAACTCCCTCCTTATAAAATGTCGCAAAAAATCAAATTAAATCTATCAATGTTTTCAGAATACACACTTCAAAGCGCGCCCTGAAATACCTCGCATTGAAATGCCAATTACTCACGAAACCTCGATGTGATCGGATAGCGCCAGTCGCGCCCGAAGGCGCGATGCGTCACGCGAATACCGACCGGCGCCTGGCGGCGCTTGTATTCGTTGATCTTGATCAGACGCGTGATGCGTTCAATATCTTCCATACGATAACCGGCTGCTTCGATTTCGCCAATGCTGCGGTTTTCTTCCATGTACATTTGCATGATGCCATCGAGCACTTCGTAAGGCGGCAACGAATCCTGGTCCTTCTGATCGGGACGCAGCTCGGCCGAAGGCGGACGCGTCAGGATGCGCTCCGGGATCACCGGCGAGACGCTGTTGCGATAGGCGCACAGACGATAAACCAGCGTCTTGGCGATATCCTTGATCACGGCGAAACCGCCGGCCATATCGCCGTACAGCGTGCAATAGCCAACCGCCATCTCGCTCTTGTTGCCGGTGGTGAGAACGATGGAGCCGTACTTGTTGGACATCGCCATCAGCAGCGTGCCGCGAATGCGCGCCTGGATGTTTTCTTCGGTCGTGTCTTCTTTGCGTCCCTTGAACTCTTCGGCCAAAGTATTGCGGAAAGCCGTAAAACAATCATTAATGGAAATCTCGTCGTAACGCACCTTGATGCGCTCGACCATATCGCGCGAATCGAGCCAGGAAATATCAGCCGTGTAAGGCGACGGCATCATGATCGCGCGCACCTTGTCTGCGCCCAGCGCGTCGACCGCGATGGCTAGCGTCAGCGCGGAATCGACGCCGCCCGACAAACCGATCAGCACGCTCGGGAAACCGTTCTTGCTGACATAGTCGCGCACGCCCAGCACCAATGCCTGATAGACCTGCGCCTCGATGGACAATGCAGGCGCCATCTTCGGGTTACGGATCTGCACGCCGTCGAATTCGATCAGTTGCAAATCTTCTTCCGCGTGCGCCAGGCTCGCGACCAGCTCGCCGGCGATGTCCATGGCGAAGGAATTGCCGTCGAAAATCAGTTCATCCTGTCCGCCCACCAGATTGGCGAACACCAGCGGCATGCCTTGCCTGGTGACATTGGCGCGCATCACGTCCAGGCGCAGCAATTGCTTGTTCATGTGGTACGGCGAACCGTTCAGGATCAGCAATACCTGTGCGCCGGCCTGCTTTGCCAGCGCGGGTGCGCGCGGGAACCAGGTGTCTTCGCAGATGTTGATGCCGAATTTAGTACCTTTGACGTCAAAGACGACGGCCTGTTCCGACGAGGTAAAGTAGCGTTTTTCGTCGAAGACGCTGTCGTTCGGCAATTCCAGTTTGCTATAGGTGACGGTGATCTGACCGTTGAGCAGAACCGAGGCGGAGTTGAAACGTGCACCATCTTTGAGCGTCGGATGGCCGACGACGACGTGCACGTCTCTCAGCGTCGCCAGATCGGCGGCGAGCGCCTGCAACGCTTCTTCGGTTTTTGCGTAGAATGCCTGGCGCAGCAAGAGATCTTCCGGTGGGTAGCCCACCAGCGACAATTCAGGCGTAAGGACGATATCGGCACCCTGCTCGGCGGCACGACGCGAAAATTCGGCGATTTTGTTGCGATTGCCCGAAATATCCCCAACTGTACTGTTGATCTGGGCGATGGCGACTTTGACTGACATGATGGCAGGTAAGAATGAGTAAGAAAATGACGACGATGAAGACCAAAGGCGGAACACCGATGCCAGGGAGCTGCACGCAGTGAACGCGAAAGTCCATTATCGCACGCGAATCATTTCTTCTCTGGCTGAAATTGGCCAAAGCCCGTGGGATTCGCTGGTCGCCGCGCAGCCGGATGCAACGCCTTTTTTGTCTTATGCCTTCCTGCATGCGCTGCATGAAAGCGGCTCCGCCGCCAAGGAATCCGGCTGGGAACCGCAATACCTGACGCTTTGGCAAGACGATCAGCTCAAGGCGGCGATACCGCTTTATCTGAAATATCACTCCTATGGCGAGTATGTATTCGACTGGGCCTGGGCCGAAGCATACGAGCGCCACGGCTTGCCGTATTACCCCAAGCTGTTATCCGCGATTCCGTTTACACCGGTGACCGGCGGACGTTTGCTCGCCCATGACGACATCGCCCGCCAAGCGCTGGTGCAGGCCCTGAGCGAATTGCAAAGCGCCGCCCAGACATCCTCGACGCACATCCTCTACCCGCCCGAAGCGGAAGCCCAGACCCTGGCACAAGCCGGCTTCATGCTTCGCAGCGGCGTGCAATTCCATTGGCATAACGAAGGTTATCGCGACTTCGACGAATTCCTGTCGACGCTGGAACGCAAGAAGCGCAAGAATATTCTCGCGGAACGGCGCAAGGTCGCCGAGGCAGGCGTGACTTTCCGCCATCTCGGCGGTGCCGAAGCGACGGAAAAGGACTGGCGCTTTTTCCACCGCTGCTATCGCCACACCTATTCGGCTCATTACTCCACGCCTTATCTCAATCTGGATTTTTTCCTGCGCATCGCCGCCGACATGCCGCAACACCTGCTATTGACGATCGCTTACCGCGACGGCAAGGCCATTGCCTCGTCGCTGGTCGTGCATGATCAGCAATCGCTATATGGTCGCTACTGGGGCGCCCTCGAAGAAGTACCTTGCCTGCATTTCGAAACCGCCTACTACCAGCCGCTGGAATTCTGCATCGCCAACAAGATCGCCTGGTTCGAAGGCGGCGCGCAAGGTGAGCATAAAATGGCGCGCGGATTCCTCCCGCAAAAAACCTGGTCGGCGCACTGGTTGGCGCACCCCTCGTTTGCCGATGCGGTGGAACGCTTCCTCGAACGCGAAGGCGGCGGCATCAATGACTACCTGAGCGAACTCAACGAGCGCAATCCGTTTCGCACTTCAGCGCCAAGCTGATTCGCCCAGTGCTGACGATATGGACGTAAAAAAGCGCACCCTTGAGTGCGCTTTTTTATCGGCAAGGCAAGATTACTTGGCTTGTTGCTTCTTGAAGGCTTCGACGCCTGCCAGGATTTCGGCCTTGGCGGATTCAGGACCTTCCCAACCATCGATCTTGACCCACTTGCCCTTTTCCAGATCCTTGTAGTGCTCAAAGAAATGCTGGATCTGCTTCAGGCGCAGTTCGTTCATGTCTTCCGGTTTTTGCCAGTGGGTGTAAATCGGCAGCACCTTGTCGACCGGCACGGCCAGCAGCTTGGCGTCCACGCCGGATTCATCGGTCATCTTCAGCACGCCGATAGGACGGCAGCGCACCACGACGCCTGGGAACAGCGGGAACGGGGTAATCACCAGCACATCGACCGGGTCGCCGTCTTCCGACAGTGTTTGCGGGATGTAGCCGTAGTTGCACGGATAGTGCATGGCGGTGCCCATGAAGCGATCAACGAAAATCGCGCCGGTATCCTTATCCACTTCGTACTTGATCGGATCGGCGTTCATCGGGATCTCGATGATCACATTGAAGTCGTTAGGCAGGTCGCGGCCGGACGGGACGTTATTCAGGCTCATGGTGCTTTCTCGTAAGGAAATGAAGAAATGGGGAAAGCCGAGATTATAACGGCATTCAGATCATCAGCCCGAACATCCGGCCCGAATATGCGCGCTCTTGAAGCCCGGCAATAAAAATCGCCGCTGGATCCCTGGCGGGACGCAGCGGCGATTTTGTACAACCGTCAATGCCGAATTTTAGCGAATGGCCGTGGCCAATGCACATTGCTTGTAATGCGCTGCCGCCTGTTCGTGCTGATCCAGCGCATCGTGCAATTGCGCCAGGCTCAGATGCGATTCACGCACCGTGCGTGGCTCCAGTGCGTCGGACAAAGCCTGTTCCAGATGACGCTGCGCTTTCCCCCAGAGCTTCTGGCGCAGGCAGAACATGCCCAGCGTCAGTGCCAGTTCGGCATCGGTAGGACGCTTCGCCAGCCAGGATTCGCAACGCTCGATCTGCGCCAGCAAAGCCGGCGAACCCGCTTCTGCCGTCGACTCGCGATAAGCGCGGATCAGACGGTCATCCCAATCGGCGGCCAGTGCACGCTCCAGCAAGGTGCGCGCTTCGTCGTGCAAGCTGCGGCTGCTGAATGCCTGTGCAGCACGTGCAGCGATGAAAGGTTTGAGGCGATCTGCGTTCGGTACTTCTGCCCACAGACGGCGGATCGATTCGGCGTCGTGCGAACGGTCCGACAGCAAAGCGTCGTAAGACATTTCGCGCAGACGGTTGGACAAGGCCGGATGCAACGCATTGCGCTTGTCCAGCGTCTGCACCAGACGCAGTACTTCCGGCCAGTTCTTGGCTTGCTGGTTGGCCTTGAGCGCCCATTGCAGCGCCTGGATGTGGCGCGTGCCGTTGGCGTTGAGTTCTTCGACGGTTTCCAGTGCAGCTTTGAACTGATGGTCGTCGACCAGCAATTCAAGGCTGGTCATCAGACGCGCAGCCTTGAGTCCGTTGTCGCCGTCGGTGCTGGCCAGCCAGATGTCGCGACGCTCGGTCTGCCGCATGCGATGCGCGGCGCGGGCGCCGACCAGAGCAGCGATGCCGGCGTTTTCCGGCAATTCGGCGGCGCGCGTGGCAGCTTTCTCTGCGTGGCCGAAGCGGCCTTCAAAGAACGCTTTCAGAGAGTCGCGCAAAGCCTTGTTGCCTTCGTTTTCACGCTTCTGGCGGCGATAAGCGATCACGCGGCCCGGCAGTTTCTGCGTCAGGCGCACGGCGCGGATCAACACGTATAAGGCGATGAAAAGGACAACGACTGCCAACAAGAAGAAGTTCAGCGACAGATCAACCCGGTATGGCGGATAAAACAGCACCACATTGCCGGGATTGAAGCGTGCCACTACCGCCAGGCCGATGGCGGAGGCAAACAGGGTAAGAAGCCAGAGGAGAATTCGCATATAACTGTTAGGCCGCTTTAATTGACACGCCGGCTTTTGTAATTACGCACCGCGTTGATGCTTTCGCTGAGCGTCGGCATCTGGATCGACAGGTTGCTGCCCTGTACTTGCTTCAACAGCGCCTGCGTGGTCTGGACCTGCTTGGCGCGGGTGTCGAAGTACTTGGCAATCGTGTCCTGTGCTGCGCTGAGGTCATTGCGGAAGGCAAATTCGTTGCGCGACAACAGCGCCAGACGCGCATTGAGCAAGCGCAGCTTGAGATTTTCGCGTGCGTAGTAAGCCTGTGTCGGCGACAGCAGCAGTGCGTCAGGCGTATCGACGCTGCGGATGCGGACCAGTTGCTTCAACTCGGTCCACATTTCCGAACTGAGGCTTTGCCATTTGTCCTGGGCGTTGGCCAGCCAGTCGTTCGCCGGCGCAGCGTCGGCGGACTGAGCTTTGCCGTTTGGCTTGGCAGCGCTGGTGGCCTTCGGCGCCGGGCGAACAGGCTGTTTCTTCGGTTCAGTCACGGAGACCACCGGCTTCTCATCCGACAGCAAAGGCATGCCGTCGATCTGGCCGATGACGCTGTCCAGGCGCACGGCGATGCCCGGCACGTCAACGGTCGGCAAGGCTTTCAGACGGTCCTGGTCGCGCGCGATGGCGCGGCGGATGGCGATGAATTGCGGTTTGTCCGAGCGCGACAGGCTCTTGTCGGCGTTGCCGAGCGCGATCAGTGCGCCCTGCACGTTGCCGGCCAGTTCCAGCTGCTGGCTTGCTGTCGACAACACTTCTTCGATTTCGGACAAGGCCCAGTCATCGCGATTCTTGGAGAGATCCTGATACAGCTGTTCCAGCGCCAGTTGCTGGCTTTGCGATTCAGCCTGTTTGCTGTCGAGGACACTGACCTTGGCCTGCAATTCTTTAGTGCTTTCCTGCACGGTCTTCAACACGCCTTTGACTTCGGTGTTGGCGACATCGCCGGTTTGCAGACGGCGCGCGACCTCTTCCCGCAGGCTGCGAATTTCGGAATGCGACATCCACCACTGCGCCACCAGCACAAGCGCCAGGACGACAACGAGGAAAGTCAGCAGCCGCAGGCGTTTTTTCAGCACGCCGTTGTCCGATGGTGTGAAGGAAGGGAGCACCATGCTCGCCTGCAGTCCGGGATCCGCTTTCGCGTCCGGCTGGTTCTGGTCGGGGGAGGATTGCAGTTCGTTCATGGTCGGGATTGTAACGCGGCAAGCAGTCGTTCGTCGCCTGATCCGGTCATGGTCACATGGGAGAAAGCCAGCGATCGCGCTGTTTCAGCGATCCTCTGGTGCGAAACGATCATTTTGTTACGTTGCAGTTTTACCACACACTCGGCGCCGAGTACATCCGTCGTGATCTGCAACAGGTTGCGCAATGCTTCGGAACTGGTAACGATCCATTCGCTGTCGGCGTCAATCAGAGCGCGCAATTGAGCGATCTTTGCCGCGTCCATCTGCGGCGTCAGACGTTCGTACGCGGTGACATGCTCCACCGACACCTGTTCGGCGCGCAGCATGTCGGTCAAAAAATCGCGCCCCGCCTGACCGCGCACGATCAGCACGCGTTTGCCGCGCAAAGCGTCGAGGTCGAGCGCCTTGAACAATTCTTCCGAATCCATCCGTTCGCTGTTGCGCGGCGCGTAGATCGTCGCATTGCCGTCATCGACACCATGGCGCTGCAGCGCCAGCCGGCTGCCTTCGCCGACGATGCCGATGGCGACATTTGTCGGCCAGACCTGAACGAAACGGAACGCCGCATCGATCGCATTCGGGCTCACGAACACGACCAGCGCGTAGTGATTCAGGGTGGACAAGACCGCTTGCAGTTCCCCGGCTTCAGCGACCGGGGCAATCTCCAGCAAAGGAAAAATCACTGCTTCGCGCCCCAACGCCGCAACCTGGACCGCAAAGGCCCGTGCCTGCGCCAACGGACGCGTGATGATTACCGGCCTGGAACCGAGGTCCGCCACAGCGCTCCTTTCAGAGTTGGATTCAGAGATCGGCTAAGGAATAGATTCTGAGATCGGGTAAGTCCGGATGACTATTCCGCCCCGGCCGATTCGGCCTTGCACGCAGCCAAAATAGCTTCTGCACCCTGCGCTTGCAAGAGATCTGCGACTTGTTTGCCCAGCGCTTGCGGCGCATCGGCCGAACCGCTGGCCTCGGCGGCGGCAATCTGTTTGCCGTCGGGCGTGGCGACCATCGCGCGCATGTGCATGCTGTCGCCGTCAATCGTGGCGAAAGCCGCCAGCGGGATCTGGCAGCTGCCGCCAAAGGTGCGCGACAAAGTGCGCTCCGCCGTCACTGCGCGGTCGGTCGACAGATCATTGATCGGCGCCAGTACGCGCTGCAGGTCGGTGCGGTCGGCCAGGATTTCGATCGCCATCGCGCCCTGCCCCGGCGCCGGCAGACTTTGTTCGGGAGGAATCGCCGAGCGGATGCGCGACTCCAGGCCGAGGCGTTTCAGGCCGGCGACAGCGAGGATGATGGCGGCATAGTCGCCGCGGTCGAGCTTGCCCAGACGCGTGTCGAGATTGCCGCGCAAGGGCTTGATGACCAGATGCGGATAACGCGCAGCGATCAAGGCCTGGCGGCGCAGGCTGCTGGTGCCGACCACGGCGCCTTCGGGCAGGTCATCCAGTCCGGCATGGTCGTTGGAGACGAAGGCGTCGCGCGGATCTTCGCGCTCCAGAATGCCGCCCAGCACAAAACCCTCCGGCAGCTCCATCGGTACATCCTTGAGCGAATGCACTGCCATATCAGCGCGGCCCTCAGCCATGGCGACTTCCAGCTCCTTGACGAACAGCCCCTTGCCGCCGACTTTGGACAAGGTGCGATCGAGGATCTGATCGCCGCGCGTGGTCATTCCGAGGATAGTTATGCTGCACTGCGGATATAATGCTGCCAACCGGTCGCGTACATGCTCGGCTTGCCACATGGCGAGGCGGCTTTCGCGCGAAGCGATGACCAGCTTGGAGGGAGGAAATTCTTTCAAGAGGGCTCTTCCGGTAGTCGCCGAGTCATCTGTGAAGGTGCCCGGCGCATAAAAAATATAAAAATAGTGGAGGCAAACAAGTGAGCCAAATTCTAGCACGCAGCACCACTGACAGTTCGACCAGCACGCCCGACTTTCTCCTCTGAAAACCGTAGCAATTGTTGATCATGCCAACCAAACCACAAACTAAAACTTCTGCTCGCAACACCCCCGGCTCCACCGAAAAACGCCCCGTCAAGTCCGCAGACAAGGACGCTCCGCTCAAAGAAGACATCCGCCTGCTCGGCCGTCTGCTTGGCGAAGTGCTGCGCGATCAGGAAGGCGACGCCGTTTTCGAAGTGGTCGAAACCATACGCCAGACCGCCGTGCGATTTCGCCGCGAATCGGACGCCAAGGCCGGCGCCGAACTCGACAAGCTGCTCAAGAAACTGACCCGCGACCAGACCAACTCAGTGGTGCGCGCGTTCTCGTACTTTTCGCACCTTGCCAATATTGCGGAAGACCAGCACCACAACCGCCGCCGCCGCGCCCACTTGCTGGCAGGTTCGGCGCCGCAGCCGAGCAGCGTGGCCTATGCGCTGTCGCGCCTTGACAATGCGGGCGTGTCCGGCAACACCGTGCGCAACTTCCTGTCGGAATCGCTGATCTCGCCGGTGCTGACCGCCCACCCGACGGAAGTGCAGCGCAAGAGCATTCTCGATGCAGAGCGCGAAATCGCCCGCCTGCTGGCGCTGCGCGATCATCCGCTCACCCCCAAGGAACTGCGCGACAACACCGAACTGCTGCGCGCGCGCATCGCGACGCTGTGGCAAACCCGCATGCTGCGCTATACCAAGCTGACGGTTGCCGACGAAATCGAAAACGCGTTGTCTTATTACCGCATCACCTTCCTGCGTGAACTGCCGGCGCTGTACGACGACATCGAAGAAGAAATCAATGCGCAGTTTCCGTCACGCGCGCGTTCACGCACCACGCCGGCGGAACTCCCGCCTTTCGTGCAGATGGGCAGCTGGATCGGCGGCGACCGCGACGGCAATCCCAACGTCAACGCCGGCACCATGCAGCGCGCGCTGCAACGCCAGTCGACCACGATCTTCGATTTCTACCTCGACGAAGTCCACGCGCTCGGCGCCGAACTGTCGATCTCGACCCTGATGGTCGACGCCAGCGCTGAATTGCTGACGCTGGCCGACACCTCGCCCGACACATCCAACCATCGCGCCGACGAACCTTACCGGCGCGCGTTGATCGGCGTGTATGCGCGTCTGGCGGCGACGGCCCGCAATCTCGGCGTGGTCAACATCCTGCGCCAGGAAGTCGGCGCCGCTGCGCATTACGATGCGCCGGAAGAATGCATCAAGGAACTGCAGGTCCTGATCGATTCGCTCAACGCCAATCACGGCAGCGCACTGGTCAAGCCACGTCTGGCGGTGCTGAAGCGTTCGATTGAAATCTTCGGCTTCCACCTCGCCACGCTGGACATGCGTCAAAGCTCCGACGTGCACGAGCGCGTACTCGGCGAACTGTTCGCCAGCGCGCAAGTGGAGACCTCTTATGCCAGCCTCAGCGAAGAAAAGAAGATTGCACTGCTGCTGGCCGAGCTCTCCAAGCCACGCCTGCTGTATTCGCCCTACCTGACGTATTCCGACGAAACCAATTCCGAGCTGACCATCCTGCGCACTGCCCGTGAGATCCGCCAACGCTACGGCGCACGCGCGATCCGCAACTACATCATCTCGCATACGGAGACAGCATCCGACTTGCTGGAAGTGCTATTGCTGCAAAAGGAAACCGGCCTGCTGCATGCCGACGCCAAGGATCCGTCCAAGCTGGTGGAACTCGAACTGATGGTGATCCCGTTGTTCGAAACCATTCCAGACTTGCGCTGCGCCGCCGACATCATGGAGCAATGGCTGTCGTTTCCGCTGGTGGCGCCGCTGATCGCCAAGCAAGGCAAGCTGCAGGAAGTCATGCTGGGTTATTCCGACTCCAACAAGGATGGTGGCTTCCTCACCTCCAACTGGGAATTGTACAAATCCGAAAACCGTCTGGTGGAATTGTTCAACCGCGCCGGCGTCAAGCTGCGCCTGTTCCATGGCCGTGGCGGCACCGTCGGTCGCGGCGGCGGCCCGAGCTATCAAGCCATCCTGGCGCAACCGCCGGGCACGGTCAACGGCCAGATCCGTCTGACCGAACAAGGTGAAATCATTGCGTCCAAATTCTCCAATCCCGAGATCGGCCGCCGCAATCTGGAACTGCTGGTTGCCGCGACGCTGGAAGCCAGCCTCATGCCGGAAACCACCGACGCCAAGGAAACCCGCAAGCTGGCCGAGTTCGAACGCGTGATGGAAGACTTGTCGGAGCGTGCCTACCAGGCCTACCGCAATCTGGTCTACGAAACACCGGGCTTCACCGACTACTTCTTCGCGGCGACGCCGATTGCGGAGATCGCAGAACTCAACATCGGTTCGCGCCCTGCTTCGCGTAAATCGACGCGCCGCATCGAAGACCTGCGCGCGATTCCATGGGGCTTCTCGTGGGGTCAATGCCGCTTGCTGTTCCCGGGCTGGTATGGCTTCGGCAGCGCGGTGTCGGGCTGGTTGCAGGAAGGCGGCGCCAAAGAAAGCGCCAGGAAACTGGCGACACTGCGCGCCATGTGCAAGGAATGGCCGTTCTTCGCCGCTCTGCTGTCGAACATGGACATGGTCTTGTCCAAGACCGATCTGGCCGTGGCCTCGCGCTACGCCGGGCTGGTGGCCGATCGCAAGCTGCGCACCGCGATCTTCGGACGCATCGTCAGCGAGCATGAGCGCACCAGCCAGCTGCTCAGCTCGATCACCGGCAACAAGGACCGCCTGGCCGGCAATCCGTTGCTGGCGCGTTCGATCAAAAACCGCTTCGCCTATCTCGATCCGCTGAATCACTTGCAGGTCGAGCTGATCAAGCGCCATCGCAGCACGGCCGCAGCAGGCAAGAAGGTCGAGGAACGCGTGCAGCGCGGCATCCACCTGACTATCAACGGCGTGGCGGCCGGTTTGCGCAATACAGGCTGATGTAAGAGCTGATGCCGTAAGTTGTTCCGTGCGTACACCGGCCTGCAGCGCGCCGGTGTACGCGATCACTATCGTGATCCGCCATACCCGTTTCGCTTCCTGCGATCCATCAGGAAAAACACGATAGCAAGTTTCGGAGTGTCCGGGCATCATTCTCCTCCGAGAATGATGTCCCTCCTCTTTCTCCTCTCGAATGCCGATGAAACCCGCCGACCTGCTTCGCCTGTTCATCTTGTCCGCCATCTGGGGCGCAAGCTTTTTGTTCATGCGCATCGCAGTGCCGGAAATGGGCGCCTTGAATACGGCGTTCTTCAGAGTGTTGTTCGGGGCGTTGGGCCTGCTGCTCATCCTTGCAGTACTGCGCGTAAAATATCGGTTTCAGGGAAAATTGCGTGCAGCGATGATGCTGGGCGCCATCAATTCCGGCATTCCGTTCGTGCTGTACAGCGTGGCCGCGAAGGTATTGCCGGCGGGATATTCTGCGATTCTGAATGCGACGACGCCTTTGATGGGTGTGGTCATCGGGGCGTTATTTTTCGGTGACAAACTGACCGGCCGCAAAGTGGCAGGTGTGGCGCTCGGCCTGGCAGGCGTTATCGTGCTGACAAGGACCGGCCCGGTGGCTTTCGATACGGCGACCGTTTTCGGTGCGCTGGCGTGCTTGCTGGCCACCAGCTGTTATGGCCTCGCCGGATTTCTGACCAAGCGCTGGATCACTGATCGCGGCGGACTGGACAGCAAACTGGTTGCATTTGGCAGCCAGTTGGGCGCGGTTGCGCTGCTGTTGCCGTTTTTTGCCATCACGACAAGCACCGTGGGCAGCCCGTTTCATGGCAGCGCTGGTACGTGGTTTGCTTTGCTGGCATTGGGATTTGTGTGTTCGGCGCTGGCCTACATTTTATTTTTCCGATTAATTGCCGATATAGGACCAGTGAAGTCGTTAACCGTTACTTTTTTGATACCGCTATTCGGTGTCTTGTGGGGTTGGCTGTTTCTCAATGAACAATTGTCCTGGGCCTACGCTGTGGGAGGCGTATTGATCGGGGCGGCGTTGCTGCTGGTGCTGAAGCCGGCAACAACGGGAAAGTGACATCAGCAGCAACAGCAGTATCCAGGCAAAACAGAATCGACAGCACACCAACGTCGTCCTGACGGCTAGCCGGCAGGCAGACCGACGGTTGCACACACAAATATTTGGGGAAGTTCACCATGCGTATCTGGGGCAAAACTATCGCATCGCTCTGTCTGACAGGGCTGTGCACACAATTCGCTGCTGTTGCCGTCGCGGCAACGCCGGCCGCCAAAACACCGCCGCTGCCGCCGTTGCGCACCGAGCGCGTCTTTCTGACCAGCGTCGAATCGCCAGGCGGCAAAGCGACGGCCTTGTTCGGGTTCTGGTTCAAGGGCAAAGGCAAGTCGGACAAGAAACCGACTATCATCGCCATGCACGGCTGCGGCGGCCTCTACAGCAGCGTCAATAAAGAGAAAATCGAATTCACGCCGCGCCACATCGCGATGGCGCGCGCACTGACCGACGCCGGCTACAACGTGCTGTTCCCGGACAGCTTCACGCCGCGCGGCCGCCGTTCGATCTGCCAGGAAAGCCTGGCTCAGCGCGAAGCCAGCAGCGCCAATCGCCGTTTCGACGTACAGATCGCCATGCGCTGGCTCGCCACGCAGGACGACGTCGACTACGCACGCGTCGGCATGGTCGGCTGGTCGCACGGCGCCACGACCATTCTCGCATCGCTGAATCTGGCGCAGACCGACGTCGCCGTGCGCAAGGTCCAACCCAAAGCCGCCGTTGCCTTCTACCCGACCTGCACTCCCTTCGCCGGCAGCCGTACTCCTTACAAGCCGGCAGCGCCGATGCTGATTCTGATGGGAGAGAACGACGACTGGACGCCGCCGGAAGCCTGCGAATCGCTGGAAAAGAAAGTGGCAGGCAGCGACACGGACATCACCTTGCGCCTCTATCCGGACACCTACCATGACTTCGATGCGCCTGGCCTGCCCATCCACGTTCGCATGGATATCCCCGGCGTCGGCAAACGCGGCGAAGGCGTCACCAGCGGCGGCAATGCCGACTCGCGCGCGGAAGCCTATCGCGAGATGCTGAAGTTTCTGAAAGACAAGCTGGAATAAGCCAAGGCTGACACCATGAAAAAAAGCGGATGAGGCGCAAGCCCCATCCGCTTTTTTTATTGGCTCGCGCCAGCCGCTATCGCCGATCAGTAATCCAGCGAATACGTCAGACCGAAAGTCCGGCCGCGCCCTTTGTAGTCCAGCGCCTGCGTGGCGATCAGGCTGCTGTACAGGAGCTTGGCGCGCTGCCCCCAGGTCGTGGTGTAGTCGCGATCCAGCAGATTCTGGATACCGAAACTGAGCACGCCCTTCGGTAATTGGTAAGCGCCCAGCAGATCGAACAAGGCATAACCGGTCAGACGGTGGCCTTGCCCATCCGAGACGCCGAACACTTGCGTACCCTGCAGGCGCATCGACAGATCGGTCTGTTTCCAACCGACGTAGGAAGTCAGCTTGGACGGGCTCGACACCGTCACGTCGCGTTTGCTCCAGTCGCCGTTGATTTCCTGCTGCGTGATGATAGCCAGCCCCGAAGCGCCGACATCCCAATGATCATTGAAGGCATAGCCGATCTGCCCTTCCAGACCGATGTTGCGTACTTTCTGATCCACCACGTTGATATTGAGCGTGGTCCGGTTGACCTCGATCGCCTTGTCCGACCAGGCATAGAACGCCGCCACCTGCGTCGTCAGCCCGCCGCCGCGATGGCGCCAGCCGAGTTCCACCTGACGCGTCTTGATGCCACTCATCGGCGAAGTGCCCGGGCTGACGGCGTTCAGCAGATTCCAGGTGCCGGTGGCGCCGCCCACCAGCGAGTACGTTCCTTGTCCGTAGTATTTGGCCGGATCTGCCAGTTCAAAGCCTTCCGAATAATTGGTCCAGATCTGCTGCTGCGGCGTCAGCTTGAACAACAGACCGCCGTTGAACAGCGTCATGTCGTAACTGTTGGAACCGCCCGGAATAGCCTGCGCCGATGCGCCCACACCAGCCGCTACCAGACGCTGCTGCGCCACCTGCACGAAATCGCCGACGCTGATGTTGGCGCGTTGGCGACGCACGCCGCCGGACGCTGTGAAGCGATCGCTCAGCTTCCAGTCGGCTTGCCCATAGACTGCATAAATATTGGTCTTGAAACCGGGATAGCGGCCGATCTCGCTCGATCGGTTGAATGTCAGGCCGCCACTGGAAAATGCCTGCGTGGTGTCGAACATGACCTGATTGCCTTCAAACTTTTCATGATCGTAGTCAAAGCCGTAGGTCAGCTTGACGGTGTCGAACTGTTTGGACAAGACCGTCTTGATGCCATAGGCATCCGTGTTCTGGCGCGAGGTGCTGTAGTACAGCGCACGGCGCGTAACGCCGCCGATGGTGTAATTGTCCGTACCCGGGAAAGGATAGAAATCCAGCTTCTCTTGCCGCGCATAAGTCTGCAGATAAAAATCCTGCCCGCCAAGGACATCGGCCGCATGATAATCGGCCGACAGCATCTGGCGCTGGGTGCGCGGCTTGACGTCCGAGGTGAAACCGTCGCGCACGTCGAGCAAGGCAGGATTGACCGGCGCCGCGGTCAACTGAATCGCGCCGCCCAGGTTGGGCCCCATATAGAGCGTCTTGCCGGGCTCATAGCCGGAATCGTAAATCTGCCCGAGCAGCTTCAGGCTGCTGCCGCCGCCGAGATTGATATCCAGATTGCCGAGCAGATCGATCGACTGGTTGAACTGCAAATCTGTCTGAGTAATATCAGGAATCACCGCCTTACCGCTGCCGTCATACGCGCCGCCGTTCTTGCCGTAGACCACGCCAAGCCGCCCGTACACGCGGTCATTGCCGCCGGAAACGGACTGTGCCAGACGCCAGTCGAAATCGTCGCCGCTGCGGAATCCACTGCGGAAACCGGCTTCGCTGGTAAAGGCCAGATCGCCCGACTTGGCACGCTTGGTCACGATGTTGATGATGCCGCCGGTGGCGTTGCCGCCATACAGTGCGCTGGCGCCGGACAGGACCTCAATGCGTTCGATATTGAACGGGTCGATGGAATCGAACTGGCGGCTCAGGGCGCGCGAGCCGTTGAGCGAAATGCCGTCAATCATCACCAGCGCGCTGCGGCCGCGCAGATTCTGGCCGTAGTTGGTTCTGCCTTGCGGGCCAATGTCCAGACCCGGCACCAGATTGCCGAGCAACTCCTTGAGCGGCACACCGGCGCGCGCCTGCTCGCTGATCTGTTCGCTGTCGATCACCCAGGCGGTGCTCGGCAATTCGGTAATGGATGTCGGGGTACGCGAGCCGACCACTACCACTTCGCTCAACCCGGAGGCATCCTGGGCCGCTGCGCGCGGTTTGCCTGCGGCGGCTGCCGGGCGCTGAATCAGATAATTGCCGTCCGCTTGCGCCACCGCTGTCAGGCCGGAGCCCCTGAGCAGGTTGTCGAATCCTTCGCGCACGGTATAGCGACCGTTCAGGCCGCCGCTGCTCAGGCCTTCAGCCAGTTTGGGATCGAACACCAGCGTCACGCCGGCTTGCTGTGCAAACTTGTTGAGCGCACTGCCGAGTGTACCGGGAGCGATGCTGTAGGTCGTTTGCGGCGTGACCGCATTGGCGCTGGCGGCGTTCTGCGCCAGCGCCGGCGCCGACATCATGGCGCCGGCTGTGGTGAGGCAAAACAGACTCAGCCGCACGGCGGCGCAGAGTGGAGAAATACGAAGATTCAACGTCATGTCAGGTCCTTTTTATGGGTATCACTAACCATGACGAAGCAAAAAGAAAAAGAGACAGTCACCGGCCAAAAATATTTTCAATCAGTGCCCGGCCGGTGCTTTTTCAACCATCTTCGGAAATTTCACAACCGTGAGCAGCGGCGTATAACGCTGCACGCGGATCGGCAACGCCGACTGCAAGGCATCCAGCG
The DNA here is from genome assembly GCF_058801885.1 of Herbaspirillum sp. GW822-FHT03A08. Lineage (NCBI taxonomy): Bacteria > Pseudomonadati > Pseudomonadota > Betaproteobacteria > Burkholderiales > Oxalobacteraceae > Herbaspirillum > Herbaspirillum sp. GW822-FHT03A08. The sequence goes on along the minus strand of NZ_JBXANR010000003.1, from coordinate 15,029 downwards.
TACGGTCGCTGTCGTCCAGCGAAAACACGCCTGATACACGCAACGCGGCAGCCTGCTCCGCGTCGTAACGCAACATGCCGTGGCGATAGTGACTCAGCGCCGCCAGCACTTCCGACAAGGGCGTGTTGTCGGCGATCAGCCTGCCGCCAGCCCAGGCGCCCGCCTGATCGGCGTCGATACTTTGGGGCGCAGTAACTGCATCTCTGGTCACAATCGCCTGCTTGCCCGCGACCACAGTCTGCGTCGCATTCCCCTCAGCTGCGCTGGCTTGCACAGCGGATTCCAGCACCGTGACCAGCGTGCTGTCGACGTCGCGCCGCACGATGAATCTGGTGCCCAGCGCACGCGCCGTGCCATCTCGGGTGGACACAACAAACGGCTGCGATGCCGGGTCGTCAATGTGCGCGACGTCCACTTGCACTTCGCCGCGCAACAACGCGACGCGGCGACCATCGCTTGCATAGCTGACGTCCACGGCACTCTCGCTGTTGAGCGTGATCCGGCTATGATCGGCCAGTTCGATGGTGCGGCGTTCGCCTGCCCCGGTACGGTAATCGGCAAGCCAGACGCGCCATTCCGATTGAGCGGCATACAAACCCATTGCAGAGATCAGCATCACGGCAAGCATGGCAACAACCGGAGCCAACGCCAAACGGCGCTTCTTCACAGCAACGGCGTCGAGCGCCTTGTTGGCCGGCCCCGCCTGCAAGGCGTCGAAATGCGCAAACATTTGCTCCATCCGGCTGGCGGCCAATGCATGCTGCGGATCGGCGGCGCGCCATTGACGGTATTGCCCCCGCTCGTGCTCACCGGCTTGCCCTGAGCTGAGCAGCGTCAGCCACGCAATGGCGCGATCGACGGTAGCCTGATCCGGCTCGGGTGCGGCGATATGGTTCATGCTGCGCCGACGATCGGATAAAGGACGCGGTAGCAATGACCGATGGCCGTGGCGATATATTGCTTGACCATGCTCACGGACACGCCCAGCTCGGCAGCGATCTCGGCATGGCCGGCGCCGTCCAGACGGTTCATCAGAAATGCGCGGCGCGGCTTTGCAGCGAGCCCTTCCAGCATCGCGGCGATGGCGTTGAGCGCTTCTACGGCAAGCATGATCTGTTCGGGTGAGTGCGCGACATCTTCATCAGCGCCGGCCATGCCGGCCAGCGCTTCAAGATACGCTTGTTCGAGTTTGCGGCGGCGCGCTTCATCAATCATCAGGCGCGTGGCTGTAGTCGTCAGAAAAGCACGCGGCTGTTGCAATTGTGTGGGATCGGCCAGCGTCAGCACGCGCATGAACGCCTCCTGCACCAGATCGGCCGCATGATGGGGACAGCCGGTCTTTTTACGCAGCCACGACGCAAGCCAGCCCTGATGGCAGACAAATAGGCTGCTCAGGAATTCGCTGCGATCAATCGTGTCGATGTTGTTATGAATACTACTGGACATGCTCCCCCCTTGGAACATCCGGTGACGCCATTCTTAAATAAGAATGATTATTATTAACTTATTTACCGCAAAACACAAGCCGGTATTCCCGAAGGACGCCCATGCCGCACCAGCTCAAGATGATTCCCATGACGACTACCGACTTCGAACGCTTTGTCGAAACCTCGTCCACCGACTATGCCGAACAATGCCGCCTGACCGGCCTGCCCTCGCTGGAAACCAGCCAGCCGCAAGCGCGCGCCAACCTGCAAGCCTTGCTGCCGCTCGGCCTGGCCACACCGGGCCACTATCTGATGTTGTTGCAGGAAGAAGAAAGCGGCGCCAGTGTCGGCGAGATCTGGTTTGGCGAAGTGGAGGAAGATGGCGAGACGTCGGCCTTCCTGTACGACCTGACGATCGACGCCGAACATCGCCGGCGCGGTTTTGCCAGCGCTGCGTTGGAACTATTACTGGAAGAAGTCAGACTGCGCGGCCTCGCCAGCCTGAGCCTGAACGTATTTGCGCATAACGAAGCGGCACAGGCGCTGTATCGCAAGGCGGGATTCGTCGCCAGTGAGATCACGATGGTGCGAACACTCTCGTCCGACTAAAGAGATTAATTCAGAGAGATCAATTCAGAGAAATCAAAAAAATTGCGGCCCACAATGCGGCCGCAATCCATACAACACCTACGGATTTCCGAAGAGCAATTTCCGTTCAGGAAATCAACTCTTCCATCCCTGCACCCAACTCGGCCAGCGGCGGCAATTCATCCAGCAGCACCGTCGATTTCACGCCCAGCTTGGCCGCAACGTCGTCGGGGAAAGTCGACTCCATTTCCTCGCGGGAATATTTATTCTCTTCCGCGCGAGCCCGCCATGCGGCGATGTGGATAACAGCTGCGATCTTGTTGAATGGCGTCACTTCCAGCGGCGTCGGGAAAGCCTTGATTGCATCCGAGAATTCGTCAGGGAAGCGCCAGCGCTTGGCCAGCTCAGCACCAACATCGGAGAAGTCATAGCCGAACGTAGTGCGCTCGACGTCCAGACGACGCGCATCGATGGGGCTGGCGATCTTGTCGATCTGCAAGGTTTGCTCCGGCATGACCGCATGCATGACCAGTTGACCGATGGCGTGCATCATGCCAACCGTGAAGGCGAGATCCGAGTTGACGCCCTGCTTCTTCGCCAGCCATTTGGCGACGATTGCGGTATGCAGGCTATAGCGCCAGAACAGTTTGAGATCCACACCCGACATGGACTTGAAGCTGCCGGTCAGGCCGGTGCTGACCACCAGCGTGCGCACGGTCATGAAACCCAGCATCAGGACGGCGTCGTCGACGGTGCCGATGCTGCGCGAGACGTGATAGTAGGAAGAGTTCGCCAGGCGCAACAGCTTGGCGCTCAGCACCTGATCGGCGCTCAGTTTCTTGGCGATGTCTTCGATCGATACATTGTCGTTGTTGAAGCTCTCGATGACTTCCTGTACGACCTTGGGAATGCTTGGCAATGCTGCTTGTTGCTGAAACAGTGCTTCTAAATTCATGAGACCTCTCCCCGGATGAGACCACGTCAGCCTGTCAGATTTCTGGTTAACAAGCCAGACAAAATCGAATTAGTTGGATTTACAAAACAGCAATTTGAGTATCTTCAAGATTTGGCAAGAGTGCAATGTTTTTTATGCCACGCCCCATTGATATTGCCTCGATGTTGCCATCATGCCTGCATCTGCACCACGCAGAAATTTCCCTATTGACTTGCCCCGGACTTGCCGCCAATTTGCGCCCCGTCAGGATCCGCACCATGCCGGAGCATCCTGTGGCGTGGCTCAAATGTCATCGACTTGCTATAATCGCGTATTCTCCGGGACCCCCACTATGACCGCTCAATTATCGAAAAAAGGCGAAGCCTGGTCGGCTCGCTTTTCCGAACCCGTTTCCGATCTGGTGAAACGTTACACCGCCTCTGTCTTTTTCGACAAGCGCCTGGCGCAGTTCGACATTCAAGGCTCGCTTGCCCATGCAGAAATGCTGGCGCATCAGCAGATCATCAGCGCACAGGATTACGCCGACATCCAGCGCGGCATGGCACAAATCAAGGGTGAAATCGACGGCGGCCAGTTCGAATGGCTGCTCGACCTCGAAGACGTCCACCTGAACATCGAAAAGCGCCTGACCGAACTGGTCGGCGACGCCGGCAAGCGTCTGCACACCGGCCGTTCCCGCAACGATCAGGTCGCGACCGACATTCGACTGTACATGCGATCCGCCATTGACGATATCAGCGGCCTGCTGCGCGACCTGCGCGCTGCGCTGGTGGATCTGGCCGAGCAACACGCCGATACCATCCTGCCGGGCTTCACCCATATGCAAGTGGCGCAGCCGATCACTTTCGGCCACCACGTGCTGGCCTATGTTGAAATGTTCGGCCGCGATGCCGAGCGTATGGCCGATGCGCGCAAGCGCGTCAACCGCCTGCCGCTGGGCGCCGCTGCGCTGGCCGGCACGACCTTTCCGATCGACCGCCTGCGCGTTGCCAAGACGCTGGGATTCGACGACGTCTGCCGCAATTCGCTGGACGCCGTCTCCGACCGCGACTTCGCAATTGAATTCTGCGCCGCGGCCGCACTGGTGATGACTCACATTTCGCGCATGTCGGAAGAGCTGGTGATCTGGATGAGCCCGCGCGTCGGCTTCATCGACATCGCCGACCGCTTCTGCACCGGCTCGTCGATCATGCCGCAAAAGAAAAACCCGGACGTGCCTGAACTGGCGCGTGGCAAGACCGGCCGCGTCAACGGCCACCTGATCGCCCTGCTGACCCTGATGAAAGGCCAGCCGCTGGCTTACAACAAGGACAACCAGGAAGACAAGGAACCGCTGTTCGACACCGTCGACACACTGACCGACACGCTGCGCATTTTTGCCGACATGGCGAGCGGCATCACCGTCAAGCCGGAAGCCATGCGCGCCGCCGCACTGCAGGGTTACGCCACTGCCACCGACCTGGCCGACTATCTGGTCAAAAAGGGCCTGCCGTTCCGCGATGCGCACGAAGCCGTCGCGCACGCCGTGCGCACCTGCGTCGACCGCAACTGCGACCTGTCGGACCTGACGCTGGAAGAACTGCGCGTCTATTCGCCCTTGATTGAAAACGACATCTTCGGCGTCCTGACGCTGGAAGGTTCCGTTGCCGCCCGCGACCACATCGGCGGAACCGCCCCGAATCAGGTACGTCTGGCGATCGCGGAAGTGCGCAAGTCGCTGTAAGACTGCGACCGAGGAATAAAGCAATAAAGAAATAAAGAAATACCAGCGGCATCCGAACTGCCAACGCGACCCGGATGCCGCTGTACTGAGTCTGTACCAAAAGTAGCAGTGCGAGGTAATCAGCAGGACCGCTCCGTCTCCGGATGGAGCCGCATCAAATCTGTCATCAGTGTCACCTCCGCTTCGGCGGAGTCTGCAGACCGCTGCAAGGCAACTTATCAGGTTGCAGTGCAGCAGTGTGTTTAAGCCGGTTTACGGTATTCTTGACCGGTTGTATCCCAAAGACCGCACAACGGTCTCGGGCCTGTTAGTAATGAATTTGCGAGTGCGAACGCGCGGCAGGCGTTGACTGCCTAGGCGCAGCGACGCGACGTAGCGGTGCTACGGCAAGGAGCTGCAATAACGGCAGGCGACGCCTGCAGCCGTTCCCGAAGGGTTTCAAGCATAAGGCGCGCTGGCCGCGTTGCATGGCTTGCAGGTGGGCCCGCCACCTGCTACGCCACGCGCCTTGCCAGCACGCCTTATGCTTGAAACGCATCTCGCAAATTCATTACTAACAGGCCCCAGAGGATGGAGCAAAATAGGGAGTCCCACCAAAGATTCCTGCGTCGGTTACCCCCGGCTAATATTTCGCGTCATCCTCTATAAGAATATCTAACTAAGGAGAGAACTCGATGCGATTCAACATGCTTAAAACCGCTTTAAAGACCCTGCCTGCGCTGATGATCGGTGCAACTCTGGCAAATGCAGCCCTGGCTGCCGACGTCAAGCTCGGCCTCGCCGCTGCACTGACCGGCCCTGCCGCCAAATACGGCGTCGCCATCAAGAACGGCTTCACGCTGGCCGCTGACGAAGTCAACGCCAAGGGCGGTGTCAACGGCAACAAACTGGTCCTGATTGCAGAAGACGAACAAGGCAAGAAAGAAGAAGCCATCAACGTCTTCAAAAAACTGATTTTCCAGGACAAGGTACTGATGGTCTTCGGCCCGACCCTGTCCAATTCCGCTTTTGCTGCTGACCCGATCGCCAACGCCGCCAAGGTCGTCGCTTTCGGCACCAGCAACACTGCCGACGGCATCACTGCCATGGGCCCGTTCACCTTCCGTAACTCCGTCATGGAAGCCGACGTGTTGCCAGTGACCGTCAAAGCAGCAGTCAAGCATTTCGGCATCAAGAAAGTCGCCGTGATCTACGGTAACGACGATGCGTTCACCAAGTCCGGCTACGACGTCTTCAAGGCCACGCTGGAGCAGCAAAAGATCCCGACCACAACGACTGAAGCGTATGCCAAGGGCGACGTCGACTTCAAGGCACAGCTGACCAAGATCAAGGCCGGCAATCCTGACGCCATCGTCTGCTCCTGCCTGGCGGAAGAAGCTGCGAACATCATCCTGCAAACCCGCGCGCTGGGCATGAAGCAACCGTTCATCGGCGGCAACGGCCTGAACTCGCCGAAGCTGTTTGAAATCGCCAAGGACGCAGGCGACAACACGCTGATGGGCAGCCCATGGTCGTCGGAAAACCTGACTCCCGCCAACAAGGCGTTCATCGCCGCGTACAAGGCCAAGTTCGGTTCCGATCCTGACCAGTTCTCCGCACAAGCCTACGATGCACTGCACGTGGTTGCTGAAGCACTCAAGAACGTCAAGCTGTCCGGCGCACTGGACAAGGACCGTGACGCTCTGCGTCTGGCCCTGCCTACCGTCAAGATCGACGGCGCGACCGGTAAGTTCGCCTTCCGCGCTGCGCCTGCCGTCGCCGGCAAGCAAGTCGGCTTCGATGCACAACAGGAAGCTGTCGTCAGCATCGCCAAGGGCGGCAAGTTCACTCTGCTGAAGTAATTTTCAACAGGAAGAACGAGCTCAAAGACTCCGGTATTTTTTACCGGAGTCTTTTTGTTCCCACTGCTCAGTTAGTGTCACAAGCTTTACCCAATCGCGAAAAAGAACAGGCTAGCCAAAAGCCGCTTTTCTGATGTAACGAGGGATACATCGCCAGCCTGCCAGCGCGTGCATGTTCATGCATGACTGACGGATGAGACCGGCGCTCCTCACTATTCGTCATCACTCTATTCGCAGGTCCTATGTTAGAACAACAACTTATCAATGCCCTTTCGCTAGGCAGCGTCTATGCGCTCTTTGCGCTCGGGTTCACGCTGGTATTCGGCGTACTCGGCGTCATCAACCTGTCGCACGGCGCGATCTTCATGCTGGGCAGCTATGCCGCCCTGCTGCTGGTCGAGAAGCTGGCGCTGCCGCTCTGGCTGGCCATGCTCGCGGCAATGGTCGCCACCGGACTGATCGGCCTCATCGTCGACTTCCTGGTGCTGAAACCGCTGCGCAAGCGCAATGCACCCCACCTGATTCCCATGATCGCCACCATCGGTGTCGCGATCATGCTGACTAATCTGGCGCAAGGCCTGTTCGGCGCCGAGAACAAGCGCTTCCCGATCGGCACCATTCCGGAAGACAGCGTCACCATCGGCAACATGCACGTCACCGCGGTACAAGTCGGCATCGTGGTCATCGCCTTCGTGCTGATGATCGTGCTGCTGGCCGTGATGCGCCGCACGCAACTGGGCCGCGCTCTGCGCGCGATCGCCGAGTCGCCGAAAGCCGCTTATCTGCTGGGCATCAACGTTGAAGGCCTGTTCTACCTCACCTCGTTCGCAGCAGCAGCCCTCGGCGGCGCAGCGGGCGTACTGGTCGGCCTGTCATTCAACGCGATCTCGCCCTTCATGGGCCAGCCGATGCTGCACAAGGGCATCGCCGTGATCATCCTGGGCGGCATGGGCGACATCCGCGGCGCGATGATCGGCGGCCTGTTCCTCGGCTTTGCCGAAGTGCTGACCGTGGCATACATTTCGAGCGACTTCCGCGATGCGGTGGCGTTCGGTCTCCTGTTTTTGATTTTGTTGGTCAAGCCTTCCGGCATGTTCGGCAAAGTGCTCGAAAGAAAGGCTTAATCCCATGAGTATGATGGAATGGTGGGATGGATTCTGGGCGACGTATAACACCGTCATCTTCAGCGTCGGCGTCAACGCCATGCTGGCCCTGTCAATCTACGTCACGCTGTCGTGCGGCCTGCTGTCGCTGGCCAACGCAGCGTTCATGGGGATCGGCGCTTACGTCGCATCCCTGATTACCATGCAGGCAGGTCTGCCCTTCCCGGTCGCGCTCGCAGCCGGTGGCATCCTGCCGGCGCTGGTGGCGCTGGTGATCGGCATCCCGACGCTGCGCTTGTCCGGCGTCTACCTCGCGATGGCCACGCTGGGCTTCGGCGAAGTGGTGCGCGTGGTCGTGCTGAACATGGAAATCACCGGCGGCCCGATGGGCCTGAACGGTGTTCCGCCGGTCACCGAGTGGTGGCACATCGTGCTGCTGCTGGGCGTGACGGTGTATTTCCTCGCCCGCGTACGCCGCTCCAAGATCGGCCGCGCTTTTGAGGCGATCAAGGAAGACGAAGTTGCCGCCCGCCTGATGGGCGTCAACGTGGCCGGCTACAAGCTGCTGGCCTTCGTCATCGGTGCTGCAATCGCCGGTGTGGCCGGCGCCCTGAATGCGCACTACACCTTCACCATCGGCCCCAACAACTACGGCTTTGAAAACGCCGTGGATATCCTGACCATGGCCGTATTCGGCGGCACCAGCAATCTGATCGGCCCGATGATCGGCTCGACCATCCTCTCGCTGCTGCCGGAAGTGCTGCGCCATTTCAAGGACTTCCGCCTGGCCGCCAACGGCCTGATCCTGATCCTCGTCGTGCTGTATCTGCCGAAGGGTATCTGGGATCCGCGTCGCATTCGCGCGTTCATGCAACGCCGCAATGCCGGTAAAACTGCAAGCAAGAAGGTGAACTGATGCTTTTACAATTCAACCAGATCAGTAAAAACTTCGGCGGTTTGCAGGTTCTGCAAGGCGTCCAGTTCCATGTGCCCGAAGGCGGCATCTTCGGTCTGATCGGCCCCAACGGCGCCGGCAAGACCACCGTATTCAACCTGATCACCGGCCTGCTGCGCGCCTCCTCCGGCAACATCGTGTTCGACGGCCAGGACATCGGCAACGTCGCTCCGCACAAGATCACCGAGCGCGGCATCGCGCGCACCTTCCAGAACATCCGCGTGTTCAAGGAAATGACGCTGCTGGAAAACGTCGTGGTCGGCATGCACGATCACCTCGACTACGGTTTCGGCGGCTTGCTGCTGAACCTCGGCTCATTCCGCAAGATCGAAAAGGAAGCCCGCGAACGCGCGCTGGAGCTGCTGTCCTGGGTACGCCTGGACCATAAGGCCGACATGCTCGCCGACAGCCTCTCCTACGGTGAACAGCGCAAGCTGGAGTTTGCCCGCGCGCTGGCGACCAAACCCAAGCTGCTGTTGCTGGACGAACCGGTGGCCGGCATGAACCCGGCGGAAAAGACCGAACTCATGGCAGAAATCATCAACATCAAGCAACGCGGTTTCTCGATCTTCATGATCGAGCACGACATGCGTTTCGTGATGGGCCTGTGCGACCGCGTCGCCGTGCTCAACTTCGGCAAGATCATCGCCGAAGGCACACCGGATGAGATCAAGAACAATCAGGAAGTGATCGAGGCCTACCTCGGCAAGGAAGAAGCGTAACCATGAGCCAGACAGTCCCTAAAGTCATTCTGCAAGTCCAGGACCTGGCGGTTTCCTACGGCCACATCGAAGCCGTCAAAGGCATCAGCCTGACCCTGAACGAAGGCGAAATCACCGCGCTGGTCGGCGCCAACGGCGCCGGCAAGAGCACCTCGCTGCTGGCGATCTCCGGCCTCGTTAAAGCGGCGCGCGGCAAAGTGCTGTTCAACGGCGCCGACATCACGCAGCAGTCACCGCACCGCATCGTCGGCAGCGGCGTGGTGCAAGTTGCCGAAGGCCGCGCCACGCTGACCACCCTGACCATCGAAGAAAACCTCGCCCTCGGCGCTTACACGCGCAAGGACAAGACTGCCGTAGCCGGCGATCTGGAATGGGTCTATTCGCTGTTCCCGGTCCTCAAGCAACGCGCCAAAGGCCTGGCCGGCAATCTATCCGGCGGCGAACAGCAAATGCTCGCCATCGGCCGCGCGCTGATGGCCAAGCCCAAGGTCTTGCTGCTGGACGAACCGTCGATGGGCCTGGCGCCGCTGATCATCCAGGAAATCTTCCGCATCGTGCAAGAGATCAACAAGACCGGCATGACGGTCCTGCTAGTCGAACAAAACGTACGCCAGGCGCTGCGCATCGCGCAACGCGGCTACGTGCTCGAAACCGGAAAGATCGTGCTGGAAGACACTGGCGCCAACCTGCTGCACAACCCGAAAGTGGTCGAAGCCTATCTGGGCGGTTGATCGCCTCGTTGTTGCAATGCTGCTTGCAGCAAAACAGCGGCCTGATGGTCGCTGTTTTTGTTTGTAGCGCCCGGATGCTTTACCATCGAACGTTATTGCCGTCACCAACCTCTTCACCCACTCTTTCATGCCGACTTTCGATTCTTCTCTCGTCTGGTTCCGCCGCGACCTGCGCATCAGCGATCATGCCGCCTTGTACTATGCGCTCAGGCAAAGCAAGCAGGTGCATTGCGTCTTCGTCTACGACCGCGACATCCTCGACGCGCTGCTCGCCGATGGCCTGCAAGCAGATCGCCGCATCGAATTCATCATGGCCTGCATCGCCGAACTCGGCGCCGCCCTGCGCGCAGCCGGCGGTGCGCTGATCGTGCGCCATGCGTCGGCCCTGCAAGACATTCCGGCGCTGGCTGCAGAACTCGGCGTCGACGCCGTCTTCACCAATCACGACTACGAACCGCAGGCGATCAAACGCGATGCCGCCGTCAAGAAACAACTGGAGAAAGACGGCCGCCAGTTGCTGACCTACAAGGATCAGGTCATCTTTGAAAAAGACGAAGTACTGTCGCTGGCCGGCCGCCCTTTCTCCGTCTTCACGCCCTACAAGAATGCATGGATGAACAAGCTGTCCGGCCCCGGCGGCGACTTTTATCTCAAGCCTTATCCGGTGGATGCCTATTTCGCACAACTGGCGCCGCCGTCGAAGCAACATCACAAGGCATTCCCTACACTGAAAGACCTCGGATTCCTGCCGACCAATCTGAAGGACCTGCGTATCCCGACCGGCATGTCCGGCGCGGCGCAATTGCTGGAAGACTTCCTGCCGCGGCTGGGAAAATACGGCGACACCCGCGACTTTCCGGCAATCAAAGGACCGTCGTATCTGTCGGTACATCTGCGCTTCGGTACGATCTCCATCCGCACGCTGGCGCGTGCCGCAGTCGATGCCATGCGCATCGGCGAAGGCCGCCGCGGTGCGCCGGTGTGGTTGTCCGAGCTGGTGTGGCGCGATTTTTATTTCATGATCCTGTTCCATCATCCGCGCGTGGTTGAGCGCTCTTTCAAGGCGGACTACGACGCGATTCAGTGGGAAGGCGGCAAGCACGCGCGCGCGAGTTTTGCAGCGTGGTGCGAGGGACGTACGGGCTATCCGCTGGTGGATGCAGCAATGCTGCAACTGAACCAGACCGGCTACATGCACAACCGTCTGCGCATGGTAGTAGCGAGCTTTCTCACCAAGGATCTGGGGATCGACTGGCGCTGGGGCGAGAAGTACTTTGCCGATCAGCTCAATGACTTCGACCTGTCGGCCAACAACGGCGGCTGGCAATGGGCGTCTTCTTCAGGGTGCGATGCGCAGCCTTATTTCCGTATCTTCAATCCGATCACGCAGTCGGAGAGGTTTGATGCGGAGGGGAAGTTCATCCGGCGGTATCTGCCGCAGCTGGCCGGCTTGCCGGATAAGTATGTTCATGCGCCCTGGTTGTGTCCTGCTGACTTGTTGAAGTCTGCCGGGGTCAAGTTGGGGAAGGATTATCCGGAGCCTATGGTGGATCATGCAGAGGCTCGGAAGAGGACGTTGCTGCGTTATGCGGTGGTGAAGAAAGATTTGGGGGATGAGGACTGAGTGTTCTTTTTTTCGGTGTGTTTTGTTCCGGCTGGTTTTATCTGTAATTGAATCTTTTCTTTGTTCGGACGACCCTGCCGGGGGTAGCCCGGCAGCTACTCACTTTTCTTGTCTCGCCAAGAAAAGTGAGCAAAAGAAGCGACCGCCTGGTTGTAGCCCTCTTCGGGGGTTCCCGGTGTCAGCAGAGGAAAATCGGGAAGGAAAAACAACTCACTCTGCTCAGACATTTTTCCCTTATTAATCCGATTTTCCTCTGCTGACACCGGCTACTCTCAAGCGGACCTCTAGACTGGCTCGCTTCGCATCGCCAGTCTTGTTGGAACCTTTGATGCATCAACTTCTTCCGGCCTCGTTTGCGTCGTCCCAGCGAACGCTGGGACCCAGTGGCGTCAGCGCTCAACTGATGTCGGCGTTACAGAGGCTTTAAAACTTCTCACCAACAAGCTCCCCCACCTTCTCCCAAAGCGCATCGGCCCGCTTCGGATCAATTGCATAGGGACGTACGCCGGCACTGAATGCGCTAACAAGCGCATCGTCCGACAAAATCTCCCCGACATGGCAATCCTCACAATAACGGCCGCCGATCGTTTCGGCATCCGCAACGATGCCTGCCCATAGGGTTGTTGCCGCTCCTTGCGCGACGGTTTTCACTTCAAACGGCTGATGTCCTTGCGCCAGATGCTGTTCATTCATCGCGGCGAATGCGGCCTGGAAGGCTTCCGGTTCCATGTTGCGGATCAGTTCCGTCTGAATCACGCCTGGATGGATGCTCGCTGCGCGCACGCCGCGATGACGATAGCGCGCGTCGAACGCAACCGCCAGCAGCGCGTCGCCGGTCTTGGAGCGGCCGTAGGCAACCCATGGATCGTAGGGCCCGTTCGCAAAGTTCGGATCCTCAAGATCGACGTCTGCAAAACGGTGGCCGTTGGAAGACAGCACGATCAAGCGAGCCCCCTCCTTCATCAGGGGTGCAAGACGGTTAGCCAGTACATAGTGACCCAGCACGTTGGTGCCGAATTGAAGCTCGAAGCCGTCTTTGGTGTGCTCAAACGGCGTCGCCATGATGCCGGCATTGGCGACCACCAGATCGAAGGATTTCTGCCCGGCGACCATCGCATCGCTCACCGCCCGCACCGATGCAAGGTCGGCCAGATCCATCTGGATAATTTCAAAACGGCCGCCGCTTTGCTCTGCCGCATCGCGCACAACTTTCGTGGCGCGGTGTGCTTTGCCGAGATCGCGCACCGTGCCGATCACTTCTGCGCCGCGCGCCACAAGAGCACGCGCCGTTTCCACGCCCAGCCCTGCCGAGACACCGGTGATGAAGGCACGTTTGCCGCGCAGATCGATATTGCCCAGTACATCGTCTGTTGTCGAATGCGCATCGAAGTGTTTGATAGTCAAGATTCTCTCCTGTGAAGTTAAGGACGCGTAGTGACCGCGCCCGTCTTGCCCAAGATACGCTCCCGACATGACATCTACTCGCCAAAACTGCGCAAATTCTTGCCTGATCCGCTCATTTTATTGATCTCATTCCCAAGTCATGCCACACTGGATTCATGAAAGATTTACTTGATCAGATGTGCCGACGGGTGCTGCGCCACGCCGACGACAAGCAGCTGGAGACCGCCATTCCGCGTCTTGCCATCGGCGCCTTCCGGCAACCGGAGCCGACATTTACAGCCGTTGCCGCCGGTGTCTGCCTGGTTCTCCAGGGTGCCAAGCAGATGATGGTCGGCAAGAAAATGCTGCGCTATGGCGCTGGCGCTTGTTTCGCATCGCTGATCGAGTTGCCGACGACTTGTTGCATATTCGAAATGGACGGCGACAAGCCTTATCTCGGCACGGGCCTGACGCTGGATCATGAGATCTTCACCGCGCTGATTGCCGACATGCCCGGGGAACCATCGAAAAAGGAATTTTTAGGCTTCCACATTGAGACAGTTTCCCGCGAAGTACTGGAAGCCTGGGACCACCTTCTGGCCTTGCTCGACACGCCGAAGGACATTCCAGTTCTTGCCGCCTCAAGAGAGCGCGAGTTGTTGTACCGCCTGCTGCAGAGTCCTCACGGGCCGTTGCTGCGGCAGATAGCGCGCGAAGAAGGCCGGCTGGCGCAGATCAGAAGAGCCATCGACTGGATGCGCAACCACTTCGATGAATCATTTCCCATCGAAACCGTGGCAGACATCGCCGGGATGAGCGTCGCATCTTTCAACCGCCACTTCCGCGCGGCGACTTCGACGAGTCCTTTGCAATATCAAAAAACGCTCAGGCTCCAGGCCGCGCGACGCCTGCTCGCCTCTGACGTTGATGCCACCCGCACAGCCTACACCGTGGGCTACGAAAGCCCGTCGCAATTCAGCCGCGAGTACTCACGACTGTTTGGACGTCCACCAAAACAAGACGCCTCGCAATTGCGTGAAAACATCAGCGATATTTCCAGCGTTGTGGTTTGAGGCTAAGACCTGCACACGCCGTCGTCCCAGCGGATGCCGGGCCCCTGTGACGTTGAAGCGTCACTCCACCGTCTTCACGGCGCTGGGTTCCAACTCTCGTTGGAACGACGAAGTAAATAAATCCGGAAAAAATCGTGTCCCTTCAGTACCCGACGGCGAAACGAAGCGCGCCAGTCTCGAAGTCCGCTTGAGCGAGTTGTTTCCCTTCCCGATCTTCATCTGCTGACGCCGGGCTCCCCCCGGCACGGTCGTCCGAAGAAAGAAAAGATTCAATTACCGCCAAAGCCAGTCCTAACAAAACATGTAGGACCATCCTTACTCCACAACCTCAAACCCGCCGATACCCAAAAACCACGCACAAGCCTACGCTAAACCTCCGACGCCCAAACCGCCAAGGAGTCCACCATGACCACCGCAGCAACCCACCTCTCTCACCTGCACCGTCAAAAGAAAGGCAACACCTCCCGCCGCACCCACGCCCGCCACCACGCAAGTAAATCCACCCACATCAACCGCTGGTCCAAGCACGTCAACGAAACCAGCGACGCCATGGACATCAAGCACGACATCTTCAAGACCGGCAGCGCCGCAGAAATCGCCACCTCGCTAAAAAGCGCCTCCGAGCGCAGCGGCCGCCGCAAGGCTTCGCCCTTCCAGTCCGCCATGTCGATGCTCAACTTCTACATCAACCGCGGCGGCCGCAACCTCGGCAAGGAACGCAAACACACACTGGAACAAGCCAAGAAAAAGCTGCGCGAAGCCTTCGGCAAAGCACCATAAAAAAGAGCAGCCGCAGCTGCCCTTTTCTCAACACACAACACAAGAAAATCAGACAAACTTGCCGATACGGCCTACAACAGCCTCCCGCACCGAGCCGCTGGTGATGAAGGAATGCGCCACCTGA
>NZ_JBXANR010000002.1:0-876307 GCF_058801885.1 Herbaspirillum sp. GW822-FHT03A08 | reverse complement strand
AAGAACCTTGACTGCTTCGCCGCCGTATTGACTACCGCTTGCGTCGCTAACAAATCGTTTTGTTTGTCAGCAGCAGAGAAACGAGATTATGTAGTGTTTTTTAATTTGCGTCAACAACTTTTTTAACGCTTCACTAAAAATTCTTACTGCAACTTCTCACTTCCAAAAACCTGTTTTACTTCCCTCACCCTCTTCAAATCTGCGCTGCCTTGCGGCTTGCTGCATCGCTGAATCAGCGGGGAGGCGAACTATAGCAAAGCTCTCACCAATACCGCAACCCCTTTTGCGAAATTATTTGAGGTTTCTTCTACCATCCCCCGAAAACCCCTGCCAGCACTGGATTACAGCGCAAACAAAAGTCAAACCCAAAAGCACTAAGCCCATCCCTGACGGGATGGGCTTAGTTTTTTACCTAA
This sequence comes from Herbaspirillum sp. GW822-FHT03A08, assembly GCF_058801885.1. Classification (NCBI taxonomy): domain Bacteria; kingdom Pseudomonadati; phylum Pseudomonadota; class Betaproteobacteria; order Burkholderiales; family Oxalobacteraceae; genus Herbaspirillum; species Herbaspirillum sp. GW822-FHT03A08. Next base: position 875,891 of record NZ_JBXANR010000002.1, on the reverse strand, counting down.
ACCAGAACGGCAGATTATTGGTTCTTGAAGTTCGGTGGACGTTTCTCCATGAACGCTTTCATGCCTTCCGTCTGATCTTCGGTAGCGAAGCAGCTGTAGAACATCGCGCGCTCATATTTGATGCCTTCGGACAGCGTCGATTCGTATGCACGATTCACCGAGTCCTTGATCATAGCCACCACGGGCTGTGACATGTCGGCAATCGTGATGGCAGCAGCCAGCGCTTCGTCCATCAGCTTGTCTGCGGCAACGACGCGTGATACCAGGCCCGCGCGCTCAGCTTCCTGTGCATCCATCATGCGACCGGTCAGACATAAGTCCATCGCCTTGGCCTTTGAAACTGCGCGCGGCAGGCGCTGTGTCCCGCCAGCACCGGGAACGATGCCCAGCTTCACCTCGGGCTGGCCAAACTTGGCAGTATCCGCAGCAATAATGAAATCGCACATCATGGCCAGTTCGCAGCCGCCACCCAGAGCGTAACCCGCCACGGCAGCAATCACCGGCTTGCGCACGCGACGAATGGTTTCCCAGTTGCGTGTAATGAACTCCCCCTTGAACACATCCATGTAGTTATAGCCAGCCATGACGGTGATGTCGGCACCGGCGGCGAATGCCTTCTCGCTACCGGTAATGACGATACAACCCAGTGCTTCGTCGGCGTCGAACGCCAGCAAGGCTTCGCCCAACTCGATCATTAACTGGTCATTCAGCGCATTGAGTGCTTTCGGGCGATTTAAGCGGATAACGCCGACTTTGCCTTGTGTCTCGGTCAAAATGTTTTCGTAACTCATCTTGTCTCCTCTCTATAGGGGTAGCACGGAAGTGAAATATTCTTGCTCCGCTGATTGTACCGCCAATGAAACTTGCGCAAGATCAAAGGGCCGCAAGGAATTAGTTCGCTCCCTCGAGGTCTGAGCCTATACTGATAGCACCCCCTTCACCACAACAAAGGAGGATCACATGTTCAAGACCATTCTTGTACCCACGGATGGATCGGAGCGCTCGGACAAGGCTATCGCCAACGCCATCGACTACGCGCAGCATTGCAAATCCAGGATCATCGGGATTTCAGTCGCAGAGCCCTATCCGTTCTCGCCCCTGGCCGAAAGCTCCATGGCAATCGATCCCGGCATATATGAAGAGAACGTCCGCACCCTCGCCGAACAAAACGTGAAGAAAATCTCCGACGCCGCCCAAGCTGCCGGCGTAGATTGCGAAACGACCACGGTCCTGTCGTTCGCCCCGGACGAGGAAATCGTCAACGCCGCCAAGAAATTTAATTGCGACGTGATTTTCATGGCGTCTCACGGCCGCAGCGGGCTCAGCAGATTATTTCTTGGAAGCAAGACGCAAAAAGTGCTGGCCCACGCTTCCATCCCTGTGCTGGTCCTGCGTTAATCAACATAAAGCTTCTCCCAATAAAAAACCCGGCTTGCTCTATACAGGCAAGCCGGGTTTTCTTTATACGCTACACAGCATTGTATTTATTAGAGGCACTAAAAGACATCGAACCTCTTATATAAGTGGCTCAAACAAGACAACTCAGGGATTCGGCAACAACACCCACATCATTCCGCGCTGCTTCATGGCGCCGGCCTTTTCGCCTGCTTCATTGCCAAAACCCCAGAAGTAATCCGCCCGAACCGCACCACGAATCGCACCACCGGTGTCTTGCGCCAGCACAAGGCGCTGCAGAGGCGCATCGCTATTCGGCTGTGTCGTCGCTAAAAACACCGGCGCGCCCAGAGGAATATGCTGGCGATCGACCGCAATTGAGCGCTGGCCGGTCAACGGCAAGCCCATCGCGCCGTTCGGGCCCTTCGAGGGATCCCCGACTTTCTCTTCTTTGAAGAAAATGTAGCTGGGATTCGCGTTCAACAGCTCATTCTGGCGCGACGGATTGGCAATCACCCAAGCCTTGATGCCCTGCGCCGAAGCCTGCGACAGCGTCATTTCGCCCTTGTCCACCAGATAACGTCCGATGGACTTGTAGGGATAGCCGTTCTGATCGGCGTAGGCCAGACGCACCGTCTCTTGCGAACCATCCAGAATCACGCGACCGGAGCCTTGCACCTGCAGGAAGAAGGCTTCCACCGGGTCATCCACCCAGACCAGCTCCTTGCCATTCAGTGCGCCCGACTGCAACAGCTCGGCGCGCGAAAAGTAAGGAACGACCTTATTGCCGACCACGCGGCCGCGCAACCGCATGTTCTTCAGTTCCGGATAGAGACTTGCCAGATCGATCGTCAGCAAATCATCCGGAGCCTTGTAGAGAGGCGTCTGATACGGCCCGCCGCGTTTGCGCGATCCGCGCAGCAGGGGTTCGTAGTAGCCGGTGACCAGACCGGTATCGCTGCCGTCGGGATTGAATACCTTGTAGGGCGTAAAGCCGGACTCAAAGAACGCGCGGATGGCGCCTTCGTCGCTGGCATTGACCTGGCGTGCGGTGGTACACGCGTTTTTCCACTCGGGGCGGCGAACCAGCGTCTGGCAAGAAGTCAGGAAAGCCGGCCAGGCTTCACGCACTTCGTCGCGATCCCAGCCCGGCATGGCGGCGAACGTGCTTCGCTGCAGCGTCTGCGCTTCAGACGTTGCCGGCGTTGTCGGTGTCGTCGGTTTGGTGGGAGGAGTCGGCGTCACCGGCGGGAGCGGACGCGTCGTCGTGCAGGCTGCGAGACATAAAGCGACGATGACGGCTAATGCAGGTAAACTGGTGCGAGAGCTCTTTTGGATAAGTGACATTGAGGAAACGTGAAAATGTGGTGGTTAATACTCGAAGCCGGCGGCGCCTTCTTTATCTTCGTATTCATCGTCTGGTGGACCATGTTTTCCGGACGCAAGCCGGATCACCCCGTTCAGACAAAAAATCCAAGCGATAAGAAAGACGACAATCAGGCTTGAACGCTTAATGTGGCACCACTAAGCTCAACGCTTAGTGCAGCGTGCGTGGCAGCGACAGGATAAATTCCGGAATCTTCACGTCGAATTGCTCGCCATCCTCGGCGACGCAGAAATACTCTCCGTGCATCGAGCCCTGCGGCGTCTTCAGCGACGTCCCGCTGGTGTACTCGAACTGCTCCCCCGGCTGCAGGAACGGCTGATGCCCCACCACGCCCAATCCACGCACTTCTTCCGTGTGATTGTTGGCGTCGGTGATGATCCAATGGCGCGAAATCAGCTGGGCAGGCACCTGTCCGGTATTGACGATGGTGATCGCGTAGGCAAACACATAATGTGAACGTGCCGGGTCGGATTGCTCTTCCAGGTACTGCGTCTTGACCGTCACCGTAAACTCATACGTTGCCATGCGGATTTCCTCGATTTTGTAAAAAGCCAGGCCCATTCCACACGAAAACAACCGCAAGTGCAAGGCTTGCAACAAAACCGGGGCGCGGCGAACGGGTAAAATAGCGCATCTTTAATCGCACCATCGCCCTACCAGAGCCATATCGCCATGCCTAACTACCGTATCGCCCCCAGTATCCTGTCCGCCGATTTCGCCCGTCTGGGCGAAGAAGTCCGCAATGTCGTCGCTGCCGGCGCCGACATTATCCACTTCGACGTGATGGACAACCATTATGTTCCCAACCTGACGATCGGACCGCTGGTATGCGAAGCAATCCGCCCGCATGTGCAGGTACCGATTGACGTGCATCTGATGGTCAAGCCGGTGGATCGCATCATTCCCGACTTCGCCAAGGCTGGCGCCAATATCATCACCTTCCATCCTGAAGGCTCGGAACACATCGACCGTTCGCTGCAACTGATCCGCGACAACGGCTGCAAGGCCGGCCTGGTGTTCAATCCCGGCACGCCGCTGCATTTCCTCGATCATGTGATGGACAAGATCGATATCATTTTGATCATGTCCGTCAATCCGGGCTTCGGCGGCCAGTCTTTCATTCCTGAAGCGCTGAAGAAAATCGCGGCAGTGCGCCGCCGCATCGATGAATCCGGCCGCGACATCATGCTGGAAGTCGACGGCGGCATCAAAATCGAGAACATCGCCGCAGCCGCCAAGGCCGGCGCCGACACCTTCGTGGCAGGCTCCGCCATCTTCGGCAAGCCGGACTACAAGGCGGTGATTGACGCCATGCGCGGCGAACTGGCCAAATAAACCGTAGTTATCCGAAGTAGAACAAAGAAGATCCCATGCTCGACAATATCAAAGCCGCCATCATCGACCTCGACGGCACCATGCTCGACACCGCGCCGGATTTCCACGTCGCCGTCAACCGCATGCGCGCCGATCTGGGCCTGGGGCCGCTGGCGATGCAAACCATCGTCAATTTTGTCGGCAAGGGATCGGAAAACCTGATGCGCCGCGTGCTGGCCGTCGATTATGACGAAGACGGTGTGGAACAGCGCTTTGAAGAGGCCCTGGCGTCCTATCAGGAGCATTACCTCGCCATCAACGGCGATTACGCCACGCTTTATCCGAACGTGATCGAGGGCTTGCAGGCGCTCAAGGCCAAGGGACTGCGCCTGGCCTGCGTGACCAACAAGCCGATCGCCTTCGCCCTGCCGCTTATGGATAAAAAGGGCCTGTATCCCTATTTTGACGTCATCTACGGCGGCGATTCCTTGCCGAAAAAGAAACCGGATCCCCTGCCTTTGCTGCAGGTTTGTGCAGATTTTTCCCTGCAACCGTCACAAGTGGTCGCCATCGGCGATTCGTCCAACGACGCGCAAGCCGCCCGGGCTGCGGGTTGCCGGGTGCTGAACGTGCCTTACGGCTACAATCACGGCGAACCTATACACAATGTCGATTCCGATGGTATAGTTCCAACGCTGCTGGATGCAGCGCACCAAATTTCTTAAGCATTAGCGTAGTCATTATCTAAAGACCACTGACAAATGTTTCTCAACAAAAAACTCAACGCCAACAAATCAGCCGCCCCTGAGGCCTGGCTGTGGCGACGCTGGCAATCCTGGGCTAACTAACCCACGTCAGCTGCTGGCCGCTCCCTTCCCGCGCAACCAGCGAGTTTTTTGCAACAACACCCCTGTTTAAATACCGCTATCGTCGGCACGCGCATGCCAGGACGCTTCAAGTCGTCCTGCAATCCGCAAGCCGTCTTACAATAGCGGTCCTGGAGAGAAACGATGACCGAACTCGAATTCAAATCGCTGGCCTCGCAAGGCTATAACCGCATTCCGTTGATCGCCGAAGCCTTCGCCGATCTGGAAACTCCGCTGACGCTCTACCTCAAACTGGCGCAAACCCAGAATGCCGGCAAGAACACCTTCCTGCTGGAATCGGTAGTCGGCGGCGAACGCTTCGGCCGCTACTCCTTCATCGGCCTGCCGGCCACGACCAAGCTGCGCAGCTTCGGCAACAAGATCGAAGTCCTGAAAAACGACAAGGTCATCGAATCGCTGGAAGGCAATGCACTCGAGTTCATCGCCGAATTCCAGTCGCGCTACAAAGTCGCGATCCGCCCCGGCATGCCGCGCTTCTGTGGCGGCCTGGCCGGCTACTTCGGCTACGACGCCGTGCGCTACATCGAGAAGCGCCTGGCCGACAGCGCACCGAAAGACGACCTCGGCCTGCCCGACATCCAATTACTCGTTACCGAAGAATTGGCCGTCATCGACAATCTCTCCGGCAAGCTTTACCTCATCGTCTACACCGATCCGTCGCAACCAGAAGCCTTCAGCAAAGGCCGCCAGCGCCTGAAAGACCTGCGCGCCATGCTGCGCCGTGCCGCCGATGCGCCAGTCACCAGCGGTTCGGTGCGCACCGAAACTGTCCGAGAATTCCCCAAGGATGAATACCTGAAGGCGGTCGCCAAGGCCAAGGAATACGTCATGGCCGGCGATCTGATGCAGGTCCAGATCGGTCAGCGCCTGAAGAAATCCTATGTCGATTCACCGCTGATGTTGTACCGCGCGCTGCGTTCGCTGAACCCCTCGCCGTACATGTACTTCTACAACTTCGGCGATATGCAGATCGTCGGCGCCTCACCGGAAATTCTCGTTCGAAACGAAACCATCGGCCAGACTTCCGACGGCGAAGCGCAAAAGAAGATCACCATCCGTCCGCTGGCCGGCACCCGCCCACGCGGCTCCACACCGGAACGCGACGCCCAACTGGCCACCGAACTGCTGGCCGATCCGAAAGAAATCGCCGAACACGTCATGCTGATCGATCTGGCGCGCAACGACATCGGCCGCATCGCCACTACCGGCAGCGTCAAGGTCACCGACCAGATGGTCATCGAAAAATATTCCCACGTGCAGCACATCGTCTCCAATGTCGAAGGCTTGCTCAAACCCGGCTTGTCGAATCTGGACGTGCTGAAAGCCACCTTCCCCGCCGGCACGCTGTCGGGTGCGCCTAAAGTGCGCGCGATGGAAATCATCGACGAACTCGAACCAACCAAGCGCGGCATCTACGGCGGCGCCTGCGGCTACCTGTCGTTCGGCGGCGAGATGGATGTCGCGATCGCGATCCGCACCGGCGTCATCAAGGACGGCACGCTCTATGTGCAAGCCGCAGCCGGCATCGTTGCCGATTCGGTGCCGGAAATGGAATGGGAAGAAACCGAAAACAAGGCGCGTGCCGTACTGCGCGCTGCCGAACAAGTGCAAGACGGACTGGATGGAGAAATCTAAATGCTGCTGATGATCGACAACTACGATTCCTTCACCTACAACATCGTCCAGTATTTCGGCGAGCTCGGTGAAGAAGTGCTGACCATCCGCAACGATGAGATCACGCTAGCCGAAATCGAAAAACTCAATCCCGAACGCATCTGCCTATCGCCAGGCCCGTGCAGCCCGAAAGAAGCCGGCATCTGCATCGACCTGCTCAGGCATTTCTCCGGCAAGCTGCCCATCCTGGGTGTCTGTCTCGGCCATCAGGCCATCGGCGAAGCCTTCGGCGGCAATGTGGTGCGCGCCAAGCAAGTCATGCACGGCAAGACATCGAAGATCGCCCATACCGGCGTCGGCGTCTTCAAGGATATCCCCAGCCCTTACACCGTGATCCGCTATCACTCGCTGGCCATCGAACGCGCCTCGCTGCCCGATTGCCTCGAAGTCACTGCATGGACCGACGATGGTGAAATCATGGGCGTGCGCCACAAGGAATTCGATTTGCAGGGCGTGCAATTCCACCCCGAATCGATCCTGTCCGAATACGGCCATGCCTTGCTGAAAAACTTCCTGACCGGCGCCGCGCGCTCATGAGCGCAGACGGTACGCTGATCACACCATCCGGGGAAACCATTATGTCCATCACGCCACAAGAAGCCTTGCTGCGTTGCATCGAGCACCGCGAAATTTTCCACGACGAAATGCTGACGCTGTTCCGTCAGATCATGAGCGGCGAGATGTCGCCCGTAATGATCGCCGCGCTCACCATGGGCCTGCGCGTCAAGAAGGAAAGCATCGGCGAAATCGCCGCCGCCGCGCAGGTCATGCGCGAGTTCGCCACCAAGGTGCCGATGGCCGACACCAGCAAGCTGCTCGACATCGTCGGCACCGGCGGCGACGGTGCGCACACTTTTAATATCTCCACGGCGTCGATGTTCGTCGCTGCAGCCGCCGGCGCGCGCGTCGCCAAACACGGCGGCCGCAGCGTGTCGTCGTCGTCGGGCAGCGCCGATGTGCTCGAAGCGCTGGGCGCCGACATCAACCTGCAACCGGAACAAGTCGCCCAATCGATCGCCCAGACCGGCATCGGCTTCATGTTCGCACCCAACCACCACGCCGCGATGAAACACGCCGCGCCGGTACGCAAGGAATTGGGCGTACGCACCATCTTCAACATCCTCGGCCCGCTGACCAACCCCGCCGGTGCGCCGAACATCCTGATGGGCGTGTTCCATCCGGATCTGGTCGGCATCCAGGTGCGCGTGCTGCAACGCCTGGGTGCGCAACACGCGGTCGTGGTCTGGGGCCGCGACAATCTGGATGAAGTCACGCTGGGCGGCGCCACCATGATCGGCGAGCTGGTCAACGGCGAAATCCGTGAGTACGAAATCCATCCGGAAGATTTCGGCATGAGCATGTTCGCCAGCCGCAACCTGCAAGTCGCCAACGCGACCGAGTCGAAGGAAAAGATTTTCGAAGCACTCAAAGGCGTACCGGGTCCGGTGCACGACATCGTCGCCATCAATGCCGGTACGGCGCTGTATGCAGCAGGCGTCGCGACATCGATCGAAGACGGCTTGAACAAGGCGCGCACAACCATCGCCTCCGGCGCAGCGCTGGCCAAGGTCGAGCAATTCGTGAACGTGACGCGGCAATTGGGCGGCAAACACTAATCTTTCACCGACGAAAGGCGCACGCCATGATTCCTCTGAACGACCTGATGATTTTTGCGCTAGCGGCGTTGGTGTTAGTGCTCACGCCCGGTCCCAACATGATGTATTGCGTGTCGCGCTCGATCTGCCAGGGGCGTGCCGCGGGCATGATTTCACTGCTCGGCGTGGCGACCGGTTTCATCGTCCACATGCTGGCGGCCACGTTCGGCCTGACGGCGTTGTTTTTGGCCGTGCCGCTCGCCTATGACCTGATCAAATATCTCGGCGCAGCCTATTTGTTGTGGATGGCGTGGAATGCGCTCAAGCCGGGCGGCGCCTCGCCGTTCCAGACGCAGAACCTGCCGCACGACAGCAATGCGACCTTGTTCCGGATGGGATTTCTGACGAATCTGCTCAATCCCAAGGCAGCGATGTTTTACATGTCCTTTTTGCCGCAGTTCATTCACCCCGAACATGGCCATGTCATGCTGCAAAGCCTGACACTGGGTGTCACGCAGATCACCGTCAGCTTCGTCGTCAACGGCTTGCTGATCCTGACCGCCAGCGCCATTGCCGGGTTCTTTTCGAACAATCCGGGATGGATGCGGGCGCAGCGCTATGTCATGGGACTGACGCTGGGCGCACTGGCGGTTCGGCTTGCCATTGATCAACGTAAATAAGCAACGTAAATGAGCAACGCAAGCAAGAAATTTAAATAAGCAGCAACCAAGGAATATTTATGTCTGACATCCTCAACAAGATCCTCGACGTCAAAGCTGACGAAGTTAAAGCGGCGAAAAAACACCGCGACCTCGCCAGCCTGCGTCGCGACGTTGAATCCGATACCGAAGCACGCGCGCAATTGCGCGGCTTCGAAGCCAGCGTGCGCAGCAAGATCGCCGCAGGCCATGCAGGCATCATCGCCGAAGTCAAAAAAGCCTCGCCCTCCAAGGGCGTGATTCGCCCCGATTTCAAACCGGCCGAGATCGCTGCCAGCTACGCCACTCACGGCGCTGCCTGCCTGTCGGTGCTGACCGACGTGCAATTCTTCCAGGGTGCGCCGGAATATCTCAAGCAGGCGCGCGCCGCCTGCACGCTGCCGGTGCTGCGCAAGGACTTCATGATGGATCTGTATCAGGTCTACGAAGCGCGCTCGTGGGGTGCCGACGCGATTCTGCTGATTGTCGCTGCGCTCGATCACGGCCTGATGGCCGAACTCGAAGCCTGCGCGCACGAGCTCGGCATGAGTGTACTGGTAGAAGTGCATGACGGCGTCGAGCTCGACGCAGCACTGAAACTGAAGACTGCGCTGCTGGGCATCAACAACCGCAACCTGCGCACTTTTGAAACCACGCTGGACACCACGCTGAACCTGCTGCCGCGCATTCCGTCGGAAAAGCTGGTCGTCACCGAATCGGCTATCGCCACACCGGAAGACGTCAAGCGTATGCGCGACGCCAACGTCAATGCCTTTCTGGTCGGCGAAGCCTTCATGCGCGCACCGGAACCGGGTGTTGAACTGGCGCGCTTGTTTGCCTGAACCTCAGTCGCACACAAACGAGCCCAAATAGAAAAGCCGTCGTCCCTGACGAAAGTCAGGACCCAGTGACTATCATTGCGAGCACATGAGTTTGATATGCGCAAATAACGACACTGGGTCCCAGCTTTCGCTGGGACGACGGCTTTTTTGCCGTTAAGACCGGCGAAACATCAAGCCGAGAAGCCGCCGTCGATCATCAGACTTGCACCGGTGATGTAGCCCGCCTCCGGACCGGCCAGATATGCCACGAAGCTGGCGACTTCCTCAGCCTTGCCGTAACGTGGCAAAGACATCAAACCCTTCAGCGTTTCAGCAAAATCACTGTCGGCGGGATTCATGTCGGTGTCGACCGGACCAGGCTGTACGTTGTTGACGGTGATGCCGCGTGGACCGAGATCGCGTGACAAACCTTTGGTCAGGCCGACGATGGCCGACTTGCTCATGGCGTACACGGCGCCGCCGGCGAACGGCATACGGTCGGCGTTGGTGCTGCCGATGGTGATGATGCGGCCGCCTTCACCCATGAAACGCACTGCCTCCTGCGTCGCCACGAACACACTGCGCACGTTGACGGCGAGTGTGCGATCCAGATCTTCCAGCTTGAACTCCTCGACTGAGCCCAGCGCCAGCACGCCGGCATTGTTGACCAGAATATCGAGGCGACCGAAGGTTTCGGCGGCGATGCGAATCGCTTGTTGCAGTGCTGCTGTGTCCGAGCTGTCAGCCTGGATCGCCAGTGCGCGACCGCCTTTGGCTTCGACTTCGGTGACCAGTGCCTGCGCCTTGTCGGGCGAGCTGACATAGGTGAAGGCGACGATCGCGCCTTCGCGCACCAGGCGCTTGACGATGGCGGCGCCGATGCCGCGCGACCCGCCTTGCACGAAGGCAACTTTGTTGGACAGGGTCAGATTGGTGTTGATGTTTGCAGTCATGATATTGCTCCTTGTTTGGATAAGAAAGAATGAACGTATGGCCTACGGTTTCCTGGGGTTGGTATCGAATTCCGTTTGGCTTGGAATGAAGTATGGGGTAGCGATTATGTTTAAACTAGATGGCAATCACTATCTTCTTTTTAAACATTATGTTTAAAATAGGTAGATGGAATCTCTCACCAGCATTGAATGTTTTGTTGCCTCTGCCGAGGCCGGCAGCTTCTCCGCAGCCGCGCGGCGGCTCGGCCTGACCTCTGCCGCCGTCGGGAAGAACGTCGCCCGGCTGGAGTCCAATCTGGGCGTGCGGCTGTTCCAGCGCAGCACGCGCAGCCTGCGCCTGACCGAGGCCGGCGAACGGTTTCTGCAAGAAGTCAGCGGCGGCCTGTCCAGCATCCAGAGCGCGGTCGCCAACCTGGCCAGCGCAGGCGGCCAGCCGGCTGGAGTGTTGAAGGTCAGCATGGGAACAGGTTTCGGACGCGAATACATCGTGCCGCTGCTGAGTGGATTTCTGGAGCGCTACCCGGCCATCTCGCCGGACTGGCATTTCGATAACCGCCCAGTCGATCTGATTACGGAAGGTTTTGATGCCGCGATTGGCGGCGGCATCGAGCTGCCGCCCGGTATCGTCGCGCGCGAGCTGGCGCCGGCGCATCGGGTGTTGCTGGCTTCTCCGGCCTATCTGGCGCAACGCCCTGCGATCAATACACCCGGCGATCTGGAACAGCACGACGGCATCCTGATCCGCTCGCCGCAGACCGGCCGCATCCGCGCCTGGACCTTGCGCAACCACGACGGCGTGCAGTCGCCCATCAATCTGAAAGTCAAAATGACGATGAGCGATCCGAATGCAGCATGCGAGGCCGCGCAAATGGGACTGGGCATCACTCTGACTGCAATGCCGCACGCGGTGGTGTATATGAAGAGCGGCGCACTGGTGCGCGTGCTGCCGGATTGGTATGTCGACGGCGGCATGCTGGCGCTGTACTTCGCTGCAGCGCGGCTATTGCCGGCCAAGACGCGCGTGTTCGTCGACTATGTGGTGGAACACTTCCGCCGCGAAGAACTGGCGCGGCGTTTCTCCGCCATCGAATCAGTGTAGCGGCTTAGCGTCCCTTGGCGTTGGCGCGCGCGCCGCCGCCGAGGTTATTGCCGGCATCTTTCGCAAGCATCCGATAGCCGAGCGCCGAGCACAGCGTCAGCACACCCGCCATGGCAAACGCCCAGTGGAAATCGGCCACCGAGAAATGTGCTTCGCCGCTGGCAAGATCGGCCCCACCGTTGAAGTAAGACGCGATACGCAAGGCCAGCGCGCCGAACGCAATTCCCATACCGATAGTCATTTGCTGCGCCACGCTCCACAAGGTTGAAGCTGCACTCTTTTGCGCTTCACTCACATCCGCATAAGCCAGGGTCGCCAGCGTAGTGAATTGCATCGAGCGCGATAAACCATAAATGAAGATCGTCATCAATACCACCGGCACCGGGGTAGTCGCAGTGAGTAGGCCGCACGCCAGCACGAACACGCCGGCAATGGCCGCATTGTTCAGCGCCACGCGGCGGAAACCGAAGCGCTGCAGCACGCGCGTGGTGAACATCTTCATGCCCAGATTGCCCAGCGCGCTGGCCAGCAGCAGCAAACCCGAATGGAAAGCCGACAGGCCAAAACCGATCTGGAACAGCAGCGGCAGCAGATACGGCACCGCCTCAATGCCGATGCGGGTGAAGGAACCGGCGACGATGGTGACATTGAAGGTCGGTACTTTCAGCGTCGAGTAGTCGAGCAAAGGATGTTCGCTGCGCATGCCGTGGCGATACGAAAACACGCCCAGCACGATCCCCGCGAGAATGAACAGAATCGCGACGGTCAGGTTGGTTTCGGTATGGCTGGCCAGCTCGGTGCCGTACAGCAGCGAGGTCAGAGCCGTGCCGCTGAGGAAGAAACCGACCATGTCCAGCGGACGGCGCTGTGTGCCGCGCTCATTGGGAACCAGCTTCGCCACCGCAATCAGCGCAGCGATGCCGAATGGCACATTGATCAGGAAGATCCAGTGCCAGGAAAAATACGTCGTAATGAATCCACCGAGAGAAGGCCCTACTACCGGCGCAACAATCGCCGGCCAGGTGATCGTTGAGATCGCCTGCATCAGCTTATCCTTGCTGGTGTTGCGCACCACGATCAGACGACCGACCGGCACCATCAGCGCACCGCCCATGCCTTGCAGGATGCGCGCAGCGGTAAATTCGAACACGCTGCCGGAGATACCGCACAACACCGACGCCAGCGTAAAGATCACAATCGCCGAGCCGAACACCGTGCGCGAACCGAGACGATCCGCCACCCAGCCGCTGATCGGAATAAACACCGCCAGCGTCAGCATGTAGGCGGTCATGCCCAGACTCAATTCATTCGGCCCCACCTTGAACGCCTGCGCCATCTGCGGCAGAGCCGTGGCGATGATGGTGGTGTCGAGGTATTCCATGAAGAAGGTCGCGGCCACGATAAATGGCAACCAATGCGCGCGCGAGGAATTTTGTCCGGCTGTCATTCCAGTCCCGTATCTGTCTGTATTTATTTTTCTATTGATTCAACATCCGGCCGCGCTCATGCATGCAAAAACGCGGCCGCCTTCATTGTCCTGTTTAAAAACGCAGGAAATGAATGAGCAACTGCACCACGATAATGCCGCCGATCAGGCCGCCGCCGAAGTACACAATCACGCCCAGCAGCATGTTAGTGCGGCGCTGCTCGCTCACCAGCTTCTTGAGCAACTCGGCATTCTGCGAATGCTGATTGTTCTCGGTCGCCATCGTCAGCGCCTGATGCGCCAGCCGTGGCAATTGCGGCAACAGGCGGCTGTAGCGCGGCACTTCGATTTTCAGTTGCTGCACGAAACCGCGCCAGCCGATCTGTTCGTTCATCCAGCGCTCCAGATAAGGCTTGGCGGTCTTCCATAGATCGAGATCGGGATCGAGCTGGCGGCCGAGGCCTTCGACGTTGAGCAAGGTCTTTTGCAGCAGCACCAGCTGCGGCTGCACTTCGACATTGAAACGGCGCGAGGTCTGGAACAGGCGCAACAGCACCTGGCCGAACGAGATGTCTTTCAACGGACGATCGAAGATCGGTTCGCAGCAGGCGCGCACGGCGGCTTCGAGTTCGTCGACGCGTGTTTCCTTTGGCGCCCAGCCGGACTCGATATGCGCTTCCGCCACGCGCTTGTAATCACGCTGGAAGAATGCCAGGAAATTCTGCGACAGATAATCCTTGTCGAAGTCGGTCAGCGTGCCGACGATACCGAAGTCCAGCGCAATGTAGCGGCCGAACGTGGCCGGTGCCGTCGACACCAGGATATTTCCCGGATGCATGTCGGCGTGGAAAAAACCATCGCGAAACACTTGGGTGAAGAAAATCTCGACGCCATCGCGCGACAGTTTTTCCAGATCGACGCCCTCTTCCAGCAGACGCGCAGTCTGCCCGATCGGAATGCCGTGCATGCGTTCCATGACGATGACGGACGAGGAGCAATAGTCCCAGTACATCTCAGGGACCATCAGCAGATCGGAGTTGGCGAAGTTGCGGCGCAGTTGACTGGCGTTGGCTGCTTCGCGCATCAGATCCAGTTCGTCGTGCAGATATTTGTCGAATTCGGCGACCACTTCTTTGGCCTTGAGGCGACGACCATCGGCCCACAGGCGCTCAACCCAGTCGGCGGCGATATGCATCAGGCCGATGTCGTGATCGATGGTGTTGCGCATGCCCGGACGCAGCACTTTGACGGCGACTTCGGTGCCGTCTTTCAACGTGGCGAAATGCACCTGGGCGATCGATGCCGAGGCGATCGGCGTGCGATCAAAAGTGGCGAACAGGGCATCAGGATGGGCGCCGAGCGACTTCTGAATCTGCGCAATGGCCAGCTCGGAGTCGAACGGCGGCACGCGGTCCTGCAGGCGAGTCAGCTCATCGGCAATATCCAGCGGCAGCAAGTCGCGGCGCGTCGAGAGCACTTGCCCGAACTTGACGAAGATCGGTCCTAAGTCTTCCAGCGCACGGCGCAGACGCTCGCCGCGCGGCGTCGAGATGTCGCGCCAGAAGAAAATAGCATTCAGAAAACGGGTGATGCGCGGCGTGTCGAAACCGGAGATCGCAATTTCGTCGAGGCCATAGCGGATCGCGACGCGAACGATCTTGAACAGACGCAGGGAACGCAGCAGCATCAGCGACGCTCCAGCTTCTCTATCCGCTTGGACAGACGTTCGAGGTCATCGCGCAGCTTGACGACGTCGCTGGAAAATTCGGTCATGACGTGAGGACGTATCAGCATCGGCTGTTCTTCCAGAAAGTATTCGGCGACATTTTCGGCGAGTTGTTTTTGCGTGGTTTGTGCGGCGGAGATCATCGATCTGGCGCCGGAAACGATACGCGTGGCGGCGATGTCGCCGACCACTTTGCTGAGGTCTTCTTCGGCGTCCCAGCGCAGCGACTGGCTCAACTGGGAAATGGCGTTGGCGAAATCGGCGTCGCCTTCGATCTTCACGTAAGAAACGGCGCGCTCGCGGTTAGCCAGAATCAGGGGCACGTCGGACAATTTCACATGAATCGTCACGGCCGGCACGGCGTTTTCATCGGCATTCTTGAGAAAGCCGTCGCCGGTTACAGTCAGCATCAGTTGCGTCAGGCCGGCATCAATGCAGGCGGTCTTGTCACGATGCGCAACCAGCCGGGCTTGCGCCCACGGTTCCTGGGCAAGCAAATGGTTGATGACGGCAGCGATGGGGCGCATGAAATTAGAGAGCATGGGAATGTGCGGCATCAAAAAAGAAAACCGCCCGAGAGGAGTCGGGCGGTTTCAAGTTTAACAGTTCTTGGCGCTGCCAAGTGACTCCTGGCTCCGGGCGTGATGTGCGGGAGCCCACATCGGACTACACCTGCTGAATACCTGCCAGCACCCAGCCGCCGCTGCCGTTGACCGGCTTGGACAGATTCCAGATCTCGGCAAACGGTTCAGCCGATGCGTCGGGCGCTTCCTTGATCAGGCCGGTGAACTTGATGGTCGCCAGGTAATCGTGTTCCAGCGTTTCAATACCGAGCAACTCGCCATCGATCTGCACGACGTCGGTATTGTTCGCTGCCGCGCCGCGTTCCTGCAATTGCAGGCGCAGTTCGCCGAACATTTCCGGCGTGGTGAATTCGCGGATGTCGTTGATGTCGGCCTTGTCCCATGCCGCTTGCAGGCGGATGAAATAGCTTTTTCCGTTGCGGACGAAACCGGTAACGTCGAAGTCAGTGGGGATACCCCATGGAATGATCGGTGCATTAGCTGCAGCTGCTGGCGTCGAGCCGAACTCGTTCCCTTGCAAAGCTACCGGCGCTTGCACGCCGGTTGGTTCGATGCGCGAGCCGATTTCCGGTGTGTAGACGGTCGGTTCGGCGGCACGGGCGTAGGCCGGCTGCGGATTGAAGCCGCTACCATTGCTGGCAGCATTGCCGCTCTTGCGGCTGAACATGCGGAACAGGAACATCGCCACAAACACCAGCAAAGCCACCATCAGGATGGTGCTGATCATGCTGGCCATAGCGCCACCCATGCCGAAATGGGACAACAATGCGCCCAGACCCAAGCCCAGCAAGGCGCCGCCGAGGATACCCTTCCATGGGCTGGCCGGTCTAGGCGGAATTGTTTGCGGAGCCGCAGCAGGCGCTGCCGGTTTGGCCGGTGCGACGTTGGATGGCGATTGCGCCGGACGTGTCGGCACTTGACGCGAATAGTTCGAGGATTGCTTGCCGAAAGAGCCGCCACCGCCGAGGCGTTTGGCTTCGGCGCCGGACATCGCGACCATCATGGTCGTCAGGGCCAGCATCAGGATTACGAATAACTTTTTCACACAAGCTCCTACAAATTTGTTCAGGCTAGAGTTTGATGCCGGTATGCAATGCCGCCACGCCAGCTGTCAGGTTGTAGTACTGCACACGCTCCAGGCCGACGTCTTCCATCATCTTTTTCAGGGTTTCCTGATCGGGATGCATGCGAATCGATTCAGCCAGGTAACGATAGCTTTCAGCGTCGTTGGCAACTTTCTTGCCCAGCCATGGCAGCACCGAGAACGAATACACGTCGTAAGGCTTCTTCAGCGGCTCCCAGACTTTAGAGAATTCCAGCACCAGCAGCTTGCCGCCCGGCTTGAGCACCCGGCGCATTTCCGCCAGCGCCGCATCCTTGTGGGTCATGTTGCGCAGACCAAAAGCCACCGAAACGCGGTCGAAATAGTTGTCCGGAAACGGCAATTTCTCCGCGTCGCACAGCAAGGTGGGGGTCGGAATGCCCTTATTCAATAGACGATCCCGGCCCACGCGCAGCATCGATTCATTGATATCGGTGAGCCAGACTTCACCGGTCGGGCCCGCCTGTTTGGCGAACGCCTTGGACAGATCACCGGTACCGCCGGCGATATCGAGCACCTTGAAACCCGGGCGGATACCCGCCTGCGCGATGGTGAAGGCCTTCCACACACGATGCAGGCCGGCCGACATGAAGTCGTTCATGATGTCGTACTTGGCAGCGACGGAGTGAAAGACTTCGGCGACTTTATGTACTTTTTCTTCTTCTGCGACGGTTTCGTAACCGAAGTGAGTGGTGTTGGTCATGAGGCAACCTGTTATGAGTAATACGACATTATATAAGGTCAAGGTGAGGCGATGCCGTCCGGCATCAGTCACGCAAACGCGCCATCGCAAGTGCATCCACGTACTCGCCGGCGCGGAAAGCAAACGCCTTGTGCTCGCCTTCCGTTTCAAAACCAAATTTGCGGTACAGCGCGATAGCCGGCGCATTGTCGCTGAACACCGTCAGTTCCAGGCGACGGATATCGAGCCAGTTGTCGGCTGCGTCAACCAGCTCTTTCATCAAGGCCGAACCGACGCCCTTGCCGCAGTGTGCATCGTGCACGCCCATACCGATCGAGGCTGCATGGTTGCGCCGTCCCGCGTAACGGGTAAGACTGCCCTGAGCGATGACCGTTCCCGCTTCTACCGCGACCAGATGCAAACCACCGATGGCTGGTGCTTCCAGCCATGTGCGTACGGTCTCGAAGGTCTGGTGCGGCAAACGCAAGGTGCCGTGGCGAAAACCGGGCTGATTGATCAGTTTGGTAAGGCCGTCGACGTCGCCGGGATGCGCGGCACGGACGATGAAACCGGCTGGTTCAGTGATGGTGTCCACAGGCATGGCCGTTTCCCTTGTCGCTGGAGACGACAGCGCCCGGATCCCTGCCGCTGTCGCGGGTGAAGCCAGCGGCTTCCAGTTTTCGCAGATAGGTTTCCCACATTGCATCCTGGTCGCGGCCGAGCTGATAGAGGTATTCCCAGGTAAAAATCCCGCTGGAATGCTCGTCGGAGAAGATCGGCTTGATGCCGTAGTTGCCGACCGGCTCCACGCCGACGATACCGATGTCGCGCTTGCCGGTTTGCAGCGTTTCCTGGCCGGGACCGTGGCCGCGCACTTCGGCGGAAGGCGAATACACGCGCAGCAGTTCGAAGGGAATCGAATACATCGCGCCGTCATCGAAGGCGACTTCCATCACGCGCGATTGCGTGCGGACTTTGAAGGATACGGGCGTAGGACCAGAACTCATTGCTTGCGCTTTCTATTCTGTGAAACGAAGGCCGGCTGTCTGGCTTTTATTCTTTGCGGGCCAGCCGGCCTTCATGAAGATCGTCAGGTCAGGATGACGTTGCCAGATGACGTTCGATGGCGGTGCGCAGTTGCGGCAGTTTCGCGCGTCGCTGCTCCAGCGTCGCCGCGGGAGTTTCACGCCTGACCTCAGCCCAGACCGGGCTGGGAAAATGCGCATCGTCGGCATAGCGTGGAATCACGTGCCAGTGCACGTGCGGCGTCATGTTGCCAAGGCTGGCGACGTTGATTTTTTCCGGCTGCATGACTTCGCGCACGGCGGCTTCGACGGCCCAGACTGCATGCATGACGGCATTGCGATCAGCCGGCGGCAGGTCGGTCATTTCCTTGACGTGACCATTCCAGATCACGCGGCAGAAGCCGGGATAAGCGGCTTCCTCGACCAGCACGACGCGATAGCCGTCGTTCCTGAATACCAGCTGGCCGCCGTCGCCGTCGCACAAATCGCAAGCGCTGACATTGCTCATACTTACACCAGCACGCGTTCGATGCCGCCGTTGTTGGCGCGTGCCACGTAGTCCGGCAACCAGTTTTCACCGAGCAGATGCTTGGCCATTTCGACCACGATGTAGTCGGCGGTGGTGCCTGAATCTTCGTTGTAGCGCGACAAACCCTGGAAGCACGACGGGCACGACGTCAGGATCTTGACGTCGCCCTCGAAGCCGTCTGCACGCACCTTGTCGGCGCCCTTGCGCATCTCTTCTTCCTTGCGGAAGCGCACCTGGGTCGAGACATCCGGACGGCTTACGCCGAAGGTGCCCGACTCGCCGCAGCAGCGATCGTTCTTCTCGATCTTTTGCGCGTCGATGGTGGTGATCAGCGAGTTGACGGTCTTCAGCGGATCCTGCAGCTTCATCGGGCTATGGCAAGGATCGTGGTACATGTAGCGGGTACCGGTCACGCCTTCCAGGCGTACGCCCTTCTCCAGCAGATATTCGTGGATGTCGATAATGCGGCAGCCTGGGAAAATCTTCTCGAATTCATAACCTTGCAACTGGTCATAGCAGGTGCCGCAAGACACCACGACGGTCTTGATGTCGAGGTAGTTCAGCGTATTAGCCATGCGATGGAACAGCACGCGGTTGTCGGTGATGATCTTCTCGGCCTTGTCGTAATCGCCGCTGCCGCGTTGCGGATAGCCGCAGCACAGGTAACCCGGCGGCAAGACGGTCTGCACACCGACGTTCCACAGCATCGCTTGCGTGGCCAGCCCGACCTGCGAGAACAAACGCTCCGAACCGCAACCCGGGAAGTAGAACACGGCTTCGGTATCGGCCGTGGTCGTCTTCGGATCGCGGATGATCGGCACGATCTTGTCGTCTTCGATATCCAGCAAGGCGCGCGCAGTCTTCTTCGGCAGATTGCCCGGCATCTTCTTGTTGATGAAGTGGATCACCTGCTCTTTGATCGGCGCCTTGCCGACCGTGGCGGCAGGTTTTTGCGTCTGTTTCTTCGCGAACTTCTTGAGGATGTCGTTACCCAGACGCTGGGCCTTGAAGCCCCAGTCAGTCATCACTTTGCGGGTGGCGTTGATGGTCGCCGGATCCGTCGCATTGAGGAAGAACATCGCCGCGGTAGTGCCCGGGTTGAACGACTTCTTGCCCATCTTGCGCAGCAGATTGCGCATGTTCATCGAGACGTTGCCGAAGTCGATGTCGACCGGGCAAGGCGTCACGCATTTGTGGCAAACGGTGCAGTGATCGGCGACGTCCTCGAACTCTTCCCAATGCTTGATCGAGATGCCGCGGCGGGTCTGCTCCTCGTACAGGAAGGCCTCGACCAGCAGCGAGGTCGCCAGGATCTTGTTGCGCGGCGAGTACAGCAGATTCGCACGCGGTACGTGCGTCGCGCACACCGGTTTGCACTTCCCGCAACGCAGGCAGTCCTTGACGCTGTTGGCGATGGCGCCGATATCGCTTTGCTGCATGATCAGCGATTCGTGCCCCATCAGACCGAAAGACGGCGTGTAGGCATTGCTCAGGTCAGCTTCAAAGCCGGGCAGATTCAGCAGCTTGCCCTTGTTGAAGCGGCCTTCCGGATCGATGCGCAATTTGTACTCGCGGAATTCACCGATTTCTTCTTCGGTCAGGAATTCCAGCTTGGTGATGCCGATGCCATGCTCGCCGGAAATCACACCGTCCAGCGAACGCGCCAGTGTCATGATGCGCGCCACGGCTTCGTGGGCGTCCTGCAGCATCTGATAATGGTCGGAGTTGACCGGCAAGTTGGTGTGCACGTTGCCGTCGCCTGCATGCATGTGCAGCGCGACGAATACGCGGCCGCGCAGCACGCGCTTGTGGATGGCGCTGCACTCTTCCAGGATCAGCTTGAACGCGGCGCCGCTGAAAATCTGACGCAACTGCGCGCGCACTTCCTGCTTCCACGACACGCGCACGGTACGGTCCTGCACCACGTGGAAAACGTTGGCTTCGGGCTGTTCGATCAGACGCTGTTCGAATACCGGCAGCAGCTTGTCCAGACCCAGCGCCGCCATTTCGTCCTTGGCCGCGCGCAGCGGCTTGTCGAGATTGGCCAGCAGATAAGTCCAGCGCGCCTGGGTCTGTGCGATCAACGCTTCGGCCTGATGCACACGGTCTTCCAGCATTTCTGCAGCCGGGATGTCTTCGCCTTCGCCGTCGTCGCTCTTGCCCAACGGCAGATTGCCCTTGGCGAAGAAAGCGTTGAGCTCGTCCAGGAATTGCAGCTTGTTCTTGACCGACAGTTCGATGTTGATGCGCTCAATGCCATCGGTGTATTCACCCATGCGATTGAGCGGAATCACCACGTCTTCGTTGATCTTGAAGGCGTTGGTGTGCTTTGCAATTGCGGCGGTGCGCGAGCGGTCCAACCAGAATTTCTTGCGCGCCTCAGGGCTGATCGCGACGAAACCTTCGCCGACGCGATTGTTGGCCATACGGATCACTTCCGACGCAGCCTGCGCCACGGCGTTTTCATCGTCGCCGACGATGTCGCCGATCAGCACCATCTTCGGCAGCACGCCGCGCTTGGATTTGGTGGCGTAGCCGACCGCGCGCAGATAGCGCTCGTCCAGATGTTCCAGGCCGGCCAGAATCGCGCCGCCCTTTTTGGTTTCAGCGTCGAGGTAATTCTTGATTTCGACGATCGACGGAATCGCATCCCGCGCCTGGCCGAAGAATTCGAGACAGACGGTGCGCGTCTGCTTCGGCATCTTGTGCAGGATCCAGCGGGCCGACGTGATCAGGCCGTCGCAACCTTCCTTCTGGATGCCGGGCAGACCCGACAGGAATTTGTCGGTGACGTCCTTGCCAAGGCCTTCCTTGCGGAATTTGCGTCCGGCGATTTCGAGAATCTCGGTCTTGAAGACTTCGGTCTTCTGGCCTTTTTCGCCGGGATGCGACCACTCGAGCTTGAAGCGCGCGAGTTCGACATCGTGAATCTTGCCGAGGTTGTGATCCAGACGCGTGACTTCGAGCCAGTCGCCTTGCGGATCAACCATGCGCCAGCTGGCCAGATTGTCAAGCGCAGTACCCCACAAAACGGCCTTTTTGCCGCCGGCGTTCATGGCGACGTTGCCGCCGATGCACGAGGCTTCGGCCGAGGTCGGATCGACTGCAAAAACGAAACCGGCTTTTTCAGCGGCGTCGGATACACGCTTGGTGACCACGCCCGCGCCCGAGTAAATCGTGGCGTATGGTTTATCCAGACCGGGCAGCACTTCCATCTCGACGGCGCCGAGCTGTTCCAGCTTTTCGGTATTGATCACGGCCGACATCGGCGTCAGCGGAATCGCGCCGCCGGTATAACCGGTGCCGCCGCCCCGCGGGATGATGGTCAGGCCGAGTTCGATACAGGCTTTGACCAGGCCTGCCATTTCGTCTTCGGTGTCGGGTGTCAGCACGACGAACGGATACTCGACGCGCCAGTCGGTGGCATCGGTCACGTGCGAGACGCGCGACAGGCCGTCGAACTTGATGTTGTCTTTGGCGGTGTAGCGGCCCAGGACCTTGTTGGCGCGCTTGCGCAGGTCGTAGGTGCGCTTGAATTCGTCGGCGAACTCGGCAATCGCTTTCTTTGCCGCGTGCACCAGCGCTTCGACACTGGCGCTGCGGCGCGCGGCGTCGGCGTCACCGGCTTCACCCTGATTGATATCGATACGGCGCTTGTCGACTTCGGCCAGACGATGATTGAGCGCGTCAATCAGCGCAGCACGGCGCTTGGGGTTGTCGAGCAGATCGTCTTGCAGATAAGGATTGCGGCGTACCACCCAGATGTCGCCCAGCACTTCGTACAACATGCGCGCAGATCGGCCGGTCTGACGCTTGGCGCGCAGCTCGTCGAGCAAACGCCATGCATCCTCACCCAATAAGCGAATAACGATTTCGCGATCGGAGAACGAGGTGTAGTTGTAGGGAATTTCGCGCAAGCGCGTTGGAGTGGCGCCTTGCGGCGCATCTGTGAGCAAAGCCTGGATTTTTGCGGGGGCGTTCATTAATTTGGAAAAAAATCTGCTGCCGGATGTGCATTTTATCTTATTGCCGCCACTCGCGAGGGAATGCCCTTACTTTTGGCAGAACAATAAGAAATAGTTCTTATTCCAGAGAAATCACGGCTTTTACGCGAATTTCTGCAATGCAATATAAATATCTCTATTGAATCAATAAATACAATCAATTTTTTAATATTGATTGTTTAAATTTATCATCAATCTATCGAAATTTCACCCAAGCCCTGCGGAGAATGCTATGTTGCAACGACTGATTACCGAATTTCTGGAAAATCTAGCCATCACCCTCGCCGAATACGCCGAGTGCAAAGCTTAGGACAGCCATCCGCCAATCCATCGACAAGGATGACTGCCATGATACAAGCACAATTGCGAAAACAATTCCCCGTCAAACCGGCTCCGGCCGAACGTTCCGGCTTCCTGTCCGGACTCCGCCTGCGCCAGATCGCCATGCTGGCGGTCGGCCTAATCTTCATTCTGGTCAAATCCTACGAGGGGCTAAGCAGCTTCTTCCTTGCGCATCCGCAGGTCATGCCGGCTTTGCTCGGCTCTTCTGCGGCCGCCGGACTGACGGCGCTGGGCGCGCTTGGCGTGCTGTTCACGCGCCGCATTTCGGAGCGCACGCAAGACGTCATGCTGGGCTACGGCGGCGGCATCATGCTGGCAGCGAGCGTGTTTTCGCTGATCATTCCCGCCATGAATCAGGCGCAGGCGCTGGGCTATGGCAAGACCGCCGCGGTGCTGCTGACGGCAACCGGGATCATGCTCGGCGGCCTGTTTGTGCTGGCGATCAATCATCTGGTGCCGCATCAGCACTTCATTGCGCCCAATCCGGAAATTCATTCAGCGCGCACCAGCCGTATCTGGATGTTTGTGATGGCGGTCACCATTCACAATTTTCCTGAAGGCCTGGCGATCGGCGTGGGCTTCGGCGGCGATGAGATGGGCAAAGCGATCGCGCTGGCTACCGGCATCGGTATTCAGGACATTCCGGAAGGTCTGGTCGTTGCGCTGGCCTTGCGCACACTCGGTTACTCGCCCTGGAAGTCGGCCGGCGCCGGCATCCTGTCAGGACTGGTCGAACCTGTCGGCGGCGTCCTCGGCGCACTCGCAACCGGCGTCTCTGCAACCGCCTTGCCGTGGGCATTGGCGGGAGCCGGCGGAGCAATGCTGTTTGTGATCAGTCACGAAGTTATTCCCGAGTCGCATCGCCAGGGCCATGAAACGCAAGCCACGCTGGGATTGCTGGCCGGCTTCGTGACAATGATGCTGCTCGATACGCTGCTAGGCTAGCCAGTCGGCGACTGCGCGCCAGAAACCGTCGGGCACGTTGAGCAGCAGCCACGTCATGAAGATGTAGCGGAAGAATTTACCGATCGCCATGTAAAACACCGACGGCCAGAACGGCAGCTTGAGCCAGCCGGCCAGCGTGCAAATCGGATCGCCCACGCCCGGCAGCCAGGCCAGCAGCATGGTCTTGGCGCCGAAACGTTCCAGCCAGTGAAACCAGCGGCTGGTGCGTTCCTTGGCAAAGGTCTGCTTGGCGCCATATCCCATCCAGTAATCGACCACGCCGCCCAGCGTATTGCCCAGCGTCGCCACCAGAATCACTTGCCAGAATATCTCCGGATTGGCCTTGATCACCGCAAAGACCGCTGGCTCGGACCCGAGCGGCAGCAATGTTGCCGAAACAAAACTGATGATGAAGACGGAAGTCAGGCCGACTGTCGGGACGGCAAGGGTTTTCAATAACCAGAGAATGGCGTTTTCAATCATGCAGATGGGAAAGTAATTGGAAGATGCGGAAGAAGTAGGAAAACTTTGACCGCAATTGGTTGCAATAGCCGATTTTTCAGCCTTTTTCGTTACGGCGGATACGCCGCATGCGCGCGCCGATATAAGTCTGCGCGGCGGCTCCATTATAATGATCAGTTCGCCGCGACCATGTCTTTTACCGTTTTGCTCTTAAAAGTGACGCAAAACGAAACACAAATCGCGTAACCAAACTGCGAATCACGCAGAACTGTGCCCTGACCCGACCATGACCACCGACTACTTGCAGAAAATCCTCACCGCCCGTGTCTACGACGTTGCTGTTGAAACGCCGCTGGAGATTGCCAACACCCTGTCGCAGCGGATGGAAAATCGCATTTACTTCAAGCGCGAGGATATGCAGAGCGTATTCAGCTTCAAGCTGCGCGGCGCGTACAACAAAATGGCGCATCTGAGCCCGGTTCAGCTCAAGCGCGGCGTGATTTGCGCCTCGGCGGGCAACCACGCGCAAGGCGTCGCCTTGTCGGCCGCCAAGCTCGGCTGCCGCGCCGTGATCGTGATGCCGACCACCACGCCGACCGTGAAAATTGAAGCGGTCAAGGGCCGTGGCGGCGAAGTGGTGCTGTTCGGCGATTCGTTCACCGATGCCTACAACCACGCGCTGACGCTGGAAAAGAAACTGAAGCTGACCTTCGTCCATCCGTTCGACGATCCTTACGTGATCGCCGGCCAGGGCACCGTCGGCATGGAAATCCTGCGCCAGCATCCTGATCCTATCCACGCGATCTTCGTCGCCATCGGCGGCGGCGGCCTGATCTCGGGCATCGCGGCCTACGTCAAGGCCGTACGTCCGGACATCAAGATCATCGGCGTGCAAACTACCGACTCCGACGCCATGGCGCGCAGCATCAAGGCCGGCCGCCGCATCACCCTGCCGGACGTCGGCCTGTTCTCGGACGGCACGGCGGTCAAGCTGGTCGGTGAAGAAACTTTCCGCATCACCAAACAACTGGTGGACGACATCATCCTGGTCGACACCGATGCCGTCTGCACGGCGATCAAGGATATTTTCCAGGATACGCGCAGCATCGTCGAACCGGCCGGTGCACTGGCCGTTGCCGGTGCCAAGGCCTACGTCGAACGCGCCAAGAACAGCAAGAAACCGATCAAGAATGAATCCCTGATCACCATCGCCTGCGGCGCCAACATGAACTTCGACCGCCTGCGCTTCGTCGCGGAAATGGCAGATGTCGGTGAAGCGCGCGAGGCGGTGTTCGCGGTCACGATTCCGGAAGAACACGGCAGCTTCAAACGCTTCTGCGAAGTCGTCGGACCGCGCAACGTGACCGAGTTCAACTACCGCATCAGCGATGCAAAGTCCGCGCATATTTTCGTCGGTATCCAGACCAGCAGCGCCGACGAACCGGCCAAGATCGCCAAGACGTTTGAGAAGAACGGTTTCAGCACGCTGGACCTGACGCATGACGAACTGGCGAAGGTGCATATCCGCCATCTGGTCGGCGGCAAGAGCTCGCTGGCGCAGGACGAATTGCTGTACCGCTTTGAATTCCCGGAACGTCCGGGCGCGCTGATGCGCTTCCTGAGCAACATGAATCCGAACTGGAACATCAGCCTGTTTCATTACCGCAATCAAGGCGGCGATGTCGGCCGTATTCTGGTCGGGCTGCAGGTGCCGAAGAAGGAAATGAAAACCTTCCGCGCCTTCCTCGACAATCTCGGTTACCGTCACTGGGACGAAAGCAAGAACCCGCTGTACAAACTGTTCCTGGGCTGAGCCGCCTGGAGTAGCTGCAGCACTGAGACATACACGCCACACAAAGAAACACTGGAAGCACGAAGGAAGCAAGACCATGACGCACCCGAATTCACCCGACACCTCGCCGCTGGGCAAGTCCTCCGCTTATCCCAGCGCCTACGATCCGGCTTTGCTGTTCCCGATTCCGCGCCAAGCCAAGCGCGATGAACTCGGACTGCAAGGCACGCTGCCGTTTTTCGGCATCGACATCTGGAATGCGTACGAGGTGTCCTGGCTGAATCAGCGCGGCAAACCGCAGATTGCGATTGCCACCTTCATGATTCCCGCAGATTCCGCCAACATCATCGAATCGAAATCGTTCAAGCTCTATCTGAACTCATTCAATCAGACGCGCCTTGAGGATCAGCAGACGCTGATCGGCATTGTGCAAAAAGATTTGTCGGCCGCGGCCGGCGCCAGCGTACAGGTCACGCTGACGGAACCCGGCGCGTTCTCTGCATTGCAGATGGGCGAACTGAGCGGCTTGCTGCTGGACCGGCTGGATATCGAGGTCGTCGATCATCATCCGAATCCCTCGCTGCTGTTTGCCAACCAGGATGAGGCAATCGTGGAAGAAACGCTGCTGTCGCATCTGCTGAAATCCAACTGTCCGGTCACCGGCCAGCCGGACTGGGGCAGCGTCCAGATCCACTATGTCGGCGCCCCCATCAATCAGGAAGCCTTGCTGAAATACCTGATCGGTTTCCGCGAACACAATGAATTCCACGAGCAATGTGTGGAGCGCATTTTTGTCGACGTATTACGTCAATGCAAACCTCAAAAACTTTCGGTTTATGCGCGCTACACGCGACGTGGCGGACTGGACATCAATCCATGGCGCAGTAATTTCACAGCAGGCCGAGCACCGTCGAACCTGAGAAACGCCCGCCAATAAGTCAATCCGGCGAAGGATGTAACCTCTCTGTTACAAAGAGATTACATCCCGCGCATCACTGAAAAATAAAGCGTTTCCCGCCGAAGGACCGGCCTGCAGGCCGCGTCCGGCAACATTTTGAAACTATTTCCACCTTCTGCATAAAACTTCTTGTGCCATGATCTTGTCTCAGACATGGACAGTTCGCCAGACGATGCTTCGTCTGCATCGTTAATTTTTCAATTCGCAATATTCGAAACGCGCAACGGCAACAGAGCCAAGGCACTGAAGCCATACTTCAGGCGCATTGATTTCTGCTGATCTCGCTGCTGATGTTTTCGTCTTTTGCACAAACCCGGTTTTCGTCGCACAACGGCACGACCACGCCTTTTTTCATGGCGGGGAAAACGGTCAATTTCCTCGGGCATCTATCCGGTCAGTCCGGACGTGCCGCGCCACTTGCAATCGACCATTCATAGCCAATAAAAATATGAGCCAATTACTTCCATCCTCTTTTCGCCATTTCCCTCGCCGCACGTTGCTTGCAGGGATTTTCACCGTGACCTGCGCAGGTGCATCGCTGCCCGCCATGGCGCAGCAGAGCGACGAATTCAGCTGGTGGCAATCCGCCAAGAACCACGCGTCGGAAATCATCGACAAGGGCGACGATGCTGTCTACGTCTCGGGATGGGCCCACCATGGCCGCAGCACTTACACCAAAGAGAAGCTCAACGAACTCAACGAACACGCCTGGGGTCTCGGCTATGGCAAGACCATGCGCAATGAGCGCGGCGACGACGAATCGCTGTACGGCTTCGTGATCAAGGATTCGCATCGCCATCCGCAGATCATGGCCGGTTATGCCTATGAATGGGTGTTTCCGATCAGCCACACGCCGCTGGAACTCGGCATCGGCGGCACGGCAATGCTGATGAGCCGCCAGGATTATTTTGGCGGCGTCCCCTTCCCGGTACCGTTGCCGTTGGCATCGATCGGCACCAAAAAAGCCAAGATCATGTTTTCTTACGTTCCGCGCTTCTCTTCGAACAAAAATAGCGGCGACGTGCTGTTGGTTTTTGGCCGCATCGAGATGTAAAAATTCACTCTGCGCTTTCCCCGGTAAAACACCGCTCTCCTACCGGGGAAACGCCATTCTTTCACCCCTTTCGCAGCGACCCGGCAACATCTCGAATTTACTCTGAAGCAACATCGGAATTCATTGCGTAACTCCCAAAGAAGCCTATAATCCTGCACAAAAGCCTATCTAGCGCCTTTCTTTTGTGTCATGACAAATCTAGCAAAAATCCTGTCCCCAGAGAACGTCATTCTGGACCTTGAAGTCTCCAGCAAAAAACGAGCATTCGAACAAGCCGGACTTACCTTTGAAAACAACAGCGGCATTGCCCGCTCCACTGTTTCTGAAAACCTGTTTGCGCGCGAACGCCTTGGTTCGACAGGACTGGGTCATGGCGTAGCCGTTCCGCATGGCCGCATCAAGGGGCTCAAGGCGCCGCTGGCGCTGTTTATGCGCCTGGCCGAGCCGATTCCTTTCGAGTCGCCCGACGGCGAACCCGTGAAGCTGCTGATCTTTTTGCTGATCCCAGACAACGTGACGCAACAGCATCTGGAAATCCTGTCCGAGATCGCCGAAATGTTTTCGGACAATGCTTTCCGTGCCGAACTGATCGCCGACCCCGAGGCTGCGTCAGTGTATTCGCGCCTGGTTACCTGGCAACCGTCGCTGGAAAAAACCAATTAAGCAAAATAACGCGCGGATCCTGAAACGAATAGGATCCGCCGCGTCCGCGCACGCATCAACGTAACAGCTTAACAACGTCGCTACCGTAACCACCGTCTTTCGGAGAACCATGCCTGCCTATACCGCGCTATCGATACAGCAACTGTATGAAGAAAATCGCGAATCGCTGCAACTTGGCTGGTTTGCCGGCTTCCCCGGCGGAGAACGGCTGATTTCCGGCGACGCCGCCTCGGCAGCCGATCAGGTCGGCCACTTGAATCTGATCCATCCGGGCCGCATCCAGGTCTTCGGCCATCAGGAAACCGAGTACTACCAGCGCCTCTCCAACACTTCGCGCGCCTATCAGACCGCCGAGCTGGTGGCCGGCGAACCGCCTGCGTTCATCATCGCGCAGGGCCTGGCGACGCCCCCCGATATTCTGGCGATCTGCGACGAAAAGAATATTCCACTGTTTTCTACGCCTTTGCCTGCGGCGCAGGTGATCGATTATCTGCGCGTCTACCTGTCCAAAAAGCTGGCGCAGCAAATCACCATGCACGGCGTGTTCATGGACGTGCTCGGCGTGGGCGTGCTGATCACGGGCGAATCGGGGCTGGGCAAAAGCGAACTGGGCCTGGAACTGATCTCGCGCAGCCACGGCCTGGTGGCCGACGACGCCGTAGAATTCGCGCGCATTGCACCGAACATGATCGAAGGCCGCTGCCCGCCGTTGCTGCAAAATCTGCTGGAAGTGCGCGGGCTGGGCCTGCTCGATATCAAGGCCATCTTTGGTGAAACCGCCGTCCGCCGCAAAATGCGCCTGAAACTGATCGTACATCTGGTCCGCCGCAGCACGCTGGAAGAAAACTACGAACGCCTGCCGCTCGACGCTCAGTTTGAAGACGTACTCGGCCTGCCGATCCGCAAAGTGGTGATCCCCGTGGCTGCCGGCCGAAATATTGCGGTTCTGCTGGAAGCCGCGGTACGCAACACCATCCTGCAATTGCGCGGCATCGATACCCTCAAGGAATTCATCGACCGCCAGCGCAAGGCGATGAATGGCGAGTAAATCTTCATCAAGATCCGGTATGCGAATGATTTGTCTGTCGACAACCGGGTCGACCACACGGTAAGCTGACACGATACTGACCCAGCAGCTCTGCTTGAGGTATCATCATACTCATGCGTATCGTCCTCATCACTGGCATTTCCGGCTCCGGCAAATCGGTCGCTCTCCATGTTCTGGAGGACGCCGGTTATTTTTGCGTCGACAATTTGCCGCCGGCGTTGCTGCGCAGCCTGGTGGAAACCCGCTTGAAAGAAGGTGATGCGACACTGGCTGTTGCTACCGATGCGCGCAGCGCTGATTCCCTTGCCGGTCTGGGACCGGATATCCAGCGACTCAAGGAAGAGGGGCACGACGTCAAATTGTTCTTTTTGACTGCCACGACCGAGTCGCTCATCACGCGCTTTTCCGAAACGCGCCGCAGCCATCCGCTATCGCACCGCCTGCTCCCCGATCAGAATCCGACCGACCGCATGACGCTGACCGAGTGTATTCACAAGGAAAGAGAAATGCTGAGTGTGGTCGAAGGTCTGGGCCACGTCATCGACACCTCCAACCTGAGCGCCAACAAGCTGCGCGCCTGGATTCGCGACCTGATCGATACCGAGCAGGCAAGCCTGACTGTGCTGTTCGAATCTTTTGCGTTTAAATTCGGTGTGCCGCTGGATGCGGACCTGGTGTTCGATGTGCGCGTGCTGCCCAATCCGCACTACGACCTGCGCCTGCGCCCACTGACGGGACGCGATGCGCCAGTGATCGAGTTTCTCGCCGATCTGCCGGCAGTGAATGATTTGCTTGGCGATATTCGCAACTTCGTCGAAAAATGGCTGCCTTCATTCAAACGTGACAACCGCAGCTACCTGACGGTGGCGATTGGCTGCACCGGCGGCCAACATCGCTCGGTCTATATCGTCGAGCAGCTGGCCAAGTATTTCTCGGAAAAAGAGAATGTCGTGATACGCCATCGCCAGCTTAGCCAAGCTGGCTGAGCCGCCGCTTCCGCACCTCACCAATCAATTCAACAAATCGTCGGTCCGTAGCACACCCAGCAACAGCTTTTTGACGGGTGCAGGCAAAGGCGCATCCGCCAACTGCGTGACCGGGTACCAGACATACACTGATTCTGCGACTTGAGGCAGGCGCTTTTTCAGCACAACCTGGAACGGCGACACGTGTAATTTAAAATGCGTGAAGACGTGCGAAAACGGTTGCAGCTTGCGGCAAGCCGCTATCGTGCCGAACTGACGCGTCGCATTGTCGACGGCGAGTTCAAACTCCTCGGCATTCTGGCTCACCGGAAGTTCAGGCAGTGACAACAACCCGCCCCAGATACCGCTGTCGGGACGTTGCTGCAACAAGACCTCTTCGCCTTCGCTGATGACCAGCATCATCGTGTCTTTTTCGGGAACGGCTTTCTTCGGTTTGCGCACCGGCAGTTCTGATGTACGGTCCGTGGCGAGCGCTACGCAGCGCTGCGCCAGCGGGCAACGATCGCAAGCCGGTTTGCCACGCACGCACAGTGTCGCGCCCAGATCCATCAAGCCCTGTGTATAAGACTCCATGTCAGCTTGCGGCAACAAGGCGACGGCGCGGCGCCATAGCTGATCTTCCACCGGCTTGGCACCGGGAAATCCCTCCACGCCGAAGACACGGGCAAAAACACGCTTGACGTTGCCATCCAGGATGGCGGCGCGCTTGCCATAGGCGAAGGCCGCGATAGCCGCAGCCGTGGAGCGGCCGATCCCCGGCAGATCGGCGAGCAAGTCCGGATCATCGGGAAAACGTCCGCCGTATTCATCCGTCACACGCTGCGCGCAGCGATGCAGGTTGCGCGCCCGTGTGTAATAGCCCAATCCGCTCCAATGCGACATCACGGCCTCGGATGGCGCCGCAGCAAGACTCTTGACGGTCGGAAAGCTTTGCAGGAATTTTTGATAATACGGAATCACGGCAGTCACCTGCGTCTGCTGCAGCATGATTTCAGACAGCCAGATACGATAGGCGTCGCGCGTGTTTTGCCACGGCAAGGCATGCCTGCCGTGCTGCTTTTGCCAGCCGATGACGGCCGCCGAAAAACTCGGATCGGCAAAGTCGTCTGCCGTCAGTGCGCCTGCCTGGATAGCGCCGGGCGCCAGATCCGTTTTGGTGAGAACACGTTTCATCGTTGGCAAATCACACAGTAAAAGGTGGAACGCTGGCCCTGCTTGATCTGGCGTATCGGCGTCGCACAGATGCGGCACTCTTCGCCGGTACGGTTATAGACGAAATAGCTTTGCTGAAAATAACCGGACTGACCATTGACGGCGATGAAGTCGCGCAAGCTGCTGCCGCCCTGCTCGATCGCTGCAGCAAGCGTCTCGCGGATCGCCGCCGCCAGCTTCTCGTAACGCGGCAAGCTGATTTTGCTCGCCGCCGTCTTGGGATTAATGCCGGCTTTGAACAGGCTTTCCGAAGCGTAAATATTACCGACGCCGACCACGATGTCGCCGGCCAGCAAGACCTGCTTGATCGGCGCGCTGCGGTTGCGCGTCTGGCGATGCAATTCTCTCGCCGAAAACTTGTCTTCCAGCGGCTCCAAGCCGAGACCGCGCAACAGCATGTGCTCTTCGATGTCGCCATCGGCGGCATCGTGCCACAAAACCGCGCCAAAACGGCGTGGATCGGTCATGCGCATGACTTGCTTGCCAACCACGAGATCGAAGTGGTCATGCTTTTGCGGCGTCATGCCCAAAGGAAGAATACGCAGATGGCCCGACATCCCCAGATGCACAATCAGCGTGCCATGATCAAAATTGATCAGCAGATATTTGCCGCGCCGCCCGGTCGAACGCACTACGCGGCCGGCGAGCCGTTGCTGCAGGTCGGCGGGAAACGGCCAGCGCAAACCGGTATGACGCATCACGACAGCGGTGACCGTTCGGCCTTCCAGGTGCGGGGCGACGCCGCGGCGGGTGACTTCTACTTCTGGCAATTCAGGCATGGCAATGCGTACGGTTGGGTAAGACGGCAAGGAAAAATGACGGCACAACGACAAACGACTCCGGGCGCTATGATAAGGCAGATGGTTTACACTCGCTTACACCAAGAAGCACGCTGTTGAGCGTAAAATTAATATTTGCCCGTTCATTTGTCGGCTCATTTGCAAATTACTCAGGATTTCCCTTGAAAAAACCTCTCGCCATTGTAACGCTCTCCGTCATGCTCTCCGCGTGTGCAAGCCTGCAGCAACCCAGCGAGACCGATACGACCTCAGCCGCGACCGGCAAGAAACAAACCCTGGTCAAAGCTACGCCAGTCCGCAAGGGACAAGCCAAGGCCAAGGCGCAGCAGCCGGAAGACGCACTGCCGACGCCTGAACTGAGCGACGAAGTCCTGTTCCGGATCATGAGCTCCGAAATCGCCTTCCAGCGCGGTCAATGGCAAGCAGCCTATGTCACCCTGCTGGGCGCTGCGCAGCAAACCCGCGATCCTCGCCTGGCAAAGCGCGCAGCTGAAATGGCGCTGGCGGCACGTCATCCCAACGAAGCGCTGGCTGCCGTGCGTCTGTGGACCGAACTGGCGCCGCATTCGGATGAAGCCCTGCAGAACTATCTGGGCCTGATCATGTTGGGCGACAATATTTCGGAAATCCAGCCGCTGATGGCGCAACGCCTGGCGGAAGCCGATCCGCAGGCGCGCGGTCCGATGATTCTGCAAATCCAGCGTCTGCTGATGCGCGCCAAAGACAAGGCCGGCGCTTACACCATCCTGCAAGATATCGTGGCGCCCTATCCGACCCTGCTCGAAACCCATGTCGCCCTGGCGCAAGGCGCTTATTCCAATCGCGACGGCGATCGCGCGCGTGACGAAGCCAGACAAGCGCTGAAGATCAAGCCCGATTCCGAACTGGCAATCCTGACGCTGGCGCAAGTCACGCCGGACGGCAACGAGGCGATGAAGCTGGTATCCGACTTCCTCAAGAAATATCCTGATTCACGCGAAGTGCGCGTCGCCTATGCGCGCGGACTGGTTGAGCAAAAACAGTTCGAACAGGCGCGCAGCCAGTTCCAGACCTTGCTCAAGGACGACAAGGACGACCTGACGACGCTGTACGCGCTGGGCATCCTGAACGTGCAGACCAATCATCTGACCGAAGGCGAAACCTACCTGAAGCGTTATCTGGAAGTCCTCGCAGCTCAGCCGGAAGACGAACGCGATCCGACGCAAGCCTTGCTGCTGCTGTCGCAAATCGCCGAAGAACGCAACGACATCCCGACTGCGCTGAAATATCTGGAACAAGTCGAGCCGGGCGAATCGTATAACGCCGTGCAAATCCGTCGCGCGCAGTTGATGGCCAAGAGTGGCGACATCGACGGCGCCCGCAAAGTGCTGCAACAGGCGCAATCGGATGCAGGCAACGATCGCGAACTGCTGCAGCTGATCCAGGGCGAAGCTCAGATCCTGCGCGACAGCGAACGCTATAAAGATGCATCAGACGTATTGTCGGCAGGCCTGAAACGCTTCCCGGACAGCACCGATCTGCTGTACGACTATGCGATGGTGACCGACAAGACCGGCAATTACCAGGACATGGAAACCTCGCTGCGCAAGATCATCGCACTGGCCCCGAACAACCAGCATGCCTACAATGCGCTGGGTTATTCGCTGGCAGACCGCAACATCCGCCTGCCGGAAGCCGTCACGCTGATCAAGAAGGCGGTGGAACTGGCGCCGGAAGACCCATTCATCGCCGACAGCCTGGGCTGGGCCGAATTCCGCATGGGTAACCTGGACGAGGCCGAGAAAGAACTGCGCCGCGCCTACGGCCTGCGCCCTGATCCTGAAATCGGCATTCATCTCGGCGAAATCCTGTGGGCACGCGGCAAACAGGACGAAGCCAGGAAGCTGTGGCGCGAAGCGCAAAGCAAGGATCCGAAAAACGACGTGCTGAAGAGCACCCTGGACCGCCTCAAGGTTCAGCTCTGATCCGCCGGCAGTTAGTCTGAATATGACGATTAATTTGTTGAAACACGGTGCCGCGGCATGCCTGGTCATGCTGGCAGCCGGCTGCGCCACCGTTGCGCCGCCTGAAAGCGCGGATAACGGCCCTGCCGCCGAACGCCGCTACAGCGACGCTATCGATCTCAGCGGTCGCCTGTCGATCCGTTACGAGCAAGACGGCCGCGATCAGGCCGTCCACGGCAGCTTCACCTGGAACCAGAGCGCGCGCCATATCGTCCTCAGCCTGCTGTCGCCGCTCGGCCAGACGCTGGCGACCATCGATATCAAACCGGGAGTTGCCGTCCTGACGCAATCGGGCAAGCCGCCATTATCTGCCGCAGATGTCGATGTCCTTACGGCCCAGGCACTGGGCTGGCCATTGCCGGTTTCCGGCTTGCGCGACTGGCTGCAAGGTTTCGGACGCGGTGCCGACGGCAAGCCCTTCGTGGCTCAGCCCTCGCGCGACACGGTGCGTTTCACCACCCGCGACGGCTGGAACCTGAGTTACGGCGAATGGCAGGATGAAGCTGCCAAAACGGCTCAGAATCGTCCCAAACGCATCGATCTGGCGCGCGAGACCAAACAGGCCGGGCCGGTGTCGATCCGTATCGTGATCGATAACTGGCAGGCCCACTAAGCCTCATCAGGTAATTCACAAGACAATTAATTGAGCGACCGGGCGCCAACAACTGACTGGAACCCGCCACTGCAACACCAACGATTCTTCGCACCAATTCATGCAAGCAAGCCTGTCCAACTGCCCCGCGCCGGCAAAACTGAACCTGTTTCTGCACGTGACCGGTCGTCGCGCGGACGGCTACCATCTGCTGCAAACGGTATTTCAGCTGCTGGACCGCAGCGACACGCTGGATTTCGCCGTGCGCGGCGACGGCTGCATTCACCGGATCAATGACGTACCTGGCGTGCCGGAAGAGACCGACTTGGTAGTGCGCGCCGCCCGCTTGCTGCAAAACGCGGGTGGTAAACCGCATCTCGGCGCCGATATCACCGTCCACAAGCAACTTCCCATGGGCGGCGGCCTTGGTGGCGGCTCGTCCGATGCGGCCACCACGCTGATGGTGTTGAATCATTTGTGGCAAACCGGACTGACTCGCACTCAATTGATGGCTCTGGGGCTGCAGCTGGGAGCAGATGTTCCCTTCTTCTTGTTTGGCCGTAATGCATTTGCCGAGGGTGTCGGTGAGGACCTGATCGCTCTGGAAACCGCCAGCCGCTGGTTCGTGGTGATCGAACCGGGGGTATCTGTGCCAACCGCGATAATTTTTTCGTCAGAAGAATTGACAAGGGATACAAAAGTCGTCAGAATAACGGACTTTCCTGAAGCGCATAATCTTCTCGATAGCGACTTCGGAAAAAACGACTTAGAAGTGGTGGCTGCCAAGCAGTTTCCTCCTGTCGCTGAAGCCATCAAGTGGCTCAAGGCATTTGGAAACGCAAGGATGACAGGATCCGGCGCTTGTGTGTTTTGTTCTTTTGAACATGAACATCAAGCCGACGAAGTGCTGAAACAAGTACCTTCGAAATGGATAGCCTGGAAAGCCCAAGCGATGCAGGAACATCCTCTCGCCCATTTAGTAAGTTCGTGACCAAGAATTGGTTTGACGACGAATTGCACGCGATGTTAAAAGTGTAGTCAGTTCGGCGGCAAACAGCAGATTGCGTAGGGGAATCGCCAAGCTGGTTAAGGCACTGGATTTTGATTCCAGCATTCCAAGGTTCGAATCCTTGTTCCCCTGCCATTAAATTTGGGCAGTTTTACATCGCCTGATAAAGAAAAAAGAAGCCAAAGAGATAAGCCGCCAACGCAAGACTGTACAGTCAAGCATTGTCGGCTTTTCGACTTTTAAACGATTGCATTCAGGGATACCCATATGGCATACGAAAACCTGATGGTTTTTACCGGCAGCGCCAATCCAGAACTGGCGCAAGGCGTCGTCGAAAAATTAGGTATCCCGTTGGGCAAGGCCAATGTTTCGAAGTTCTCCGACGGTGAAGTCATGGTCGAGATCAACGAAAACGTTCGCGGTAAAGACGTTTTCGTGCTGCAGTCGACCTGCGCACCGACCAACGACAACCTGATGGAAATCATGATCATGGTTGATGCGTTGAAGCGTGCTTCGGCCGGCCGTATCACTGCTGCGATCCCGTACTATGGCTATGCCCGCCAGGACCGCCGTCCGCGTTCCGCCCGTGTTGCAATTTCGGCCAAGGTCGTCGCCAACATGCTGCAGGAAGCCGGCGTTGAACGCGTCCTGATCATGGATTTGCACGCTGACCAGATTCAGGGCTTCTTCGACATTCCGGTCGACAATATCTATGCATCGCCGATTTTGCTGGGCGATCTGGTGAGCAAGAACTACGACGACCTGCTGGTCGTGTCGCCTGACGTCGGCGGTGTGGTGCGCGCCCGCGCCTTGGCAAAGCGCCTCGGCTGCGATCTGGCGATCATCGACAAACGCCGTCCGAAGGCAAATGTGTCGGAAGTCATGAACATCATCGGTGAAGTCGAAGGCCGCAACTGCGTGATCATGGATGACATGGTCGATACCGCCGGCACGCTGACCAAGGCTGCTGAAGTATTGAAAGAGCGCGGCGCCAAGAAAGTTGTCGCTTATTGTACGCACCCTGTTTTGTCCGGCCCGGCGCTGGATCGCATCGCAAATTCGCCTCTGGACGAACTGGTAGTCACCGACACCATTCCTCTGTCGGACGCCGCCAAGGCCTGCGGCAAGATTCGCCAACTGACTTGCGCCAGCCTGCTGGCTGAGACGTTCAAGCGCATCAGCAAGGGCGACTCGGTGATGTCGCTGTTTGCAGAATAAGTTTAGAGATTCGGTTTTAATCTCTTCATGAAAATGAAGAGATCCTTGAATCCCCTGGTCGCGGGGGATTTTTAACGCGAAACGAAGGTTTCGCAACCATTGGAGCTTCAAAATGAAAGTAATCGCATTTCCACGCAAAGAGCAGGGGACCGGAGCGAGCCGCCGCCTGCGCAATGCTGGTCAAACACCAGCTATCGTCTACGGCGGTACAGCTGCACCACTGAACATCGCTCTGGACCACAACGCGCTGTACCATGCGTTGAAGAAAGAAGCGTTCCACTCGTCGATCCTGGATCTGGAAATCGACGGCAAGGTTGAACAAGTTCTGCTGCGCGACTTCCAAGTCCACGCATACAAGCAACTGGTTCTGCACGTTGACTTCCAACGCGTCGATGCATCGCAAAAGATCCACGTCAAGGTGCCACTGCACTTCGTGAACGCTGAAGTCTCGCCAGCAGTCAAGCTGTCGTCGGGCATCATCAGCCACGTCATGAGCGAACTGGACATCTCCTGCTTGCCTAAGGATCTGCCGGAATTCGTTTCCGTCGACCTGTCGAAGCTGGAAGTCGGTCACTCGATCCACTTGGCTGATCTGCAATTGCCAAACGGCGTGACTGCTGTTTCGCAAGAAAACCTGACAGTTGCTACCGCTTCGGTACCAGCCGGCAAGGTTGAAGCTGAAGGCGCAGCACCTGCAGCAGGCGACGCAGAAGCGAAGTAATTTTCGATTCAGCATAGCTACAGCATCAAATAAAAAACCCGCTTCGGCGGGTTTTTTATTGCCTGC
Source organism: Herbaspirillum sp. GW822-FHT03A08 (assembly GCF_058801885.1). NCBI lineage: Bacteria > Pseudomonadati > Pseudomonadota > Betaproteobacteria > Burkholderiales > Oxalobacteraceae > Herbaspirillum > Herbaspirillum sp. GW822-FHT03A08. The sequence goes on along the minus strand of NZ_JBXANR010000002.1, from coordinate 837,119 downwards.
ATTTTTGGCCACCGCATCGACAGCGAGTCGCCACCGATGCCGTCAATTCAGCATCAACGCTCCAGCCACGCCTTGCGCTTGCGCACCAGGGCTGCCGGCTTGTCTTGCGCTATCAGCGTCACTTGCGGCGCGCCGTCGTTCTTCAGCTTGACCTTGAAACACATCAGTTCATCGCGACGGAATACGTGCAAGTCGACCACGTCGTTCTCGCTATAGCGTGCCAACAAACCATCCATGCCTGAAGGAGGAATACGAACACCGTCCAGCGCCACCAGGCGATCACCGGCAGACAATCCGGCGCGCTGCCCTGTCCCGCCCTCATACACATTGGCGAGTTTGGCATCGCCGCCATCGCGCGTCACACGAACGTTCATACCCGGCCTGGCATCCTTGCGCACGTCCGCATAGGCGATGCCGAACGGCGCCATCAACGACTCCAGCGGCAGGTCTTCGGTGCCGCGAATATAGCGGTCGAAGAAGCGCTTCAACTTCACGCCGCTGACTTCTTCGAACAAAGCCTCGGCTTCGTCTTCACCGATGCCCTTGCCGCCTTTGCGGCTATAGAAATCGCGGCCGTATTTCTGCCACAACGCCAGCATCACATCGTCCAGCGATTTGCGGCCATTGGTTTCGGCGCGGATCGTCAGGTCGAGTCCCAGCGCCACGAGTGAACCCTTGGTGTAGTAGCTGACGATGGCGTTCGGCGCGTTTTCATCCTGGCGATAATATTTGACCCAGGCATCGAAGCTCGATTCAGCCACGCTCTGCTTGCGGCGGCCACTGCCACGCAAGACGCCATTGGCAGTCTTCGACAGCATCTTCAGATAGTCGGGCGTATCGATCAGGCCGGTGCGCACCAGGAACAGATCGTCGTAATAGCTGGTGAAACCCTCGAACAGCCACAGCAGCGAGGTGTAGCCCTCTTCCCGCAGATCGTAGGGAGCGAACATCGCAGGTTTGATGCGCTTGACGTTCCAGGTATGGAAATATTCATGGCTGCACAAACCGAGATAGGTCCGGTAGCCATCGGTCGATTCTGCCTTGCCCTTTACCGGCAAATCGCTGCGCGCGCAGATCAGCGCAGTCGATGCGCGATGCTCCAGTCCGCCGTAACCATCGCCGACCACCATGGTCATGAAGACATAACGCGACATCGGCGCACGCTTGCTTTTCGGTTCGAAGAAGGCGATCTGCGCTTCGCAGATTTTCTTGAGATCAGCGGACAGGCGCGCCATGTCCAGATTCGGCACATTGCCGGTGATCACGATGTCGTGCGGTACGCCGTGAGCCGTGAACGTGGCCAGCGCAAAATCGCCAAGCTCAACCGGATGATCGATCAGTTCATCGTAATCGCCCGCGACATAGGTACCGAATCCATAACGTCTGGCCTTGAGTTCCGGCAGGGAGGTCGCCACACGCCAGCGCTTGTAGGCGTCGCCGTCCGGACGGCGGATGTCGACGACGTGTTCCGATTGCTCCTGCCCTTCGACGCGCAGAAACACGCTGGTGCCGTTGAAGAAAGCGTGAGTCTGATCCAGATGCGCAGTGCGCACCGACAAATCCCAGGCATAGACCTGATAGCTCAGCGTCAGCGGACCGGTACACGGCGCGGCGCGCCAGGTGTGTTTGTCGAGCTTGCGCAGTGCGACTTTCTTGCCGCCGGCCTCGCCGCGGATCTGGACGATGTTACGCGCGAATTCTCGAATCATGTAACTGCCGGGAATCCACGCCGGCAAGGAAAATACTTGGCCGTCAGCCGCCGGTGCATCAACAGTCAGGGTGACGTCGAACACGTGGGTGGCGCAATCGTTAGAGGTGATGCTGTAGCGAATCGGGGTAGTCATGTTGTTCTTCGGTTATCGCCGGTTATCGCCAACAATCGTCAATAATCGCGACGACAAGCCGTGTCTGAAAAGTGAAATTCCATTGTACTTGAGCAAGACGAATCCGGGCTGACACAAGGCTGATTTCGGTCATCTCTCCCCCTGCTCCAGTACCTGAGCTGCAAAGTAAAAAGCCGGAGAGACTTTCGTCAATCCGGCTTTTTTACTACATTTGCTTTTTACAGTGTCGTATCAGCGTGGCAGCACCGACGAGCCCATCAGGAACTCATCTACTGCGCGTGCGCACTGACGGCCTTCGCGAATCGCCCAGACCACCAGCGATTGGCCGCGACGCATATCGCCTGCCGCAAACACCTTATCGACTGAAGTCTTGTAGCAGCCTTCGCCATCGGTTGTGGCCTTGGCGTTGCCGCGTTGGTCCTTGTCGACGCCGAACGATTCCAGTACTTGCTGCACCGGTGAGACGAAGCCCATCGCCAGCAGCACCAGATCAGCCTTCATTTCGAATTCGGAATTCGGCACTTCCTGCATCTTGCCGTCCTTCCATTCGACACGCGCGGCGATCAGCTTTTCGACCTTGCCGTTCTTGCCTTCCAGGCGCTTGGTCGCCACGGCCCAATCGCGGTCGCAACCTTCTTCATGCGACGACGAGGTGCGCAGCTTGGTCGGCCAGTACGGCCAGACCATCGGCTTGTTTTCTGTTTCCGGCGGTTGCGGCATCAGTTCGAACTGGGCCACCGAAGCGGCGCCATGGCGATTCGAAGTACCGACGCAGTCGGAACCGGTATCGCCGCCGCCGATCACGACCACGTGCTTGTCGGTCGCCATGATCTGGCCCTTGAGCTTGTCGCCGGCGTTGACCTTGTTTTGCAGCGGCAGGAATTCCATGGCGAAATGCACGCCCTTCAGCTCACGACCCGGCACCGGCAAGTCGCGTGGCAGCTCTGCACCGCCGGCGATGACGACGGCGTCGAAGTCTTTCTTCAGGTCGTCAGGAGAAACCGTTTCCTTGGACCAGTTGGTGATATTGGCAGGAAAATCCTTGCCCACCAGGGTGCTGGTGCGGAACACGACGCCTTCGGCTTGCATCTGTTCGACGCGCAGATCGATGTGCGACTTTTCCATCTTGAAGTCGGGGATGCCGTAACGCAGCAGGCCGCCGACGCGATCGTTCTTTTCGAACACGGTTACGTCATGGCCGGCGCGCGCCAGTTGTTGTGCGGCGGCCAGCCCGGCAGGACCGGAGCCCACCACGGCGACTTTCTTGCTGGTCTTGACGGCGGCAGGTTGCGGCGTGACCCAGCCGTTTTCCCAGCCCTTGTCGATGATGAAATGCTCGATCGACTTGATGCCGACAGCGTCGCTGTTGATGCCGAGCGTGCAGGCCGCTTCGCATGGCGCCGGGCAGATACGGCCGGTGAATTCTGGGAAGTTGTTGGTCGAGTGCAGCGTGTCCAGCGCTTCCTTGTAGTCGCCGCGATAGACCAGATCATTCCAGTCGGGAATGATGTTGTTGACCGGGCAGCCGTTGTTGCAGAACGGGATGCCGCAATCCATGCAGCGTGCGCCTTGCGTCTTGGCTTCCGCGTCGCCCAGATGCAGGACGAATTCCTTGTAATGCTTCATGCGCGACTGCGGCGCTTCGCTCGCCTCTTTCAGGCGCTCATATTCCATAAAGCCGGTTACTTTACCCATTTTCCACTCACATTCTTCGCTAAGGATAGGCGGCTGACGATTTGTTGTACTTGGAAATCGTCAGCCTTGCGTATATTGATATTGATCGTTAAGACTGGCTGCGGCGCTTGTTCTTTATGCCGGAACCTTGTCCTTAGGCGTCGCTTTGGCAGCATTCAGTTCGCCCAGTGCACGTTTGTACTCGGTCGGGAAGACCTTGACGAACTTGCCGCGCGATGCCGCCCAGTTGTCCAGCAGGTAGCGCGCGCGCGTGCTGCCGGTGTACTTGAAGTGACGCTCGATCAGACCACGCAATATCACTTCGTCGGTCTGGCCGTTGCCGCCGCGTTGCAGGCTGTGCCAGACAGCGCGGTCGGTGGAGGCTTCCTGCTCGGTATCGGACAGAACCTTGTCCAGCGCGACCATGGCCATGTTGCACTTGCCAGCAAAGTCGCCGGCCTCGTCGTAGACGTAAGCGATGCCGCCGGACATACCCGCTGCAAAGTTACGGCCGGTGCCGCCCAGAACGACGACGGTGCCGCCGGTCATGTATTCGCAACCGTGGTCGCCGGTACCTTCAACAACGGCAATCGCGCCGGAGTTACGCACTGCGAAACGCTCGCCGACCACACCGTTGATGAATGCTTCGCCGGTTGTCGCGCCGTACAGAACGGTGTTACCGGAGATCATGTTGTCGACCGCGCGGCCGCGGAACTCGGTGTTTGGACGCACGATGATGCGGCCGCCCGACAAGCCCTTGCCGACGTAGTCGTTGCCTTCGCCGACCAGATCCAGCGTCACGCCGTGCGCCAGGAACGCGCCTGCGGATTGACCTGCAGTACCTTGCAGCTGGATATGGATGGTGTCATCCGGCAAACCTTCGTTGCCGTAACGCTTGGCCACTTCACCCGACAACATGGCGCCGACGGTGCGGTTCAGGTTGCGGATCGGCGAGATGAAGGAAACCTTCTCGCCCTTGTCCAGCGCGATGCGTGCCTGTGCAATCAGCTTGTGATCCAGTGCCTTGTCCAGACCGTGGTCTTGGTTTTCGGTGTGGAAGTATGGTGTTGCGCTGACAGGCTGATAGAAGATCTTGCTGAAGTCCAGACCTTGTGCCTTCCAATGCTGGATAGCCTTGGTGCGGTCCAGCAGATCAGAACGGCCGATCAATTCATTGAACGTGCGGATACCCAGTTGCGCCATGATCTGACGCGCTTCTTCCGCGATGAAGAAGAAGAAGTTGACCACGTGCTCAGGCTTGCCGGAGAACTTGGCGCGCAGGACAGGATCCTGAGTCGCCACGCCGACCGGACAAGTGTTCAGATGGCACTTGCGCATCATGATGCAGCCTTCGACGACCAGCGGTGCAGTAGCGAAACCGAATTCGTCCGCGCCCAGCAGTGCGCCGATGACAACGTCGCGACCGGTCTTCATCTGGCCGTCGGCCTGCACGCGAATGCGGTTACGCAAACCGTTCAGCACCAGCGTTTGCTGGGTTTCAGCCAGGCCGAGTTCCCATGGCGAACCGGCATGCTTGATCGAGGACAGCGGCGATGCGCCGGTGCCGCCGTCATGGCCGGCGATCACGACGTGATCTGACTTGGCCTTGGCAACACCTGCGGCAACCGTGCCGACGCCGACTTCCGACACCAGCTTGACCGAGATCGACGCGCGCGGATTGACGTTCTTCAGATCGTGGATCAGCTGCGCCAGATCTTCGATCGAATAGATGTCATGGTGCGGCGGCGGCGAAATCAGACCAACGCCCGGCACCGACACGCGCAAGGTCGCGATGTAATCGGTGACCTTATGGCCTGGCAACTGACCGCCTTCGCCCGGCTTCGCGCCCTGCGCCATCTTGATCTGGATCTGATCGGCAGAGATCAGGTATTCAGCCGACACGCCGAAACGGCCGGATGCCACCTGCTTGATACGCGAACGCAACGAGTCGCCGGCTTGCAGCGGGATGTCGACTTCGATGACGTCCTTGCCGATTTCCGATGCCAGGGTGGCACCCTGCTTGATCGGGATGCCCTTCAGTTCGTTGCGGTAGCGATTGACGTCTTCACCGCCTTCGCCGGTGTTGGACTTGCCGCCAATGCGGTTCATCGCAATCGCCAGCGTGGCGTGTGCTTCGGTCGAGATCGAACCCAGCGACATCGCACCGGTGGCGAAGCGCTTGACGATTTCCTTGGCTGGCTCGACTTCATCGATCGAGATCGCTTTCGACGGATCGATCTTGAATTCGAACAGACCGCGCAAAGTCATGTGGCGCTTGGACTGATCGTTGATGATCTGCGCGTATTCCTTGTACGAATTGAAGTTGTTCGCGCGGGTCGAGTGCTGCAGCTTGGCGATCGCATCCGGCGTCCACATGTGCTCTTCACCGCGGATGCGGAAGGCGTATTCGCCGCCGGCGTCCAGCGCATTGGCCAGCACCGGATCGCTGCTGAAGGCAGCACGGTGCAGACGCAGCGCTTCTTCAGCGACTTCGAACACGCCGATACCTTCGACGTTCGATGCAGTGCCCTTGAAGTACTTGTCGACCAGCGCCTTGTTCAGACCGATGGCTTCGAAAATCTGCGCGCCGCAGTAGGACATATAAGTCGAAATGCCCATCTTCGACATGACCTTCAGCAAGCCCTTGCCAATCGCCTTCTGGAAGTTATAGATCGCCTTGTCGCCCGACAGATCACCCGGCAGACCCTTGGCCATTTCGGTCAGGGTGTCCATTGCCAGGTACGGGTGAATCGCTTCGGCGCCGTAACCTGCCAGCAGTGCAAAGTGATGCGTTTCGCGTGCGGAGCCGGTGTCGACCACCAGACCGGTCGAGGTGCGCAAACCCTTGCTCACCAGGTGCAAGTGGATCGCGGAAGTCGCCAGCAGCGCAGGAATCGCGACCTGCTCGGAATCAACCTTGCGGTCAGAAATGATCAGGATGTTGTGGCCCGACTTGACCGCATCCACCGCCTTGGCGCACAGCGATGCCAGGCGTGCTTCGATGCCTTCCTTGCCCCAGGCGACCGGATAGCAGATGTTCAGCTCGTGCGACTTGAACTTGCCGCCGGTGTGCGCGCTGATGTTGCGCAGCTTGGCGATGTCGGCGTAGTTCAGGATCGGCTGCGACACTTCCAGACGCATCGGCGGATTGATGTTGTTGGTGTCGAGCAGGTTCGGACGCGGGCCGATGAAGGACACCAGCGACATGACCATCGCTTCGCGGATCGGATCGATCGGCGGGTTGGTCACTTGCGCGAACAATTGCTTGAAGTAGTTGTAGAGCGTCTTGTTCTTGTTGGACATGACGGCCAGCGGCGAGTCGTTGCCCATGGAACCGATCGCTTCTTCACCGCCCGAGGCCATCGGCGCCATCAGGAACTTGACGTCCTCCTGGGTGTAGCCGAACACCTGCTGGCGATCCAGCAGCGGAATGGTCGAACCGGATTCGAACGGCTCGGCCTTCAGTTCGTCAAGCTTGACGCGCACCGACGAAATCCATTGCTTGTATGGTTTGGCGTTGGCGTAAGTGTCCTTCAGCTCCTTGTCGTCGATGATGCGGCCGGCGTCGAGGTCGATCAGGAACATCTTGCCCGGCTGCAGGCGCCATTTCTGGATGATCTTGGATTCAGGAATCGGCAACACGCCGGATTCGGACGCCATCACGACCAGGTCGTCGTCGGTCACGATGTAGCGCGCAGGACGCAGACCGTTACGGTCCAGCGTGCCGCCGATGTGGCGACCGTCGGTAAACGCCAGGGCGGCCGGGCCGTCCCATGGTTCCATCATCGCAGCATGGTATTCGTAGAAGGCGCGACGGTTGTCGTCCATCAGGGTGTGGTTTTCCCAGGCTTCCGGCACCATCATCATCATGGCTTGCGCCAGCGGATAGCCCGCCATCAGCAACAATTCCAGCGCGTTGTCGAAACACGCGGTGTCGGACTGGCCTTCATAGATCAGCGGGAATAGTTTCTTCAGGTCGTCGCCCAGCACGGCCGACTGCATCACGCCTTCGCGGGCGCGCATCCAGTTGAAGTTGCCCTTGACGGTGTTGATTTCGCCGTTATGGGCGATCAGGCGGTACGGGTGGGCCAGCGGCCACTCGGGGAAAGTGTTGGTGGAGAAGCGTTGATGTACCAGCGCCAGCGCGGAGACACAGCGCGGGTCCTGCAGGTCCTTGTAATAGACACCGACCTGGTCGGCCAGCAGCAGGCCCTTATAGACCACGGTGCGCGCAGACATCGACGGCACGAAGAATTCCTTGCCGTGGATCAGGTTCAGCGCCTGGATGGCGTGGCCGGAGGATTTGCGGATCACGTACAGTTTACGTTCCAGCGCATCGGTCACCATGATGTCCGGACCGCGGCCGATGAAGATCTGGCGGATGACCGGTTCTTTCTCACGCACGGTCGGCGACATCGGCATGTCCATGTCGACCGGCACATCGCGCCAGCCCAGCACGACCTGGCCTTCAGCCAGCACCGAGCGTTCGATTTCCTGTTCACAGGCGATGCGGGAAGCGTTTTCCTTCGGCAGGAAGATCATGCCCACGCCGTATTCGCCTGGCGGCGGCAGTTCGACGCCTTGCTTGGACATTTCTTCGCGGTAGTACTGATCCGGAATCTGGATCAGAATACCGGCGCCATCGCCCATAAGCGGATCGGCGCCGACAGCACCCCGGTGGTCGAGATTCTTCAGGATGAGCAAGCCCTGCTCAACGATAGAATGGTTTTTCTTGCCCTTGATATGGGCGATAAAACCGACACCACAGGCGTCGTGTTCATTAGCTGGGTCGTATAGGCCTTGCGCATGCATAACGGTGCTCCACCACTTTGAGAGTAAGGATTTAAGGATAGTGCACTGCACCCAAATCTTCAATAAGAACAAAAGGGGTCAGAGTAAAATTAAAAACCTCAGAATTTTTAGCATTTTTTAATTGGGGACAGAGTGAAATAATAAATTCGCCAAGTCATTGTATTAAAAGACATTTATGCGTCTTTTACTTCGCCGTCGTCATCATCTTGCACAGCTGAAATATCGACTTTCTTTACTGGACGGCCACGCTTTGCGGGACTGACGCGCCGGCTGACCTGCTTTTCCAGGCCTGACTTGAAGTCCTCGGCTCCCAAAGCCCATCCCTTCAATGTCGCTTGAGTAATCGTCTCGCCCTCATGGCTGCCCAGCGCTTGCTCCGCCAACAGCTTGTAGGCAATCTCGCGGTCGAACGGGGTATTGCCTAAAGCCCAATACAGGCGATGGTCGGTAATCAGCGGATCCGACTTTGCGCCAATGTGATGCATGTAACTCGACCACGGATAATCTGCCGGCACTGCGACGAGCCCGTTGCGGACCGGATTCAGTTCGATGTAGCGACAGCACAACAGCAGGTAGCGCTCGGCGTCCAGCACCGTGGCTCGATAACGCCCCTGCCACAAGGTGCCGCCTCTTTCATATTTCTGGTTGTAATAAGGAACGTAATACCGCCCAACCCATTGCATCATTCGTGCCAGCCCGTCGGCATCGACCGGCGTCGCCAGCAAATGGACATGGTCCGGCATCAGTACATAAGCATGGATAGCGACTTTGAAGCGCTTGGTCCCCTCCTTCAGCCAATCAAGAAACGTCGCATGATCGGTGGAATCGCGAAATATTGATTGTTTGTCATGCCCACGCTGGATGATGTGGTGCGGCTGGTTGGGAACGACGAGGCGGGGTAAGCGAGCCATAAGTAGTGACTGAAACAAGAAAGGGCCGGAGGCGATTCACGATTGTAAATCAACTCCGACCCCAATTTTTACTCATTCCGGCCGATCCCCCTTCAGGATCGATCGCAACAAACTGCGACTTAAACCACGGCCTTCTTGCGCGACAACACCAGACTGATCAGCACCGACGCCAGCAGGATCACACCGACAACCAGCAGCGAAATCATCACCGGAATGTGGAACCAGTACGCCAGCAACATCTTGCCGCCTACAAACACCAGCACCAAAGCCAGGCCGTATTTAAGGTAGTGGAAACGATCCGCCACATCAGCCAGCAAGAAGTACAACGCACGCAAACCCATGATCGCAAACATGTTCGACGTGAAGACGATGAACGGGTCAGTCGTGATGGCGAAAATCGCCGGGATGCTGTCCACCGCGAAAATCAGATCTGTCACTTCGATCAGGATCAGCACCAGCATCAGCGGCGTGAAATAGCGCACGCCGTTGCGCATGGTGAAAAACTTCTCGCCGTCGTACTCATTGCTGATGCGCATGTGCTTGCGCAAGAACTTCAGCAGAGGGTTGTCATTGAGATCGCTCTCCTTGTCCGCAAAGATCAGCATCTTGATGCCGGTGACGATCAGGAAGGCACCGAACAGATACATGATCCAGCTGAACTGCGCGATCAGCCAGGCACCCAGCAAGATCATGACGGCACGCATGACAATCGCTCCGACCACGCCGTACAGCAGCACGCGGCGCTGCATCTCAGGCGGCACAGCGAAGTAGCCGAAAATCACCAGGAAAACGAAGATGTTGTCCACCGACAGCGACTTCTCAATCAGATAGCCGGAAAGAAATTCCAGGCTCTTCTGATTTGCGAATTCGCGCCCGATGCTGTGATCCAGATACCACCACAGCAAGCCGCTGAACAACAGCGCCAGCATCACCCAGGCAATCGACCACCCGAGTGCTTCCTTGACCGTCACCTTGTGCGAATGGCGGCCACCGAGCACCAGCATGTCGAATGCCAGCATGCCAAGCACAAACACGACAAATCCGCCCCACATCAGCGGACTTGCAAAACTCTCTACACCGTTCACGGCATTCCCCTTTGTTTATATATTCATCACGTCCGACTGATTAGTCGAAATCGAAAAACTCGCCCAGAAAACCCTTCTTCTTGCGCGACTGATAGTCCTTGTTATAGCGATGACTATCGTCGTAGCCACGCTGCTGCGGTGGCGCGTATTGCGGCGCCGCAGCGCGATGCTGCATTGATTGCGACATCGCCTGCGGAGCGGGAACCGAGGCCGCTTGCGAACGTTCGATCAGCTTGTCCAGCTCGCCGCGATCCAGCCAGACGCCGCGGCATTGCGGACAGTAGTCGATCTCGACGCCCTGACGATCGCTCATACTCAGATTGATGGTAGTACAGACGGGACATTTCATGACGGCCTCCATGACTTTGCAATAGACAAACCGTACTGTAGCGGGAACAGATCCTATTGAAAATTCGAATATACTTTGATTTATATTCGAAAAAACCGATGTATAGGATAGACCATGGCTGCGCTCAACTACAAACATCTGCATTACTTCTGGGTTGTCGCCAAGACCGGCGCCATCGCGCGCGCGAGCGAGCGCTTGCATCTGACGGCGCAAACCATCAGCGGACAGATCACGCTCTTCGAAGATAGTCTGGGCTACAAGTTATTTAACCGCGTCGGTCGCAAACTGGAATTGAACGACGCCGGCCGCACCGTGTTCGCCTATGCCGATCAGATCTTCACGCTCGGCGAAGAACTGGAAGAAGTCATGCGCTTTCGCCCCGGCGGAAGTCCCCTGCAGTTCAGGGTCGGTGTTGCCGATGCCGTCCCGAAGACAATCGCTTATCTGCTGCTGGAAACGGCACTGAAACTCGATGACCCGATACGCATCGTCTGCCGCGAAGGCAAGCTCAACAACCTGCTCGGTGATCTCGCTATTCATCGCCTGGATATCGTCATCGCCGACAGTCCCATGCCCGCCAATATCGACGTGCGCGGTTACAGCCATCTGTTGGGTGAGTGCAATACCAGCTTCTTTGCCACGCCTGCGCTGGCAAAAATCCACAAGAAAAATTTTCCGCAGAGCCTGGATGATGCCCCCTTTCTGATGCCGGGCGAAGATGCCGCGGTACGGCCAAAATTGCTGCGCTGGTTTGAAAAGGAAAAAATACGTCCGCAAATCGCCGGCGAATTTGACGACGGCGCCTTGTTGAATGCCTTCGGCGAAGCCGGCACCGGTATCTTTGCCGCACCGTCTGCCGTCGCTGCGCAACTGAAGCAGCAACTCGGCGTTGTGCAGATCGGACAAACCGAGCAGATCACGGAACAGTTTTACGCCATCTCCGTGGAACGCCGGCTGACGCACCCCGCCGTGCTGGCGATCCAGTCGGCAGCGCGCGAGAGCCTGATCGTTCCAAAGGGGAAATGAAACGCAGGATGCCGCGTGGAGACATGCCATCGCGGCAACATCAAGGCAAACGGACGCACAAAGAAAAAACCCCACGTTCCTTGCAGATCGTGGGGTAAATCCCATTCTCGGGGGAGAGAATGGAGGGGGAAAACCAACTATAAGAAAAGCAGAGTAGCGTCGCAGTCTTTTTTACAAATTGTTACGCCACCCTCCGCTCCGTAACATATTCCGTCAGGAGTCCGTCAGTAAAAGGGTGCGCAGCGCATTGAAGACTGTGGTCTGCTGCTCCCGGCGACAAATGAGGGAGGTGATAATCCGTCCCTCCTTACCTAAAGAATAGGCCGAAAAATTCTGTTGTCCATGCATATTTAATATCGAACGCGGAACAAAAGCCATGCCGATGCCTGCCGCGATGCAAGCAAGCATGGCGTGATACGAGCCAAGTTCAAGAATCCGCAAGGGCCGACGATCCTTGACGCTGCCGGAAGCAAACCACTGTTCGGCGAAGCTGCGATAAGTGCAACCTTGTTCAAAAACAATCAATGTGTCCACCTTCAAATCGTCCGGGGTCTTCACGCGTCCGTGGCCGCGCGGCACGGTGATCATCAGTTCTTCCCGGTATAACGGCGTTGAGAAAAACACATCGTCCGGAATGGGCCCCGCCACCAGTGCAGCGTCAAGCTTGAAGCTGCGCACCTGATCGATCAGGGTTTTCGTGGCTCCCGTGGTCAACTCCAGTTGCACTTCCGGCCAACGCTGGTGAAAAGCCGCCAGCGGTCCGGGCAAACGACTGGCGGAAGTACTTTCCATCGCCCCTATGCGCAACCTGCCACGCGGTCCTTGCGGCACCATCGCATGCCTGGCTTCCTGCACCAGACCGAGGATGCGTTCGGAATAGTCCAGCAAAACTTCACCCGCAGGCGTCAGCACCAGGCGCTTGCGATCGCGAATGAACAGTGCCACCCCTATCGATTCCTCCAGCTGACGCAGGCGGGTGGTCACATTCGACTGCACGCGATGCAGACGCTCCGCCGCGCGCGTAACGCCGCCTTCGGCCACGACTGCACGAAAAATTTCAAGTTCTGCAAGTTCCATGCTGACTCCACTTAAAAATCTTCATCTGACATCTCATAAAAAGATGAATACATTCTAATTATTCATTTTTTAGAATGATAAAGACAAGCTAACATTGCAACATTCGCGACATATATCAGAGTGCCCCGTCACACAGCAACGTCGCCACCGAACACCCTTCAACAATAATAGTGACGCCCGGCGGTCGTCACCCGACACGCCTCAAGAACAGGAAACAATGACTACTCCGGATGCAAGCCATCACCGAAAAAGCGCCTTGCGCATCGCCTTCGCCGGTCTGATTGCGCTCGCCGCGGCCATGGGCATCGGCCGCTTCGCCTTCACTCCGCTGCTGCCGATGATGCTGCATGACCAGACCATCGATCTCAACGGCGGCGGATGGCTGGCGACGGCCAACTATCTTGGCTATTTCATCGGCGCGATGCTGTGCGCATTCTGGCGCGGCTTGCCGCCGACGCGCACGATACGCGCCGGACTGATCGCGACCGTATTGCTGACGCTCGGCATGGGACTGCTGCATACGCAAGCGGTCTGGCTGGTATTGCGCCTGCTATCCGGCATCGCCAGCGCATTGGTGTTCGTCTACAGCTCGGGATGGTGTCTGCAGCGTCTGGCGCAACTGCAGTTGCCGGCACTGGGCGGCATCATCTATTGCGGTCCCGGCATCGGCATCATGCTCACCGGCTTGTCGAGCAGCGGCATGGTCGCCTATGGCTGGCATGCCGATACCGGCTGGGTCGCATTCGGCTTGCTGGCGGCGGTGTTGACTGCGGTGGTGTGGAGCACCTTCAGCGGCAACCTCGATCTGCGTGCGGGCAACGCCGCCCAGACCGGCGCGGAGGCCGTCGAACCGGCAGCGATCCGCCAAGAAGTGCGCTGGCAAGTGCTGGCCTATGGCATGGCGGGATTCGGCTACATCATCACCGCCACCTTTCTACCGGTGATTGCGCGCCAGGCCTTGCCGCCCGGTTCGGCCTGGCCGGATTTTTTCTGGCCGCTGTTCGGCTTGTGCGTAGCGCTCGGTGCGCTTGGCGCGACACGAATCCCGGTGCATTTCGATCAGCGCCTGCTGCTGGCGGCCAGCTATGTGATGCAAGCGGTCGGCGTAGTCAGCAGCGCGATTTTTCCGAATGAAGTCGGATTCGCGCTCGGCAGTATTTTGCTCGGCCTGCCGTTCACAGCCATCACGCTGTTCGCCATGCGCGAGGCACGCCGCCTGCGCAGCCATCATGCTGCGGGACTGATGGGTCTGATGACCGCATCCTATGGCATCGGCCAGATCGCCGGACCTCCATTGGCCACGCGGCTGGTGCATGCGACAGGCTCGTTCACGCCCTCGCTCAGCATCGCGGCGATCGCTTTGCTCGGCGGCGCCGCCTTGTATGTATGGTTGAGCCTGCGCTCACGCGCCGATCAGGGCGCAACCGCGGCACAGGGATGAACACGGCCTTGAAATGCAACGAGCCGATGCTGAATCACCAGCATCGGCTCGCTTACAAAAAACGTAACAGATAAGAATTCAGACTTAACGGAACGCCGGTTCGCCGAAACTGCGCAGCTTGCGACTGTGCAATTGCTCGATGCCATGATTGCGCAGCAACTCGAGCGCACGAATACCGATCTTCAGGTGCTGAGCGACACGTTGCTCGTAAAAGCGATTCGCCATGCCGGGCAACTTGATCTCGCCGTGCAGCGGCTTGTCGGACACGCACAGCAGGGTGCCATACGGAACGCGGAAGCGGAAGCCGTTGGCCGCCACCGTCGCGCTTTCCATATCCAGCGCGATCGCCCGGCTCTGACTAAAGCGCAGCAACGGCGTGCGGTGGTCGCGTAGCTCCCAGTTGCGATCATCGACCGAAGCCACGGTGCCGGTGCGCATGATGCGCTTCAACTCATACCCCTCCAGCTGCGTGATGCCGGCCACGGCGTCCTGCAAGGCCAGTTGCACTTCCGCCAGCGCCGGGATCGGCACCCACAGCGGCAAGTCGTCATCCAGCACATGATCGTCGCGTACGTAAGCATGCGCCAGCACGTAGTCGCCCATGCGTTGCGATGACGACAAACCCGCGCAATGGCCGAGCATAATCCACCCATGCGGACGCAGCACGGCGATGTGATCCGTGATGGTCTTAGCGTTGGATGGACCGACGCCGATGTTGACCAGCGTGATACCGGAGCCGTCCGCGCGCTGCAAGTGATAGGCCGGCATCTGCGGCTGGCGCACCGGAGGCGTGCCGGTGCTTGGCGTGCCCTTCATTCCTTCGACATTGGCGTTCGGTGTCGTGACATTGCCCGGTTCGACAAAAGCCGTGTACTGCTGGCGATAGGTACGCAGCTCAGGATCGTCGGTCGCCTGCATCAGCTCGCGCCCCATGCGCACGAACTCATCGACGTAAAACGCGTAGTTGGTGAACAGCACGTAGCGCTGGAACTGCTGCGGCGCCGTCGCCGTGTAATGACGCAAGCGATGCAGCGAGTAATCGATGCGCGGGCCGGTGAACAAGGCCAGCGGATGAATGCCGTCGCGCCAGCCGCCGTTGTCGACTTCATAGGTGCCGTTGACGATGCGGTCATCCATCTCGGCCAGATCGGGCAGGTCGAACACGTCCGGCAACAAACGTAAATGATCCGGGTCCAGATCACCCTCAACGTGAATGCCTTCGGCAAACGCAAAGTGCACCGGGATCGGTAAATCGCTGACGCCGATTTCCAGCGGCTCCTGATGATTGGCCAGCAGCAGCTTGAACTGGCTCAGCAGATAATTCTTGAACAGCGTGGGGCGCGTCAGCGTAGTCTGGTAAGTGCCTGGACCGGCGACAAAGCCAAAGGACTGGCGCGTATCGGTGTGCGTGACCTTTTCAGTCGTGATGCGCACGAAGGGATAACACGCTCGCACGCGCTCCTGCAGCACTTCGCCCTTGGCGAACTGCTTGAAAGCATCACGGAGGATGGCGGTGTTGTGTTCATAGATTTCGATCACGCGATCGACCGCCGCTTGCGGATCGGTAAATTTTTCGGTCAACAACTTTTCTCCAATCAATTCCGGTTCTCGACACACTGCCTGACTTCATGAACTTCATAGAGCGGCAACGTCCGATTTCATTGTACCTATATAAACAAAAAGGCCAATCCAATTCCGAAAGCCGGGAGGAAAACTGACTGCGGGCAACAACGGTATTTCACGCAAATTACCGGGCAAGCGAATTCTTGAATAGAATTAAGAATTCGACATTGATTTTTTGGATTTAACAAAAATAGAGAAGACGAAAAATCGAAAATACTCGCAAATCCAAAACATTCTCTTCGACCATTCTTTTGAGTATGCGATCTGCCGCGCATTGGCGGCCCGCCGAAACCGTTTCGCACAGCGCCACACGAGCGATTTAAGTGCAAAAATATCTTTCTCACGCCCTCAAAAAGCGCTCTTCATGCACTCCTTCCGAGCAAATAATTTGCGCGATTATTTGGCCGAAAAAATAGTTCTTAATTTTATCCAAGACATCTTCTAAGAAGCAGTAATGAGTGCTATCGTGGCTGCTCTCCGCGCCTCACGAGGGTTGCTTCCGACGATATCTGCTCGCGTTGGAACAAACGGAGATGAGACTAAAAACATACTTTCACCAAGAGGAACGACATGTATTCCAAAAAGATCTTCGGCCAATTTCTGATCCTGGCTTGTGCTGCTCTGGTATCCGTCGCGCACGCGCAAAAACTTCCTAACGTCATGATCCTGGCAACCGGCGGCACCATCGCCGGCACCGGCGCATCGAGCACGACAACCGTCGGCTACACCGCAGCAAAAATCGGCGTTGACGCGCTGATCGACGCCGTGCCTGAACTGAAGAAAGTCGCCAACGTCAAGGGCGAACAAGTATTCCAGATCGCCAGCGAAAACATGAACAACGACTACTGGCTGAAGCTGTCCAAGCGCGTGAACACGCTGCTGGCGCAAAGCGACGTCGACGGCATCGTGATCACGCACGGCACTGACACCATCGAAGAGACTGCTTACTTCCTCGACCTGACAGTACACAGCAAGAAGCCGGTGGTGATCGTCGGCTCCATGCGTCCATCGACAGCGATCAGCGCCGACGGCCCGATCAACCTGTACAACGCCGTCTTGCTGGCTGGCAGCCAGGAAGCCATCGGCAAGGGCGTGCTGGTGACACTGAACGATCAGATCAATGCTGCTCGCGAAGTGACCAAGACCAACACTTCCACACTGGATACCTTCAAGACGCCTGAACTGGGTTTCCTGGGCTACATCCAGGGCAGCAAGCCGTTTTTCTATCGCCAGTCGACACGCAAGCACACTGTTGATTCCGAGTTCGACATCTCGAAGCTGGACGTTCTGCCGCAAGTCGACATCGTCTACGGCTACGCCAACATGAACCCGATCGCGCTGAACGCCTTTGTGGCAGCTGGCGCCAAGGGCATCGTCCACGCCGGCGTGGGTGACGGCAGCCTGAACAACATGGTCGCGCCATCGCTGACTGAAGCACGCAAAAAAGGTGTTGTGATCGTTCGCGCCAGCCGCGTCGGCCAAGGCATCGTGGCACGCAACGGCGAAGCTGACGACGACAAGCTGGACTTCGTTGTTTCCGACACGCTGAACGCGCAAAAAGCCCGCATTCTGCTGATGCTGGCACTGACCAAAACATCCGATACCAAAGAAATCCAAAAGATCTTCTATTCGTATTGATCGCTGATTTTGGCAGGCTCGCGCAGCATCTGAGCCGGCTACCAGTCAGAACGGAAAACGGCCCGCAATGCGGGCCGTTTTTTATTGCGAAAAGCAACGAGCGAGATCAAGGTTCCTGGCACCTTGAAGTACTGCCGCCAGACTCAGACGCCAAGCGACTTGCCGGCACCCAGCAACGTCGCCACACCGATGACTGCAAAGATCAATGCAGCAATCGCGTGCACAATGCGCACCGGGATCTTGCCCGCGATACGGTCACCCAGCAACACCGCCGGCACGTTGGCGATCATCATGCCCAGCGTCGTCCCGGCAACCACCGGCACGAAAGCGTGATACTGCGCAGCCAGCGCCACCGTCGCCACCTGCGTCTTGTCACCCATCTCCGCCAGGAAGAAGGCGATCACGGTGGTACCGAATACGCCGAAACGTGCGAACTTGGCTTCGCTCTCGTCGAACTTGTCGGGGATCAGCGTCCAGATCGCCATGCCGATGAAGGACACACCGAGAATCCAGCGCATGGTCTCAGGCGACACCAGCGAAGTGATCCAAGCGCCCAGCGCACCCGCAAAAGCGTGATTGGCGATGGTCGACACCAGAACGCCCAGAATGATGGGAACAGGTTTGCGGAATTTTGCAGCGAGGATAAAGGCCAGCAGTTGCGTCTTGTCGCCGATTTCAGCTAATGCGACTACGCCGGTAGAAATGAGAAATGCATCCAATTGGGGTCTCCATGGCCGGACAGAAAACAATGACCACGCCTCTCCCCGGCCATTCCGGAAGGCAACGTGGTCAAAGGTCTTGTCAAGCGCTTAGGACCGCTTATGCCATGATCGTGTGGATCAAGTATGTTGACATAAGCCCCTCCTCAGGGTGGAAGGCGACTACTCCCCAATGACCCGCGCATTTTACTCAATTAGTTTTTATGCGTCCATAGAAAATACACAAAGAGGCAGGAACCAAGCGCCGGTAACGAGACTCTTTATTAAGTAGCTAGTAGACGCAGGGCAAGCTTTATAGCCCCGGTACCAAGTACCTGCGCCGGCAAGCCCCTCGTCATGCTAGGATTTCCGCCTTTGCAGCCAGGCCTTCATTCATCGATGAAACGAATGAAGCCAACGATGCAGGTGACGCCCACCTCGATTTGCATCAGGCCGCACTCCCGACCAACCGTTGCTGTCTTGCACAGCATTAATCATTTGACATCTCGCCTATGATCAATCGACGCACCTTCCTGAGCTCTGCCACCGCGACCGCCGCTCTCGCCGCTCTCGGCATTCCTCCCGAAGCGCTCGCCGCCAATCGCATCAAGCTCGGCAATCCCGCGCCCTTCTCCTTCGACTCCCTGATTGCACAGGCGCGCACCACTGCGCAGTCGCCTTACAAGGCGCAGAACAAGCCGCCTGCCGAGATCCTCGACAAGATCGACTACGAGGCACACGGCAAGATCAAATTCAATACCGACTCATCCTTGTTTGCAGATGGTCCAGGACAGTTTCCCGTGACCTTCTTCCACCTCGGCCGCTTCTTCCAGGCGCCGGTGCACATGTACACGCTCGAAGGTACGAGCAGCGCCGGCAACAACGTCAGGGCGCGCGAAATCCTGTACGACGAAAGCTACTTCGACATGCCCGCCGACAGCCCGGCGCGCAAGCTGCCGCGCGGCAGCGGCTTCGCCGGTTTCCGCTTTCAGGAAAGCCGCACCGGCGACCAGGCCAAGCTCGACTGGCGCAAGAACGACTGGGTTGCCTTCCTCGGTGCATCCTACTTCCGCGCCATCGGCGACTTGTACCAATACGGACTGTCGGCGCGCGGCATCGCCATCGACGTCGCTCAGGCCGGCAAGCCGGAAGAATTTCCGAACTTCACACATTTCTACTTCGAAGCGCCTGCCGATAAAAGCGACACCGTCGTCGTGTATGCCGTGCTGGACGGCCCGAGCATCGTCGGCGCTTACAAGTTCATCATGCGACGCGACGCCGGCGGCGTACCCGGCGTGATCATGGACGTGGACTGCGCGCTGTTCCTGCGCAAGGACATCGGCCGCCTCGGCATTGCGCCGGCGACATCGATGCTGTGGTTCTCCGAAGCAGTCAAAGGCACCGGCGCCGACTGGCGCCCGGAAGTACATGACTCCGACGGTCTCGCGATCTGGAACGGCAACGGCGAACACATCTGGCGTCCGCTCAACAACCCGGCGCGCATCACCGCCTCGGCGTTCGGCGACAACAACCCGCGCGGCTTCGGCCTGCTACAGCGCGACCGCAATTTCGACCATTACCAGGACGGCGTGCACTATGAGCGCCGGCCGAGCTTGTGGGTCGAACCGCTGGAAGGCTGGGGCGAAGGCTCTGTGCAACTGATTGAAATCCCGACCGACGATGAGATTCACGACAACATCGTCGCCATGTGGGTGCCGAAAGCCAAAGCCGCCGCAGGCAACAGCTACCGCCTGCGTTACCGCCTGCACTGGCTCAAGGACGAACCGTATCCGTCGCCGCTGGCGCGCTGCATCGCCACGCGCCTTGGCAACGGCGGTCAGCCGGGCCAGCCTCGTCCACCCAATGTGCGCAAGTTCATGGTCGAGTTCAAGGGCGCGCCGCTGGAAAAACTGGCTTTCGGCGAGTTGCCGGAAGCCGTGCTGTCGAGTACCCGCGGCACCTTCTCCTATGTGTTCACCGAAGCGGTACCGAATGGTGTTGCCGGCCACTGGCGCGCCCAGTTCGATCTGGCTGTCGACGGCGACGATCCGGTCGACCTGCGCCTTTATTTGCGGCACAAGAATCAGACCCTGTCTGAGACATGGCTGTATCAATATCAACCATTCAAAACACGCACAGTTTACTGACAGACTGACAATTTTTTATCCGCTGCGCAGGCAATCGCGCTTGCGCAGCGCCCCTTCGTTTCCTGCACGCCACTGACCGTTGTGAATACACGGCCTTGTCATCAATTCGACACAATTTCCGCTTACTCTTCAAAAAACGCTTTGCGAACAGCGCAAAGACATCCCGAATTGAGGCAAAAAGTTGCGGTTACGATTATCGATGCGGCCAACCTGGCTGAATACGGCATTTCAAGATGGCCGGGGCCTGTCGCTGGCCTACGTGCTGCTATCGTGCTTTTTGCTGATCGTGATCTGGACCATCACCTTCACGCGCATCCACAATGAACGGACGCTGGCAATCGAAAGCTCGGTTGCCGACAGCAAGAACGTCGCCGCCATCATCTCATCCAATCTTGAAGAAGTACTCAGCAAGGCGCTGCTGTATTCGCGCATCGGACAATCCGTGCTGGATGGCGATGCCCACGCAGCCAGCTATCTGTCACCGTTATTCCTCGGCGATTCGGCCTATCTGCGCGTAGCGATCTTCGACGCCGACGCCCACCTGGCCTACTCTTCCGCACGCCAGAAGGACGAGCCGGAATTCGCCCAGCTCATCAACGCCGCCTATGTATCGTCCCTGCTATATTCCCAGCGCCAGGGTGGCATGATCATCAGCCCGCCGATCAAGAAGGACGGCTATACCTGGCGCGTCCCGCTGCTCATCCCGTTGAAGAACAACAAGGACCAGTTGCAGGGGTTCTTCACCGCCATCCTCGACCTTGGCTATTTTTTGAGAACGTACAAGGATGTCAGCGTCAGTAGCGGCAGCCGCATCGAAATTCTCAATTCGACCGGATTCCAGCTGGCCGAACTGAGCGGCAGCACTTTGTCCGGAGGCAGCAATTTCGCGGGCGAAGACTACGCCCTCTTCCTCGTCGACAACAAGACCGATGACGAAATCCATGCCGTACGTCCCGGCGAAGCCACCCAGCAAATCGGTGTGCAACGCAAACTGGACCGCTATCCGCTGGCCGTCATCGTGAGTCGCGACCCGGAATACGTGCTCGGCAAACTCACACAGCCGCATCGCGAATATCGCTATCAGGCTGTCATCATCTCCATCATCGTGCTGCTGTTCTGCTACGCGCTCGTCAACATCGCGCACCGGCGCAAACGCCTGTACGAAAAGCTGCTCTACTCCGAACGGGAAAAGAGCGGCCTCATCGATCAACTGGAGCAAGAAAAATCGCGCGCCTACCAGCTCGCCTCGCACGATTACCTGACCGGCATTCCCAATCGCATGCTGTTCCATGAGATTGCAGCCACGGAGCTGTCGCGCGCGCGCCGTAGCCGTAAGCTGTATGCATTGTTTTTCCTCGATCTCGATAAGTTCAAGGTCATCAACGATACGCTTGGCCACGCGGTCGGCGACGCCTTGCTGCAGAATGTCGCCAAGCGCCTGCGCAGCGTGCTGCGTGAATACGATCTGGTGGCGCGACTGGGCGGCGACGAATTCGTCGTACTGGTTTCCGAGATCGCGGCCGAAGAACGCATCGCCGAAATCGCCAGCACCTTGCTCACCGCGGTCAGCGCTCCCTATCCCGATCTCGAGGGCCATGAAGTCCAGACCACGCCGAGCATCGGCATCGCGCTCTACCCGCGCGACGGCCAGACCGTCGACGAACTGCTGACCAGCGCCGACGCCGCCATGTACACAGCGAAGAAAGCCGGCAGCGGCACCTACCGTTTCTACGACGCCTCACTCAATGCCTCGGCGGCGCGCGGCCTGGAACTGCTCACGCGCTTCCGGCAAGCGCTCAAGACCGACGAATTCTGCCTGCATTACCAGCCCAAAGTAGAAATGCAGAATTTTGACATCGTCGGCATGGAGGCGCTGATCCGCTGGGAGCACCCTGAACACGGCCTGATCTTCCCCAACGATTTCATCCCGCTGGCGGAAGACCACGACCTGATCATCCCGCTCGGTCACTGGATCATCAAGGAAGTCTGCCGGCAACTGGCTGAATGGCGCAAGCGCGGCATCGCCTTGCTGCCGGTCGCCATCAACGTATCGGTCAAGCAGTTACAGGACGAGCTGCTGCTGGAGACGATCCTCGGCGCACTCAAGAAATACAAACTGGCGCCCTTCCTGCTGGAAATCGAAGTCACCGAAAGCTGCTTCATCGACGACATGGAAGCCGCCAAGAATGTACTGGAAAAACTGCGCGACGAAGGCCTGCGCATTTCGCTCGACGACTACGGTACCGGCTATTCCAGCCTCAGCCATATCAAGACGCTGCCGGTCTATGCGCTCAAGATCGACCGCTCATTCATCCGCGATATCCGTAACGACAACAGCGACGCCATGATCGTCGCCTCCACCGTCTCGCTGGCGCGCAATCTCGGCCTGAAGGTGATAGCCGAGGGTGTGGAAAGCAAAGAACAGCTGATGCATCTCAAGGTCATCGGCTGCGATGAAGTACAAGGTTTCTATCTGCAGCGCCCGGTATCGGCAGAGCAGATAGAACCGATACTCCAGAAAGGGAAATTCGATCCGCTATGACAGCCCTGCAAACGATCAAGAAAAACGGACGCCCTCAACGCATGCTGGCGGCACTGCTTGCCGCAATGACGATGTCGCTGGCTTTCGGCGCCGCATCAACTGCTGCCGAATGCGAACGTCCTGCCCGGCTGCGCATCTCGTTTGTCCCCCAAGGCGAATTACAGGACGACGGCGCGGCAATGAAACCCCTGTTCGACGATCTGGAGCATGCGTTGCGCATGCCGGTCGAGATCATCACCCCGGCCTCTTACGGCGCTGTCACTGAAGGCCTGCTGGCAGGTGCAGTTGATATTGCCCGCCTTGGTCCGGCAACCTATGTTTCCGTACGCAAGAGCGATCCGAAAATCACCCCCTTCGCCACCTTACTGCGCATGGCCGACGGCTTCACTGAAGGGAGCGCCGCCGCATATTATTCGATACTGATCGTACGCCAGCACGGGCCGATCAGCTCCATCGCCGGATTGAAGGGGAAGCGCCTGGCGCTGGCTGATCCGGAAAGCACTTCCGGCGCATTGATTCCGATACACGTCTTCTCGCGCCAGCTCGGCACATCGCTGGACAAGTATTTCCAGCGCATCGGTTATTCCGGCAACCATGAACAATCGGTGGCGGCGGTGTTGAACAAAGAGGCCGATGCGGCGTTCGTCGCCAGTTCCAATCTAGGCTCGCTGATCGCCGCCGGCAAAGTCAAACGCTCGGACATCCGCGTGCTGTGGAAGTCGGCGCCGATTCCATTCGACCCGTTCGTCTATCGTGGACAGCTGTGCGAAGATATCAAGAAGAAAATCCGGAACGTCTTCTTCAATAAGAAAAGCGCCAACATGAACAACACCCTGAGCGCCATCCATGCGCAGGAATTTGTAGCGGCCAATGACAAGGACTACAACATCATTCGCAATCTTCCTTAGGCCCTGGTTTTGAACAGGCTGCACAGCCAGCGAATCAGACCGCCGACTACCGGAAGTTTCTGCAGAAGCTCTTCAGCCGCGTCCCAATAATCCCGATGCAGGACGACCAGTCCGTCTGCATTGAACTTCAGATGCGTGCCGCCGGCGATCACATACGGCTTGCCCTTGAGTCCGAACTGAAATGCCCAGGTAATGAAGGCCTGGTCGCCGTCAACCACACGGTCCCCGATCACAAAGCGCGGATCGTCGGTGGTGTCGAACATATGCTCATACACCGCCATGATCGCCGGGATACCCTGCACATCGTTGAAGGGATCCTTGAAACGCACATCGGGTGCGTAAAATTGTCCGATATGCCGCACGCTCTGGCGCGTCAAAGTGCAATACCAGTCCATCAGCACATCCAGCCGTTCTTTCGTCTGCGCAGTAGTCGTCATGTAAGGTGTAGAAAGCGTTGGAACAGCGCAAAGCGCCAGCGGTAAGGGAGCATCTGAATCAGCTTCAGAATACGCGTAAAGCGATGCGGGAAGTGAATTTCGAACTGGCCCTTGGCGATGCCGCTCCAGATGTTGGCCGCAGCGGCATCCGGCGTCTGAATCGCCGGCATGGCGAAATCGTTTTTGTCGGTCAGTTCCGTCTTCACGAATCCCGGATTGATCAGATAAACGCTGAGCCCCTTGCTGTGCAGATCGCTATAGAGAATCTCCGCCAGATTGATCAGCGCCGCTTTGCCGGGACCATACACGCTGGCATTGGGCAGCCCCATGTAGCCTGCCACGCTGGCGATCAGTGCGATGCCGCCGCTGCCTTGCGCCAGCATGGCGGGCAAAACACTGGACAAGGCCGAATAGACGCTGATCAGATTGGTCTTCAAGGTCTGCTCGGCAGCGACGGCGCTGACCTCCCAGCTGCGCTCCGGCCGGTAGCCGGCAGCGCAGAAAAACAGCAGATCGATACCGCCGAACGCGGCGCAGATCTCCGCATGGCGTACGCGCCAGGCAGCATGATCGAGCACGTCGAAGGGCACGACCAGCACGTTGCCGGAAGTGCCTGCGATCTCTTGCAATGCATCAATGCGGCGTGCGGAAATCGCCACCCGGGCGCCATTTGCCAGAGCCTGCCGCGCCAATGCCGCGCCGATGCCGCTGGAAGCGCCGATCAACCAGATGCGCTTGCCCTTCCAGTCATGC
Organism: Herbaspirillum sp. GW822-FHT03A08; assembly: GCF_058801885.1. Classification (NCBI taxonomy): domain Bacteria; kingdom Pseudomonadati; phylum Pseudomonadota; class Betaproteobacteria; order Burkholderiales; family Oxalobacteraceae; genus Herbaspirillum; species Herbaspirillum sp. GW822-FHT03A08. The sequence continues at coordinate 812,154 of NZ_JBXANR010000002.1, read as the reverse complement.
ACCGGCGTATTCATCGGGCCAAATATCATACCGTCCACCGATCTTGGTTAGTCGAAGATTGCTGGTTGAGAATGGACTGATTTAGTGGAGTCGTCATTCAGTTGCGCTTGCGGAAGAACAGTGTCACCTGGCCGACTTCAAACCCGAACTTGCGCATGCTGGTGCGATTGACCATGGTCTGCCGGTCCATCAGGAACATCCAGTCGTCCATTTCCATTTCATACGTTTTGCCATCCACCGGCAACAGCAAGGTATAGCGCCAGTTCAGCGCATTGCCGGCAGCGCGGCCGAGCGCTTCGCCCACGACATCGCCGGCAGTGCCGCGCCAGCTGCCGTCCGGCTGGTGGGTCAATGTCCAGATGCGTTGCTGCGTCGTGCCGTCGTCGTAGAGGAAGCGCTCGTCGAGCATCAGCTTCCCATCCCGTTCGCTGCCGGTGATCTCGACATGAAAGCGTTTGACGACTTCTCCGCCCCGCTTCTGGAACATGCCCCAGGCATCGGTCTTGCCGGAGAAAAACTGGACCGGATCAAAGACCGGCTCGTTCTTCGCGTACTGCGCTACGTCCGGCGACGCACAGGCACACAACAGTGATACAAGCAGGACATTGCAGAACCTGAACAAGGTGATTTTCATGATGGTGATTCCTGAGGATCGGTAGAAGTTATCGGGCTCACGGACGAGGCTCGCTCGCCAGTCAGCGCGTGTAGGGATTTAAGCAGCAGCAATGCCGCCAGCTTGAAGGCACAGGGAACGACGGCGTAGACCCACGTCAGCGACATCCCGGCAGCGGCTCCCGGCTGATAGCCGAGCAGCGCCAGCAAGGGCAAGGTCAATCCCGCGATCGCCAGTGACAGCTTGCCGAGCAAAGTCCACACGCCGTAGTAAGCAGCGGTGCTTTCATCTTTTTTGATCATGGTCGCCAGCAGCACCGGCGGCAACGACAGATCGGCGCCAAGGGCGAAACCGGCGACCACACAGACAGCGGCATACCCCCAGACGTCGCCCGGCCCCAGCAAGATCGCGCAGCCAAACGCCGCGATCGCCAGCAGCATGCCGATACGCCAGGTTTTCAACACACCCACTCGTTTTGCCGCGATAACCCAGAGCGGCAAACCGCACGCCGATGCCAGAAAATATCCGCCAAGGAAGACGCCCGCGTATTGCGGCAATTGCAGACGGTCGTTGATGAAGAACAATGCCAATGTCACCGGTATCGCCATCGAGACGGCGTTCAGAAAAAACGGCAGCAGCAGGCGGCGAAATCCGCTGTTGGCCTTCATTGACGCCATCGAAGCGCGCCAGCCGATGGCGCCGCCGGCAATCTTGCGCCATGGCGTTGCGAAGTACAGCAAGGCGATCAATGACACGCCGAGCAATAGCGCAAATGCACCGCCGTAGGCACGTAGTTGCGAGTCGATTTCACTGCTGACCGGGCTGTTTCCCGCAAGGATAAGACTGGGAATGGCGCCCGCAATCACCGCACCAAGCAGACCGGCAAGTTCTCTCATCGCGGCGGCGCCGAGCAAGCCATCGGCATGCTCGGCCAGACGCGCGCCCCAGGACATGTAGGCGATGTTGAGCATGCTGTGCGCAACATAAGCAACAATCAGCATGGCTGCCAGCCAGGCCAGTAGCGCAGTGCTGCTGGCCCTGACCGGCTGGGGCGGCAGCCACACGCCCCAGAATGCCAGCGCCAGTATCGTGGCGCCGGCGATCAGCCACAGACTCAGTCCTCGTCCGTCCAGCCTGTCGATGCAGCGCCCCAGCCATGGATCCTGTACGGTGTCGATCAGGCGCGCCAGAAACAGCACCCAGCCGGTACCGGCCAGTGCCAGCCCCAGACTGCCGGTGTAGTAGGCGGGCACCTGCACATAAATCGGCAACGCGGACATGGCCAGCGGCATGCCGAGCAGACCGTAGGCAACATGGCGTAAGCTGCTTTCTGTTTTCATTTTTCCGTTCCCAAAAGCCGGTTGCGCAGCTGTACGTCCTTGCTGCGCGGATCAAGCCAGATGGCAAAAAATGCATGGGCGAACTCAAGGTCTTTCACCTCCCCGAGTAAACGCGTGCGATTGTAGAAGCGGCATCCGATGCCAGGCAAATAAACACCGGTGAGCTGATCGCCTTCACTGACATCGGTAAAGACGCCGCCCATCAGAGACTCCCATTGCTTGAGCTGGTCATCGCTGTAACGGTCGCCGGATAACCGGCGGATTTCGTCGATACTGGTTTGCACGATGCGCGCCCGGCTGATGCTGCGCTGGTAGGTCAGTTCAAGAGCAAACGCCTGTGTCTGATCGAAAGGCGTGTATGCGCTCCATAGCGCCGCGTTGTAAATTCTGAGCCCGAACCAGCGCAACTCAGCGCTGCCTGACAGTTTTGCCTGCGGCAAGTCATCGCGCCACCCCGCTGCATACACAGGAGCAGCCCCCAATACCGCGATCAGCAGAGACAATGCGGCGAGACGATGTTGCAACGATGTGCGCATGATGCTCGCCAATACCGGTCAGGTTTTGAGCAAGGTGAACTGGATCACATCGGTGCGCTCTTCGTCGAAGCCGACTTCACAATACGCGTAATAGAGCTGCCACAGACGCATGAAGCGTTCATCGAATCCCTGCGCCATGATGGCCTCATGCTTCTCCTGAAACGACACATGCCAGCGGCGCAGCGTTTCAGCGTAATCAAGACCGAACCGATACTGATCCAGCGTCTGCAGACCGGCGCTGTGCGCACGAGCGCAAAACCGCTCGGGGCTGGGCAACATGCCGCCGGGGAAGATGTATTGGCGAATGAAGTCGGAGCTGCTGCGATAGCGTTCAAAATATTGTTCGGCGATGGTGATCGACTGCACCAGCGCCTTGCCGCCTTTGCGCAGACGCGCAGCGACGGTCTGAAAATACTGCGGCCAGTAGCGCTCGCCCACCGCTTCAAACATCTCGATGGAGACCACGGCATCGTAAGCGCCGGTGAGATCCCGGTAGTCGCGCAGCTCGAGTTTCGCCAGATCGCCGAGGCCGTGTTCGGCAATGCGCTGCTGCGCAATCTGCAATTGCGCCGGCGATATGGTCACGCCATGTACGCGAATACCGCGCTGCGCCGCATGTTGCGCGAAGCCGCCCCAACCGCAGCCGATTTCCAGCACATGGTCACCGGCACGCAAGCCCAGTTGATCGATGATGCGCTGGTACTTGCGTGCCTGCGCAGTTTCCAGGCTCTGCGCGTGATCGCCGGCAAACATCGCGCTCGAATAGGTCCAGCTCCGGTCCAGCCAGAGACGGTAAAAGTCATTGCCGATGTCGTAGTGAGCATGGATATTCTTGCGACTTCCCTCGCGCGTATTCGAGCGCATCCAGTGGCGCAGCCGATGCCATAGTTCAGCCAGCTTGCCGCCGAACATCATGCGTCCCAGCTCGGCCTGATTGCGCAAACACAGGCGCAGCAATGCGCTCAAGTCAGGGGTATCGACCCAGCCGGCTGCATAGCTCTCGGCAAACCCAATGTCGCCCGACCGCAGCATGCGGGCGCAAGCGCGCCAGTCCTTGATATGCAGCTGCGCGCTGGGCGGCTGATGCAAGTCGCCGAAAGTCAGCGCTGTTCCGTGCGGTGTGATCAACTGCAGATGCCCGTGCGCCAGGCAGTTAAGCAGCCGCAAAAACAGCCGCGTCGCCGGTGGTGCAGAGACGTCGGATGACGTCGCTCCCTGCGCCGGCAGTGAACGTGCCGGTGAGGCAAGATGATTCATCTCGTTCTGGTTCACGATGAGATCTCCTTTTTCAGATTTGTTGGTGCTGCGGCGGCGCGCGACGTGTGAGCCGGGGCAGGCTCGGGCTTTCGGAAAAACGGCACATGTCTGCGCCAGAGTTTCCACGCCTGCCAATGAATTTTCATGACGATGCCCATCGTCATGAAGGGCTGCGCCAACAGTGCCCGCAGAGCGCCGGCCGCTGTCAACACCTGACGCTTGCCGCCGATTGCGGTATTGATGAGCGCTCCGTTGCCGTTGCCGTCGTCGTAATCGATACCCACCATGGCGGTTTCCGCCGTGTCGCGAAAACGGAAGCGATAGCTGCCGCGCACTTCGCAGAACGGTGAAACGTGCATGGCCTTGGCACAGACCAGACGCGTATCAGGCGTAATCGCCTGCCCTTCTCTGTCGGCCAGCAGATAGCGATGCGTTTCGCCGAAAGTGTTGTTGACCTCTGCCAACACCGCACGCAACGCACCGTTGCGGTCATGGCAGTACCAGAAGCTGACAGGGTTAAAGACAAAACCGAACAGCCGTGGAAATGTCTGCAGCCAGATCTCGCCGTCATGCGGCAAACCGGCCTCTTTGAGTTGCATACGCATCCACGCATCAAGGTCACTGCCGTCGCGCGGGCCATAGTCGCGAGTTCTCAACGACATCAGACGGCGCCGGTTGACCCCGAACCAGAAATTGCCGGCCTCTTCCATGCGCGCGAGATTGAGACGCAAACAGAAAACCGGGTAGACGAAACGGTGCCGCACGGGACGAAAACGCTCGTGCATGACCTGGCCCCGGATCAGGTAAGCCGCGATATTCACGACGTCACCCCGGCCCATTGCGGTGCGAGGTCAAAACCGGCAGCCACGCGCAAAGCCGATTTCAGGCCGTCTTCGTGAAATCCGTAACCTGTCCATGCGCCGGCAAACCAGATCCCGCGCTTTCCTTGTATGGTGTCGAGCGCCTGCTGCGCTGAGATCGCGTCCTGGTCGAATACCGGATGCTCGTAATCGAACGTCGCGATCACGCTGTCGTCTTTCGGCGGTTTATCCGGATTGAGCGTCACCATCACATCGGTGCGGCACGGCAACGCCTGCAGTTGATTAAGCCAATAACTCACGCATACCGAGCGCTGCCCGCCGATGGACGCGCCGCCGAGATAATTCCAGGAAGACCACACCTTGCGTTGACGTGGCATCAGATCCAGGTCTGTATGCAGATAGGCGACGTTGGCCTGATAGCGCGCGGCGCCCAGCAACCGGCGCTCGTCGGCAGTCGCGTCGGCCAGCACGCGCAAGGTTTGTGGTGCGTGGGTGGCGAAGACAACAGCGTCGTATTCTTCCTCGCCATTCCCGGTACGCACGCAGACTGTCTTGCCGCGTTTGAAGACCTGCTGCACGCGGGTATTGAGACGAACTGCCGGCAAGGTGAACAGAATTTTTTTGACATATTCGCGCGCGCCGCCTTGCACCGTGCGCCACTGCGGGCGATTGCTGACTTGCAGCAGGCCGTGGTTGAGGCAGAAGCGCAAGAAAGTACTGGCCGGGAAATGCAGGATGTCAGCCGGTGAGCTCGACCAGATCGCGGCGGCCATGGGCAGCAAATAGGCATCGCGAAACATCACGCCATAACCGCCTTTGGCCAGCAGTTCGCCCAAGTTCATGGGCTGCGACAAACTCGCTTTCAGATTGGCTTGAGCAGAACGATTGAAACGGAAAATATCCTTGAGCATGCCGAGGAAAGACGGCGACAGCAATCGCTGCCGCTGGGCAAAGACAGTATCCAGATTGGTGCCCGCCCATTCGAACCGTCCGTCGTCCAGCGACACGCCGAACGACATGTCCGTCGCATAGCTGGCGACAGCAAGTTCATCGAGAAGCGCAATCAGGTTCGGATAGGTCGCTTCGTTGAATACCAGAAAGCCGGTGTCGACCGGAAAGGTTTTGCCCTCCAGAGTGACATCGACCGTATTGGTGTGGCCGCCCGCATAAGCGCCTGCCTCGAACAAGACGACGTCATGCGCCCGCGCAAGGAAATAGGCGCTCGCCAGGCCGGAAATGCCAGCCCCGATCACTGCAATCCTTTGCCGTTGTTGCCCCATCGCCTGTCGTCCCTGGTTAAGTGCCGTCTGCGCAGTTGCGCTTGCCACTGTCGGTTTTACCGCTTCGGTGCTAAGATTACTACCAATATAAAATAAAATCTACCAATTAGTATCGAAAGCTACCAATGAGTATCTTTGGCAAACTCAGCTTCAAGGACCAAGCCTTCAAGCTACGCGAAAACGCCATCCTGGACGCCGCGACGTCAGTGCTGGGCAGCAAGGGCTATGATTTGATGACGATGGACGACGTCGCCGGCGCCGTCGGCATCTCCAAGCCAAGCCTGTACAAGCATTTCAAGTCCAAGGAAGATTTGGTGGGTGAGGCGCTGATCCGTCTGATCGACGGCGCCGTCGACTACCTGGCGCAACTGGACGACGGCCTGACACCGAAAGGCAAACTGATGGCTTTGCTGGAATGGGCATTGCGGGTACGCCTGGACGGAGGCCTGCCGTTCCTGCCGTCGACCAGCGCGCATGTGCGCGACATGCTGATGCGCAATCTCAAATACGTCACGCGCGTACTCAAACTCAACGGCCAGATCGAAAAGCTGGTGCTGGCGGCGCAAAAGAAGGGAGAACTCGACGCCTCCCTGCCGAGCGACGTCATTTTGTTCAGCTACTACGCGCGCACCTGCGACCCGGCGGTGGAATATCTGCAACAGTTCAGCAAGATGAAAAACGACGACATCGTGCGCCACATGATGCAGGTGTCGTTCGACGGTTTCAGCCCGTTGCGCTAGAGAATGCAACGAATATTCGTGCATAAATAAGAAGAGGCCGTGGGCGCCAGTGCGCCACCTCCGGTCAAATTAAATCGATCGGATACCTTGACGAGTGCATATGCACATGATAAGGTGGAAATCATGGACACTATTCCAAAACTTGTGGACTGCAATTTATTCGCGACCAAGCAAGCTGCACGGTTTGTCACGCAGCTGTATGAGCGCCATCTGGCGGCAGTCAATGTCACCAGTTCGCAAGTGACGATTTTTGCAGTGATCGACAATCAGCCCGGCATCACCATGACCGAGCTGGCGAAACAGGTTGTGATGGACAGGACCAGTCTTGTCCGCGCTATCCAGCCGTTGAACCGTGACGGATATGTGCTTCAGAAGCCGGAGCCCGGATCCAAGAAGATCACTTTGTATTTATCGAAGTCCGGCACGCAGAAATACCGCGATGCACTCCCCTACTGGGATGCAGCGCAAAAGGAATACGAAGGCATGATCGGCGAAGAGCGCGCCAGAATGTTGCGGCACGAATTGATGGCGATTACACAGCGCTGATTTTCACAGGGTTTATTTTTTCGTAGCGAGGCTGAGTCCTCGCTATTTTTAAAACTCAAATAGTGCATATGCACAATATGATTCAACTATATTTTAACGAGGGGTTATCATGGGCTTGAACAAGAAATACCTGAGAGTCGCATTGTCCGGTGTTGCTCTTACCGCACTGACAGCACTGGCGGCGTGCAGCAAGCCGGCGCCGGCGCCATCCGTGACACCGAAGGTCGCATCCTTTACCGTCCGGACCGCAGAGCTCGATTCCGCCAGCTACACCGGCGTAGTGCATGCACGCACCGAGAGCAATCTGGGTTTCCGGGTGCCGGGCAAGATCGTGGAGCGGCTGGTCGATCCGGGCGAACAGGTAAAACGCGGACAACCGCTATTCAAGCTCGATGCAACTGATTACACCCTGGCGCAGAATGCCGCACGCGCCGCCGTGATCGCCGCCGAAGCGCGCGACGTTCAGGCCCAGGCCGATGAAGTCCGTCTGCGCAATCTGCTGCGTACCGGCGCCGTATCAAAACAAGCCTACGAACAAAGCAAAGCGCTTGCCGATTCCTCCAAAGCGCAGCTCGACGCCGAACACGCACGCGCCAATCAGGTCGAACATCAGGCCGATTACTCCACCTTGCGTGCCGATGCCGATGGCGTTGTCATGGAGGTCCTTGCCGATGCCGGACAAGTCGTCAACGCCGGACAAACCATCGTACGACTCGCGCAAAAAGGTGCACGCGAAGCCGTGGTCAGCATTCCTGAAAACGGACTGAATCAGGCGCGCCGCCAGGCCACGGCCAATCTCTATACCGACGACAGTGAAAAGTTCTCGGCCAAGCTGCGCGAACTGTCCGCCATGGCCGATCCGCTGACTCGCACCTATCAGGCGCGCTACGTCCTGTCCGGCAAGGGCGAGCAAGCGCCGCTGGGCGCAACGGTCACGATCAGACTCACCGGCGACGCATCCTCCTCCCAGACGCAGATTCCCGTAGGCGCCCTGATCGACAAGGGACACGGCGCCAACGTCTGGATGATCGAAAAGCAAAACCAGACCGTCAAGCTCGTCCCCGTCACGGTCTCTCAGCTGGGTGAAGAGTACGCCACGATCAGCGCAGGCCTGAAAGCCGGCGACATCATCGTCGCCTACGGCGTGCATCTGCTCAAGGCAGGCGACAAGGTCTCCCTGGCATCCTCAACTGAATCGGCGACTGCGTCAGCTGCTGAAGCAGGCAGCGCATCATGAGCGGCTTCAACCTTTCCTCCTTTGGCGTACGCGAACGTGCGGTGACGCTGTTCCTGATTATTGCGATTGCCGTCGCCGGCGTGGTCGCCTTTCTCAAACTGGGGCGCGCAGAAGATCCCAGCTTCACCGTGAAGATCATGACCGTCACCGCGCTGTGGCCGGGCGCGACGGCCAAGGAAATGCAACAGCAAGTCGGCGACCGCCTGGAAAAACGCCTGCAGGAACTCGAGTACTACGACCGGGTTGAAACCGCCGCCCGGCCCGGCCTGATCACGATGAAACTGTTCTTCAAGGATTCGACGCCGCCCGAACTCGTGCCGGAACAGTTCTATCAGGTCCGCAAGAAACTGGGCGACGAAGTCATCAACCTTCCGCGCGGCGTCATCGGTCCGGTCATCAATGACGAATATTCCGACGTCTACTTCAGCCTGCTGGCACTCAACGCGCCCGGCCTGCCGCATCGGACACTGGTCGCCGAAGCGGAAAACCTGCGCCAGCGCTTGCTGCACGTCAATGGCGTACAGAAGATCAACATCCTCGGCGAGCAGCAGCAAAAGATCTTCGTTGAAATTTCGCACCAGCGCCTGGCAACCTTGGGCGTGAAGGCGCAGACCATTTTCGACGCACTGAATCGCCAGAACGATGTCACGCCATCGGGCTTCATCGAAACCGCCGGTCCGCGCGTCTACCTGCGGCTGGACGGCGCCATCGACAACATCGACGTCGTCAAGGCAATCCCGATCGCCGCCGGCGGGCGCAGCTTCAAGCTGGGCGACATTGCCGACATCAGGCGTGGTTATGAAGATCCCAAATCTTTTCTGATCCGCACGCAAGGCGAACCGTCGCTGATGCTGGCGGTCGTGATGAAAAAGGGCTTCAACGGTCTGACGCTGGGCAAGTCGCTGGCAGCGGAACGGGACAACATCCAGAAGTCGCTGCCGCTGGGCATGGTCCTGACCAAGGTATCGGATCAGGCCGAGGCGATTGAAGCGGCCATCGACGAATTCATGATCAAGTTCGTCATGGCGCTGGCCGTGGTGATTGTCGTGAGCCTGCTGACGCTCGGATTCCGCGTCGGCATCGTGGTCGCGGCTGCGGTTCCGCTGACGCTTTCGGCGGTCTTCCTTATCATGATGGCGACCGGCCGCGACTTCGATCGCATTACGCTGGGCGCGCTCATCCTGTCGCTGGGCTTGCTGGTCGATGACGCCATCATTGCGATTGAAATGATGGTGGTGAAGATGGAAGAAGGCATGGACCGCATCTCGGCAGCCACCTTCGCCTGGGGCGCTACCGCTGCGCCGATGGCATCCGGCACGCTGGTGACCATCATCGGCTTCCTGCCGGTCGGCTTTGCCCGCTCCACCGCCGGCGAATATGCCGGCAACATCTTCTGGGTGGTCGCCTTTTCGCTCATCACTTCGTGGTTCGTGGCGGTGCTGTTCATCCCTTATCTCGGCGTCAAGATGCTGCCGAATATCCCGGTGCACGCCGGCGGCCAGGATGCGATCTATTCGACCAAAAACTATCAACGCTTCCGCGCACTGGTGCGCTGGTGCGTCGACCGCAAGTGGATTACCGCAGCCATCACGATCGGCATGTTTGCTTTGTCGATTTTTGGCATGGGCTTCGTGCAGAAGCAGTTCTTCCCCAACTCCGAACGTCCGGAGCTGACCATTGAAGTCAACCTGCCGCCGGGCAGCGCCTTCAGCGCCACCGACGCCACCATCAAGACGATTGAAGACGCACTGCGCAAGGAACCGGAAGCCAGGATCGTCTCGAGCTACATCGGCCAGGGTGCACCGCGCTTCTTCCTCTCGGTTAATCCTGAATTGCCCAACCCGGCATTCGGCCAATTGATCGTCCTCACCGACAACTCCAAGGACCGCGACGCCCTCAAAACCAAGGTCAGCAAGATGATAGCGAGCGGCAAGTTCGCCAACGCCCGGGTACGCGTCAGCCAGTTCCTGTTCGGTCCGCCGGTGCCCTTCCCCGTGCTGTTCCGCGTGGTGGGTCCCGACCTCAATACGGCTCGCGACATCGCCTTCAAGGTCAGGGATGTAATGCAAGCCAACCCGAACATGCGCGACGTGCATCTGGACTGGGGCGACAGAACGCCGACGATGCGTCTCGAGCTGGATCAGGAGCGCCTGCGCCAGGTCGGTCTCAATCCGAAGGATGCCGCCTTGCAGCTGCAGACACTGCTGAACGGCGCCTCGACGACACAAGTGCGCGAAGGCCTGCGCGTAGTGGACGTCATCGTCCGCGGCGTCAAACATGATCGCAAGAGCCTGGCCGACATCGGCAACCTGACGCTGACCACGCAGGACGGCGTGGCCATTCCGCTGTCGCAGGTCAGCAAGCTGTCGGCGAATGTGGAAGATGCCGTGTTGAAGCGCTACAACCGTGAACTCTATATTGCGGTCCAGGGCGATGTGCGCGATGGCGTTCAGCCGCCGGATGTCACCCATGCCCTGCTGCCGAAACTTGATGCCATCAAAGCCGCGTTGCCGGCCGGCTATCACATCGACACCGGCGGTTCGGTGGAAGAAAGCGCCAAGGCCGACGTTGCACTGGCCGCGATGTTCCCGCTGATGATCATCCTGATGCTGGCCGTGATCATGTTCCAGGTGCGTTCCTTCGCGACCATGTGGATGGTATTCGCCACCGCGCCGCTGGGCCTGGTGGGTGCGGTGCCGACACTGCTGATCTTCAATCAGCCGTTCGGCTTCAACGCCATCCTCGGCCTGATCGGTCTGGCCGGCATCCTGATCCGCAACACGCTGATCCTGGTCGATCAGATCCGCAGCGATCTGCAATCAGGACTGACGCCTTATCAGGCGGTCATCGAATCGACCGTGCGACGTGCACGTCCGGTCATCCTGACGGCGGTGGCAGCGATGCTGGCGTTCATCCCGCTGACGCACTCGGCGTTCTGGGGACCGCTCGCTTACGTGCTCATCGGCGGCGTCGGCGTCGGCACCTTGCTCACACTGCTGTTCCTGCCGGCGCTGTATGCCATCTGGTTCAAGGTGAAGCGCCCGACGTCGCCTGTTGCCCCGGTCACACCGGCCACACCGGCCGCAATCAGTCACTCTCACGCTTGAGGAAAACAAAATGAAAACGACTTTCTCATCCCTGCGGACACTGGCCGGCATCTCCGTGATCGGCGCTTTGTTGTCTGCGTGTTCGCTTGCACCATCCTACGAACAACCCGCGCTGCCGGTAGCCGCGCACTGGAATGCTCCCGGCGGTGCCGACGAACAGTCCGATGCGCCGCGTGCAACGGCGATCTCCTGGAACGACTTCTTTCAGGACGCGCAACTGAAATCGCTGATCGCCACCGCCCTGGACAACAACCGCGATCTGCGCATGGCTACACTCAACATCGAACGTGCGCGGGCGATGTACAACATCCAGGCTGCCGATCAGGTGCCCAACATCGCCGCCGTCGGCAACGGCTCACGCCAACGCTTGCCGGCGGACGTCAATCCGACCGGCAAGACCGGCGTCAACACCAGCTACTTCGCCGGTGTCGGCATGGCAGCATTTGAAATCGATCTGTTCGGACGTGTCAAAAACCTGAGCGAAGCTGCACTGCAACGCTATCTCGCCACCGAGCAGGCACAGCGCAGCGCCCAGATCAGTCTGATTGCCGCGGTCGCCACCACCTACGAAGCCCTGGTCGCGGATCAGCGTTTGCTTCGTCTCACCGAACAGACGCTGGCCAGCCGGGCCGATTCCTACGACCGTCAGCAGAAGCTGTATGCCGAAGGCGCCAGCTCCGAATACGATCTCAGGCAAGCCGAGTCCCTGTTTGCAGCCGCCAAGGCGGCGCGTGCGCAGCAAGAGCGACGCAAGGCGCAGGATGAAAATGCCTTGACGGTGCTGGCCGGCCAGCCGCTGCCACCGGGCATCGGCGCGTCCGACTCGACCTCCGGTGCACGGACGCTGCCTGATCTGCCGGCAGGACTGCCATCGGAACTCATCACCGCCCGGCCGGACATTCTTCAGCAGGAAGCGATCCTCCGTTCCCAGAACGCCAACATCGGCGCGGCACGGGCGGCGTTCTTCCCCCGTATTTCGCTGACGGGAAACTTCGGATCGGCGAGCAACGAGCTGTCGGGTCTCTTCGATTCTGGCTCACGCTCGTGGGCATTCATTCCGCAAATTTCCATTCCCATCTTTGAAGGTGGACGAAATATCGCCAACCTGAAAGTCGCAGAGAGCGACAAGAAAATCGCCATCGCCCAGTACGACAAGACGGTGCAGGTCGCCTTCCGCGAAGTCGCCGACGCCCTTGCCGGACGTGCCACGCTGGCGGAAGAAGTCAGCTCCGTGAAGGCGCAGGAGAACGCCGAAACGGCGCGCTACGGCTTCGCCAGGAGCCGCTACGAAGCCGGATATTCCAGCTATCTGGAATATCTGGATGCGCAGCGCTCCCTGTTCTCAGTGCAGCAGCAATCGATCCAGGTGCAACTTGCAGAGCTCCAAAACAGAATCACGCTCTACAAGGTACTCGGCGGCGGCTGGAAATCGCCTGCGCCCTGAAATCCCTCGCACAGCAATGCCATTCAACCGAGAAGCTGAGGTCCGCCATGGAATATGAAATCAATTTTGCCGGTGCCGGCCTCATTTTTCTCGACATGCTCATGCTATGGGCATGCTGGATGGTGCGCAAACATCTCGCGTTGATGGAGTATGAAGAGGAGAGAAGCGAGCAGGAGAATGTGCGTTATCTTCAGCGGCTTCTCATGCTTGTCGGCGACCGGCCCGACAGAGACGACGGCGATTTACAGGTGCGTGATGAGCGTCCGTAATCCGGACGCGTGCTGAAGCCTGGCAAAGATCCGTCTTGCGATTAAATCGGATTCTGCAGTCGCTACAAGAGTCAAACGCCGCTGAACCAGTTGTAGCCCTGATCTTCCCAGTATCCACCCGGATTTTCATTGGTCACGTAGATGGCAACCACGTGCTTGGGATTTTTGAATCCGAGCTTGGTCGGCACCCGGACCTTGAGCGGAAAACCGTAGGATGTCGGTAGCGGCTCCTTGCGAAAGTCCAGCGCCAGAATGGTCTGCGGGTGCAATGCTGTGGGCATGTCGAGGCTGGAATAATAACGGTCGGCACATTTGAAACCGACGTACTTCGCGGAGGTGTCGGCACCGACGGCCTGGAGAAATTTTTTCAGAGGAACGCCTGACCATTGGCCGATCGCGCTCCAGCCTTCAATGCAAATGTGCCTGGTAATCTGCTCGGCCTGCGGTAGTGCGCGCAGCCGCTCAACTGTCCAGGGCTGCTTGTCTCGCACCAGGCCTGACACTTCGAGGCGCCAGTCGGTCACGTCGATGTCCGGCGCATTGACCTCATCATAAAACGCGTTAAAAGGAAACGGGTCCGTAATCTGGCTCGCGGCATAGCTGGGGGCGAGCTTGTCTCCGCGAAACAGCAAAGCCTGAACCCGGTCATTCCAGCGCGACATGGACCAGAGCACCTTATCGACGCTGTCATTGTCTTGCAGATCGCAACCGGCGAGCATCGAGAGCGCGCCCAGCGAAAGCGCCGACCGCAACAAGAGCCGCCGCTCGACTTTGACCAGCGCCGTGCGGTGATCCGCCAACTTGATCTTCTCCGGTTTACGGACAGGCGTTTCGTCTTGCTCACTCATGAGGCACTCTCTTTCGCATTTCCCCGCCCCGTCACCATGGGCAACAGGGTCTTCGGCACGATGGCGACCAGGAGCAGATGCACCACGACAAACGCGGCGATGCCGGCCATGGCGGCGAAGTGCACCTTGCGCGAGAAATCGAATCCGCCGAACAAGTCGCTTAACAATTCCAGCTGCACCGGCTTCCAGATCGACAGTCCGGACAGTACAACGATGACACCGAGGAACATCACACCCCAGTACAACAGTTTCTGCACGGCGTTATAGATGCCCGGCCGATGAGGCAACTGAAAACGTACGGCTTGATAGGCATCGGACATCACCTCGCGCGCACGCAAAGGTAAAAAATGCCGGCGAAAATGACCGCTGGCCACTCCATAAATCAGATAGAAAAGGCCATTGACCACCACCAGCCACATTGCTGCAAAATGCCATGCGATGGCGCCGCCCAACCATCCGCCCAACGTCGCCCATAGCGGAAATCTGAAACCGAAAATCGGCGAAGCGTTGTAGATGGCCCAACCGCTCATCAGCATGATGCCGATAGCCAAGGCATTGATCCAATGAGCAATGCGGACAGCCAGCGGATGGAGAAGAATCTTCTTGGGCATTGGCAGACCTTTTTACATCGGAGGCGTGATGCCGTTCTTGCCTACGCTGACCGATACTGCCGTCAGGCTTTCATCCGGATTCTTGCGGGCGCGCAGCACGATCTTGGCGCCTGCGACCAGCATGGAACGTTCACCGGCTTCAATATTGACGATAGGCACGTCTTCAGGAACGATAATCTTCTTTTCGCCGCCTTTGTATTTCAACGTGAGCGTGCGGCCGTTGCTGGCCACCATATCGCCGACGGTGCCATTGGTCATGGTGCTGTTGGGCGCGAGATCGAAGGGTCGGTGACCGTCACCGGTGCCGGCCATTGCAGGCGGGAACACATGCACCTCGAGCGCCTTCTGCGAGCCGTCCGGTTGCGGAATGGCGGCCGTACCGATATAGCTGCCAGGTTTGATGTCTTCGATTTTGGCGATGGAGATGGCGGCTACCCGCGTGTCTTTATCGAGCGCAATAGTTTGCTCAGCGCCGCGATTGTTCTTGACGACCAGCTTGTCGCTGCTGACCGAGACGATGGCGCCGCGTACACCGATCAAAGCTGGCGCCTTTGCTGTCTGCGCCAGGACGGCAGAACCGATAAAGCCGGTTGCGAGAATGGCCGAGACAACGGTGTTGCGAATGAATTTCTGAATGGGAGCGTTCATGGATTCGATACCGGAGAGTGGGGAGATGATTATTCTGCGCAGGCGCAGGCGACATCTGCATGACATTTAAATGACAAAACTGTCAGTTTCGATTTCCGCGACTGGCGGGAACGAATCGGAACGCAACTTAAGGCGTCGGTAAGCCGTACATGGAGACTCCAGGGTCATTCGCGTGGAAAAATCGACGTGAAATGTAAAAAGCCCCGCAACTCTGTAAGTTACGGGGCTTTGTTGACACACAGACTGCCTGGTGTACTTCAGAAAGGCTGTTCGACGCTGGCACCTTCGTAACCAGCCGCCCATTGCGAGATATCGCCAGGCATTCAGGCCTCTCATGAAACATTGCCAGGTGAGAATTCAGGCCCCAACCTCTACCGCAGCACTTGCGGCAACCTCGTATTGACAAGTATTGGCATATGCAATTAAATTAAAAGTAATGGCATATGCAATCAATTTTCAGATTTGAGAACACATATGCCTCTTCCCTATCCTTGGAAAATAACTTCGGAGAAATCTCATGCCTTATTTGCAACTAGATGTAAACGACAACTACTCTGTCGACCTTAAGAAGAGCCTCGCCAGAAAAATGGCCGTCACCTATGCCGATCTCATGACGGTCGACATTCGCCGCATCAGCATTGCTATTCGTGAAGTTGGCCAAGGGGGTGTCTGGAGGACCGCGGATGGGGAACCTGTTCCCGTTTCCGTCCTGATGTGCGACATTCGTAAAGGGCGAACACCGGAGCTTCGTATGGAGGTCGCAAAAGCTCTCTGCGCCGATTGCATCGAGATACTCGGCCTACGCGAAGATCGGCTGAATGTTGAGTTCACGCAACACTCCGGAGATGAGATGTACCACCCGACATTGGGCGGCTTCAGCCCGGAATGGTCTGAGAACGAAGCATAATTCTGCCAATCCGTACGACAGTGATACTGGCGGAGATAAATCTGTGAGATCCATCGGAGATAGATATTGACTCAGCAAAGTGCTAAAGATCCCCTTGTTTGCAACGGTGCTGCGCTGCGTAAAGCCAGTCGGCGTGTTACCCAACTATATGACGGAGTGCTTGCCCCGTGCGGGCTCACCATCTCCCAACGATCGGTTCTCGTGCACATACAGCGAGCAGGAGAACCGTCCATGTCGGAGCTGGCATATGCAATGGTGCTTGATCGCTCGGCTCTGGCCCACAATCTGAAGCCATTGGAGCGTGACGGATACGTCGTACAGACTCGAGACGCGAAGGATGGACGAAGCCGGCGGGTTACGCTGACGCAATCGGGCCGGGAAAAATTAGCTGAGGCAAATTTGCTATGGCGCAAGGCTCAAACGCGATTTGAAAAAGTCTATGGGCCAGACAGGTCGGAAGCACTGCGTTTTGCTCTGGCGGATATTTTTTCCGACGAATTCGCCGAGGCTTTTTTGCAAAACTAAGTCGAACTTGTTGATACATCCAAAAAATTCGTTGGGGCAGCTCCTGTTGAACTGCTCCCAGAATCAGACAGATATTTACTTGGCGCTACAGCTGTTTTTATTCCGCCGTCACAGGACCTGCGCCGTCCCTGCCGAAGCGCGTTGGATAGCCTGGGGAGGTTGTCCAAATGCGCGAAGAAACGCCTGCCGCATACGCTCCCGATCACCGAATCCGGTTTCGCGCGCAATGACTTCAATTGGATGCCGTGTAGTCTCCATCATCAATCGAGCGGCCTCTACGCGGAGACGTTCGATGGCCTTGGCAGGAGACTGGCCTGTCTCCTCACGAAACACCCGGCTGAATTGACGCGGACTCAGTCGCGCAACTTCTGACAGAGTTTCCACGGAGAGATCACTACCAAGATTCTCTCTTGCATGCGTAAGCGCCATCTGTACACGGTCAGACTTTGCATCCAGCTCTAAAAGCGCCGAGAACTGCGACTGTCCGCCGCCACGTCGCTGATACACCACAAGCTTGCGCGCAACCATGCGAGCGGTCTCCAGTCCAAAATCCTTTTCGACGATTGCCAACGCAAGATCAACGCCTGCGGTCATTCCTGCCGACGTCCAGATTTGCCCATCCACGACAAAGATGCGGTCTTCGTCCAGCAGTACGTTGGGGTACTGCTTTCGAAACTCCTTGGCGTGAAACCAATGCGTCGTCGCGTGCCGGCCCTCAAGCAAGCCGGCCGCAGCCAGGACGATCGCGCCAGTACAGACCGCTGCAACACGCCTGCTTTGACTTGGCGCGTTGCGTATGTAGTCCAACAGGCTGTCAGGCGGAAGGTGGCATTCATTGTCTCCCGCCACGATGAGCGTGTCATACGCCGAATCCCGAAGACGATCCGTATTGACGGAAAAACTCTGAGACGTCATCACGGGACCGCCCTCTTCGGAGACCACACGAAATTGATAGGCCCTTTCGCCAAGAAAGAGATTTGTGTACTCAAAAACACTCGCAACGGCGAGGCCCAAAGCTTGGAAATTTGGATAAACGACGAGCCCAACGGTATGCATAAATAGCCCCACATTCATTGTCGCAATACATTGAATATATCGTAAAACAGACATTGAAGCGGAATGCAGATCCAGTGGTTATCTAAGAACCGCAATGGCCAACACCCCCATAATATGGATATCCCCGCAATACTGTTGAAGTTGCAGCAACTCAAACGCGCAATGGCCGAAATCATTGCATCTATGTCATTGGGGATATTCAAAATCGAAGTCAGAATGCCTACCTACCCCCGACACTTCGCCGGGAGAACATTCTGAAAGAGAAAATATTATGACCTCCTCCAGCACATCCCTGAAGGGAACAGCTCTGATCACCGGCGCATCTGCAGGCATCGGCGCCATCTACGCCGACCGCTTGGTCAAACGTGGCTACGACCTCATTCTGGTAGCCCGTAACGCCGATCGCCTGAAGGCACTGGCGACCCGTCTGACGGCAGAAACCGGTCGTTCCGTGACCACTATCGCCGCCGACCTCAACAACAAGGCGGACCTCTCCAAGATCGAGAACGTCCTGCGCGATGACAAGAGCATCTCCATGTTGTTGAACAACGCTGGTATCGGCTCGGTTGCGTCGGTACTTAATAGCAATGTCGATGAAATGGAAGCGATGATTTCTCTGAACATCACTGCACTCACCCGTCTGACTTATGCGGTGGCGCCAGTCTTTGCCGCCAAGGGCGCGGGCACGATCATTAACATCAGTTCGGCCGTCGGTATCGCTGTCGAAGCGTTGAACAGCGTCTATAGCGCGTCGAAATCCTACGTTCTGAGCTTCGGTCACGTGCTCCAGCGCGATCTCGCCGACAAGGGCGTACGTATCCAGACCGTACTGCCCGCAGCTACTGCCACCGAATTCTGGGATGTCGCCGGCTATTCGAAGCAGAAAGAATCCCCCAATACGATGACGGCGGAAGACCTGGTTGATGCCGCGCTGGCTGGCCTGGATCAAGGCGAACTGGTGACAATTCCGCCGTTGCATGACAACGATATCTGGGCGCGCTGGGAAGCGGATCGCCGTACGTTGAGCTCGAAGTTTGGCAATTCCAAACCAGCTCCGCGCTATGCCGTTTCGGCTGACAAGATTTAAATCTCCAATTCAGACAGGAACAGAACATCATGAATATCCTCAAAATCAGTGCCGCTGTTTTGGCAATGGCGACAACCTTCGCACTTGCTCCTTCTGCATCGGCGAAATCCCGCGGCAAAGTACTGGTAGTCATGTCGAGTGCACAGGAACTGGATCTGCGCGACGGCAAAAAATACGCGACAGGCTACTACCTCAACGAATTCGTTGTCCCTTACCGCAAGCTGGTGGAAGCCGGCTACGAGCCGGTCATTGCGAATCCCAAGGGCGACTTGCCTGTCATGGACGCCAACTCGAACAACAAGATGTTCTTCGGCGGCGATGAGGCGGCACGTGCCGCTGCAGAAAAGTACGCCCAGGGGATTGAGCAACTGAAGCATCCGAAGACACTGGCCTCCGTTGTCGCAGAAGGAACAAGCGGCTATGCCGGTCTGTTCATTCCCGGCGGCCACGCGCCGATGGCTGACTTGCTGAAGGATCGCAACTTAGGAAAAATCCTTGTGAGCTTCCACGAAACCCGTCGCCCTACCGGAATTATCTGTCATGGGCCGATCGTCCTGCTGTCGGCACTTCGTGATCCGGATGCCTTCGTTGCTTCGATGGTCGTCAACGATGGCAAGGCCAACTCACTTGCAGCAGGCTGGCCGTACGCCGGCTATCGCCTGACTGTCTTCTCCACCGGCGAAGAGCAGCAACTCGAAGGCCCTTCGGGTCTGGGCGGCAACGTGCAGTTCTACCCGGTGAATGCCCTGGCCGAAGCCGGCGCGCACGTCGACACTTTGGCAAACTGGCATAGCAATGTCATCGTCGATCGCGAACTGATTACCGGACAACAGCCAATGTCCGCTCCGGAATTCGGCGACGTGCTAGTCAAGCAACTAAATATCCATCGTCGCTGAGCCAGTCTTGGTGAAGTGACCTGATTGAAGACCAGGGAAGCCTGCCGCCGGGTCTTCTCTCGTTGACATGAAATTCATTAAATGAAAAAACAATCTCGACTGCTTATACGTAGAGATGGGCCAGAAGCACGGAGTATTGGGCAAGCACATTGAGCGCTCAAATCCTATACTGCAACAGAGAGTCCGGCGGCGTAAATCTTAACTACGATAAGCGTCGCTTCCGCATTCAGATTTCCGCATTCTACTGACTCATACTTAGGAGCACGAATTGACCGACATCGCATTTTTAGGAATGGGCGCCATGGGATCACGCATGGCATTGAATCTTCTCAAGGCAGGCCATCAGGTAACCGTGTGGAACCGGAGTCCTGCCGCAGCCATGGAACTTGTCGCAAAGGGCGCCAGGCAAGCCGGCAACCCGAAGGAAGCAGCCCAAGGTGCTGCTTTTGTTTTTGCCATGGTCCGGGACGACAATGCCTCCCGTCAGGTATGGCTCGATCCGGAAAACGGCGCTCTGGCGGGAATGGCTGAAGGCTCCGTGATGATCGAAAGCTCCACGCTGTCGCCTGATTGGATCCGTGAACTGGGTAGCGAAGCAAGCAGACATGGCGTTGCGCTGCTTGAGGCGCCGGTTGCAGGGTCGCGCCCGCAAGCAGAGGCAGCGCAGCTGATTTATCTGATCGGTGGCGACCAGGCGACCTTTGACCGCTGTGAGCCGCTCCTCAAGGTTCTCGGTTCTGCGCTGCATCTGGTTGGACCGTTGGGCACCGGCGCTCTGGTAAAACTTGGCACAAATACGATGCTCGGGATTCAGGTCGCAACTCTGGCAGAACTGATGGGAATGTTTAAGCGCAATGGAGTGGATGCCTCAAATGCGTTTAATGTCATTGGGCAAACCGCAGTTTCAAGTCCGGCGGCACGGCAGATAGTCAGCCTGATGCTGGCAGGCGATATCTCGCCACGGTTTCCGGTTGAATTGATCGAGAAAGACTTCGGCTATACGGTAAATGCAGCCGGCGACCAGGCAGCAGCGCCAACTATTGCTGCAGCAAGAGGAATTTTCCAGGAAGCGATACGCCAAGGCCTGGGCAGCTCAAACATGACGAGTGTCATGCAGCTGTTTGTGAAATAGACGACCTGGATTTTTGTTGCATGCTCAGCTTGCCTGTAAGGCAGGAATTTTGCGGGTTCCTATTCTGGTCGAATAGTGAAAATTCCTGTTGATTATTGCAAATAGGCCGGCTTCGTCAGATCGTCCGGCGCCAGCCTTGGCAGAGCGTACTCGACAAGGACCATTTCCGTCTGAGTGGCGTGCACTTTGGCGACAGCGATGGCTGTCTTGTATCGCCTGATATCGTCAATGGCAGGCACGGTGTTCTGCCCTTTCGCAGCCTGTGCGGCAATGTTCATGATGGCCGCAAGCGCGGCGCTTGCTCTGTCGTGCGCTGCCTTAAGCTCGACCAGACTATGCAGCAAAGCCTCTTTCTTTTCCATCATCCTTCCCTCCTGATTGACTACTAAATTTAGTGCATGCGCAGGAAAAAATCCAAGGGTGTTTTCTTCAGGCTATTGTCAGGAAAAACGAAGTCCGCTCCCGAGGATTTTTTACGTCGCCGTCGCCATTGGCCGGAGACTCCGACAGGACAAGGCCGGACGCGGACCGTCCATCTGCGTGGCTGACTGCCGATAACGCCGGAAAACACGCCCTATTGGCGTTCCGGATCGCCGACTTCCTGTTGTCCTACACGCTAATCGGTGTTTCTACACCTCCCCAACCGATGGCTGGCTAGGGATACTTCAACTCCGCCATGCGATTCTCGTAAGTACGTCTACGTGAGTAGCCCGGCAGCACATCAACTGCGATAAATCGAAAAATGCAGCAATGCACACAAGGTGCGTTTCTGCCGGGGGAAACGGCATGAAATCAATAATAAATCCGTCAGCCGGTATGGCTTGTAGCGAGCCATCCATCTCGTCTCACGCTTCCAGTACGGCCGGCCCTGCCCGGCGCACGCACTCCATTTGCGAAGGCCGGCGCCGCAGTTTGCGAGCCTTTTACCACTGCCTTGTCTGATCGCTGCACAAAGCTGCAGCACAAGAGTGTCACCACAAGGCATTCACCGATGTACGCCTGGCATTTTTCATGCCGACAACAACTATCACCACCAGAGGGAAGACAATGCCTAACAATACGGATGCTGCTCAATTGACAGCAATTCTGCAGAAATTCAGTGAACAGATTCTTGTGAGCTGGGTCGATCAACTGAAATCCAAAGCCATGACTTTTGACGGCGGCGCCGGCGAGGCGACGCGCAAACACTGCGCGCAGTTCCTCACCTTGCTGCACAGCGCAGCAAAAAGCGGCCAGCTGGATAATATCGATGCGCGGGAATGGGAAGACGTGCGGCAACTGCTCAGTGAAGTGTCGCAGGCGCGCGCGCGTCAGGGATCGACTCCCAGCGAAACTGCGACGTTTGTATTTTCGCTGAAGCAGGCGCTCTTTCCGTTTCTGCGCACAGAACTGGCTTCCCAGCCGGAAGCACTGGCCAGCGCCACCTGGTCCATCACCATGCTGCTTGAGCAGTTGGGCCTGTACACGATGCAAGTCTTCCAGGAAAGCCGCGATCGCATCATTGCGCGCCAGCAGCAGGAACTGCTGGAGCTGTCCACGCCGGTGGTCAAGCTATGGCAAAACGTCCTCGCCTTGCCATTGATCGGCACGCTCGACAGCGCCCGTACGCAGGTTGTGATGGAAAACCTCTTGCAAAAGATCATCGAGACCGGCGCCGCCATTGCCATTATCGATATCACCGGTGTGCCGACGGTCGATACGCTGGTTGCCCAGCATCTGCTCAAGACCATCGCGGCGGCGCGGCTGATGGGCGCTGACTGCATCATCAGCGGTATTCGTCCGCAGATCGCCCAGACCATCGTGCATCTCGGCGTCAACCTGGAAGATGTCATCACCAAGGCGACACTGGCCGATGCCTTCCTGATCGCACTGGAACGCACCGGCGCCAGGATCGTCGCCGGCGACAAGGGTTAAATCAGGCATGGAACGCATTCCCATTCTTCGCATGGGGGACCTCCTGTTGGTCACCATCCAGGTCGACATGCATGACCGTCTCGCGATGACGTTGCAGGATGACCTGACCGAGCGCATCGTCAAAGACCAGGCCAAAGGCGTGCTGATCGATATTTCCGCGCTCGATCTGGTGGACTCCTTCATCGGCCGCATGATCAGCAATACCGCGGCCATGGCCAGTGTCCTCGATGCCAGCACCGTGGTCGTCGGCATGCAGCCGGCGGTCGCTATCACGCTGGTTGAGCTGGGCTTGACGCTGACCGGCGTCAAGACCGCGTTAAACGTCGAAAAAGGCATTGCTCTGCTGGAAAAGAGCATCCGCAGATGAGCGACGCGATCACGCCTACTTTTGAATTCGTATCCGTACTGGTTCCTCCCAGGGACGCTACGGCAAAACAATCGCAGACGCTGCCGTTGCATTCGGATGAACACGTCGTCATGTTGCGCAAGTCGGTCCGTGAACGCGTGATCGAGTTGAAATTCGGTCTGGTCGATCAGACCAAGCTGATCACCGCCGCCAGCGAGATCGCCCGCAATACGCTCAAATATGGCGGCGGCGGAGAGGTGCGTCTGTTCAATCTTGACGCTGAAATGAAGGTCGGCATCTGCATGACTTTTGTCGACGACGGCCCGGGCATCGCAGACACCCGCCAGGCGCTCACCGATGGCTACACCAGCGGCGGCGGACTGGGACTGGGACTGGGAGGCGCAAAACGCCTGGTCGATGATTTTGAAATTTGTACTGAACCAGGGAAAGGTACGGCAGTGACACTGATCAAATGGAAGCGATGCTGAGCCGCGGGCAACAAGTCTTCACGATTGCCCATGCGAGCGATATTTCTTCCGCGCGCCGCTATGCAGCGCAGCTGAGCCGTTTAATGGATTTCAGCGAAGTACAGGCCGGGCGACTGGCGATTATCGTCACTGAAGCCGCCACGAATATCCTCAAACATGCCGGTGACGGACTCATGCTGATTACGCCCGTTCAGAACGACATCAACAGCATCATTGAGGTGCTGGCGCTGGATCGCGGCAAAGGCATCGCCAACATCGGCCGCAGCCTCATCGACGGCGTCTCCACCAGCGGCACACAAGGGACCGGTCTTGGCGCGATGAAACGTCTTTCCCGGACCTTCGAAGCCTATACATCGCCAGGCAAAGGCAGTGCCTTCTATGCAACGATAGACAGCGCCGATACCGAAGCCGAGAACACCGCCGGCCCTGCCCCCGGTGGATTGCTGTATGCGGGCATTTGCATCCCCATCGCGGGCGAAGAGGAATGCGGAGATGCCTGGACTGTCGCGGTCGACGACAGCGGCGTGACCATCATGATGGCGGACGGCCTCGGCCATGGCCCGGAAGCCGCGCTCGCTTCCAATACGGCGGTGGCGACAGTCGGAAACTATCCGGGGCTGGCGCCGGCGCCGATGATGGAACATATCAACAAAGCGTTGCGTCCGACGCGCGGTGCAGCGATGGCCGTCGCGCGATATGCGGCGTCAGGCGCGGACCTTACCTTCGGCGGCATCGGCAATATCTCGGCATCGGTGCAAAACGCGGACACACGCAAACAGCTGGTGTCGCATAACGGCATCGTGGGACACAATATGCGCAAGGTGCAGGAGTTCACCGTCCCCTGGCCCAAAGACGCCGCCTTCATCATGTGTTCCGACGGTATCGCCACGCAATGGGAAATCAGTTCCTACCCAGGTTTAGTGGACGCTCACCCGGCATTGATTGCGGGCGTGATCTATCGCGATTTTTGCCGGCATCGCGACGACACATCCGTACTTGTCGTCAAACATCAACGATAAGACCATCATGATCCATCCCCTCTTCAGCCTGGGCATCGGCAGCGAACAAGATGTCGTCACGGTGCGCCAGCGTGCGCGTGAAATGTCCGCGCTGCTCGACTTCGGCGCGCAGGATCAGGTGCGCGTGGCAACCGCCGTGTCGGAACTTGCGCGAACCGTGTTTTCTTACGCCTCCGGCGGCCATGTCGAATTCGAGGTTTCCAGAAAAGGAACCTTGCATGCACTGACGATCCGTGTCAAAAGCCGCGGCGGCGATACGCGTACTCCGGCATCCGCCGACAGTCAGACGTGGCGGCAGAATGAAGCCCTTGATGCGGCAGTCGTCAATGCGCATCGCCTGATGGACGGTTGCGAGGTCAAGGACGATGGGCGCGTCTTGCACATCACGCTGAAAAAGATGCTGCCGGCAAATCTGGCGCTGACGCAGGACAAAATCCTCAATATCGTCAAGCTGGCTTCGCAGCAACCGCTCACCAGCACTTATCAGGAAGTCCAGCTGCAGAACAAGGAGCTCCTGTTCACGCTCGCCGAGTTGCGCGTCAAGCAGGACGACCTGCTATCCCTCACGCAAGAGCTGGAAGACACCAATCGCGGCGTGCTCGCTCTGTATGCCGAGATCGAAGAAAAGGCTGAGCGGCTGCGCGAGGCTGATGCCATGAAATCGCGCTTTCTCTCCAACACCAGCCACGAGCTGCGCACGCCGCTAAGCTCAATCCGCGCGCTGTCGCAAATCCTGCTCGACCGTATTGACGGCGAGCTGACGGTGGAACAGGAGAAGCAGATCCAGTTCATCTATCAGGCGGCGACCAACCTCTCCGACCTGGTCAACGATCTGCTTGATCTCGCCAAAATCGAGGCCGGCAAGACCGATATCAATTGCAGCAACTTCACGACCGAAGATTTATTCAGCACCTTGCGCGGCATGCTGCGTCCGCTGTCCGAGAGAGCAACCGTCGAGCTGTTTTTTGAAGAAGCGCCCCCGATCGAGCTCTGCACCGATGAGGGCAAGCTGTCGCAGATCCTGAGAAACTTCATCTCCAACGCACTCAAGTTCACCGAGGTCGGTTCGGTACATGTCTTTGTCACGCATGATGCCGGGCACCAGACCATACGGTTTAATGTGGCGGACACCGGCATCGGGATTGCGCCTGAAAATCTCCAGTTCGTGTTTGAGGAATTCAGTCAGATCGAGAGTCCCTTGCAGCGCCGGGTGAAGGGAACCGGCCTTGGATTGCCGCTCTGCAAAAAGCTCGCAGCCTCGCTGGAAGGATATGTCGAGCTATCCAGCGAAGTGGGAAAAGGCTCTGTTTTCTCCGTTGTGCTGCCGGTCCGCTATTCCGGAAGCGATGCGACTCGTGCAGGAACTCCTTCCATCGTCTCACCTAAAAAGGGTTCACTGTGAACCAGCCAATTTCAGCCTTGATTCTTAACGTCGACGACGACGACGGCGCGCGTTATGCCAAAACGCGCATCCTTCAGGTAGCAGGTTTCGACGTCATTGAAGCCGCCAGCGGCGCCGACGCGCTAGCGCTGGTTCAGGAGAAGATGCCCGATCTCGTCTTGCTGGATGTCAAGCTGCCGGATATCAATGGCATCGAGGTGTGCCGCCGCATCAAATCGGAGCCTGCTTCAGCCACGGTATTGGTGCTGCAGACGTCGGCCGCGTTGACCGGCCGCGCCGACAAGGTGCGCGGACTGGAAGGGGGCGCCGACAACTATCTGGCGGCGCCGATTGGTGCCGACGAACTGGTCGCCAACGTCAATGCATTGCTCCGCCTGCGTCACACGCAGGCCGCACTGGTCGAAACGGAAGAGCGTTTTCGCGAGCTGGCTGAAAACATCACCGACGTCTTCTGGATATTTTCACTGGAAGAGCGAGCCTTGCTCTATGTCAGCCCGGCGTATGAAATACTCTGGGGAAAATCACGCCACACCCTGGCGGAAAATCCGGATGCCTGGCTGGCCGCGCTGCACCCGGACGACCTGATACGGATACGCAACAGCTTTGAAGGCATGTATCGGGACCGCCACTACGATGAGGAGTACCGCATCATCCTTCCGGCCGGCCAGGTGCGCTGGGTGCGCGACCGGGGCTTTCCCGTGCGCGACGTGCGCGGTTCCGTCTATCGCATGGCGCGCATTACCAGCGACATCACAAACACCAAAGAAGCCGAGCGGGCGCTGCGCGAAGCGGATATCCATAAAGACGAGTTCATCGCCACGCTGGCGCATGAGCTGCGCAATCCGCTGGGGCCGATCCGCAATGCCATCGCCATCATGCACAAGATTTCGCCGCCAGAACTAAAGCAGCTGTCGGCCGCATATGGTGTGATCTCACGGCAAGTCGATCACATGGCGCATCTGGTCAATGATCTGCTGGATGTTGCCCGCATCTCACGCGGGAAAATCTCCATGACGCAAGAAGTCGTCAACATCGATGACATCATCGATGCCGCACTGGAAACCTCGCTGCCGTTCATCGAAGAACGCGGGCATACCCTTGAGCTTCACCGTAGTCCCAATAACACCATCTTGCTCGGCGATCCGATCCGTCTGGCGCAAGCGGTCAGCAATCTGCTTAACAACGCGGCAAAGTACACACCTTATGGCGGAAAAATCGGCGTCGCCGTCACCAGCGGACCAGGCAACATGGTCAGTGTGACGGTGAGCGACAACGGCATTGGCATTGCGCCGGATCGCGCCGGCAACATCTTTCAATTGTTTTCCCAGGGAGAGACATCGCCCGATCGCGCCCAGGATGGCCTGGGCATTGGCTTGTCCCTGGTGAAGCAGATCGCCGAGCTGCACAAAGGCGCAGTGCGCATGGAAAGCCGCGGTGCCGGTCTGGGTAGTGCCTTCATTCTGGTATTGCCGGTAGAAAAAACGCTTCCCGGCAATCCGGTCGATGCGGACGGCGCCGGGTCTGAACAGGATCCTGCCATCAGGAAGGTGCTGATCGTCGACGACAATGCTGATGCAGCAGAAATGACGGCAATGCTCTTGTCGACCTACGGCCATATCGTCGAAACGGCAGAAGACGCCACATCGGCGTTGCGCAAGGCAGGAGACTTATTGCCGGACGTCATACTTCTCGATATCGGTTTGCCGGGAACGGACGGCTACACGGTAGCACGCAGTTTGCGTAAAGATCCGCGCTTTTTCGACACGACATTGATTGCACTGACGGGATACGGCACGACGCGCGATCGCGAGCGATCGATGGATGCCGGTTTCGACCATCATGTCGTAAAACCCGCTTCAGTCGAGCAGTTGCTGGCATTGATCGAGGCGCCGCCGGAATGACAGAATATTTGCCCGGGTGACCCGTCGTTCGGAAAAACAGAATCGGTGTGACGCGCTTCCTGATTTCAGCGCTCTGTGCTTCAACTCTGGCCGGTGAAAGACCCTGTGGACGTTGCCAACAGCATTGTCATGTTCACTGAGCCGGTCAGGAAATCTTCTTCAGGCGTTCTCGTATCCACTGGCGGCTATAGGAAAGTGTCTGTGCCGCCATTCTGGTAGGAAAATGAATGAATCCATGTGGCGCGTCAGGTACCAGATGGGTTTCCACAGGGGCGCATGTGTTCCATCGTTCAGCCATTTCCAGAGTGTCATCCCTGAGAGGGTCCAGTGCCCCGACGAACATGAGCGCAGGGGGAAGACCTGTGAATTCTCCATACAGAGGGGACAGAGGCGGCAATCGGCGCTGTGAATCATCAAGATCCGGCGTGAGCATTCGGAATGCGGAGACCATGCCAGGCCCGTCAAGTATCAGCGTGTCCGCGTCTGCCTGGCGAACGCTGGCCGTGCCTCCAACGTCGTAGACACCATAATAGAGGATAGCGCCTTCCACGCGGCGAAGCAGATCAGGCCATTCTTTCAGCCGGAGAAGCGCCGCTGCCGCCAGGTGCCCGCCGGCAGACTCGCCAATGATGAAGACCGGCAAGTCCCGATATTCACGCAGCCCTTCCCCAAGCACCCAGCGTGCGGCGGCATCGACGTCGTCCATGAGCCCCCAAATGGATGTTCTGCCAAAAAGCCGGTAGTCGACAGAGATAACCGCGAGGTTGCATTCGGACGCCATCGCCAGGTTTTGCGGATCGTTCATCTGGGCGTTGCCGATTACCCATCCTCCTCCATGAACGTCCAGGACGAGGCCCTGAACCGGCCCTGAAGGTCTGATAATTCGAACGGGGACCCGGATGTCGCCGACCGTGATTACCCGGCGTTCGACGTGAACGCCCTGCCGCTCCATTCTGTAAGTCCCGCCTATCTGAGAAAGACGCAGTAATGCTTGAATAAGGACGGGAGTGAATCGATTCCAGATCTTAAAGCGGGGCGCCCACGCCAGCTTGCGATTAAAGCGCTTTGCCTCGGCAATAGTTGGTTCGTCAAAAAGCAGAGGCATATAAGAGAAGAAGGAGAGAGATGGGATTTTTGCCACAACGGGCGCGAGGACGACGTTATTTCTGTCTGCCGGTGCCAACTTCGGCGGGAGACCGCCCAACTATGCTTTTTCCGTGCGGTTAAGGCTATCGGACGAAAACGGTTAGCACGGTCAGATTCCATTACCGAGACACACCTTCTTGTTGACCTACACGCAATGAAGTTCTTTTCTGATCGCGGCTTTGCCTCGCTTGTTAAATACTCTCAACGTGGGCAACAGTTCGCCCCGGGCACAAAACAAAGTGAACACCCATGGCCGTGAAGCAGCATACGCAGCTATTGCTGGCAAAGGACAAGGAAGCACCATGCACAATTTTCTCAATTTAGGAATCATGGTCATCGGCGTCATCCTGGCCTGCTCAGGGTGGCTGGTGTGGATGTTCCTCAGGACTTGGGAATATTGGGATCGCATCGAAGCAGACGGCGACGCCCTTTACCAGTCCTCCGAAATTGCCGAGCGGGAAGTGCCGTTGTAGAACGGCTGCTTTCACATGCTGAATGCATCAATGAATTACAGTTAGCGAGGATTTATGTCGTCCAGTGCCGCCAGCAAGATGAATGCTGAATTTCCACGTCGCCAACAACAAGGAAGCGGAGACGTCGGAACCGCTAGGTCGCTTTACCATCTTCTTGCTGCGCCTTATCCAGGTGCAGATGCGAAGGAGCTGGGTGGCGACTATCTGAAGCAGCAACTGGAGGCGGCGTCCGGATTGCCGTCCGATCTGCCTGACTCGCCGACCGGACTACAGGACTGGATTGCGCGCCGGATAGAAAATATCGGTACACAGTACGCGACCTATCTGGCCGAGCGCAAAGCCGGCGGTCCACGCCGTTATTTCAGCAACAAGTCGCATGCACTATATTTTTTACGCGCCGTGGCGCCGACAAAACTGGTCGACGGTTCCTGGCTATATGGCACATTGCGCTATTGGCGAGACGTTCGGTTTCGCCCTCTGGTTCTGACTTACCTTGAAGAACTCGGTGACGGCGACGCCGCCATGAACCACGTCACCCTCTATCGAAAACTGCTCGCAACGCATGATTGCGAGGATTGGGATTCGCTCGCCGACGATCATTTCATACAAGGCGCGATCCAATTGGCGCTCGCTTATCAGGCCGGCGACAACTTGCCTGAGGTGATCGGCTATAACCTCGGCTATGAGCAGCTTCCTTTGCATCTGTTGATTACTGCGTATGAGCTTAACGAGCTGGGTATCGATCCTTATTACTTTACGCTGCATGTGACGATCGACAACGCATCGACCGGCCATGCCGCCAAAGCGACGCAGGTGGTCGGCGAATTGGTGCTGCAGGAGAAGGATCCTCAGGACTTTTACCGTCGTATTCAAAACGGCTACCGGTTGAATGACCTGGGTCTCAGCACGCTGGCCGCCATTGAGAATTTCGATCTCGAGGAAGAACTCGTGGCGATCTTGCAGGCGAAGGCTGCGGTCGGTCAAAACATGCACTCCGACTATTGCCGCTTCGGCGGTAAAACCGTGAATGAATGGCTGAAAGAACCTGCCTTGATCAAACAGTTTCTTGCCGAACTGGAACAAGCCGGATGGATCCGGCGCGGTGAAGATCCTGCCGGGAGTCGCTTCTGGCGTCTGATCAATGATGCCGGTGCAGAAATGTTCGGCGTATTTAACGCCTACGAGGCGCAACTTCTGAGCGACTGGATTCAGGCGTCGCCGGACAGCGCCGCACCACGCCGGGAACCGAGTTTTCGTGCGCTGCAGCGGCAGCGTGCACAAAAGAGAGAAGCCGAAAAGCGCAGCGGCAACAGTCTGTCGCCGCGCATGCGCCTGGTGGTGCCGGGCCAGATCGATGGCGCGACTATTGAGCAGAAACTGATCGTGACTTCGGCAGATGCGTTATCCGCTCCCGATGTAGCCGGCGCCGGTATGGAGGAGATGATCGCGTCGCTTTCGCCGGGCCTGCATCACACACCCGAAGGACTTGCTGCCACGCGGTTGTTCAGCGCGACAGTGCGTGCCGGCACGGATGATCCGTTATCCGTCTGAGCGCCCCTTTCAACGCAAGCTTTTCTCTGCATCACCGATCATCATTCACCGGCAACCGAATACCCAAGACTGCGACTATCTCCCTACTTTTTCGCGAGGTCCGCCATGCCGACATCCGACAATCCGACGAACATGCCGCCGCAACATCAGAACCATCAGCCCGGCGATGAATATGCCATGCGACCCCGGCCGCAAAGCAGTTCGCGTCTGCAGGCGCCGGGTACGCGGCTGAGCCAGAAAGTGGCATTGATCACCGGCGGCGACAGCGGTATCGGACGAGCGGTAGCGATTGCTTTCGCGCGGGAAGGTGCCACCGTGGTCGTGGTGTATCTCGACGAACATGAAGACGCCGTCGAGACCCAGCGTCTGGTGCGCGAGGCAGGCAGCGAATGCTGGCTGTTTCCGGGTGACGTCGGCTCGGAAAAATTCTGTAAGGAAGTGATGCAGGCGACCATCGACAAATGCGGCAAACTCGACGTCCTGGTCAATAACGCGGCCCAGCAATTCCCCTCCAATGACATCGAAAAGATCACTGAAGAGCAGTTGGAAAAAACTTTCCGCACCAATATCTTTTCCATGTTTTACATGGTCAAGGCGGCGCTGCCTTATCTGGTGTCGGGCGCCCGTATCATCAACACCGCGTCCGTCACGGCGTATCGGGGCAGCGCGCATTTGCTGGACTATTCCGCCACCAAGGGCGCGATCGTCGCCTTTACACGGTCGCTGGCCCAGCAACTGGTCAAGCATGAGATTCACGTCAATGCAGTCGCACCGGGACCGGTCTGGACGCCGCTGATTCCAGCCAGTTTCTCCGCGGAAGAAGTCGCCCAATTCGGCACCAACGTACCCATGGGACGGCCCGGCCAACCCTACGAAATTGCGCCGGCCTATGTGTTCCTGGCGACCGACGGCGCGGACTACATGACCGGGCAGGTGTTGCATCCCAACGGCGGTGAAATCATTAACGGTTGAGGTTGGCCGGATTCGGCCGGATTCCATCGAAGCCGAAGAGAACGCCGGCGTGCCGCCCCTGTTCACTGAGAAGGACATGCATGAGCGACATGGTCGTGGTGCGCAAGGAAGGCCTGTATTGCGTTCCCGGAGATTTTTATATCGATCCCTGGCGTCCGGTGGAACGCGCCGTAATCACGCATGCCCATGCCGACCATGCACGCATGGGACATCGGCAATATCTGGCTTCGGAAGCCGGTGCCGGCATTCTGCGCGCACGCCTCGGCGAGATCAGCCTGGATGCGCTGCCGTATGGCGAATCCATCCTGCATCACGGCGTCAAGCTGTCGCTGCACCCGGCGGGGCATGTACTGGGTTCGGCGCAGTTACGCATGGAGCACCGCGGCGAAGTGTGGGTCGCATCGGGCGATTACAAGCTGGAAGCGGACGGTACCTGCACACCCTTTGAAAGCGTGCGCTGCGACACCTTCATCACCGAGTCCACTTTCGGCATGCCGATCTATCGCTGGCAACCGCAGGCAGAAATCCTCGACGACATCAATGCATGGTGGCGCGGCAACGCAGAAAATGGCCGTACCAGCGTCATGTTCTGCTACGCCTTCGGCAAGGCGCAACGCATTCTGCACAGTCTGGACGCAGGCATCGGCCCCATCGTCAGCCATGGCGCCGTGGAGCCGCTGAACCGCTTGTATCGGGAGGCGGGCGTGACCTTGCCGGCCACCCTGGCCGTCGGCGACGTGACCGGCAAAGCCGGCCTGAAGCGCGCACTGGTACTGGCGCCGCCGTCAGCATCGGGCTCGCCGTGGATGCGCCGCTTCGGCGACTACAGCGACGCGTTCGCCAGCGGCTGGATGCGCTTGCGCGGCGCGCGGCGCCGCCGCGGCGTCGATCGCGGCTTCATCCTGTCCGATCATGCAGACTGGCCCGGCCTGCTCAGCGCCATCGAAGCCAGCGGCGCGCAGCGCGTCATCGTCACGCATGGCCAGATTCCGATCATGGTGCGCTGGCTGCTGCAACAGGGACTGGATGCCGGCGCGTTCGATACCGAATACGGCGGCGAGGAGGAAGCCGCTGCGGATACAACCACCGATGCAAACCCGGCCGCGGCTGCAGAGGCGGACCACACTCCGGTATCGCCGCCACGCGGAGAGCAGGAGGGAGACGGCGATGCGTGATTTCTCCCATCTGTATGCCGAGCTGGATGCAACCACCGCCACCAATCGCAAACTTGAGGCGCTGCAGCTTTATTTCGGACGCGCCGACGCTGCGGACGCGGCGTGGGCGGTGTATTTCCTGGCAGGCGGCAAGCCGCGCCAGGCGGTTCCCACCAAGGTGCTGCGACACTGCGCCATGCAATATGCGCAGATCGACGAATGGCTGTTCGAAGAGTGCTACCAGGCAGTCGGCGATCTTGCGGAAACCATCGCACATATCCTGCCGCCCGCCACGCACGGCGACGATCTCGGTCTGGCGCACTGGATGCAGGAGCGTATCGCGCCGTTGCGCGGCGCCGATGCCGAAACGATTCGCAGCGCCTTGTTCATGTATTGGGATCTGCTCGACTGGCAGGGCCGCTTCCTGCTGACAAAACTGATCGGCGGCGCTTTTCGCGTCGGCGTATCGAAACTGCTGGTGACGCGCGCGCTGGCCGCCGTCGCGCAGGTCGATGCGAAACTGGTCGCGCAGCGGCTGGTCGGCTGGACCGACGGCAACAAGCAGCCGACCGCCGCCGGTTTCGCCGACCTCATTGCGCCGCCGTCGGATGCCGATCACCAGCGGCGCGGCGGCCAGCCGTATCCGTTTTTCCTCGCGCATCCCTTGCTGGAAGAACCGGCATCGCTCGGCGATGTGGACGACTGGCAGGTGGAATGGAAGTATGACGGCATTCGCGCCCAGCTGGTGCATCGCGGCCAGGGAAGCTGGCTATGGTCGCGCGGCGAAGAGTTGATCACAGACCGCTTCCCCGAACTGGCACAGCTGCCTTTGCCGCAAGGTACGGTCATCGACGGCGAGATCGTGATACGCCGCGGCGACGCCATCGCGCCTTTCGCAGAACTGCAAAAACGCATCGGCCGCAAAACGCTGTCTGCCCGCTTGCTGGCCGACTATCCCGCCGCCATCATCGCCTACGATCTGCTGGAGCTGGAGGGCGAAGATCTGCGCGGCATGCCGCAGCAGCAGCGGCGCCGATTGCTGGAGCAGCTGACGGCGAATCATCCGGCGCCCGCGCTGGCGTTGGCGCCCTTGATCGAAGCCGCCGACTGGCAAGCGCTGGCCGCCCTGCGCGCGACTTCGCGCGAGCGCGGCGTCGAGGGCATGATGCTCAAGGCGAAGGAAGCGCACTACGGCATCGGCCGCACCAAGAATGTCGGCACCTGGTGGAAATGGAAAATCGATCCCTACGCGGTCGATGCGGTGCTTATCTACGCCCAGAGCGGCCACGGCCGCCGCGCCTCGCTATACACCGACTACACCTTCGCGGTGTGGGACGATGACCCGGACAGCGGGACGGGAGAGCGCAAGCTGGTGCCGTTCGCCAAAGCCTATTCCGGGCTGACCGATGCGGAAATCGCGCGCGTCGATCAGGTCATCCGCAAAAGCACCATCGAGAAATTCGGCCCGGTACGCAGTGTGCAACCGAGCATGGTGTTTGAAATCGGCTTCGAGGGCATCGCCGCCTCGCCGCGCCATAAAGCCGGCATCGCCGTGCGCTTTCCGCGCATCCTCCGTATTCGCGAAGACAAACCGATAGCCGAGGCCGATACGCTGTCGGCCTTGAAGGCGCTGCTTGCTGCTTCAGCTCCTGCTTCAGATGCGACTGAACTCACCCCGCCGGAGAACAGCCATGCGCCGGACCGCTCCTGACTCCGGTATTCAAGGCACGCAGGCGGAAGCCGGCGCACCCGGCGCCGCACGCAGGCGCACACCGGTCGAACAATGGTTCGCCGCGCGCAGCTGGAAGATATTTCCTTTTCAACGTGCTGTCTGGCAAGCCGCCCTGCTCGGAGAATCCGGACTGCTGCATGCCAGCACCGGCTCCGGAAAAACTTACGCCGTATGGTTCGCCGCCTTGCAACATGCCGTCCCTGGATTGGGAAAACCCGGCCCCGTATCCGCAGCGGCGTCCACGCCAGACAGGCCGAAAACGCGCAGCAAGGCAACTACGGAAACCGGCTTGCGCATCCTCTGGATCACGCCGATGCGTGCGCTGGCAGCCGACACTGCGCGCGCACTGGAAGAACCCTTGGCAGCCTTGCTGCCCACATGGACCATCGGCAGCCGCACCGGCGACACCAGCGGCAGCGAACGCGCGCGCCAGATGCGCAGTTTGCCCGGCGTCCTGATCACCACGCCGGAGAGCCTGTCGCTGCTATTGAGCCAACCCGATGCCGCCGCACGCTTCGACCAGCTCGACGCCGTCATCGTCGACGAGTGGCATGAACTCATGGGCAGCAAACGCGGCGTGCAGACCCAACTGGCGCTGGCGCGTTTGCGCCGATGGCGGCCGACGCTGATGGTATGGGGCTTGTCGGCCACGCTGGGCAACCTGCAGCAATCCAAAGACGCCTTGCTCGGCGCCGGTCGCGGCGTGCTGGTACAGGCCGTCACGCGCAAGAAGATCGTGGTCGACACGCTGATCCCGGAACATCCGTCGCGCTTCGCCTGGGGCGGCCATCTCGGCATGCAAATGTTGGGAGCGGTCGTGCAGGAGATCGACCGCTATGCGGGCACGCTGGTGTTTACCAACACCCGTTCGCAGGCCGAACTCTGGTATCAGAACTTGTTGGCCGCGCGCCCCGACTGGGCGGGACTGATCGCCCTGCATCACGGTTCGCTCGACCGTGAAGTGCGCGAATGGGTTGAAGTGGCCATCAAGACCGGGCAGCTCAAAGCAGTCGTCTGCACCTCCAGCCTGGACCTTGGCGTCGACTTTGCGCCGGTGGAGCGCGTACTGCAGATCGGCAGTGCGCGCGGGGTGGCGCGACTGCTGCAGCGCGCCGGTCGCAGCGGCCACTCGCCGGGACGCGTATCGCGCGTGACGCTGGTGCCGACCAATACGCTGGAGCTGCTCGAAGCAGCGGGCGCCCGCAAGGCCGTCGCCGCCGGACAGGTCGAACAGCGGCCGGTACCCAACGTGCCGCTGGACGTACTGGTGCAGCATCTGGTGACGATCGCGCTGGGCGGCGGCTTCCGTTCGCAGGAGCTGTACGACGAAGTGCGCAGCGCCTATTCCTATCGGGAACTGCGCCCCGACCAGTGGCAATGGGCGCTGGATTTTGTGGCGCGCGGCGGACAGAGTCTGATCGCCTATCCGGAATACCAGCGCGTCGTGCCGGACGCCGACGGCGTGTATCGCGTTCCCGACGCTGCCATCGGCCGCCGCCATCGCATGGGCATCGGCACCATCGTCTCCGACGCCAGCATGCAGGTGCAGTATCTGCGCGGCGCGCGCATCGGCACCATCGAAGAGGCCTTCATCGCGCGCCTGCGCAAGGGCGATCGCTTCCTGTTCGGCGGCCGCATGCTGGAGTTCATTCGCGTGCATGAGATGACCGCCTACGTCCGTCGCGCCGTTAGCGGATCCGGTGCGGTGCCGCGCTGGCAAGGCGGCCGCATGCCATTGTCGTCGACGCTGGCGCACGCTGTGCTGGACTGCCTGGAGCAGGCTACCCACGATGACTATCCCGGACCTGAAATGCAGGCGGTCAAGCCTTTGCTGGCCTTGCAGCAAAAATGGTCTGCGCTGCCGACCGCGCGTCAGCTGGTGGTGGAATACCTGCAGAGCCGCGAAGGCCATCATCTGTTTTTCTATCCGTTTGCCGGCCGGCTGGTGCATGTCGGACTGGCGTCGCTGCTGGCTTATCGGATGGCGCGGCAGCGCGCGGCGACGTTCTCCATCGCCGTCAACGACTACGGTTTCGAATTGCTGAGTACGACGCCGATCGACATTGCCGCATTCTTCACGCCGTCGGCGATGTCGATAATCGGAGGAGAGCTGTTCTCTTCCGAGAATCTGCTCGACGACGTGATCGCCAGTCTGAACGCCACCGAACTGACGCAGCGCCGCTTCCGCGAAATCGCGCGTATCTCCGGACTGGTGTTTCAGGGATTTCCCGGCCAGCCGAAAAGCATGCGCCAGCTGCAGGCCTCGGCCAGCCTGTTCTTTGAAGTTTTTCGCAAGCACGATGCCGGCAACCTGCTGCTGACGCAGGCCCAGACCGAAGTGCTGGAGCAGGAACTGGAGCTGCAGCGCCTGCGCGACACCCTCGCCGAACTGCGCCAACGCTGCTTGCAGGTCTGTACCATCACGCGCGCGACGCCGTTCGGATTTCCGTTGATGGTGGAGCGCTTCCGCGAAAAACTGTCGACCGAAAAACTCAGCGACCGCGTCACGCGCATGCTGCAAGAACTGGAAAAGGCTGCCGCCAGATGAACGGAGATCAGGACGGCATCCGCATCACGCGACTCAATCGCGGCCTGCAGACCGTTACCGTCGGCGGCGCCGTCCTGACGATGCTGCCGCAACGCGCGTTGTGGTGGGAGCAACGCAGATTGCTCATCGTGGCCGACATTCATTTCGGCAAGGCCGCCGCCTTCCGAGCCGGCGGCGTGCCGGTCCCGCATGGTACGACGCGCAGCAATCTGGATGCGCTCGACGCCCTGATTGCCGCCTGCGATATTGCGCATATCGTTTTTCTCGGCGATTTTCTGCACGCAAAAACTGCACGCGCGCCGGCCACTCTGCAAGCGCTGCGACGCTGGCGCCATGCTCACGCTCAACTTGCGCTGACACTGGTGCGCGGCAATCACGACCGGCATGCAGGCGACCCGCCCGAGGAGCTGAATATGGTCGTGGCGGACGAACCCTTCCTGATGGGACCGCTGGCGTTTTGTCATCATCCGCAACGCGTAGAGGGTGCTTACACCCTGGCCGGGCACACGCATCCGGTTATTCGTCTGACAACCGGACGCGAATCGCTGCGGCTGCCCTGTTTCGTGTTCGGTCCGCATCAGGCGACGCTGCCGGCTTTCGGCGCGTTTACCGGCGGCCATGTCATCACCGCGGGAGCGCAGGAGAAGATTTTCATTTGCACTGACGACAAGGTATTTCTTTATCCGGCGTAACGGTTTCGGTTCCGGCCTGCATCGTCCTCACTTGCCGGCGGTACCCGCATATCTTTGTCCTCAGCCCACACTTCGTAGAGAACCGTCTTACTTCAAAAGGAAAGATGCGCCGACTGACGCCCAGCGCCCCCGGGAGCTAAGCTGTCAATGACAAGAGGCCAGCCGCTGAAAGCTTGAAAGGAAATGACATGCGCAGGAGACATCGACACAAAGCACCCATGATGCTGGCCGCCGGGGTGATGGCGTTGCTGGGATTGGGTTGCGTATTTTTACTGCGGATATTCTGGCTCGGCGCATAGCTTCGGCCGAATCATCATGCTTTCCGGCAATTGCGGACACCGAAGGGGAATAAGACGATGGCCGCCCCCGGTCCGCGTCTTCACAAATTATTCAACTCCGGGCAGCTTCCTGACCTCCTCCGTGAAATTGTCCGTTTTGCTTACACGCGGAAGAGCGGTTTTCCGGTCGCGGTCCCGGTGAGGACGGCAGATACTTCTCCCCACGGCGCAATGGTGCGTCGATACGGAGTACGGGAGTACGAGATGAACACTAGCCAAGACGCCATCGTGTTACTGAAAGCGGATCACAAGGAAGCAAAGGAGCTGTTCGATAAATACGAAAAAGTCAAAGACCATGCGACCGATGCTGAAAAAATGGATATCGCCAAGGATGTCTGCGCAGCTTTGCTGATTCATATGGAAATCGAAGAAAAAATTTTCTATCCCCGTGTGCGCGCGCAGATAGACGATGACGATCTGATGAACGAAGCCGAAGTCGAACACAACGGCGCCAAGGACCTGATCCGTCAACTGGGCGAGCTGGATCCGGGCGATCCCATGTTCGACGCGAAAATCAAAGTGCTCGGAGAGCAGATCGAGCATCACGTCAAAGAAGAAGAAACCGACATGTTCCCCAAGGTGCGCAGCGCCGGCATCGATCTCGACGCACTCGGTGCGGAATTGTTCGCAGCCAAAAACACCATGCGCGTGGAACACGGCATGCCTGCCGTTGCCGCAGCCTGATGACCGGCAATGAGGAGAACTGCCATGTCTGTCCATGATGAGAAATATATTCCTGTGCCGCTATTGCCTGTGACGACGCCGGACGATCCATTGTCTGCGACCGCCTATCTCGGCGAACGGTTTGAGTTTCCTAGTCAAAGAGATAATTGGGAACCGTTGAAAGCGGAGTATTTTTCCGACGCAGAGAAAGACAATGCGGGCGGTAGCGATTATCTGATGCACAGGCGCTAAGCAGCGTATGGGATGGGGTTCTGGAAACTATGAGGCAGCGTGTTGATTTGCATAGCAAGCTGGAGCGCCCCCTCGGGCTGGGCCAAGGTTGATCGGGAAACTAAGCCGCCTGCCGAGCTTGTTCTTATATTGAGCCTGATATAGGTAACACATTTTCAGGCCTGTCTTCTTCCCGCATCTATCCGCACCAAATATGTAACATCCTCTACAGCCCACTTATCCAGACGCTATTAGTCAAACTACCCGAACTATTTTTACTGAATATCGTGCCGACAAAGTGCCACTCGTTGTGTACTTAAGAAAATATTAGGCTATATAAATTATGAGGAGGTTGTCAAAAAAATTGTGTTAACAATAAAAAGCCCCAAGCGACAAGCACTTGGGGCCATTTGTTTACACCTCTAAACAATTCCGATCTTATAGGACCTAGAACGGAATATCGTCATCCATATCCGAGAAGTTCGGCGCGGGGCGTGCCGCCGCCGGGGCGCGGGCTGCACCGCCACCTCCGCCGCCACCGCTGCTCTGACGTGCAGGCGCGCCGCCGCCACCGCCGTAGCTGCCGCCGCCGTCATCCATCGATGCGCCGCCACCCATGCCTTGACGGCTGCCGAGCATTTGCATGGTGTCTGCGATGATTTCAGTGGTGTATTTTTCAACACCGTCTTTGTCGGTCCATTTGCGTGTTTGCAGACGGCCTTCTACGTAGACTTGCGAACCCTTCTTCAGATATTGGCCGGCGATTTCAGCCAGCTTGCGATAGAAGGTGATGCGGTGCCATTCGGTGAGTTCTTTCTTCTCGCCGCTGTTCTTGTCTTTCCAGCTCTCGGTCGTAGCGACGGCGACGTTGGTGACAGCTTCGCCATTGGGCATGTAAC
Source organism: Herbaspirillum sp. GW822-FHT03A08 (assembly GCF_058801885.1). Taxonomy (NCBI): domain Bacteria; kingdom Pseudomonadati; phylum Pseudomonadota; class Betaproteobacteria; order Burkholderiales; family Oxalobacteraceae; genus Herbaspirillum; species Herbaspirillum sp. GW822-FHT03A08. The sequence goes on along the minus strand of NZ_JBXANR010000002.1, from coordinate 771,785 downwards.
GCGTTTCCGGGTCACGTCCGAGGTTGCCGACGATGATGACTTTATTGACCGATGCCATTGTTTCTCCTGGATTTCACTAAATAATTGCACTAAATAATTTAAGCAGTTGCACTGGCCGGCTGCATTCCACGGCGCGGCAGATTTTTCATGTTAGACGCGATTATAAGCCAGGTCAGGGTCGCCACCGCACACATGACGAACACGGACGAGGCTCCGGCGTTTTGTTTCAACCATCCGCCCAGCGCGCCGCCGCAGAACAAGCCCAGCGCCTGCAGCGTGTTGTAGACACCGAGCGCCGTCCCCTTCGCCGCCGCCGGAGCAATGCGCGATACCAGCGACGGCTGGCAGGCTTCCAGAATGTTGAATGCGATGAAAAAAGCAAACAGCAGAAAGACCAGCACGCCCCAGTGCGCTGCAAAATGCGACAGCGTTGCCCACATGCCGATCTGCACGATCAGCAGCAGCGAGATGGCAGCCACGAAGACTTGCTTCATCATGCCGCGCTTCTCGCCGATGAACACCGGCGGCAGCATGAAGACGAATGAAGCCAGTACGACAGGCAGATAAATTTTCCAGTGATCGGCAACCGGCAGACCTGCATATTGCACCAATGCAGCAGGCAGCACGACGAACATTGCCATCTGCGTCATGTGCAGGGCGAACACGCCGAAGTTCAGACGCATCAGCTCGGCATGGCGCAGCACTTCACCGAACGGCACTTTTCTGGCTTTGACCATGGGCGCATCCGGCACGACGAACAAGACTACGCCGATCGCCGCCAGCGCCAGCACGCCGGTCAGTGAAAAAATTCCAGCCATGCCGATCAGCTTATAAAGCACCGGCGACGCGACCAGCGACACTGCAAACGTCAATCCGATCGAAGCGCCCACCATCGCCATGGCTTTGGTGCGATGTTCTTCGCGTGTCGAATCGGCGATGAACGCAGTCACCGCGGCAGAAATGGCGCCGGCGCCCTGGATCGCGCGGCCGATGATCACCCAGACGATGTCGTTGGCGCCAGCCGCAACAAAAGAACCAAGCGCAAACAAGATCAGTCCAATAACAATCACGCGCTTGCGTCCGTATTTATCGGAGGCAATGCCGAAAGGAATCTGTCCGAATGATTGCGCCAAGCCGTAAATTCCCATGGCCAGGCCGACCATTGCCGCATTCTCGCCGCCGGACATGCCTTTGGCGTGCACTGCAAACACCGGCAGGATCAGAAACAGTCCCAGCATGCGCAAGGCGAAAATCGACGCAAGCGATGCGCTGGCGCGAACTTCGGCGCCGGACATGGCGGCTTTCTGTACGGATTCGGAGGTGGTGGAATTCATGAGTTTGAGATGACGGCTGGGCGAGCAGGTGGAGCAATGACTGAACCAAAAAATCAGGCTGCGTTGGCAAGTATCCAAACCCGATATGGTATCAGCAATCAAACTGCCGACCGCCTTTAAAGTCATGTTCAACGGGCAAATTTCATCGAAAAATTAGCAATTTTGCTGACTTTTATCAGCATTCGTATTTGTAACAACATGTATCAAAGATGCCATTTATGTAACAATGCGTAATTGCTCAATGCGGCCGGATAACGGCTTTTACTCGCTTTCAATTTCATGCTTTCGCCAGTTCGCTTTCCTTATCAACAGCCTTATCAGACAAGACTTACGTCGCGCACCGGGTGGTCGCTGCTGGCACTGATCGCTTGTCTTTACTTGCTTCCCGGCATCATCGGCCACGGCCCCTGGAAACAGGACGAGGGGTACAGCTTCGGCGTGATCCATCACATGCTGATGACGGGCGAATACCTGGTCCCGACCAACGCCGGCCAGCCGTTCATGGAAAAGCCGCCGCTGTATTACTGGACGGCGGTCGCCTTCGCCACAGCGCTGCATCCCTGGCTGAACTATGCCGACGGTGCGCGTGCGACCAGCGTGTTCTACATGCTGATCACCTTTTACTTTGTCGCCCTGATCGCCCGAACGGCATGGCGCGAAGACAACTTCTTTAACCTGCGCGTGCTGGGCACCCTGACGCTGTTTGCCGGAACAGCAGGGGTGGTCAAGCATTCGCATGACATGTTTACCGATGTGTCGCTGGTGTGCGGCGGCGCGATCGCCATGTATGGCCTGCTGCAAATCGCTCTGAATGAACAGGCGAAGACACCCAGGTTGTCTGCTGCGCTCTGGTTCGGCCTGGGCGTCGGCATCGCGGAAATGTCCAAGGGGCTGTTCGTGCCGATTGTCTATGCCGCCACTGCCTTCTGGGTCGGCATCCTCGTGCGCGAATGCCGTTCTTGGTCTTATCTGCGCATGGTCGGTCTCGCGGTGCTGATGGCGCTGCCGTTCTTCCTGATCTGGCCGGCGCTGCTGGCGCAGCATTCAATGCCGCTGTTCATGGAATGGTTCTGGGATAACAACGTCGGCCGTTTTTTCGGTTTCTCCGTACGCAAGCTGGGTTCCGACAACGATTCGACCGTGGTTTTCCGCGCCTTGTCCGGCTTTGCCATGCCTGGCACGCCGCTGGCGATATTGGCGCTGCTCGGCGGCGGCTGGCGGCACATCCGGCAACCGCGCGTAGCCATCCCGGTCGTGTTTATCGCCATTTGCGTTGCGATCCTGCAGATGTCGGCGACGGCGCGCCAGTTGTATTTGTTGCCACTGGTGCTGCCGCTTTGCCTGCTGGGTTCCGGCGTCGTTGAGCGCCTGCCTTTCTGGATCTCGTTGACCTGGGACTGGTTCTCGCGCTTGTTCTTCGGCGTGGTGACGAGTCTGCTCTGGGCTATTTACATCATTTCCGCCGGGCCGCCGGAGTACCACTATCATCTCACCTACCTGGGAAAATGGCTGCCGCTGGCCTATGTCACGCCGATGCAGCCGGCCGCTCTGGCCGGCGCCATCCTCGTCACGCTGACCTGGCTGGCATGCCTGACCAAGCTCGGGCAATGCGGTAAATGGCGCGGCGCGTTCAGCTGGTTTGCCGGCATCACGATGATGTGGGGCGTCGCATTTACGCTGATACTGCCCTGGGGCGACTATGCCAAGAGTTATGAATACGTCTACGAAGACCTGCAAACCGAACTGACATCGGCATGGCGCCAGGGCGATTGCATGGCCAGCATCAGCCTGGGCGAAACGGAAGCGCCGATGCTGCTCTACTACACCGGTATCCTGCATCAACCCATCGACAAGACACGAGAAACCGCGTGCCGCTGGGTCATCGTCCAGCATCCCTTCGGTATCGGCACGCCGCAAGGCGACTGGCGCCAGTTCTGGAAAGGCTCGCGCGACGGCGACGAACAGACCTTCACCGTCTATCAGCGCCAGACGCCCACGTCAGCAGCATCCGCAGCCGCAAACTAGTCTTGCCGCGCCCGTGCGGCATAGGGCAGGACTTCTTCCGGCCTGACGACATCAGCCGCAAATGGTGAGTCCTGATATAGTAATAGGTTGATCCTCCATTCAATGTTCATATGAGCACTGAATGGAAAACTTACGCTGAAGGCATCCATGGAAGAAATTCGCATTCGCGGCGCACGCACGCACAATCTGAAGAACATCAGCCTCGACTTACCACGCAACAAACTGATCGTAATCACCGGCCTGTCGGGATCGGGAAAATCGTCGCTGGCATTCGATACGCTGTACGCAGAAGGCCAGCGGCGCTATGTCGAGTCGCTCTCTTCCTATGCGCGCCAGTTCCTGCAGTTGATGGAGAAGCCCGACGTCGACATGATCGAAGGCCTGTCGCCGGCGATCTCGATTGAGCAGAAGGCGACTTCGCACAATCCGCGCTCGACCGTCGGCACCGTCACTGAAATCCACGATTACCTGCGCTTGCTGTACGCACGCGTGGGCACGCCTTATTGCCCCGACCATCCGGAAAATCCGCTGGCGGCGCAATCGGTCTCGCAGATGGTCGATGCCGTGCTGGCCATGCCGGAAGACACCAAGCTGATGATCCTGGCGCCCGTGGTTGCCAACCGCAAGGGCGAACACGTCGATCTGTTTGAACAGATGCAGGCGCACGGCTTTGTGCGCTTCCGCATCCAGAGCGGCACCGGTACGGCGAAAGTGTATGAAATCGACGACCTGCCGAAACTGAAGAAAACCGAGAAGCACACCATCGACGTCGTCATTGATCGCGTCAAGGTCAAGGAAGACATCAAGCAACGTCTGGCGGAAAGTTTCGAAACCGCACTGCGCATCGCCGAAGGCCGCGCCATTGCGCTGGAGATGGATACCGGCAAGGAACACCTGTATTCCAACAAATTCGCCTGCCCGGTCTGCGGCTATTCGCTGCAAGAGCTGGAGCCGCGCCTGTTTTCGTTCAACAACCCGATGGGCGCCTGCCCGGAATGCGACGGTTTGGGCCACATCGAATTCTTCGATCCCAAGCGCATCGTCGCCTTCCCCAATCTGTCGCTGGCCAGCGGCGCGATCAAGGGCTGGGACCGCCGCAATCAGTTCTACTTCCAGATGCTGTCGAATCTGGCGGCGTTCTACGAGTTCGACATCGATATCCCGTTCGAACAATTGCCGGAAAAAGCGCAGCAAGTGATTCTGTACGGTTCCGGCCGCCAGACCGTACCGTTCACCTACGTGAACGAGCGCGGCCGCACCGTGATCAAGGAACACACCTTCGAAGGCGTGGTCACCAACCTGCAGCGCCGTTATCGCGAAACCGATTCGATGGCGGTCAAGGAAGAACTGGCCAAGTTCATCAACGAAAAAGAATGCCCGTCCTGCCAGGGTGCGCGTCTGCGCGTGGAAGCGCGTTTCGTCAAGATCGGCACCGGCCGTCAGCAACGCGCGATTTATGAAGTCGCCGCCACGCCGCTGCGCGAAACCCTGTCCTTCTTTGAGAACCTGAAGCTGACCGGCGCCAAGAAAGAAATCGCCGATCGCATCATCAAGGAAATCATCTCGCGCCTGACCTTCCTCAACAACGTCGGCCTCGATTATCTGTCGCTGGAGCGCAGCGCGGATACGCTGTCCGGCGGCGAAGCGCAACGCATCCGCCTGGCATCGCAGATCGGTTCCGGCCTGACCGGCGTAATGTATGTGCTGGACGAACCGTCGATCGGCCTGCATCAGCGCGATAACGATCGCCTGATCGGCACGCTCAAGCATTTGCGCGACATCGGCAACAGCGTGCTGGTGGTGGAGCATGACGAAGACGCGATCCGCACCGCGGACTATGTGGTCGACATGGGTCTGGGCGCCGGCGTGCACGGCGGCGACATCATCGCCCAGGGCACGCTGGAAGACATCCTCAAGAGCAAGAAATCGCTGACCGCCAAATACCTCAACGGCTCGCTGGAAATCAGCGTGCCGAAGAAACGCACACCGTCCGATCCGGAGCGCCAGCTGACCATCACCGGCGCCACCGGCAATAACCTGAAAAATGTCAGCTTCGACCTGCCTGTCGGCCTGCTGACCTGCGTGACCGGTGTGTCCGGCTCGGGCAAGTCGACGCTGGTCAACGACACGCTGTATCTGGCGGCATCGCGCCATCTGTACGGTTCGCAAACCGAGCCGGCCGAGCATGAATCGATCAGCGGCTTGGAACACTTCGACAAAGTAATCTCGGTCGACCAGGCGCCGATCGGCCGCACACCGCGCTCGAATCCGGCGACCTACACCGGTCTGTTCACACCGATCCGCGATCTGTTTGCGACCGTGCCTGCCGCCAAGGAACGCGGCTACAGCGCCGGACGCTTCTCGTTCAACGTCAAGGGCGGCCGCTGCGAATCCTGCCAGGGCGATGGGGTTATCAAGGTCGAGATGCACTTCCTGCCGGACGTCTACGTGCCGTGCGACGTCTGCCACGGCAAGCGTTACAACCGCGAAACGCTGGAAGTACAGTACAAGGGCAAGAACATCACCGAGATTCTTGAGATGACGGTGGAAGATGCGCACACATTCTTCCTGCCGGTGCCGCTGATCGCGCGCAAGCTGCAAACCCTGCTCGACGTCGGCCTCGGCTACATCAAGCTAGGCCAGAGCGCGACCACGCTGTCGGGCGGCGAAGCACAGCGCGTCAAGCTGTCGCTGGAACTGTCCAAGCGGGATACCGGGCGTACACTGTACATTCTGGACGAGCCGACCACCGGTCTGCATTTCCACGATATCGATCTGCTGCTGAAGGTGATCCACCGTCTGCGCGACCAGGGCAATACGGTCACCATCATCGAACACAACCTCGACGTCATCAAGACCGCCGACTGGATCATCGACCTCGGCCCTGAAGGCGGTGCAGGCGGCGGCAAGATCATCGCCACCGGCACGCCGGAAGATGTCGCCAAGAATCCGGAAAGCATCACCGGACATTACCTGGCGCCGTTGCTGAAAAAGAAAAAGTAAGACCGATAAGTAAGACAGTTCAGGAATTAGGATTGATTGCCATGGAAACGCTGCTTTCCTCAGCCCAGATCGAGGATTTCCGCAAAGACGGTTATCTGCTGCTCAAGGGCTTTGCCCCTGCCGAAGCTTGCGACGACATGCTCGCCGTCACGCGCGAGCATGTCCGGCAAGCCGTCGCACCGCTGGAGTACGAAGCTGAAGTCGGTTATGCAGGCGCGCCGTCCTCGCTGGATGCGCCGGGCGGCCGTACGGCGCGCCGTCTACGTGCGGCCTGGCAGCGCGATGGCCATTTCCGCGCATGGGCTTCCGATCCGCGGCTGGTGACGGCACTGCATCAGCTGTTTGAAGAACCGGTGTGCGTCACGCTGTCGCATCACAACTGCGTGATGACCAAGCACCCGACCTTCGGCACGGCGACCGGCTGGCATCGCGATATCCGTTATTGGTCGTTCCCGCGCAATGAACTGATCTCGGTCTGGCTGGCGCTGGGTCCGGAAAACACCGGCAACGGCGGCCTCAGGTTCATCCCCGGTTCACACCTGCTGCAATTGCAGCCGGAGCAAATGGACGAGCTCGACTTCCTGCGTCCGGAGGTGCCCGCCAATCAGGCATTGTTTGCGCAGGGAATTTCCGTGCCGCTGGAAAAAGGCGACGTGGTGCTGTTCCACAGCGGCCTGTTCCATGCCGCCGGCAAAAACAATTCAGAGCAGATCAAATCGTCGGTGGTGTTTGCTTATCACGGCCAGAGCAATCCGCCGGTTCCGGGCACCCGTTCGGCGGCGTCGGACGATATCCTGCTCGACTGAATGCCATACTGAAGCGGAGCGCTCTCGGCGCGCAAACTAAAAAGGGATTGCCATCGCGGCAATCCCTTTTTTACATCCTCAGCGCTGTCGTTCAGGCATCAGCGAGCTTTCTCAGAACTCAGAACTGCTCCCAGTCGTCATCGCTGGTTTTGCTGCCATGGCTGACGCTGCTGGCGGTCAGGGCCGGCGCAGTCGATTTTGCCGGTTTGACGGCGACGGCTTTTTTCGGCGCAGCAGCCGGTGCGGAAGAAACCGCCGCAGGCCGCGGCGTGACATTAACCGTTCTTGCCGGTGCGACGGCGAGTTGCTGCGTACCGCTGATCTTGAACACGCTCACCACCTGCGTCAGACGCTGTGCCTGATCCTGCAAGGACTGCGCAGCGGCAGCAGCCTCCTCCACCAGCGCGGCGTTTTGCTGCGTGGTCTCATCCATCTGCGTGATGGCGCGATTGACTTCTTCGATGCCTGAGCTTTGCTCCTGGCTTGCGGCGGTAATTTCACCCATGACGTCAGTCACGCGTTTGACGCTGGCGACCACTTCATCCATGGTGACGCCGGCCTGCTCGACCAGCTTGCTGCCTTCACCGACTTTTTGCACGGAGTCGTCGATGAGCGTCTTGATTTCCTTGGCAGCGGCGGCACTGCGTTGCGCCAGGCTGCGTACTTCGCTGGCGACGACGGCAAAACCGCGGCCCTGCTCGCCGGCGCGCGCTGCTTCGACAGCCGCGTTCAGCGCCAGGATATTGGTCTGGAATGCGATGCCGTCAATCACGCTGATGATGTCGACAATTTTTTTGGACGAGTCATTGATGGTGTTCATGGTGATGACTACCTTGCTCACGACGTTGCCGCCCTCTTCCGCGATTTGCGACGCGGATGCGGCCAGCTGATTTGCCTGGCGCGCATTGTCGGCATTCTGCTTGACGGTCGATGTCAACTCCTCCATCGCCGATGCCGTCTCTTCCAGCGAACCCGCCTGGCTTTCAGTGCGGGCGGAGAGATCGAGGTTGCCGGTGGCGATTTCGCTCGATGCCGTCGTGATGGTGTCGGTGCTGACGCGCACTTCGCCGACGATCTGCTGCAGGCGCCCGTTCATGGTTTGCAGCGCCTCCATCAACTGGCCGGCTTCGTCGCGTGAATGCACTTCAATCGTTTGCGTGAGGTCGCCGTCGGCAACGCCTTTCGCCACCTTCACTGCTTCATTCAATGGACCTGAAATCGCTCGCACCAGCCAGATGCCCATGATGATCGCAACCGAAATGCCGACCACGATGGCGGCGATGGTGATGGTCAGAAAAGTCTGATAACGCGCCTGCGACTGGTCATACAAATCCTTACTGACATTTTGCTGCAAGGTCACCAGTTGCTTCATCGTGACGTTGATCTGCTTGAACTGCTCCAGCATGGGGCCGTTGTACAAATCCGTCGCGCCCTGGAAATCTCGATTATGCAGCGCTTCCATGGCCGGTTTGACGCCGTCGGCGATGAACTTCTTTTGCTGCGCGGTGAATTGCTCGGCCAGTTTGGTCTCTGCCGGCGTCAGATAGGTGCCAAGATATTCTTTCCAGACCTTGTCCCCTTCTTTGAGGACCTTTTCAAGGTTGTCCATGCTCTTGTCGATTTCATTTGAATCGCCAACGATCGCGGTGGAAATCGTGTAACGCCCGGCGTCAACCGCATCGGTCACCTGACCGAGCTGGATCAATGCCACGACGCGATCTTCGTACAGAGATTTGAGATCGATGTTGGTTCTTTGCAAACTCACCAGACCGACTATGCCAAAAATGGCAAGCAATACTGAAAGAAAGCTGACAACGAAGATGAGGCGCGCCTTGATGGAAAGATTTTTGAGCATGAGAACGTCCTTAGAATGACTTGATAAGCACACTGAGCGCTTGTATCAGTTTCCAAGCATTTCCCATACCAAGATACGTGGAATAAAGCCCTCCTCCGGGCGCAATTCAACGAATCGAGGGCGGCAGTCCCATCCATAAACCAAGCGGCACGAAAATCAGTGCAGCAAGGTTGCCCATGAGCACGATGGAGGCGACTTTGTCGGGTTCCTGGCGATATTGTTCAGCCACCATGAAACACAGCACCGCCGGCGGCAAGGCCGCGAACAGATACATCTGTCCGCGTTGTCCGACTGTCAACGGCAACACCTGATCGAGCAGGAAGGCGACGATCAAACCCACCAGTGGACAGGTCGCCGCGCCGACCAGACCGATGTGCCAGCTTTTAAAGCTGATATCCATCATGCGCACGCCCAGCGCAAACAGCATGATGGGAATGCTGGCTTCGCCCAGCAGTTTCATCGCGGAGAAAATGGGCGCTGGCAGCGGCACGTGGAAGGCGGCAAACAAGACGCCCAGCACCATGGCAATCATGATCGGACTCCTGAACAACCGCAGCAGCGAACCGGGCCTGGTGTCGCGGCCATGCTGCAGCATTTTGACGCCGAGCGAAAAATAGATGAAGGTCGCCGCCGTGAACAAGGCCACCGCCGCCGACAGGCTCTCGGGGCCGAAAGCCAGCAGCATCAGCGGCACGCCCATGTTGCCGCCATTGTTGTACATCATGGGCGGCAGGAAGGTGCGCTTGTCGTAGCCAAGCAATCTGGCGACCGGCCACGCCAGCAAACCCGACCCCAGCGATATCAGGACGCTGGCGAGGATCAGCCAGCCGTTGTGCACCATGTCGAAATCCTTGGCCGCCAGCGCGCTGAAGACCATCAGCGGCGCCAGCACCTCCATCGATACGCGATTGACCGAAGCCATGTCGGAACGCACCACTTCACCGCGCCAGCGCGCGTAGCCATATCCGATGGCGATGATGGCGAAGACGGGGAGGATGATGCCGGTGATGCGCTCGATGATTTCCATTGTCTATTTCTTCAGCAAGCGCTTTTCCGCTCTCAGGATGTTTTCCGCCGTGCCGCGCAAGACCAGGATGTCGTCGGTCTGCAATTGCGTGTCAGGAGTGAAATCGAGGCGCAGTTTGCCGCGCCGGAGCATGGTGACTTCGATGTCGAATTGTTCCAGCGCGACCTGATACAAGGTCTTGCCGATGGCGCTGGCGCCTTCGCCGAGCACCACCGATTCGAGGCGCACGTTGAGGCTGTCGTTGTCTTCCGGCACATCCGACGCGCCGTGAAAGTAGCCGCGCAGCGAGGTGTAGCGTTCATCGCGGGCGCGCTGCACGCGGTGCACCACGCGACGCAGCGGTACGCCCAGCATCACCAGCGCGTGGGAAGCCAGCATCAGGCTGCCTTCCAATGCTTCCGGCACGACCTCGGTGGCGCCTGCCGCGAGCAGCTTGTCGAGATCAGCATCGTCGTGACTGCGCACGATCACCGGCAGTGTCGGCACCAGTTCATTGGCGTGATGCAAAACTTTTAACGCCGACGGCGTGCTGGCATAGGTGACCACCAGCGCTGCGGCGCGGTGAATGCCCGCGGCCACCAGGCTTTCACGGCGGGCGGCGTCGCCGTACGAGACATTGGCGCCGGCGACCTGAGTGTCATGCACCAGATCCGGATCCATCTCCAGCGCGTGATAAGGAATGCCCTCTTCGTCGAGCAGCTTGGCCAGACTCTGGCCGCTGCGGCCGAAGCCGGCGATGATGACGTGCTTGCGGCTCGACATGGTGCGCGTGGCGAGCTGCGTCAGCGCCAGCGATTGCAGCATCCATTCATTGGCCGACAGCTTCATGACAATAGCGTCGGATTTGGCGAGGATGAACGGTGCGGCCAGCATCGACAGCACCATGGACGCCAGAATCACCTGGATCAGCAAGGGATCCATCAACTGCAAGCCGCCGGCCTGATTCAGCAACACGAAGCCGAATTCACCGGCCTGCGCCAGCGCCAGACCGGTGCGCAAGGCGACGCCGGTGGTCGATCCGAACAGCTTGGCCAGGCCGGCAATCAATACGAACTTGAGCAGCACCGGACCGATCAGCAGCAACAGAACCAGCCACCAGTGCTCCAGCACCAGATGCACATTGAGCAGCATGCCGATGGTAATGAAGAACAAGCCGAGCAGGACGTCACGGAAGGATTTGATGTCTTCCTCCACCTGATGCTTGTATTCAGTCTCGGAAATCAGCATCCCGGCGATGAAGGCGCCCAGCGCCAGCGACAGGCCGGCTTTTTCGGTGATCCATGCCGCGCCCAGCGTGATCATCAGCAGGTTCAGCATGAACAATTCCTGCGACCGCCGCTTGACGACGATCTGGAACCAGCTGCGCATCAGCTTTTGTCCGAAGAACAACAGCAAGGCCAGCACTACTACCGCCTTGGTGGTCGCCCAACCCAAGGTGACGGCGAGGTTGCCGGTGTTCTTCGCCAGCGCCGGCACGATGATCAGCAGCGGCACCAGCGCCAGATCCTGGAACAGGAGGATGCCGAGGATGCGGCGGCCGTGCTCGGTTTCCAGCTCCAGCCGTTCAGTCAGCAGTTTGGAGACGATCGCGGTGGACGACATGGCCAGCGCGCCGCCCAGCGCAAAGGCGGCCGGCCAGCTGATATTGTGCAGTTGCGGCAGGATGTAGGCGGTACTCCAGCCGAACACCATGGCCACCGCGATGGTCGCCAGCACCTGCGCGACGCCCAGTCCGAAGACGATATGGCGCATCGACGAGAGCTTGGGCAGAGAGAATTCCAGCCCGATCGAGAACATCAGGAACACTACGCCGAACTCGGCCAGGGCATGGGTGGTTTCGTTGTCTTCAGCAAAACCGAGCCCGTGCGGGCCGATGACGATGCCGACCACCAGATAGCCCAGCATCGGCGGCAGGTGAAACATTCGAAAAGCGACGACACCGAGCACTGCGGCGCCGAGCAGGAAAAGTGTGAGTTCCAGACCAGAAAACATGGATTAGAAAACGAAGCAATTTTTATAGGTGAAGGCCATACGGCCTGTTAAGCCAGAACCATGCCTGCCTTGCGGTCATCGATCTGATTTGGTGCATTATTGCGACACGCCCGTCCCGTCTGCATTTCAGCCGTATACTCAGCCTTCGGGATGGCCGATTGCGGCCGCAACGCTCCCCAAATACACCCATGGCGCTACACGAGGTTACATCTGGCAAGTTTTTTGCTTTCGTAATTCGTTTATACTTCGGTTATGAGTGTAACCGAACATAAAATCTTGCCAAAAGCTTTTTCTACCGAAAGCGCACAGCGCGCGCTGAGTCTCGCCCGTCAAACCCTGCAAATCGAGGCCGACGCCATTCTGGCGCTCAAGGCCCGGATGTCGGACAACGCCGATGAACCGCTGGCCCGCGCCGTCGGCGTCTTGCTGGAATGCAAAGGCCGCGTGGTGGTCTCCGGCATCGGCAAATCCGGCCATATCGGCCGCAAAATCGCGGCGACCTTTGCCTCGACCGGTACCCCCGCGCTGTTCATGCATCCGGCGGAAGCGGCGCACGGCGACCTGGGCATGGTCACGCCAAATGACGTTTTCATCGCTATTTCCAATTCCGGCGAAACCGCCGAGCTGATGGCCATCGTGCCGATCATCAAGCGCATGGGCGCCTACCTGATCGCCATGACCGGCAATGACGAATCCAGCCTTGCGCTATTGTCGGCAATTCATCTGAACGTCGGCGTCGACAAGGAAGCCTGTACGCTGAACCTGGCGCCTACCGCAAGCACCACTGCCACGCTGGCCATGGGCGACGCGCTGGCAGTGTCCCTGCTGGACGCACGCGGCTTCATGGAAGAAGACTTTGCCCGCTCGCACCCGGGCGGCGCACTCGGCCGCCGTCTGCTGACGCACGTGCGCGATGTGATGCGTACCGGCGACGCCATTCCGGCGGTCACGCCTGACGTGTCGCTGTCGGCCGCCTTGATGGAAATCACCCGCAAGGGCATGGCGATGACCGCCGTGGTCGATGATCAAAACCATCCGATCGGCGTATTCACCGACGGCGACCTGCGCCGCCTGCTTGAACGCGGCGAAGATTTCACCAAGTCGTCCATTGCCGACGTCATGCACCGCGGTCCGCGCACCATCACGCCGGATCAATTGGCGGTCGATGCCGTTCAGCTGATGGAGGAATTCCGCATTAACCAGGTGCTGGTGGCCGACGCTGCCGGCAAACTGGTCGGCGCCCTGCATATCCACGATCTGACCCGCGCCAAGGTGATCTGATGGCCGACCGATTCAGTACGGCCGGTGCCGCCGCCATTGCCAACGCCAAGCAAGTCCGGCTGATGATTTTTGACGTCGATGGCGTGCTGACGGACGGCGGTTTGTATTACGGCCCCGACGGTGAACCAATCAAACGCTTCAACGCGCTCGACGGCCACGGCATCAAGATGCTGCAGCAGTTCGGCGGCATTGCCACGGCGATCATCACCGCGCGCCAGTCGCCTATCGTCTTGCGCCGCGCCAAGGATCTGGGTATCGCGCATGTATTTCAAGGCGTACACGACAAACGCATCGCCTTCGCACAGCTGCTGGAACAGACCGGTATCCCGGCATCCGCCTGCGGCTATCTCGGCGACGATGTGATCGATCTGCCTGTACTCACCAAAGTCGGCTTCACCGCCTGCGTGGCCAACGGTCACCATGACGTCAAGCAACGCGTCGACTACATCACCGAAAGCTTCGGCGGCAACGGTGCCGCCCGCGAGCTGTGCGATTTCATCCTGACGGTGCAAGGCCATTACGAGACGGCGCTGGCCGGTTATCTTGCATGAGCAACCACAGCGGCGAACGCGCAGCGCAGCGCATCCGATTGGCCATCATCGTCGCCGTCCTCGCGGCGCTGGCGCTGGCCAGCTTCTGGGTGCTGCAAGTCCTGCGCAGCAACAGCGACGGCGCACTCACGACACGTCCAAGCAGCAAGCCGGACTATTACGTCGAGCAGTTCAGCTACGTCAAAATGTCGGAAACCGGCCAGCCGCGCTACGACATCACCGGCGCCAGGATGGTCCACTTCCCCGCTGACGATTCATTTGAAGTGACGAAGCCTGTCATCACCACCTTGTCGGAAGAGAAAGCGCCGATGACGCTGTACTCGCAACGAGCAAGAATTGAAGACGACAACAGCAAGATTCACATGTACGGCGACGTCAACGGCAACCGCGCAGCCACCGCAAAATCCGAGAACATGCACTTGAAGACCGAATATCTGTTGCTGTTGCCGGATGACGATATTGCAAAAACGGACAAGCCGGTGGAGCTGACCATGGGTGCGTCCATCATGACCGGCACCGGCATGATCGCCAACAATGCAACACAGGAATTCCAGTTACTCCACAATGTCCGCGGCACGTACCAGCCGCGTGTACGCTAGCCACAAGCCAGTCGGCACAACCAAGCGAGATACTTGCGCAGGATGATATGAAAACGAATCTTTTATTGCCTCTGCTGACCCTGCTCCTGATGAGCACAAGCAGCATCGTTCGCGCTGAAAAAGCCGACACCGAGAAGCCGACCCGCATCGAAGCCGAGCAGATGGTGTATGACGACGTCAAACAGGTGAAAACCTTCACCGGCAACGTCATCCTTACTCGCGGCACCTTGCTGATCAAGGCCGGCAAGGTCGTATTGACCACCGACCCGGCCGGCTACGAGTTCGCCATTCTGTACGCGGCGCCCGGCCAGCTCGCCAGCTTCCGCCAGAAACGTGACGGCGGTCCGAACCTGTGGATCGAAGGACAGGCAGAGCGCATCGAATACAGCGAGAAAACCGAAATCTCGAAATTGTTTACACGCGCGCATATGCAGCGCATGGACGGCCCGCGCGTGACGGATGAAGTCAACGGCGAGTTCATCTCCTACGACAGCCGCGCCGAGTTCTATTCGGTCAACAACACCAATACCGGCGAGAGCAAGCCGGGTGGCGGCCGCATCACGGCGATCATCCAGCCGCGCGTCGATCCTCCGAAGGGACAATAAGATGGCGACAAGTTCTCTGGTCGTCCGCGGACTGCAAAAAAGCTATGGTGCGCGCCAGGTCGTGCGCGATGTATCGCTTGAGGTGGAAAGCGGCGAAGTGGTCGGCTTGCTCGGTCCCAACGGCGCCGGCAAGACAACGTCGTTCTACATGATCGTCGGCCTGGTGCCGTCAGACGGCGGTGAAATCGATCTGGACGGCGCCGATATCTCGCGCCTGCCGATTCACCAGCGCGCCTCGATGGGCCTGTCTTATCTGCCGCAAGAAGCATCCGTGTTCCGCAAGCTGACCGTGGAAGACAATATCCGCGCCGTGCTGGAACTGCGCCGGGAAAACGGCAAGCCGCTGAGCCGCGATGAAATCGAAGGCCGTCTCAACAACCTGCTGCACGAATTGCAAATCGAGAAGCTGCGTGAAAGCCAGGCCTTGTCGTTGTCCGGTGGTGAACGCCGCCGCGTTGAAATCGCGCGCGCACTGGCGACCGACCCGCGCTTTGTGCTGCTGGATGAACCGTTCGCCGGTATCGATCCGATTGCAGTGATCGAAATTCAGCGTATCGTGCGCTTTCTCAAGGAACGCGGCATCGGCGTGCTGATCACCGACCACAACGTGCGCGAAACGCTCGGCATCTGCGACCGCGCCTACATCATCAATCAGGGCACCGTGCTGGCCAGCGGCAGCCCTGACGACATCATCGCCAATGAATCCGTACGCCGCGTGTATCTCGGCGAACACTTCCGCATGTAAGGCCACAGGCCGATTCAATGAAACAATCTCTCCAGTTACGCACATCCCAGCATCTGGCATTGACGCCGCAGTTGCAGCAGTCGATCCGTCTGCTGCAATTGTCGACGCTGGAACTGCATCAGGAACTGGAACAAATCCTTTCCGACAATCCGCTGCTGGAACGTCTCGACGACGCGCTCGACAACTCCGTGCGCCTGCTGGCCGACGGCGCCATCAGCTCGACGCCTGCCGAACAGGCCAATCCGGCCGAAAACGTCGTCAGCAGCGCGCCGACCGAAGCGGAGTCGGCCGAACACGCCGACAGTCTCGGCGGCGATGACAACAATGTCAGCGGCGATGCCGAGTGGAGTTTCGACGACGTCGCCCGCACCGGTAAAACGCCCGACGATGAAGACGCGCGCCCGCAACTGGAAGCGCATACCGTCACGCTGCGCGAGCATCTGCTGGAACAGGCGCGCCTGACCGTGCGCATGCTGCGCGACCGCGCGCTGGTCGAACTGATCATCGACGCACTCGACGATCACGGCTACCTGGAAGAGCCGCTGGAAGACATCCTCGCGCGCCTGCCGGAAGAACTTGAGATCGAGCTGGAAGAACTCTCCATTGCGCTCAAGCTGCTGCAAAGTTTCGACCCGGCCGGCGTCGGCGCCCGCAGCGCATCGGAATGCCTGGCGCTGCAGATCAAACGTCTGCCGAAAGTTGCCTTTGTCACACGCCGTCTGGCGCTGACGATAGTCGAGGAGTGTTTACCTTTATTTGCTCAAAGAGATTTCAACAAAATCAAGAAAGCACTCGGCTGCGACGACGAAGACTTGCGAGAAGCACAAGCCGTTATCCGTCAGTGCAATCCGCATCCCGGATCCGCTTTCGCGTCGGAAACTTCCGACTATGTTGTGCCCGATGTGATTGTCAAAGCGACCAAAGACGGCTGGCAGGTTTTGCTCAACCACGACGTCATGCCGCGCCTGCGCGTGAATGCGATGTACGCCAATGCCATGAAGCAAACCAAGGGCGACGGATCGCTCGGTTCGCAGTTGCAGGAAGCCAAGTGGCTCATCAAAAACATGCGGCAACGCTTCGACACAATTTTGCGTGTCGCACAGGCAATTGTTGAACGGCAACGCAACTTTTTTTCTCATGGGGCAGTTGCCATGCGCCCCCTTGTGTTGCGCGAAATAGCTGATACACTAGGTCTACACGAGAGCACTATTTCTCGTGTAACGACTCAGAAGTACATGCTGACACCGCATGGCATGTTTGAGTTGAAATACTTCTTCGGCAGCCACGTCGCAACGGAAACAGGAGGAGAAGCATCCTCCACCGCGATACGGGCTCTCATCAAACAACTGATAGGAGCAGAAGACCCTAAGAACCCACTCTCTGATAGCAAGATTGCAGATATGTTGGCGGAACAGGGCATGGTGGTGGCGCGGCGTACCGTCGCGAAATACCGCGAAGTGCTCAAGATCCCGCCGGTGAATCTCCGCAAATCTCTGTAAGTTTTTCTGTAGTAGCACCTGTTGCTGTGTTCTGGCGTAATGCTCCACAAACAACCGGACAATGCGTAAGAACCTCCAGCAATCTCATGATAGGAGTGCTGTATGAATCTGACCATTAGTGGCCATCACCTCGATTTGACCCCCGCAATCCGCGAATACGTGCAAAGCAAACTGACGCGTATCAAGCGCCATTTTGATCACGTCATCGACATCAGTGTGATCCTCAGCGTCGACAAGCTGACAGAAAAAGAAAAACGCCAGAAAGCAGAAATCAACGTTCACATTAAGGGTAAGGACTTGCATGCCGAAAGCATTGCACATGACCTGTATGCCGCCATCGACATGCTGATCGACAAACTGGACCGCCAGGTCATCAAGCATAAGGACCGTGTACAGAACCATCACTCGATGGCAAAACGCCTGCCGGAAGAACCAGTGCCAGCAGCAGCCTCGTGATATCCAGCTAGCCGGCGGATTGGACCGGCAACAGAAAAAGGGCGCGTCAGCGCCCTTTCTTGTTTTTATATCATTTACATCTTTCTTCCGTTCCCGCCCCTTCAGCCCCTTCACCCTTGTCTTGCCGACAAGACAAGGACAAATAATTTATATATTTTCTTCTTGTTGTCGAAGTTGCCGGAAAGACAGTTTCCCATTCTGCAACACCATTCCTCCAGAATCAGCAGACCTCAACGCGAAGGCTCGCTTTTTCATATAATGTCGGCATTGAGAACTTTTTGAAGGTGTAGTCATGAGCGAAGTGCAATCCTGGATCAAAGAAACCGTCACCCAAAACCCTGTCGTGCTGTTCATGAAGGGTACTGCGCAATTCCCGCAATGCGGCTTTTCCGGCAAAGCGATCCAACTGCTCAAGGCCAGCGGCGCTGAAAACATCGTCACCGTCAATGTGCTGGAGAGCCCGGACGTGCGCCAGGGCATCAAGGAATATTCGAACTGGCCGACCATCCCGCAACTGTATGTCAACGGCGAGTTCGTCGGCGGTTCCGACATCATGAATGAAATGTACGAAGCCGGCGAACTGCAAACCCTGTTCAAGGGCTAAGCGTCTGTCCTCCGCGACGACTGCCGCACCCAAGGCATCGGAACCACAACGCCTGATCGTCGCCATCACCGGCGCGACCGGCGTTGCCTACGGCGTGCGGCTGCTGCGCGTACTGCGCGATTCCGACATCGAAACCCATTTGCTGGTTTCCGAAGCCGGCGCGCTCAATCTGCATCAGGAGCTCGACATGAGCCGCAAGGACGTCGAAGCGCTGGCCGATGTGGTCCATCCGGTGCGCGACGTCGGCGCATCGATCGCCAGCGGCTCGTTCACCTCGACCGGCATGATCGTTGCGCCCTGTTCGATGAAAACGCTGGCCGCCATTGCCAACGGCTTGTCTGACAATCTCATCTCGCGCGCCGCCGATGTCGTCCTGAAAGAGCGTCGCCGCCTGGTGCTGATGGTGCGCGAAACGCCCTTCAATCTCGCCCATCTGCGCAACATGACCAGCGTCACCGAAATGGGCGGCATCATCTTCCCGCCCTTGCCTGGCTTCTATCACCGCCCGCAGTCGATTGATGAAATGATCGATCATACGCTGGGCCGCGTGCTTGACCTGTTTGCCATTCCGCATGCGCTGACGCCGCGCTGGGCCGGGTTGAAAAAACAGCCGACATAAAAAAACGCTGCCTTGAAAGCAGCGTTTTTATTTTCAGCAAACGACTTCAGAACCTGTCTGGATATGTAGCGAGAGGCCATCAGCCGATGGCGGCCGGAGCGGAGCTCAGTTATGTAATCCTCAAAGTTCAGTACATGAGGATTCCGAGCACCGCCCAAGGGTTGCCAATTCGCGGATCACCGCATCGCAGCCTCTCAGCAAGATCTGACAACTTATCAGCCGCGGCCGATAAACGGCATCTTGGTCGCCATCACCGTCATGAACTGCACGTTGGCATCCAGCGGCAGACTATCCATGTAGAGAATCGCCTTCGCCACATGACCCGCATCCATGGTCGGCTCCACCTGCGTCGAACCGTCGGCTTGCAGTGTGCCCTTTTTCATCAGCTCGGTCATGTCGGTCGACGCATTGCCGATATCGATCTGGCCGCAAGCGATGTCGTAGCGGCGGCCGTCGAGCGAAGTCGACTTGGTCAGTCCGGTAATCGCATGCTTGGTTGCCGTATAAGAGACCGAGAACGGACGCGGCGCGTGGGCCGAGATCGAGCCGTTATTGATGATACGGCCGCCGCGCGGCGATTGTTCTTTCATGATCTTGAACGCTTCCTGCGTGCACAAGAACACACCGGTCAGGTTGATATCGACGGCGGATTTCCACTGCTCGTAACTCAGCTCTTCCAGCGACATCGGTGGCGCAAAGATGCCTGCGTTGTTGAACAGCAGATCGAGACGGCCGAATTTTTCTTTCGTCTTCGCGAACAGATTCTTCACCGAAGCAGGATCACTCACGTCGGCAGACACCACCAGCGCATTGGCGCCAAATTCGCCGGCTGCCTTCGCAGTCTCCTGCAACGGTTCCTGACGGCGTCCGGCCAGCACGACGGCATAGCCTTCGCGCAGCAATGCCAGCGAAATCTGTTTGCCGATGCCGGAACCTGCTCCGGTGACCAAGGCGATTCTCTTCGGTGCTGCCATGTGTTTCGCTCCTTATAGTAGATATAGTAGATTCTGCGTGCTTTCTCTGAGCACAGCTTCTTCATCGTTCTGAAAGACCGCTCATCTTCGTGACGCCACGCAAGACCACGATCGGAAAGCCACGATTTGAAAGTCACAATTTGGAAGTCAATATAGCAGCAGTTTCTTCTATGGCTGATGAGATATTTTCAGGTGATTTCAATCCTCTGCACTTTACCTCCATCACCATCCGGAAATCGCGGACCGTCATTCCACCAAAAAACATGTTGCTGCCCGCCAGATCAAGACTCGGAAAGCGCAATACGCCGCCTCCATTTTCTTGATGTGTGCAAAGATTCGCTTTCAAAATACTGACATTTTTTCTACCGGAATTAACACAATGTATCAGTCGTAAATCCTCTGTAATAAATTGTAATTTCATCTTTTTTCGCACCGGTGGCTCACTATATTGATGAAAGATATAGCCAGTGCTGCACGCAAGCATGAGCCAATTTGCCATCCCGCTCGCCTCCGGAAATACAGGCCCTTGGCATCGAATCGTTCGCTTGTCGCGGTGTCTTTGCGTTGCAGCTCAGGCCGTGAATATCGCCTTTCGCCACAAGCCGAACATTGCCATCCAGATGCCTCCAGCCAGGCTTTGAAAATGGTCTTATCGGGAAACCGATGCTATGACTACCGATACTCTCGACGTTTTATATATTCACAGTCCGATAACCTACTCCATCGGACGCCAACTGCTTGCCGACGGCGAAATCCACAATCCACTGGTCATCTGCGGGCGCAAGACGCCCTACAGCGGCCCGCACCTTGAAGTCGCTGATGACGGCATCTGGAATGCCGAACGCGTCCGGGATTTTCTAAAAACCATGCTGGATGCACTTCCGCGCAAACGGCCGATTCAGCTCAACGTCTATTTACCGCATACGGGCTTTCTGCTTGGAAAACTGCTCAAGATGTCGCCCCTCGTACGCCGCATCTTCTACATCGAAGAAGGCGATACCTCGCATGAGTTGCAGTTGACCCAAGACCGGCAAAATCTGGCAATACCGATTGAGAATTACGCGGCCATGTTCAAACGCGATCACTTGCTGGAAAGGCTCGGCATTACCGATGCCATGATGCGCGGAATCAATGAGATGCAAGCGATCTGGTTCGATGGCAATCACCCCAAGTACGGCGGCGCCTACGGCATTTCTCCGACCTCATTTCCGGCACTTCCCAACGTGCGGCAGATACCGATGCCGCTACATGAGGACGTGCCGGACAGAGAGAGTATCTGGGTCTGCATCTTGCCCAACATCGTCAGTCTCGCGTCCAAATACGATAGCAATCAGGACATGCTGCAAAAGATTCTCTACGCACTGGTCATTGTGTTGCGAGCCCAAAGCGCCCTGGCAGCAAGCATGTCCTGCTCCCTGCTCGTCAAGTTCCATCCCGTTGACGAAGCCAATCTCAGCGAAGAGTTCAAGGGCGAGCTGATGCACGATGCCGGCTCCTACCAGGACTTCTTCCGTGATCGTGGACTGGATCCTGGTTACGAGCCTGCGCTATACGGATTCGGAAAATACATCGTCATCAATATCTCGGCAGCCAGTCGCTATGTCGCCCAGTTCCTTGGGCAGGAGCGACTGGTGAATATTACTCTCGACTAAATCGTCATCCATAAAAAACGCCATCTCTGCTTATGGCAGAAGACGGCGTTTTTTTCGCTGCATGATAAACAGCAAATGCGACAGGGGATTCTTTACTTCAGACCGATGTCGACAACGGCTTGGTCAGATCAATACCAAGTTTCTCCGCCGCAGCCTTCAGCGTTGCCGCGTCGTCACCGAACACTTCCGTCAATGCCGTGTAGGCGATCCAGCGTGCATCGACTTCGAAGAAGTCGCGCAGGTTGGCGCGTGTGTCGCTGCGACCGAAACCATCGGTACCCAGTGTGACGTAACGTCCCGGCACATAGGCGCGAATGCTCTCCGACAAAGTACGCACATAGTCACTGACGGCAATGACCGGCGCCTTGCCGCCTTCCAGCTGTTGCGTGACATAAGGCTGCGTGCGCGCCGCCGGCGTGAGGCGGTTCTGACGTTCGACGGCGATACCGTCGCGCGACAGTTCGGTGAAGCTGGTGACGCTCCAGACTTCTGCGGCGATGCTGAATTGCTCCTGCAGCATGCGTGCAGCAGACAGCGCCTCTTTCAGCATCGGGCCCGCCGCCAACAGGCGAACTTGCGCATCGGCCTTCGCCTCCAGGCAATACATGCCGCGCAAGATGCCATCCTTGATACCTGCATCTTGCGGCATGCTCGGCTGAGCTTCGTTTTCGTTGGTGACGGTGACGTAATAGAAGACGTCTTCGTTGCGTTCCAGCATGCGGCGCATGCCTTCGTCAACGATCACTGCCATTTCATAAGCGTAAGCCGGATCGTAAGACACACAGTTCGGAATGCCTGCAGCGGTCACGTGGCTGCTGCCGTCCTGATGCTGCAAGCCCTCGCCACCCAGCGTCGTGCGGCCCGAGGTAGCCCCGATCAGGAAGCCCCGTGCGCGTTGGTCGGCAGCCGCCCAGATCAGATCGCCGATGCGCTGGAATCCGAACATCGAGTAGTAGATGTAGAACGGCAGCATCGGCAAACCATGCACCGAATAACTTGTCGCCGCGGCCGTCCACGACGAGATCGCGCCGGCTTCGGTAATACCCTCTTCCAGAATCTGCCCATCCTTGGCTTCGCGATAAGACAGGATAGAACCGATGTCTTCCGGTTCGTACAACTGGCCTTGCGACGAATAAATGCCGACCTGGCGGAACAGATTCGCCATGCCGAACGTACGCGCCTCATCGGCTACGATCGGCACCACGTATTTGCCGAAATCCGCATCCTTGAGCATGCTGCTGAGCATGCGCACCAGCGCCATGGTGCTCGACATTTCCTTGCCCTCGGCATCGAGCGCAAACTTGGCGTGCGTTTCAATCGAAGGAACTGTGCGCCTGGCGTCGCCGGCGACACGGCGCGGCATGTGTCCGCCCAATGCGGCGCGGCGAGCCAGCAGATGCTTCATCTCGGCGCTGTCGGCAGCCGGCTTGTAGAACGCCAGGTTCTTGCACTGCTCGTCGCTGATCGGCAGCTTGAAGCGATTGCGGAAAGCGATCAGCACTTCTTCATCCAGCTTCTTTTGCTGGTGCGTAGTCATCTTGCCTTCACCGGCCGCGCCCATGCCGTAGCCCTTCTTGGTCTGCGCCAGAATCACCGTCGGCTGGCCGCGATGGTTGGCGGCGGCGTGGTAGGCCGAGTGGATCTTTTTCATGTCGTGACCGCCGCGGCGCAGGCGATTGATTTCTTCATCAGTCAGCGTCTCGGCGATCTTGCGCGTGCCCGCGGTCTGGCCGAAGAAGTGCTCGCGGTTGAATGCGCCGTCGTTGGCGGCGAAGGTCTGCAACTGGCCGTCGACCGTGCGATTGAGCGCATCGATCAGTTCACCGTCCTTGTCGCGTGCAAACAGGCCATCCCAATCCGAACCCCACAGCAGCTTGATGACGTTCCAGCCGGCGCCGGCAAACAAGGTCTCCAGCTCGTCGACGATATGGCCGTTGCCGCGTACCGGGCCGTCCAGACGCTGCAGATTACAGTTGACGACGAAGATCAGGTTATCAAGCTTCTCGCGCGAGGCCAGGCTCAGCGCCGCCAATGATTCCGGCTCGTCCATCTCGCCGTCGCCGAACACGCCCCAGACTTTGCGATCCTGATCCTGCAGCAAGCCGCGGTGTTCCATGTAACGCAAAAAGCGCGCCTGATAAATCGCATTGATCGGACCGATGCCCATGGAGCCGGTCGGGAACTGCCAGAAATTCGGCATCAGCCAGGGATGCGGATACGACGACAGGCCTTGCTTGCCGTGCTTCTTGGCTTCGATCTCGCGGCGATAAAAACTGAGGTCGTCCTCGCTCAGTGCGCCTTCCAGAAAAGCGCGGGCATAGATGCCGGGCGCCGAGTGCGGCTGGAAGTAAACCAGGTCGCCGGCGAACTGCGCATCGCGCGCGCGGAAGAAATGGTTGAAGCCGACTTCGAACAGATCGGCAGCAGAGGCGTAACTGGCGATGTGGCCGCCCAGCTCGCCGTAGGCGCGGTTGGCGCGCACCACCATCGCCAGCGCATTCCAGCGCATGACGGTGGCCAGATGTTCTTCAATGGCCTGCGCATCCGATCCGCCGGGAAAAGGCGGCTCCTGCTCAGGCCTGATGGTGTTGATATAGGGCGTATTGCGCGCATCGCGCCAGTTGATGCCCCATTGCTGTGCCGCCGCCGAGAGGCGCGACAATAAAAAGCGTGCACGGTCCGGACCGACTTCCTGTAATACGCCTTGCAACGCCTGCAACCACTCCTGGGTTTCCTGGGCGTCGATATCGATGTCTTTGGCGAATCCGCTTGCTGATGACATTTCCACGTTCTGTCTCCTCGATGAATCTGATCAATGTACGCCGATTGAAGCGAAATGAGTCACTGAAATGAATGGCTTGACCTGCAATATTCAGCAGAATATGCTGCACAATATCAATTAACAGAAATTAATTTCACATATGGAACTCGACGCCATTGATTTACGCATCCTGAGCATCCTTCAGGAAAACAGCGCCCTCAGCAATCTGGAACTCGCCTCCAAGATTAACCTGTCGCCGTCGCCGACGCTTGCGCGCGTCAAACGGCTGGAGAATGAAGGCATCATCTCGCGCTATGTGGCGCTCGGCAATCCGCATCTGCTGGGACTGAAGGTCAACGTCTTCGTCAAAGTCAGCCTGGAAAAACAAGAATCGGTCGCGTTGGCGAATTTTGAAGCCGCCGTCAGCGCCTTCGATGAAGTCATGGAGGTCTATCTGATGACCGGCGATGAAGATTATCTGCTGCGCATCGTCGTCGCCGATCTGCAGGCGCTGGAACATTTCATCCTCGACCACCTCACCAAAATCCCCGGCATCAAGAACATCCGTTCCAGCTTCGCGCTCAAACAGGTCAAATACAAGACCGCGCTGCCGATCGGGAACATCTGAATAAAACACAAATAAGACATAAGCAAAAAAGGCGATTCACATTGCTGTGAACCGCCTGTACGTCAATGCTTTCGCATTAACTGATGAGGCCTCGCATGCGCGCACTGCACCTCATCCCCTCACCCCCACTACTCACTACCCCCACAACAAATTCGTTGATGTTTCTGATCGGATCTGATCAGGCTGCATAGCTGAACTCTTCCATTTCCAGTGCTGGTGCGCTGACCGGCTTCGGCAGACGATGCACCTGGGCTGTCGATGTCTTGCCCGCACGTGCGGGGCTGACGGCATTGACGACATTGCTTTCTACAGCGTGCTGATGTTGCTCATCCAGCTTGAAGACTGCGACCACGTCAGCCAGGTTGCCGGCTTGTTGCTGCATCGACGCGGCAGCGGCGGCGGCTTCTTCGACCAGTGCAGCGTTTTGCTGCGTGACCTGATCCATTTGGGCGATCGCCTGATTGATCTGTTCGATGCCGCGAGTCTGTTCGTCGCTGGCCGAGCTGATTTCGCCCATGATGCCGGTGACGCGCTTGACGCTGTCGAGGATCTCGCCCATGGTCGCACCGGCTTCATCCACCAGTGCAGTACCTGCGTCAACCTTCCCAACCGAGTTGCCGATCAGTTCCTTGATTTCCTTTGCAGCCGAAGCCGAACGTTGCGCCAGGCTGCGTACTTCGGAAGCCACCACCGCAAAACCGCGGCCTTGCTCACCGGCACGTGCGGCTTCGACAGCGGCGTTCAATGCCAGGATGTTGGTTTGGAAAGCGATACCGTCGATCACGCCGATGATGTCCACAACCTTCTTCGACGATTCGTTGATCGATGCCATGGTGTCAACCACACGGGAGACCACTGCACCGCCCTTGATGGCGATGTTGGATGCAGTTTCGGCCAGTTGATTTGCTTGCTTGGCGTTCTCGGCGTTTTGCTTGACGGTAGCGGTCAGTTCTTCCATCGCCGAAGCAGTTTCTTGCAGCGAGCCGGCTTGTTGTTCGGTACGGGACGACAGGTCCAGATTGCCCGAGGCGATTTCAGTCGATGCGGCGGCAATCGTATCGGTGCCGTGACGGACATCGCCGACGATGCGCAGCAGATTGCCGTTCATGTCTTTCAGCGCCAGCATCAGCTGACCGAGTTCATCCTTGCTTTGCACCTTGATGTCGCTGGTCAGGTCGCCGGCACTCACGTTCTGAGCGATGGCAACGGCTTCTTTCAGCGGACGGGAAATCGAGCGGGTCAGCATCCAGGCAATCAGCGAACCAAGCACCAGCGAGATCGCAGTGATGGAAAACATGGTCCACTTGGAGACTTCATACGCAGCCTGAGCGCTGGCCAGATTGGCTTTGCTATTGGCGCGCATCATGCTGTTGAATTCAGCGATATGTGCAATGACTTGCTTGAGCAGCGGCATGCAGTCTGCAATCAGCGCTGCTTTAGCGGCGTCAGCCTGCTGCGTCGTCGCCAGCCCCGCGATCTTGTTGGCGATCGGCAAATATTTGGCTTCCAGCGCGCTCAGTTGCGTCAGCATCTGACGTTCCTGGTCGTTGGATTCCGCTGGGTTCTTCATCAGCACATTCAATTCTTCCAGGCCTTGATCGATATCTTTTTGCGCCTTGGTGACCAGTTCGATGTCACCCTTCTGTGCGGCGGGATCAGAAACCAACACCAGGTTGCGTGCTGCAATGGCGCGCAGACCGATGGCAAACTGCACCTTGCTCAACGCCAGCAGCTTGCCTTCATCGACGGAAGTCAAAAATTCGACACGATCATTCAGTTTCGACACCTGGCTCAAACCGAATCCAGCGCCGGCGACGAGCAACGCCAGGATTGCACCAAAACCAAGACTCAGACGTAAGCCGATTTTCCAGTTCTTCATGTTGTTCTCCCTGTGGGGTTGAGTGAGGTAGTTCTTTGGGTACGACTAGTGGGTGAACGAATCTTCTGCCAAATCGATGCACGCGAATATCGGGGTTTTCCTGAGTAGGCAAAGTGACATGGGTTTTCCGCACAACCTGCTCCGTATCCCAGTGTGCACAAGGGTTTCCTGCAGGAACATATCAGGAGAAAAGTAGTGAAAAAATTCTGCGCGGCAATGCGAATGGACAATAAAAAAGCCCACCAGAGAGGTGGGCCTGAAACGACAAGAGATGTCGTAGGGGGGAGTAAATCGTGAGGTGCAGAACCCTGCGTAGCACAGAGCAGGTCCGAGGCTATTTCGCCGGTGCAGTCTCCGTCGCGGCGGACGACAGTGCAGTGGTGCAGATATCCCACAGCGAAACCGGCACACGGCCGATATCGACCGCGAACACCCACGTTGCCGAAATCAGACAAACCCCTGCCAGCAGCAGGAGCAACATCACCTGCAGGTTCGACAGGCTGAATGATGCGCGTGTTTTTTTGGTCATGTTGTGTTGCATGGCAGGGAAACAGGCGTACCGGAAGATTGAATGGAACCTGAAGTATATGAGCTTCGGGCGACAAAGCGAATGTGGCAAATTGTCACAGGCATTGCCGCCACGCATCTGTGTATCTGCTGCAGAGCAAGGGATTTACCGCTCATTTTCACCGTTCGCCCTGGTAGGTCGGCATGTTAGAGTCGCAACAAAGGTAGGCAACAGAATAAATATAGTGAGCCGGACACATGGATCGGCCGAAACCTCTTTCTTCCGAGTACAGGCAATGCGTCCCACAACAACCGTACTGACCCCGGCAAAAACCGCATCGGTCGCCGCTACGGCGATCAGCTTCCTGATCGTCGTATGTATTTCCATCACCGGCGTCATTGGCTGGACCATCTGGGAAGAGCGCGCCGACCAGCTCCATGAATCGGAGATCACCTCAGACAACATGTCGCGCTCACTGGCCCGGCATGCGGACGACACCTTCAAGGCAGCAGACACTTCCCTGCTCGGCCTGACCGAGCGCATTCTGATTGACGGCACCGCACCGGCGGCGCTGGACCGGCTGCATAGATTGCTGTTGTTGCGCGTCAAGGAATTGCCCCAGCTCCAGGGACTCGCCATTTTCAACAAGGACGGCGTACGCATCGTCAATTCGCTGCCGAACAAGGACGAGTACAGTTCCAGCGCAGACCGGGAATACTTTCTCTTTCACAAGACCAACAGCAATCCCGGTCCTCATATCGGCGTTCCTTTCCAGGCGCGCTCTTCCGGTGACTGGGTGATTCCGCTGTCGCGCCGCCTTGACAGCGCCGACGGCCAGTTTGCCGGCGCCGTTGTCGCCACCATCAGCATCAAGTATTTCACCGACTTTTACCGCACCTTTGACATCGGCGAAGACGGCGCCATCGCGCTGATTCTGGGCAACGGCACCCAGATCGCGCGCCAGCCCTTGCTGGCGGATTCGCTCGGCAAGGATTTGTCCAGGGGACCTCTATACGCTTTGTACAAGCGCGGCAACGGCCACGGCTCCGCAATGATCCGATCCATGCAGGATGGCGTCGAACGGCTCAACGGCTATCGCCAGCTGACCTACTACCCGATCTTCGTCACCACCGCGCTGTCGAAGGCGGAAATTCTGGAAAGCTGGCATCGGCTTGCCATCGTCAGGGCAATGATTGCGCTGGTGATCGTCGGCATCATTGCCATTCTCGGCATGCGCCTGGTGAGGCAAATCAATATGCGCATCCACGCCGAGGAAGAAGCCAGAAAAGCGCGCGACGCCCTGCAAGGGCTGAACGCCACCCTGGAAAAGCTGGCGCAGCAAGACGGTCTGACCGGCCTGGCAAACCGCCGCAAATTCGATCAGGCGATCGACCATGCGCTGTCGAACGCCAAACGGTCGGCCTCACCATTGGCAATGATTCTGATCGATGTTGACTATTTCAAAAAATTCAACGATCTCTACGGCCATGTCGCCGGCGATGAATGCCTACGGCAAGTCGCCGCCGTCATCAAAGCCAGCGAGAAGCGCGGCAGCGATCTGGCTGCGCGCTACGGCGGCGAAGAGTTCGCCGTGCTGCTGCCCGACACCAATCTCGACGGCGCACTGGTCGTGGCGGAATCGATCCGCAAGGCGCTGCATGCGCTGAAGATCGAACACGCGGGCAACACCACCGGCATCGTCACCGTCAGCGCCGGCATCGACGTACTCACCTCGATCACGGAAAAAGATTCCGCCGCCAGCTTCGTCAGCGCGGCGGATGCGGCGCTCTACAGCGCCAAGGCGTCCGGACGCGATCGCATTCAGGTGCATCAGACCGCACCGGCAGCCGGCTGAACTCACCAATTTTCAATCATCGGATTTTCACACCGACACGACATGCACTATCAGATCAAGGACGAAGTCCCCTCGGTCAGCGATTACGTCAACATCCGGCTGGCAGCAGGCCTGAGCCGCAAATCGCCCGAAGCCGCCACCATCGGTCTGAAGAACGGCTTGTTCAGCGTGATGGTCTATGCCGACACCACGCCCGTTGGAATCGGGCGCGTCATCGGCGATGGCGGCTGTTTCTTTGAAATCGTCGATATTGCCGTCCTTCCCGAACATCAGAAAAAAGGACTCGGCCATCTCATCATGCAGCGCCTCATGCAATACATCCATACAACGGCGCTGCCCACGGCCTATGTCAGCCTGATGGCCGATCACGGCACGCCGGAATTTTACAAACGCTATGGATTCGAAGCGTCGCTGCCGCCGGCGAAATCGGGAATGTCGCTGCGAATCAGCTAGGCCGGCAGCGGCGCATGTCCTACGGCGATACCCCACCCTGCAGCCGGCCGCCGGGCCGCATGCGCTGCAACTGCTCCAGCAATTCCTCCCGCACCACGCTGGTGATGTGACTGCGCCGGCCGCTTTCCAGAATGCCGAGCCGGCGCGCGACCGGCCTGCCCGGCAGATGCAGCACGCACAGGCTGGGGTCGCTTTCCCAGTCGAAGTTCTTCAGCAGCGGCACCATGGTGAAACCGACGTTCTTGCGCACCAGCTCGACGATGGACAAGATTGAGTTCAGCTCCAGAAAATCCTGCGGCACCAGATGCATCCCGCGCATGATCTTGTCGATATGCGCGCCGGTCGGCGTGCGGCGGTCGAAACGGATGAAGGGATAGCCGGCAAACAAGCTGCTGATCGTCGAGTCCGCGCTGGCGATACTGGAGTTGGCGATCACGGTGAGCGTCTCGACATAGCACTGCGTCCACAGTAAGCCGGGCTTTTCCGGCCACTGGCGCTCCACCACCAGCGCCGCATCGAGTTCGCCGCTGATGACGTCTTCCATCAGTTTGGATTGATCCTGCACGCGCAGCTCGACCTCCAGGCTCGGGTGCAGGAATTTGAGTTCAGCCAGAGTCGTCGACAGCAAACCCATACCGGTAATCAGCGAACCCAGCTTGAGATTGCCGGCGATCGGCTCCTGATTCTGCAGGTCGCGGCGCAAGGCCTCGTATTGCGCCAGCAGATCCACGGCGCGCGGCAGCAGCAAATGCCCGGCCGGCGCCAGCACCATGCTGCGCCCGGTCTTGTCGAACAGCGTGGTTTTCAGCTCCGCTTCCAGCGCGCGCATCTGCTGGCCGACGGCGGCCTGCGTCAGCGAGACCTGATCGGCCGCGGCGGCAAAGGATCCGCCATGGGCGGCAGCGACGAAGGTGCGGAGAAAACGTATGGTGCTCATGGGCGGATGGCGAGCGCGCGAGGGAAATCGGGGAATATAAATAATAAAGAAATTCTTTATCTATGCTAAACGATTTCTACATTTTTATTTTCTTTTGTTTGTCACATAATCGAAACATAAGTTGACCATTTGCCGGCAAACCGCCCTACAAACCAGGCCATGACTGCTTCGATGCCCTCCGTTCCGATTCCCTGTATGCCGTCCGCTTATCCGCAAATTGCGGACAATGCGGACTGCATCATCGCCGACGCCGTTGCAAGCTGTAGCGCGCACCCCTCCCGTTTGTATTCATCAAGGATTTCCCATGTCTGACACCGTGACGGCGACCGCCGCCGAATTCGACCTGCGCGCCCGCGCCATTTACGATCTGGGCAACAGCACCATCTACGCCTCGCGCAGCGACCCGCGCTTCTCCTATTGCACTTACGTGCCGCCGCACATCGGCAGCGCCGGTTCGCGCCCGATGCAACTGGTGGTGGTGATGCACGGCACCGGCCGCGCCTTTACCGAATACCGCGACGCCTTTGCCGAATTCGCCAAATGGAACGACTGCATCGTGCTGTGCCCGCTGTTCCCGGCCGGCCCGAAAGGCGACGGCAACCGCGACGGCTTCAAGCAATTGCGCGAAGGCGACATCCATTACGACGAAGTCCTGCTGGATATGGTCGATGAAGTGGCGACCAAGTTTGGCTGCGACTTTTCCAAATTCGCCCTGTTCGGTTATTCCGGCGGCGGCCAGTTCGTCAATCGCTTCGGCTATCTGCATCCGGAACGTCTATGGGCGCTGTCGGTCGGCGCGCCGGGCTCGGTCACGCTGCTCGACTTCAACCAGGACTGGTGGGTCGGCGTGCGCGACTTTGCGACGCGCTTCGGCAAACCGCTCAACCTGGATGCGCTGAAGGCACTGCCGGTGCACATGATCGTCGGCAAGGCCGATATTGAAACCTGGGAAATCACACACAAGGAAGGCGGCAAGTTTTTCATGCCCGGCGCCAATGACGCCGGCAAAAACCGCCCCGAGCGGCTGGAGAGCCTGCGCAAGTCGTTTGAAGCGGCCGGCGTGAAGGTCAGGCTCGATGTGCTCGACAACGTGCCGCACAACGGCATGGCCTGCGTCGGCCAGGTGCAGGATTTCTTTGCTGCGACGCTACGCACTTTGCGCAGCGCGTCGGCGGCAAGCTAGACTAGCTCACTTATTTTTCCGCGCGGAGAACACTACGCATGTTTCGTTTCACGCTCAACCGACTGGCCATGGCGCTGCCGACCCTGTTCATCGTCGCGGTCGCGGTCTTTGTGCTGATCCGGCTGATCCCCGGCGACCCGGCTCAGCTGCTGCTGGGCGACCTCGCCGATCCGGCGCGCCTGCTGGAGCTGCGCGCGCACCTGGGGCTCGACAAGAGCTGGCTGGTGCAATTCGGCGTGTGGGGCGGCCACGCTCTGCGCGGCGATCTCGGCGTATCGATCACGACCGGCGAGCCGGTGTTGCAACTGGTGCTGAGCCGCTTCATGGTGAGCGCACAGATCGTGGTGGTGGCGGTGATCCTGGCGGTGGTGGTGGCGGTTCCCGCCGGCATGATCGCGGCCTGGAAACAGAACCGACTGCCCGACCTCGCACTGGTCGGCGCCGCTACCTTGCTGGTGTCCTTGCCGACGTTCTGGCTGGGCCTGCTGCTGTTACTGTTCTTCGGACTGAAGCTGGACTGGCTGCCGGTGGTGGGTTACGTCTCCGTGATGAACGACTGGAAGACCGGCCTGCTGTATCTGGTGATGCCGATCATGACCTTGTTCCTGCATGAAATCGGTGTGCTCATCCGCATGGCGCGCGCCAGCACGCTGGAAGTGCTGCGGCTTGATTACATCACCCACGCGCGCGCCAAGGGCTTGTCGGAACGCGCAGTGATGATGCGCCACGCCTTCCGCAATTCCTTCGGTCCGACCTGGACATTGATCGGCCTGGTGCTGGGCAATCTGCTCGGCGGCGTGGCCGTAGTGGAAACCGTGTTCACCGTACCCGGCCTCGGCCGCCTGCTGGTGGATGCGATCTTTGCGCGCGACTATCCGGTGATCCAGGGCTGTCTGCTGTTCGTGGCGGTGATCTATGTATTGACCAATCTGGTCGTCGATCTCTGCTATCCACTCTTCGATCCACGGGTGCTGGCCGAATGAAAAAATTCCGTACTCCGCAAGCGCTGATCGGCCTGCTGGTCATTGCTTTCATTCTCGGGTCTGCGTTGCTGGCGCTGGTGTGGACGCCGCACGATCCGCTCAAGATCAGTTTCTCCGCGCGCTTCCAGCCACCCGGCGCAGCATGGCTACTGGGCACCGACGAATTCGGCCGCGACGAACTGTCGCGTCTGATGGCCGGCGCCTCCAACAGCGTGTGGATCAGCTTCCTGACGGTGCTGTTCGCCATCGTGGTCGGCACCGCCATCGGCGTCGTCACCGGCTTCGTGCGCGGCTGGGTGGATCGCATCGTGATGGCCTTCATCAACGCCCTGCTGGCTTTCCCCGGCCTGCTGCTGGCACTGGCTTTGCTGGCGGTATTCGGCGCAAATCAATACGGCATCATCCTCGCGCTCGGCCTGGCCTACACGCCGTCGGTCACGCGCATCGTGCGCGGCACGGTGCTGTCGCTGCGCGAAAAAGAGTTCATCGAATCTTCGCGCGTGCTGGGCAACTCCGAGCTGTACACCATGGTGCGCCATATCCTGCCTAACTGTATTGCGCCGCTGACCGTGCTGGCGACGTCGATGTTCGGCTGGGTGATCCTGGCCGAGAGCGCCTTGTCCTTCCTCGGTCTGGGGGTACCGCCGCCGGCGCCGACCTGGGGCAACATGCTGGCCTCGGCGCGGCCTTACATGGAGCAGGCGACTTACCTGTCGATCTTCCCCGGTCTGTGCATCGCACTCACGCTGCTGGGCATCAATTTCCTCGGCGACGCCGTGCGCGATCTGCTCGATCCCCGCATGAAAGGTCTGGAATGAACATGGCTTCCTCACCTGTCGGCAGCAAACTCGTTGAGGTCTCCGGCCTGACGCTGGCCATTGGCGCCAAAGGACGGCAGATCGTGCGCGACGTCTCGTTCTCGGTTTCTCCTGGCGAATTCGTCGGTCTGGTCGGCGAATCCGGCAGCGGCAAGACGCAGGCCGCGCGCGCCATCATGGGGCTCACGCCCTTGCCCATGATACGTACGGCAGGCAGCATCGTGTTCGAAGCAGAAGATATCGCCCAGGCCGGTGAAAAGCGTCTGCGCTCATTGCGCGGCGCGCGCATCGGCATGGTGTTTCAGGAGCCGATGACGTCGCTCAATCCATCCTCGACCATCGGCTCGCAACTTGATGAAGGCCTCGCACTGCACCAGCCGCAACTGACCAAAGCCATGCGCCGCGAACTGGCGCTGGACATGCTGGCCCGCGTCGGCATCGCCGATCCCAAGGCAGCGCTGTCGGCATGGCCGCATGAGTTCTCCGGCGGCATGCGCCAGCGCATGATGCTGGCTTCGGTCATGCTGCTGGAACCGGCTCTGCTGATCGCCGACGAACCCACTACCGCGCTCGACGCCGTCGTGCAGCGCGACGTGCTGGAACTGATGGTCAACCTGACCCGCGAACGCAATACCGCGGTGCTGCTGATCAGCCACGACCTGCCGATGGTCGCGCGCTATACCGAACGCGTGATCGTGATGAAGCAAGGCGAAGTGGTCGAATCGGGCAACACCGCCGCGATGCTGGCAGCGCCGGCGCAGGACTACACACGCAAGCTGCTGGAAGCGATCCCGCGCCGCCAGCCGGCGCGCACCTTGCCGGCGGCCGAGCCGGTGGTTGAAGTGCGCAATCTGGTCGTGGAATACGGCGGTCATCAGCGCCTGTTTTCAAAGACTGCATCCAAGCGCGTTTTGCACGGCATCGATCTGGCCATCCGGCCCAGGGAAATCGTCGCCGTGGTCGGCGGCTCGGGCTCCGGCAAGACCACGCTGGGCCGCACCATCGCCGGCCTGATCAAACCGGCCGAAGGCGATATCCTGTTCAAGGGCCACGCCATCCATCGCAGCGATCCGGGCTGGCGCGACTACCGCCTCAATTGCCAGATGGTGTTTCAGGATCCCTACTCCTCGCTCAATCCGCGCATGACGATTGCGCAACTGGTCGGCGAAGGCCTGCGCCAGGTAGACGGCATGTCGAACGCCGACAAACAGGCGCGCGTGGCGAAGATGCTGCAGGAAGTCGGTCTCGACGGCAAATACGGCGACCGCCATCCGCATGAACTCTCGGGCGGTCAGCGCCAGCGCGTGGCGATTGCGCGCGCATTGGTGCGCCATCCCTCGTTCGTGATCGCCGATGAACCGGTGTCGGCGCTGGACGTGACCGTGCGCGCACAGGTGCTGGAACTGTTCGCCGAACTGCAGGACCGCCATGGCTTCTCCTGTCTGTTCATCAGCCATGACCTCGGCGTGGTCGAACAGGTCGCCGACCGCGTGCTGGTGATGCAGAGCGGCCGCATCATCGAACAAGGCAGCCGCGACGCCGTCTTCGATCAACCGCAGCATGCCTACACGCGTACACTATTGTCGGCCATCCCGGCGCTGATCCCGACGCCCGGCGGCGGCATGCAGCTCAAGTGGCGCTTCGACGAGCCGGCCGCCTCTGAAAAATCCGAAGTACCCGCCGCCGCACCGGTCATTGTTTAGTAGCATTGCATTTGCATACATTCACGCACAGCCATCAAGGAATCCCGCCATGCCTTCTTCACAGTCTCCAGCACGCCTGACAGCGCCAGCGACATTCCTGCTGCTGGCGATGAGCGCCAGCTTCGCTCTCGCACAGAACCCGGCGCAGATCGTCGTCGCGCAACCGGCCGATATCCGCTCCACCAATCCCGGCGTCAATCGCGACAACACCACGGACGGTGTTGTGCTCAACGTGGTCGAAGGTCTGGTCGGTTATCACGAAAACGGTTCTGTCGGTCCGCTGCTGGCGAAGTCGATCAACGTCAGCCCCGACGGCCTGACCTATACCTTCAAGCTGCGCACCGGCGTCAAGTTCCACAACGGCGATCCCATGACCTCGGCCGATGTGCTGTGGAGCTGGAACCGCTACATGAATCCCAAGACCGACTGGCGCTGTCTGAGCGATTTCGACGGCCGCTCGGGCACCAAAGTGCTATCGGCAACCGCACCCGATGCGCAAACCTTTGTGCTGAAGATCGACAAACCGTCTGCCATCTTCCTCGACAATCTGGCGCGTACCGACTGTGCCATGGCAGCGGTCATCAGCAAGAAATCAGTCAAGGAAGACGGCAGCTGGGACAAGCCTATCGGCACCGGCCCGTACAAGTTTGATGAATGGAAGCGCGGCGAATACGTCACCCTGAGCGCCTTTGCCGACTACCAGTCGCCGCCGGGCAACAAGCCGGACGGCTATCTCGGCCTGAAGAAACCGCAGATTCCGCAGGTCAAGTTCCTGGACGTGCCCGACATGTCCACCTCCAAGGCCGGCCTGCAATCCGGCGCCATCGACGCCGGCCAGATCACTTCGTCGGACGTCAAGGAGCTGAAGGCCAATCGCAATCTGAACGTGATTATCCCAAGCGAGGCCGGCAAGAACACTTTGCTGATGCAGACCAATGACCCGGTGCTCAAAGACGAGCGCATCCGTCAGGCCATCGCGCTGTCGCTGGACATGAAGCAGATCGTCGAAGCAGCCTCCGAAGGCCTGGCGCATGTCAACAACTCCGCCATTTACGACAAGTCGCTGTTCTACAGCACGGAACAAAAGAAGGGCTACGTCTACAACCCGACCAAGGCCAAGCTGTTGCTGCAACAGGCCGGCTATCGCGGCCAGCCCATCGTGATCCAGGCCAACAAGCGTGCACACGTGCCGAGCTATACCGTGGCCGTGCTGAGCCAGGCGATGATGCAGGCGGTCGGCATCAATGCGCAGATCGAAGTACTGGAATGGGCCACGCAACTGGATCGCTACAACAGCGGCAATTACCAGATGAGTTCCTTCACGTATTCCTCGCGTCTGGATCCGGCGCTGAGCTATGAGCAGTTTTCCGGCAACAAGGCAAAGCAGTCGCGCAAGGTGTGGGACGATCCAGCCGCGCAAAAGCTGATCGATCAGAGCTTCATCGAATCCGACACCAAGAAGCGCCAGATCCTGTTCGACCAATTGCACAACATGCTGATCACCAAGACGCCGTTGATCCTGCTGTACAACGTGACCGACTCCTGGGCCATCCGTAAACGCGTCACCGGTTACACCGTCTGGGAAAGCAAACCGCTGATGTGGACCAGCAGCCTGGCCAAATAAACCGAATCCCCTGCGGCGGGTTGCTCACAGCAACCAGATGAACATCCCGCCATTTTCTTGTTGAACATTTTTTCTGCGAGCGCCTTCCGCCATCTCGCCAGGCTGCTGCATTGCCTGCTTTCTTTGAGGACTACCCGACATCATGACTATCATTCAGCAATTTCCTTTTGTCTCCGTCTCCGGCACACCGCATGAACGCGGCGTGCAATACGGCCAGCAGGCTGCCGACCGCGTGCGCGGCAGCATCGCGCTGTACGGCCAGACGCTCGTCAACATCGGCTATGGCGAACAGGCGCGCAACAAGCTGATCGATTTCTTTGCAAAACAGATCGGCGATTACGCGCCACACTACATCGATGAAATGCGCGGCATTGCCAAAGGTGCGAACGTAGACTTCGCCGATATCGTGATGATCAATGCGCGTACCGAAGTCCTCGCCAAAGCACGCGCCGAGAAAGTCGCAGCCGTCGACAACGAACCCGGCGACGGCTGCACCGGCGCGTTGATCCTGCCGGAGCGCTCGGCCACCGGCAATCTGATCCACGGACAGAACTGGGACTGGCGCGCCGAATGCGCCGACACCTCCATCGTGCTGCGCGTGCGCAACGACAACGGGCCTGACTTCCTGACCTTCGTCGAAGCAGGCGGACTGGCGCGCAGCGGCTTCAACAGCGCCGGCGTATCCATCACGGCCAACTATCTGGAATCGAACCGCGACTTCACGCAACTGGGCGTGCCGCTGTCGCTGATCCGCCGCAAGGTGCTGGAACAGGAAATTTTTTCGCTGGCGATGAAAGCAGTGGCGACCACGCCGAAGTCCTGCTCCAACAACATCATGCTGGGCATGGCAGAAGGTTTCGGCATCGACTTCGAATGCACCACCAATGAATCCTTCCCGATCTATCCGGGCGAAGACGGCCTCATCGTGCATGCGAATCACTGGATGTCGCAAGTCGCGCTGAGCAAGCTCATCGACCTCGGCATTGCCAATTCTCCCGACAGCCACTATCGCGACTGGCGCGTGCGCAAATTGCTCAACGCCGCCGGCCCCAAGCTCGGCCGCCAGCAAATGAAGGACGCCTTCTTCGACAACTTCGGCCTGCCCTATTCGGTCTGCCGTCCGCCACGTCCGGGCAGCCACGACAATCTGTCGGCCACAGTGGCGATGGTCATCATGGAACCGGCGGCACGCGAAATGGAAGTGGCGCCGCTGCCGGCGTTGAATCGCGTGTTCACACGCTACAGCCTGGATCGCGATCCGGTGTTGTTGGCTGCATAGTCGAATCTTGGCGACAACGAAGTGACAACGAAGTGACGCGTGGATGGAGACAATGTTGTCACTTTGTTTTTGCTACGCGATAGCACAGCAATCGCATAGCAATAGCGGAAGGAAAGCGGAAGAAGAAGCACAGCAAAAATCAAGAAATACAGCGTCGTGAAAACGATTTCCTTCTTTTTGACGTCAGTGTTCTGTCAGCAAAATAGCCTGTCATCGTTTGCGCAAAACAGACTTCATTGCCTTCGGCGCAAGGCAATTGCATTGAATTGTAAATTCTCGGCAATTTACAAAAAAATTGCTTCAGAACATCATCTGCACGACCGTTAATACCTCTGTGAAAATGCGTCGGCCTTCAGACTCGGGGAACAGAGTTGTCATTTTTGTTCGGGGCATGCGGACGATATTGGCAAAAAATATCGACTGCAGAGGCGGTTGGCCTGATGCATTTTCTTGATTGATGAACGCCAGCCAGGAAAACACCCCCAGCCGGCAGCACCTGCAATTCGGTAACTACTGCCGCTCTCAATTCAAAAGAAAAAGATCACAACATGAAAACCCTCAAACTGACCATCAAGTCCCGCATCGCGCTCGCGATGGCGATTCTCTCCGTCCTGCTTCTTGCCATCGGCGTGACCGGCCTGTTCGGCATGTCTTCGGTAGTGACAGTCAATCGCGAGCTCTATCAGGTGCGCATGCCGAAAACGGTTGCCGCCGACAACACCCTGCTGTGGGTCGGCCGCCAGCGCACCTCGCTGGACCAGGCTGCACTGACGACGGATCCGGCATGGGCGCAGCAGATGTACAAGACCGAAGCGGACGTCGGCAAACAGGCGCTGGAGTGGTGGGCGAAATACGCAGCGCTGCCGCAAAGCGAGCAGGCGAAAAAGCTGGTGCAGGAAGTGACCGACGGCCTGACGAAAACGGAAAAGGCCGTCGATGAATTCCGCGAAGCCATCAAGGGCGGCGACCGCCAGCAGATTTCCGACAAGGCGCGCGTGCTGGGCACGGTGTACACCGCGATGCAAAAGAGCGGCACGCTGCTCAACGAATACGAGACCGAAGCAGCGCGCCATAACTATGAAGACTCGCTGAACCGCTATGAAAACTTCCGCATGATTTCCATCGCTGCGGTGGCCATCGGTCTGCTGTTGGCCGGTTACAGCTGGTTCTCGCTGCGCCGCGCGATCTCGCGTCCGATCGAACAGGCGCTCAAGCATTTCGACGACATTGCCGAAGGCGACCTGACGCATCGCGTGCACGTGCATTCGACCGATGAAATGGGCCAGCTGCTGACCGGCCTGTCGAAGATGCAGGACAATCTGACCAGGACCGTTTCCACCGTGCGCACCGGCAGCGACGCCATCGCTACCGCCACCAAGGAAATCAGCGCAGGCAATCTCGACCTGTCCTCACGCACCGAACAGCAGGCAGCCTCGCTGGAAGAAACCGCTTCCAGCATGGAAGAACTGACCAGCACCGTGAAGCACAATGCCGACAATGCGCGCCAGGCATCGACGCTGGCCGTCAACGCATCGCAGATCGCCAGCGCCGGCAACGATGTGGTCAGCCGCGTGGTCAGCACCATGGACGAAATCCGCGACAGCTCCAGCAAGATTACCGAGATCGTCGGCATCATCGACGGCATTGCCTTCCAGACCAACATCCTCGCGCTGAACGCCGCTGTGGAAGCCGCGCGCGCCGGCGAGCAAGGCCGCGGCTTTGCAGTGGTCGCCAGCGAAGTGCGCGCCCTGGCGCAACGTTCTTCCAGCGCCGCCAAGGAAATCAAGGACCTGATCATGCTGTCGGTGGATCGCGTGCAAACCGGTTCGTCGCTGGCAGGCCAGGCCGGCCAGACCATGAGCGAAATCATCGGCGCCGTGCAACGGGTGACAGACATCATGGGTGAAATTTCTTCCGCCTCCAGCGAGCAAAGTTCGGGCATCGACCAGGTGTCGCGAGCCGTCTCGCAAATGGACGAAGCCACGCAGCAAAACGCCGCACTGGTCGAACAAGCCAGCGCCGCCGCCAAGTCGCTGGAACAGCAGGCCTTGTCGCTGAAAGACGCCGTCTCCATCTTCAAGATCATCGAAGAACAGCGTGCGCATCAACCGTATGCCGCGCCGGCTTACACGGCCTCCACTGCAAAACCGGTCAATGCCCGCAGCACCAGATCCATCACGCCGCTGAAGATGCCGCTCCCGGCATCGAAGCCCGCGCTGGCCGCCGCAACACCCGCCATCGGGAAGTCGTCCGCAGTTTCGTCTAACGACGATTGGGAAACCTTCTAATTCGGCATCGCTGCCATGTGCAGCCCATCGCGATTTCTTGCGCAATACATTGTTCATGACCGGAGAGCCGACATAGGTTCTCCGGCTGGCAAACGCATGTCTGTTTTGCATGCGGAGAGATCACTCTTTCCGTGATTTTTTGCGGCGGAGCAAATCTGCGGCTACACCAAATCTCACCCACTTACACAAGGAGGCACAGATGAGTGACGACAACACCCAAGCACCACCACGGCGGCATTTTCTGCGACAGGTCATTACTGTCGCGGGCACTGCATCGCTATCTTCTCCACTGGCTGTCGGCGCCGGAGCCGGCGCAGCAATCGCGGCCACCACGGCAGGCGCCGCTGATGCACCTGCAGCCTCGCCGGGCCTGGTCGGTTACGAAAGCTTCAGCGCCGATGAAGCGGCTTTCGTCGAGACCATGGTCAACATCATGTGCCCGGCGGATCAGTTCACGCCCAACGGCGTCGACTGCGGCCTGGCGATTTTCATCGATCGCCAGTTAAGCGGCGCTTACGGCAAAGGGGCAGGACGCTACATGAACGGCCCGTGGCAAGAAGGTAAGCCGCAGCTAGGATTACAACTGCCGCTGACGCCTGAGCAGTTCTTCAAGGCCGGCGTGGAAGCCGCCAACCGCCAGGCAATCAAGAAATTCGGCAAAGCCTTCGACCAGTTGGCGCCCGCGGATGCCGACGCTTTCCTCGCCGCCATTGCGGACGGCAAAGTGGTCGACGAAGACACCCCGCTGGGATCCTGGTTCAACGAACTGATGTATCCGTTGTTCACGCAAGCCTGTTACGCCGACCCGCTGTACGGCGGCAACAACAATAAGGTGTTCTGGAAGATGCTCGGCTATCCCGGCTTGCCGGCGACGCACACGCTGGACATGGTCAACTATCGCGGCAAACCCTTCCCCGGCGCGAAAGATCCCAAGTCCATCCTCGACTTCAGCTAAGGACACAACATGATAAAAAAACTGGAAAAGCGGACGGTCGTGATCGTCGGCGGCGGGCTCACTGCGGGCCTGGTTTCGCGTCAGCTGACGGCGCAAGGCATCGACGTGCTGGTGCTGGAACGCGGCGGCGATCATAGCAACGGCGCCGAAGCCAAGCTGCCGTCGCAACGCGATGAATTGCGCTGGGACGTGCGCCAGGGCCTGGTGCAAAAATGGAATGTGCAGACGTATACGCTGCGTCATTCGCGCAGCGACACCTCGCTGCCGGTGCGCTGGATGGAAGCTTTCCTGCCCGGCGAAGGCATGGGCGGCGCCGCCAATCACTGGAACGGCCACACCTGGCGCTGGGCCGAGTACGACCCGGCCTTGCGCACGCATTACACCAATCGTTACGGCGCCAAGGCGATTCCTGCCAACATGCCGCTGCAGGACTGGGGCGTGACGTACAAGGAGATGGAGCCTTACCACGATCTGTTCGAGAAGCTGTTCGGCATCTCCGGCAAGGCAGGCAACATCAACGGTAAAAAGCAGACCGGCGGCAATCCGTTCGAAGCGCCGCGCCGCGGCGAATATCCGCAAAAACCGCTGGAGATCACCGAAGCCGGATCGATCTTCAAGCAGACGGCAGAGAAGATGGGCTATCACCCGTTCCCGACGCCAGCCGCCAACTCATCCGGCGTGTACACCAATCCGGACGGACAGAAGTTGGGCCAATGCCAGTATTGCGGTCACTGCGAACGCTTCATCTGCGAAGCGCAGGCCAAGGCGTCGCCGGAAGTGCTGCTGTATCCGATGCTGAAGCAACGCAAGGGTTTTGAAATACGCCTGAACAGCCACGTGCTCGGCGTGAACTACGACGCACAGGCCAAACGCGTGACCGGCGTGCGCTATCTCGACCTGCGCAGCGGCCAGGAATACGAACAGCCGGCCGACGTCGTC
This sequence comes from Herbaspirillum sp. GW822-FHT03A08, assembly GCF_058801885.1. Taxonomy (NCBI): domain Bacteria; kingdom Pseudomonadati; phylum Pseudomonadota; class Betaproteobacteria; order Burkholderiales; family Oxalobacteraceae; genus Herbaspirillum; species Herbaspirillum sp. GW822-FHT03A08. Next base: position 729,365 of record NZ_JBXANR010000002.1, on the reverse strand, counting down.
GTGCTGGGCGCATTCACCATGACCAACACCAAACTGCTGCTGCTTGATAAGATCGGTACGCCGTATGATCCGGTTACCGGCAAGGGCGTGGTCGGCAAAAACTTCTGCTACCAGACCACATCCGCCGTGAACGTGTTCATGAAGGATCGCTGGACCAATCCTTTCCTGTCCACCGGCAGCACCGGCACCGTGATCGACGACTTCAACAACGACAACTTTGATCACACGGGCCTGGGTTTCCTTGGCGGCGGCATGATCAGCGCCAACATGTTCAGCGGCCGGCCTATCGTCGCGCGTCGCCTGCCGCCGGGCACGCCGCGCTGGGGCACCAAGTGGAAGCAGGCCAACGTCGACTGGTATGCGCATTCCTTCGGCATGTCGATCCAGGGCAGCTGCTATCCGAACACGGAAAACTTCCTTGATCTCGATCCGGTTTACAAGGACGCCTACGGCCAGCCGCTGGTGCGCATGACTTTCGACTGGCGCGAGAACGAGACCAGGATGTCGGCCTACGTCACCAAAAAGATGGAAGACATCGCCAAAGCGATGGGCGCCGACATCGTCGGTCCGGCGGTGCCGCGCAAGAGTCCGTTCGACATTCGCGCCTACCAGACCACGCACATCACCGGCGGTACGCCGATGGGCACGGATCCGGCGCATAGCGTGGTCTCACCGCGTCTGCAGCACTGGGATGCGCAGAATCTGTTCGTAGTCGGCGCTTCGGTGTTCCAGCACAACTCGGGCTACAACCCCACCGGTCCGCTGGCGGCGCTGGCAGTCCGTCTGGGCGACGATCTGGTGCGCTACGTGCAGCGTCCGCGCATGCTGTGATGCGCGACGGATATTTATTATTTTGAGGAGTGAACAATGAAGTATTTCCACCGCGCAGCGCTCGCCGCTGCAATCGTACTGTCGGCGGCATCAGCACCGGCCATGGCGCAAGACGTCAACGCCGGCAAACTGGTCTTCGCACAATGCGCCGCCTGCCACACGGTTACCACCGCCAATGGCATCGGCCCCGGTCTGCTGGGCATCGTCGGCCGCAAGTCGGCAGCGTCGCCGGGCTTTCGCTACAGCCCCGCGCTCAAGCGCGCCAATCTGACCTGGGATGAAAAAAATCTGGACGCCTACATCGCCGATCCGCAGAAGCTCTTGCCGGGCAACGTCATGCCGTTCTCGGGCATCGCCGACGCCAGGCAGCGCGCGGATCTGATTGCGTATCTGAATAGCGTGAAGTAAGTCGCAGCACCGGCCTCGCCCGGGATTGTTCCTGCGGGAGCATACCCGCGCGTGCCGGATTTTTTTGCTGCCGGCGTTCTTATTTCATTTTCTTTTCAGGAACCGCCTGCGCTTTCGTTCTTTTCGCCGCTGCCGGAACAGCCACGGCAGCAGACGCTTGCGGCATCGCAATCGTCGCTTTGAGAAACAGTGACAGGACCGCCTCGGCAGTCTTGTCGTCGATCCGCTCCGGGTCACAGCGATGGGCGAAGCACACGCCTTCGCACAAGGCCATCAGACCGATCGCGATCTGGTTCGCGGGGGCGATCGAGGGTGTATTCGTCAGGCGGGCGAAGATCTCGACGAACTCGGCGATCTGTTCGTGGCGCTCGCGCAGAAAGATGCTCAGCTTGGCGCGGAATTTCTCGTCGCGCATGGCGACGATCTTTGCTTCCATCCACAGCTGGCTGCACATGTCATCGCGATACAGCGTACTGTAGTAGCCGGAAATCTTTTCCATCAGCTCGATCGGATCGATCACCGGCGCCTGGAACATGCGGTGAAACTCCAGATCGATGTCCGCACTCTCCCTACGCAGCAATTCAAAGAACAACTCGGTCTTGTCGCTGAAGTTGGAATAGAACGCGCCCCGCGTATAGCCTGCTGCGGCGGTGATGTCTTCCACACTGGCCAGTGTGAATCCCTTTTGAATAAACATCGCATGCGATGCCTCCAGCAGGCGTTGGCGCGTCTGCTCGCGGCTTTGCTCGCGGCTCAGGCGCTGGCGGCCCGCGGACGGGCCTTCTGTTTTGGCAACTAATCCGGCGTTGGCTGTGGTCATGGCTTTGCTCATGGCGTGATTTTAGCATCGATGTATTCAAATACATCATTGCATCTGAATTCATTAGTGTATTAGAATGCCAAAAAATTCCCCACTTGCGTATTGCGATGCATCACCTCATCGCCACGCATCGCACGTCAATCAGGTTGCAGGGTTCGGAACGGCTGACGATCCGGACATCACATTTCCAGAAAGGAATGCCGTGAAGTTTGCTCATCATCGCCGCACCATCTCCCCTCTCCTTCCCCGTTCTCCGGTGATGCTGCCGCTGGTGCTGGCCGTCACGCTGGCGCTGGCCGCCTGCCAGAAACCGGCGCCGGTCGCCGATGCGCCGCGCGAAGTCGTGGTCCTGCCGGCGCAAGCCGACAGCGGCGCGCAACTGCTGACTTTGCCTGGTGAAGTGCAGTCGCGCTTCTCGACGCCGATGTCGTTCCGCATTGCAGGGCAAGTCGTCGAACGCCGCGTGCATCTCGGCGATACCGTGCGCAAGGGCGATGTGGTGGCGCGTCTGGATCCTGCCGACGCCGACCACAACGCCGCCAGCGCGGAAGCCGACCTGGCCTCCGCGCGCGAACATTTCGACGCCGCCGAGAAACAACTGCAACGCGACACCCTGCAAGCCCGCGACAAACTGATCAGCGCCTTGCAACTTGAGCAAACCCAGGATGCCTACGCCGCCGCCAAGGCCCAGCTCAAAGGCGCCACGGCACGCGCTGCCGTGGCCGGCAACCAGCGCAACTACACGCGCCTGATCGCCGAACACGATGGCGTCATCAGCGCCGAACAGGCCAACACCGGCGAAGTGCTGGCAGCCGGACAGCCGGTGTTTTCGCTGGCGTGGTCGGGCGCTACCGACGTCACGACGGAAGTCTCCGAAAGCCAGGTTGCAAAGATCCGTGTCGGCGCACCCGCCACCGTCAGACTGACTGCACTGCCAGATCAGAAACTGACCGGCCGCGTACGTGAAGTCAGCCCCGCCGCCGATCCGCAAAGCCGCACCTTCCGCGTCAAGGTGACGCTGGAAACACAAAATCCTTCCCTGCGTCTGGGCATGAGCGGCGAAGTCTCCATCAATACGTCGGCACAAGAAAAAACCGCATCTGCATCGCAAGCGACCACCGTCATCCCCGCCACCGCGCTGTTCCATCAGGGCAATCGCCCGGCGGTGTGGATCGTGCGGCCTGCCGACGGCAAGCTGGAATTGCGTCCGGTCATCGTCAGCGCCTACGGTGAGCGCAGCGTCACGCTGAGCGACGGCGTTGCCGGCGGTGAAAAGATCGTGGTCCAGGGCGTACATACGCTGACCGCCGGCGAGAAAGTCAAACCGATCGCGCCTTTGCATGCTGAGGATTTCGCACTATGAGCGCACCCGGACGTTTTAACCTGTCGTCATGGACCTTGCAGCATCAGGCGCTGGTCACTTTCATCCTGGCGCTGATCACGCTGCTCGGCATCGGCTCCTATTCCAAGCTGTCGCAATCGGAAGATCCTCCGTTCACCTTCAAGGTCATGGTGATCCAGACCGACTGGCCGGGCGCCACGGCGCGCCAGGTGCAGGAGCAGGTCACTGACCGCATCGCCCGCAAATTGCAGGAGACGCCTGACGTCGACTTCCTGCGCAGTTATTCGCGCCCGGGCCAGTCGCAATTATTCTTCACCATCAAGGACACCGCGCCTGCCGCCCAGGTCCCGAAGACCTGGTATGAAGTCCGCAAGAAGGTTGGCGACATCGCCGCGACTTTGCCCGGCGGCGTCAAGGGTCCTTACTTCAACGATGAATTCGGCGACGTCTACACCAACATCTACGCATTGGAAGGCGATGGTTTCTCCCCGGCGCAATTGCGCGATTATGCCGACCAGCTGCGCGGTGAATTGCTGCGCGTACCGGGCGTTGGCAAGATCGATTATTTCGGCGACCGCAACCAGCACATCTACATCGACATCTCCAATGCGCAGATGTCGCGGCTGGGCATCAATCCGCAGCAACTGGGCGACCTGATCGGCGCGCAGAATGCGGTGGCGCCGGGCGGCCTGATCAGCACATCCAATGACCGCCTGTATGTGCGTCCAAGCGGGCAGTTCAGCGACGTCAAGGCGATCAGCGACAAGATCATCCGTGTCAACAACCGCAACTTCCGCCTCGGCGACATCGCTACCGTCACACGCGGGTATGACGATCCGCAAGAACAGCAGATGCGTTCCGACGGCAAGCCTGTGCTCGGCATCGGCGTCACCATGCAGCCGGGTGGGGACGTAATTCGTCTCGGCAAGGCGCTGGATGAAAGCACCGAAGCCTTGCGTGCTCGCCTGCCTGCAGGTCTGAAACTGACTGCCGTATCCAGCATGCCGCATGCGGTCGAAAAATCGGTCGACGACTTCCTTGAGGCGGTGGCCGAAGCGATCGCCATCGTGCTGGTAGTGAGCCTGCTGTCGCTGGGTATCCGCACCGGCATGGTGGTGGTGATCTCCATTCCTATCGTGCTGGCGGTGACGGCGCTGTTCATGTACATGTTCGACATCGGCCTGCACAAGGTGTCGCTCGGCACGCTGGTGCTGGCGCTGGGCCTGCTGGTGGACGACGCCATCATTGCGGTGGAAATGATGGCGGTGAAGCTGGAGCAAGGCTGGAACCGGCGCCGTGCCGCTGCATTCGCCTACACCAGCACCGCCTTCCCGATGCTGACCGGCACGCTGGTGACGGTGTCGGGTTTCCTCCCGATTGCGCTGGCGAAATCCGGCACCGGCGAATACACGCGCTCGATCTTCGAAGTCTCAGCGATTGCGCTGCTGCTGTCGTGGCTCGCTGCGGTCGTGCTGATTCCGCTGCTGGGCTATCACATGCTCAAGGAAAAACCGCAGCCCGAAGGCGCCGCGCAAGACGATGAAGCAGATCATTCGCATGAAGCCCACGAAGAAGACCACGACCATGCCATCTACAAGACCCGCGTCTACACACGCCTGCGCAGCATGGTGGCGTGGTGCGTGGCGTATCGCGGCCGTGTGGTGATTCTCACGGCGCTGTTGTTCGTCGGCTCGCTCGCCGCTTTCGGTCTGGTGCCGCAGCAATTCTTCCCCAGCTCGGATCGTCCCGAACTGCTGATCGACCTGCGCCTGCCGGAACGCGCTTCGTTTGAAGCCACCCAGCGCGAAGCCTTGCGCATGGAAGCAGTGCTGAAGGGCCGTCCCGAAATCGATCACGTGGTCAACTTCGTGGGCACCGGCGCACCACGCTTTTATCTGCCGCTGGATCAGCAACTGCCGAGTGCCAACTTTGCGCAATTCGTGGTGACCGCCAAATCGGTGGAGGATCGCGAAAAACTGGCGAAGGCGCTGGAGCAACCATTGCGCGAGCAATTCAGCGGTCTGCGCACACGTCTGACGCGTCTGGAAAACGGCCCTCCGGTCGGCTTCCCGGTGCAGTTCCGCGTCAGTGGCGAAAAGATCCCGGAAGTACGCGCCATCGCTGAAAAGGTCGCCGCCGAAATCCGCAAGGAGTCGCGCGCCACTAACGTCCAGTTCGACTGGGATGAACCGGCGCAACGTTCGGTCACCTTCGAACTCGACCAGAAGCGCGTCGCCGAAATGGGCCTGACCACACAGCAGGTGTCCAGCTTCCTGGCGATGAATCTGTCGGGCTATACCGTCACTCAGTACCGTGAACGCGACAAGCTCATCAGCGTCGATCTGCGCGCGCCACGCAGCGAACGCGTCGATCCGTCGCGCCTGAGTTCGCTGGCGATACCGACCGCTTCCGGTTCGGTGCCGCTGAGCACGCTGGGCCACATTCGCAACGAACTGGAATACGGCATCATCTGGGAACGCGATCGTCAGCCCACCATCACGGTGCTGGCCGATGTACGTGCCGGCGTACAGGGCATCGACGTGAGCAATGCGCTGGACGAAAAGCTGGGGGCATTGCGCAAGGAGCTGCCGGTCGGCTATCGCATCGCCGTCGGCGGACCGGTGGAAGAAAACGCCAAGGCGCAGGCCTCGATCTCGGCGCAGATGCCATTGATGGTGATCGCGGTGCTGGTGCTGCTGATGGTGCAGCTGCAAAGCTTCGGCCGCACCATGATGGTGGTGATGACGGCGCCGCTGGGCATGATCGGCGTGGTCGGCGCACTGCTGCTGTTCCACCAGCCGTTCGGCTTCGTGGCGATGCTGGGCACGATCGCCATGCTCGGCATCATCATGCGCAACTCGGTGATTCTGGTCGATCAGATCGAGCAGGACATCGGTGCCGGACGCAAGCGTTTCGACGCCATCGTCGGCGCCACAGTGCGACGCTTCCGCCCGATCACACTGACGGCTGCCGCCGCAGTGCTGGCGCTGATCCCGCTGCTGCGCAGCAACTTCTTCGGCCCGATGGCAACCGCACTCATGGGTGGCATCACCGTCGCCACCGTGCTGACCCTGTTCTATCTGCCGGCGCTGTATGCCTTGTGCTACAAGGTCAAGCCAAGCGAGACCGCCTATGCCGATTCCGACACTGCATCTGAAGGGAGCCGCTAATGCGCGCCGTTAATTTCACCCCTCCCCGCTATGCGATTTATCTGGTTGCGCTGACCTTGTCCGGCTGCGCGCTCGGGCCGAAAGGCATCGCGCCTGACATGCCGCAGCCGGCGCACTACGGCGTGGAAGCTACGCCTGCCGCGATCGGTCCTGCTGACGACTCTCAAAAATTTGTACTGGGCGAACGTCCGGTGCCGAACTGGTGGGAAGCCTACCGCTCGCCGCAGTTGTCGGGCTGGGTGGAAGAAGCGCTGGCGAAAAATTATTCGCTGTCGCAAGCTACCCATAGCCTGGCCGCGGCGAAAGAACAACTGCGCGCGCAGATCAACGAGTCGATGTTCCCGACCGTCGACGCCGTACTGCAATCGAATCGCCAGCGGGCGCTCGGCCTGCCGAACATCGGCGCACCGACCAATCTGTACAACGTCTTTGCCGGCGAGCTCAACGTCAGCTACACCTTCGACCTGTTCGGGGTGGAACGCTATGCCAACTCGGCGGCCGCGGCGCAGGTCGATGCGCAGTCCTACCAGCTTGATGCAGCGCGCCGCGCATTGGCGGCCAACGTCGTGATCGCGGCAGTCAATGGCGCCGCACTGCGCGCGCAGGTGGAGGCAACCGAACGGCTGGTGCAGCTGGCAGACGCCGACACGGCGGAGCTGCAACGCCGGCTGGAACTCGGATCGGCTTCGCGCACTGATGTGCAGAATGCGCAGGCAAGCGCCGATTCCTTGCGTGCAAATCTGCCCGGCTTGCGCACGCAATGGCAGGCTGCGCGCCACGCTTTGGCGGTGCTGATGGGACGCACGCCTGACGCGGCGCCGCCCGATCTGGAACTGGTAACCTTGACGCTGCCGGAGCGCGTGCCGGTGGCCGTGCCGTCCGATCTGCTGAAACAGCGCCCTGACATCCTGGCTGCCGACGCTGCGTTAAAGGTTGCGGCGGCGCAGGAAGCGCTGGCTACAGCTGAGATGTTCCCCAGCCTGTCAATTACGGGATCCTTCGGCCGGGCCGGCTTTACCTGGCCCAAAGCCACCAGCGGCGCCGGTGCGGTATGGGGCATCGGCGCATCGCTGACGCAGCCGCTGTTTCATGGCGGCGCGCTGCAAGCACGGCGCCGGGCTGCGCAGGACGAGTACCTGGCTTCGCAGGACAATTATCGCCAGACCGTGCTTACTGCCTTCCAGAACGTGGCCGACAGCCTGAGCGCATTGACCCACGATGCCGATACCCTGGCGGCCGCCAGCAATGCCCGCCGGCAGAGCGAGCAATCCTGGCGCGATGCCGAACGGCGTGCGTCGCTGGGCGCCATTGCACCGAGCCTGACACGATCCGGAGAGAAGCAATTCCACAATGCGCGGTTGACGGAGATTCGCGCCGTCGCCACGCGACTGGCGGATACAGCGACGCTGTTCCAGGCGATGGGTATTCCGCCAAAGGATGAGAAGAGCGAATAAGGCGGAGCGGAGAGAAGTATTGCTGCAATGCCGGAGCAACGTCAGGGCCGGTCAAGCACCGGCCCTGATGCCGGCTAGGCTTGCAGGAAGCGTTCGACCAGACGCGTCCAGTAGGCGGCGCCCACCGTCACGTTATCGTCATTGAAGTCGTAATGCGAATTGTGCAGCATCGGTTTGCCTGCGCCATTGCCGACGCGCAGGAAGCAACCCGGGCGCTGTTGCAGGAAGTAGGCGAAATCTTCGCTGCCGGCAATCGGCGCAAATGGCGCGATGATCTTGTCTTCGCCGACCAGTTCTGCGGCAATCTGTTTGGCGAATTCGGTTTCCGCTTCCGAATTGACCAGCACCGGATAACCACGGATGTATTCCACTTCCGCCTTTGCGCCGTAACCTTCCACATGCGACTGCACCAGCGCGCGGATGCGCTGCTCCAGCAACTCGCGCACCTCTTGCTTGAAGGAGCGCACGCTCAGCTCCATCGTCGCGTGTTCCGGAATCACGTTGGCGGCATGACCCGCATGCAGTGAGCCGACAGTCACCACGGCCGCTTCCATCGGATCGACATTGCGCGACACCACGGTCTGCAGAGCCATCACCAGGCTGCTGGCGGTCACCAGCGGATCAATGGATTGATGCGGACGTGCGGCATGGCTGCCCTTGCCGATGATCTTGATCTTCACCGTATCGCATGCCGCCATGAACGGACCGGAGCGGAACATGAAGGTCCCGGTCTCCACGCCCGGATGATTGTGCATGCCGAAAATCGCATCGCAGGGGAAGCGTTCGAACAAGCCGTCCTTGATCATCTGCTCGGCGCCGCTGTTGAAGCCTGCTTCTTCCGCCGGTTGAAAGATCAGGTTGACGATGCCGTCGAAATTACGCGTGCGCGACAGCTGCAACGCCGCACCGAGCAGCATCGCGGTGTGGCCATCGTGGCCGCAGGCGTGCATTTTTCCCTGGCGTTCGCTGGCATAGCTCAAGCCGGTCATCTCGTTGATCGGCAGTGCATCCATGTCGGCGCGCACGCCGATGCTGCGCGTGCCGCTGCCGGCGCGCAGGGTGGCGACCAGGCCGTTGCCGCCGATGTTGCGCGTGACGGCATAGCCCCAGCCTTCCAGACGCGCCGCGACCAGCGCGGCGGTGTCGACTTCTTCATATGACAATTCGGGATGCTGATGAATGTGGCGGCGAATGCCGACCAGCTCATCCTTGACGTCGTCCAGATCGGCGATCTGGCAAAACTCTGTACTCATGTGTTTACTCCGGAAATCGGTTATTAGCCCATGACCTTAGGCTGCGACTGTTTTGTCTGTTCTGCGCGCCAGCACTTGCTCGCCCTGCTCCGACAGATCCCAGAACAGGCCGGCCATGACTTGCAGCGACTCGCGCGACACGCTGGCAAGTATATGCTCGTTGGGCGCATGCTGCGAGCAGGCCGGGTACGAGTGCGGCACCCACAGCGTCGGCAAACCGAGCACGTCGGAGAATACGTCGTTGGGCAGCGAGCCGCCCAGGTTGGGCAACAAGGTCGGCTGCTTGCCGCTGGTTTCCTGCATCGACGCCAGACCCCAGCGCACCCATTCATCGTCCGGATTGAGGCGCGTGGCGGTGAACTGGATGCCCGACAGCGTGACTTCCACATCGGTGTAGCCATGTGCATCGAGATGCGCGCGCATGTTGGCGATGAAGTTCTTGTCGTCGCTGCCGACCACGAAACGGATCTGGCAATGCGCCGACGCATGGCCGGGAATGGCGTTGACCGGCGCTTCCGGATTGCCGGTCTTGAAGGCCAGCACTTCCAGCGTGTTCCAGCCGAACACGCGCTCGGCCGGCGTCAGGCCCGGTTCGCCCCAGTCGGCATCGACTTCAGGATCATTCGGGCCGCCTCCGACTTCCACATCGCGCAGCGCATTGCGCACGCTCTGCGGCAAGGCATCCGGCAACAGGCTGGGCACGCGGATGCGACCCTTGCCGTCGACCAGACAAGAAATGGCATTGGCAAGACGCACCCCTGGGTTGCGCAGCAGGCCGCCCCAGTTGCCGGAGTGATGACCGCCGTCGCGCGAGTTGACGCGCAGATCGAAATTGCAGCCGCCGCGTGAGCCGAGGAACATGGTCGGCGTCGGTGCATTGACACGCGGTCCGTCGGAGGCGATGAAGAGATCGGACTTCAGCTTCCCGGCGTATTTCTCGGCAACTTCTTTGAGCCCGGGCGAACCGGCTTCTTCGCCCATCTCCAGAATCACTTTGACGTTGTAGCCGAGCTTGCCGCCGCGCAGCTTGAGCACTTCGGTCAGCGCAGCGAAGTTGATGGTGTGTTGCGCCTTGTTGTCGGCGATGCCGCGGCCGTACCAGCGGTCGCCTTCGACGACGATCTCCCACGGCTTGAGGCCTTCGCGCCATTGCTTGTCGTAGCCGCGCACGACATCGCCGTGGCCGTAGGTCAGCAGGGTGAAGGCGGCATCGGCTTCCAGGCGTTCGGCCAGCAGGAAGGGCGTACCATCGGGTAGCGGATTGTCGATCACTTCGCAGGTGAAGCCGAGGCCTTCCAGCTCAGGTTGGATTTCCTGCAGCAGGTAATCGTACAGAATCGGCCGGCTGGCGGCCTCCTGGCTTTCGGTGCGGATGGCGACGCGCTTTTGCAAGGACGCCATGAAACGGCCGTCGTCGAAATAGGCGCTGACCTGCGCGATGGCTTGTGCTCTGCTCATGCTGCTTCTCCTCGGTTTATAAGTGAATCGATCATTTTTGAAATTGACGCGACAGCAGCTGTCGCGTCGACATGTTTTGTTTGGTTGCGATAGATGCTGTGCAGCCGGCCCGTGCTATCCGCTCACGGCCAGCTCCGGAATACCCAGCCCCGGCTCGGGCGTCAGCGCCGACGCCAGCAGCATGCGCGTGTAGGGATGCTGCGCATCGGCGAAAATTTTCTCGCGCGTTTCCAGTTCCACGATGCTGCCCTTGTGCATGACGGCGACGCGATCGACCAGATGCTCGACCACGCCGAGGTCATGGCTGATGAAGAGATACGTAAGGCCGAACTCGGCTTTGAGATCGAGCAGCAGATTCAGGATCTGCGCCTGCACCGACACATCGAGCGCCGAGGTCGGCTCGTCGCAGATCAGAATGTCGGGCTGCAGGATCAGCGCGCGCGCAATCGCCACACGCTGGCGCTGACCGCCGGACAGCTGATTCGGATATTGACCGTAGGTGCGTTCCGGCATGCCGACCAGATCGAGGATCCTGCGCACCGATTTCTGCTGCTCGGCGGCGCTGCCGATACGATGCAGCTTGAGCGGCAGGCCGACGATGTCGGCAACCGTCTTGCGCGGGTTGAGCGAGGAATACGGATCCTGAAAGATGGGCTGGATGTGGCGCGCATTGTCCTTGCGCAGCGTCGGATCGACTTCCTGTCCGTTGATCAGGACATTGCCGGCGGTCGGCTCCAGCAAACCCAGCAGCATCTTGGCCAGCGTGCTCTTGCCACAGCCGGATTCGCCGACCAGGCCCAGCGTCTCGCCGCGATACAGACGCAGCGATACATCGTTGACGGCCCTGATCTCGCCGGGCGCCTTGAACATGCCGCGCTTGAGCGCGTACACCTTGCTCAGTGCGCAGAGTTCCAGCGCAATATCCGCACTGGTGCCGACCGGCGTTTCGGCTTGTACGAAGTCTGTCATATTCATGCGGCCACCTCGCTCAATTGTGTCGCATCTGCCGCCGTGACCTTATGGCAACGTGCGTAGTGAACCTTGCCGCCGGAAGCGGTGTTGACCATGGGCGGATCCTGCTCGCAGGTAGCGTCAGCCAGCGAACAGCGGTTGCGGAACACGCAGCCGCTGACGTTACCGACCAGGCTCGGCACCACGCCGGGAATGGCTTGCAGCTTGCTGCCCGGCAGCGTCTTGCCGCGCACCGGGATGCAGTTGAGCAAGCCGCGCGTGTAGGGATGCTGAGGCGAGGCGAACAGTTGCGCGACGTCGGTGGTTTCCACCACCTGTCCGGCGTACATCACGGCGACGCGATCGGCGATGCGCGACACCACGCCGAGATCGTGGGTGATGAAAACCACGGCGGTACCGAACTCGCGCTGCAGCTCGCGGATCATGCGCAGGATCTGCGCCTGTATGGTGACATCCAGCGCCGTGGTCGGCTCATCGGCAATGATCAGGTCGGGACCGCACATCAGCGCCATGGCGATCATCACGCGCTGGCGCAGGCCGCCGGAGAGTTGATGCGGATACTGGCGCAGACGGTCTTCGGCGTTGCTGATGCCGGTGCGATGCAGCAGGTAGATGGCGCGCTCGCGGGCTTCGGCGCGGGTGACGCCGGGCTTTTCCAGCATGGCTTCGCAGAGCTGGTTGCCCAGCGTGTAAGCCGGGTTGAGCGAAGTCATCGGTTCCTGAAAAATCATCGACATGCGCTGGCCGCGCAGTTGATTCAATTTCTTGTCCGACAAGCCGATCAGTTCAACGCCGTCGAACGTCATGCGATCAGCAGTGCAGATGGCCTTGCGCGGCAGCAGTCCCATCAGCGCCAACGAGGTCATCGACTTGCCGCAACCGGATTCGCCGACCAGGCACAGCATTTCTCCGCGCTTGACCTCAAAGTCGATGCCACGCACGGCGTGCAGCATGCCGTTTTCGGTCGGCAGGTCGACGCGCAGATTTTTTACATCAAGTAAGACGCTCATCATCGTGCCCCTTTTCAGTTGCGGCCGTCAGGTGCGTTGACGTCGCGCAGACCGTCGCCGACCAGATTGATTGCCAGCACCAGGACCGCCAGCGCCACACCGGGAATCACGATGACCCAGGGCTTGAAGAACATGTAGGACTTGCCTTCCGACACCATCAAGCCCCACGACGGCGTCGGCGGCTGCACGCCGAGTCCGAGGAAGGACAGCGTTGCTTCGAGCAGAATCGCATGCGCCATCTCCAGCGTGATGACGACAATCAGCGCGCTCATGATGTTGGGCAGAATCTCGCGCACCAGAATGTAGGGCGTCGATGCGCCGATGGCTTTGGCGGCAGCGATGAATTCAGCGTCGCGCAGCTGTTGCGTCGCCGAGCGCGTGACCACGGCGAAACGGTCCCACAGCAGCAGGCCGAGCAGGATGATCACGACCTTCAGGGAACCGCCGACCAGCGATGCCATTGCGAGAGCAACCAGCACCACCGGCATCGACAATCGCGTGGTGATGATGTAACTGATCAAGGCATCGACGCGACCGCCGAAGTAGCCGGCCAGTACACCCAGCGTGGTGCCGATGACGCCGGAGATCAGCGCAGCGGCGCAGCCGATGATCAGCGAAACGCGCGCGCCATAGATCAGCCGGCTCAGATAATCGCGGCCGAGCTTGTCGGTGCCGAGTACGTGATCCCAGCTGCCGAGTGCGTTCCAGATCGGCGGAATCAGCCGCTGCGAGACATTCTGTTCGAACGGATCGTGCGGCGCCAGCAAGGGTGCGAACAATGCCGCCAGGACGATCACTGCGAGGATGGCCGCGCCCAGCACCAGCCCGCGATGGCCGAGCATGCGATTGAGCTTGCGCCGCCATAGCGGCACCGGCTTGAGACTGGCCTGAAGAATGCCGTGCCCCGGCAAGGAAGAAGTGGAAATCGTCGTCATGGCTGTTCCTCAGCGAGTGCGGATGCGCGGGTCGAGCAGCGCGTTAATGACGTCGGCCAGAAAAGTCAGGCCGATATAAAACATGGCGATGATCAGCACCACCGCCTGCACCACCGGATAGTCGTTGCGTGAGATGGCGTCCCAGGCGAGCTGGCCGAGACCCTGCATGGAATACACCGACTCGATCACCACCGAACCGCCGAGCATGAAGCCGAGCTCGACCGCGGCGAGCGCAACCACCGGAATGACGGCATTGCGCAGTGCGTGCTTGAAGATCACCTTGCCCTTGCTGAGGCCCTTGGCGCGTGCGGTGCGGATATAGTCGGAGCCGAGCACTTCCAGCATGCCGGCGCGCGTGAGGCGCATCATCGCGGGCATGGCGTAATAGCCGAGGGCGATCGCAGGCAGAACGAAATTTTCCCATCCTTCGTTGCCGGCAACCGGCAGCCAGTGCAAGGTCACGGAAAAAATCAGGATGAGGCTGAGGCCGAACCAGAAGCTGGGCATGGCCTGTCCCACCACGGCAATCACCAGCGCCACGCGATCGAGCCAGGTGTCGCGATAGATCGCCGCCAGAACGCCGAGCGGAATGGCGACGGCAATCGCCAGCAGCAAGGCGATGCCGCCCAGCTTCAGGGTGATCGGCAGGCGCTCGGCCACCATCTCCATGACCGGCCCCTGAAAGTAGAAGGATTTGCCGAAGTCCAGATGCACGGCATTGCCAAGCCAGTCGAAGTACTGCGACATCATCGGCCGGTCGAGACCGAACTGCACACGGATGGCTTCCACCTGCGTGGCGCTGGCTTCAGGCCCGGCAATCGCCGTGGCCAGGTCGCCCGACATATGCAGCAGTGAAAAACTGACGATGGAGACCGTCACGGCAACACACAGGGCGATACCGAAGCGACGCAAAATGTAGATCAGCATGACGACTGTCCTTCATCACTGTTGGCTGGGCGGACAGCAATTGCCGTCCGCCGTGGCGAGACTTGGCAAAACTCGGCGAAACTACTTCCAGCTCGCTTCATAGAAACGCGGCAGTTCGTCCGGATACCCCTGGAACTTCAGCTGCGAGTTATAGGCATAGAAGGTGGAGTAAGAAAACATCGGCGCCATGAAAGCCTGTTTGGAAATCGATTCCAGCGACTTCGTGTAGTTGGTCTTGCGTACAGCCGGGTCGACCGAGTTGTCGGCGGTTTCCAGCCATTGGCGCAGCTGCGGATCTTTGGTGATGTCGTCCGCGCTGCCCTTGAAGTAGACGCCGGTAAAAGCAGACGCATCGTTGATCGAGAACGAGGCCCAGGTCTGGAAGGTCAGCGGTGTTTTGCCGGCGCGGTATTCCGTCAGCAAGGCGGCGAACTTCATGTAGTGCAGACGGGCGCGGATACCGACCTTATGCAGGTCGCCGATGATGGCTTCGGCGAATTCGCGCTCGCGGTAGGCGTAGATCTCGGTGTCGAAACCGTTCGGGTAGCCTGCTGCGGCCAGCAATTCCTTGGCCTTGGCGGGATTGTAGTCATAGTTGATGACGGCCTTGGCGTCGCAGCCGAACTGTGTGCGGAAGCAAGCCGTGTAGACCGGCTGGCTGCCGCCGCGCACCAGATTGTCTGCAATGCCCTTGCGGTTGATCGCATAGTTGACGGCCTGGCGCACGCGCAGATCCTTGAACGGCGAGTTCGGTCCCGAGGTGCCGGTGGCGTCGATGGTCAGGAAACCGACGCGCATGGTTTCACCGCTTTGCACGGTGATCTTGGGCGTGGTCTTGAGCGACTCGGCCTGGTCCGCCGGCACGCGCCAGATCCAGTCGACGGCACCGGTCATCAGCTGTGCCGAACGAGTTTCCGGATCGGGGATCACGACGAACTTGATGTTGCCGATCTTCGGCTGGCCTTGCGGACTTTCCTTGAAGTAGTTCGGATTCTTGACCAGCGTCACCCCCTGCCCCGGCACCACGCTGGTGGCTTTGTAGGGACCGGTGCCGATCGGCGCCTTGCTGAATCCTTCCAGGCCGAGCTTCTTGAAATAGACGCCGGGATAAATCGGCAACGGACCGGCGAGATATTCCAGCGCGGCCGGGAAAGGACGCTTGAGATTGATGCGCACCTTGTAGTCGCCGAGTTTTTCGACGTCCTTGATCCAGTCGGTGTTCTGGCGCGTGACGGCCTTGGACTCGTTGGAGACCGCGTAGTTGAAGGTGAAGACGACGTCATCGGCGCTGAACTTGTCACCGTTCTGGAATTGCACGCCCTGGCGCAGATCCATCACGAGCGCAGTGGGCGATTCCCACTTCCAGGCAGTGGCGAGCTGCGGTTTGTACTCGCCGGTCTTGGGGTCGCGAAACACCAGCGTGTCCCAGATCAGATGGGCCAGAATGACGCCTTCACGCAGGTTGTTGTGATACTGGCTGATGTTTTCGACCTCGCTGTCGGAGGCGTACACCAGCGTGTCGTTGGCCTTGTTGGCCAGCACCGGGGCGGATACCGACAACGTCGCTGCAGCCCCCGCCAGCAGCAATGCATTGCGCAGCCACGCAGTTCCGGATTCCTTGACCACATTCTTCTTCGCGTTCATTCCCGACCTTCCATTCTGAATTGTTTGAAAAAACAACGGCATGAAACTCAGCAACAAATTGAGCAACCACTTAAGCAAGCAATTAAGCAACAGCGTGAAGTGGATACTAGGTCGATTGAGGCGCTGCAACAATTAGAGAATTCCTAAGCCTGCGTTGCCGAAATGAGAAGGCAGGGTTTTTGCTTACTTGCAGACCATGGCGGTGACCTCTCCATCGCGTTTGCAAAGGCCGACATGAAATCTCAATATCTGCAAGACACCGCGCTGCGCTATTTCCTCGAAGTGGTGCGTTGCGGCTCCATCGCTGAAGCGTCGCAGCGCCTGAATGTCGCCAGTTCGGCGATCAGCCGCCAGATCAGCAGCCTGGAAGAATTGCTCGACACAGTCCTGTTCGAGCGCCGACCGCGCGGCATGGTGCTGAGCGCGGGCGGGGAAATGCTGGCCGCGCATGCGCAGAAGGTGACGCTGGAAGCGGATCGCGTGGTGGCCGACTTGCTGGCGCTGAAAGGCTTGCGCAGCGGACGCATCCGGGTGGCGGCGTCGGAGGGATTCGGCATCGACTTCATGCCGCGGCTGATCCGCAGCTTTCAGCAAAAGTATCCGGCGATCCAGTTTCAGGTGTATGTGGGACCGCCAACCATGGTCTCGCGCCAGGTGCGCGACGGCAATGCCGACATCGGCGTGACCTTCAATCGTCTGCCCGAGCCGGACATCAAGATCGTGCATCAGCAACCGGCACCGGTGCTGCTGCTGATGCGCAACGGCCATCCGCTGAGCAAGTTCAAGAGTGTGACGCTATCGCAGCTGCGGCCTTATCCGCTGGCGCTGCCCGATCCGGACACCACGCTGCGGCAGCTGTTCGACCTGGCGTGCAGCCGCCAGCAGCTGGTGTTTGAGCCGGTCCTCACCAGTAATTACATCCAGACGCTGCACAACTATCTGCTGGAGGGCGATGCCTTGTCGATCACCGGCGAAGTGACGGTGCGCTATCGCATCGCCAAGGGCGAGTTCACGATGGTGCCGATTCGCGACCGCGCACTCGATGGACGCTACGTTGAGGTGCAGACGCTATCGGGACGCACCTTGCCGCGCATTGTGGAAATCTTTCTCGACTATCTGCTGGGCGAATTGAACAAGGACATCTGAGTTTGTTGCGAATCACAAGTACAGCTCACAAGTACCTCTCACAAATGCAGCTGCGTGGTCGACAGCACTTCCTTGATCACCATGAAGGTGCGCACCTGGCGCACGCCAGGCAGATACAACAGCTGCTCGGCATGCAGGCGGTTGAAGCTGTCGTTGTCCTTGGTGCGCACCAGCATGAAGTAGTCGAACTCGCCCGTGACGACGTGACATTCCAGACAGCCTGACACTTTCTGCACCGCCTTCTCAAAAGCGGTGAACGACTCCGGCGTGGAGCGATCCAGCACGACGCCGATCATCACCAGCGTGCCGGCATCCAGCGCGCGCGGATTGAGCAGCGCGACGATGCCCTTGATCAAGCCCAATTCCTTGAGACGCTCCACCCGGCGCAGGCAGGCCGGCGCGCTGAGATTGACCTTGGCCGCCAACGCCACGTTGGAAATCGAAGCGTCGCGTTGCAGCAGCTTGAGGATGGCGCGATCGGTGCGATCGAGGGTGTCGTTGAAGGATTCTGTTTCAACGCTCTTGCTACGCAATTTTGTTGCTTTCATATTTTATTTTTCAAAATAAAAATAAACATAAATTGTTAATTGAAGTATTACTCATCAAATAGTAGCGCAAGTTCGCAACCCTGATGCGCGCATTCATTCCTACAATGAAATCCAGCGCACACCGCTACACCACCACATGCCATCGCACATCACACCGATATCGGAGGAGCAGTCCATGCCGTCCTTGTTCGCCAGTGCCGATGCATGGACATCCCCTCACACTCCAGGAGCATCACGCATGAATCTGAAAAAATTCGCCCGCTATCCGCTGACCTTCGGCCCGACGCCGATCCAACCGCTCAAACGTCTGAGCGCACATCTCGGCGGCAAGGTCGATCTCTACATGAAGCGCGAAGACTGCAACAGCGGCCTGGCCTTCGGCGGCAACAAGACGCGCAAGCTGGAGTACCTGATCCCCGAGGCGCTGGACGGCGGCTACGACACACTGGTGTCGATCGGCGGTATCCAGTCGAATCAGACGCGCCAGGTGGCAGCAGTCGCCGCCCACCTCGGTCTGAAGTGCGTTCTGGTGCAAGAGAACTGGGTGAACTATTCCGACGCCGTATACGACCGCGTCGGCAATATCGAAATGTCGCGCATCATGGGCGCCGATGTGCGCCTGGACGTGGCCGGTTTCGATATCGGCATCCGCAAGAGCTGGGAAGATGCGATGGAGAGCGTGCGCCAGAGCGGCGGCAAGCCGTATCCGATTCCGGCCGGCTGCTCGGAACATCCGAAGGGCGGGCTGGGCTTCGTCGCCTTTGCCGAAGAGGTGCGCCAACAGGAAAAAGAACTCGGCTTCAAGTTCGATTACATCGTCACCTGTGCCGTGACCGGCAGTACGCAGGCGGGCATGGTGGTTGGTTTTGCCGCAGACGGCCGCGCCGACCGCGTGATCGGCATCGACGCTTCTGCCAAGCCGAAACAAACCTTCGACCAGATCCTGCGCATCGCCAAAAACACCGCCGGCCTGGTCGAACTGAATTACGACATTACCGAAAAGGACATTGTGCTCGACACGCGCTTCGGCGGACCTGAATACGGCTTGCCGAACGAAGGCACGCTGGAGGCGATTCGCCTGTGCGCGCGTACCGAAGGCATCCTGACCGATCCGGTGTACGAGGGCAAATCGATGCACGGTATGATCGAGAAAGTGCGTCTCGGCGAATTTCCGGAAGGCTCAAAGGTACTGTATGCGCATCTCGGCGGTGCACCGGCGCTCAATGCGTACAGCTTCATTTTCCGCAACGGCTGACCGCTACGGCTTTGCCGCTGTCATACGCAGTACGTGTCGTCCGTCAGGAATCCTCCTGATGGACGACGTTCATTCAAGCCTGATTATCCGCACCCGCGTACCTGGAGACCTGCCATGAATTCGCTAATCAGCCCTGCCATCGCCTTGATGCAGCAGCTGGAAACGCTGCTCCGGGATCCCGCACTGGGGCCACGCGTCGCCCAACAGGTAGCCGCCGCCATGGAAGCCGCCGTCAATGCTCAGCGTGACGGTGCATCATGCCGGCCGGATGCCGAGGCCTACGCCAGACTGTGGATTCCCGCGTGGGACGTCGATAGCGCCAGGCAAGAGGCGCTGATTTCTCTGGCGTCGATATAGGACGTATCTCTTAGGGCACGATTCACGGCTCTTTCCACTGTCCGTCAGCTTTGTTTGCTAATATTTACATGTTGTCCGTTCACGGGGCCGAAATGGGGAGCCAGGAACGGACAGATGTGGGGAACGCATGGCCAAAACCGGCTGCTGCAATGCGTGCGAGGGGATCTCCATGCGCATTCAATGCCTGGCACATGCCGCTCCGCCGATTCAATCAAGCGACGACAAGAAAGAACAATAGTGATGAAAACGATTCGCCCGTTGCTGGCCGTTGTGATGCTGCTTACAGTCTTGGCCGGCTGCGCGTCAGGTCCGACACAGACCGATCTGGATACCGCCATGCCGGCCCTCAAGCCGGGTTATGGCCGCATTTATTTCCTGCGCTCGTCGGCGTTCTTCGGCTCTCCTGTCCAGCCGGAAATCCTGCTCAACAACCAGGTCGTGGGCAGATCGCGAGCACGCGGCTTCTTCTTCGTTGACCGGCCGGCCGGCGCGTACCAGGCCAAGACTTCGACTTCCGTCGCAACAGCCCTGGATTTCAGCCTTTATTCCGGCGAAGTGAAGTATGTGCGTACCGAAGTGAACATTGCCCTGATGGGCATCATGCCCGGGAGCGTGTCCTTCACCTTGATGGACGAGTCCGTAGCCGAGCCGGAATTGCGCAAGCTGAGCTATACCGGCAGAGCGGTCAAGCCTGAGGCTAAATAAGCGCGGAGAAGATTGCTCGCTCGCGCACGCGTCGAATGGTACGAATGCAGTAGCGATAAACTAATAAAAAAGCCGGCTCTCGCCGGCTTTTTTATTTACTGATAATCCAGAAGCTTGTGCCCCTGAAAGAAAACGTCATCCCCAAATCCAACGACATCGGAAACTGCGGAGCAAAAGAAAAAGGCCCACCAAACGGTGAGCCTTTTTCTTTGAAACTTGGTGCTGGCTGCAGGACTTGAACCCGCCACCCCCTGATTACAAGTCAGGTGCTCTACCAGATGAGCTAAGCCAGCAAAACTGAGAACGAGATTATAGCCTATTTAATTCTGGTTAGTACAGGCCTTCCACCTTTTTTTGGTGGCTCTGGCTCATTATCGTGGTTTTCTTCACTGCTGGACTCGACTTTTTCCGATGCGGGAACGGATGCAAGGCCCAAAGTCGGGGTTGACACTGCTTCCGGTTCATCATCGACGTGTTCGCCGACGGCGAGTACGGCGGGTGCTTCGAACGCCATGCCCTGTCCGTTTTCACGGGCGTAAATAGCGATGACGTTTTCGACCGGGACCGAGATGTCGCGCGAGACACCGCCAAAGCGCGCGCTGAAGCCGATGACGTCGTTGTCCATCTTGAGACCGCTGGTGGCTTCAAAGCTGATGTTGAGGACGATCTCGCCGTTCTTGACGAATTGCATGGGCACGCGCGTCCGCGCATCCACCACCACCGCGATGTGCGGCGTATAGCCGTTGTCTGTGCACCATTCGTAGATGGCGCGCAGTAGATAAGGTTTGGTAGATACTTCTGGCATGACAAAAACCGATCCGGAAAACAGACTGCTGCCGATTAAAGCGGCAATCCTGAAAGCTGCAATCATAAATGCGTTCGCCGATTGTCCTATTGAAATGGATCAACCGGCGAGACAGGATAATACAAAATGCAGCGCGAAGCTTAACGACGCATGACCTTTTCGGAAGGTGTCAGTGCTTCGATGTAGGCAGGACGCGAGAAAATACGCTCAGCGTATTTCATCAGCGGCGCTGCTGTCTTCGACAGCTCGATGCCGTAGTGGTCGAGACGCCAGAGCAACGGCGCCAGGGCGACATCGAGCATGGAGAACTCGTCGCCGAGCATGTACTTGTTTTTCAGGAACAGCGGCGCCAGCGTAGTCAGGCGATCGCGGATTTCTGCGCGGGCCTTTTCGTGGGATTTCTCCGCTGCCTTGGTCTTTTCGTTTTCCAGGGTGTGCACGTGGATGAACAATTCCTTTTCGAAATTGAACAGCATGAGGCGTGCACGCGCGCGCATCAGCGGATCTGCCGGCATCAGCTGCGGATGCGGGAAGCGTTCGTCGATGTATTCGTTGATGATGTTGGATTCGTACAGAACCAGATCGCGCTCGACCAGGATAGGCACCTGACCGTACGGATTCATGACCGAAATATCTTCTGGCTTGTTGAACAGGTCAACGTCGCGGATTTCAAAGTCCATGCCCTTTTCGAACAGAACGAGGCGGCAACGTTGCGAGAATGGGCAGGTTGTGCCCGAGTAGAGAACCATCATTTTTGTAGTGCCTTAGAAACAAAGGGGTGAGACGCTGTACGTCTCACCCCGATACGTACGTCCGCAGACTGCGCGGACACAATAAACTTACTTCACTGCTTACTTAACTTCTTTCCAGAAGGAAGCGTTCAGACGCCATGCCAACACAAGGAAGCAACCCAAGAACAGTAAAACCCAGACGCCGAGGCGCTTACGCGTATTTTGCGCGGGTTCACCCATCCATTGCAAGTATCCGACCAAATCAGCTACCGCATTGTCGTATTCGACAGCAGTCATCTTGCCTGGTTTCAACTGTTCGAAGCCCACAAACTTGTGAATGGTCTTACCTTCTTCGTGCGGATCTTTCTCTTCTGCATACTTCGGCGCGCGAATACCTTGCAATTCCCACAACACGTGCGGCATGCCGACATTAGGGAAAACCATGTTATTCCAGCCGGTTGGACGGCTGTCGTCCTTGTAATAGGTGCGCAGATAGGTGTAAATCCAGTCCGGACCGCTGCCGGCTTCAGACGCTTTGGCGCGGGCGATCACGGACAAATCCGGTGGAACCGCGCCAAACCATGCCTTGGCATCTTGCGGCAGCATGGTGTTTTTCATCAGATCGCCGACTTTTTCGCCGGTGAACAGCAGATTGTTTTTGATTTGATCTTCCGACAGGCCAATATCGCGCAAGCGGTTGTAACGCATGGATGATGCCGCGTGGCAATTCAAACAATAGTTGACGAACAGCTTGGCGCCATTTTGCAGGGCCGATACGTCAGTGGTACGGTCCGGTGCTGCATCCAGCGGATATCCGCCTTCGTTGGCGTAAGCCAGCGCAGGCAGCAGCACGAGAGTCGAGATCAGTCTTTTCAGCAATGTCATTTTTATCCTCTTGGCTGGCTTAGTGCGGATGATAAGTAACGCGGTCAGGAACTTGCTTGAACTGTCCTGCAGCACTCCACCATGGCATCAGTAAGAAGAAACCGAAGTAAATGAAAGTACATACTTGACTCACGGTCTGGGCAATATCGCCCAGGATGATGTGGTCGCCCACACGCAGCGCACCCCAGACGCCAGGCGGCTTGACGCCGAGGTAGCCTAGCACCAGGAAGGCGATGGCGAACGCGATGTAGATGTACTTGTGCCAGCTCGGGCGATAGCGGATCGACTTCACTTTCGAATGATCCAGCCAAGGCAGACCGCCGAGGATCATGACGGACACGCCCATCAGCACCACACCGAAGAACTTGGCGTCGAAGATCGCCATGCCGGCAATGATGGCCACGCCGATGACGATCGCCGCAATCTTGAAGATGGCATTGCGATTTGACTTCACCAGCAGCAGCGCAACATAAGCGGCGATACCGGCCATCAGGTAGACCATGAAGTCCGAGGTCGTCGCACGCAGGATCGAGTAGAACGGCGTGAAGTACCAGACCGGTGCGATATGCGGCGGGGTCTTGAGCGAATCGGCCGGGATGAAGTTGTTGTACTCGAGGAAGTAGCCACCCATTTCCGGAGCGAAGAACACGACGGCGGTGAATACAATCAGGAACACGGCAACCGCCATCACGTCATGCACGGAGTAATACGGATGGAATGGCACGCCGTCCAGCGGTACGCCCTTTTCGTCCAGCTTTTCCTTGATCTCGACGCCGTCGGGATTGTTGGAGCCGACTTCGTGCAGCGCGATGATGTGCGCCACCACCAGGCCGATCAGGACCAGCGGAATCGCGATCACATGGAACGAGAAGAAGCGGTTCAGCGTCGCGTCGGAAACCACATAGTCGCCGCGAATCCACAGCGACAGGTCAGGCCCGATGAAAGGAATCGCGCCGAACAGGTTGACGATCACCTGTGCGCCCCAGTAGGACATCTGGCCCCATGGCAGCAGGTAGCCCATGAAGGCTTCGCCCATCAGGCACAGGAAGATGGCGACGCCGAACAGCCAGACCAGCTCGCGTGGTTTGCGATAGGAGCCGTACAGCAGGCCGCGCACCATGTGCAGGTAGACCACGATGAAGAATGCCGACGCGCCGGTGGAGTGCATGTAACGCACCAGCCAGCCCCAGGGGACGTCGCGCATGATGTATTCGACCGAAGCGAACGCCAGGTTGGCATCCGGCTTGTAGTGCATTACCAGGAAAATCCCGGTCACGATCTGAATGACCAGCACCAGCAGCGCCAGCGAACCGAAGGCGTACCAGAAGTTGAAATTCTTGGGAGCGTAGTACTCGGAAAGATGGGCTTTCCAAGTGGAAGTCAGAGGGAAACGGGCGTCAACCCAGTTCAATGCTTTTGCGGATACCGGTGCGTCTTTGGGCAATTGTTTTTCTTGGAATGCAGCCATGATTACGCCTCGCCTTTCTCATCTTTGCCGATGACCAGTTTCGTGTCACCTTCAAACATGTACCGTGGAACCTGGAGGTTGTCTGGGGACGGTTTGTTTTTGTAGACCCGACCCGCCAGGTCAAACGTCGAACCATGGCACGGACAGAGGAAACCGCCCTGCCAGTCGTCCGGCAGCGACGGCTGCGCGCCGGTCTGGAACTTGGAGCTAGGCGAACATCCCAGGTGCGGGCAGATACCCACGACCACCAGGACGTCCTTCTTGATCGAACGCCATTCGTTCAATGCGTATTCAGGGGTGGTGGAAAATTCAGTGCGCTTGGATTGCGGATCGGCGACCTGTGCGTCGACTTTTTTCAGCGAATCCACCATTTCCGGCGTGCGCTTGAGGATCCACACCGGCTTACCGCGCCATTCCACGGTTTTCATCTCGCCCGGCGCCAAGGTGGAAATATCCACTTCGACCGGCGCGCCGGCTGCCTTGGCGCGTTCCGATGGTTGAAAAGTTGAAACAAATGCTCCTGCTGTAGCCAGTCCAGCCACGCCACCCGCCGCGCAAGTCGCGACGAGCAAACCCCGCCGACTGGAGTCGACCTGTTTTTCGTTACTCATACCAACCCCAATTAGTGAAAATACGAAAACTCAACGGAACTTCCAGCAACCTTAGATTATAACTAACCCGAAGTGCCTTTTAAAGCGAATAACAATTCGTGAAATGCGATTAATGGAACTTTTTTAATAATTCAAGTACTTCCATGGATGTCTCAGTTTTTTGTATTGTGCAATAAATTGCCAGCAATTTACTTTTTAATCGAAGCACGATATAACCGACTGCGTCGTTTTGCAACAATTTATAGGAGAAAAAGATGGGCATGATGCAAGAATTTCGTACTTTCGCGCTCAAGGGCAACGTTGTCGACCTCGCCGTCGGTGTGATTATCGGCGGCGCCTTCGGCAAAATCGTCGAATCGCTGGTGCAGGATATCATCATGCCGGTGGTCGGAAAGATCTTTGGCGGACTGGATTTCGCCAATTATTACCTGCCGCTGAACGGCCAGGGCTCGCAATTGACGCTGATTGAGGCGAAGAAAGCCGGCGCCGTGTTTGCCTACGGCAATTTTCTGACTATTCTGATCAACTTCCTGATTCTGGCTTTCATCATTTTTCAGATGGTGCGCATGATCAACAAGGCGCGCGACCTGGCCACGCATCAAAAAGAAGAAGCGCCTGCCGCTCCTGCCGCGCCGCCGGAAGATATCGTGCTGCTGCGTGAAATTCGCGATTCGCTCAAGAAATAAGCATTTCGCATGCAAAAAGCCCGCTAAAGGCGGGCTTTTTTATTTCTGCGCCTGCGTAACGAATTGACGACAGAGTTGACGGCATCACGCCGGATTGTCGATGTCGACAAACTGATGGCGAATGCCGAAATGGTCTGCAATATGCGCCCCCAGTGCCTGCACGCCGTAGCGCTCGGTTGCGTGATGGCCCGCGGCGATATAGGCCACGCCGGTTTCACGCGCCAGATGCACGGTCTGTTCGGAGATTTCGCCGCTGATATAGACCGATGCGCCGGCCGCGATCGCATCGCCGAGAAAGCCTTGCGCGCCGCCGGTGCACCAGCCGACCTTGCCGACCGGCTGGCCGGGGTCGCCGATCAGCAAAGGTGTGCGCCCCAGACGGCGCTCAATCAGTCGCGCGAGGTCGCCCACGGTGGCGACATTGGCATCGGCCTGTACGCTGCCCAGCCAGCCCAGCTTGTCGTCGCAGAAGCGGTCTTCGCCAACCAGGCTCAGTTGCCGCGCCAACTGCGCATTGTTGCCAAGCTCGGGATGGCCATCGAGCGGCAAATGGTAAGCAAACAGATTGATGTCGTGCGTCAGGAGCGCCTTAAGACGCTTTTGCCGGGTGCCGACCACCCGCGCATCTTCGCCGCGCCAGAAATAGCCGTGGTGGACCAGGATCGCGTCCGCCTTCAATTCAATGGCCGCTTCGATCAGCGCCTGGCTCGCCGTCACGCCGCTGACGACCAGACCGATCCCGGCGCGCCCTTCCACCTGTAGCCCATTTGGGCAATAATCGCGGTATTGTGCGATATTCAGCGTTTGCGCTAAGTATTTGGCAAGTTCATCCCTATTTGCTGTGCGCAGGGTCATCTTTCATCCTCATTTTTATTTCAATATGCGACGTTTTTGGCTGTTGTTTGCACAAACCGTAACTGTCGGTTTGGCGGTTTGGTTCATTGTAGCTACCTTGAAGCCGGATTGGGCTAGCGGAACACTGAGTTCCCGCGTGCGCCCTGCCGCTTCCTCGGTCCAGATGCAGGAAGCCGCTCCCGGTGCGCCGACGCCAAACTCGTATCGCGACGCCGCGCGTCAGGCAATGCCGTCGGTGGTGAATATCTTCACCACGACCGAAGCACGCCCGCAAAAAAATCCATTCATGGATGATCCGTTCTTCAAGAAATTCTTCGGCGATCAGTTCGAGGATCAGCAGGACGACAAACAGTCCAGTCTCGGCTCCGGCGTCATCGTCAGCCCGCAAGGCTACATCCTGACCAACAACCACGTGGTGGAAGCCGCCGACGAAATCGAAGTGGCGCTGGCCGATGGCCGTAAAGCGACCGCCAAAGTGGTCGGTACCGATCCGGAAACCGACCTTGCCGTGATCAAGATCGATTTACCGAACCTGCCGGCGATTACGCTGGCGCACGTCGAGCAAGCCACCGTCGGCGACATCGTGCTGGCCATCGGCAACCCCTTCGGCGTCGGCCAGACCGTCACCATGGGCATTATCTCGGCGCTGGGCCGCAATCACCTCGGCATCAACACCTTTGAGAATTTCATTCAGACCGATGCGGCGATCAATCCGGGCAATTCCGGCGGCGCGCTGGTCGATACCAACGGCAATCTGCTGGGCATCAACACGGCGATTTATTCGCGCACCGGCGGCAACCTTGGCATCGGCTTTGCCATTCCCGTCTCGACCGCCAAGAACGTGATGGAAGCCATCATCGGCCACGGCCAGGTGGTGCGCGGCTGGATCGGCGTCGAACCGCAGGACATCACACCTGAGCTGGCGGAAAGCTTCGGCCTGACCAAGAAGACCGGCGCCATCATCGCCGGCGTGCTCAAGAACGGCCCGGCCGACAAGGCCGGCATGAAGCCGGGCGATATCCTCATCAGCGTCGAAGGCAAACCGGTCAGCGACACCACCGAAATGCTGAACCTGATCGCGCAACTGACACCTGGTGCAAAAGCCAAGATGACCGTGCTGCGCAAAGCACAGGAAACCACGCTGGAAATCGTGGTCGGCAAACGTCCGCCGCCGAAACGCGAAGAGCGCGAATAAACCGGCAAACCCACTGAACACAACGTACAGGAACAAGAAAGCAAGCGTATGCACATCCGTGATCTGACTCAATATCTCGCCGAGCTGTCGGAGAACAACAACCGCGCCTGGTTCGTCATGAACAAGCCACGCTACGACATCCTGCGCGCGGAGTTTCTGGAGCTGGTGACTAAGCTGATCGCCGACATCAGCAAGTTCGATCCGATCATCGCCAGCTGCAATCCGAAGAAGGCGCTGTTCCGCATCAACCGCGACATGCGCTTCTCGCACGACAAGAGCCCGTACAAGACGCACTTTTCGGCGTCGCTGACCGCCAGCGGCCTGAAGAAGCCTAGCTCAGGCGGCGGCCCTGCTTATTACTTCCACATCGATGCCGACGGCCAGTTGCTGATCGCCGGCGGCGAATACATGCCGCCCTCTGATCGCCTGCGCGCCATCCGCCAGACGGTCATTGCCGATGCAGCTGGTTTCAGCAAGGTGATCAAAACCAAGTCGATCAAGGACGGCTATGGCGGCTTGCAGGAGGAAGGCAAACTGACGCGTCCACCGAAAGGCTTCGACGCCGACAGCCCGCATATCGAATACGTCAAGCTGAAGAACTTCATCGTCTGGAAAGAGAGCAGCATCAAGAAAAAGATTCCGGCCGATCTCGGCAAGGAAGTGCTGACCGGCTTCAAGGATGCCTATCCGCTGGTGCATTGGCTACGCCAGATTCCCTTGGTTGTGCCTGAATGACTTCCGCCACCGCAACAACAAAAAGGCCACTGCATGCAGTGGCCTTTTTATTTGCATCGCGGTTCAGATCAACCGCCGACAGCGTCTTCCTGTTCTTCCGGCGCGCGCGTCGCTTTCTCGAAAATCGGCGCCACCAGCAGGCCGACTTCATACAACAGGCACAAAGGCACGGCCAGCATCAACTGGCTCATGATGTCCGGCGGCGTCACTACCGCAGCGATCACGAAAGCACCGACCACGACATAAGGGCGGATCTGCTTGAGTTTCGCCAGCGGCACCAGGCCCATGCGCACCAGCACGATCACGATAATCGGTACTTCGAAAGTGATGCCGAACGCCAGGAACATGGTCAGCACGAAGTCGACGTAACTGTCGATATCCGGCGCCACCGATACCGACTTCGGTGCGAAGTTATTGATGAACGGGAACACCACCCCGAACACGAAGAAGTAGCAGAACGCCACTCCCGTGATGAACAGTATCGACGACGAAATCACCAGTGGCGCAACCAGGCGTTTTTCATGCGTGTACAGACCCGGCGCGACGAATGCCCACATCTGGTACAGCACCCACGGCAAGGCGATGATGAAGGCCATCAGCATGGTGACCTTGACCGGAATCAGGAACGGCGTAATGACGCCGGTCGCAATCATCTTGCTGCCGACCGGCAGCGCATGGATCATCGGCGCGGCGAGCAGATCGAAAATATGCGCGGCCCACGGCATCATGCACAGGAAGATGATGAGCACGGCAGCCGAGGACTTCACCACGCGGCTGCGCAATTCGATCAGATGCGAGATGAAGGTATCTTCGCTACCTGACGTTTTCTGTTCTTCGGCCATGGAATTACTGCAGGAGTGGGATGGAAAACACGGAAAACGCGTCCATCGGGATTAGAAGAAACCGGCAGATTTGCCGGCGCCGATCGGACGATATTTGGCTACGCGCGCAGCGGCGGAAATCACGCGGGTGCGGCGGCCGCTTTGATTCTTGTACCACGCCGGCACGGCCGAGGTACGTGACAGCTTTTTCTTGCGAAAATTCTTGGCCTTGATGGTCAGCGCTTCCGGGCTGGGCGTCGAGCTCCAGCTGGTGCTACTGCCCGAGTTGCTGTCATTCCAGGCATCGTTGATGGAGTTCTCGGCATCGGCGACGCTCTTGGAAATACTGCTGTGGACGTCGCTGGCAGCTTCTTCCACATCCTTCTGCATCTTGCGCAACTCCTCCAACTCGATTTCGCGGCTGACCTCGGTCTTGACCTCGTTGATGTAACGCTGCGCGCGGCCGAACAGTGAACCCGCCATGCGCGCGACCTTGGGCAGACGCTCAGGGCCGATCACGACCAGCGCGACGACGCCGATTAAAGCCAGCTTGGAAAGACCAATATCAATCATTGCGAGGGTAAGTAGCTGAAATGAGCGAAAGTGAGTGCCACGGACCTGGAAACGAAAGCGCAGCAAACACCATGCAACGCCGGGGCATCAGGAACAACGATAGCCCGCGCAGCCGGTAAGGCAGACGCGGGCGTCGACGGAATGGTTAGCTGCCGGATTTTTCTTTGTCTTTGGCTTGCACGTCGATGGTGGTCTGATCCTTGGCGACAGGCTTCTCTTCTTCGCCCTTGACGCCGTCCTTGAAGCCCTTGACGGCCTTGCCGAGGTCGGAACCCATGTTGCCCAGCTTCTTCGTGCCGAAAACGACCATAACGATAACCAGAACGATCAACCAATGCCAGATACTGAACGAACCCATTTTTCTCTCCTAAGCGGACACGCGTGTCCTGTATTCAAATAAATCTTTGTTGCAATATTCTTGCCAGGCATGCCGACGATCGGTTATCGGCTTATCCCTGCAGCACGGACTTGGTTCGCCACGGATGCGCGCCGCCGATCACATGCATATGCAGATGGTACACCTCTTGGCCGCCGTCCGGGCCTGTATTGAAAAGCGTCTTGAAACCGCCGGTCTTGTCGCCGCTCGCATCAAGCTGGTAACCGCATCCCTGTTCCTGCGCCAGTTTTGGCGCAAGCAAGGCCATTTTACCCAATAGCGCAGCATGTTTCTCCCCGCAATCGGCCAGGGTGGCGACGTGCTCTTTGGGAATGATCAGGAAGTGCACCGGCGCGGCCGGGTTGATGTCGTGGAAAGCGATGACGTCGTCGTCTTCATAAATCATCTTCGACGGAATCTGCTTGGCGGCGATCTTGCAGAAAATACAGTTGTCCAAAGCTGCTCCTCCTCGGTGTCTCGATAAACGGGCCACTGTTCTGCGCCGCGTGTCTTGGTTATCTTTTTGGTGTCTTGCTCAGGCGTCGGCGGGACGGCTGGCTTTTTCGTCCAGGCCCGACAAGCCCTCGCGGCGCGCCAGTTCATTCAGCACATCCTGCGGCTTCAGATCGAATTGCGCCAGCAGGACCATGGAATGGAACCACAGGTCGGCGCACTCGTAGAGCACCTTGGACGCATCGCCGCTGACGCGTGCATCCTTGGCGGCCATGATGGTCTCGGCAGCTTCTTCGCCGATCTTCTTCAGAATGGCGTCGTCGCCTTTGGAAAAC
Source organism: Herbaspirillum sp. GW822-FHT03A08 (assembly GCF_058801885.1). Classification (NCBI taxonomy): domain Bacteria; kingdom Pseudomonadati; phylum Pseudomonadota; class Betaproteobacteria; order Burkholderiales; family Oxalobacteraceae; genus Herbaspirillum; species Herbaspirillum sp. GW822-FHT03A08. The sequence continues at coordinate 698,601 of NZ_JBXANR010000002.1, read as the reverse complement.
AGCTTGGCGACGTAGGACTTCTCAGGATTGCCGCCGTTGGCCAGCTTGCGCGATTCGATCACTTCGGCCAGACGGCGCAGTGTTTCACTCATGGCTCGACCTTGGGTGTGACTTTGGGAGTGGCTTTGCGTGTGCGCTTCGGCTTTTCTTTTTCCGGCGCCGCTGCTTCATTGTCTTTCAGGACCGGTTCGACCGTCTGCCATTCGCCGGTCTCGGCGTTGCCTTCGAACTTCTGGAAGAAACAGGAATGACGGCCGGTGTGGCAGGCAATGCCGGCCACCTGTTCGACCTTCAGCAAGACCACGTCTTCGTCGCAGTCGAGGCGAATTTCGTGGACCTTCTGGAAGTGGCCGGATTCTTCGCCCTTGTGCCACAGTTTCTTGCGCGAACGGCTCCAGTAGACGGCTTCACCGGATTGCACAGTCTTGGCCAGCGCTTCGCGATTCATCCAGGCAAACATCAGCACGTCGTTGGAGCCGACTTCCTGAGCAATCACCGGCACCAGTCCGACTTCGTCCCACTTCACCTTGTTCAGCCATTTTGCACTGATGCTCATGCCAGCCTCATAGGAATATTTTGATCGGCCATAAAACGTTTGGCTTCCTGTACGGTGTGTTGACCGTAGTGGAAGATGCTCGCCGCCAGCACGGCGTCCGCTTTGCCCTGCTTGATGCCGTCAGCCAGATCCTGCAAGCCGCCGACGCCGCCGGAGGCGATCACCGGAATCGCCACCGCTTCGGACACCGCGCGCGTAAGCGCCAGGTCGAAGCCGCTGCGCGTACCGTCGCGGTCCATGCTGGTCAGCAGGATTTCACCGGCGCCCAGTTGGGCCATCTTGCGCGCCCATTCCACCGCATCCAGGCCGGTGGCGTTGCGGCCGCCGTGGGTGAACACTTCCCACTTGCCTTCGCCGGTGCGCTTGGCGTCGATCGCGACGACGATACATTGCGAACCGTATTTGCTGGCGGCGTCTTCCACCAGCTGCGGATTGGTCACGGCCGAGGTGTTGATGCCGACTTTATCCGCGCCGGCATTGAGCAGACGGCGCACGTCGTCGACCGCGCGCACGCCACCGCCTACCGTCAGCGGAATGAAGACTTGCGAGGCCACCGCTTCGATGATGTCGAGGATCAGGCCACGGCCGTCCGATGAAGCGGTGATGTCGAGAAAGGTGATTTCATCCGCGCCCTGCTCGTCGTAGCGGCGCGCGATTTCCACCGGATCGCCGGCGTCGCGCAGCTCAAGGAAATTGACGCCTTTGACAACCCGTCCGGCTGTCACGTCGAGACAGGGAATGATGCGTTTTGCGAGTGTCATGATTGTTCGCTGTCGGACCCTTCGGACGCCGGTGATGCTTCTTCTGTCAGTTCGTCGGCGCGGTCTTGCGCCGAGCTCAGGTCCAGCGTGCCTTCATAGATCGAACGGCCGCAAATGACGGCTTCGATGCCTTCGTCCTGCACGCCGCACAGAGCTTCGACGTCCTTGATGCTATGCACGCCGCCGGAGGCGATGATCGGGATCGACACGGCCTGCGCCAGGCGCACGGTCGCTTCGATGTTGACGCCACCCATCATGCCGTCGCGGCCGATGTCGGTGTAGACGATGGCTTCGCAGCCGTAGCCTTCGAATTTTTGCGCCAGGTCGACTACTTCATGGCCGGACAGCTTGCTCCAGCCGTCGGTGGCAACCTTGCCGTCCTTGGCGTCGAGGCCGACGATGATCTGGCCCGGAAACGCACTGCAGGCGTCATGCAGGAAGCCGGGGTTCTTCACCGCGGCGGTGCCGATGATGATATAGGACAGGCCGTCGTCCAGATAGCGCTCGATGGTGTCAAGATCGCGAATGCCGCCGCCCAGCTGCACGGGAATTTCGTCGACGTCGTTTTCGACGGCGAAATCACGTACGGCCTTGAGAATCGCCTTGACGGCGGATTCGTTCTTCGGCTTGCCGGCGAAGGCACCGTTCAGATCAACCAGATGCAGACGACGAGCGCCTTGCGCGAGCCAGTGACGCGCCATTTCGGCGGGGTCTTGGGAGAATACGGTGGCTTGGTCCATATCGCCTTGCTTCAGGCGAACGCAATGACCGTCTTTCAGGTCGATGGCAGGTATCAGCAGCATGGCTACGGTAATAACGTTAGGTAAAAAGAGAACAAGTCAGCATCGCTGCACAACTTGCCGGTTGGACAAAAATTAAGCAAAAATCAAGGTTTCCAGTGTACGAAATTCCGGTACAGCTGCAAACCCGCAGAGGCACTTTTTTCCGGATGGAATTGCGTTGCAAAAATATTATCGCGGGCGACGGCACAGGCGAACGGTTCGCCGTAAACAGTCTCGCCCACGGTGTGAGCCGATTCGCCCGGTTGCGCGTAATAGCTGTGCACAAAATAGAAGTAAGCCTGCTCGTCAATGCCGTCCCAGAGCGGATGCGCGACTTTCTGGTGTACGCGGTTCCAGCCCATCTGCGGCACCTTGAAACGCGAGCCGTCGTCCTGTGTCTGGCCGTCGAGCTGGAAGCGCACCACCTTGCCCGGCAACAAACCGAGTCCCGGCGTATCGCCTTCTTCGCTCCAGTCGAACAACATTTGCTCGCCGACGCAGACGCCGAACAAAGGTTTACTGCGCGACGCGGCGATTACGGCCTCCTGCAAACCGGACTCGCGCAGGCAGCGCATGCAGTCCGGCATAGCGCCCTGACCCGGCAGCACGACGCGGTCGGCCGACTGGATATCGGCGACTTCTCCGGAAATACGCACATCGGCTTCAGGCGCGACATGACGCAGGGCTTGCGCGACCGAGCGCAGATTGCCCATCCCATAATCCACTACAACAATTTTATTCATATCAAAAAATGCAAAAGCACAGAAAGTGCGGACGGCGAAAGCAACTCCGCCGGCCAGCTCACATTACAGACTGCCTTTGGTGGAAGGAATCGTTCCTGCCGCGCGCGAGTCAAGCTCGATGGCCATGCGCAATGCACGTCCGAAAGCCTTGAATACGGTTTCGCATTGATGGTGCGCATTGATGCCGCGCAAGTTGTCGATATGCAGCGTGACCTGCGCATGATTGACAAAGCCATGGAAGAATTCGCTGGTCAGATCGACGTCAAAGCCGCCGATCATCGAGCGTGTAAAGGGGATGTGATATTCCAGACCGGGACGGCCGGAGAAATCGATGACCACGCGCGACAGCGCTTCGTCCAGCGGCACGTAGGCGTGGCCGTAGCGACGGATACCTTTCTTGTCGCCGATGGCTTTGGCGAAAGCCTGGCCCAGCGTGATGCCGACATCTTCCACGGTGTGATGCGCATCGATGTGCAGGTCGCCCTTGGCCTGGATGTCGAGGTCGATCAAACCATGGCGCGCGATCTGGTCCAGCATGTGATCGAGAAAAGGCACACCGGTGTCCAGCTTTTGCTGGCCGGTGCCATCCAGATTGATCGCGACGCGAATTTGCGTCTCGTTGGTGTTGCGGACGACTTCTGCAGTTCGTGGAGTTGACATGATCAGGGTAAAACAGACATTACAAAAGTGATTCCCGGCTGAGCTCCTGAAGCGATTCTTTCAGGGCAACCAGGAACGAGGCATTCTCTTCGGGTGTGCTGACGTTGACTCTCAGGCAATTTTGCAGCAATGGATGCATTTTACCGGCATTTTTGACTAATACCTTACGTTGCAGCAGTCCTGCAAACACTTTATCCGCATTTGCCATCCGAATCAGTAAGAAATTGGCTGCGGAAGGGAAAACTTCAATAGCGCCGACGGCAGAAATCGCCGCCGCCAGATCGCTGCGCGCACTGCGCAGCGCCGCCGCCTGGCGGTCCAGCTCGGCGGTGTGGTCGAGTACGAACTCCGCCGCGGTCTGAGTCAGCACATTGATATTGTAAGGAGGACGCACCTTGTCGAATTCCTGCAACAAGGCGGCGCTCGCAGCCATGTAACCGAGACGGATGCCGGCCAGCCCGAGCTTGGAGACGGTGCGCATGACCACCAGATTGTTGAATTCCGGCAAGCGCGGCATGAAGCTCTCTTGCGCGAACGGCTGGTATGCCTCGTCAACCACCACGATGCCGCTGTCGCCGACGGCGCGCAGGATCGCTTCCATATCGCCGGCGCCATACAGCGTGCCGGTCGGATTGTTCGGATAGGCGAGATAGGTAATGGCCGGCTGATATTCTGCGATCGCCGCCAGCATGGCGTCGAGATCCAGCGTGAAGTCCGCCTTGAGCGGCACGCCGATATAGTCGAGACCGGCAAACTTCGCCGACACGCCGTACATCACGAAACCCGGCTCCGGTGCCAGCACCTTGGCGCCCGCTGTGGCGCAGGCCACCGACACGATGGAAATCAACTCGTCCGAACCATTGCCCAGCAGCACGTCGAAACCTGCCGGCACACCCATGTGGCGGCACAGCTTGGCTTTCAGTTGCGTGTAGGACGGCACCGGATAGCGATTCAGCGCGACATCGGCCAGACGCTGCCCCAGCTCCGCGCGCAAAGCCTGCGGCAAGGTGTAGGGGTTTTCCATCGCGTCGAGTTTGACGAAGCCGGCGGCGTCCGGCACCGGGTAAGCCGACAGCGCGCGCACGTCGGCGCGGATGATGCGTTCAACCAGTGACTTGCTCATTGGAGGTCTGTGCTGATGTGGAATCGAGGCCGGCCACACGCTGCTCAATCAGCGCGCAATAGGCCGGGTTCAGTTCAAAGCCGACAAACCGGCGGCCGCAGCGTCTTGCCGCCACCGCCGTCGTACCGCTGCCCATGAAAGGGTCCAGCACTACGCCGCCCGGCGGACAGGATGCCTTGATCATGCGCTCGACGATTTCCAGCGGCTTCTGCGTCGGATGATCGGCGCGCTCCTTGTGTTCGCGGTGCAGGCGCGACACGCTCCAGACATCCTTCGGGTTATAGCCCATTTCCAGCCACTTGGCGCCGACGAAAATCGAGCGCGAGCGCGCCTTCTTGGTTTCGGCATCGTAAGGAATACGAATCGCGTCGAGGTCGAAGTAATAATCTTTGGCGCGCGCAAAGAAGCCGATAGTGTCGTGCACCGACGAATACTTGCGGGTGCTGCCGCCCATCGACGGCACGCGGCGGTCCCAGATGATTTCGTTGAGCATGGTCAAACGGCGCTTGAGCATGACGAAAATTTCCGGCGAGTAACGCCACGTCAAAAAAATATAGAGGCTGCCGTTCGGCTTGAGCTTGGGAACGGCGGCAGTGATCCACTGCTCGGTCCATGCCAGATAAGCGTCAGTGTCGAGCTTGTCGGAGTCGTTGCCGTAGTCCTTGCCGAGACCGTAAGGCGGATCCGCGATCAGCAGATCGATCTGGCCGTCGGGAATGCGCGCCAGGCCGTCCAGCGCATCTTCGCAAAAAACGCGGTCGAGCCAGCTCATCGCAGGCCTGGCTCAACGCAGCGCGTTGTCATTTGAGTCGGTACTCCGCAGAACGCGCGTGCGCCTGCAGGCCTTCGCCGTATGCCAGCTCTGCAGCGACCTTGCCCAGTGTCTGAGCACCTGCTTCGCTGACCTGAATGATGCTGGAACGCTTCTGGAAATCGTAGACGCCCAGCGGCGACGAGAAGCGCGCGGTGCGCGAAGTCGGCAACACGTGATTCGGACCGGCGCAATAGTCGCCCAGCGACTCCGACGAGAAGCGACCAAGGAACATCGCCCCGGCGTGACGAATCTTGTCTGCCCATTGCTGCGGCTGCTCGGCGGAAATTTCCAGATGCTCGGCGGCGATCATGTTGGCGATCTCGCAGGCTTCGTCCATATCACGCACTTTGATCAGCGCGCCGCGATCGGTCAGCGAGGTGCGGATCACGTCCTTGCGCGGCATGGCGTCGAGTTGTTTGTTGATGCTGGCTTCGACCTTGGCGATGTAGTCCGCATCCGGGCACAGCAGAATGGATTGCGCCAGCTCGTCGTGCTCGGCCTGCGAGAACAAATCCATGGCGATCCAGTCGGGATCGGTGCTGCCGTCGCAGATCACGAGGATCTCCGAAGGACCGGCGATCATGTCGATGCCGACCGTACCGAACACACGGCGCTTGGCGGCGGCAACGTAGGCATTGCCAGGACCGACGATCTTGTCGACTTGCGGAATGGTGCCGGTGCCGTACGCCAGTGCGCCGACGGCTTGCGCGCCGCCGATGGTGAACACGCGGTCCACACCGGCGATTGCAGCAGCAGCCAGCACCAGTTCATTCTTCACGCCGTCCGGTGTCGGCACGACCATGATGACTTCCTGCACACCTGCAACCTTGGCCGGAATCGCGTTCATCAATACCGACGACGGATAGGCTGCCTTGCCTCCCGGTACGTAAATGCCGACGCGATCAAGCGGCGTGACTTTTTGCCCCAGTACGGTACCGTCGGCTTCGGTATAGAGGAAACCGTCGGAGCCGCATTCTTTCTTCTGGCGCTCGTGATAAGCGCGCACGCGGTCGGCGGCAGTTTGCAAAGCATCCCGACGCGCAGCCGGCAAACCTGCCAGCGCCTGCATCAGCTCGTCCTGACCGATTTCCAGTGCGGCAACGCCAGTGGCAGTGAGCCGATCGAAACGGTTGGTGTATTCCAGCACGGCAGCATCTCCACGCGCCTTGACGTCAGCCAGGATACCGGCAGCAGCGCGATCGATGGCTTCGTCTTCGCTGGCTTCAAAGGCGAGGACGGCCGACAGCTTCTGCTTGAAGCCGGCTTCGGTGGAATCGAGTTTTCGGATGGCTATGCCCATGATGTGCCTTTGCTGCTGACGTTCGATCTTGCTGCTGGTGTATGTGTATTGATGCGTACTTATGCGTACTTACGCATTTGCCTGCGAGGCTTTTTCGAATGCTTCCAGAATCGGTTGCAGACGTTCGCGTTTCAATTTCAGCGCCGCCTGATTCACGACCAGGCGCGACGAAATTTCCATGATGTGTTCGACTTCGACCAGCTTGTTGGCGCGCAAGGTGCCGCCGGTGCTGACGAGGTCGACGATAGCGTCGGACAGGCCGACCAGCGGGCCCAGCTCCATCGAACCGTACAGCTTGATCAGATCGACGTGTACGCCCTTGGAGGCGAAATGCTCGCGCGCGGTCTTGACGTATTTGGTGACCACGCGCAGACGCGCACCCTGGCGCACCGCGCTGGCGTAGTCGAAACCGTCCTGCACCGCGACCGACAGGCGGCACTTGGCGATGTTCAGGTCGATCGGCTGATACAAGCCTTCGCCGCCATGTTCCAGCAACACGTCCTTGCCGGCCACGCCGAAATCGGCGGCGCCGTATTGCACGTAAGTCGGCACGTCCGAGGCACGCACGATGATCACACGCACGGCCGGATCATTGGTCGGCAGGATCAGTTTGCGCGAGGTCTCGGGATCTTCGGTGACTTCGATGCCGGCGGCTTTGAGCAGCGGCAGCGTTTCTTCGAAGATGCGTCCTTTGGACAGTGCGAGGGTGAGTTGCTGAGTCATTTTTTTGTACGGCTGAATTGCAGCTGATTATTTAACGCGTTCGATCTTGGCACCGATCGACGACAATTTATTTTCCATGCGGTCGTAACCACGGTCGAGGTGATAGATGCGTTCGATCAGGGTCTCGCCTTGCGCCGCCAGACCGGCAATCACCAGCGAGGCCGATGCGCGCAGATCGGTGGCCATCACCGGCGCGCCGACGAATTTCTCGACGCCCTTGACGATCGCGGTGTTGCCTTCGATGTCGATGGCCGCACCCAGACGGTTCAATTCCTGCACGTGCATGAAACGGTTTTCGAAAATCGTTTCAGTCACGTGGCTGGTGCCTTCGGCGATGCAGTTCAGCGCCATGAATTGCGCCTGCATATCGGTTGGGAAGCCAGGATATTCGGTGGTGCGGAAGCTGACCGCTTTTGGGCGGCGCGCCATTTGGACGCGGATCCAGTCCTCGCCGGAAGTCAGGATCGCGCCGGCTTCACGCAGCTTGTCCAGCGCAGCATCGAGCAGGCTGCTGCGGGTGTTCTTGAGTGTGACGTCGCCGCCGACTGCCGCCACCGCGCACAGGAAGGTGCCGGTTTCGATACGGTCGGCAATCACGGTGTGCGATGCGCCGTGCAGTTTGTCGACGCCCTGGATCACCAGGCGGTCGCTGCCGATGCCTTCGATCTTGGCGCCCATGGCTACCAGCAGGTGCGCAAGATCGCTGACTTCAGGTTCGCGCGCGGCGTTTTCCAGCACGGTCTCGCCGTCGGCCAGCACGGCTGCCATCAGCAGGTTTTCCGTGCCGGTGACGGTGATCATGTCGGTGACGATGCGCGTGCCCTTGAGGCGCTTGGCCTTGGCATAGATATAGCCGGCGTCGATGGTGATCTCGGCGCCCATGGCTTGCAGGCCCTTGATGTGCTGATCGACCGGACGCGAACCGATGGCGCAGCCGCCCGGCAGCGAGACCTTGGCTTCGCCGAAACGCGCCAGCAACGGACCCAGCACCAGAATCGAGGCGCGCATGGTCTTGACCAGTTCGTACGGCGCTTCCAGCTTGGTGATGTCGCCGCCGTTGAGGGTGACGCTGTGATCATTCTGCTCTGCGCGCAAGCCCATCTGGCGCATCAGCTTGAGGATCGTGGTCACGTCCTGCAGGTTCGGGACATTCGACAGGTTCAGCGTGTCGGCGGTCAGCAGACCGGCGCACAGGATAGGCAGCGCGGCGTTCTTGGCGCCGGAAATGACGACATCGCCGGAGAGGCGATTGCCGCCGCGGATTAAAAGCTTGTCCATGAAAAAGCTAGGCCTTATTTCTGAAATTCTTCGGGAGTGAGGGTCTTCATCGACAGAGCGTGAATTTCCTCGCGCATGCGGTCGCCGAGCGCCGCGTAAACCAACTGATGACGCTGGATCAGGCGCTTGCCGGTAAAGGCATCGGACACGATCACGGCGGTAAAGTGCTGGCCGTCGCCTTCGACTTCGAGGTGCGAGCAAGCAAGGCCGGCAGCGATGTAATTTTTAACGAGTTCAGGTGTGGGTAGCATGATGCGGCTCTTCACTAGGTAATCAATATGCAAACGGCCTTGACCGTCAGTGTGCGCCGGTGCGCAATTTGTAGCCGCTCTTCAGCATGCGTACCGCCAGGGTCGCCAGCACGACGAAGAAAACGGCGACGATGGTGAGGCTGATCATCGGGTCGATATCGGACTGTCCGAAGAAGCCGTAGCGGAAGCCATCGATCATATAAAAAAACGGGTTGAAATGCGAGACCGTTTGCCAGAATGGCGGTAGCGAATGGATTGAATAGAACACGCCCGCCAGGAAGGTCAGCGGCACGATCAGGAAATTCTGGAACGCCGCCAGCTGGTCGAACTTCTCGGCCCAGATACCCGCCACCAGACCCATGGTGCCGAGGATGGCGGCGCCCAGTAACGCAAAGATCACGATCCACCACGGCGCGACGAAACTCAGATGGCCGAACCAGGCCGTCACCACAAACACGCCGGCGCCGACGATCAGGCCGCGCACGACTGCCGCCAGCACGTATCCGCCGAACATTTCCCAATGCGACAGCGGGGTCAGCAGCACGAACACCAGATTGCCGGTGATCTTGGACTGGATCAGCGACGACGAGCTGTTGGCGAATGCGTTCTGCAACACGCTCATCATCACCAGCCCGGGCACCAGGAAGCCGGTATATTGCACGCCCGGATAGACCTGCACGCGATCCTGCAGCACGTGGCCGAAGATCAGCAGATACAGCATGGCCGTCATGATCGGCGCAGTCACGGTCTGTGTTGCGACTTTCCAGAAACGCAACACTTCTTTGTAAAACAGAGTTTGAAAACCGGTCATTTGGCACCTTCCATGATCTGGATGAAGACGTCTTCCAGATCGGCCTGTTGCAGCTGCATGTCGTCGATGACGGCGCCGCCCTGACGCAGCGCCGACAGAATCGGCTCGACGTCGTTGTAGTCGTTCACGCGCAGGGTGTATTTCACGCCCGACAACAATTCTTCGGGATGCGTCACCAGCGGACGGAGGCTGTCAGGCAAGCCGCCCGACTTCAGACGCAACACCAGTTGCGAACCGGAAATACGCTTGATCAGCGCATCGGTTGAGTCCAGCGCCACTACCTTGCCGAGTTTCAGCATCGCGATGCGGTTGCACAGCGCCTGCGCTTCTTCCAGGTAGTGCGTGGTCAGGACGATGGTGTGGCCTTCGCGATTCAGGCGGCCGATGAACTTCCACAAGGTCTGGCGCAGTTCAACGTCCACGCCGGCGGTCGGCTCGTCGAGCACGATCACGGGCGGCTTGTGCACCAGCGCCTGAGCCACCAGCACGCGGCGCTTCATGCCGCCGGACAAGGCGCGCATGTTGGTATCGGCCTTGTTGGTCAGATCGAGGTTATCCATCACCTCGTCGATCCACTTGTCGTTGTTCTTCAGGCCGAAATAGCCCGACTGCATGCGCAAAGTCTCGCGCACGGTGAAGAATGGATCGAACACCAATTCCTGCGGCACCACGCCGAGCTTGGTGCGCGCGGCACGATAATCGCTGACGACGTCATGCCCGTGGATGGTGACCGAGCCGGAATCAGCACGATTCAACCCCGCCACGATGGAAATCAGCGTGGTTTTGCCGGCCCCGTTGGGACCCAGCAGGCCGAAAAACTCACCCTCTTCGATAGAGAGCGAAACACCGCCCAGCGCTTGCAGCGACTGGTAGCGTTTTTCGACATTGTTAATCTGTAGAGCAGCCATTTTTTTGGTGCGCTTTTAGGACACGGTGAGGAAACAAAACATGCCGCAAGCCTTTTACATCAAGGCAACACTCGGTGCGGCGAAACGTTGGATTATAGGGGATTTCCGATCTTGCAGCCGGAACGGCAAAGCAAAGAGGAACGCTGAAGGGGAACGCTTACTACCGGCCTGATGGCCCGATGACAACGGGAAGGGGATCAGTGATGTCGGTCTGAGGCCGACGTCGGCGCGCCCAGCAGGGAGGCAGCTCCGTACAGGTCGACCAGACTTTGCAGATTGGCCGGCAGGACGCCGAACTGCAAAGCCAGGCCTTTCTGTTTTGCCGCGCGCTGCCAGGCCAGCAAGGTCGCCACGGCGGACGAATCCACCGTCGCCACGCCACTCAGGTCGATCGCCGACTGGCCGCCTGCAATTGCTTGCAAGCCTGCCGCCAGCGTGGCGGTGGCGTTGTCGACGGTCAGTGTGGCGCCTGGTTTGAACATGGCAAGGTTTCCTGTGGATTACTGTATTTTGACGACTACTTCTTGGCGGAAGAACGCGCAGCCAGCTGCTTGTTCTTGTCCGACAGGCTCTTGATCAGGCCATCGATACCGCTCTTGGTGATTTCGCTTTGGAAAGTGCCCTTGTAGGCTTCCACCAGCCATGCACCCATGACGTTGACGTCATACAGCTTCCAGCCGGAGGCCAGTTTTTCGAGGCGATAGCTCAGCTGGATCGGTTCGCCGCGCGACTGGATCACTTGCGAGCGGACTTCGACTTCGGTGTCCGCCGGGTCAGCGCGCAATGGCTTGTATTCGATTTTCTGATCACGTACTTGCGACAGCGCGCCGGAGTAGGTGTAAATAAGCAGGCTGCGGAATTCGGTGATCAGCTGTTTTTGCTGTTCCGGTGTCGCCTGACGCCAGTAGCGGCCGGCTGCCAGCGAAGTCATCCGCTCGGAGTCAACGTAAGGCAGGATTTTTTCTTCAACCAGTGCAACGATACGGCTGATGTTGCCTGCCTGGATGTCCTTGTCGGTCTTGGCGGTGTTCAGCACGTCGTCGCTGATGCGCTTGACCAGGGCGTCCGGCGCTTCTTGCGCAGAGGCGGTGGAAGCGAATGTCAGTGCGGACACCGACAGGGCAATTGCCAATAATTTAGAGAGCATGTTCATAGTCTGTAGATCCATTCATTAACTGGTTGCGCCAACCACGGCGACCACTTTGCCATCATTGGAGCCGGCAAGGCATTGCCGGTTCCAAACGGATACCGGAGATACAACTTGGTGACATTCTCCGGTTTTTCAAGTGACGCCGGGCGCATTTGCAGCGCCCGGTCAAGCCAGCAGTGTTGCTGATATCCTGCGGTTACGGCTTGATGACTTCTTCCTTGCTGGACTTGCCGTCATCCTTGTTGCCGTCGATCTGCGACTGGCGGCTTTGCAGATACGTATCGCGAACGAAGTCGTACTTGTCCAGAGCGGCATCTTCCAGCAGGTTGGAAGCATCCAGCAGTTGCGCGCGCTTGTCGATCACGCGCACCACGGAGCCGACGTTACGCCAGCGCACCGGTTTCTTGTAGCTCCACAGGTCGCCGTAGAAATCAGCAGGCAGCGCAGCGGTATCGCGAATCGTCGACGGGCCCAGCAGCGGCAGCACGACGTAAGGACCGGAGCCTACGCCCCACTTGCCCAGCGTCTGGCCGAAGTCGGACTTCTGCTTGGTCAGGCGTGCTTCGGTACTGACGTCGAGCACACCGCCCAGACCGAAAGTCGTATTGACGGCGACGCGCATGAAGCTGGTCACGCCGGTTTCAACACGGCCTTGCAGGATCTGATTCACGGCCGACCACAGGTCGCCGATGTTGCCGAAGAAATTGCCGATACCGGTCTGCACGAACTCAGGCAGAACAAATTGATACGCCTGCGCGGCAGGCTTCAATGCCACCTTGTCGACGGTATCGTTGAAACTGAACATCGCGCGGTTGAAACCTTCAAGCGGGTCGTTCGGGTTGTTGGAAGTTGCGCAACCACTGAGCGCGGCAACCATGGCCAGCGTACTGATGCGAGCTGCGTATTTCATTTTGAATTATCCTTTCCCTCTGCTGCCTTGCTATATAAGAACTGGCTGATCAGGTTCTCCAGCACGATCGCCGATTGCGTCAGCTTGATCGTGTCGCCTGTCGCCAGGTTTTTTACATCACCCCCCGGCTCGATACCGATGTATTGCTCGCCAAGCAGACCTGAAGTCAGGATCTTGGCTGAACTATCCTTTGGGAACTGGTAGCGCTCGTCCATATTGAGCGTCACCACTGCCTGAAATGTCTTGTCGTCGAACTTGATGGAATCAACGCGACCCACCACGACGCCGGCGCTCTTGACCGCTGCGCGCGCCTTCAGGCCGCCGATGTTGTCGAACTTGGTCGTGATTGCATAAGTCTTCTGGCTGAACGAGAACGAGCTCATGTTGCCGGCCTTCAGCGCCAGAAAAATCAAGGCTGCCGCGCCCAGCAAGACAAACAAACCCACCCACACGTCCAATGTTTTACGTTGCATAACCTGCCATCCTAAAAATCAATCCGAAGCCTGCGATGCGGAGTTCATGAAGTTACAGTTCATGACGAACTCGTTGCAGACTTGCCCTCTCGCTTATTCAAACTCGTCCAACTCGTTGACTGCCTGCTTAGCTGAACATCAGCGCCGTCAGCAAGAAGTCCAATCCCAGCACCATCAGCGACGCAATCACCACGGTGCGCGTCGTTGCCCGCGCAACGCCTTCAGGCGTCGGCTTGGCCTCATATCCTTGATAGAGAGCAACAAAGGTTACCGCAATACCGAAAACCACGCTCTTGAGCACGCCGTTGGCAATGTCGTTCCACACATCCACGCCGCCCTGCATCTGCGACCAGAATGCACCTTCGTCAACGCCGATCATGAGCACACCAACAATATAACCACCGATCACACCGACAGCACTAAAAATCGCCGCCAGTACGGGCATGGCAACAACACCCGCCCAGAACCGCGGTGCAATCACGCGCTGCAAAGGATCGACTGCCATCATTTCCATCGCGGAGAGTTGCTCGCCCGCCTTCATCAAACCGATTTCCGCTGTCAGCGACGTGCCGGCGCGACCGGCGAACAGCAAAGCCGTTACCACCGGGCCGAGCTCACGCGTCAGCGACAAGGCCACCAGCAAGCCCAGCGCCTGTTCGGAACCGTATTTGTTCAGCGTGTAGTAACCCTGCAAACCCAGCACGAAACCGACGAACAAGCCGGAGACTGCAATGATCACCAGCGAATAGTTGCCGATGAAGTGGATCTGATCGGTGATCAGGCGCGGACGGCGCCACAGGCCGCCGGACGAACGCACCACCGTCCAGAACATGCGCGCGGCAAAACCGAGTCCAAGCACGAACTCGCGCAGCGTGCGGCCGATTGCAGCGAAGAAATCGAGAATCATTGCTGCCCTCCCAGCCCGACGTCCTCTGCCAGCGAGCGGCCCGGATAGTGAAACGGCACCGGGCCATCAGCCTCGGCGTGCACGAATTGCTTGACGTAAGGATCCTGCGAAGCGCGCATCTCGTCGGGCGTGCCTTGCGCCACGATTTTGCCTTCCGACAGGAAGTAGACGTAATCGGCGATCCCGAACGACTCATTGACGTCGTGCGACACCAGGATTGAAGTCGAGCCGAGCGCATCGTTGAGCTTGCGAATCAGGTTGGCGGTCACGCCCATGGAAATCGGATCGAGGCCGGCGAACGGCTCGTCGTACATGATCAGCGCCGGGTCCAGCGCGATGGCGCGCGCCAGCGCCACACGGCGCGCCATGCCGCCGGAAATCTCAGCAGGCTTCAGGCGAGCGGCATTGCGCAGGCCGACCGCATTGAGTTTGAGCAGCACCAGATCGCGGATCAGCTCTTCCGGCAGATTGGTATGTTCATGCAGCGGAAAGGCGACGTTGTCGAACACCGTCATATCGGTAAACAGGGCGCCATTTTGAAACAGCATGCCCATCTTGCGGCGCAGCAGATAGAGGCCGGAAGTATTCAGGTCTGGTACATTTTGGTCGTCCACGGTCAGGCTGCCCGATTGCGGCCGCAACTGGCCGCCGATCAGACGCAGGATCGTGGTTTTACCGGAACCGGAACCGCCCATGACGGCGATCACTTTTCCACGCGGGAAGTCCATGCGGAGGCCCGACAAGATCGGACGGTCCCCATAACCAAAGTGTAAGTCTCGGATTTCTACGATGTTAGGCAAGACGGATACCAAGAATTCTCCAAAGGCGACATTGTAGAGCAAAAAGAACAATTGCTTTTGACCGGGCCATAGCGAGTGTAAATACAAACCAACGCCAGACCGGTCTTTTAACACACAGAAACAAATTGGAAACACTTCAACGCACCAATCCTGGTGCGTTGCGGCATTCTTGCCATGTTTTTGGCAAATTCCCCGACCATCGCCCGCGCCTTGCAAAAGCTGTCGCCCGTCGACGGCCAAACCGCGCCTAAAGCTATAGTTAGGCGGCCCGACTTGCTACAATACCGCTTTTGATTAAGAAAGAATTTTGTCATGAGCCTCAAATGCGGCATCGTGGGCCTGCCCAACGTCGGTAAATCGACCCTCTTCAATGCCCTGACCAAAGCGGGCATCCCCGCTGAAAACTATCCGTTCTGCACCATCGAACCGAACGTCGGCATGGTCGAAGTGCCCGATCCGCGCTTGCAGGCACTGGCAGAAATCGTCAAACCGGAACGTATCCTTTCGGCAACAGTGGAATTCGTCGACATCGCGGGCCTGGTGGCTGGCGCCTCCAAAGGCGAAGGCCTGGGCAACCAGTTCCTGTCGCACATCCGCGAAACCGACGCCATCGTCAACGTGGTGCGCTGCTTTGAGGATCCGAACGTGATTCACGTCTCCGGCAAGGTCAGTCCGCTCGACGACATCGCCGTGATCCAGACCGAACTGGCGCTGGCCGACATGGGCACCGTCGAAAAAGCCATCCACCGCGAACAGAAAAAAGCCCGCTCGGGCGACAAGGACGCCGCCAAGCTGGTCGCCCTGCTGGAACGCATCATGCCTGCGCTGGATGACGCAAAACCGGTACGCGCGCTCGGTCTGGACGCGGAAGAAATGGCGCTGATCAAGCCGCTGTGCCTGATCACGGCCAAGCCGGCCATGTATGTCGCCAACGTCTCCGACACTGGTTTCACCGACAATCCGCTGCTGGACCAGTTGACCGCCTACGCCAAGGAACAGGGCGCACCGATCGTCGCCATCTGCGCCGCCATCGAGTCGGAAATCGCCGATCTCGACGACGCCGACAAGACCGAATTCCTGGCAGACATGGGCATGGAAGAGCCGGGCCTGGATCGTCTGATCCGCGCCGGTTTCAAACTGCTCGGCCTGCAAACCTACTTCACCGCAGGCGTCAAGGAAGTGCGCGCCTGGACCGTGCCGGTCGGCGCCACCGGTCCGCAAGCCGCCGGCGTGATCCACACCGACTTCGAACGCGGCTTCATCCGCGCGCAAACCATCGCTTACGAAGACTACATCGCCTTCAAGGGCGAAGCAGGCGCCAAGGAAGCCGGCAAGATGCGCGCTGAAGGCAAGGAATACATCGTCAAGGATGGCGATGTCATGAACTTCCTGTTCAACGTTTAAGCCTTTAACGTCCGGTCGACGTCGGCCGGGTTAAAAGGACGAAAAAAGAGCCGGATGAGAAATCATGCGGCTCTTTTCATTTCCTGCGCCAGATCAGTCCGCTGTATGCGGCACCAGAAAACGTGCGCACAGATAACTGCCGACACCCATCACCGCGATGACCCAGCCCATCGGCGCGGGCGTACCATTGGCAAAGACGCCGACCAGCGCCGAACCCAGAATGCCGGTGCCGTACTGAATCGCACCAACCAGCGCCGACACCGATCCCGCGCGCTCAGGAAAGCAGGCCAGCGCACCGGCGATGGAATTGGCGACAATGAAGCCGGTCACGCCAACAAACAGGAACAATGGCACCACCAATCCCGCCAGGCCGCCCCATCCAGTGGCCGCATCCAACGCCAGCCACAGCCCCGAAAGCGCAGTTACCGCAGTGCCGCCGCGCAGCAGACGGTCGCCGCCGATTCGATGCACCAGCCTTGAGTTCAGCATATTGGTGGCCATGATGCCGATAATGCCGCCGCCAAACAGCACGCCGTAAAACTGCGGCGACACATGGTGATAGGTGATGTATGCGAACGGTGTTCCGGCAAGATAGGCGTAGATGCCGCCATAGAAAAATCCACCCGCGCCGGCATAGCCGAGCACGCGGCGATGACGCAGAAATTCGCCATAGCGCACGATCGCGCGGCGTAGCGGTTCCTGTACGCGGCGCGAAGCAGGCAAGGTCTCCGGCAGCCTGAACAAAGCCACCAGGGTGATGGCGCCGACACCGACCAGCGTCCAGAAAATCGCGCGCCAGGATGACCATTGCAGAATCTGTCCGCCCAGGGCCGGCCCCACCAACGGCGCAATTGCCGTCACCGTCATCAGCGTCGACATCATCTGCGCCGCGCGATGGCCGGAATACAGATCTCGCACCATAGCGCGCGCAAGCACCACGCTGGCGCACGCGCCGATTGCCTGCACCGCGCGCCAGCCGATGATCATGTCTGCGGTGGTCGACATCGCGCAGCCGGCCGAGCCGATAATGAACAGCACCAGTCCCATCGCCACCGGCAGCCGCCGGCCGTAGCGATCGCCGACCGGCCCCCAGACCAGTTGCCCCAGGCTGAAACCGACCAGATAACCGGACAGCGTCCACTCCAGCTTGCCGGCGTCGGCATGCAAGGCAAGCTCCATCGCCGGCAAGGCGGGCAGATAAAGGTCGGTAGAGATCGAAGCGAAAGCCATCAGCGCACTCAGGATCGCAAGAATGTGCCAACTGTGGCTGGCCGCTTCCTGCTGCAAGGCAGCCGCAGTGCCAGTGACGGGTGCGGCGACAGAGGTGGCGGGTTGATTCAAAGACATGATCGCTTTCAGGATGGCGCACAAAACAATCCGAGGCACACCGGATTGCCGGTGCGCCTCGGACGGAGTAATACTGGCTATGGCTGAACTAGCCAAGAGATTTCCAGACGGATACGCAATTATCCACCGATCCTCGCATTGCTGCAGAGACACTAAATAATGACCTGCGGCAACCGCCCTTTCCGCTGACGCCGCATCCCGCGAACTGCTGGTAAAATCGCGCTCTCCATTCATTCCCGGGCTTCAATGCCGCGCCGGACGCAAACCGTCCAACTCTGCGGCAATGCACGCATCCCGGCCATTCCAGCAGCAACGATATGAGCAAGCCAAACGCACGATCAGCAGGTCAGCAAAAAAACAAGGCCAAGGGTGACGCTCCGGCCGCCGACCTCGCGCCGGAAATCCGTCCCGGCCAGTCGATCGAGCTGCTCAAGGAGCTGCACATCCTGACGCGCGACGGCAAGCTGAATCAGGACAGCCGCCGCAAGTTGAAGCAGGTCTATCACCTGTATCAGTTCATCGAACCGCTGCTGCAGGAAATCCGCAGCCAGCATCCCGACGTCAGTGTGGTCGATCATGGCGCCGGCAAGTCTTATCTCGGCTTCATTCTGTACGATCTGTTCTTCAAATCGCTGGAAGGCGCGTCGCGCATCTACGGCATCGAAACCCGTGAAGAACTGGTCCAGAAGTCAACCGAACTGGCAAAACGCCTCGGCTTCCCCGGCATGTCCTTCCTCAACCTGTCGGTGGCCGACTCGATCGAATCCTCCGCCCTGCCGGAACAGATCGATGTAGTCACCGCCTTGCACGCCTGCGACACCGCCACCGACGACGCCATCCACTTCGCCCTGAAAAAGCGCGCGCAGTTCATGGTGCTGGTGCCTTGCTGCCAGGCCGAAGTCGCCTCGGTGCTCAATCGCAACAAAGGCAAGTCGCTGGGCCGCACGTCGCTGACCGAACTGTGGCGCCATCCGCTGCACACGCGCGAATTCGGCAGCCAGGTCACTAACGTGTTGCGTTGTTTGCAACTGGAAGCGCACGGCTATCAGGTCAGCGTCACCGAACTGGTCGGCTGGGAACACTCGATGAAAAACGAACTGATCATCGCCCGCTACAAGGACCTGCCGCGCAAACGCCCGACCGAACGCCTGCAGGAAGTCCTGCAATCGCTCGGACTGGAAGAAATGGGCGAACGATTTTTTACCGGCCTGTCGCCATCCGCAGCGCAGTAATGGTAAGCTTGTGCGCCCTCGTGATGCCGACTCAATACGGCACCGCGGGCAACAGGGAACGTGGAGCAATACGCACCATGTTAGGGAAAAAAGAACGGCTGCAAGACCGGATCAAAGATGAAAAGCGCTGTCGACACTCAAGCACTGATCGAAGAGAATCAGCAGTTGCATGCTGAGATGCAGGATCTACTGGAACAAGCGCGCATCAACCAGCAGATCATGCAGCGCCACCAGGCATTCGACCTGCGCCTGATCGGCTCCGGCGAATTTCGCGACCTGATTGAAACGGTATCCCTGCTGATGCCAAACACCTTCAATCTGGAAATCGTCACCCTCACCTTGATCGACCACGATTTCGATATCCGCCGCATCCTGCAGGACCTGCAGATCGGCCTGGATGAATATCCCAATTTACTGTTCCACGTCGAAGGCAGCACGCCGCTGCCGCAGGATAAGCCGACGCTGGGCGCCTACGATCCGGCGCTGCACAAGCCCTTGTTCCCGAGTTATCAGCCCGCCAGCGTCGCGGTGCTGCCGCTCATGCGCCATCAGAACCCGATCGGCTGCCTGGCGCTGGGCAGCGCCCACGAAGGACGTTTTACCGGCAACCTGGCGACCGACTTCATCGAACGCCTGGCCTCGGTGGTCGCCATCTGCCTCGAAAACGTCATCAACAACGAGCGCCTGAAACACATCGGCCTGACCGACCCGCTGACCGGCGTCAACAACCGCCGCTACATCGAACAACGCATGCAGGAAGAAATCGGCCGCGCCCAGCGTGAACGTTCGGCCCTGTCCTGTCTGTTCATCGACATCGATCATTTCAAGCGCGTCAACGACAAGTTCGGCCATCAAAGCGGAGACGACGTGTTGCGCGAAGTGGCGACACGGATCAAGAAAGAATTGCGCCTGAGCGACTCGCTCGGTCGTTACGGCGGCGAAGAATTCATCGTGCTGCTGACGCAGGCCACCGTGCAAGACGCCGCCCGCATCGCCGAGCGCATCCGCGCCAGCGTGGCGCAGCAAGCGATCCTGATCGCCGGCGCCGACGAAGCCTTGAAGATCACCGTCTCCATCGGCGCCGCCGCACAAACCCCGCCGGACCGCAGCGTCCCCGCCGACATCGCGCGCCAGAAGCTGGTCGCGCGCGCCGACGAAGCGCTCTACCGCGCCAAGGAAAGCGGCCGCAACCGCGTCGTGCTTGCGGACTAACGCAGTATCAATGCCCTGACGGCAGCGCCCGCTTGTCGCGGATCAACCATGGCGTGGCGATGATCAAGGCGCCGCCGATGAAATCCTGCACGCGCAATTCCGCCGCACCCATCCACCACGCCGATGCCGCAGCAACAATGATTTCCACCAGCATCACAACCGCCGTGATATTGACCGGCAGACGCGCCACGCCGTATTGCAGACACAGGTTGGAAATCATGAACAGCACCGACCACAAGGCCAGTGTCGGCACCGACGGTGTGCCGATGGAAACCGGCCACGTAATCACGCCCGTCACTGCGAGCGCAGCACCCAACACCAGCGACAGTACCGCACCGCCGCCCAGCATCGCAATCGAACGCGCGCCATCGGCCACGCCGTGCAAGCGGCGCAGCATCACATTGCTGAAAGCAAAACTCAAACCGCCAAGCAAGGCCACCCAGTCCGCCAGATCATGCGGCAAGGGCACGCCGATGGATGGCTGATACAACACGATCAGCGCGCCCAGCAGTCCCAGCGCAATCCGCATCACGGCAGGCTTGGTGATCGGCTCGTGCAGCACCAGGCGCGCCAGAATCACAGCCCAGATCGGCATCAGATAAAACAGCAATACCACGCGCACCACATCGCCAAAGGCCACGGCGCCGTTGAACGCGATGTTATTGACGCCGGACGCCACCGCGACGTACAGCAGTTCGGGATGCTTGCGCAGCTCGGCGATGGATTTGCGTTTGAGCAGTAATAGCCAGATCGTGCAGAACGAAAAAATGATCGCCGTCGACCAGATCGGATGGATACCCTGCTGCTGCAAGGCTTTGAAAGCGATCCAGGACAAGCCCCAGATGGTCGTGTTGACGAGCAAAGCACCGACGGCCCGCGGCGGAATAGGTTGCATGGAGTCCTGCAGAAAAGAAAACGCGACCGTCATTGTAATCGGGCCGCGCTGTTCTCGATTTACGCTGCAGAAATACTCTATATCACGTAGAACCCATGCGTACCGTCGCGGCCGAGCTGCTCGACCAGGCCGAATTCCCAATCGAGATAGGCCTGCATGGCAGACGCCGGATTGTCTGTGCCTTCGTACGGCCGGCGGTAGCGATCGATGCGCGGCGAGGCCAGCGCGGTTTCGCCGGTCTCGATCGGTAAGCCGGCAGCCTTCCAGCCGTTGTCGCCGCCTTCCAGTAAGAACACCGGCTTGTCAGTGAGCGCAGCCAGATCGCCGATCACATACGCGGCCAGTAAGCTGCTGCCGCACGTAACGACATAACGCTCAGCGGAAGGCAAGTTTGCCAGCGCCTGCGGCAACTGCGAACGCAAGGCAAACCATGCGCCGGGAATATGTTGTCTGACGTAATTGGCGCTGGTGGCAAAATCGACAACGATGGTGCCGTCCTTGCGCTCCAGCCAGGTCGCCAGAGTCTGTGGCGATATCTTTTCCGATTGCGGCGCCGGTGGCAATTCACGCTTGGACGGGCCTTGTTCCGAAAATTGCGGCGCCGTCACGCCGTCGAGCACATACACTTCCCACGCCATCTGCGCCAGCCACGATGCCGTCATGTTGGCGCGCACGCCATCGTCATCGGCCAGCACGATCCGGGCGCCGCGCACGGTGGCGTTGGATTCGGTTTCTTGCACCAGTTGTCCGCCGGGCGCACTGAGGAAGCCCGGCAGATGACCGGCCTCGTACTCTTGCGGCGTACGCACGTCGAACTGATAAGTGGTGCGTGCGGTGTCTGCACGAAAAGTCTGCAAACCTGCCTGGTCGAGCCGCTTGACGCCCGCGCGATCGGCTACTGCGCGCGCATCGGCGGCGGCCTGTACGCGCGTCTCTGCCGTCACATCGACCGGAAACTGACGGCTGTTGCCGTGCTCCAGCTTTTGCCCCGCCAGCGCCCAGCCGATCGTGCCGTTGCGCAACGCGTGCACCTGATTCGGAATGCCGGCATTGACCAGCGATTGCGTGCCGATGATGCTGCGCGTGCGGCCGGCGCAATTGACGATGACGCGGGTGTTCGGATCCGGCGCCAGCTCGCGTACGCGCAGCACCAGTTCGGCGCCCGGCACACTGACCGAAGTCGGGATATTCATGTTCTGGTATTCATCGAAGCGGCGCGCGTCCAGCACGACCACATCTTCTTTGGCATCGAGCAAAGCCTTGACTTCTTCTGCGGACAGAGACGGCGTGTGGCGCTTGCTTTCCACCAGTTCGCCGAAGGATTTGCTGGGCACGTTGACATCCTGGAACAGCTCGCCGCCGGCCGCCTTCCAGCCGCTGACGCCACCGTCCAGAATACTGACGTTGGTGTAACCGAGCGCGATAAAACGGGCGGCGGATTGTTGCGCCAGACCTTCGCCGTCATCGAGTACGACGATGGCGGTGTCGCGGCGCGGAATGCGCGCATAGGCCAGCAGCTCCAGATGCGAGAACGGCAAATTGGCGGCGAACAGCGGATGCGCTTCGGCGTGCGGCGCTTCTTCACGCACGTCGAGCAGCGCGACTTCACGGCGCGCCAGAAGATCTTCACGGACTTGCTGAAAACTGCGGACGGGAATGCTCATGCTGCTCATCTTGTTTTCGTCTCCAGGGACAGATCCCAAATATTAGGTAAGGTCGTGTTCGAATAACCCGAAATGAATTCCTTGCGCGTGCCGTCCGGCTGATACACCGATCGATGCACCGCGCCGATGTTGGCGCCATACACGTGGATGCTGATCGATACCTTGTCATCATAGGCATTGCGCACGCGATGGATATCGTCGAGACCTTCCACATGCGGCGATACCGCTTCCACCATGCCGGGCGTCAATTGTATCGGCTCTCCGAAAGGCAGGAGCGCATCGGTATTTTTATCCTGTCGATAGGATTGCGAATATTCCGAACCGCGCAGCATCCCGATCAGCCCCCACACGGTATGGTCGTGCACCGGCGTTTGCTGACCCGGCCCCCAGACAAAACTCACCACCGAAAACCGCTGCGCCGAATCGACGTGCAACAGGTATTGGCGATAACGCTCAGGATCAGGCTGGGCAAAGGCTTCCGGTAGCCAGTCGTCGACGGCGACCAGCTCGCGCAGGAGCGATGAACCTTCTCTGATAATGTCGGCTTCGCCGGACTCTCGCTCCAGCAAGGCGGCAAACGAGGTGACGAAATGGCGAAGACGCTGATGATTGGGCATGGCTGTTTTCTCGCAGGCGACCATCCAGGCGCAGCCGATTCAGCCTGCACGGGAATCAGCCGCAGAACGGCGAAAGAAATGATGAAAGAAACGACGAACGATGATCATACCGCGCCGGGACAGCGCAGCAGAAATACGAACTACCTATAAGCAAACAGGATTTTCTTATGACGCGGCATGAACGCAGCGCACAGGGAGTAACAACTCAGCAAATAACTCAGGCCTTGGCCCCGGCCTGCAGGGTTTCGTACTTGACCATCAGTTGTTCTTTGGATTCGCGCCAGGCAGGATCGAAGGGGATGCAGGCGACCGGGCAGACTTGCTGGCACTGCGGCTCGTCGAAATGACCGACGCATTCGGTGCATTTGCCGGGGTCGATTTCGTAGATCTGCGGCCCCATGTAGATCGCTTCGTTCGGGCACTCAGGCTCGCAGACGTCGCAGTTAATGCAATCATCAGTGATCATCAGTGCCATAAATTACTCCGCTCTCTTCTCAACCAAACTGCCTCGCCCGCAAAGGATGCAGACAAGGCTATCACCAATCAGCTACAGATCCATCTTCGCCATCTTTTCCTTCAGCCATTTTTCGACCGACGGAAATACAAACTTCGACACGTCGCCGCCCAGCAGGGCGATTTCGCGCACGATGGTGCCCGATATGAATTGATATTGGTCCGACGGCGTCAGAAACAAGGTTTCCACGTCGGGCAACAGATAACGATTCATGCCGGCCATCTGGAATTCGTATTCGAAGTCCGATACCGCGCGCAGGCCGCGCACGATCACGCGGGCATTGTTTTGCCGCACGAAATCCTTGAGCAGGCCGGAAAAACTTTCCACCTGGACATTTGGGTAATGTCCCAATATTTCATTTGCTATCGAGAGGCGCTCCTCGAGGGAGAAAAACGGCTTCTTGTTTTTGCTGTCCGCTACGCCTACGACCAACTTGTCAAACAATCCCGATGCGCGTCTTACCAGATCTTCATGGCCACGTGTCAACGGATCGAATGTTCCCGGATAAACTGCTGTTACCATCAGGGTCTCTCCTCACCAGCTAAGCAATCAGAACGCGCATTATGCCTGAATTAACTGATATTTTTGCGCTGCAATAAGTGATAAAACACCACGCCGGCCTTATCGGCACGAACAACTTCCCAGGCCGCCATCCACTCCGGCAACTCTTCGCCCTCTAATGAGTGTTCGGATTCGACGTACATCAGCCCCTGGTTGGCCAACAGCTGCTCGCATATCGGCATGATTTTCGCCAACCAGTTTTGATGATACGGCGGATCGGCGAAGATGAGCTTAAATCCGTTGGCAGGTGTGGCGCGCGTGCTCAATCCCTGCAACAACGCGAGCGCATCGCCGCGCTGTATCTCGACTTGCGCCGCCTGTAATTTTTCTTTGTTGGCCTCAAGCTGGCGTACTGCGGGTGTGTGATTTTCCACCATCACCACGCGCTGCGCGCCGCGGCTGGCGGCTTCGAAGCCGAGCGCACCGGAACCTGCGAACAGATCGAGGCACGTCACATGCTCCCAGTCGCCGTCGATCAGATGCGTCAGCCAGTTGAATACGGTTTCACGCACGCGGTCCGGCGTCGGCCGCAGGCCTTCAGCGTCCAGCACCGGCAGCGGCGTGCGTTTCCACTGGCCGCCGATGATGCGAACCTGATGCGCACTGCGGCTGTGTGCCGCAACGCCATGTTTTCTTACAGTCTTGCTCATATTTTATTTTGCCTCGCCTACCACGACAGTCGTGAATTGATCGGGCGCAATTTTACGCTTGAAGGCATCGCGAATCTGCGCGATCGTGACTTTGCCGATATTGGCCGTCCAGGTGTCGAGATAATCCAACGGCAAGCCGTAGTAACCGATCACCGCCAGGTTGTCGAGAATCTTGCGGTTGTTGTCGATACGCAAGGCGAAGCCGCCGACCAGATTGTCCTTGGCGGCCTTCAGCTCGGCCGCCGCCGGACCGTCCCGAAGATAAGTCGCCAGCGTGCTGCGCACTACGCCGAGCGCTTCGTTGGTCTGTTCCTGCTTGGTCTGCAAGCCGATCTGGAACGGTCCCTTTTGCGCCAGCGGCGAAAAATAGCTGTAAACGCTGTAGCTCAACGCCCGCTTCTCGCGCACTTCGTTCGTCAGACGCGACACAAACCCGCCGCCGCCGAGGATGTAGTTGCCGACTGTCAGCGCGAAGAAATCCGGATCGCCGCGCACCAGCGCCGGCATGCCGATCAGGATGTGCGATTGCGATGCCGGATGCGCGATGCGCTGCTCCGTCGCCTTGCCTGCCGGCACGTCGGGCAAGGCCGGCAGTGCAACGCCTTGCGGCAATTGCTGCGTCAGGCGCTGTGCCATCTGATCTGCCTGCGCCCGCGTGACGTCTCCGATCATGGCGATGACGGCGCGGTTGGCGACGTAATGCGCACGGTGAAAATTCACCAGATCATCGCGCGTGATGGCGGCGACCGAGGCTTCGCTTTCCTGGCGCGCGTAGGGGTGCTCACCATACAGCGCAGCCCAGAACGCTTTGCTGGCGATATCTTCGGCTTTGGTTTGCGATTCCCTGACGTCAGCGATGGTGCGCGCCTGGTCGCGGGCGAACAAGTCTGCCGGAAAACTCGGTTGCGCCAGGATGCGTGCCAACAGGCCTGTTGCGGCATCGCGCTCGGCGGCACTCGACAACATGCGCAAGGTGACACCGGCGCGATCGAGGCTGGCGCCGCCGCCGCGCTGTGCGGCAACGTCGGCGAATCCATCCAGAATCTGCGCTTCCGTCAAGGCCGGCACATCGCCGGCGGCAGCCGTGCCGCGTGTCAGCATGGCATTGGTCAGCGACGCCAGCCCGGATTTTTCAGCCGGATCACGCCGCGTGCCGGCGTCGAATTCAACGCTGAGATCGAGCATGGGAATGGCATGGTTTTCGACGAACAGCACGCGCGCACCATTGGGCAAAGACCACGACTGAATCTGCAAAGCGGCCTGCGCGTGCGTCGCAAAGCAAGCGAGCAGAGTCGCACAAACCAGGCAATATTTTTTCATCTTGATGCTGACTGTATGAATGTACAAATCATGGAAACCGTCGTCACTGCGGCGGCATGGTGATCGCCGACACGGCGGGAGCGGGAATCGGCCTGCCTTCTACCCAGTCGATGATCGGCTGCCACTGCTCGATGTCGCGCTGTACCCGCGACGGTGCAATATCCCACAGCGTCAATCCGTGTGCAGCCAGTTGCACGTAATTCTGCGTGTCGCGCAGATAGCTCAGCACCGGCAGGTTCAGGCCTTCGATGAAGCGGTGCAGCTGATCAGCCGAACGGGTGCGCGCATCGACGCGCATGCCGACGATGCCGACATCGATCTCGCCTTGCCGCACGGCTTTTTCTTCCGCCAGGCGACGCAGGAAATCCTGTGTCGCAAGGATGTCGAAAATCGATGGCTGCAAGGGCACGATCACCTTGTCGGCCATTTTGAGGACATCGTTCAGACGCCATCCATGCAAACCGGCCGGCGTATCCAGCACCACGTGCGTGGTGCCTTTGGGCGGTTTGGCGATGTAGTCTTCGCTGATTTCCCAGGTAGCGATCTGCGTCGCTGCCGGCGGCCGGATATTGAGCCAGGCGCGCGCCGATTGCTGGCGGTCGATATCGCCCAGCAGCACACCATGCCCGCGACTGGCGAAATAGCCGGCCAGATTGGTGGAAAGAGTACTTTTACCTACGCCGCCTTTAGGGTTCGCAACGACGATCACTGGCATGTTTTTCCTCCATAAGAGTGCAACGCTCGGTCAGATTTTGGGGCAGTACCGCTCACCGCAGCGGACCCGGCGGCGGTCCCGGCTTCTTGCCTGACAAAGGCAAGGGCTCCAGCGTGGCCACGGTCAGCTTGTCGTCTGTGAAATACTTTTGCGCGACCGCCTGCACTTGCTGCGGCGTCACGGATTTCAGCTTGTCGACGATGCGGTCGATATTCTTGTGCGACAGGCCGGACATTTCCATCACGCCGATTTCCATGGCCTGGCCGAAGATGGAGTCGCGCTTGTAAATCTGTGAGGCGATCAGTTGCGTCTTCACGCGCTGCAGCTCTTGCTCGGACACGCCGTCGTTGGCGACGCGCGTGACTTCGGCGCGCAACAGTGTTTCCAGTTGTGCGGTGGTGGTGCCGGCCGCCGGACTGCCTTCCAGCGTGAACAGCGTCGGGCCGCGCGAGATGTCGTCATAACCTGCGCCGACGCTGTTGGCGACCTTGTCGGTACGCACCAGCTTGTCATTCAGGCGCGCATTGTCATAACCATCCAGCACCGCCGACAGTACGTCCAGCGCGTAGGCTTCCTGGTCCTTTTCGACATCGCGCAGCGTCGGCACTTTGAAAGCCAGGATGACATAGGGATTTTCTGCCGGCGCCTTGACTGTGACACGGCGCAGGCCATGTTGCTCAGGTTCGTTTTGCGGTTTGCCGCGCACGATGGTTTTAGCGGGAATGCTGCCGAAATACTTCTCGGCCATCGCCGCCACCTTGTCGGCGCTGACGTCGCCGCTGATCACCAGCGTGGCGTTGTTGGGCGCGTACCAACGGCGATACCAGGCTTCGATATCGGCGATGGTCATGTTCTGCAGGTCGTCCATCCAGCCGACCACCGGATGATGATAGGGATGTGCGACGAAGGCGGCGGCGTGCAGCGCTTCATTCATCAGGCCTTGCGGCTGATCATCGGTGCGCCAGCGGCGCTCTTCCATGACGACGCGGATTTCCTTGGCAAACTCGTTCTTGTCGAACTGCAAATTGCGCATGCGATCGGCTTCCAGCGCCATGACCGCTTCCAGGCGGGTGTGCTCGACTTGCTGGAAATAGGCGGTGTAATCGCGATTGGTGAAGGCGTTCTCACGGCCGCCCAGTTCGGCGACCAGGCGGCTGAATTCGCCGGTTTTGTGCTTTTTGGTGCCCTTGAACATCATGTGCTCAAGCGCGTGGGCGATGCCGGTGGTGCCGTTGGTTTCGTCGATGGAGCCAACCTTGTACCAGACCATCTGCACTGCCGTGGGTGCGCGATGGTCTTCCTTGACGATCACTTTCATGCCGTTTCGGAGCGTAAACTCCGAGGCGACCGATGGCGCGGACTGGGCCAGCGCGGCAGGTCCCGGGGCCGCCAGGCAGCCAAATAACAAACCGGTCGACAGGATTGCGCTGATCTTCAATTTCATTCGCTGTGCTCTGATAGAATGCGGGGGCTAGCCAAGGAGTGCCCGGACGGCAATATTCCGGGCCAATTGTACCTTGTTCATCGCGTTTTCCTTCCCGGAAACGCCCTCATCCGACACCGCAGCCACATTCGACGAATCAGCCCAGCATCCGATGTTTAGTTTCTTCAAGAAAAAGCCCCAGCCAGAACCCATCGTCGCCAAGGAAGCCGCGCCCGCTGCCACTGTTCTCGCCGCTCCTGTCGCCGCTCCAATCGTTACGGCAACACCCGAGACACCGGCGCCGGCGCCAGTATCTGCGCCTGTCGCTGAAGAAATCGTCGAAGCCGCAGCGCCGTCACCGGAAGCCAAACGTTCCTGGCTGGCTCGCCTTAAAAGCGGCCTGTCCAAGACCTCCAGCAACCTGACCACGCTGTTCATCGGCGCCAAGATCGGCGACGACCTCTACGAAGAGCTGGAATCCGCCCTGCTGGTCTCGGACGCCGGCGTCGAAGCCACCCAGTTCCTGCTCGATTCGCTCAAGAAAAAGGTCAGGGACGAAAAACTGACCGAAGCCGACCAGGTACGCCAGGCGCTGCGCGCGCTGCTGATCGACATGCTGCGCCCGCTGCAGAAGCCGCTGGTGCTGGGCCGCCACCAACCGCTGGTGATGATGATCGCGGGCGTCAACGGCGCCGGCAAGACCACCACCATCGGCAAGCTGGCCAAGCATTTGCAGGCGCACGACCAATCGGTGCTGCTGGCCGCCGGCGACACCTTCCGCGCGGCCGCCCGCGAACAACTGACGATCTGGGGCGAGCGCAACAACATCACCGTGATTTCGCAGGAATCCGGCGATCCGGCCGCCGTCGCCTACGACGCCGTGCATTCGGCCACAGCGCGCGGCACCAACGTCGTGATGGTCGACACCGCCGGCCGCCTGCCGACACAATTGCATCTGATGGACGAACTGAAGAAGATCAAACGCGTCATCGGCAAGGGCATGGACACCGCGCCGCACGAAGTACTGCTGGTCATCGACGGCAATACCGGCCAAAATGCGTTGGCGCAGGTCAAGGCTTTCGACGATGCGCTCGGCCTGACCGGGCTGGTCGTGACCAAGCTGGACGGCACCGCCAAAGGCGGCATTCTGGCGGCGATCGCCAAGACCCGTCCGGTGCCGCTGTACTTCATCGGCGTGGGTGAAAAGATCGACGACCTGCAAGCTTTCGATGCCGAAGAATTCGTAGATGCATTGTTAAATTAATAATTATACAAAGCTGAAATACGCCAAAAAGAAAAGATCAGACAACCGACGATGATTGAATTCGCCAAGGTCTCCAAACAATACTCGCGCGATGTGTTCGCCTTGCGCGACATCACGCTGTCGGTGCAAAAGGGCGAATTGCTGTTCCTCGCCGGCCCGTCCGGCGCCGGCAAATCCACCTTGCTGAAAATGATCGCCGCCATGGAGCGCCCCAGCAGCGGCACGCTCAGCGTCAACGGCCAGAGCATCAATGCCATCAAGCCCTCCGGCATGCCATATCTGCGCCGCAACCTCGGCCTGATCTTCCAGCAACAGCGCCTGTTGCAGGACCGCAGCATCCTCGCCAACGTGATGCTGCCGCTGATCGTGACCGGCGCCGCCCGCTCGGACGCCGAAAAACGCGCCCGCGCTGCACTGGACAAGGTCGACCTGCTCGATAAGGCTGCCTCCGGTCCGCAAGAACTCTCCGGCGGCGAACAGCAGCGCGTCGCGATTGCCCGCGCCATCGTCAACCGCCCGCAAATCATCCTGGCCGACGAGCCTACCGCCAATCTCGACCGCGACAACGCCAACAAGGTGCTGGCCGCGCTGAAGTCCTTCCATGGCGTCGGCGTGACTTGCCTGATCTCCACCCATGACGAGCAATACCTGACCGGCGCCGACCGCATCGTCTACCTGGACCGCGGCCGCATCGTCGACGGCTGGCACAACGGCGTCAGCCATCCGGTGGAGATTTCGCAATGAACTGGCTGCGCCAACATTTCTTCGCCTTCGCCGATGCCTTCAGCCACCTGCTGCGCTCGCCGGGCAATTTCGTGCTCAACGTGCTGGTGGTCTCGATTGCGCTGGCGCTGCCCTTCGCCGGCCTGACCGTGCTGGAAAACGTGCGACCGGTGTCGGAACAGCTCGCCGTCGAGCCGGAAATCAGCATCTTCCTGAAAATGGACGTCTCACGCGACAAGGCCACGGCTCTCAGTACGACCATCAACGGCATCCTGCAAAGCAGCGGCAGCACCGCCAAGGTGGAGTTCACGCCGCGCGAAAAAGCCTTCGACTCGCTCAAAAGCAAGACCGGCCTCAACGACGTGCTGGCGACGCTGGGGTCAAATCCATTGCCGGACAGTTATGTCCTGAAACTTTCGGGATTCCAGAACGCCATGGACGCCGGACGCGTCGACGACATCGCGCAGAAGCTGAAGGCCATGCCCGGCGTCGACACGGTGCAGATCGACTCGGCCTGGGTCAAGCGTCTGGCGGCACTGCTGCGCATTTTGCGGCTGGTATTGATGTTCCTGGGCATCACGCTGGGCGCGGTAGTGGTTGCTGTGGTGTTTAATACCATTCGCCTGCAAGTCATGACGCAGTACGAGGAAATCGAGGTTTCACGGCTGCTGGGTGCGACCAACGCTTTTATCCATCGTCCGTTCTATTACACCGGCGCGCTGCTGGGACTATGCGCTGGCGGTCTGGCGCTGGGCCTGGTGGTGCTGGCGTTGCAGCCGCTGAATATGGCCATCACCGATTTCGCCCGCCTGTACGCCTCGGAATTCCGCCTGGCGCCGCCGAGCATCGAAGCCATCGCCTTCCTGCTGGGCGCGAGCGCCTTGCTCGGCTTGTTCGGCGCCATGTTGTCGGTCAAACGGCATCTGTCCCGTCTGACCTGACTGCGTTCCTCCTGGCTTCCGCTTTCATGAAGGCGGTAATTTCTCGATAGAAATTACCGCCTTATTTCATTGTTGCCTTGCAAAAATTGTTACAGCTTTCTCCTTGAAAGTAGCAACTTTAGCCCTCAGATTCCCTCTAATTCTTGCGATGAAAGCCAATTGCATCAAAAGCAACCATAGAAATTAGCTATTCCTTCCTTCCAGATTCGTTATTAGCACTCCCTTGGAAGGAGTGCTAGAATAGTTGATAGAAATACTCCAGCTTTAAGGCATTGCTGTATTTACGTACCATCGTTACGCATCGCTTCCTCATTTAGGAACCAAGGAGAATCAATGAAATCAGCTACTGCACTCATGCCCGTCGAGACCAATGCGCTTGCGCTCGGCTTCTCCGGCAGCCTGGGCAATATTGACGCCTACATTTCGGCCGTCAATCGCCTGCCTATGCTGACGCAGGCTGAAGAAGTTTCGCTCGCGCAAAGTCTGCGTGACAAGAATGACCTCGCTGCAGCGCAAAAACTGGTGCTGTCGCACTTGCGCCTGGTGGTCTCGATCGCCCGCGGCTATCTGGGCTACGGCCTGCCGCACGCCGACCTCATTCAAGAAGGCAATATCGGCCTGATGAAGGCGGTCAAACGCTTCGATCCGGATCAAAACGTGCGTCTGGTGTCGTACGCGATGCACTGGATCAAGGCCGAGATGCACGAGTACATCCTGAAGAACTGGCGTCTGGTCAAAGTGGCGACCACCAAGGCCCAACGCAAGCTGTTCTTCAATCTGCGCAGCCACAAGGAAGGTCTGGACGCCATGACGCCGGCGCAAGTCGACGCGCTGGCCAAGACACTGGACGTCAAGCGTGAAGAAGTCATCGAGATGGAAACCCGCCTGTCCGGCCGCGACGTTGCACTGGAAGCGCCGACCGACGACGAAGACGACAAATTCGCGCCGATCGCTTACCTGTCCTCGGACAACAGCGAACCGACCCGCGTGATGGAAGCCAAGCAATACGACCGTCTGCAGTCGGAAGGTCTGGAAGCCGCCTTGAGCAAGCTGGATGACCGTTCACGCCGCATCGTGGAAGCACGCTGGCTGGCCAACGACGACGGCAGCGGCGCTACGCTGCACGAACTGGCTGATGAATTCGGCGTGTCTGCCGAACGTATTCGCCAGATCGAAGCAGTTGCCTTGAAGAAGATGAAGGGTGCGCTGCAGGCGTTTTCCTGATCTGCAAAAGTAGTCGGTAGTAATGAAAAAGGCGCTCAAAGAGCGCCTTTTCTTTTGTTTGCCATCTTTGCGACCATCTGCCGATCTGCATCGGGCCGCTGCTGCATTAGCACAGCGGCATTCACGACAACAGCAATTTCAAATCATGCACGATGGGTTCGGCGCCCTGGCCATGTTTGACGAACAAACGGATGTGACCCTGCGGATCGAAGACGTAGCTGCCTGCGGTGTGATCCATGGTGTAGCTGCCCGGCGTCTTGCCCGGTACTTTCTGGAAGAACACCTTGAATTCCTTGGCGACCTTGGCGGTGGCGGCGTCATCACCATACAAACCGAGGAAACGCTTGTCGAAAGCCGGCACATACTGCGACAGGATCTGTGGAGTATCGCGCGCCGGATCGACAGTAACGAACAGGACCTGCACCTTGTCGGCCTGCGGCCCGAGTTCCTTCATCACATTGGCCATCTCGGCCATCGTGGTCGGGCAGACGTCAGGACACTGCGTGTAGCCGAAGAACATCACGACCGCCTTGCCCTTGAAGTCGGCCAGCGTGCGCGGTTTGCCGTTGTGATCGGTCAGTGCGAAGTCCTTTGCGTATTCCAGGCCGGTGACATCGGTATTGACGAACTTCTCGGTATTGCCCTGGCAGGCCGCCAGCATCAAGGTCGACAAGGCCAGCAACGCTGCCGGCAACAACGAACGCAAACGCTTCATCAGAAAGTCCTGAACAGGAAATAGTGGTCCACCAGCAGCACCGCAAACAACAGGGACAGATAAATGATCGAATAGGTAAACGCCTTGCGCGCGATCAGGTCCGTGTAGTGGCGATAAATCTGCCAGGAGTAATAGAAGAAAATCGCGCCCAGCACGACGGCGCTGGCGAGATAGATCAGGCCGCTCATGCCGACGGCGAACGGCAGCATGGTGGTGGCGAATAGCGCAATCGTGTACAGCAGGATCTGCAGCTGGGTGAACTTCATGCCATGCGTGACAGGTAGCATCGGCAGGCCGGATTTCGCATAGTCGTCGCGGCGGTACATCGCCAGCGCCCAAAAGTGCGGCGGCGTCCAGATAAAGATGATCAGCACCAGAATCCAGGCTTGCATCGGCACGTCATTAGCGACTGCCGCCCAGCCCAATGCCGGCGGCATCGCACCGGACAGGCCGCCGATGACGATATTTTGCGGCGTCGACGGCTTGAGGATGATGGTATAGATGACGGCATAGCCGACGAAAGTCGCCAGCGTCAGCCACATGGTCAGTGGATTGACCAGGTTGAACAGCACCCACATGCCCATGCCGCCGATCACGCCGGAAAACACCAGCGTCTGCACTACGGTGATTTCACCGCGCGCCATCGGGCGGCGTGCAGTGCGGGCCATGCGTGAATCGATTTCCCGTTCCACCAGGCAATTGATGGCGAACGCGGCGCCGGCCAGCAGCCAGATGCCGATCGTGCCAAACACGACCTTGCGCCAGTCCGGCAATTCCGGGGTGGCCAGAAACATGCCGATGACGGCGCAGAACACCGCGAGCTGGGTCACGCGCGGTTTGGTCAGCGCCCAATACTGGGCAATTCGGTTGGTTTGTACGGTCAATGTGGTCATGTCAGATTGTCGGCGCAGTATTTTCCCCGGCATGCGGGACGGAAACACGGGCCGTTTTCCCCTCGGCAAGCGGTGCGTACCTAGCCTTGTAGTTTAACATGACCAGCAAAAGCAGAAGTAAGGCTGCCCCACCGTTGTGCAGGACGGCAATCGCCAGCGGCCAGTTGAGGTAAATCGTCGACAAACCCGTCACCAGTTGCAGCGCGATCACAATCAGAAGCCAGCGCCCGGTTTTGCGCAGCCCCGCGTCCTTAAGGGTCTTGTGCGCCAGCCAGGCGACATAGGCAATCACCACGAAAGCGAATGACCGGTGCACCCAATGGATCGCGGTCAGGGCCGGAAATGGCAGGTATTCGCCGTCGGCCGTTTTGCCCAGATGGCGCCACAGCGTAAAACCGTTTTCAAAGTCCATCTGCGGAATCACCGCGCCATGGCACAAGGGGAAATCGTTACAAGCCAGCGCCGCGTAATTGGTGCTGACCCAGCCGCCCAGCGCAATCTGCACGATCAGCAGCAGCATGCCGACCAGCGCCGGCAGCGCCAACGCTCGCCCCAGCGCCGACACCGGCACATGCTCATTCTGTTGCGCGCCAAGCCAGGCCAGCATCGCCAGCAAGGTCAGGCCGAGCAGCAAATGAATGGTGACGATGATAGGCTGCAGCTTCATGGTCACGGTCCAGGCGCCGAATGCGCCCTGCAGGCACACGAACAAGAACAGCGCAGTCGGAAACCACGGCCGGAACTTGATTTCGATATGACGCGACTTGATCCAGCGCCGCCATGCAATCACCATCAAGGTAATGATCAGCACGCCGACCGCCATCGCCAGATAGCGATGGATCATTTCGATCCAGGCTTTGGCAACCGTCACGGGACCAGTCGGCATGGCTTCCTGCGCGGCACTGATGTGCTCATGCGCGAGCAACGGATTGGAGTGGCCGTAGCAACCCGGCCAGTCGGGGCAACCAAGTCCGGAGTCAGTCAGACGCGTAAAAGCGCCGAACATGATCAGGTCAAAAGTCAGGAACAGCGTGACCCAGACCAGCTTGCGGTATTTGTTGACGTCATTGGAAACCCAGGTCAGCGTCAGCGGAATCAGCGCAACCAACAGACCCATGATGGCAAGTTGAATCAGCATCGCCGCCTCACCCTATCGCCGATGCGCGCAGCAGTTTGCTGATGTCTTTTTTCATCTTGTTGGGATCGGCATCCTTGGGGAAGCGCATCATCAGATTGCCTAACGGATCGATGATGTAGATGTGATCTTCCATGGCCGTACCTTCATCGGTCGGCAGCCAGGCCTTCAACAGCTTTGCATCAACACGCAGCATGTCGGTGCCGTCGTATTCGCGCATGAGCACGGTGTCGAGCGGCTTGGCGTCGGTAATCAGCCAGACGCGTTCGATGCGTTCCATTTCCTTGCCTTGCATCAGGCGCAGCTGGCGCATGGCAAACAGGCGCGTCTTGCAGGCGTCGTCGCACTCGCCGCCGGCGACTTGCAGCATAACCCATTTACCCTTGTAGTCTTCCAGACTGGCTGGCTTGCCGTCCAGCTCAGTGCTGCCCAGAGCCGGGATCGGGTATTGGCGCGGGTCGATCAGCGCGCCGTAGTTGGTGCGGCTTTGCGGCTTGATCACGTAGTAGGTGAGATAGGAAGCGATCATCGGCGCGGCGCACACGGCGACGACCAGGAGCAGCTTCCAGCGGCCGCGTTTGCGTTGCACTTCTGGTTGAATTTGTGGCACCAGCTCTTTACTTTTTTCCACTTCGAAATCCTGTCACAACAAAGAAAATAACGGCCATCAAGGCTAGCGCATACCATTGCACGGCATAGCCGCGGTGACGTTCGATGCCCAGCGACGGCGCAGGCCAGTCGCGCACCAATCCGTCTTTCATCTCCCCGCCCTGCTCAATCAGAAAAGGGGCGAGCTTCAAATTGCTGGCGGCGGCATAGGCAGGGAGATCCAGATTCTGCATGATGGCGCCCGGCTTCGGCGCTTCCGCCGTGCCCAGTTGCAGCAGATGTCCGGCGTCACGGCGGATCACGCCTTCAATCTCGACAACGCCCACCGGCGTCGGCAGCAACGGCACCTTGGTGCGGTCGGTGATGTCGCGCGGCGTCCAGCCGCGTTCGACGAGTACCGAGGTATCCGAGTCCGCTATTTTAAACGGGGTCAGCACATGGAAGCCCGGCGCGCCATTGTAGGGCCGGTTGTCGAGGTAGCTGGTCCACGAAGAAATGAATTCGCCTTTCACCCTGACGTGCCGGTATTCGCTCTGCCCTACGTCGAGCTGCTGTACGGTGCCGGTCAACGCTATTGCCGGCGCTGCCTGACGCTCGACCATTTTGTCCTGAATAGTTTGTTTCTCGTCGCCGCGGCGCGTCTGCCACTGCCCCAGCGATACGCCGATGGCAGCGACAATCAGCGTCGCCACCAGCGGAACCCATCTAACCCGGAATCTGATTGGCATTACAATGTCACTTCACTCAATACAACAACAGTCTCTGGGCGGCGCGATTGTGCGGTCCGCCCAAACAGACGCTTCCGCCTCCGAGACCGGCCTCACCATGAAAATCATCGTCGCCATTGCTTTCATCCTGATCATCGGCAGTCTTGCTTC
This sequence comes from Herbaspirillum sp. GW822-FHT03A08, assembly GCF_058801885.1. Classification (NCBI taxonomy): domain Bacteria; kingdom Pseudomonadati; phylum Pseudomonadota; class Betaproteobacteria; order Burkholderiales; family Oxalobacteraceae; genus Herbaspirillum; species Herbaspirillum sp. GW822-FHT03A08. The sequence continues at coordinate 661,715 of NZ_JBXANR010000002.1, read as the reverse complement.
CGCGCTCCTGTTTCTGATGCGCGACAAGGGCAAAAGTAGCCGAACAGTATATGCGCTCACCTTGCGCGTCGGCTTCTCGGTGCTGCTGTTTATCTTGCTGCTGGTGGCGTATAAGTTCGGCCTGATCCAGCCTACCGGCATCCGCTGACGTCGCGCTGCGGAATCCGGCTGCTTCGACAAAGAATCAAGCGGAAGCTTACACGCTTTTCTATTATTTTCGCGCCGTCGCCAGATCGTAAAAAAGCCGCACCGAAGTGCGGCTTTTCCGTTGCTGGCTGCCTGATCTTTACAGCCAGTAGACTACGACATAGAGGCCCAGCCAGACCACGTCCACAAAGTGCCAGTACCAGGCGGCACCTTCGAAGGCGAAGTGGTGTTCCGGCGTGAAGTGGCCGCGCAGCACACGGTATAGCACCACCGACAACATGATCGCGCCCATCGTCACGTGGAAACCGTGGAAGCCGGTCAGCATGAAGAAGGTCGAGCCGTAGACGCCCGAGGTCAGCTTCAGGTTCAGCTCGGTATAGGCGTGATGGTATTCATAAGCCTGGAAGCCCATGAAGATCGCACCCAGCAAGATCGTCGCAAACAACCAGATCGCCGTTTGGGTACGATGACCGGCGCGCAAGGCGTGGTGAGAAATCGTCAGCGTCACGCCTGACAGCAGCAGCAAGGCGGTATTGATCGTCGGAATCGGGAACGGCCCCATGGTCTGGAACGATTCGATCGTGCCGGCCGGGCCGCTGTTACCCCAATGTGCGGCGAAGTCGGGCCAGATCACCTTGTGATCCAGATCGGCCAGCCACGGCATGGTGATGCTGCGCGCATAGAACAGCGCGCCGAAGAAAGCGGCGAAGAACATCACTTCCGAGAAGATGAACCAGCCCATGCTCCAGCGGAAAGACGCGTCGATGCGCTCGCTGTACTGACCGGATTCGGACTCGCCGATGGCCTGGCCGAACCACTTGTACAGCACCACCAGTACCGCGAGGATGCCGATAATGTTGAGCGCCATGCCCCAGGAATGGCCGTTGACCCAGGCCGAAGCCCCAGCCATGGTGACCAGCATCGATATGCCCGCCAGCACCGGCCATTGCGATGGACCGGGTACAAAATAGTACGGTGCTTTAGCGTGTTGAAAACTCATCTCCATCTCCCAATACAAAATTCGGATCTTTTATAAATGACTGCTTCAGACTGCCACTGCAACATCCCTTGGCTGGTCCAGCATCGCTTCGCTGAGCGTTTTTACTGAGCCACCACCATCTTTACTATCAACACCAGTACGGTCACAAAAATCGCTGCGCCAATGATGCCGGCGATAATCACATGCAACGGATTCAGCCTGGCGGCATCGCTTTCGTAGTCGCTGCGCTTGCGCACGCCGAAGAACGACCAGAACACCGCCTTCATCGTCGCCGCAAATGATGCCTTGCGCTGCGTTGCGTCTTTCAAGTCGCTCATTTGCCGCTTTCCTTTTGACTGCTGGAAGCAAATGTCTGCCGCCGGCTTGCTTCAGCTTGCCTTCTTGTTCAGTCCTTCAATTTCGAAAAACGTATAAGACAGCGTAATCGTCTTCACATCCTTGGGCAGCGCCGGATCGATATAGAACACCACCGGCATCTGCTTGGCCTCATTCGGCCCCAGGGTTTGCTGCGTAAAACAGAAGCACTCCACCTTCTTGAAGAAGGCCGCCGACTGCTGCGGCGCGTAACTCGGTATTGCCTGCGCATCGACGCTGCGCGCCTGCGTGTTGACCACTTCGTACAGCACCTGCGTCATTTCGCCCGGATGCACCTGCATGCTGGCCACCGTCGGACGGAAGCGCCAGGGTCCCTGCGAATTGCCGTCGAACTCGATCGTCACGGTACGGCTTTTGTCGATCTGGCTGTTCGTCGGCGCTTCGACTGTTACATCCTTGGGCGTCAGGAAATTGACGCCGGTCACTTCGCAGATCTTCTTGTACACGGGAATCAACGCGTACCCGAAACCGAACATCAGGACGGCGATGACCAGCAACTTCCCCAGCATCTGCCGATTCAGTTTGCGATCGGTCGTCATTTGAACCAGATGCGGTTAATGAAGATACCGATGAAGAACCCTGCTGCTACCAGCGCCAGCAACAAGCCTGTGCGCAGATTGTTCGGCTTTTTACGATCTGTCATACAGAGTGGGCAGGACCAGCCTGCCGCTCCCTTTATTTAACTGTCGGTGGCGTTTCGAATGTGTGGAAAGGCGCCGGGCTCGGCACTGTCCACTCCAGGCCTTCTGCGCCTTCCCATGGCTTGTCTGCGGCTTTGACGCCGCCCTTGATCGACGGAATCACGACGAAGAACAGAAAGTACACCTGCGACAAGCCGAAACCGAAAGCTCCGATGGTCGCGAGCATGTTGAAGTCGGTGAACTGCGCCGGATAGTCGGCATAGCGACGCGGCATGCCGGCCAGCCCCAGGAAGTGCATCGGGAAGAAGGTCACGTTGAACCACACCAGCGAATTCCAGAAGTGGATCTTGCCGCGGGTTTCGTTGTACATGAAACCGGTCCACTTCGGACCCCAGTAGTAGAAACCGGCGAACAGCGCGAACAGCGAACCGGCCACCAGCACGTAGTGGAAGTGCGCCACCACGTAGTAGGTATCCTGCATCTGGATGTCGATCGGGGTCACGGCCAGGATCAGGCCGGTGAAGCCGCCCATGGTGAACACGAAGATGAAGCCGACCGAGAACAGCATCGGCGTCTCAAACGTCATCGAACCGCGCCACATGGTGGCGATCCAGTTGAAGATCTTCACGCCGGTCGGCACCGCAATCAGCATCGTGGCGTACATGAAGAACAGCTGCGCAGTCACCGGCATGCCGGTGGTGAACATGTGGTGCGCCCAGACGATGAAAGACAGGATCGCGATCGACGCAGTCGCGTAGACCATCGACGCGTAGCCGAACAGTTGCTTGCGGGCGAAGGCCGGGATGATCTGCGACACGATGCCGAACGCCGGCAGAATCATGATGTAGACCTCAGGGTGGCCGAAGAACCAGAAGATGTGTTGATACATCACCGGATCGCCTCCGCCGGCCGCGTTGAAGAAGGATGTACCGAAATGGCGGTCAGTCAGCGTCATGGTGATCGCGCCGGCCAGCACAGGCATCACGGCGATCAGCAGGTAAGCGGTGATCAGCCAGGTCCAGCAGAACATCGGCATCTTCATCAGCGTCATGCCAGGAGCGCGCATGTTCAGGATGGTGACGATGATGTTGATTGAACCCATGATCGACGATGCACCCATGATGTGCATCGCGAAAATACCCATGTCCATGCCCGGGCCCATTTGCGTCGACAGCGGCGCATACAAGGTCCAGCCGGCGGCAGTCGCACCGCCCGGCACCAGGAAGGAACCGGCCAGCAGCAGCGCCGCAGGCGGCAACAGCCAGAACGAGAAGTTGTTCATGCGGGCGAACGCCATGTCGGAGGCGCCGATCTGCAGCGGAATCATCCAGTTGGCGAAGCCGACGAAGGCCGGCATGATCGCACCGAACACCATCACCAGGCCGTGCATCGTGGTCAGCTGGTTGAAGAACTCGGGACGGAAGAATTGCAGGCCGGGCTGGAACAGTTCAGCGCGGATCAGCAGCGCCAGCACGCCGCCGGAGAGCAGCATGGTGAACGAGAACCACAGGTACAGCGTACCGATGTCCTTGTGGTTGGTGGCGAAGATCCAGCGGCGCCAGCCGTGCGGGTGGTCATGATGTCCGTGATCATCGTGACCATGTGCGTGGTCATGCGAATGATCGTGGCCGTGATCGACTACTGTTGTGCTCATTTCAGTCTCCCAATTCGATACATGTGCGCGTACGAAGTAAGCGCTCAGGTTCTCACTTAGTTCAGTTACTTGCGCGCAGCCAGTACGTCAGCTGGTTGAACGATATTTTCTTGTGCTTTATTGGACCAGCTGTTGCGTGTGTAGGTAATCACGGCGGCGATTTCGGTGTCGTTAAGCACCGACTTCCAGGCTGGCATCGCGTTTTTGCCGTTCAACACGGTATTGATCTGCGCGGCCTTCGGACCGTTCACGACCGGGTCGCCGTCCAGCGCAGGGAATGCACCGGGTACGCCCTTGCCGTTGGCCTGATGGCAAACCACGCAGTTGGAGGTGTAGACTTTTTCGCCGCGCTGCTTGAGCTCATCGATGGTCCAGACCTTGGTCGGATCATCGGCTTTGGCGGCCATTTCTTTTTTCTTGCCCTCGACCCAGGTCTTGTAGTCGGCTTCGCTGACGACATTGACAACGATAGGCATGAAGGCATGGTCCTTGCCGCACAGCTCAACGCACTGGCCGCGGTAGGTACCGATCTTTTCGGCCTTGAACCAGGTGTCGCGCACGAAGCCGGGAATCGCATCCTGCTTCACGCCGAAGGCCGGAATGGTCCACGAGTGAATCACGTCGTTGGCGGTAGTGACGATACGGACCTTCTTGTTGACCGGAACCACGACAGGATTGTCGACTTCGATCAGGTAGTTGTCGTTTTTCTTCAGCGAAGAATCGACGATCTGTTCACGCGGGGTGGCCAGATTGGACAGGAAGGAAATACCTTCGCCTTCGCCCTTGAGGTAATCGTAGCCCCACTTCCACTGCATGCCGGTGACCTTGATGGTCAGGTCGGCATTGGAAGTGTCTTTCATCGCGACGACGGTCTTGGTGGCGGGCAGCGCCATGCCGATCACGATCAGGAAAGGAACCACGGTCCAGGCGATTTCAACGGTGGTGCTTTCGTGGAAACTGGCCGACTTGTGGCCGAGGGACTTGCGGTGCTTGAGGATGGAATAAAACATGACGCCGAACACGGCGAGAAAAATCACCAGGCAGATAATCAGCATCAGGTGATGCAAATCATAGATCTGCTCAGCGATCTGCGTGACCGGTGGCTGGAAATTAGTCTGCAATACGGCCGGACCGCCCTTGCTATCGACGACTTTATCACCCCATGCCCATGACGGCACGGAAGCCGCCAGGAACGATGCACCAAGTAGCAAAGAATGAAGGCGCTTCGCAATTATCATGATTTCCTCAAAAGCCCAAAATAATTATAAGAATTGTGCCAACTACCTGACGCTACTGCTGCTGATTTCCTGCTTCAGCTCCAGTGCGAACTCGCGTCTCTTCCATTCCGTCAGGTACCGACCTACATCGACTCGTATTCCAGAGGACTCCAGCCTCACCAATTTGCGGTGAGACCCTGCCGGTTCGATTCGTATCTTATGCAGATCGAGCCTGAAGCGACTCGTTTTTCCTGCACGTACAAATTCGACCAGCAAACAATCTTCGACCAGCGCGATATATTCGCGATCAGTCGCATGACGTGCATAAATCAGAAAAGCAAAACCGACTGCGGACAACTCAAGTACAGAGAAAACCAATATGTACCAGGCTCCACGCAAAGTGAAAATAAACGCTACTGTCAAAGAAACCGCGCAGAGGATCGCGAAAACTTGCCCCAATTGGTGCGGCGCAATCGAACAGTTGCGCTTCAACATCCACTCCCGCTTTACCACGGCGCGCTCTCATTATTGCTCTTAAAACCATGAGGCCGAGCACGTCCGCACAAGCTAAAACCCTCGGAGTATAAGGGGTAACTGTAAATGTTATCAAGCGGAATAAAGTCGCTTTTTCGCTCTTGACACAATGCCTTTTCAGCCCTCGGAAAGCGCCCGCCTGCACCAAAAAAATCCGTTCCGGACAACGATACAACACGATGAAATGTCGAATCGGCGGCGAACATGGCTACTTTTTCGGCAAATCGAAGCGAATAATCGACTCGCCGCTGGCAGTGGTCCTGGGCACCGGCCGGAAGGCATGGCCGTAGATCACTTCAAACGTCAGCGGTATCTTGCCGTCTGCGCCGCGCAGTTGCTCCAGCGCTTTGATCAGCTTACCGTAAGCGTCGCGCCCGAGCAGGCCGCGCCGCCGGCTTTCGAGCGGATTGCCGCCCCAGGCACGCACGTCCGCCAGCAGGCGCTGCGGCGTTTCATAGGTGACGGTGATGTTTTCCATGTCCATGACCGGTGTGGAAAAACCGGCATTGACCAGCATGTCGCCGAAGTCGTGCATGTCGACAAACGGCAGGCTGTGCGGCGCGGCATCCACGGCTTCGAAGGCGGCACGTACTTCCTTGAAGGTATCCGGGCCAAAGCAGGAGAACATCAGCAGCCCCTCGACGCGCAGAACCCGGCGCCATTCGGCGAACACGCGGTCCGGCTGGGGATGCCACTGCAAGGCCAGATTGGACCAGACCACATCCAACGCGTTGGCGGAAAACGGCAATTGGGCGAAATCGGCGCACGCCAGACTGCCGGCGCTGCCGGAACCGGACGACGGCAGCCACTTGGTCAGCAGGCGATTGACGGCGGACTGCGCCGCCTGTTGGCGCTCCTGCGCCAGGGCCAGCATGCTGAAAGCGCCGTCCAGCCCGATGATCTGCGCATCGGCGAAGCGTTTTTGCAGGGCGGCGATATCGGCGCCCTCGCCGCAACCGGCGTCCAGCACGCGCTGCGGCTCGATTTTGATCAGCAGCAGCTTCTCTTGCATGCGGGCGGAGACTTCGCGGCGCAAGAAATCCGATTCGGCGACGCGCGCCGGCGTGGAAAACAGGCGGCGTACCAGAGGCAGATCGATCGGCGCGCTCAATTTGGCGCTGGCGTTAGGCGGAGGCAAAGACATGAAAAATCGGACGGGCAAGATGAGATAATCGGCGCTAGTGTAGTCCAATTCGTTATTTCGGGTGCAAACCCAGCCTTAGCCGTCAGGATCTCTCGCCCATGTTCGCCCGCCTGCAAAGTGTGACCAGAAGCCCGCTGTGGCCGCGTTGGCTGCCGCAGCTGCTGCCGTCCTCCTGCGTACTGTGCGGGCAGACCGACCGCAACGCCGTCTGCCAGCCTTGCCGCCAGCAGCATTTCACTCTGCGCCCGCGCCGCTGCGTGCAATGCGCCATGCCGATTCCGACGACGGCCAAGGAAATCCGCTGCGGCGAATGTCTCAAGAACAAGCCGGCCTTTGACGCCACCATCGTAGTTGCCGACTATGCGGCGCCCGCCGATCAACTGGTGCTGGCGCTGAAATTCGGCGCCAAACTGCCGCTGGCGCCGCTCATGGCGGATATGCTGGAAGAAGCCGCAATGCATGATGCCGATCGCGGCCTGAAGCTGCCGACGCTGTTGACAGCGGTACCGCTGGGCAAACTACGGCTGCAGGAGCGCGGCTTCAACCAATCCCTGGAAATCGCCCGGCCATTGTCGCGTCTGCTCAATATTCCGCTGGAACCCTTACTGGTGCGCCTGCGGGACACTCAGGCCCAGGCGACGCTACCCAATGAGGAGCGCCGGCGCAACATCCGCCGCGCCTTCGTGGTACCGACGCAGGCCATGAACTACGTGCGCGGCGCGCATATCGGTGTGATCGACGACGTCATCACCACCGGCGAAACGCTTAATGAAATCGCTTCCACGCTAAAGCGCTTCGGCGCCAAGCGTGTGACCAATATCGTGTTTGCCCGCACGGTATCGAAGTAATCCACACGCTCATCTGCTTCATCATCCGCTTCATTCAAGGAGAATCATTTGTTTCACGTCGTTCTGGTCGAGCCGGAAATTCCACCCAACACCGGTAACATCATCCGTCTGTGCGCCAACACCGGCGCGCAACTGCACCTGATCGAGCCGCTCGGCTTTCCGCTGGACGATGCCAAGATGCGACGCGCGGGGCTGGACTATCACAACTACGCGACCATGCAGGTGCATCCCAACTGGGAAGCTTTCATTGAAAAACGCCGGGCCGATCCGCAATTCAACGCTGAGCGCATGTTCGCGCTGACCACGCATGGCTCGACGCCATTTGCCGGCGTGGCTTTCCGTCCCGGCGACGTGTTCGTATTCGGCGCCGAAACGCGCGGCCTGGCGCCGGAGCTGCGTGAGTCGTTTCCCACCGGCCAGCGCATCCGCCTGCCGATGCGGCCGGACAATCGCAGCCTGAATTTGTCGAATACGGTTGCCGTGGTGGTGTACGAGGCGTGGCGGCAGAACGGTTTTGCCGGCGGCAGCTGAGTTTCATCAACTCGCCTGACTGCCCGCGCAATAAAAAAGGCCGCAAACGCGGCCCTTTTTATTTTATCGCTACCGATTACCCCAGCAACAGCGCGTCGTCGGAAAGCACTTCTCCACGAGTACGCTCGAACATCTTCAGCAAATCGGGCACATCCAGACCGGCACGCTCTTCACCGGACACGTCCAGCACCACTTTGCCTTGATGCAGCATCACGGTACGGTCGCCGTAGTCCAGCGCCTGGCGCATGCTGTGCGTCACCATCATGGTGGTCAGCTTGCTTTCGGCGACGATCTTGGCGGTCAGCTCCAGCACGAAGGCGGCAGTCTTCGGATCCAGCGCAGCGGTGTGCTCGTCCAGCAGCAGAATGCGCGACGGTTGCAACGACGCCATCAACAGGCTGACGGCCTGACGCTGGCCGCCGGACAATAGACCGATGCGGTCGGTCAGACGCTTTTCCAGGCCGAGATTCAGGATAGACAGCTTCTCGCGGAACAGCTCGCGCATGTTGCGTTTGATAGCGAAGCCGAAACCGCGGCGCTTGCCGCGCGCCATCGCCAGCGCCATGTTTTCTTCAATGGTCAGGGCTTCGCAGGTGCCAGCCATCGGATCCTGAAACACGCGCGCCACCATGCCGGCGCGATCCCAGGCTTGTTTTTTCGTCACGTCGACGCCGTCGATTTCAATGCTGCCCGAATCCACCAGCAGATCGCCCGAAATCGCATTGAGAAAAGTCGACTTGCCGGCGCCGTTGGAACCGATCACGGCAACGAACTGACCGGTCGGGATTTCCAGGTCAAGGCCGCGCAGCGCAGGATTTTCAATCGGCGTGCCCGGATTGAAGGTAATTTTGAGATCGTTTGCCTTCAACATATCAGGCCCCCTTACGCAGCAGTTTCAGCTTGCGCTTGCCCATCGGCAGCACCAGCGCCAGCATGACCAGCACGGCGGTGACCAGATTCAGATCTTGCGCCTGCAGGCCGATGAAGTCGCTGTTCAGCGCCAGCGCGATGAAGAAGCGGTAGAGAATCGCGCCGAGGATCACGGCCAGCGTGGTCCAGACCAGACGACGCGCCGGCAGGATGTTTTCGCCGATGATCACGGCCGCCAGGCCGATCACGATGGTGCCGATGCCCATGGAAATGTCAGCGCCGCCCTGAGTCTGTGCAAACAACGCGCCGCCCAAGGCCACCAATGCATTGGCGAGCGCCATGCCGGCCAGTGTGGCGCGGCCGGTGGCGATGCCTTGCGCACGCGCCATACGGGCGTTGGCGCCGGTGGCGCGCATGGCCAGACCGATTTCGGAAGAGAAGAACCAGTCCAGCAGCAGCTTGGCGAGCACCACCACCACGATCAGCACCAGCGGACGCTCGACGTAGTCGGGCATCCAGTCCGGCAGCAGGATGCTGAAAATGGTCGGTTCGCTGATCAGCGGCACGTTCGGCTTGCCCATCACGCGCAGGTTGATGGAGTACAGTGCGATCATCATGAGAATACTGGCCAGCAGATCCATGATCTTCAGGCGCACGTTCAGCCATGCGGTCGTGAAACCTGCCAGTGCGCCGGCCAGAATCGCCACGCCGGTCGCCAGGAACGGGTTATAGCCGGCGGCGATCATGGTTGCCGCCACGGCGCCACCCAGCGGAAAACTGCCGTCAACCGTCAGATCGGGGAAAGTGAGGATGCGGAAGGAAATCAGCACCCCGAGGGCGACCAGACTGAAAATCAGCCCGATTTCCAGTGCGCCCAAGAGCGTATACAGCGACATAAAAAGGTCTTTCTTAAAAAACACATTCGGCATTGACCTGTGCGGCATGTGGGTAACATGCTGGTCGATGCCGAATGTCCTCTGAAAATCATGCCGTGGAGCGCTGGTGGCGCCGCACGGCATGCTTCGAGTACAACTAAGTACAACGATGTGCAGCCCGGCAGAACCAGGCTGCAAGGCACGTCAACTGATCAGTTGAGGACCTTGGTCGCCGACTTCAGGAAGTCCGGGCTCAGCGTCACGCCCTGCTTTTGCGCGGCAGACGTGTTGATGTACAGCTCCAGGTTCTTGCTGGTCGACGATGGAATATCGCCCGGCTTTTCGCCCTTCAGGATGCGCGCCACGATTTTACCGGTCTGACGGCCCAGGTCGTAGAAATTCACGCCCAGTGCAGCAACCGCGCCACGCTTGACGCTGCCGGTGTCGGAAGCGATCAGCGGGATCTTGGCATCGTTACAGACCTTGGCCAGCGACTCGAAGGTCGACACGACAACGTTGTCGGTCGTGGTGTACATCACGTCGATCTTGCCGATCAGGCTCTTGGCGGCAGGCGCGACGTCAACCGAACGCGGCGAAGCGGCTTCCACCAGTGTCATGCCCTGCTTTTCCAGCACGGCCTTCAGCGCGTTGAGCGCCGAGACCGAATTGGATTCGCCGGGATTGTAAACGATGCCGACGCGCTTCGCGTTAGGGACCACTTTTTTGATGATCTCAACTTGCTTGACCGGATCCAGCATGTGCGACAGGCCGGTGACGTTGGTGCCGGACGGGCCCCAGTCCTTGACCAGTTGCGCCGCGATCGGATCGGCGATGGCCGAATAGACGATAGGGATGGTCTTGGTCGACGCCACCAGCGGCTGCGCCGACGGGGTGCCGATAGCAACGATCACGTCAGGATTGTCGCCGACGAATTTCTTGGCGATCTGACCGGCGGTGCCGGCATTGCCCTGGGCGCTCTGGAATTCCCATTTGAAGCCCTTGCCAGACTCGAAACCTTCTGCCTTCAGCTCGTCGCGGGTGCCGTCGCGCACGGCATCCAATGCCGGATGCTCGACGATGGATGTGGTCAGCACGCTCTTGTCGGCGGCCAGCGCCGGCGCGGCGCAGACAGCGGCTAGCGCGAGCGCGCCGGTGATGACGCGCAAAGTTTTAGTCAATGTGAACATATCCTCTCCTCGGGTGGTTCTTTGTGTATTTCTTTGGGTATGAAAAAGCGCCTCTTGGCGGGCGCTTGTTTTTCAGCAATTCGATTATTTGATGACTGTTTTCGCCGACTTGATCAAGTCAGCCGACAAGGTCACGCCCTGCTTTTGCGCTGCGGTCGTATTGACGAACAGTTCCAGCTTGCTGCTGGTGGCAGAAGCGATGTCGCCGGGCTTTTCGCCCTTCAGGATACGCGCAACGACTTTGCCGGTCTGACGGCCCAGGTCGTAGTAGTTCACGCCCAGAGCAGCAATCGCGCCGCGCTTGACGCTGTCGGTGTCGGAAGCCACCAGCGGGATCTTGGCGTCATTGCCGACCTTGACCAGTGCTTCATAGGCCGACACCACGTTGTTGTCGGTGTTGGTGTAGATCACGTCAACCTTGCCGATCAGGCTCTTGGCGGCGGAACCGACGTCGACGCTGCGCGGTGCGGCGGCTTCAACCAGGCTGATGCCGGACTTGCCCAGCAGTTCTTTCAACGCCTTCACGACCACAGCCGAATTGGCTTCGCCCGGGTTATAGACCATGCCGACGCGCTTGACGTTAGGCACGACGCGCTTGATCAGGTCGACTTGCTTCTCCAGTTCCAGCAGGTCGGACACGCCGGTAACGTTGGTGCCGGACGGCTTCCAGTCCTTGACCAGCTGCGCCGCGACAGGGTCGGTCACGCCGGAATAGACGACTGGAATCGACTTGGTGGCGGCCACGACGGCTTGTGCCGACGGTGTCGCGATGGCGACGATGGCGTCAGGCTTGTCGCCGATGAACTTGCGGGCGATCTGTGCGGCGGTGCCGGTGTTGCCCTGCGCGCTTTGGTATTCCCACTTCAGGTTCTTGCCGGCTTCGAAGCCTTCGTCCTTGAGTTCATCCTTGACGCCGTCACGAACGGCATCCAGAGCAGGATGCTCAACAATGGCTGTGACCAGAACAGCTTTGTCCGCTGCGAGAGCAGGCGCGGAGCAGACCGCGGCCAGGACCAGGGCGCTTGCCAATGCATTTGCCAAGTTCGGCAACGACAATTTTTTGATGCTGGACATGAGTGTCTCCTCAGAATTATTAGGTGAAAGCGGCAAAAGACGGTAAGTCTAGCCTAGCGCCTGCCAACAATCAATTTACGTAAACAATTTTGAAGCATGCCTGAAACGGTTGCCAGACATATCATCCGCGTCAAAAATCGACCATCCGGCACGATCTTTCGCACATCCGTTCTTATTTTTCAAAAAACCATCGATATACAGCCTGATAAACGCCAAATCCGGCTCGCATTGAGAACCGGGAAAAGCGTAAAAACCTCAATTGATATAATCTGCGCCCATGCCAACCGCCCTTCGCTCCTTCGCCGCCTGGATTGCCATCGCCTGCCTGGCGTTCGGCAGCCTGTTGCCGCTTGCCTCTCTGGCAGCGGCAAAGACGCCGGCATCGGCCATGGCGATTTGCTCCACCAGCGTAAGTATCACGTGGCAAAGTCCCGGCTCCGGCCCGAATCAGTCCACACACGCCCATTGCAGTTATTGCAGCAATGGTCAGCCTTACGTACTTGATTTGCCGGGCGGCAATGTCGATGCATTCCATGCAACATCGGTGTATCTGACGGCGCAAACGCTGCAGCGCGAGCACTTTCCACATGTATCGAGAGCAGACAACCGTGCGAGAGCACCGCCGGCTTGAGTATTTCACATCACTTGTGCACCCGCCTCGCTGGCTTACTCTCATCACTCAAAGGATTCCTATGTCTTACCGCCATTTACTCACCCTCTTTGCGGCCCTGGCCCTGACCGGCACAGCTTACGCTCACGATTACAAGGTCGCAGAACTCCAGGTCGGCCACCCATGGGCGCGCCCGACCGTGCCCGGCCAGCCGTCCGGCGGCGCTTACCTGAGCATTGAAAACAAGGGCAAAGCCGGCGACAAGCTGATCGCCGTCGCCTCTCCCGCCGCCAAGTCGGCGGAAATCCACACCATGTCCATGGATGGCAACGTAATGAAGATGCGCGAAGTCGGCAGCATCGACATCAAGCCCTCCGAAAAGATTGCCATGCAGCCCGGCAACGGCTATCACATCATGCTGATCGGCCTGAGCCAGCCACTGAAGGCCGGTGACAAGATCCCGATGACGCTGACGTTTGAAAAAGCCGGCAAGCTGGAAGTCTCGGTCTACGTCGAAGACAAGACGGCCGATAAAGGCGGCGACAAGGGCGGCATGGAACACATGCACCATTGATCGGCAGCACGTTCAGCACCAAGCCCGCGTTTGAGAAACGGGCAATAAAAAAAAGCGGCCTCCTGGCCGCTTTTTTTTTGTGACCGGCATTGCTGCCGCATTCTGACCCGGCTGCGCTTATTTACACACTTATTTGCGCACCTTGGCCAGCAGCTTGGTGGTGGAACGATCATGTTCGAAAGCGATGGCCACCGACTTGCCGCCGTAGGCTGCAACAGCTTGCCCTTCTGGAATCGCCGCCATGTCGTAGTCGCCGCCCTTCACATAAATCTGCGGGCGCGCTTCCTGCACGACTTCCAGCGCCGTATCTTCGTCAAAAGGCACCACCAGCGACACCGATTCCAATGCCGCCAGCACCGCCATGCGGTCTTCGCAGCTATTGATCGGGCGGTCGTCACCTTTGCCGAGGCGTTTGACCGAAGCGTCAGTATTCGCAGCCACCACCAGCGATGCGCCTTCTGCACGCGCCTGCGCCAGATAGGTCACATGCCCGCGGTGCAAAATATCGAACACGCCGTTGGTCAGCACGACCGGCTGCGGCAGCGCGGCGACACGTGCTTTCAGCTCGGCACGGCTGCAAATCTTTTTCTCAAAATCACTCATCTGGTTCTTTCTCTTCTGTTCTGGCTTCACGCGACGCTCCTGCTCTGCGCGCTTTGCCGTGCGTTGCTTATGCGGCTTTTCCAAATAAAAAAGCCGCACGTAGTGTGCGGCTTTCATCGTCAGACTGCAAGCTGATCAGAGTCAGCCAAAAATCAGGCAGCAGCAGGTTGCACCGGTGCTGCTGGCGCCATGCGGGTGACGATTTCCTTGCGGTAGCGGTTGAGTTCCTGCACGGTTTCAAAGGTGCGCTCAAACAGCAGGGACATGTTGTGCAGGATACGGTCGACAACCTTCTTTTCCCACTCGCTGTCGAACTTGATCTGCGTGTCGAGCCAGTGCTCCAGCCACTCAGGATCCGGCAGACGGCTTTGCACGGTGTCGTTCGGGAACAGCGCCTGATTGACGTGCAGGTTGGTCGGATGCAAAGGCTTTTCAGTGCGACGGGCAGATGCCATCAGCACGCCGATCTTGGCGAAGGCTGCACGTGCAGTATCGCCGACTTCGACCAGGGCCTTTTTCATGTAGCGCAGGTAAGCGCCGCCGTGGCGTGCTTCGTCCTGGCTGATGATCTTGTAGATTTGCTTGATGACCGGCTCGGTGTGCCAGTCGGAGGCGCAGCGGTACCAGTGATTCAGGCGGATTTCGCCGCAGAAGTGCATCATCAGGGTTTCCAGCGGCGGCGCAGGATCGAATTCGAAGCGCACGTTGTGCAGTTCTTCTTCCGTGGGCGCGAACTCCGGCTTGAAACGGCGCAGATATTCCATCAGCACCAGAGAGTGTTTTTGTTCTTCGAAGAACCACACGGACATGAAAGCGGAAAAGTCGCTGTCACCGCGGTTGTCGCGCAGGAACATTTCCGTCGCAGGCAGCGCCGACCATTCAGTGATCGCATTCATGCGAATGGTCTGGGCTTGCTCGTCGGAGAGCATCGAAGCATCGAATTTATCCCAAGGAATATCTTTATCCATATTCCAGCGGACTTGTTCGAGCGATTTAAACAGTTCTGGGTACAGCATTCTGACCTTGCCTATGATTTAACTTGTTGATTTTACCAAGAGTTTTCCCCTCCCCCATACTAAAACTGCTTCGTTTCAGAATGATGACATGCAACAAAGTCACGCACATTTGCGGACAAATGTTGTTGTTTTGCGCCGATCAAGGGGATTTTGGCTTGCGGGAGGCTGGCTTGGATTGGCGAGATTGTACAACAGTCGATTTGGCGCGTGTTCGCGGTTTGGCTTCCGCCTTGGGTTTTGTTGTTTTTTTCGGGGCTGCAGGCTTACTTGCCGGCTTACTTACTGGCTTAGGCGCAGCCTTGGCGGCAGGTTTAGCGTCCTTGGCCGTTTTCGCGGCTGGAGCCTGATCTGCCAGCACATTGCCGACAGCTTGCTGGAATTGCTCCTGCAGCAGATTCCACCAGGCGTTGGGGTTAGCCATGGACGCCTGGAAATCCGGCGCCGGCATTGCCTTCTCCCCCTCAGTCTGCTTTTCCTTGGCTGGTTCGGCATTTTCCGCCGCATCTTTGGCGGTTGCCGACAAATCTTCCGGCATGTCCTCTTCAGACTCTTCCTCGTCTTCGACGGCAGGCTCAGGCTGCGGTGCTGCGGCGCTGCGCGGTGCTTCTTTTTTCTGCTCCGACGGTTGCGGCGGCCAGGACGGGAAGCCAAACGGCGATGCGGCCTTCGCCGCCGCAGCAGCTTCATCGGCATCACGCGGCGTCAGAATCGCACCCATCGCCTGCAAGGTCGACAAGGTGGCGCTTTGCACTTCCATCGTCTGAATGGTCGCACGCAGCATGTTCATATTGAGTTCCAGCCATGACGCGACAGTCTTGAGGTCGGCGATCTTCTTGTTGATCTCTTCGACCGACAGCGAGGGAATGCCCATGGCCGGTGCGCCCATGCTACCCCACATCTTGCGCATGAATTCCATCGTGTCGGCAATCGATCCGGCGCCGGGCATGTTGTTGTGATTCAGCATTTCAGTCTCCTATCGATCCACGCAATTGAAACGTCTGCCGCCGCGATGTCTGCGCTGCGGCGCTGTACAGAAAGTGCCTTGATCATGCGCTCCTTCCTCCTGCGGCGCAACAACGCCGCCACCATGAAGCACGAATTTTTCTTCCTCAACGATAGACGTCCGGATCGAAAAAATCGCATTGTACGTGGTTTGAATTGCCGTTTGCCCCCTTCATCCAAGGTAAAACAAGAGCGCGACGCAAGAGCCGCGATACACTTACGCCATGACAGAAACAAAGGCTTTCCCTCCGACCAGACGATGGCGCATTGCGGCGCTGATCGCCTTCACCATCCTGCTGCATGTGCTGGCGATCCATTGGGGCAAAGCATCCTTCAATGCGGCCAAGGCTGATGACCAGGCATCCAGCATGAGCGTGACGCTGGTGCCGCTGGAACAGCCGAAGCAGCCGGTGTCGCTGCCCGTCGCCGCCAAACCCAAGGCACCGAAGCCGAGGCCAAGGCCTGCTCCTAAAACATCGCCTCCGCCGCCAACGGACACCCCGGCAAGCCCGGTTGCAGATCCGGGCCCTCCAGTTCCACCCGAGGCGGCTGCCGCTAATGTGACAGATGCCGCGACTACACCTGCCCCTGCTCCCGCCGACGACAAGAGTGCATCGAAGCCGGCACAAGGCACGCAATATCAGTTTGATCCACCGCCCTCGGCAGATCTGGAATACGACGTCCACGCCTTTTTCAATGACCTGAACTGGTCCGGCACCGGCACACAAACCTGGAAGACCGACGGCAATCGCTACAGCGTCGACGGCGAAGTCTACGTCCGGATGTTCACCAAGATCACCTTCCTGACCTACACCAGCCAGGGCGACATTAACGAATTCGGCGTCTCGCCTGAAATCTATACGGAGAAGAAACGCAATCGCGCCGCCACCAACACGCACTTCAACCGCGAACGCAATCTGGTGAGCTTTTCGTCATCCACCACCACCTATCCGCGCGTCGGCGGTGAGCAGGATCGCGCCAGCATCATCTGGCAGCTCGCCGCAATCGGCCGGGGCGACTCCGCCAAGTTCACGCCGGGTGCGGTGATCGACATGTTTGTCGCCGGCGTGCGCGATGGTGAGGTGTGGCGCATGCAAATCGTCGGCCAGGAAGAAATCCGCCTGATCGACGGCGTGCATCAGGCCTGGCATGTCGTCCGTCAGCCGCGTCCCGGCTCGTACGACCAGCGCCTCGATATCTGGCTGGATCCAGGCCGGCAATGGTATCCAGCCCGTTTAAGGTTTACTGAAACAAACGGGGATTATTTGGAGATGTCGCTGTCCAACCTCAAAACTCGGTAAACTAGAGTTTTTGGCGAAGATGCCGGACCGACCGCTCTTCGCATCGCTAGGCCCCGAAAAACCGTAGGTACCGCTCCCGCCATGTCACCGCAGTCACATGCTGCCAGCCGGACAGTTGCCGAATTTTCAAGTGAATCCACATGCCGACATCCGCTACCCCACGCCGCGCACTTTCGCGGCTACTTGGCGCTCTGCTTCTGACGAGCGCCTTCATTTCCGCCTCCTCCCTGGCTGCCGATCCCGCCGAACATCCGGTGATCAAGCGCAAAGTCAGCCTGCCGCCGTCAGCCGAACTCCACTACAGCATCGAGGCCAAGCAAAGCGGCTTGCAAGTCAACGGCGAGGCGCTGGTCAAATGGAACAACAGCGGCGCCAAATACGTCGTCACCACCGAAACCCGCGCCATGATGCTCGGCAAAATTCTGGAAACCACCAGCGAAGGCGACGTCGACAGCTACGGCCTGGCGCCGACGCGTTTCATCGACAAGCGCTTCCGCCGCGAAGCATCGACCACCACCTTCAACCGCGAAACCAACGCCATCAATTTCACCCAGTCGGCTGAAACCTATCCGCTCAAGGGCGGCGAGCAGGACCGCGCCAGCATCATCTGGCAATTGATTGCGGTGGCGCGCGGCAATGCAGACAAGTTCACGCCGGGCTCAGAATGGCTGTTCTTCGTAGCCGGCCCGCGTGATGCGGAACAATGGAGCTTCAAGGTCGTCGGACGTGAAAAGATCAAGACCAGGCAGGGCGAAATCAACGCTGTCCACGTGCTGCGCGCACCACCGCCGGACGACAAGGGACAAAAGCTCGATATCTGGCTCGCACCGTCGTCGGACTGGTATCCTGCACGCTTGCGCTTCACCGATCCAGATGGCGATTTCATCGAACAGACGCTGGACAACGTTAACAAGAAACCCGGTTAAGACTACAAAAGATGAATGTCGGAAACACAAACATGACCACTCCCCGCCCCTCTCTCTCGCATCGTGCGCTGGTATTGTTCAGCGGCGGCCAGGACTCGACAACGTGCCTGGCGTGGGCGCTGTCCCGCTATGACAAAGTCGAAACGATCGGCTTCGATTACGGCCAGCGTCATGCCATCGAACTGAAGGTGCGGCCGACATTGCTGGAAAAGATGCGCGGCTTTTCGGCGGAGTGGCAAAAGAAACTCGGCGAAGATCACATGATCGATTTGTCGCTGATCAGCACCATTTCCGACACGGCACTGACGCGCGACGTCGCCATTTCCATGCAGGAAAACGGCCTGCCGAACACCTTCGTGCCGGGCCGCAATCTGCTGTTCATGACCGTGGCGGCGACCGTGGCTTATCGCCGGGGACTCGATGTGCTGGTCGGCGGCATGTGCGAAACGGATTTTTCCGGTTATCCGGATTGCCGCGACGACACGATGAAGGCGCTGCAGGTCGCACTCAATCTCGGCATGGCGACCAACCTCAAAGTAGAAACGCCGCTGATGTGGATCGACAAAGCGGCCACCTGGCGTCTGGCCAACGAATTGGGCGGACAGGCCCTGGTCGACCTGATTCGTTCGGATACCCACACCTGCTATCTCGGTGAGCGCGGGGCCTTGCATGACTGGGGTTACGGCTGCGGCAACTGCCCGGCCTGCGACTTGCGCGCGCGCGGTTATCAGCAGTACATGCAAACCGCGTAAGCAGCTTTCGCCGACATAAAAAAAACGGCAGATCGGGACTACCCCGCCTGCCGTTTTTCTTTTTTTGCGCCGTCAAGGCGCAACGTCAGAACAATCGAATCAGCGTCAGAACAACTCGTTCTTCATCTGGTTCTTGGCCTTCTCTTCTTCCGGCGACGCCGTCGTGCCATGGTCGCCCATGCCCAGGTCGCGCACGCTGGCGTTAGGCGGATATTCCGAATAGTAGTATTCGCCACCCGACTCAATCAGACCGCTCGGCACGGTGCGGTCGACCATCGGCGCATCCTTGAGCGCCTTCTGCATGTAACTGATCCAGATCGGCAAAGCCAGGCCGCCGCCGGTTTCACGGTCACCCAGACTCTTCGGCTGGTCGTAGCCCATCCACGCAATACCGACCAGATTCGGTTGATAGCCGGCGAACCAGGCGTCCATCGAATCGTTGGTGGTGCCGGTCTTGCCGGCCAGGTCGGTGCGCTTGAGCGACAAGGCCTTGACCGCGGTGCCGTGACGCACGACGTCGCGCAGCATGCTGTCCATCACGAAGGCGTTACGCGCATCAATGACCCGGTTGGCTTCGTCGCCGGACTTGGCCGGTTGCGCTTCTGACAAGGTGTTGCCGTTGTTGTCGGTGATCTTGGAGATCAGGTAAGGATTGATCTTGTAACCGCCATTGGCGAACACCGAATAGGCGCCCACCATCTGCAGCGGCGTCACCGCGCCGGCGCCCAGCGCCAGCGTCAGGTAAGGCGGATTCTTGTCTGCGTCAAAGCCGAAGCGTGTGATGTATTCCTGCGCGTACTTGACGCCGACGCGTTCAAGAATGCGGATCGACACCAGGTTGATCGACTTCTGCAGCGCGCGGCGCATCGAGATCGGACCTTCGAACTTGCCGCCGTAGTTCTTCGGTTGCCATACCTGGCCGCCGGTCTGGGTGAACGTCAGCGGCGCATCATTGATGATGGTGGCCGGCGACAACCCCTTTTCCAGCGAAGACGAATAGATGAACGGCTTGAACGACGAACCCGGCTGACGCCACGCCTGGATCACGTGGTTGAACTTGTTGCGGTTGAAGTCGAAACCGCCGACCAGCGCGCGGATCGCACCATCGTTCGGATTGACCGAGACAAAGGCTGATTCGACTTCCGGCATTTGCGTGACGATCCAGTTCTTGCCGTCCTGGAACACGCGAATGATGGCGCCGCGCTTGATCTTCTTTTGCGGCGGCGCTTTTTCGCTCAGCAGATTTCCGGCAAAACCGAGACCGGAGCCGGAAATCTTGATCTCGTCGCCGGTCGCCAGCACGGCAGTGATTTCCTTGGTGGTCGCTTCCAGCACCACGGCGGCGACCAGGTCATCGCTGTCGGGATGGTCGGCCAGTTCTGACTCGATGGCGTCGTCGGCTTCTTCCTTGGACGTGGTCGGAATCTCCATGTAGCCTTCCGGACCGCGATAGCCGTGACGGCGTTCATAGTCGATGATGCCGCGGCGCAGCGCCAGGTAGGCGGCGTCCTGATCCGCCTTGGTGATGGTGGTGAAGACGTTCAGGCCGCGTGTGTAAGTGTCATCCTTGAATTGCGCGTAGACCAGCTGGCGCGCCATTTCGGAGATGTACTCCGCATGCACGCCAAATGCGGTGCTGTCGCTCTTGACCTGCAGCTCTTCATCCTTGGCTTGCGTGTATTGCTGTTCGGTGATGTAGCCGAGCTGGCGCATGCGCAGCAAGATGTATTGCTGGCGCGCATGGGCACGCTTGGGATTGACCACCGGATTGTAAGCCGACGGCGCTTTCGGCAAACCGGCCAGCATGGCGGATTCAGCGATGGTCAGTTCCTTGAGCGACTTGCCGAAATAGATCTGCGCCGCCGACGAGAAGCCGTATGCGCGCTGGCCGAGGTAAATCTGATTCATGTAGACCTCAAGGATCTGGTCCTTGGTCAGATTGCGCTCGATCTTCCATGCCAGTGGAATTTCGTAGAGGAATTTGCGCGAAGCTTTTTGCAGGAAGGTCGGCTCATTGCTGGTCAGGAAGAAATTGCGCGCGACCTGCTGCGTGATCGTACTGGCGCCGCCGCCGCCGCCTGACAAGTTGGCGAAACTGGCGCGCACGATGCCTTGGTAATCAACGCCGCCATGCTCGTAGAAACGATCGTCTTCGATCGCCAGCACGGCCTTCTTCATGATGTCCGGAATATCTTTGATGTGCACGAGGTTGCGGCGCTCTTCGCCGAACTCGCCGATCAGCACGCCGTCAGCGGAAAACACGCGCAGCGGGATCTTGGGACGATAGTCGGTCAGCGAATCGAGGTCCGGCAGTTTCGGATAGGCCAGCGTCACCACAAACCCCAGCACCAGCGCCGCCATGAGCACCAGCGCCACCAGCGTGCCAACCGTCCCCAGCAGAATGCGGATGACCGGATGTAAACGTTTCTTGGTCTTGGGGGTATCGACAGAAGTTGTTGGTTCCGGGCCAGGCGCGGCAGCAGGAGCTGGAGTTGGCGCTTTGCCTTTGTTTTCAGGGGTGGTCATGCGTTGAGGCTGGGCTTGAGAAAGACAATCCTCGCATTATAACGACTTGCAAGGTGGGGAAATTCGGCATTTGACAGGAATCCGACTCGCGCACAGACCGGTGGATATGCGCTTGTCCGCGTGACGATGAACCGGAATCCGTGTTCTGAGAGCATTTTCGACAATAAGTTTCTCTTTTGACTTGAGAAAGCATCTTTATTACCCACAAGAAAATTTCTTTACAGACAACAAATCTTGTTGCTAGGATGCCGCATGTTGCAAAAATAACATCATTTCAACCCGCATTTGCAATCCCGCGCACCGTGTTCGCTCATTGCATCGCTAGTCGTATTGCATCGACAGAACTCTTACCTATCCGGAAAACCATCGTGACTGATCTCACGCGCCTCTTCTCCCCTCGGAACAACGCATTCATCGGCCTGGACATCGGCCGCCATGCCGTACGCATGGTTGAACTGTCGCGCACCAAAGCCGGGACCTTCGTCCTCGAAGGCTACGGCAGCGAGCGCGTCGCCGACGGCGCCGTCAGCGACGACGGCATCGAAGACCTGGAACATGTCATGAATGCCGCCTACCGGCTAAGAGAGCGATCGGGTTTCAAAGCACGTAAAGCCGCCATCGGCGTCCCACCCGCTGCCGTCACCACTCACACCTTGCGTATTGGCCAAACGCCTTCAGAGAGTCAACTGGAAGCGCTCGCAAAAGAACACATCGCACCGCTACTGGACTATCACGTCGCAGATGCCTGCATCGATTTCTGCATCGCCGCACCTGCATCGCAGCCTGCGGGACAAGTCGAAATTCTGATCGCGGCAACACGCAAGGAAAGCGTCGAAGATCGACTCGCTGTCGCCGAATTCCTCAAACTGCACGTCACCGTTGCCGATGCAGAGACCTATGCGGCGCAGGCTGCCGCGGCAACCGATTTATTTGCCGGCATGACTCTCGCTGCAGGCATCAATGCAGAACACCTGCAATCCGAAGCATCAACTTATCGGGTGGCGTGCGGATTGGCGCTGAGAGGATTCGATTGATGGTCCGTATCAATTTTTTGCCGCATCGTCTCGCTGAAGAACAGAAACGACAGCAGCGGTTCTACCTGACGCTGAGCGGCGCAATGATGGCCGGCGTACTCAGCGTGTGGTGCGCAGGACTGCTGTGCGAACAGCAGATCAGGCAACAGACATCGCTGGTGCAATTGCTGCAAACCGAACACGGAAAACTCGATGCGCAGATAAGCAGCGCAGAAAATTTGCAAACGCAAATCGACGATCTGATGCAAAGGCAGCAAGCTATCGCTGCGCTACGCCAACAACAGAATCAGACAACCCAGCTCTTGCAAACGCTCGCAGACCGGACGCCGCCAGACGTCACGCTACGTACGTTGCAACAACAAGCCACACGCGTCACGCTCAGCGGAAACGCCTCCTCGCCCGTGGAGATCATGCGGTTGCTGGCAAATCTTCGCGGCGGTGACGGCACGCTCAGCCATGTCGAACTGATGGAAGCCCACGCAGTACAGCAGCAATCGGCAAACGACAAGCAGAACGGCGCCGGCCACGAATTTATCATCACCACAGATGCAGCCCCCGACTCGCGCAACAACAAAGCCATGCAATGACGAGCTCCCGACCGACATCCCGTCTCCCGATGCGCCAGCCCGGCAACTTGCCACAATTCCAGCAAGTGCTGATCTGCATCGCCGCATTTGCGCTGATCGTATTAGCGGGCTGGCAAAACTACCTGCAGCCGGATCTGCAACGGCTGAAAAATCGTGAACAGGAAGAGCGGGCGTTGAAACTCGCCTACGAGACCAAGAGCAAAACCGCTGCCACCCTGCCCACGTTGCAGCGCCAGTTGCAGCAGGTCGCAGAAGAACTGCAAACCCAGCAGCAACATCTCGACGCTCCGGGCGACCGCAACATCGTGCTGCAAGATATCGCTGCAGCAGCGCAAGCACACAACCTGATATTCGAATCCGTCAGACCCGGCAAGACAGATTCCCTGGCCGACTATCTGGTTTACGCTGCCGGCATTCGCCTCAGCGGCAACTATCACGACCTGGGCCGCTTCGCTGCCGAGATGGCTGCCATGCCGCACATGGTCGTGCTGGGCGACATCCAATTGTCGGCAACGGATGGCGGCATCGTGGTCATGGATGCGACCGCATTGAGTTACCACCGTCACGAAAGTAAAAGCAGCGCTCGGCAAGACCGCGAAACAGCTGCCGGGAACATGCAATGAATCAAAGACTTCAAGCCGGATTGATATGCATCGCCATGGCAACTGCACTCTCCGGTTGCGATGAGCGCGAAACACCGGCGCAGTTGCAGGCATGGATTGCAACAGTGCGCAACGGTACAACGGTGACACAAGCGCAGTCCGTTGCGGCCCCCGCATTCGCCCCGCTGTCCTATCACGCGGAAACCGGCCGTACGCCTTTTGACCGCCTGCAAACTGACGATCTTGACCTCCCTCACAGCAGGCCCCTGCAGCGCGGCAATGCCCAGCCGCTGGAAGATTTTCCTCTCGAGTCGATACAAATGGTCGGCACGATTTCCCAAGAGAAGCGCCGCCATGTCCTGCTGCAAGCGGACCGGATTATTTATCAGGCCAAAGTCGGGGACTACCTCGGAAAGAATTTCGGCATGATCCGGCGCATCGCCGACAATGAAATCGAAATGGAAGAATTGCTTCCCGCAGCGGAAGGACGCTGGACCACACGCCGGACGACGCTTTCTCTGCAAGGAGGAAGGAAATGACTTTGCGTTTCACCCTGCGCGATGCCGGCGATGCCATGCACCGCGGCTTGCTTCGAACCATCCTGGCGCTTGCCGCAGTCGCGATGCTCATCTTCGCATCCACGGCAGCGACAGCACAGACGCCCGATACGCGAAACGCGATTCTCGCCGTCGACGCAACAGAAACGAACAATCACATCGACGTCCGCATCCAGTTACGCGACATACCCATATCGACGCCGATCCATTTCTCCACCGTCAATCCTGCGCGCATTGCGATCGATTTTCCTGCCACAGACAATGCGACAGGCAAGCAAAACCAGCGCCTGAATCTGCGCGATCTTCTTTCGTACGCAATTGTGCGATCTGAAGACCGCAGCCGCATCGTCCTCAATCTTGCAAGGACGCGCCGCTACACCTTACTCACAGAGGGCAGCATCGTGATGCTGCGTCTTGACGCCCCCCCTCTCACAGAGCCTGGCGCGACGCGATTGCTTCCATCGCGAGAAGATCTGCCGGCGCTGAAGAACATCGATTTCCGACGCGGTCCGCAGGGAGAAGGCCGCATCATCGTTGACTTGCCGGGCGCATCCACCGCAGTCAACGTCCGCCAACAGGGAAAACAACTGATCGCCGAACTGAGCAATACCGGCTTGCCGGAATCCCTGCGACGCAATCTCGACGTCGGCGACTTCGGCACACCGGTGCGGACTGTCCGCAGCATGCAAGAGGGATCAACTGTGCGCATGCTGATCGATGCCGAAGGTGCTTGGGAATACAACGCCTATCAAAAAGACGCCCAGCTCGTCATCGATCTTCACACTCCCACCGACAAAGAGAAACGCTCGCAACAGCAATATCGCGGCAACAAGCTGTCACTGAATTTTCAGAACGTCGAAGTGCGGGCGATCCTGCAAGTCATCGCCGACTTCACCGGCCTCAACATCATCACCAGCGACAGCGTCGGCGGCGCGCTGACATTACGGCTCAAGGATGTTCCCTGGGATCAGGCGCTGGATATCGTGCTGCAGGCGCGCGGGCTGGACATGCGCCGCAACGGCGGAGTCATCTGGATCGCGCCGCACAATGAGCTGTTGGCCAAGGAAAAACTGGAGCTGGAACAGCGTGCCCAGATCGCCGAGCTGGAACCGCTACGCGCCGAAGTGTTCCAGCTGAACTATCAAAAAGCGGAGGCATTTCGCAAAGTCTTCGGCATCAGCGATGACGGCGGCAATGCCGGCTACGGCAACTATGGCGGCGGCTCCCCAGCCGGAGAACGCCGCAACAGCATCCTGTCACGCCGCGGCAGCGCGATGGTGGACCAGCGCACCAATCAGTTGTTCGTCACCGACACGCCAACCGTTCTCGACAACATTCGCAAGCTGCTGGAAAAAGTCGATATCGCCTCGCGCCAGGTACTGATCGAGGCCCGCATTGTCGAAGCCGACGATTCATTCAGCCGCAATCTCGGCGTACGGCTGGGCTTCTCTGCGAAGACCAGTGGTTTTGCAGCAAGCAACACCTACAACAGCGTCGGCGAACTGGCCGGGCTGACGCCGGCGTCACCTTCTTCGTACGCGGACAATCAGGCAGTCAATCTGCCTGCTCGCGCCATCGGCGGCGCCAATGCGGGCAGCTTTGCTCTGAGCCTTTTCAATGCGGCCGCCAATCGTTTCCTCAATCTCGAACTTTCGGCGCTTGAAGCCGACGGCAAAGGCAAGATCGTGTCCAGCCCGCGCGTCGTCACCGCCGACCAGCAAGCTGCACTGATTGAGCAAGGCGAAGAGATTCCTTATCAGCAAGCCACCAGCAGCGGCGCAACTTCAACTGCATTCAAGAAAGCGAATCTAAAACTCGAGGTCACGCCGCAAATCACGCCCGACGGCAACGTCATACTCAGCGTCGACATCAACAAGGACAGCCGCGGCACCGCCACGCCGGGTGGTCTGGCGATCAACACCAAGCATGTCAAGACGCTGGTGCAGGTGGAAAACGGCGGCACCGTGGTCATCGGTGGAATCTATACCCAGACCGAATCGACGACCGTCTCCAAAGTACCTTTGCTGGGCGATATTCCGGTGCTGGGCAATCTGTTCAAGAACACGGCCAGAATCGACGACAAGACCGAATTACTGATCTTCCTGACGCCAAAAATCGTGCTGGATCGGCAATTTCTGCGCTGAAACAGGCCTGAAGCCATCTTTTTCCCGATATTTTCCCGACAACACAGCAACAGACGGTAAAATCGTCTGTTGCAGCCCGTTGCCATGGGAAGGCGCAAAAACATGCACAGAACATGCACGCCGTCCTCCTTGCAACCGGCCTCCGGACAATCCCGTAGCGAACCTAGCATATGAGTGGAAGCATCTTTCTTGTCGGCCTGATGGGCGCCGGCAAGACGACCATAGGGCGTGCCCTTGCCAAAAAACTGAACAAGCGCTTCGTTGACTCCGATCACGAGATCGAGTCGCGCACCGGCGCAACCATCCCCGTGATCTTCGAAATCGAGGGAGAAGAAAGTTTCCGCAGGCGTGAAGCCGACGTCATCCGCGAACTGAGCGCCCAGCATGACATCGTTCTGGCCACAGGCGGCGGCGCCATCCTGCGCGCCGAGACACGCGAATACCTGAAACAGCGCGGCACCGTGATTTATCTGCGCGCGGGAATCAACCAGATCCTGCAGCGCACCGGCCGCGACAAGAACCGCCCCTTGCTGCAAACCGCCGATCCGCGCCGCAAGCTCGAAGAGCTGTCACGCCAGCGCGATCCTTTCTACCGTGAAGTCGCCGATTTCGTCATCGAGACCGGTCGCCCGAACGTGCAATTTCTGGTGCAGTCCATTCTGAGCCAGCTCGAGCTGACACCCAAGCAAACTGCCGACATGCTGTCGACCGCCACCGAAGCCGCCAATACGGCCGCGACAACCATTGCGGTCGAAGCCATCTCCACCCTACTCAACAACGCTACTCCAGCAGAACCCGCCATGACCGCTTCCACTCTCTCCACCATTGCCCTGCAAGTCGACCTGGGAGAGCGCAGCTATCCGATCACCATCGGCCACGGCCTGCTGTCCAATCCCGAATTGCTGACGCGCCATGTCGCCGGCAAGCGCGCCGCCATTGTCACCAACGACAAGGTTGGCCCGCTGTATCTGGCGCAGGTCCAGAAGCTGCTCGAAGATGCCGGCAAGCAGGTCACCGCCATCGTGCTGCCCGACGGCGAAGAAGAGAAAACCTGGAACAGCCTGATGAAGGTGTTCGATGTCCTGCTCGCAGAAAAATGCGATCGCAAGACCACCATGATTGCACTGGGCGGCGGCGTCATCGGCGACCTGACCGGCTATGCGGCGGCGTCGTACATGCGCGGCGTGCCTTTCGTGCAGATTCCGACCACGCTGCTGTCGCAGGTCGACTCCTCGGTCGGCGGCAAGACCGGCATCAATCACCCGCTCGGCAAGAACATGATCGGCGCCTTCTACCAGCCGCAAGCCGTGATCGCCGACACTGCGACGCTGCATACGCTGCCGGCACGCGAATTGTCGGCCGGCCTGGCTGAAGTCATCAAGCACGGCGCCATCATCGATGCGCCCTTCTTCGACTGGATCGAAGCCAACATCGGCAAACTGGTCGCCAAAGACAATGCCGCGCTGGCGTATTCGATCCAGCGCTCGTGCGAAATCAAGGCTGACGTCGTACGCCAGGACGAACGCGAAGGCGGCCTGCGCGCCATCCTGAATTTCGGCCACACCTTCGGCCACGCCATCGAATCGGGCCTCGGCTACGGTCAATGGCTGCACGGTGAAGCCGTCGGTTGCGGCATGGTGATGGCGGCCGATCTGTCGCAACGCCTGGGCTTCATCGACGTCGCCAGCAAGGATCGCCTGACTGCACTGATCAAGGCCGCCGGTCTGCCGGTAGTGGCGCCGAATCTCGGCACGCAGCGCTGGCTGGAACTGATGGAAGTCGACAAGAAGAACGAAGGCGGTCAGATCAAGTTCATCCTGATCAAGCCGCTGGGACAACCGCTGATCACCAGCGTGCCACAAGACATCCTGCTGCAAACCCTGGCAGCGTGTACGGAAAGCTGATCGCATTTTCTTCAGTCCTTCCGTTTCGCTGCTCCTGTTTTGCGCTGCATTGAAGAACCTTTGAAATGAGTTCCTGACATGACCCAAGACGCGCCGCTCCAACTCGCCCCTTATGCCGCACATGCAGCGAACTCGGCAGGGCGGCGCTTCCCGGAACCGGCGCCCGGTTCGCGCACCGAATTCCAGCGCGACCGAGACCGCATCGTCCACTCCACCGCATTCCGCCGCCTCGAATACAAAACGCAAGTCTTCGTCAATCATGAAGGCGATCTGTTCCGCACCCGCCTGACCCACAGTATCGAAGTCGCCCAGATCGCCCGCTCCTGCGCCCGCAACCTGCGCCTGAACGAAGATCTGGTGGAAGCCATTTCGCTGGCGCACGACCTCGGCCACACGCCTTTCGGCCATGCCGGCCAGGACGAACTCAACAGCTGCATGAAAGACTTCGGCGGCTTTGAACACAATCTCCAGAGCCTGCGGGTGGTGGACGACCTGGAGCAGCATTACGGCGCGTTTGACGGCTTGAATCTGACGTTTGAAACGCGCGAAGGCATCCTCAAACATTGCTCGCTGAATAATGCGCGACAACTTGGCGCAATCGGCCAGCGCTTCATCGACAAGAAGCAACCGGGACTGGAAGCCCAACTCGCCAATCTCGCCGACGAGATCGCCTACAACAACCACGACATCGATGACGGCCTGCGTTCCGGCCTGCTGACGCTGGCGCAATTGAGCGAAGTCGATTTCTTCGCGCGTCATCAGCGCGAAGCCGAGCAGGCATACCCCGGCATCACCGGTCGCCGCGCCATCAACGAAACCGTGCGCCGCATGATCAATAGCCTGATCGTCGATCTGATCCGCACGTCGCAGGCCAACATCGCCGCCGTCGATCCAAAGAACATTGACGACGTCCGGAATGCGCAGCCGCTGATCGGCTTCTCCGAACCGATGCAACAGGAAGCTGCGATTCTCAAACGCTTCCTGCGGCAGAATCTGTACCGTCACTATCAGGTCAACCGCATGACCAGCAAAGCCCGCCGCATCATCGCCGAGCTTTTTTCCGCCTTCATCGGCCAGCCCAATCTGCTGCCGCCCGACTATCAGATCAGCGGCGAAGATGACGACGCCCGTCGTCGCCAGGCGCGCCAGGTTGCCGACTATATCGCCGGCATGACGGACCGCTACGCCATGCGTGAACATCGCCGTTTGTTCATGGTGGAAGAGCTGTAAGCAGTCGCTACGATCGATTTGCATCAGCCCTGCCTTCCTTCGGAGCCAATGTCTATTGTCTATTTCGCGCAGCTCAACGCTATAGAGCGGTGTACGTGACCAACATCAGGCTGATTACACTCGAACATAAGAGCGACGCCGATCTCGACACGATGAATTTGCGTATCAGCTTCTGCATGATCGCTTCCCGGATCGTGCATGAATATCGACAGGCCATGATTCCGCCAGCTCGGTCTGGAAGGATTGATCGCCGCCAAAATCCTGGCGGAAGAACGGAATCGCACCGGCCTCAACATTGCGCGTGAGAAATTAATTGCCGCACCGGAAACGCAATAACGAAAAAAATTACACGCGGGTCCGTTTCCAGATCAATTTTTCTGCATCAAATCATCGTGACACGACGTGTGCCGATACGACCATGAGGGATAAACAAGGAACTCTCGCGCCTTAGATAATTGCGCCTTTTTCTTCAGTTGGGAAACGATCGTTTATGGGGCGTCAGCATCGGGGAACATCGTTTCAAACAAGATTTGCCGAAAGTAAAAAATCTTTCAACTTCGGCCAAAACGATACGTATTGTCTCGTTTTTGTAGGCAAATTCCTACATCGTTAGTTGCCTTTCTGACCTTCAGATTCCTTTTTGGATGCCGTAAGTTGAGGATGGACTGCGTTTCTCCCCCTTCTTTTGTGCGGTCCTTGTACAGGAGACTGCCATGGCAATCAGCACCACCGACCTCAATACGTTAAGCACCATCCCTCAGACAAATCAGAGCAACACCTTGCCAGCGACAACGGACGGCACCGATGCGACGACCAGCGCCAACGGCGCCGGCCAGACCAAGCTGACGCCTGCGATTGTGAAACAGCAATTCAATGCATCGATTCTGCAAGCCTCGCTGGAAGTATCGATCAGCTCGCAAAACGATCCGCTGGCGCTGGTCTACAAATCTGCGATTGAAAATATCAACCAGATCCTCAAACCTCAGCTCGGCGACAACGCCATCCAGAACGCCGCCTCTCAGGACAACAGCCCGGAAGCGACTGCCGGACGCATTCTGTCCTTCATCAAGAGCGCGTTCCAGATGTTCAGCCTCAACAACACCACGCAAAAATCCGATGGTACGGACGACAGCGATAGCGACGGTAGCAGCGGTACCGGCACTGATCAGAACGCCGCTTTCGACAACTTCATGAGCCTGATTCAAAAAGGCGTCGACCAGGGCTTCAGCGAAGCACGCGGCATTCTGTCGGGCTTGAATGTGCTCAACGGCGATATCGCCAGCAATATCGACAAGACTTACGAGATCCTCAAAAAGGGCATTGCCGACTTCATCGCGTCGATCAAGAATCCCACCGGCGATGACGGATCGACGCCTGCAACCGGCGATGGCAGCAGCTCTTCCTCGACATCCACGTCGGTGTCGATTTCCGTCTCCGTTACGTCGATTCATACCGAAGTCACCAACTATTGATGTCTTGCCGTGCCGCCCTGTGGCGCTAATGCAAGGTGGTACGAATAGACACGACAGCAAGTTTTCAGACGTAAAAAAAGACGCGGCATGCCGCGTCTTTTTTTGCCCAGGTATTCAGCGTTCTCGTGCGACAACGCTGAATGCTCTTGCCTTGCTTTTAGCCTTTCAGCTTGGCAAATGCTGCCGCCATGGCATTATTCGCCGGTGCTTGCTGACGTGACTGCTGCCCCTGATGTTGCGACAGACGGCGCGCGTCGTTACGATCGCCACGCTGTTCCGGCTTGCTGCCGGCCACCGGCGCGCTATCGGACAGACGCATGGTCAATGCGATACGCTTGCGCTTCTCGTCGACTTCCAGCACCTTCACCTTGACCACCTGACCAGCTTTGACCACGGTATGCGGATCCTTGACGAAGGTATTCGACAGCGCCGAGATATGCACCAGGCCGTCCTGATGCACGCCGATGTCGACGAAGGCGCCGAAAGCCGCCACGTTGGTGACTACCCCTTCGAGGATCATGTCCGGACGCAGATCCTTGATTTCTTCCACGCCGTCCTTGAAGGTCGCGGTGGTGAACTCAGGGCGCGGATCGCGGCCCGGCTTTTCCAGTTCCTTCAGGATGTCGGTCACGGTTGGCACGCCGAACTTTTCGTCGGCATACTTGGACGGGCTCAACGACTTCAGCAATGCCGCTTCGCCGAGCACGCCTTTGACGTCCTTGTTGATGTCGGCCAGGATCTTTTGCACCAGCGGATACGATTCCGGGTGGACCGCCGAAGCGTCCAGTGGATTGTCACCGTTCATCACGCGCAAGAAGCCCGCTGCCTGTTCGAAAGTCTTGTCACCGAGGCGCGGCACTTCGCGCAACGCGGCGCGCGAAACAAACATGCCCTTCATGTCGCGGTACGACACGATGCTCTGCGCCACCGCAGCGTTCAGACCCGACACGCGCGCCAGCAGCGGCGCCGATGCGGTGTTGACGTCGACGCCCACGGCATTCACGCAATCTTCAACGACCGCGTCCAGCGAACGCGCCAGTTGCGACTGGCCGACGTCATGCTGATACTGACCGACGCCAATCGACTTCGGATCGATCTTGACCAGTTCCGCCAGCGGATCTTGCAGGCGGCGCGCAATCGATACCGCACCGCGGATCGACACATCCAGATCAGGCAATTCTTTCGACGCGAATTCCGACGCCGAGTACACCGACGCGCCGGCTTCCGACACGACGATCTTGGTCAGTTTCAATTCGGGACGCATCTTGATCAGGTCTTGCGCCAGCTTGTCGGTTTCGCGCGAAGCGGTGCCGTTGCCGATGGAGATCAGCGACACGTTGTGCTTCTCGGCCAGCTTGGCCAGCGTGTGCAGCGAACCTTCCCAGTCGTTGCGCGGCTGATGCGGGAAGATGGCCGTGGTGTCGACCACCTTGCCGGTAGCGTCGACCACTGCGACCTTAACGCCGGTACGCAATCCTGGATCCAGGCCCATGGTGGCGCGTGGACCGGCAGGCGCGGCCAGCAGCAGATCTTTCAGGTTGCGGGCGAAGACGTTGATCGCCTCGGCTTCACTGCGCTCGCGCAGGCCGGTCATCAGCTCGGTCTCCAGATGCATGAAGACCTTGACGCGCCATGCCCAGCGCACGGTATCGGCCAGCCACTTGTCGGCAGGACGGCCTTTATTGCTCACGCCAAAGCGTGCGGCGATGCGGCCTTCGCATGGATTATGCGGCGCATCCCACTTCGGTTTTTCTTCTTCCGTGTCCAGGCGCAGAGTCACGGTCAGCATCTCTTCGCGACGGCCGCGGAACAATGCCAGCGCACGGTGCGAGGGAATGGTGCCGACGGTTTCCGAATAATCGAAATAGTCGGCGAATTTTTCACCGGCGTCCTGCTTGCCTTCGATCACTTTCGACTCGACCACACCGTGGTCGGTCAGGTATTCGCGCAAGGCTTGCAGCAGTTCCGCATCTTCGGAGAAACGCTCCATCAGAATCTGGCGCGCGCCGTCCAGCGCAGCCTTAGTGTCGGCCACACCGGGATTGTCGCCGTTGTCGGTGGTGAAGGCCGGCTTGATGTACTTGGCGGCTTCTTCTTCCGGGTTCAGCATCGGATCGTTCATCAGTGCATCGGCCAGTTCGGTCAGCCCGGCTTCGGCTGCGATCTGAGCCTTGGTGCGGCGCTTCGGCTTGTACGGCAGGTACAAGTCTTCGAGACGGGTCTTGTCTTCGGCGTGGACGATGGAATCGAGCAACTCCGGCGTCATCTTGCCCTGCTCTTCGATCGACGCGATGATGGCGGCGCGGCGGCCTTCCAGTTCGCGCAGATAGCGCAGGCGCTCTTCCAGCAAGCGCAACTGGATGTCGTCCAGACCACCGGTGGCTTCCTTACGGTAACGCGCGATAAACGGCACGGTCGCGCCTTCGTCGAGTAAGGCGATCGCGGCGGCAACCTGCACCGGCTTGGCGACGAGTTCAAGAGCTAAACGTTGTTCGATGGAAGGCAACATGACAATGAAATCCGGGAATTGAAAAACAAGCGTTGGATGATACGCAATTCAACCGCATGCGCCAATCTTGACAGGACTTATTTCTTGCCAAATAGATGAAATAAATCGCTTGCGTGCGGGTTTACAGCGATAAATTCGCGGGAATTGGACGAGACGATTCGATATCCGCGATAATCGTCGCTTTAATTGTTGATTTTTTATCCAGTATGTCTATCCGTCTCATCGTCGGCCTCGGCAATCCCGGCCCGGAATACGAGCAAACCCGGCACAATGCCGGCTTCTGGCTGGTAGACAATCTCGCCGGCAGCACCCGTCTTGCACGCGAGACGCGCTTCAACGCGCTGGCCGCAAAAACATTCATCAGCGGCAGTGAAGTCTGGCTGCTGGAGCCGCAGACCTTCATGAACCGCTCCGGCCAATCGGTCGGCGCACTGGCGCGCTTCTATAAGATCGCTCCGGAAGAAGTGCTGGTAGTACACGATGAACTGGATATTTCGCCCGGCAGCGCCAAGATCAAGAAAGGCGGCTCCTCCGGCGGCCACAACGGCCTCAAGGACATCACCGCCGCACTAGGCACGCAAGACTACTGGCGCCTGCGCATCGGCATCGGCCACCCGCGCACGATGGGCCTGCAACAACCGGTCGCCGACTTCGTACTGCATCGTCCGCGCAAGGAAGAACAGGCACTGATCAACGAAGCCATCGAGAAATGTCTCGATGCAATTCCTCTGCTGGTTGAAGGCAAGTTCGAAGCAGGCATGATGCAGCTGCATACGGCAGCGAAATAGTCTCGCCTCGCACGGAAGCCGACGCCCAATAAAAAACGCCGGCAGCGTGCATCAGGCAGGCTGCCGGCGTTTTCGAATCTTCAGCAAATTACTTCAGCGTAGAAAACTTCTGCTCCAGCGTCTTGGCGTCGATCGCACCTGGAATACGCGAGCCGTCCGCAAAAATGATGGTCGGCGTGCCGGTGACTTTCATCTTCTGGCCCAGTGCCAGTACTTGCTCATGCGGCGCTGTGCAGGATGCAGGCGCAGCCGATGCCTCCTTGCCGTTCATCATCCAGTCGCTCCAGGCCTTGCTCGGATTGGCGGCACACCAGATATTGCGCGACTTCTCGATCGAGTCCTGCGCCAGGATGTTGTACTGGAAAGTGTAGACGGTCACGTTGTCGACTTCCTGCAAGGTCTTCTGGAAGCGCTTGCAATAACCGCAGTTCGGATCTTCAAACACGGCGATGAAACGTTTGCCGTTGCCCTTGACGGTCTTGATCGCCAGATCCAGCGGCAGGTCGGAGAACTTGACCTTGTTGATCGCCTGGATCTTTTCCTTGGTGAAGTCACGATAGGTTTGCGAATCGACCACGCGGCCGATGAACAAGTATTGCGCCTTGGCATCCGTATAAATCACATCGCCGTCGATCTGCACTTCGTACAGACCGGAGTACGGCGTCTTGGTCACCGCCTCTACCTTGGCGCCGTCGCCGAGACGCGGCTCAATCAGTTTCTTGATGTTGGCTTCAGTCGTATCGGCAGCGCAGGCCGAACCACCGACGCAGGCCAGAAACAATCCGGCTGCGGCCACAACTGCGGACAAGGCAGCAGGAAGTGCAAAAATCTTTTTCATGTTTATTCCAATGGAAGGACGGTCGTCGGAGCCGGTACAAGATCGTTCATCGCCCGGCTCGCGCAAATTCTGCCCACACTATAAGGTAAATTTTCTAAACTCGTTTGCCGAGCGCATGGGCCATCAGGCGCCGCTTTAAGACCGGCAGATGGTTCACCAAGTTCAATCCGAGATTACGTACGATGCGCAAAGGCTCGATGTTGGTTTCAAACAGGCGGGCAAGACCGTCGGTCGCCAGTTGCATGAGCAACACTTCTTCCTTGCGCGCGCGGGCATAACGCCCCAGCACGCGCGCATCGCCGCAATCACGCTGCGGCTCGCGCGTGCTGATCACATTCAATAGCGCGGCAACATCGGCAAAACCGAGATTCATGCCATGCCCGGCCAGCGGATGAATCACGTGCGCTGCATCGCCGATCAACGCAACGCGCGCTGCAGTCATCGCATGCGGCTTCACCAGCGTCAGCGGAAAGTCGCGCACCAGTTCCGGCTCCAACGGCGTCAAGGCGCCCAGCACTGGTCCTGCGTATTTAGCCAGATGTTGCGCCAGTTGCGCCGCGGGCTGACGCAGCAAGGTTTCCGCCAGTGCATCCGGCGCCGACCACACCAGCGACACGCGCTGCCCCGGCAAGGGCAACAGCGCGACAATGCCTTCCGCAGCGGTGAACCATTGATAGGCCACGCCCTGATGCGCCTTCTCGCAGGAAAAATTGGTCACGATGGCGCGCTGGCCGTAGGCGCGATAATCGAGCCCGATATCGCATTGCCCGCGCACCCACGACTGGCCGCCATCCGCACCGACCAGCAACGATGCTTTCAGCACGTCGCCATTTTCAAGTTGCAGATCGACGCCTTGCGCATCCGTGCGCAGCGAAACAGCGCGACCGTTGGTCACCCGCACGTTAGGAGAAAATTTCAGCGCCGCATCGAGCGCTGCATTCAGATTGCGGTCCTCGACGATCCAGGCCAAGGCATCGACATGCGCCGAGTAGGCATCGAAAGCCAGCTTGCCCGGATGATTGTCGCCATCGCCGAAGACTTCCATGCCATCCACGGCAGCCACACGCGCCGCATCGATCGCATCCCACACTTTGATGGAAGACAGCAGATCGCGCGCGATCTGATTGACCGCATAAACACGCACATCCCAGCTCACCTGTTCCGCATTCGCAGTCGATGACGATGCCGGCGCCAGCAAATTGACACGCAGGCCGGCTTGCGCCAATGCCAGGGCAGCAGTCTTGCCGATCGCGCCGTTGCCGACGATACAGATATCGCTGGACTGTGGATCCGTCGCCTTGCGCGCAGCGGCCGAAGAAGAATTTAATGTATGACCATTCATGGGGAAGCATTATAAACGGCTTCACGACAACACCTCCCTTGATCTCCCTCACAAGAAACCCATGGAAACGCCGCATAAATAAAGGCCTGCGCGCCGACAACAAAGAGGAAACAAATGGCCCGAACAAACTTTTTATAAAAAAAGTAGAAGCACCCTTTGCATTCTAAAATTATCTTGCTATAATTCGGCCTCTTGGCCTGGTAGCTCAGTCGGTAGAGCAGAGGATTGAAAATCCTTGTGTCGGTGGTTCGATTCCGCCCCGGGCCACCAAATATGAAGCGGACTACCTGTGAATAACGGCTAGTCCGCTTTTCTACAATTTGGCCCCGCTTCTACAATTTTGATATTTATTCTAAATATCAACGAAGCTCACAATGCTTATCGCCCTCTCCCAATCGACCGACCTGGAAGATAATGTTTCGCACAACATGTTAGCTGCGAAAAAGTCAGAACGATGCAGCCATCCTGTTCCGAGCGAATAAAAAATACCATCCGCCAGGAGAACTCAATGTCTCAACTGACTCAAACGGGCCGCACGTCAGATGACTTGCTGAGACTCATCGAAGAGAACCACGACAATTGCAGCACATGCAACGTCGAATTTCGAGACCAGGAATTCACCTACCAAGGCTATGACGCCTCAGGCGCACCTTGCTATGTCTGCACAAAATGCTCCAGTCAGCTCGTTGAACTCGCGGCGACATATCTCTATGAACGGCGCCCCTACGAACGTCCAAGCGCTGATACCAAGCTATGGCGATACATGGACTTCACAAAATTTGTGAGCTTGCTGCAATCTCAGTCACTCTATTTCAACAGAGCAGATTGCTTCGAAGACCACTACGAAGGGGCGAAAGGAAACAAGAGCAATAAAGCAAAATGGGATGCTTTTTATACTGAGTTCTTTAGAAACGCGATGTCCAATCCGCCCGCTGGTCACCCACAGACTCTTACACCGGCACAAATCACCGAAAGAGCGGAAGGATTTATAAAGGATCTTGAACAGGCAGGCATTCGTGCCCAAAAGGAAACTTTCGTTAGTTGCTGGCACGAGAATGAACATGAGTCAGAAGCAATGTGGCGGCTTTATTCGAGCTTTCTTGCTAATGCAGTCGCGATACAAACAACCTTTGGCAGTCTATACGAATCTTTAGGTCGCAACCCTCATATGAAAATTGGGCGAGTAAAGTACATCGACTACAGTAAATCTTTCGCCGGTATTAATGATTCTTTTTGGAGAAAACGTAAGTCTTTCGAACATGAGAAAGAAGTCCGCGTGATCCTTAGGGGTCACAACTCAACTGAGCGTGGCAAGGTCGTATCCTGCGACCTGCAGACCCTTATTCATAACGTATATGTGTCGCCCCAAGCGCCGCTTTGGTTCGCTGATCTGGTTACCGACGTGAGCCAAAAATATGGAATCAACATCCGAGTTTCTGGATCAGGCCTAAAAGAAACCCCATTCTTCTGAGTTACGGCACTAGATCACCCTTCCTTCTTCATCGTCCTATGTAAAGGCCGGACAATTTCGCCAAGCCTAGATCTAGTATAAATTTCAGTTGTAGAACGATTCCTATGGCCCAACAATCGTTGCGCATGAGCGAGATCGCCGGTGTCCGTAGCAGCCTTCGCTCGTAGATCACGAAACTGAAAATTCACATCCGCCTGCTTCCTGGCATTGTCAAATCTCGATCTCATAGCCGCATATGTCATATGGCTGCCATTCGGATCTTGCAATAAAGCCGGATTTCTTTCATCTCGAGATTTCCCAAGGATGCGCGAAATAACCTCTTCAAGTGCCCCCTCAATTTTAATTCTTAACTTCTTCCCTGTTTTGTTTTGTGACACCTGAATGGCCCCATCCACGATATCCGTCCGACGGATTTTCAGTACGTCCGCAGGCCGTTGGCCTGTGTACAGCGCTAGATCCATCGCATCTTGGACGGTGGGATGGCCGGCATGACAGACGGTGGCGACATAAAACTCGCTATCCGGATTGTTAAGTTCTCCCACCAGGCCATCGACGGAGAACACAATTTCCTTGCAGTTCATTTCTTTGGTGCTGATGATGCGACTGACTGTGACACGACCACGCAAGCTGTCCTCGATTGGCAGAGAATGCTTGACCTGCCATTTAGTGACGGCCCCCACCGCCAGCTCACCAGCGGCCTTGGCGATGCTGTCCTGTTCTTCTCCGTGTATCTTGCGCTGCTCATATTGCAGGCCCGCACGCGCTGCGGCCTGCACACCAAGGCCGATCCCGGTCGCCACTGCAGCATTCTTGGTCACCTTGCTGGCCAGCACCGCGCCAGCAACACCAGCTCCCGCGGTACTACCTTCAGTCAAGACCGAGCTGCAGCCACTGAGTCCCATCAGGGCGCACAGCGCCAGAAGACCATCAATCCGTTTCAATCGCATTCCACCATCCACTAGATAAGCCGTCGATCAATTCGACAATACTTTGATAGCTGTCTGTCAAAGCAGACATAAATGGTAGAGGTGAAAAGAGAATATGCCGGGGTTTAAGCGTAGCAATTGGATAATTCTTATGAAACAGAAAATTTTTTCCACGCTCAACTATTATTTTTGTATATAACAAATAGAAAACAATTGTTCTCGTGAGCCAATAAGGTTCAGCGAGATTATCTTTTGCGCCGACGCGCCGACTTCATGTCCGTCGAGATTGCTACTTGCCTCAGCAAAAAGGAAATACCTGTTTGTCGCGAAACAACGCTGTCAGCGTTTACTAAACGAGAAAGATGTGACTGTGTCGATTTTCTCGTAGAACTCCCCCTCTTCAATTGATCAGCGCCGAAAGCGCCAGCGTTGAATAATGCCCGGTCATGCCACGTAGATCACTCCGATCCCCCGACTTTTTCTCATAAGCAGAATTGTGTCCTAGAGGTTGATCAGTTTTCTACGCAAATCAGCAAATATCTCCCCTTCCGGCAGGCTTTCCCAATCAAGAGTAAAATCGACCTCAGTCTGTGAACTGTTGTCTCTGGTTAATGTATTTACTTGATTTGTCATTAACTTCCCACAGGACGGCTCCGCGACTTTGAGCAACCATCATCACGCAGTAACACACCATGAACATCCCCGAGCAAGGCCAGCTGGTCTGCGGCCCTTGTGGCCTCAAGAGCGGCTACAAGATTCCCGTGAGCGCCATCTGGCATTACGCGACCTGCATCAAATGCCATACCAAACATAGCGTCACCGCACAGGTCAAACCTGACGAGCGGTAAGCGACGAACAATAATGAAAAAAAGCGGAGCGCCTTTGAGAGGTCGCTCCGCTTTTTTTTTTGGATCCGCCTGAATCAGCGCGGCTTGAGTTCTGTCAGTCCCTGCTCAGCCAATGCTTTCAACCAGCCCAGCCCGTCCGAGGTCGCTGCTGCCGGTACGTACTCGCAACCGATCCATCCCTTGTAGCCCAGCGAATCGATCAGCTTGAGCAGATACGGATAGTTCAGCTCGCCGATATCAGGCTCATGACGTTCCGGCACGCCGGCGATCTGGATGTGGCCGACGCCGGCCATGTCGCGCTTGAGCTTGACGGCAACGTCGCCTTCGACGATCTGGCAGTGGTAGCAGTCGAACTGCACCTTGAGATTTTCTGCGCCGATCTCTGCGCAGATGGCTTGCGCGTCGTCCTGGCGATTGAGGAAGAAGCCCGGAATGTTGCGCGTGTTGATCGGCTCGATCACCACGGTCACGCCAGCCAGATCGGCGTGGTGCGCGGCGTACGACAGATTGTCCATATAGACGGCGCGATGCTTGGCGCGGTCCTGCTCGGGACGGATCAGGCCGGCCATTACGTGCAGCGTCTTGTTGCCGATGACTTCGGTGTATTTCAGCGCAGTCTCGATGCTGCGTTTGAATTCATCTTCGCGTCCCGGCAGGGAAGCGATGCCGCGCTCGCCGGCAGCCCAGTCGCCCGGCGGTGCGTTAAACAGCGCTTGCGTCAGTCCGTGCGCATCGAGACGCGACTTGATTTCTTCCGGCTGAAAATCATACGGAAACAAAAACTCAACGCCGCTGAAACCATCTTTGGCGGCAGCGGCGAAGCGATCGAGGAAAGCATGTTCGTTGTACATCATGCTCAGGTTGGCGGCAAAGCGCAGCATCGTGATCTCCTTGGAATGAAGGCGCGCACCTTGTTCGGATGCGCGCCGGTAAGCTTACTCGCAACAGTTACTTATTGGTTACTTGTTGACCAGTTTTG
Source organism: Herbaspirillum sp. GW822-FHT03A08 (assembly GCF_058801885.1). Lineage (NCBI taxonomy): Bacteria > Pseudomonadati > Pseudomonadota > Betaproteobacteria > Burkholderiales > Oxalobacteraceae > Herbaspirillum > Herbaspirillum sp. GW822-FHT03A08. Next base: position 621,077 of record NZ_JBXANR010000002.1, on the reverse strand, counting down.
GTGAAGTTTTTAACACGGCGGCAGAACCGATCACCAGCATGATCGCCAGCATGTACATGCCGGTCGCGCCGTTGTGCGTCAGATCCTTCAAATAACCGATCAGATACGGGCTGACGAAACCTGCCAGATTGCCGACCGAATTGATGGCGGCGATGCCGACCGCGGCAGCAGCGCCGGACAGGAAGGAAGTCGGCAGCGACCAGAACAGCGGTGCGCAAGTCAGCACGCCGGCAGCGGCCAGCGACAGCGATGCAATCGAGATTGCCGTGTTGTCTGCAAACAGAGCGGCGCCCACGAAGCCGACCGCACCCATCATGGCCGGCACGATCAGATGCCAGCGGCGTTCACGGCGCGCGTCGGCGCTACGGCCGATCAGGTTCATCGCAATGATCGCGCAACCAAAAGGAATCGCGCTCAGCAGACCGATGTGCAGGTTGCCGGTCACGCCGGTGGCCTTCACCAGAGTCGGCATCCACAGCGTCAGACCGTATTGGCCCATGACGAAGCAGAAATAGATCAGGCACATCAGCCATACGCGCTTGTCGCCGACGATGTCTGCGAAAGAATGCACACTTTCCTTACCGTGCTGGTCGGCGGCGATTTCGTCGTCCAACAGTTTCTTTTCATCGTCGCTCAGCCACTTTGCCTTGGCGATGCCGTTGTCCAGATACGCCAGTGTCGCCAGACCGATCAGCACCGCAGGAATCGCTTCGATGACGAACATCCATTGCCAGCCGTGCATGCCGGTGGTGCCGTGGAAGGCGTCCATGATCCAGCCCGACAGCGGATTGCCGAGAATGCCGGCAACCGGAATGCCCGACATGAACACGGCGATCACCTTGGCGCGGCGATGCGACGGATACCAATACGTCAGGTACAGGATGATGCCGGGATAAAAGCCGGCTTCGGCCAGGCCGAGCAGGAAGCGCAGCACATAGAACTGCATCGGCGTTTCAACATACATGAAGGCCGCCGACAGGATGCCCCAGGTGATCATGATGCGGGCGATCCAGACGCGCGCGCCGACCTTGTGCATCAGGATGTTGCTTGGCACTTCGAACAGGAAGTAGCCGATGAAGAACACGCCGGCGCCGAGACCGAAAACGGTTTCGCTGAAGCCGAGGTCGACCGACATTTGCAGCTTGGCAAAGCCGACGTTCACGCGATCCAGATACGCGATGACGTAGCACAGCATGAGGAAAGGCATGATGCGCCAGAATACTTTGGCGTAGACCCGGTTCTTTTCTTGTTCGTTGGCGCTGGAACCCGATACGGTTCCTAGTGTGGTTGATGCAGTCATGCTACGACAATCTCCTGTTTATGTTGAGTATGTGAATAAGGCCGCTCCAACGGCCATTGGTTTTAAGGCGCCTGCTGTAACGAAAAGCGAGCAGGCAATCTGAAAACTGACATGCGCATCCCACCAAAAAGTCGGACGCTTGAAACTAAAAATCGGCTGGCGCAAAGCTGCTGGCTAAAAAAAGATAAAGCTGCCGCTGGACGCCGGAAAAATCCGGTGTCCGCATCCTGTTGTCTGTTGTTTTTATTGAGACCGAAATTCAGCGAATAAACACCATCGCTATCGGTGCAAAGTGCGCTGTCTGCGCTACCAGCGCGCGTTGAACACCTCGCGCAACTCTTGCAGCGCAGCCTCATCCAGAGGCGCGACATTCCCGCCGGCCAACTGCCATAGCTTGGCGGTTTCTTCCAGTTCTTCCAGGGCATATGCCGCCTTGGATACCGAGCTTTCCCACACTACCGGACCGAGCCGTTCAAGCAGTACGCCGCGCACCTTGTTGGCGAGTTGTTTGACCTGCTCCGCCACTGCCGGATCGCCCGGACGGCGATAGGAAATCAGCGGAATATGGCCGACCTTCATCACGTAATACGGCGTGATCGGCGGCAGCACATCGTCCTGCGACCACACGCCCTTGATGGTCAGGTTGACCAGATAAGTCGAGTGCGTGTGAACGACGCCGTGCATCTCCGGATTGTTGTCGTAGACCATGCGATGCAGCGCCAGCGTCTTGGACGGTTTGCCGCCCGACACCCAGTTGCCGCCCGCATCGACCTTGGCGATGCTCGCCGGGTCGAGATAACCGAGGCAGGCGTCGGTCGGCGTGATCAGCCAACCTTCGCCATGCGGCAGACGCGCGCTGATATTGCCGGCGGAACCGACGGTGTAGCCACGTTGATAGAGGCTGGCGCCGGTGCGGCAGATTTCTTCGCGCAGTTGGCTTTCCTCGCTGATGCTCATTGCTTGGCTCCGCCGAGGAAGCGCAAGGCCTTCTCGAAGAAATCGACGCCGCCGAAGTTACCCGACTTCAGCGCCAGCGCCAGCGGTTGCTCATCGAGCGTGGCCGTCGCCGGCACACCCGGATCGATCTGCGGTCCAATGCGCAATGCGCGCACGTCGAGTGCCTGCACCACGGCGCCGGAGGTTTCGCCGCCGGCCACCACGAACTGGCGCACGCCGCGTTCGCGCAAACCCTTGGCGATGTCGGCCAGTGCCTGTTCCACCAGATGGCCGGCTTTGGCCACGCCGAGTTCTTTTTGCACGGCCTTCACTTCGTCCGGTGTCGCGGTGGCATAAATCAGCACTGGCTCTTGCTTGATGTGCTCATCGGCAAACGCCAGCGCCTGCGCCACGATCGCTTCGCCGCGGGCCAGGGCCAGCGGGTCGATACGGTAAGCCGGATGTTTCGATTTCCATTCGGCGACCTGTGCATTGGTCGCCTTCGATGCGCTGCCGGCCAACACTACCGACAAGCCGCCAACCTTCGGCAGCTGCGCCGCTTCGCCTGCCGCATGCAGCAATCCTGCGCGGCGGAAATTCTCAGGCAAGCCGAGCGCAATGCCCGAACCGCCGGTGACCAGTTTCAGCTCAGCGCATGCTTCGCCCAACACGTACAAATCGCGATCCGACACGGCGTCGGCGATGGCCATCTTCACGCCATCTGTGCGCAATGCAGTGAAGCGTTCGGTGACAGCGGCAGCATCCTTGGCCACCGTGTCGTAACGCACCAGGCCAACCTTGGATTCGGTCTGGCGCTGCAGCACGCGCACGAGATTGGCATCGGTCATCGGCGTGAGCGGATGATTCTCCATGCCCGATTCGTTCAGCAGTGCGTCGGCGACAAACAGGTAGCCGCGATAAATGGTGCGGCCGTTTTCCGGGAAGGCCGGGCAGGCGATGGTGAAGTCGGCGCCCAGTTCTTTCAACAGCGCATCGGTCACCTGGCCGATGTTGCCGGCGTCGGTAGAGTCAAAGGTCGAGCAATACTTGAAGAAAAATTGCGTGCAGCCCTGTTGCTGCAACCAGCGCAATGCGGCCAGCGATTGCTCCACCGCTTCAGCGGCAGGAATGGTGCGCGACTTGAGCGCGATCACCAGCGCATCGGCTTCGACGGCGGGCATCTGCTCGGGGATGCCGATGGTTTGCACGGTGCGCATGCCGCCGCGCACCAGCATGTTGGCAAGGTCGGTGGCGCCGGTGAAGTCGTCGGCGATGCAGCCGAGTAGTGGTTTGGCTTGAGACATGGTCAACTCCTGTATTGCTTTTACTGGATTTACTGTACTTACTGTTTCTGCGGCGGCAAATCGATGCCCGGGAAAATTTTGATCACGGCCGAATCATCTTCGCCGCCATGACCTGCAGTCGAGGCCATCATGAACATCTGATGCGCAGCGGCCGACAGCGGCAGCGGGAATTTGCTGCGGCGTGCGGTATCGAGCACCAGGCCCAGATCCTTGACGAAGATATCGACCGCCGACAGCGGTGTGTAATCGCCGTTGAGGATATGCGGCACGCGGTTTTCAAACATCCACGAATTGCCGGCGCTGTGCGTGATGACTTCATACAGTGCATCCGGATTGACGCCTTCGCGCAGACCCAGCGCCATGGCTTCCGCCGAGGCGGCGATATGGACGCCGGCCAGCAGCTGATTGATGATCTTGACCTTGGAACCGATGCCGTGGGTGTCGCCCAGTCGATAGACCTTGCCGGCCATGCCCTTCAACACATCTTCGATCTTGGCGTAGACGTCGGCCGGACCGGAAGTCATCATCGTCATCTCGCCCGATGCGGCGCGCGCGGCGCCCCCCGACACCGGCGCGTCCAGCATGAGCAAACCTTTTTCAGCGAGACGCTGACCCAAGGCAATCGAAAAATCCGGTGCGACCGTCGCGCTGGAAATCACCACGCTGCCCGCCTTCAATGTCGCTGCGGCGCCGTTCTCGCCGAACAGCACCGTCTCTGTCTGCGCGGCGTTGACCACCAGCGTGATCACGACGTCGACGGCCTTGCCCATCTCGGCAGGATTGGCGCAGGCGACGCCGCCTTCGGCAGCAAATTTGTCCAGCACTTCCTTGCGCACGTCGCAGGCATGCACGTTGAAACCTGCGCGCAGCAGCGAGCGTGCGACGCCCAGACCCATTGCTCCCAGACCGATCACACCAACATTTTTAGACATCGTCGACTCCACTGATTGCGGCGGCGTGGGCTGTGGATCACTCAATCTCTGAGCTCGGGATCCGGCACGCTGCGCCTGGTTGAAATTTTTACTGCGAGTTTTACTGAGATTCTTGCTGCGAGTATTTCTCTTTGCTACCCTGCCTGGCTCAATCGCCGGGCCGCATTGAACATGTGGGTCTGCGCTGCTGCGCGCGCCGCCATCTCGTCGCCGGCGCGAATCGCGGCGACGATGGCTTCGTGCTCTTCGCGCACCTGGCGCGAGAAGTCGTCACGCCGCGCTTCGTTGCCGCGCGTGACGGTGGTGGCCGCTTCCAGATACTGGCTGAGAAATTCCAGCGTCTTGATGAAATACGGATTGCGCGTCGCCGTCGCCAGCGCGCGGTGAAATGCGACGTCAGCGGCAACGCCGTCGCCGCCTTCTTTCACGTCCGTACCGATGCGCGCCAAGGCGTTGTCGATGGCGACCATGTCGGCATCGGTGCGGCGCTTGGCGGCCTGCGCCGCCACTTCAGCTTCGATGGCGCGGCGCAGCTCGACGATCTGCAAGACCGCTTCGGGCGAACTGGTTTCGGTGTAATCGATGCGCAGCGGCTTGATACCGGCCTGCTCGGTGACGAACACGCCGCTGCCCTGGCGCGGCTCGACCACGCCTTCATGCTTGAGCCGGGAAATCGCTTCGCGGACCACCGTGCGGCTGACGCCGAATTCCTGCGCCAGCACCGCCTCGGTCGGCAATTTGCCGCCGCGGGGGAACGCGCCCAGATCGATTTTCTCCAGCAATTGCCGCGCTACCGTATCGCTGAGCGCCTGCACCGGAATCTTTTGGAACATGAATGTCTCGTCGTTTTTGATAAGTTATCCGGTCATCATACAAATTTATGTAGCGCGATGCAATCTGTCGCTACAAAATACTTTTCAGCAATATTTATCAAAGATGAAAGCAATATGCTGTGTTTTGACGGAGATAGCGCACAAATGCGCGATGGAGCGAACGCGAAGGCGCATCATGCCGATCCTGCATGGGATCAAATCACTACATAACTAGGGCGAAAATCGCATCTGTGGCACACTTCACAGATCAAATTCTGCAGTCCATCACTGGTTATATAAACATGGCTTACGATCTTTCCGGCATGCTGGTCATCGGCATTTCATCGCGCGCGCTGTTCGATCTCGAACACGAAAACGCCATCTTCGACAACGAAGGCGTGGAAGCCTATACCGCCTACCAGCGCGAACACGAGAACGACCCGCTGCTGCCCGGCACCGCCTTCCCCCTGGTCAAGGCGCTGCTCAAGCTGAACCACCTGATTCCCGGCCGCCGCCTGGTGGAAGTGGTGGTTATCTCGCGCAATACGCCCGACACCGGCCTGCGCGCCTTCAACGCCATCGAAGCGCACAAGCTCGACATCAGCCGTGCAGCCTTCACCGGCGGCGAGCCGATCGTGCACTATCTGGAAGCCTTCAAGATCGACCTGTTTCTGTCCCGCGATCAGGACGACGTACAGGACGCCATCAACGGCGGCGTCGCAGCCGCACAGTTGTATACCGCACCGACCAATTACATCCCGCCGGAAAACCAGATCCGTATTGCCTTCGACGGCGACGCCGTACTGTTCTCGCCCGAGTCGGAACGCATCTATGCCGAAAAAGGCCTGGAAGCCTTTGTGCGCCACGAGCAGCGCCACCGCAACAAGGCCATGAAAGAAGGCCCGCTGGCCAAGCTGCTGTTCGCCCTGTCGGAAATCCAGAAGCAATTCACGCCGGCCACCTGCCCGGTGCGCATCGCCATCGTCACCGCCCGCAACAGCCCGGCGCACAAGCGCGTGATCCACACGCTGCGCACCTGGAATGTGACGGTCGACGAAGCCTTCTTCCTCGGCGGCTTGCCCAAAGCGGACGTGTTGCACGCGTTTGGCGCACACATGTTCTTTGACGATCAGGAAGGCCATGTGCAACTGGCGTCCGCCGTGGTGCCGTCCGGCCGCGTGCCGTATGAAGGCGGCGCCCTGAGCGGCCGCTCGGCGCGCAAGCCCGCCGCCAAACCGCCGGCCTTGTCGGCCGGGAAAGCCGAAGGCGCTGAAAACACTGACAGCACCGACAACACGGCGTCGCTGGAAACCTCAAAAAACTAAATCCGCCTTCTGTATAGAAGAAAACTGTCGCCGCCCGCCGCCCTCACCGGCTGCGGGCGGTGTGCTTTTCGCCACCGAAAACGCTCCTTTATCGGGAACTGGTATACAAGATGCACCATTCCGGTGATCATCTCCATGCCAAACTGAATCGCCGCAACACCCCGCGTGGCGCACGCCACCGCGGCTAACCAGCCTTGAGGTGCGCTTCCGATGCTGCTCTCACTCTGCCGATGTGCCGCGTCTTTCTGTACGTCAATCTTGTATATCAGATTGGCATACATGGCACGCATATTGCTGTAGTGGGGATATGAGCACAGACGCCATCAAATCTTCAATTCAGATCGCCAGCCGCATCATGGAAGCGATCCTCGCCAAGCAGCTTGCCCCCGGCACGCGCCTGGGCGAGCAGCAATTGTCCGAATTGTTCGGCGTCAGCCGCACGCTGGTGCGTGAAGCGCTGACTCGCCTCGTCACGCGCGGCATCGTCACGGTCAGCGCCCGGCGCGGCTGGTTCGTGATCGAGCCGACACCGAGCGATGCACGCGAAGCCTTCGAAGCACGCCGCGTGATCGAACTCGGCCTGCTGCGCCATGCACGTCCGATCACCAAGTCCGCGATCGAGCAACTGCGTGATCACATCCAGCGCGAGCAAGCCGCCATTGAAGGCGACGACATCGGCGCCCGCAGCTACTTGCTAGGCGACTTCCACGTCGCGCTGTGCGAATGTCTCGGCAACACACTGCTGTCCGATACCCTGCGCGACCTGACCGCGCGCACCACGCTGACCGCCATGCTGCATCAATCCTCGGAACAGGCCGAAGACTCCTGCGCTGAACACGTGCACATCGTCGCCGCCCTGGAGCGCGGCGATCTGGCCGCCGCCGAACAACTCATGCACGACCACCTGCAACACGTCGAGGCCGGCCTCAACAAGGTCAGCGTCAATGATCCGCTGGGATCCTTGCGTCAGGCGCTGGCGCCCGTGTCCGCCGTAGGCAACTCTTTTGCAGCACCCGTGAAGCCGAAGAAAGCCGCTTCGCGATCCGGTAAAAAAACCAAAGTCATTTCCTTCACTTCATCTCAACCTGGAGAATCATGATGAAACTCTCGAAACTTTTGCTGGGCCTGATGGCTGGCGCACTGCTGATTTCCGCTTCCGCTGCACGTGCCGACGCACTGGACGACATCCAAAAAGCGGGCGTGTTGCGCGTCGCCGTGCCGCAAGATTTTCCGCCATTCGGCTCGGTCACTGCCGACCTCAAGCCACAAGGCCTGGACATCGACGTCGCAACGCTGATCGCCAAGAAGCTGGGCGTCAAGGTTGACCTGATCCCCGTCACCAGCGCCAACCGCGTGCCTTACCTGCAAACCAAGAAAGTCGATCTGGTCATCTCCAGCATGGGCAAGAATGCAGAGCGCGAAAAAGTGATCGACTTCACTGCCGCCTATGCACCGTTCTTCAACGGCGTGTTCGGTCCTGCCGATCAAAAAGTCAGCGGCCCTGCTGACCTGGCGGGCAAGACCATCGGCGTGACCCGCGGCTCGGTGGAAGATCTGGAACTGTCGAAGATCATCCCCGCCAGCGCCACCGTCAAGCGCTATGAAGACAACAACGGCACCATCAGCTCCTTCCTGTCGAATCAGGTGCAACTGGTCGCGACCGGCAACGTGATCGCTGCCGCCATCATCGCCAAGAACCCGCCGAAGAAGCCTGAAACCAAGTTCCTGATCAAGGATTCGCCATGCTTCATCGGCTTGAACAAGGACGAGAAGAAATTGCAGGACAAGGTCAACGCCATCCTCGCTGAAATCAAGAAAGACGGCGAACTGAGTGCGCTGACAGTCAAATGGCTGGGTCTGCCGCTGCCAGCAAACCTGTAATTGCTTTGTCACGACACTGGGTCCCGGCAGACGCCGGGACGAGCGAGGATGGCTCAAAACTTGCTGAGCAACAAACAGAAACAGCCGCAACAAAACAGCAAGAAGCCCCCGGTCAACACCGGACCCAGTGGCTTTTGATTCCAAGTGATTCAACGCTGACCACCATTTTCAGAAAATGAAACCACATGGCCTATCACTTTGATTTCCTGGCGACGTTCGACTATACCGACGTGCTGGTCAAAGGCGTGCTGACGACGATCGAGCTGATCGCCGTCGGCGGCGTCATTGGCATTGCCGTCGGCATCTTCGGAGCCTGGGCGCGCACGCAGGGACCGCGATGGCTCAAGCCCATCGTGAGCGCCTACGTCGAGCTCATACGCAACACGCCCTTTCTGGTCCAGCTGTTCTTCATCTTCTTCGGCTTGCCGAGTCTGGGGATACAGATCAGCGAAATGCAGGCGGCGATTCTGACCATGGTGATCAACCTTGGCGCTTACAGCACCGAAATCATCCGCGCCGGCGTCAACGCCATTTCACGCGGGCAGATGGAAGCGGCGCTGAGCTTGTCGATGTCGCGTCTCCAGGCGTTTCGTCACATCATCCTGCGTCCGGCACTGCAAAAAATCTGGCCGGCGCTGTCGAGCCAGATCGTGATCGTGATGCTGGGTTCGGCGGTGTGTTCGCAGATCGCTGTGGAAGAGTTGTCCTTCGCCGCCAACTTCATTCAGGGCCGCAACTTCCGCGCCTTTGAAGCGTACTTCATCGCGACCGCCGTGTATCTGGTGATGGCGATTCTGCTGCGCCAGTTCCTGCGCCTGATCGGCAACAAGTTCATCTTTGCGCGGAGGGCTTCATGATTTCCTTTACCTTATGGGATATCGTTCGCAACCTGCTGCTGGCAGGCCGCTGGACAGTACTGCTGTCGCTGGCGACCTTCCTGCTCGGCGGTGTCGTGGGCATGATCATCCTGTTCATGCGCATCTCCAAACGCCCCGTCCTGCGCCGCACTGCTCAGCTGTATATCGAGATCTTCCAGGGCACGCCGCTGCTGATGCAGCTGTTCCTGATCTTCTTCGGACTGGCCTTGTTCGGCATGGAAGTTCCGGCCTGGCTCGCCGCCGGCCTGGCGCTGACCTTGTGGAGCGCTTCCTTCCTCGCTGAAATCTGGCGCGGTTGCGTGGAGGCGATTCCGCGCGGCCAGTGGGAAGCATCCTCGGTGCTGGCCATGGGCCACATGCAGCAGATGCGCCACATCATCCTGCCGCAGGCGCTGCGCATCGCGATTCCACCTACCGTCGGCTTCGGCGTGCAGATCATCAAGGGCACCGCGGTGACTTCGATCATCGGCTTCGTCGAACTGTCGAAGGCCGGCACCGTGATCACCAACGCCACGTTCGCGCCGTTCACCGTGTTTGCCGTTGTCGGACTTTTTTACTTTGCCCTGTGCTGGCCGCTGTCGAAGTACAGCCAATTTTTGGAAAGGAAATTCAATGCCGCTCATCGCCATTGAGGATGTCAAAAAACGCTACGGCGACAACGAAGTGCTCAAGGGCATTCGCCTGTCGGTCGAAGCCGGGGAAGTCATCGCCATTATCGGCAAGAGCGGTTCCGGTAAGAGCACCCTGCTGCGCTGTATCAACGGCCTGGAAACCATCGACGAAGGTTCCATCAGCGTCGCCGGCGCCTATCTCGGGCAAAGCGAACTGGAACTCAAGACGCTGCGCCTGAAGGTCGGCATGATCTTCCAGCAGTTCAATCTGTTCCCGCATCTGAGCGTGGGCCGCAACGTGATGATCTCGCCGATGATCGTCAAGGGCATGCCGGAAGCGGAAGCCCGCGAACTGGCCAAGAAGAATCTGGAGCGCGTCGGTCTGGGCATGAAGTTCGATGCCTTTCCCGAGCAACTGTCGGGCGGCCAGCAGCAACGCGTGGCGATTGCCCGCGCACTGAGCATGCAGCCGCAAGCCCTGCTGTGCGACGAAATCACTTCGGCGCTCGATCCTGAGCTGGTCAACGAAGTGCTGGCAGTAGTGCGCAGCCTGGCGGATGACGGCATGACGCTGTTGATGGTCACGCACGAAATGCGCTTTGCCCGCGAGGTCTGCGACCGCGTGGTCTTCATGCATCAAGGCAAAGTCCACGAAATCGGACCGCCGGAAGAATTGTTCACCAACCCGAAAACACCGGAGCTGCAGCAATTCATCGGCATGACGCATTGAGTCTTTGCTGCTGACGCCATCAACAAGCCGTGATGGCGGTCGTTGAAAACAAAAAAGCCTGAGTGTTTTCCACTCAGGCTTTTTTCATTGACTACGCCGGAATCAAAAAGCGATCAGCGCGAAATCTCGCACACCTTGCGGCCATTCTCGACAAACTGCACTGGCCCGGTGGTATAGCGTTCTTTTGGAATCTCCACCAGCAGGAAGTCCTTGATCTGGTAAGTGGCGCCTGAGGCCGGACGGACGAAGCGATAATCCAGCTTCAGTACGCCGCCCTTCATCGTCACCTTTTCGGCGGTGAATATCTGGCCGCGCTCGGCAGCATCGGGGGCCTGAATGATGCGTGTGGCCAGCATCAGCTGGCGTGTTTCAAAATACTCCGCCGATGGCGCCAGCGCATTCTTCTGACGCATCACAGCCGCGGGCTGGAACCAGTAGTTCCATTCGTTGGAAGAGCGGATCAGGGCGCACAGCACCGGCTGCTCCTTCTCATCCCAATTCTTGACAAAGCTCTGGTAGGAGCCGCTCGGTATCGTCGAGAACGGCACCAGCGCCGGGTCTTCCTTTTTTTTCCAGAACATCAGAGAGCAGCCGGAGAGCGTGATCCCCGCTCCTGCCAGCATGCTGCATGTCATCGTCGTTGCAATTATCTTTTTCATACCTGATTTCGCACTTAGCGCTACTAACAAGACGCCGCTGGCGGCGTTGCTTCTTCCGGTTCTACTTCACTGAGGTATCTTCATACTGTCTGCGTCAGCGCCTTGCCATCAAAGTTTTGTCAGCAGCTCTCGCCCCATTGACGGCACAGCATTAAAACATGCAAATCCAGCGATGCGAAGGATTTCACGAAATCTTTACGCTTTTATCTTCTGCATCGCCGAAACTTAGTCCACGCGTACTCGATTTAGTTTTGCAAGCGGCGGATTTTTTAGTTCTTTTCCACTTTTCTGAGAAAATACGCCATCAGTCAGTTCATTCGTTTCAGTTCAATACAAAGGCCAGCCATGAATTCCCCCGCCACCCCAAGCCTCTCTGCAGACATGCGTGCTTTCATCGAAGCGCTGCCCAAAACCGAGCTGCATCTGCACATCGAAGGCACGCTGGAGCCGGAACTGCTGTTTGCCCTGGCGCAACGCAACAAGGTCGACCTGCCCTACGCCTCGGTCGAAGCATTGCGCGCAGCCTACGCTTTCACCGATCTGCAATCCTTCCTCGACCTGTACTACGCAGGCGCCAACGTGCTGCGCACCGAACAGGACTTCTACGACATGACCATGGCCTACATCGAGCGCGCACGCGCCGATAATGTCCGCCATGCCGAAATATTTTTCGATCCGCAGACGCACACCGAACGCGGTATCGGCATTGACGTCGTATTTGCCGGCATCGCCCGCGCCCTGCGCGCAGCACGCGACCAGCACGGCTTCTCCAGCGCCATGATCATGTCTTTCCTGCGCCATCTGTCGGAAGAAGACGCCTTCGCCACGCTGGACGCCGCCTTGCCCCTGCGCGATCTCTACAAGGACCTGTGGATCGGCATCGGACTGGACTCCTCCGAACGCGGCAACCCGCCGGAGAAATTCTCCCGCGTGTTCGCGCGCTGCAAGGAACTCGGCTTCCATCTGGTCGCCCACGCCGGCGAAGAAGGTCCGCCGGAATACGTCATCGGCGCACTCGACGTGCTCAAGGTCGAACGCATCGATCATGGCGTGCGCAGCGAAGAAGATCCGGCGCTGATGCAACGCCTGATCGATGAAAAAATGCCGCTGACCGTCTGTCCGCTGTCCAACCTCAAACTGTGCGTGGTCGACGACATGGCCGAGCACAACATCGCCCGCATGTTGCGCGCCGGTCTGGCGGTGACGGTCAACTCGGATGATCCGGCCTACTTCGGCGGCTACATGACCGCCAACTATCTGGCGATCGCCGCCTCGCTGACGCTCACGCGCGCAGAGCTGCTGCAACTGGCGCGCAACGGCGTCGAGGCCAGCTTCCTGCCGGCTGCCGACAAGGCGCGCCTGATGAAGGAAGTGGAAGAATTCGGCGCGGCGCACGCATAGGGAAACGGATCAATCATGCAAGCAACGATTGCTTACAAAGCTTGCATGATTTGAAACAAATTGACGTCGTCGCTTCACGATACGGATCGTTAATAGCAGCAAGGCCCGATAAAAAGGCCGGTTCTGCAACTTAATTAAGGATCCATCATGAAATCGAATGCACTGATCGCTACTCTGATTCTCTCCGCTGTTACCCTGCCGGTGTTTGCACAAACAGCACAAAATGTCGTTGCACCGCCTTCGGCGCCGGTAGCTTCCGCACCGACTCAGGTGCAGATCGACAAGGCCGAGGTCCATAACGATACCAAGGCGATCAAGCAAGACCGCAAGGCCGTGCACAAGGACGTGAAGGCACTGAACAAGGATGAAGCAAAACGCGAGATCGCTCAGAAGGTGGAAAACGCCGATGTAAAGAGCGGCGATCTGAAGGATGCAAAAAAGGCAGACGCGGTGCGCCGTCAGGCCAAGCATCAGGAAAAGAAAGACGCCAGCAAGACCGTCAATGACGCCACTGCCTTGGAAGCCGATCACGTCAAGCGTGATGTCGACGTCGCCAACCGCAAGGCCGACACCGTCCAGAAGTAATTACTGATCAAGCTGATTTCTCAGCTCAATAAAAAACCTGCCGTTTAAAGACGGCAGGTTTTTTTATGTCCTCAGCGTATGCAGCAATCAGGCTTGCAGCAACTCCCCCAGAGCCAGCGTCACAACTTTGGTCGCCTTCAGCAGATCATCCAGACGCAGGTTCTCGTCCGAGTTGTGGCCGCGCGCTTCCATCAGCGTGCGCGGTCCGGCGCCGTACAGAATCGTCGGGATTCCCTGCTTGGTGTAGTGGCGCGCGTCGGTGTACAGCGGCACGCCATGTGCGGCCACCGGTTCGCCCAGCACCGCTTCTGCATTGCGCTGGAACGCGGCGATCAGTTTTTCCACGCCCGGCAACTCGGCCAGCGGTTCCGCCAGCAGGATGCGCTGCACGCTGATTTCAATGCCCGGATAATTCGCAGCAGCGGCATCGATCACGCGGCGCAGATCGCCCTCGGCATCGAAGCCCGCCTCTTCCGGAATCATGCGGCGGTCGAGGCGGAACGTCGCCAGGTCGGGGACCACGTTGGTATTGATGCCGCCCTTGATCAGGCCGACGTTCAGCGTTGCATGATTGATGCCGGTGACCTTGGATTTCTTCTTCGCCAGTTCAGCGCGATACGCGTACAAGGCTTGCAGGATGCCGGTGGCGGCTTCAATCGCGTCGATGCCGGTATGCGGCATGGCGGCATGCGCCTGCTTGCCCTTGACCGTAACTTCCAGATGCAGGCAACCGTTGTGGGCAGAGGTGATGCCGTAGGCGAAGCCGGCCGAGACCGCATAGTCCGGTTTGCTCAGGCCTTGTTCCAGTATCCACTTCGGGCCGATATCGCCGCCGGCTTCTTCATCGTAGGTGAACTGCAACTCAATCGCACCGTTCAACGCGACGCCTTGTTTTTCTGCCGCGATCAACGCCAGCAGCGCCCAGGTGTAGGTGGCGAAATCCGACTTCGACACTGCCACGCCGCGGCCGTACATGACCGGACCGTGTTCGGCATCCTGCACGATTTCACCGCCGTAAGGATCCTTGCTCCAGCCAAGACCTGGCGGCACCACGTCGCCGTGCGCATTCATGGCGATGGTGGGTCCGCCGCTGCCGAAGCGCTTGCGCACAATCAGGTTGGTGGCCGAGATCATGCCGTTGGCTTTGACCAGTGCGTCGGGGACGACATGCGCCTCCACTTCAAAACCCAGTTCTTCAAGCAGCTGTTTTGCACGCACGCCGTGGGCGGCGCAATCGCCGGCAGGATTGTCCGAGGGCACGCGCACCAGTTCCTGCAGGAAACGCGCCTGGGCGTCGCGTTCTTTATCGAGAAAAGGAATAACCAGGGAATTCAGAGAGGCTGAAGATGACGACATAAGGGGGACCTGTGAAGATAAACGATAAAAATGCGGTACTCAGTCAGGACCAGCGGCAAAGCGCGCCGCCCCGCATGAGCAATGAATCATTGTAGAAGACTTACGCCACGCATGGTGGCGCACCTTTGGCAGCAATCCTCAGCGTACTGAAGAACAAAAACAGCGCAGCAAGTACGGTTCTTGCATAAGATGAAAAAGAATCGTCAAAACGCATAAGCAATTTCTGATGAAAAACCAGCAAACAATTGTCGACAATAAAGAATCACAGCTTCGGCACCACCAACACGCGCTGAAGATTGTCGCCGTACGGGATGTTGCGGCCGATTGCGCTGCAACAAGTCTTCGGCTTGCCACTGCGTTGTGGTGCAAGCGCAGCCTGAAGCCGTCAATTCTGGTGCACGCACTCACCAAATTGTCGCGAATCAATTTACTAATTGTCGACAATTCGGCACGCCGGTACGACTCCTGCTCTGCATTCCGTGACGGCAGCATCCTCTTATCTCATTGATGTCATTCTCAAACAGCCATGACCAAATCAACCAAGACATCCCGCTCCTTCCTGGCCTCGCAAACCGCGGTCCGCGATCAGTCGCCGGCGGTAGAAGAACGCATTTACCAGGACATCTACGACGCCATCATGGAACATCGCCTGCCGCCGCGCACCAAGCTCACTGAGCAGGTCTTGTGCCAGATTTACGATACCGCCCGCCACACCGTGCGCAAGGTGCTGTCGCGCCTGGCCACGGAAGGCATGGTCGATCTGGAAGCCAACCGCGGCGCCTTTATCGCCAGCCCGTCGAACACCGAGGTGAAAGATATGTTCGAGCTGCGCAACATCATCGAATACGCCGTGCTCGACAAAGTCGGCCGCGAAGCCAGCACGCGCCAGATCGCCGGCATGCGCAAGATGGTCGAGGAAGAACGCCAGTCCTACCTGACCGGCGACCGTCCGCGCTGGATCCGGCTGTCGGCGCAGTTCCACCTGGCGCTGGCGGAGCTGACCGGCAACGCTCTGCTGGTCGACACGCTGCGCAAACTGGTCTCGCGCACCACGCTGATGATCGCCAAGACCGAGGCGCCGGGCCACAACGCCTGCTCTTTCGACGAACACGACACCGTGCTGGCGGCGCTGGAAAGCGGCGACATCGCATTGGCGCAAGAGCACATGGCACACCATTTGCACTTATGCGAAGACCGCGTCCGTCCCAACGACGACGATCACTTCGATTTGCGCGCGGTGCTGGGCAAAGGCGCTTAAGCGGCGATACCGGCGAACATCAACGGACACCGTCTTCATCATTACAAAAGAACACATGCAATACATGCAACCAGCAGACAATTACCCCCGCGACCTGATCGGTTACGGTCGCAACGTCCCTCACGCCAACTGGCCGGGCCAGGCCAGAATTGCCGTGCAGTTTGTCCTGAACTATGAAGAAGGCGGCGAAAATTCGGTGCTGCACGGCGACCCGGCGTCGGAACAATTTCTCTCGGAGATCATCGGCGCGGCCGCGTATCCGGCGCGCCATCTGTCGATGGAGTCGATCTATGAATACGGTTCGCGCGTCGGCGTCTGGCGCATCCTGCGCGAATTCGAAAAACGCCGGCTGCCGCTGACGGTATTCGGCATCGCCATGGCGCTGCAACGCCATCCCGACGTCACCCAGGCCTTTGTCGAGCTGGGCCACGAGATCGCCTGCCACGGCCTGCGCTGGATTCACTATCAGAACATGGACATCGAGACCGAGCGCGAACACATGCGCGCCGCCGTCGAGATTTTCCGCAAACTGACCGGCGTCCGTCCGCAAGGCTGGTATACCGGGCGCGACTCGCCAAACACGCGTCAGCTGGTAGTCGAACACGGCGGCTTTGTGTATGACTCCGACTACTACGGCGACGACCTGCCGTTCTGGACCAAGGTCGCGCTGGCTGACGGCAGCGAGCAACCGCACCTGGTGGTGCCGTACACGCTGGACAGCAACGATATGCGCTTCGCTACGCCGCAGGGTTTCAATACCGGCGAACAGTTTTTCCAATATCTCAAGGACAGCTTCGACGTGCTGTACGCTGAAGGTGAAGAAGCGCCCAAGATGCTGTCCATCGGCATGCATTGCCGCCTGCTCGGCCGCCCCGGCCGCTTCGCCGCGCTGCAACGCTTCCTCGACTATGTGCAGTCGCACGAGCGCGTCTGGATCTGCCGCCGCATCGACATTGCCAATCACTGGCGTGCGGAACATCCGTATCAGGCGAAGTAAGCTGCCGGCAAAACTTTCCGCGTAAAACAAAAAGGCTGAACATGATGTTCAGCCTTTTTCTTTCTCGGCATTTCTGTATCCGGCTATTCGCCCTTGGCGCCCGCTTCAAACCACTTGCCCAGCAACGCGCGTTCGTCGTCGGTGATATTGGTCATGTTCCCCAGCGGCATGGCCTTTTGCACCACGGCCTGCTGATAAATCTGCTGGGCATGCTGCAGGATCCCGTCCTTGCTGTCGAGCAGGATGCCCTTGCCCGGCACTGGCATCAGCGTCGGCTTGGCTGCGTGGCACTGGATGCAGCGCGTCTCGATGACTTGCTGCACCTGTGCGAACGAGACCGAGGGAACACCTTGTGCCGCAGCAGGCGCCGGCTGCAACGCCGACTTCGGCACGATCCACGCGGCCACGCCGGCCAGGATCACGACCGCTGCCGCCGGATACTGCCACTTGAACACGCCCTTGTGCTTGAGCACGAAGAACTGCCGGATCAGCACGCCCGCCAGCATGATCAGCAACAGCACCAGCCAGTTGTTGGCGGCGCTGTATGTCATGCTGTAGTGGTTCGACAGCATGGCGAAAATCACCGGCAGCGTGAAGTAAGTGTTGTGTACGCTGCGTTGCTTGCCGCGCTTGCCGTGGATAGGATCGGGGCTCTGGCCGGTGCGCATCGACGCCACCATCTTGCGCTGGCCGGGAATGATCCAGAACAGCACGTTGGCGCTCATCACCGTCGCCAGCGATGCGCCCGTCATCAGGAACGCCGCACGTCCGGAAAACACGTGGCAAGCCACCCACACCGCCGCCACAACATAGATCGTGACCAGGATGCCCACCACACGATCGCCGCCCGGCTTGTCGCCGAACACACGGCAAATGGCGTCATACACAACCCAGCCCGCCACCAGATAACCCAGTGCGGCAAACACCGCCGTGGCCGCCGTCATGTCGAGTACATGCTTGTCAACCAGGAAGGTGCCGGCATTGAACAGATACAGCACTGAGAACAACGCAAAACCCGACAGCCAGGTGCTATACGATTCCCAGAAGAACCAATGCAGATGCTGCGGCAGCGTCTTCGGCGCCAGCAGGTATTTTTGCGGATTGTAGAAGCCGCCGCCATGCACCGCCCACAATTCGCCGCCGACTCCCTTCTGCAGCAACTCAGGGTCTTCCGGCTTGGTCAGGCTGTTGTCCAGCCAGACGAAGTAAAACGACGAACCTATCCAGGCAATCGCCGTGATGACGTGCAGCCAGCGCAGCAAAAGATTGAGCCAGTCGAAGATGTACGCTTCCATGTTGTCCCGCTTTTCAATTCGTGAATTCGATGACGGACCGCTGTTCCTGTACGCCTGAAAACTATTTATATCGTTTAGTTGGCGACAGTGATTTTTCACAATCATTGTCGACAATTTTTACCGCCTTTTTTCTCTGCATGGCGCTGCCTGACTGTAGCAACACCCAGGGCCGGCCTTACCTGCAACGGCGCCGCACAGAACCTGTTTTAGTGCAATGCGTCAAAATTAGTGCAGCATCGGCACCAATTCATCACAAACCTTAATCCGCTTTGTTGACAAAAACAAACCGGCTTACCGCCAATATTCAATGAGCAGAACTTATGCCAACGGCGAGGCAAAGGCGTCCATTATCAGGCCATTCGTCCAATAAAAAAGCCGGATCCGAAGACCCGGCATTTAAGCTCCGGCAGAACCTGCCGAAACAAAACGACACGGCGCGACGCCCGCACCGCATCGTTTGCAGAACCATTTAGAAATGATATTCGGCACGGATCATAGGCGTCTTGGCCAGCGAGCCAGGAACATTGCTAGGATTGCCGAACTTGTTGCGCCAGTATTGATATTCCACGCCGACGCGGAAAGTGTTCTTGCCCATGCCCATAGGCATGCCGACGTCGTACATGATCTGGCCGTCGAAGTTGAGTTCAGGAGCAGTGCCGCCGCCGAATTCGTTCTTGCCCTTGGCGGCGATGTAGTTCACATAGCCTTCAAACGCGAAGCCGCTGGTGCCGAATGGGATACCCCATGCTGCATTCAACATCGGGTGCGTGTCGTAGGAGTAGCGGCTGGACATGCGAACGCCGTTGTTCAGCGGCTGATTGCTTTCCCACAGGGCCAGCAGGCTGATGTTCAGGAAGCCCGGCACGTCCATCATGATAGTAGGACCGGCAACGATCATACGCTTGCGCGAGCTGTAGCCAGGGTCATTCTTGGTGTTCCAGTCAAAGCCTGCAGTCAGGCCAAAGCCGCGTGCAGGGCCGAAAGAGAGATCCTTGCCGGCGACCTTGCCGATATCCAGCGTATGGCGATAGACGATATAGGCTTCTTGCGATTCGTTGTCTTTGCTATCCGACATCAGCAAGTCGACGTTCAGATAGTTGGTGCCATATTTGTAACCACTGGCATGCGTGAAGTTGACGATTTTTTTCGCGATGTCTTGCGAGTTGAACGGCTCGGCAAATTGCGTGCCGTAGCGAATACCGATCGAATTGTCCGCCCAGTCAGCCGCGTTGGCCGACATGCTGCCCATGGCTGACACAGCCAGCGCTGCAGTAGTCAAGCACATCCCCATTGCACTTTTCTTCATACGTTTCTCCCTTTTTACAATTCACAAAAAATAAAATCCGGATCCCATGCACACGGCGTGTGACGGCTTGCTTCAGTGAGCATGCGTTTTATCGTTTGCCCAGCTATCCGCCTTCACGCGCCATGCGCTCCTTCATTTGCTCACCCATTCAAACAAGGTCGGGCTTGTTGCCGCCGGCATCTGCCGAAGCTCAATCCGCCGGGTTCGTTAATGCAAACGCCGTGCCAGCAAAAAACACGCGCAGAAAAAACTGTCGACAAACCGGGAGGGAATTAAAAACAGAATGCGACGCAGATAACCGTCGCTAGTAGTGAAGCCGGCGCAGTCCCGGAAGCTGCGGCATTCAGTCGCCCCGGCAACCATGCGAGGTCGGCCCTGCGCCGACGAAAGGCTAAATCGGTCAATCAGATTGTCGACAAGATAAAGAACGACAGTACTAAATTGAAATCCGCGCCTTATCCAGTCCTTACAAGGCTTACAAGCGTGTAAGAATACTGTTTTTAGTGCAATAACTTCTAGACAGGTGCAGCAAAGCACCAAATTGTTGCAAAACGTTTTTCAGATTGTCGACAAAATAGAACCCACCGGAAAGTCGACAACGGCACCTCTTTTTCTCTTCCTCCCCATCGCCCCGGCGACAAGCTCGCCACCGCCGCGCAGAACACATTTGACGTTCTTGGCACAGTAAATGCTTTTCACAGCACATCGTTTGTAGAAAACCGGTTCACAAAATACGGACGCATTGGCGACAGCATCAGGGACGGTGTTAAGCCAGTCGAACCAACCGATCATCGGATCAAAAAAGGGAAACCAACCATGCACGCCAAGAAACTCTTCAAGTACACCGCCGCCTTGTTGCTCAGCGCCGCCTGCGCATCTGCCTGCACCTTCGCCTTCGCACAGGAAACCAAGATCAAGTTCCAGCTCGACTGGCGCTTTGAAGGCCCGTCGGCGCTGTTCCTGGTGGCGAAGTCGAAAGGTTATTTTGCACAGGAGAAACTGGACGTCGTCATCGACGCCGGCAGCGGCTCGGGCAATGCGGTCAATCGCGTGGCGTCCGGCACTTATGACATGGGCTTCGCCGACATGGCGGCGCTGATGGAGTTCACCGCCAACAATCCAAGTTCGCCGGGCAAGCCGATGGCCGTGATGATGGTCTACAACGACACGCCTTCCGCCATCTTCTCGCTCAAGAAGACCGGCATCAAGACCCCGGCCGATCTGGTCGGCAAGAAGCTGGGCTCACCGGTGTTCGACGCCGGCCGCCGCGGTTATCCTATCTTCGCCAAGGCCAACGGCCTGGATGCGTCCAAAGCCAACTGGATCAGCATGGATCCGCCGCTGCGTGAGACCATGCTGGCGCGTGGCGACGTCGACGCCATCACCGGTTTCTATTTCACCTCGCTGCTGAACCTGAATGCGCGCGGCATCAAGGATTCGGACATCAACGTCATGATGTACCCCGACTACGGCGTCAAGCTGTACGGCAACGCCATCATCGCCAACGAGAGCCTGATGAAAACCAATCCGGAAGCGCTCAAGGGTTTTCTGCGCGCCTTCGCCAAGGCTACCAAGGACGTACTCGCCAATCCTGAAGCAGCCATCAAGGTGCTCAAGGAACGCGACGGCCTGATCGACGAAAAGCTGGAACTGCGCCGCCTCAAGCTGGCGATCTCCAGCGCCATCGCCACACCGCATGCCAAGTCGGAAGGCTACGGCCAGGTGTTCCTGCCGCGCCTGACCCTGATGGCGTCGCAAGTGTCCGATGCTTACGGCACCAAGACCCGCGTCAACCCGGACAAGATCTGGACCGCTGCTTACCTGCCGTCCAAAGAAGCGCTCAACGTTTTCGGGAAATAATCTTGCAAGCTGAAACTGCAGAAGCAGCCATGAGCGCCACGGCTGACGATACGTTCGTCGATTTCCGCCGCGTCTTCCTGTCGTACGACGGTTCCGACGAGTTCGCGGTGGAAGATATCTCGCTGCAAACTAGACAGGGGGAGTTCATCGCCATCGTCGGCCCTTCCGGCTGCGGCAAGTCGACCTTCATGAAGCTGGCGACCGGTCTCAAACGCCCGACCCGCGGCAGCGTCGCCATCGCCGGCGCCGACGTCACCGGCCCGCTGAAGTTCGTCGGCATGGCCTTTCAGGCGCCGACGCTGCTGCCATGGCGCACCACGCTCGACAATGTCCTGCTGCCGCTGGAGATCGTCGAGCCGTATCGCAACGACTTCAAGAAGAACAAGGCGCAATACACCGAGCGCGCACTCAAGCTGCTCAAAACCGTCGGCCTTGACGGTTACGCCAGCAAGTTTCCATGGGAGCTGTCGGGGGGCATGCAACAGCGCGCCTCGATCTGCCGCGCGCTGATCCATGAACCGAAGATGCTGCTGTTGGACGAGCCCTTCGGCGCGCTCGATGCGTTCACGCGCGAAGAACTGTGGTGCGTGCTGCGCGACCTGTGGACCGAGCGCAAATTCAACGTGATCCTGGTCACGCATGACCTGCGCGAAGCCGCCTTCCTGGCCGACACCATTTATGTGATGAGCAAACGCCCCGGCCGTATCGTGGCGCGCAAGGAAAATCCGCTGCCGCGTCCGCGCGAACTGGAGCTCACCTATACCGATCCATTCAACGCCCTGGTGCACGAGTTGCGCGAGCATATCGGCCGCGTGCGCAATACCTGAGAGCTGCTGAGGCGACCATGAAAAAACCTTCTTCCCTGAACAAAGCTGCCCGTACGCTGGCGCCCTGGATATTGCTGCTGGCGATCCTGATGATCTGGCAATTCCTGTGCAGCGCGCTGGAAGTGTCCGAATTCATCTTCCCCAGTCCGATGGCGATCATCGAGGCCATGATCGAATTCGCCGGACCGATTGCGCATCACGCCATCAGCACCTTCTGGGTGACCATGGTGGGCTTCGCCATTGCCGTGGCGGTGGGCGTGTCGCTGGGCTTCCTGATCGGCTCGTCGCCGCTGCTGTACGCCGCCGCTTATCCTTTGATGACCGCCTTCAATGCGCTGCCCAAGGCCGCCTTCGTGCCGGTGCTGGTGGTGTGGTTCGGCATCGGCGCCGGTCCGGCGATCCTGACGGCGTTTTTGATCTCCTTCTTCCCGATCATGGTCAATATCGCCACCGGGCTGGCCACGCTGGAGCCGGAACTGGAAGACGTACTGCGCGTACTCGGCGCCAAGCGCATGGACATTCTGCTCAAGGTAGGCTTGCCGCGCTCGCTGCCATATTTCTTCGCCTCGCTGAAGGTCGCCATCACGTTGGCTTTCGTCGGCTCGACCGTGTCGGAAATGAACGCCTCCAACGA
Source organism: Herbaspirillum sp. GW822-FHT03A08 (assembly GCF_058801885.1). NCBI lineage: Bacteria > Pseudomonadati > Pseudomonadota > Betaproteobacteria > Burkholderiales > Oxalobacteraceae > Herbaspirillum > Herbaspirillum sp. GW822-FHT03A08. Next base: position 598,190 of record NZ_JBXANR010000002.1, on the reverse strand, counting down.
AGGCATCGGCTACTTGCTGGTGTCGGCCGGCTCGTCGATGAAGATGCCGCTGGCCTTCGCCGGCCTGGTCGTCATCGGGGCCATGGCGATGGCGATGTACGAGCTGTTTGCGATCATCGAGAAGCGCACCACGCGTTGGGCGCATCGTGGCGGCAACAAGTAATAATTTTCCTGATTTTTCCTGATTGTTGACAATCTGGCTATGGTAAATTCCGCAGATCATTTGAATAACGTAAAGACCGCCTGCGCGCATGTCCGCGCCGGTCTCTGAAGGGGAATCCGTGACTGCACCATCTTCCCGCCTGCATATCGCGCACATCCGCAAAGCCTATCCCGGCGTGCTGGCCAACGACGATATCAACCTCAGCGTCGCGCCCGGTGAGATTCACGCCGTGCTCGGCGAAAACGGCGCCGGCAAATCGACGCTGATGAAGATCATCTTCGGCACCGTCAAACCCGACGCCGGCGAGATTTACTGGAACGGCGAACTGGTGCACATCGCCAACCCGCAAATCGCACGCAAGCTCGGCATCGCCATGGTGTTCCAGCATTTCTCGCTGTTCGACACGCTGACCGTCGCCGAAAACATCGCGCTGGGTCTGGACTCGGATACCGACATGCAGGACCTGATCGCGCGCATCCGCCAGACCGGTGAAAAATACGGCCTGGAGCTGGAGCCGAATCGCCACGTCCACACGTTGTCGGTCGGCGAACGCCAGCGCGTGGAAATCGTGCGCGCGCTGCTGACCAATCCGCAACTGCTGATCCTCGACGAACCGACCTCAGTGCTGACGCCGCAAGCGGTCGAGAAACTTTTCGTCACGCTGCGCAAGCTGGCCGAGGAAGGTTGCAGCATTCTCTATATCAGCCACAAGCTCGACGAAATCCGCGCGCTGTGCCACAGCGCCACCGTGATGCGCGGCGGCCGCGTGACCGGCAACTGCGATCCGCGCAATGAAACCAGCGCCGGCCTGTCGCGCATGATGATCGGCGAAGAGCTGGTGCGCCTGCGCCGCGAGCGCAATCCCGAATCCCAACGCAACGAGCGCAAGCTGCACATCAACCGCCTGTGTCTGCCGAAGGCGCACCTGTTCGCTACGGAACTGAAAGACATCGAATGCGAAGTGCGTGCCGGTGAAATCGTCGGCATCGCCGGCGTGTCCGGCAACGGCCAGCAGGAATTGCTGGCGGCGTTGTCCGGCGAAGACCAGCGCGCCGCGCCCAACATGATCATGCTGACCGGCAGCGCCGTCGGCCATCTCGCGCCCAATCCGCGCCGCGCGAAAGGCCTCGGCCTGGTGCCGGAAGAACGTCTCGGCCGCGGCGCCGTGCCGACGCTGAGCTTGTCAGCCAACATGCTGCTGTCGCATCAGAAGGTACCGTATGTGAAGCACGGCATGATCGATTTCGGCTACACGCGCAAGATCGCGGCCTCCATCATCGAACGCTTCAAGGTCAAGGCCAGCGGTCCCGATGCGCTGGCGAAAAGCCTGTCCGGCGGCAACCTGCAAAAATTCATCGTCGGCCGCGAGATGGAACGCAAACCCAGCGTCTTCATCGTCGCACAGCCGACCTGGGGCGTCGACGTCGGCGCCGCTGCGCAAATCCATGCCGAAATTCTGGCGCTCAAACAAGAAGGCTGTGCAGTGCTGGTGATCTCTGAAGAACTCGACGAATTGTTCGCCCTGTGCGATCGCCTGCATGTGATTGCCAAGGGGCAGTTGTCGCCGTCCATTCCCATCGAGCAAGCCACGCGCGAGCAGGTCGGTTTGTGGATGAGCGGCTTGTGGCATGACGAAGCGCCGGATGCTGGTGCGTCGGAGGCTGCCCATGTTTAAGAGTCTTCCCTTCCGCCTGGAACTGCGCGGCACGCCCTCGCGCCGCATGACTTATCTGTCGCCGGTGATCGCGATCCTCCTGACGCTGCTCCTCGGTGCACTGCTGTTCATGGCGCTGGGCAAGGATCCTATCGCGGGACTGAAAGTATTCCTGGTCGATCCGTTCAGCAGCAGGCGCGCCATCAGTGAATTGCTGTTGAAGTCGGTCCCGCTGATTCTGTGCGCGCTCGGTCTGGCGGTGTGCTTCCGCGCCAGCATCTGGAACATCGGCGCCGAAGGCCAGTTCACCGTCGGCGCCATGTGTGCCGGTGCCATGCTGGTGTGGCTGGACGTGCCGGATCACGCCATCTCCGGCGGCGTCGGCCTGATCCTGATGATCGTCGCCGGCGTGGTCGGCGGCGCCTTCTGGGCCAGCATCACGGCGCTGTTGCGCGACAAGTTCAACGCCAACGAAATCCTGGTGTCGCTGATGCTGACTTATGTGGCGCAGCTGTTGCTGATGTATGCCGTCAACGGTCCGTTGAAGGATCCCAACGGCATGAACTTCCCGCAGTCGAAGGTATTCTCCAGCGAGTTCATGCTGCCGATGCTGATGAGCGGCACGCGTCTGCACATCGGCTTTGCGGTCACCATCGTGGCGGCGATTGTGATGGCGGTGTTCATGATGCGCAGCTTCCGCGGTTTTTCGCTGATGGTGGGCGGCGTGGCGCCGCATGCCGCACGCTATGCCGGCTTCTCCAGCCGTAATGCCTTGTGGGTGTCACTGCTGATTTCGGGCGGCTTCGCCGGTCTGGCCGGTGCGTTTGAAATCGCCGGACCGATCGGCCAGTTGCTGCCATCGGTGTCGCCGGGTTACGGCTTCGCAGCGATCATCGTGGCGTTCATCGGCCGCCTGCATCCGGTCGGTGCGGTGTTCGGCGGACTGATCATGTCGCTGCTGTATCTGGGCGGCGAGCTGGCGCAATCGCGCCTCGGCCTGCCGTCGGCGATCACGGGCGTGTTCCAGGGCATGCTGCTGTTCCTGCTGCTGGCTTGCGACACGCTGATTGACTACCGCCTGCGCTGGAAACAAAAAGGATAAGCACAATGGACCAACTCGCTCCTCTCATCGCAGCCTCCATCAATGCCGGCACGCCGCTGCTGCTGGCGGCCATGGGCCTGCTCATCAATGAACGCGCCGGCGTACTCAACCTCGGCGCGGAAGGCATGATGCTGGTCGCGGCGATTGCCGGTTTCGCGGTCGGCTACACTACCAAGAGCCCACTGCTGGGCTTCTTCGCCGGCGCCATTTGCGGCATGCTGATGGCGACGCTGTTCTCGTGGCTGGCGCTGATCCTCGCGACCAATCAGGTGGCGACCGGACTGGCGCTGTCGATCTTCGGCACCGGTTTGTCGGCCTTCATCGGCCAGCGTTTCGTCGGCCTCGCCCTGCCGTCGCAAAGCACCGGTATTCCCGGCCTGAACAATATTCCCTTCATCGGTCCGGCATTTTTCAATCAGCACTGGATGGCCTATGTCGCGCTGCTGCTGTGCGCGGCGATTGCGTGGTTCCTGTACCGCACGCGCGCCGGCCTGATCCTGCGCGCGGTCGGCGAGTCGCCGGAGTCGGCGCATGCGCTGGGCTATTCGGTGCGCGGCATCCGCTTCATCGCGCTGCTGTTCGGCGGCGCCTGCTGCGGTCTGGCCGGCGCTTATCTGTCGCTGGTGTACACGCCGATGTGGGTCGAAGGCCTGGTCTCCGGCCGCGGCTGGATTGCGCTAGCGCTGACGGCGTTTGCCACATGGCGTCCGGCACGCGTCTTGCTGGGTTCGCTGCTGTTCGGCGGCGTGACGATTCTGCAGTTTTATCTGCAAGGCATCGGCGTCACGATCCCGTCGCAGATTTTGTCGATGCTGCCGTATGTCGCCACCATCGTGGTGCTGGCGCTGATCTCGCGCAATCCGGACTGGATTCGCCTGAACATGCCGGCTTCGCTGGGCAAGCCGTTCCGCCCGGGAGCATCCTGATTTTTGTAGTTCGATTGATGTAGTCGATTTTGCTGTTTTGCTTTTTTTACCAACAACGCTTAAGTCCAGGGAGAAACTAATGAAAATTTCGCGCAGAGCCTCGATTGCGATGCTCGCCACCATCGCCGCAGCCTCGTTGATCGGCTGTGGCAAGAAAGAAGAACCGGCACCGGCCGCTGCGCCTGCTGCTGCGGCCGCTCCTGCTCCCAAGGCAGACCCGCTGAAGGTCGCCTTCGTCTACATCGGACCGGTGGGCGACGCCGGCTGGACTTTCGCGCATGACAACGGCCGCAAGGCAGTCGAAGCCAAATTCGGCGATAAGGTCAAAACCACCTTCGTCGAAAACGTGCCTGAATCGGCCGCCGACGCCGAGCGTGTGATGCGCCAGCTGGCGACCGACGGCAACAAGCTGATCTTCGGCACCACCTTCGGCTACATGGAAGCGATGCTGAAGGTCGCCAAGGAATTCCCGGACGTCAAATTCGAACACGCCACCGGTTTCAAGACTGCCGACAACCTGGCGCAGTACGACGTGCGCACTTATGAAGGCGCTTACCTGGCAGGCGTGGTCGCCGGCAAGATGAGCAAGTCCGGCAAACTGGGCGTGGTCGCCTCGGTGCCGATTCCTGAAGTGATCCGCAACATCGACGCCTTCACCATGGGCGCGCGTTCGATCAACCCGAAGGCAACCACACGCGTGGTCTGGGTCAACAAGTGGTTCGATCCGGGCAAGGAACGTGAAGCCGCAACGACACTGATCGGCCAGGGCGTCGACGTGCTGATGCAAAACACCGATTCCGCCGCCGTGGTCCAGACTGCACAGGAAAAAGGCGTCTACGCATTCGGCTGGGACAGCGACATGACCAGCTTCGGTCCGAAGGCTCACCTGGCTGCATCGATGATCAACTGGGGCGTGTACTACACCGCACGCGTGCAAGCCGTACTGGATGGTTCGTGGAAGAGCAGCACAACCTGGATCGGCCTGAAAGAAGGCGGCATCGATCTGGGCGGCTTCAATCCTGAACTGCCGGCTGACGTGAAGACGCTGGTCGAAGAACGCAAGAAGGGCATCGCCGACGGATCGGCGCCGATCTGGAAGGGTCCGATCAAGGACAACACCGGCAAGGAACAGGTCGCCAAGGATGCAGTGGCTGACGACGGCTTCCTGCACGGCGTGAAGTTCTACGTCGAAGGCGTGGAAGGCAAGGTACCGGGCTGATTTGTCCGCCCTCGGGTCCGGCGCAATCCGCCGGACTTGCCAATATAGCAAGCTGCCGGAGACTTCATCGTCTCCGGCATTTTTTTGTCCGCTCGCTTTGTCTCCGCTGGCTGCATAATGGGCTCCTTGCCTACGGAGAACCCGCGATGCCCAAGTCTCTTCCTACCCGCCTCCTCCACGTCACCATCGAACGCAGCGCGGAAGATGTTTACCGCTTCGTCGCCAATCCGGAAAACATGCCGAAATGGGCGTCGGGTCTCGGCAAAGGCATCCGGCAGATCGATGGCGCATGGTTTGCCGACACGCCGGAAGGCCGGCTGGAAGTTCGCTTTGCGCCGGACAACGAGCTGGGCGTGCTCGATCATGAAGTGGTGCTGGCGTCAGGAGCAAGCGTGTTCATCCCCATGCGCGCGGTCGCCAACGGCGACGGCTGCGAGCTGACCTTCACCCTCTTCCGCCAGCCCGAGATGAGCGATGAGAAATTCAACGAGGATACCGCCTGGGTGACGCGCGACCTGGAAGCGCTCAAAACCTTGCTGGAAGCCTAAAATGCCGCCCGGCTGACTGTATAATGCCAAACCAACGCAGGCTGGCAGCTCATTTGCCGACGCAAGACGGTTTGAGAACAATCCCCGAACGCAACGATCCTGGCCGTTTTCCTGCTGGAAAACGCAGGCACTGAACAATTTATGCAAAAAGCTCGTAAACCGATCGAAATCAAGATATCCACAGTGGTCGCCATTTCCGCGATCCTGCATGAAACTGATCCGGCAGCGCTGGACAAGGCCTTGAAAGACATGACCGGCGGTGTGTCCGACTTCTTTGAAGACGAATTCGCCGTACTCGACATCGGCGCACTGGACACCGCTGCCGCCGGCATCGACTGGACTGCGCTGGTGGCCTTGTTCAAACGCTATCGCCTCAATGCGGTGGCCGTGCGCAACGCGCCGGAAGAACTGCACGCCGAAATCGCCGCACAGGGACTTTCCATCGACGGCGGTGCGCCGCGTCCGCAGCAGCAGGAAGCCGCCGCGGCTGCGGAAGAAGAAGCGCCGCAGCCTGCACCTGCCCCAGCTCCGGTTGCAGCGCCCGCTCCACCCGCACAGGCGGTACAAGCAGCGCCGGCAACACCAGCCGCAGCCACAATGATCATCGACACGCCGGTGCGCGCCGGCCAGCGCATTTATGCGCGCGGCGCCGATCTGGTGATCATGGCGGCGGTCAACAACGGCGCAGAGATCATTGCCGACGGCAGCATCCACGTCTACGCCCCTTTGCGCGGCCGCGCGCTGGCCGGCGCCAGCGGCAATACCGGCGCCCGTATCTTCGCGGCGAGCCTGGAAGCGGAACTGGTGTCGATTGCCGGCGTCTACCGTACCTTTGAGAACGGCCATCCGCCCGAACTGGCGCAAAAACAGGTGCAGGTGCGCCTGACCGGCGACCGCATTGATGTGTTGCCGATCAATACCAGTAAATAATTTAATATCCGAACAATCGAACAATCGAAAAAACACATCGTTAATTCGAACAATCAAATCTGATCTTCTAAGGAGTCTTTTGTGGCAAAAATCATCGTTGTGACATCCGGTAAAGGCGGCGTCGGCAAAACGACGTCGAGCGCCAGTTTCGCATCGGGTCTGGCTCTGCGCGGACACAAGACCGTCGTTATCGACTTCGACGTCGGCCTGCGTAACCTCGACCTGATCATGGGCTGCGAACGCCGCGTGGTGTACGACCTGATCAATGTCGTCAATCAGGAAGCAACCCTGAATCAGGCCCTGATCAAGGACAAACACTGCGACAACCTGTTCATCCTGCCGGCCTCGCAAACCCGCGACAAGGACGCGCTGTCGGAAGAAGGCGTGGAACGCGTGCTGGGCGACCTGCAAAAGATGGACTTCGAGTACATCATCTGCGATTCGCCGGCCGGTATCGAACATGGCGCCGTGATGGCGCTGACCTTCGCCGACGAAGCGATCATCGTGACCAATCCGGAAGTGTCCTCGGTGCGTGACTCGGACCGCATCCTCGGCATCATCCAGGCCAAGTCGCGCCGCGCCCTGAGCGGCGGCGAGCCGGTCAAGGAACATCTGCTGATCACCCGCTATTCGCCAAAACGCGTCGAAGCCGGCGAAATGCTGTCCTACACCGATGTGCAGGAAATCCTGCGCATCCCGCTGATCGGCATCATCCCTGAATCGGAGTCGGTGCTGCACGCGTCCAACCAGGGCAATCCTGCGATTCACCTGAAAGAGACCGACGTTTCCGAGGCGTACCAGGATCTGGTCAGCCGCTTCCTCGGCGAAGACCTGCCGCTGCGCTTTACCAGCTATGAAAAGCCGGGCCTGCTCCAGCGTATTTTCGGAGGTAAATGACATGGCTTTGCTTTCCTTCCTGTTTCCGCCCAAGGCGAAGAGCGCCACGGCTGCCAAGGAACGCCTGCAGATCATCATCGCGCGCGAACGCGGCGGCCGCCAGGGCCAGGGATATGACTTCCTGCCGGCCTTGCACAAGGAACTGATCGAGGTCATCTCCAAGTACACCAAGGTCAACGCCGACGACATCAAGATCTCGCTGGATCGCCAGGGCAACCTGGAAGTGCTCGACGTGAACGTGGTGCTGCCGGACGCCGACGCGCCTTAAGTACTCTGCTCGTAGCCATTGCGCCGGACTCGATCCGGCGCAATGCTTTCCGGGCCTGCACTTTGCTCATTCGGAAATGGCTCTCTTCTTTCTTCCGCGCGCCATGCACATCTCCATCTTCAGCAATTCCGCCGCCGACATCGCCCTGATCGCACGCAGCCTGCCTGCGCACGATTGCCAGGGCGTGCAGCAGCGCGCCGATCTGCGCCGCGCGCATCCGCAATTGCTGATCGTGGATATCGCCAGTGCCGGAGCGCATCTGGCGGACATATTGCAGATGGCGAGGATGCCGGCCATTCCGGTGCTGCTGCTGGCGGCGGATACGCCATCCGACCTGGCGGCATTACAAGCTGAACTTGCCGGAGAGGGGCTGCTTGACAGCGAATTCAAACCGCTACGGCGCAACGCAGTCGCCGCGCGCGTCAAGCTGCTGCTGCAGCGCGCCTATCCGGATCATGACGAAAAACAGATCCAGCAATTCGGCGACTACGTCTTCGAGTCGCCCGCGCACATCGTCATCCATGGCGGTATCACGATCACGCTGACCCAAAAAGAATTTGCGCTCGCCGTTTTGCTCTTCAGCAACCTGGGCCGACCGCTGTCGCGCGCCTATCTGCAGGAAAGCGTCTGGGGTCAGGAAGACGAAAACGAGCTGCCGACCCGCACCATCGACACCCATATCTCGCGCGTACGCAACAAGCTGGAATTAAAACCGGAGAAGGGTTTCCGGCTGACGACGGTGTACGGCTACGGCTACCAGCTGGAGCGGCTGGCGGCGCCAGTCGTCAAGAAATAGCGCCCATGCCGGCATCCCGTACCGATTACTTCCTGACGCACCTGTCGGCGTCGCTGTCCGGTACGCCCACTGACCTCAGGTACATCGACACCGCTGCGGGACGCGTACACGTCTTCGATTCGGCAAGCAAGCCGGGCAATGAAAACAGTCCCGACTATCGTCCCTGCATCGTCTTCACTCCCGACGGCCCCAACGTGGTGGCGCATTACCGACGTCTCATTGCTCTGCTGGCGCCGCGGTTCCGGGTGGTGTGCTTTGACATGCCCGGTTTCGGTTTCTCACTGCCGGCGGCAAATTATGGACACAGCCTGGAACAGGGGGCGCGTGCCGTGCTCGCCGTTCTCGACCGGCTCGGCATTGCGCAGGCGACGCTGGCCTTCAGTTGCGCCAACGGCTTGTACGCCATCCGGCCCGCGCAACTGGCGCCAACCCGTATTGCCAGCCTGATGCTGTCGCAAACACCATCGCTGCCGGCCATGCAGGCCTGGGCTTACCGTATGATTCCGCGGCCGCTGCGCGTGCCGATTGCGGGCCAGCTGATTACCTGGCTGGCGCGCCGCAAGCTGGCGCAGCTTTGGCACCGCAGCGCTCTGCCCGCACAAACGAATGCAAAACCGTTCCAGCAACTGGCGCAGGAGTCCTTCGATACCGGCGGCTGTTTTTGTCTGGCGGGAGTAGTGCAAGGTCTGCTGCGCGAAACCGCGCTCACAGACATCACGACCCCGCTCGCCATCCCCTGCACGCTGATCTGGGGAGAGCAAGACCGTTCGCATCGGGTGACGCAGCCTGAGTCGCTGCGAGAACATCTGCCGCAACTGGACATCCACCGCTTCGCCGACTGCGGGCATTTTCCCGATCTGGAGCAGCCGGAGCGATACGTTCAGGAAATAGTTGCTCATATGGCAAAAATTGCTGCAGACCCTGTCTCCTGCTGACATCGGCCGATAGTCTGCGCATATAGTCATTATTGATACAGTTCAAAACCCCTTTACGTGCAGCGGGTATAATACGGAGTTGATATTTCTCCATTTTTTACGCTGTCGAGCCCCGTAAACACGCTATGCACCTGCTTGCCGTCGGACTGAACCACACCACCGCGCCGGTTTCCCTGCGCGAAAAGGTTGCGTTCCCGGCTGACCAGATCGGTCAGGCGGTAGCTTCGGCGCGTGCGTGGTTCGGTCGTGCCGATCTGAGCTCGACTCTCGCGCAGACTGGCGAAGCCGCGATCCTGTCGACCTGCAACCGCACGGAACTGTACGCTGCCAGCACCGCCGCGCACGGTGGTGTCGACGCCGCCATCGACAGCACGGCGCATTTCCTGGCCGACTATCACAAGCTTTCTTACGCCGACCTGCGTCCTTTCCTGTATGCCTTGCCGCAGGATAACGCCGTTCGTCATGCCTTCCGCGTCGCCTCCGGGCTGGACTCGATGGTGCTGGGCGAACCGCAGATTCTCGGCCAGATGAAGGATGCCGTGCGCCAGGCCGAGGCCGCCGGCGGACTCGGCACCTATCTGCACCAGCTGTTCCAGCGCACTTTCGCAGTCGCCAAGGAAGTACGCAGCAATACCGAAATCGGCGCGCACAGCGTGTCGATGGCCGCTGCCGCCGTGCGCTTGTCCCAACGGATTTTCGATTCCATCTCGGGCCAGAACGTGTTGTTCATCGGCGCCGGTGAAATGATCGAACTGTGCGCCACTCACTTCGCCGCGCAAAATCCGAAATCGCTGACCGTCGCCAACCGCACACTGGAACGCGGCGAAACCCTGGCGCACCGCTTCAACGGCTCGGCGCTGCGTCTGGCCGATCTGCCGACGCAGTTGTCGAAGTTCGACATCGTGGTGTCCTGTACCGCCTCGTCGCTGCCGATCATCGGCCTCGGCCTGGTGGAACGCGCCGTCAAGGCTCGCCGCCACAAACCGATCTTCATGGTCGACCTGGCCGTGCCGCGCGATATCGAATCCGAAGTCGGCCGTCTGGATGACGTGTTCCTGTACACCGTCGACGATCTGGCGTCGGTCGTGCAAAGCGGCGTTGAAAACCGCCAGGCTGCCGTCGCGCAAGCCGAAGCCATCATCGAAACCCGCGTGCAGTCCTTCATGCACTGGATCGACAGCCGCGCCGTGGTGCCGGTGATCCAGGACCTGCACGATGCCGGCGAATCGCTGCGCATGGCCGAACTGGAACGCGCACGCAAGCTGCTGGCCAAGGGCGAAGACATCGACGCCGTACTCGACGCCTTGTCCAAAGGCCTCACCGCCAAATTCCTGCACGGCCCGCAACAGGCCTTGCATCACGCGCAAGGCGACGAGCGCACCCAACTGGTCCAGCTGCTGCCGCAACTGTTCCGCACCAAGCGTTAGCGACTCCATTCGTACGCCGTGATCGTGGCGATCACCGGCTCTCTTCTGCCCATGTTTTCAGCGGGCATCGCATCACCCCCTCTTCAATGTAAAGTAAGCCCATGAAACCATCCATGCTCGCCAAACTCGACCAGCTCGCCGAACGGCTGGAAGAACTCAACAATCTGCTGATGCAGGAAGATGCGACGTCCGACATGGACAGCTATCGCAAGATGACGCGCGAGCACGCGGAACTCGGCCCGCTGGTGGCGCTGTATCACACCTACTCTCAGGCGGCGAACGACATCACGACCGCGCAGGAGCTGCTGTCGGATCCCGACATGAAGGAGTTCGCGCAGGAAGAAATCAACGGCGCCAAGGCGCGCATGGAAGCGCTCGAAGGCGACCTGCAAAAGATGCTGCTGCCGAAAGATCCCAACGACGAGCGCAACATCTTCCTCGAAATCCGCGCCGGCACCGGCGGCGATGAGTCGGCACTGTTCGCCGGCGACCTGCTGCGCATGTACACGCGCTTTGCCGAACGCAATCGCTGGCAGGTAGAGATGATGTCCGCATCCGATTCGGAAGTCGGCGGATACAAGGAAGTCATCGTGCGTATCGCCGGGTTCGGCGCCTACTCGCGCCTGAAGTTCGAATCCGGCGGCCACCGTGTGCAACGCGTTCCCGCCACCGAAACCCAGGGCCGCATTCATACATCAGCCTGCACCGTCGCGGTGATGCCGGAAGCCGATGAAGTCGAAGACGTCGACATCAACCCGGCCGACATCCGCATCGACACTTACCGTGCCTCGGGCGCGGGCGGCCAGCACATCAACAAGACCGACTCCGCGGTGCGCATCACCCACATGCCGACCGGCATCGTGGTGGAGTGCCAGGACGACCGCAGCCAGCACAAGAACAAGGCCTCGGCATTGAAGGTGCTGGCGGCGCGCATCAAGGACGTGCAACTGCGCGAGCAGCAATCCAGGGAAGCCGCCACGCGTAAATCACTGATCGGTTCGGGCGACCGCAGCGAACGCATCCGCACCTACAATTTCCCGCAGGGACGCATGACGGATCACCGTATCAACCTGACGCTGTACAAGCTGGACTTCATCATGGATGGCGATCTGGAAGAGTTGACCAATGCGCTGATTACGGAACACCAGGCGGAGTTGTTAGCGCAACTTGGCGACGACGAGTAAGCGATTGCGACACCCCGACTGAGCGTGCAATTGTTCCGCACAAACGACCAGTAACTCAGCATTGTCGCGGCCTGTGGCACAATGCAGCAGCGCCGGAACCAATTGCACGGAGACCTCTCTGAGGTACTGCTTCAAGTGCAGCCATCTACGAACAACATCAAAATCAAACGCTCATGAAATCGTCCAAATCTCTGTTTCTGTCAGTCGCCCTTCTCTGCATCGCCTTGCTCGGCGCCGCCCTTTATCTCCAGATCGTCGAAGAAATGATGCCGTGTCCGCTGTGCATCATCCAGCGCTACATCTTCGTCGCCATCGCCCTCATCTGCATCATCTTCGCCTTCCTGCCGCCGGGTTCCGCCAAACTTGGCGCCGGCCTCGGCGTCCTGGCTGCGCTGGGCGGCATCGCCACCGCCGGCTGGCATCTGTGGGTGCAGGCGCATCCGGGTACTTCCTGCGGCATCGATCCACTGGAAACCTCGCTGAACACGATCCCGACCGCCAACCTGTTCCCTACGCTGTTCAAGGCTGACGGCCTGTGCGCGAATCCCTACCCGTTCCTTGGCCTGTCAATTCCGCAGTGGTCGCTGATCTGGTTTGCCATCATCGCCATCCTGCTGGCGCGCCGCGTCTTCAAGCGCGGTTAAGCGTATCGTGGCGGACGATTTCCCTGACATCCTGTCAGGCATCAGCCTGGCAGCGGCGCTCCGTAGCGCGCCGCTCGATGCGCTGGAAAATCGCATCCTGATCGGCCATGCGCTGCAGCTGACGCGCATCCAGCTGATCACGCAGTCCGACCGCCTGCTTACGGCTGCAGAAGCGGCGCAACTAAGCGCGCTGTTTCGCCGCCGCCTGCAAGGCGAACCGATTGCCTACATCGTTGGCGAGCGCGAATTCTTTGGCCTCGCAATGACCGTCACGCCGGAGGTATTAATCCCCCGTCCCGATACCGAATTGCTGGTGGAACTGGCGCTGGATCGTTTGCCGCAACAGGGCAAGGCGCTTGACATGGGCACCGGCTCCGGCGCCATTGCAGTCGCCATTGCACACACGCGGCCAGACGTCGATATGACGGCGCTCGATGTCAGTGAAGGTGCTTTGAAAGTCGCCGCCAGCAATGCGCGGCGGCATGGCGCAAAAGTGAATTTCCTGCGCAGCGACTGGTACGCCGCGCTCGGCGAGACGTCTCAGCCCCGGCTCGATCTGATCGTTTCCAATCCGCCTTATATCGTCGCCGGCGATGCGCATTTGTCGCAAGGAGATTTGCGCTTCGAACCAATCGGCGCGTTGACCGATCATGCCGACGGCTTGTCGGCCTTGCGCATCATCATCGACGGCGCAGCGGCTTATCTGAAACCGGATGGCTGGCTGTTGATGGAGCACGGCTACGATCAGTCAGAAGCCGTGCGCAAGCTGCTGACGCAACGCGGTTTCGCCGAGGTGCAAAGCTGGTGCGATCTGGCGGGAATTGAACGCGTCAGCGGCGGCAAACTCACAGCCTCTTCGTAACAATTCCATCTTCTGAAAATAAAAACACCGTCGTTCCGGCGAATGCCGGGACGACGGTGAGTATTGACGCTGTTTGCAGAACCGATCAGGCCGCCTGCTTGCCACCTTCCGGCACATGCGGCTTCTGACCTGCGTCAAACATCCGCAGCAAATCTGCTTCCTTCTGCCTGGCCGCCTTCAGATGCCGTTCCTTGACATGGCCGTAACCGCGAATTTCTTCCGGGATACGCGCAATCGCCGTTGCCTGCGCAAGATTGTCGGCGTTGAGTTTGCTTAACAATCCGCTGACCGTCTTGCAGTATTCGCCGATCAGCGCGCGCTCCTGCTTGCGCTCGTCCGTGTAGCCGAATACGTCCAGCGGCGTGCTGCGCAAGAAGCGTAGTTTCGCCAGCACGCCGAAAGCACGCATCATCCACGGGCCATATTGTTTCTTGATCAGATGACCGTTGGCGTCATGCTTGGCCAGCAGCGGCGGCGCCAGATGAAATTTCAGCTGGTAGCCGCCTTCGAACATGCCGGCGATTTTTTCGCGGAAAGCTGGCGCGGTGTAAAGACGCGCCACTTCATACTCATCCTTGTAGGCCATCAGCTTGAACAGGTAAGTCGCGACCGCCGTGCTCAATTTCATCGCCTTTGCCGGCTCGCCCAGGGCAGCTTCCGCACGGCGCACTTGTTCGACGAAATCGCTGTACTGGCGCGCGTACGCGGCGTTCTGATATTGCGTCAGGAAATCGACGCGCTTAGCCAGCACTTCTTCCAGCGACGGCGGACGCTTGAAGTCGATCACTTGTGCAGTCATGCCGTTACGGCGCGCAGCCAGCGCCACGGCATCTGCGTCATGTGCCGCGGCACGGCCCCAACCGAAGGCTTGCTTGTTGAAGTCGACCGACAAGGCATTGAGTTCGATGGCCTTGAGAATTGCGCCTTCCGACAACGGCACCCAGCCGCGTTGCCACGCATAGCCGAGCATGAACATGTTGGTCGCGATGGCGTCGCCCATCAGCGCGGTAGCGATGTTGCCGGCATCGATCAGCGCCACGCGATCCTTGCCGCAGGCGCTTTGTATGCTGCCTTCAGCAGACACCGCCGGGAACTGCCAGTCAGGATTACGGACGAAGGCCGCCGTCGGCATCTGCGTCGAATTGACCGCCGCGTGCGTGCGTCCTTCACCCATGCGCGACAAGGCGTCGCGGCTGGCGGTGACGATCACGTCGCAACCGATCACCAGATCCGCCGCGCCCGTACCGACGCGGGTGGAATACAAATCATCGGCATGATCGGACAAACGCACGTGCGACATCACCGGTCCGCCTTTTTGCGCGAGACCGCTCATGTCAAGCACCGAGCAGGCCTTGCCTTCGACGTGCGCCGCCATCGCCAGAATCTGGCCGATGGTGATCACGCCGGTGCCGCCGATGCCGGTGACGACGATGCCGTAGCTGTCGCCCATGGCCGGCAATTGCGGTTCGGGAAGCACGGGGCCTTGCGCGGTTGCTTCGGTCTTTTCCACGGCCACGCGTTTGGCTTTTTTCAGCTTGCCGCCTTCCACCGTAACGAAGCTTGGGCAGAAGCCGTTCACGCAGGAATAGTCCTTGTTGCACGACGATTGATTGATCTGGCGCTTGCGGCCAAATTCGGTCTCCAGCGGCTCCACCGACAGGCAGTTGGATTGCACGCTGCAATCGCCGCAGCCTTCGCACACCGCTTCATTGATGACGGCACGCTTGGCCGGATCGGGATAGGCGTCGCGTTTGCGGCGGCGGCGTTTTTCCGAAGCGCAGGTCTGGTCGTAAATCATGGCGGACACGCCCGGCACTTCGCGCAGCTCTCGTTGCACGGCGTCGAGTTCGCTGCGATGGCGGATCGTCACACCGTCGGCCCATGGCGTGCCGGCAGGATATTTGTCCGGCTCGTCGGTGACGACGATGATGGGGCGCACGTTTTCCGCTGCCAGCTGGCGCGAGATCATGGCCGGATCGAGCGGACCGTCAAACTCCTGGCCGCCGGTCATCGCGACCGCATCGTTGTACAAAATCTTGTAGGTCATGTTGACCTTGCCCGCAACCGCTGCACGCACCGCCAGCAAACCCGAATGGAAATAGGTGCCGTCGCCGAGATTGGAGAACACGTGCTTCTCGCTGGTGAACGGCGCCTGCCCGACCCAGGTCACGCCCTCGCCGCCCATATGCGAAAAGATCGACGACTCGCGGTCCATCCAGGTCACCATGTAATGGCAACCGATACCGGCCAGCGCACGGCTGCCGTCGGGCAGTTTGGTCGAAGTGTTGTGCGGACAACCCGAGCAGAAATGCGGAATGCGGTCCTTGTTGGGATCGGGCTTGGTGCTGACGTTGAGCGTGGCTTCCTTGGCTTCGAGGAAGGCGATGCGCGCCTTGACGCGCTGCTCGATAGGATGGCCGGCGTAATACTTGGAAATGCGCGTGGCGATGGCGCGTGCGATCTGCGCCGGGCTTAGTTCATAGGTTGCCGGCAGCAGCCAGTTGCCATGGCCTTCGCGCGGCGAGCCGCTCCATTCACCGGTGTCATCGAACTTGCCGACCACGCGCGGACGCACATCGTCGCGCCAGTTGTAGAGTTCTTCCTTGATCTGGTATTCGAGAATCTGGCGTTTCTCTTCGACCACCAGGATTTCATCGAGGCCTTGCGCGAATTCGCGCACGCCTTCGGCTTCCAGCGGCCAGGTCATGCCGATCTTGTAGAGACGGATGCCGATGTCGCGCGCAACTTGTTCATCGATACCGAGATCGTAGAGCGCCTGGCGCGTGTCGAGGTAAGACTTGCCGGCGGTGACGATGCCGATGCGCGCCTGCGGGCTGTCCCAGATTATCTGGTTGAGTTTGTTGACGCGGGCGTAGGCCAGCGCGGCGTACCACTTGTAGACGTTCATCCGCGTCTCTTGCTCGAGCACGGTATCGGGCTGGCGGATGTTGACGCCGCCCGGCGGTAATTCGAAATCGGTCGGAATGATCGGCTGCACGCGTTGCGGATCGATCATCACCGACATGCCGGATTCAACAATATCAGTCACGCATTTCATCGATACCCACAATCCGGTGTAACGGCTCATCGCCCAGCCGTGCAGTCCGTAGTCGAGATACTCCTGCACCGACGACGGATACAGCACCGGGATGCCGCAGGCTTTCAGAATGTGTTCGCTCTGATGCGCGGTGGTGGAAGATTTGGCGGCATGGTCGTCGCCGGCGATCACCAGCACGCCGCCGTGCTGCGAGGTGCCGGCCATGTTTGCATGCTTGAAGACATCGCCGCAGCGATCCACGCCGGGGCCTTTGCCGTACCACAGCGAGAACACGCCGTCATATTGCGCGCCCGGAAACAGGTTGACCTGCTGCGTGCCCCACACGGCGGTGGCGGCCAGGTCTTCGTTCATGCCGGGATGGAATTTGACGTGGGCGGCGTCGAGGTATTTCTTTGCCTTGGCGGCGGTCTGATCGACCGTACCTAGCGGCGAGCCGCGATAGCCGGTGACGTAACCGGCGGTGTTCAATCCTGCCTGGACGTCGCATTGCCGCTGCAGCATCGGCAGCCGTATCAATGCCTGTATCCCGGTCATGAAAACCCGGCCGCGCTCCAGCGCGTATTTGTCGTCGAGGGAAATGTCGTCCAGCAACAGGCGTTGACTGGAAGGTAGGGGTGCGTTCATGCGCTTGTCTCCGTGCCAAAAATCGTGTCTTTGTTTGCACATGGATCTGTTCGAGATCCTGCTTAAAACTCGTCCGCCTTGTGGGCGAATGGTTTCGTTCTTTTGATGTGGTTACAGTAGCACAAGCGGCTTATTGCCGCTACGCACGGTGCAACACGGCCCGGGCATTGCTGACGGCGTGCTGACCAGGTACTGACGGCATGAAAAAAGCCCCTGCTTTCAGGCAGGGGCTTCGTCGAAAACTTGATACGAAGACAAGGTCCGGTCAGCTGACCAGAAAATTTTGCTCTCCCGGCAACAGCGTATTGGCCGGCAGCGCATCCTGCGCCTTCAGTTGCTCATACAGCGCGGTGAAATCCGGCGCCGTGTCGTCGAACAGTTGCTGGAAGTCGCGAATGACGAAGTAGGTTTCCTGGTACGAATCGATCTTGTACAAGGTACGCATGACGCGGTCGAGCTGGAAAGGAATCCGGTTCGGCTGCTGGTTCTGCGGTGAACCGCGCAGGGCGTATTCGACCTCGCCGCCCGATGACAGGATGCCCGCGCCATAGATGCGCAAACCCTCGGGACTCTGGATCAGGCCGAACTCGATGGTGTACCAGTACAGGCGCGCGAGGAAAGCCAGGCCGTCGAGCTTCAGCGCCTTCAGGCCACCCTTGCCGTATTCCTGCAAATGCTCGGCGAAGATCGGATTGAACAGCAGCGGCACATGACCGAAGAAATCGTGGAAGACGTCGGGTTCGACGATGTAGTCGAACTCGTGTTCTTCGCGCAGCCAGACCGTCACCGGGAAGCGGCGATTGGCCAGATGTTCGAAGAAGGTATGGTCCGGCACCAGTCCCGGCACTGCGACCAGCTGCCAGCCGGTGGCCTTGTACAGCGCCTCGGTGGTGCGGTCGAATTGCGGGATGCCTTGCGAGACGTCGAGCGCCTTGATGCTGTCGAGGAAGACGTCGCAAGCGCGGCCGGGAATCAGCTTGGCCTGGCGCTCATACAGACGCCGCCACAGCGCGTGTTGTTCAGGTGTGTAGCCGGCCCAGTTCTGGGCCACGACGAAGTTCTTGTCGGCGTGCGTGTAATCGCCGCGCAATGCCCCGCTGTCGGATTTTGTCGCGACGCTGGCAAAGAAATCGTCGGTAGAGACGGTGGTTTCCATGGGAATGATGATTGAAATACGTTGATAGCCATATTATGCGCCTTCCCACCGGTTTGTATCCAAACCCGGTGCGGACATCTGATCCAGATCAAGCCGGGCTCAGGATTTTGGCTTGCCGATGCCGGTGACCTTGCCCACCCATTTGAACAGCGCGCGCATGTTGGCTTTGACGATGTAGTCGATCATGGCGACCTGCTCTTCCATCGCCTCCTGGAAGACGGTGACGGAATTGGCGGGCTGCAGTTTGAGATAGGCGTCGGCCTCGCCGTAGTCGCGATGGATTTCCATGCCGGCTTTGCGGGCGATGTGCATCATGACTTTGTTGGAAGACAGACAATGCATGTACAGGGTGTCGACGTCGACATTGCGGCAACGCATTGCGCCGCGCTCGAACAGCTTGGTGCCCACGCCCATGCCGCGCGCCGCCGCCGATACCGAGACGCCGAATTCGGCCACACGCGCCTTGATGGTGGCGCCGGAAATACGCGAAGTCTCGCGCGGTGCGAAGGCCAGATGGCCTACGCCCAGCAGGCGCAGCTTGCGGTCGTAGACCCCGAAAATGGTGTCGCGCGTGAAGTCGAGGTTTTCCACATAGCGCGTCACCAGATCGTCGGACAGCTTGGTGCCGAAACGCAGCAACCGGTCCTTTTCTTCCAGCGCCAGAAAATGGCGCAGCAGATGCCGGCGCGAGCGCGGCGACAACTCCTTCACGAGAATCAGCGGTTTGTCCGATGCCTCGATGATGGTGCGCTTCAGCCCTTCCAGCCGGGTCCGCAGTTGCGTGGTGAGTTTTGACATGGGCGCAGTTTAGCGGACCTGAGCGGCATAGTCCGCTACCGCCTCGGTACGCGCTGCCAGAATTGCTTCAGGGATGCGTTGCGGCTGCTCCTTGTACTTCGCCGCGATGGCGCCGGCGTCGACGCCTTGCGCGATTTTCAAGGCGCCCGCGAGGTAATCCAATTGCGGAAATTCAACCTCTTCGAAACCGGTGCGGCCGCGGCGGTCGCACTCCGATGCCTGAAGCATTTCCTTGAATCGCTCCGGCTTGCGGAAGCCGTCGCAACGCGCCAGCAAATTGACGATCGTGGCAGGACGCAGTTCAAACGCGCGGCCTACGTTGCCGTGTTCACGCGCGGTGATGACGGCGAGATCGCGGCAGTCGTTAGGGACTTTGAGACGATCGCAGATTCCCTGCACCAGCTCGACGCTGCGACCTTCATGGCCGTGATGGCTGGGCCACAAGTCTGGCGGCGTCGTGCCTTTGCCGAGATCATGCATCAAGGCGGCAAAGCGCACGCCCAGCGAATACGACCGGCTCGCGGCATAGTCGAGCACCATCATGACGTGAACGCCGGTGTCGATCTCCGGATGATATTTAGCCGGTTGCGGCACGCCCCAGAGCGCGTTCAGTTCCGGCAGGATGCGCGCCAATGCGCCGCATTCGCGCAGCACGTTGAACATGCGCGACGGCGTTTGCTCCATCATGCCGCGCGCCAGTTCCTGCCAGACGCGTTCCGGCACCAAGGCGTCGACTTCGCCGGCCTGCACCATCTTCTGCATCAGCGCATTGGTTTCGGGAGCGACGGTGAAATCCGGAAAGCGCGCGGCGAAACGGGCCATGCGCAGGATGCGCACCGGGTCTTCAACGAAGGCATCGGAGACATGGCGGAACACGCGGCGGCGAATATCTTCCTGTCCGTGATACGGATCAACCAGCACGCCGTCCTCGCCCTTGGCGATGGCGTTGATGGTGAGGTCGCGGCGCGCCAGATCCTGTTCCAGCGTGACGGCACTGTCGGTGTGAAAGACGAAGCCCTTGTAGCCCGGCGCGGTCTTGCGCTCAGTGCGCGCGAGCGCGTATTCCTCTTGCGTCTCGGGATGCAGGAACACCGGAAAATCCTTGCCGACCGGGCGGAAACCTTGAGCCAGCATGTCTTCCGGCGTAGCGCCGACGACCACATAATCGTGATCCTGCACCGGCAAGCCGAGCAGTTCATCGCGCACCGCGCCGCCAACGACGTAGATCTTCATGAGCAACTCAATGATCCGGCAGGATTTCTTTTTCGGCCAGCGCTTCGGCGATCCACTTGGCCACCGCGGGATGTGCGACGACGCGGTCGACGTAGGCTTGCAGCGCCGGCGCCAGCGACACGTGATAGCTGCGGAAGCGCATCACCACCGGTGCGTAGAAGGCATCGGCGATGGAGAAATCGCCGAACAGAAATTCGTGATGACCGAATTCGGACAGACAGTCTTCCCAGATTTCGCACACGCGACCGATGTCGCCTTGCGCTTCCGGCGTACGGCCCTTACCCGGATAGCTGCCGCGAATGTCCATGCTCATGGCGCTGCGCAGGCCGGTAAAACCTGAATGCATTTCGGCGACGACGCTGCGCGCCACGGCGCGCGCAGCAGTCTCCTGCGGCCACAGCGCGCGATCAGGAAATTGCTCGGCCAGGTATTCGCAGATCGCCAGCGAATCCCAGATATGCGTCTGGCCATCGAGCAGCACCGGCACACGGCCGGCGGCGGAATATTCAGCGATCTTGCTGGCGGTGTCCGGCTGGTCGAGGCAGATGCGGACTTCGCGGAAAGGGATGTCGAACGCGGTCAGCACCACCCAGGGGCGCATCGACCAGGACGAATAATTCTTGTTGCCGATGACCAGCGTGATGGCGTTCTTGCCGGCCTTTTCCAGCGTAGCCGACAGGGTCGGATCGAGTTCGGTGTTCTGCATGCTGTCTTGTCCTTTGATGACTGGGTTCTGCACTTGCTCTCGCAGTTACTCTCACAGTTACGCTACCTAGCGTCGTGCTCCGCTACGGTGAGCGTCCATTTGCTGTTGCATGTGCACGCCGGCCAGATAGCGCGGCGCGATTGCTTCCAGCGCAGTCGGCGCGATGCCCAGTTCCGCGGCAATCGGCCCGCTGGCAATATTATCTTCCTGCATGGAAGCCAGATTATCGCGACTCATCATGCGTCCTGGCAAATATTCCAGACAAAAGGCTTGCAAAGTTGCCAATGTTGGCGGCAAACCGACGATGCGGCGGGGATGACCGGAATAGGCGCCGGCCAGATAGACCAGCTCGCGCAGGGTATAAACCTTCGGCCCGGCCAGCTCGTAAGTTTTACCAGCTGTCGATTCGCGCTGCAAGGCGATGACGAAGGCCTGCGCTACGTCGCCCACATAGACCGGCTGAAATCTGGCGTCGGCGCTACCAAGCGGCATGATCGGAAAACGCTTTTGCAAGGCCGCGAACAGGTTCAGGAATCGGTCGCCTTCTCCGAACACCACCGAGGGACGAAATACTGTCGTCGCCATGTCGGCATCGGCGAAGGCCGCTGCTTCGCCGGCCGCCTTGGAACGCTGATACATCGATGCGCCCTGCGCAGAAGCGCCGAGTGCGCTCATGTGCAGGTAACGTTTGACGCCGTGACGGCGACAGGCCGCGACGATCTTGCGCGGCAAATCCACGTGCGCGTTTTGGAAATCGGGACCGTAGTCGCTGCCGCTCGGACCGCGGCGCGAGTGCAGGATGCCGACCAGATTGATGACCGCATCAACGCCATCGAACAGCCTGTCCAGCGCTGCTTCGTCGTGCACATCAGCGACGCTGGTGCGTACCGTCGGCATCACCAGCAGATGCTTGCTGCGCTCATAGCGACGGGTCGGCACGACGACGCGGCTGGCAGTGCTGCGCGCCAGCTGTGCTACGACCTGGCTGCCGATAAAGCCCGAACCGCCGATTACCAGTATGTTTTTGTACGCCATGATCAGTTGTCGCTTTCGTTGCTAATTCATCTCACCGTAGCGCCTTGTGATCAGCGCTCCATCACGGCAAATCGGTCGGAGTATTGGTGCGCGGCGCGACCGTGCCGAGGCGCTGTTTCAGCGACTGCGGTTTGTTCTCGAACAGCGCAGCATAGTAAGTCGCATTGGACATCACGTTCTTGACATAGCCGCGCGTCTCGTTGAAGGGAATCGACTCAGCGAAGATCGCACCTTCCACCGTACGGTTCAAGGTCGAACGCCAGGTGCGCGGACGTCCCGGGCCGGCGTTATACGCTGCTGTGGCCAATGCCTGCGACCCGTCCAGATTATTCAGCACCATGTTGAGATAGCTGGTGCCGAGCAACAGGTTGGTGTTGATGTCGTTGATCTGGTCTTGCGTAAATTCCGTCAGGCCGATTTTCTTGGCAACGTACTTCGCAGTCGATGGCATCAGCTGCATCAGGCCGGACGCGCCGACGTAGGATTTCGCGTTTTTGATGAACCGCGATTCCTGACGGATCAGGCCGTAGACCCAGGCGTTTTCCAGACCCAGCGGACGCGTGTTGGCGCTCATCTCGGTCAGGTGCGGCGCCGGAAAGCGCTGAGTGAAATCCATCTCCAGCCTGGTGCGATCCGAGGTGTTGACCATGCGGTCGAGCACATCGCTCTGGCGTGCGAATTCCGCAGCGGCGAGCAACTGGCGGTCATTCATCTTGCGCAGCTCCCAGTTCCATTCGCGGATGCCTTCGTAGCGCATGTTCAGGTCATAGAACTTGAGCGCGCGCTTGAAACCTGCGTTCTGCGCCATCGGTGCGATCTCGGCCGGCGTCGGCGGTACCGGACCCGGTGGGATCACAATCTTTTGGCCGAGGTCTTCAGTCGCGAGCTGGCCGTAGAAACTGACGTTGGAAGCAATCGACTGGAACAGGCGCTGCGAAGCTTCGGTCTGGCCGTCTTCTTTCAGCGCGCGTGCCAGCCAGTAGGTCCAGGTGATATCGCTGCGCAGCGAACCCGGCATGGCGTCGATGGTGGATTTGACCATCTTCCAGTCGCCGGCGCGCAAGGCGATGCGTGCTTTCCATTGATACGCCTCATAGGACAGCGGCGCATCTTTGGTCTTGCGCCAGTACTCGATGGCTTCGGGCATCAGCTTCATGGATGCAGGCAAAGCGATCTGCGCCCAGGCGACGGCCTGTTCTTGCGCGGTCAGTCCTGAGGCGCTGCTGAGGAAAGTCGCTGCCTGCTGCGGATTGCTCTTGGCGGCGCGGCCGATGGCGATGATGTACAACTCGTGCGAGGTACGTCCTTGTCCCGGTCCGCGCGCCAGCATCAGAGCTGGCTTGTCGATGACTTGTTGCAGGCTGACATCGCCGTTGTCGGTGAAGATCGCGGCGCGGCGCGCGACCGTCGTGTTGCCGGCTTCCACTGCCTGGCGGATCTGCGCCCACAGGTCTCCTTCGCCGAACTGGTGGTTTTGCGCCAGCGTGCCGATCAGGTCGCTGCAACCCTGGCCGTAATCCTTGGGACTGGTCAGCAAGGCGCGCGCTTCATCGGCGACGTTCTGGCCCTTGAGAGCGCGGGAATTGAGGGCGAAGCATTTGACCTGCACATCGTCATTCAGGACAAACAAGGGATATTGCTCGTCGAAGGTCGTCCAGTCGCCGGTCTTGCCCAACGCCAACAACCAGTCATTGCGCAGGCGATCGGCGATGGCACTGCCATCATAGCGGGCCAGGAAATCACGAATCTCGGAAACCGGCGCCGTAAAATCGCGCACACGCGGTTTGAGCCGATAATAGTCGACATAAGAAGGAATGACATAATCCGGCAGACGCGCCGCCAGACTCATCGTCGTCGCGGAGTCGTCAACGCGGGCTGCGTCGCGCAGGGCGAGAAAGATGTCATCGGGCGCGGCGCTGGCGGAAGGACGCTTTTGCGCATAAGCAGGCATCGCAAAACTGAGTGCCGCTGCCGTCGCTACGGCACAGGTGATCACAACCACGCATTTCTTTAATTGCATTCTTATACAACCTTAGATTGAGACAGATGACGACTTCAAGGATAGCACGCGACACCACGCCGTCCGACACTGCTGAGGCCGGAACAAAAACGGCGCCGCCGGCTGCGGACAAGTCCGCACTGCGCGCCCGCTTGCTGGCTGCACGCAAAGCCATGACGCCTGCCGCCAGAGCTGCGGCGGAAGCCGCGATTTGCGCGCGTCTGCTGGCGTGGCTGCAGAGTCAGCAAATTTCCAGCATCGGCGTCTACCATCCGATCCGGCAAGAACCGGATCTACATCCGGCCTATAACGCGCTGAGTGCCCAAGGGGTGCACCTGTCGCTGCCGATTATTCGCGGAAAAGAATTACCGCTGGCGTTCGTGCGCTGGACACCCGGCGAAATGCTGGTCAAAGACGCCATGGGAACCTCGGCGCCGGTACGTGAAGAGATCGTACAGCCGCAGGCGTTGTTGATTCCATGCCTGGGTTTCAATGCTGCACGCTTGCGGCTCGGCTACGGCGGCGGATTTTATGATCGCACGCTGGCGCCAACGCCGCGTCCGTTGGCGATCGGCATCGCCTATGCCGATGCACAGGTGGATTTTGACGGGCAGGCGCACGATATCGCGTTGGACTTGATCATTACTGACGCCTGAATCTGATGCCGAGTGACGCGCTGTCGCGCAGGGATATGAAAAAAGCCGGCTTCAGCCGGCTTTTTTCTTGCTGCAGACTACTTCGGGCAGGTCACGCAACCAGACGTTGCCAGATTGCCATCGTTGCAGCAGGCTGATTCAGCGTATAGAAGTGCAGACCGGGCGCGCCGCCTTCCAGCAATTGCTCGCACAGCTGCGTGACGACGTCGAGGCCGAAAGCGCGGATCGATTCGCTGTCGTCGCCGTAGCTGGCCAGCTTGAGACGAACCCAGCGGGGGATCTCGGTGCCGCACATGTCGGAGAAGCGCATCAGCTGTGTGTAGTTCGTGATCGGCATGATGCCGGGCACGATGGGCGCGTTGACACCCAGCTTCGTTGCTTCGTCGACGAAGTTGAAGTACGCATCGGCGTTGTAGAAATACTGCGTGATGGCGGCATCGGCGCCGGCCTTGATCTTGCGCGCGAAGTTTTGCACGTCATCTTGCGGTGACTTGGCCTGAGGATGCATTTCAGGATAAGCGCCGACTTCGATATGAAACCAGTCGCCGGTTTCCGCACGAATGAACTCGACCAGCTCGTTGGCGTAGTGAAATTCACTGGAAGCCGCATCCACCGCGCCAAAGCCGCTCGGCAAGTCGCCGCGCAAGGCGACCAGTTTCTTGATGCCGTGCGATTTGTAATTATTGAGAATATCGCGCAAGACGGTGCGCGAGCTGCCGATGCAGGACAGATGCGGCGCGGCGACGTGGCCTTCGCGCATGATCTCGAGCACCGTGTCGAGCGTGCCTTGCTGTGTCGAACCGCCGGCGCCGAAAGTGACCGAGAAATATTTCGGTTGCAGTTCAGCCAGCCTGGCGCGGGTGGCGCGCAGCTTTTCCGTGCCTTCCGGTGTCTTCGGCGGGAAAAACTCGATACTGAAATTATGTGGTGTCATAAAAGAATCAATCCGTAAAACCAGTCAGTGCGAGATCAGTTGCGTCCGGATTTCAGCAGCAGCGTGGACAACGCCCAGGAGACGATGCTGTACAGCAGCGCGCCGCCGACACCCGCCCAGAAACCTGCCACATGGAAACCGCCGACCAGATGGGAGACCGCCCAGAACATGAGGCCATTGATCACCAGAATGAACAAGCCCAGCGTAAGCAGCGTCACCGGCAAAGTCAGAATCACCAGCACCGGACGCACCAGCGTATTGACGAAACCGAGAATGAGCGCAGCGATCAGGGCCGCGCCGAAGCTGTCGACCTGCACCGAATGCATGAGATAAGGCACGGCGAGCAAAGCCAGCGCATTGATCAGCCAGAGAATGAGCAAACGCATGAAACGTCCTTTCGAGCGGCGCATCGGCCGGATCTCAACAATCTGTGCAATTGCTGCAATCCGGCCGATGGCGGGTGAGTCTGGTAAAAACCGGGCAAGCGGTGTTGCCGCATTACCCGTCAAGCTGCTTAGATCAAGCTAATTAATAACGGTAATGATCAGGCTTGTAAGGGCCATCTGTTTTCACGCCGATGTAAGAAGCTTGTTCTGCGGTCAGCGTGCTCAGTTGCGCATTGAGTTTCTTCAACTGCAGACGCGCGACCTTTTCATCCAGATGCTTGGGCAGCGTGTAGACGCCGACCGGGTAGCTCTTCGTGTTCACGAACAGCTCGATCTGAGCGATGGTCTGGTTGGCGAAGGACGAACTCATCACGTAGGACGGATGGCCGGTACCGCAGCCGAGGTTGACCAGACGGCCTTCCGCCAGCAGGATGATGCGCTTGCCGTCAGGGAAGATGATGTGGTCGACTTGCGGCTTGATGTTTTCCCAGCTGTATTGCTTCAGTGCGGCGACTTCGATTTCGTTGTCGAAGTGGCCGATGTTGCAGACGATGGCCTGGTCTTTCATCTTCTTCATGTGGTCGTGCGTGATCACATGGTAGTTGCCGGTACATGTCACGAAAATGTCGCCGTGTTCAGCAGCGTAATCCATGGTGACGACACGGTAACCTTCCATTGCCGCTTGCAGTGCGCAGATCGGATCGATTTCAGTGACCCAGACTTGCGCCGACAGCGCGCGCATCGCTTGTGCGGAACCCTTGCCGACGTCACCGTAACCGGCGATGACGGCAACCTTGCCGGCGATCATGACGTCAGTCGCGCGCTTGATGCCGTCAACCAGCGATTCGCGGCAGCCGTACAGGTTGTCGAACTTTGACTTGGTGACGGAATCGTTGACGTTGATTGCCGGGAAGGCCAGTTTGCCGTCCTTGTGCATTTGATACAGGCGGTGCACGCCGGTGGTGGTTTCTTCGGTCACGCCCTTGATTTGCGCCAGGCGGGTGGAATACCAGTTCGGCGAAGTCGCCAGCTTCTTCTTGATGGAGTTGAACAGGCAGATTTCTTCTTCCGAAGTCGGGTTGTTCAGCACCGATGCGTCTTTTTCAGCGCGTGTACCCAAGTGCAGCAGCAGGGTTGCATCGCCGCCATCGTCGAGGATCATGTTGGCTTGTTCGTTCTCGCCGCCTTGCCATTCGAAAATGCGGTGCGTGAATTCCCAGTAGTCATCCAGCGACTCGCCCTTGAACGCGAACACCGGCGTACCCTTGTCGGCGATTGCCGCGGCAGCGTGGTCTTGTGTCGAGTAGATGTTGCAGGATGCCCAACGGACCTTGGCGCCCAGCGCTTCCAGCGTCTGGATCAGCACGGCGGTCTGGATGGTCATGTGGATGGAACCGGTAATGCGCGCGCCCTTCAATGGCTGCGCAGCGGCGAATTCTTCGCGGATGGCCATCAGGCCGGGCATTTCGGTTTCAGCGATCTTGATCTCTTTGTGGCCCCATTGCGCCAGGCCGATATCGGCGATCACATAGTCTTTGTTGGAATTGGTAGTCATGACTGCGGCGTTCTTCACGCCCTCCTTTCAAAAAATCAGAAAAAAAGTAACGTGAGCGCAGTTGCTTGGTGACGGTATCAAGCCTGGCAAGATCAGTGTCTTGTCGCAACGCTCCTTGATACGGAAAGGCATTGTAAATCACTTTATGCGCGCAATGCCAGCACGCAAATGCAACCCGGCCGCGAAGGCCGGATTGCAGCAGGGGAATTACAGACCGGCAGAGGCTCTCAGTGCAGCAGCCTTGTCGGTACGCTCCCACGAGAATTCCGGCTCTTCGCGGCCGAAGTGGCCGTACGCAGCGGTCTTCTGATAGATAGGACGCAGCAGATCCAGCATTTGCACGATGCCCTTCGGACGCAGGTCGAAATGTTCCAGCACCAGTTGTGCCAGCTTTTCGTCACTGATCTTGCCTGTACCGAAGGTAGTGACCATGACCGAAGTCGGCTTGGCGATACCGATGGCGTACGACACCTGGATCTGGCAACGCGTTGCCAGACCGGCAGCCACGATGTTCTTGGCGACATAACGTCCGGCGTAAGCCGCCGAACGGTCAACCTTGGAAGGATCCTTGCCGGAGAATGCGCCGCCGCCGTGCGGAGCTGCGCCGCCGTAGGTGTCGACGATGATCTTGCGACCGGTCAGGCCGCAATCGCCTTGCGGGCCGCCGATGACGAAACGGCCGGTCGGGTTGATCAGGTAACGGGTGTTCTTCAGCCATTCGGCCGGCACGACCGGGCGGATGATTTCTTCGATCGCTGCTTCTTCAATGGCTTTGTGTTCCATTTCAGGCGCATGCTGTGTCGACAACACGATGGTGTCGATCGCGACCGGACGGCCGTCGACGTATTTCAGCGTAACTTGCGACTTGGCATCCGGACGCAGCCATGGCAGACGGCCGTCCTTGCGCAATTGCGATTGGCGTTCGACGATGCGGTGTGCATAGTAAATGGCAGCAGGCATCAGTTCCGGTGTTTCGTCGCAAGCGTAGCCGAACATCAGGCCCTGGTCGCCAGCGCCCTGGTCGAGGTCGAGGCCTTTGCCTTCGTCAACGCCCTGAGCGATGTCCGGAGATTGCTTGTCATAGGCGACCAGCACGGCGCAGCTCTTGTAGTCGATACCGTAGTCGGCGTTGTCGTAGCCGATACGCTTGATGGTTTCGCGGGCGACGTCGATGTAGTCGACATTGGCGCGCGTGGTGATTTCACCGGCGAGCACGACCAAGCCTGTGTTGCACAGGGTTTCGGCAGCGACGCGGGACAGCGGATCTTGTGCAAAGATGGCGTCCAGAATCGCATCGGAAATCTGGTCGGCTACTTTGTCTGGGTGGCCTTCCGAGACGGATTCGGAAGTGAAGAGGTATTCGTTGGACATCACAGGCTCCTGCATTGTAGAGATTTAACCGATGTCGCGGCTGTATCCCTAGCCTGCGACGCTTTAGCGAAATTTATATCCCGTCTCGCAAGTTGTCATTAACTCGACGGCTTTCATGCTATTTTACGCGTCTTGCAAAAATTCGGCAATTTCACGGCATTATTTACGGTAACGGCAAGTATGATTTTTTCTTTATTCCGCCTGCTATCTTTTTTTCCGCTCTCCCTGCTGCATATGATCGGGATAGCGATGGGCTGGCTTGTTTACCTGGCGTCTCCATCCTATCGGAAGCGCCTGAAAGAGAATCTGACGCGCGCCGGATACCGGCAACATTTATTTACTGCAATTAACGAGTCAGGCAAAGGCATCTTCGAATTACCCTTTGTCTGGTGCGCCGCGCCGAAGCGCGTCTTGCGTACCGCCCGCATCGAAAACTGGGAATTGGCGCAACAGGCGCTGGACGCCAAAACCGGCGTCGTTTTTCTGACGCCTCATCTTGGCTGCTTTGAAATCATCGCCCAAGCCATTGCCGAGCAGACATCTCTGACGGCGCTGTATCGCCCGCCGCGCAAGGCTGCGCTGAAGCCGTTGATCGAAGGCGCCCGCTCGCGCCCAAACCTGCATCTGGCGCCCGCCAATCTGTCGGGTGTACGCATTCTGCTCAAAGCCTTGAAAGCTGGCAAAGCTATCGGCTTGCTGCCCGATCAGGTGCCACAGCACGGCGAAGGCGTCTGGGCGGATTTTTTCGGCAAGCCCGCCTACACCATGACGCTGTCGGCCAAAATGCATCAGATGAGTGGCGCGCCGATCATCCTGTCGTATGCCGAACGCTTGCCCTGGGGTCGCGGCTTCGTGATTCGCTTCGTCGCCTTCGAAGAAGAACTCGGCGAGACACCCGACCAGCAGGCCCGCGCCATTAATCTGGCCATGGAAAAGCTGATTTCGCGCTGCCCCGCTCAATATATCTGGAGCTACAACCGCTACAAGACCCCTCCCGGAGTCAATCCGCACGGAGCCGCGGAATGAGAGCGCTGATTGCATTGATGTGGCTGCTGCACTGGTTGCCGCTGCCCATCCTGGGCCGTCTCGGCGAGGGCCTTGGTTCGTTGCTGTTCATCATCATGAAGCCGCGCCGCCACATCACGCTGACTAATCTGCGCATCTGCTTCCCCGAAAAATCGGAAGCAGAGCGGGAAACTATCGCCCGACAACACTTTCAGGCCTATGCTCGCAGCGCGCTGGAACGGGGAATTCTCTGGTGGGCCTCGGAAAAGCGCCTCAAACGTCTGATCAAAATCGACTCCGGCGTGCCGGTGGACGTTATCAAATCCGGCCCGACCATTCTGCTTTGCCCGCATTTTGTCTGCCTTGAGATTCCCGGCATTGCGCTGGTGCTCAATTCCGACCTGTCCATTTGCACTATTTATTCCAAACAACAAAACGAAGTCGTTGATCAGGCTTTGCTGAAAGGCCGTTCGCGCTTCCGCCCGGTGACCTTGCTGTCGCGCGAAAAAGGCGTCAAGCCCA
This sequence comes from Herbaspirillum sp. GW822-FHT03A08, assembly GCF_058801885.1. Classification (NCBI taxonomy): domain Bacteria; kingdom Pseudomonadati; phylum Pseudomonadota; class Betaproteobacteria; order Burkholderiales; family Oxalobacteraceae; genus Herbaspirillum; species Herbaspirillum sp. GW822-FHT03A08. The sequence continues at coordinate 567,597 of NZ_JBXANR010000002.1, read as the reverse complement.
TCATTCGCGCCATGCGCGATGGCCTGCCTTTCATCATGTTGCCGGACATGGACTTCGGTCTGCGCGACGCCGAATTTGTACCGTTCTTCGGCAGACCGGCTGCCACGCTGACCGCTACCGCGCGCATTGCTGCAGCGACACACGCCAACGTTATTCCGATGATCACTACTTTCCTGCCGAATTACCAAGGCTGGAAGACCACGTTCTATCCAGCTTGGGAAAATTACCCCGGCGAAGATATCGTCGAAGCGACGCGCAAAATGAATGCCTTCATCGAGCAACGCGTACTCGAAGCGCCAGCAGAATATTTTTGGGCGCACAAACGCTTTAAAACTCAGCCCGAAGGCCTAACTAATGTATACGGCCAGGATGACTAAGCGCATCCAGCATCTATAATTAGTGTCATGAAAATCAAATTCACCAAAATGCACGGCGCGGGCAACGATTTTGTTGTCGTCGACGCTATCCACCAGAACATCGATCTGACGCCGGATCAGTGGAAGTTCATCGCTGATCGCCGTTTCGGCATCGGCGCCGACCAGATGCTGGTAGTGGAAAAAACGCAGTCGCCAGGCATCGATTTTCGCTATCGGATTTACAACGCTGACGGCGGCGAAGTAGAGCAATGCGGCAACGGTGCGCGCGCTTTTGCCCGCTTCGTGAGCGACAAGGGCTTGACGACAAAACGGGCGATCCGCGTGGAGACCATGTCCGGCGTCATTGAGCCTACCCTGGAAGACGACGGGCGCGTCACTGTCGACATGGGTGCGCCGATATTGACGCCCGAGCAAGTACCCTTCGATGCCGGCGGACTGACCGGCAAGAGCGAAAGCGACGACACGTTGTGGCCCTTGGACGTGAACGGAAAGACAAGCTGGATTTCGGTCGTGTCGATGGGCAATCCGCACGCTGTCCAGATCGTGGCCGATACTGAGGCAGCACCGGTTCTGGCCGATGGCCCCGCCATTGAGCATCACCCGCGCTTTCCGAAGCGGGTCAACGCCGGCTTCATGCAAGTGGTCGATCGGCACAACGTCAATCTGCGCGTTTTTGAGCGTGGCGCAGGAGAAACATTGGCCTGCGGCACCGGTGCCTGCGCTGCCGTCGTCGCCGGCATCCGTCGCGGCTTGCTGGATACGCCTGTTGCCGTGCAAACCCATGGCGGCGAACTTGTCATCAACTGGGAAGGCCCTGGCATGCCCGTGATGATGACCGGTCCGGCCGTATCGGTATTTGAAGGTGAAATCGAGATCTGATCGCTGCCATCAGCGCCAATAAACACCTCATCAAATAAAAAGAGATGGCAAGCAGCCATCTCTTTTTATTTGTACGCTCTTATTAATTAGAGGGATCAGGATTCTTCGGCCAGATCGCCCTCTTCTTCTCGCTCGTCCGCCACTTGAGGCAACGCCGTTTTCAAGCGGTACATACGTTGGCGATAATTGCCTTCCGGGCCGCTCAGGCTGCAATCAACGTCTTCAAACAAGCGCCCGATACGATTAAGCACCTGCCGCTCGTCACCGGTCTCTATTAATATGAGGCGCCGCTTGCTCCGAGCGTAGTACTCGCGGATGTCAACCACCAGGCAATGGCCGCAGTCGGCCTGTTTCAGGTCAATCAACAAAGCTTCGGGTCGCGTCAGACCGAACAGGATCGCCAATTCCAGACGCGCTGCCAAAAACGGATACGCACTCAGAAATTCGCGCGTCATATGCCCCCTGGCTGCTACCGCCCAGTCCGCCGGAGCGGGACGATCTGCAATCTTGTCCAGCAAATCGCGAGCATCGGCATTGCTCTGTACGGCGGCCTTCTGCAGCCAATAGACAGCTCGTACGTCGTTGGACGGATCGTCACGGCGATTGCGCCAGGCGCTACTGCCACACTCCAGTTGCGCCAAGGCATGCCCCATTTCGGCTGCGCGCTCCAGATAATGCTGTGCGTCCGCCAAATTGCGCTGAGAGAACTCCGGCTTCAGATAGATCCGGGACAAGGCAAACCAGGCTGGAGCAAGTCCACGCTCGCCAGCCTGCGTCAGCCAGCGGATTGCCTTCTTGTAGTTAGCAGAACCGAAACCGGGAAAAGCACGGCTACCGTCTTCCTGCATGCGTGCAAAAAACAATCCCAGCGACAGCTGCGCCGCCTTGTCGTCGGCATAGGCGCCCAGCTCCAGCAATTGCTGCGCTTCATCGCCCCCCAGATCTGCAATTTCCGATAACACCTGCGCCAGACGGGACAGCAAAATCACATTGCCCTCGCCCAAATGCCTGGCGAGCGCCTCCGACGGCGCATTCAATTGAGGCAGATCGGCGCCGTATTGCGCCAGCAGCGAGCGGCTCAGCGGCAGCGCCCGCCGGATGAAGTCACTCCGGTCGTGACGCAACCAGGCCGCATCAGCCAGCGAGAGTTGCGCCGGACCGACACCGGCATCCGCCGCTTTTTGCGCCCATTGAGCAGCTGCGCTTACTGCTTCGGGCGGACGCTCATCGGTAACAGCATGCGCCGCTACACCTGCAATCTGTTCGCCTGCCTGCTGCTGGGCCAGCAACCACTGCGCCTCGGCAGTGCCGGCATGCGCCTCCGCCTCCAGCACCTTGATCGCTTTGCCGAGCATGGACTGCGCCTCAGCCTGTGCCCGGTGCGCCAGCACCAGGCGTGCAAACGCCAGTCCAGCTATTTTCAGGCCGGCGTCAAAGGCGCGCTCGTACCAGAGTACATAGTCAAGCGGCCTCGGTGCCTGTGCCACCACGTCATAAGGAATATGTTCGCCGATCAGGGACCATGCATCTGCTGCCCCCTGACGCGCAGCACGGTCCAGCCAATGCAGCGCCGTTGCAAAACTTTGCGGCAAACCATTACCGCCAAAAAGATAGCGTCGCCCCAAGGCCAACTGTGCCTCAGCCTGCCCGGCGCGTGCCGCCCGAATAATTGCCAAATCTTCCCGACTCGCCATAAATCAATCCAAGCCCACTTTCGAAGGAAAAAATTATCCCCCATAAATCACTATATTTTTTTAATCTGCATCTTTACAGACCAATTTGGAGCTTTAAAACAACAAATCAAGTCTTTAAACCGGATTTTGTTGCCGCCAAAACAATTTCATAATGCTCTGACATCAACGAACCCCAAAAAAGTCCTCTCAGAAGAGAATCAGGTTTAAAGCGTTAGAAAAAAACAACACTCGTGTAGGAGTTTCGGAATTTCAACCAAAACTTCGTCCGCCAAACGACCAATCTAAGGTCATGGTTAATGAGAACCCTTAATGTCTCACCATCCGACTAGATGTACGGATCCTCAAGACTATTTTTATAGAAGGATGTCAAATGAAAAAATCTCTGCTTGCACTGGCCGTTCTCGGCGCGTTTGCAGGTGCTGCACAAGCACAAAGCTCCGTCACTATCTACGGTATCGTTGATACCGGTATTGCATACACAAGCAAGGCTGCGTCCTCGATCGCTTCGGGCCAACCGATCAATTCCGCTGCTACAACAGGCAGCAAGTTTGCGTTGAACTCGGGCGTTATCCAAGGTTCGCGTATCGGCTTCAAGGGCGTTGAAGATCTGGGCGGCGGTCTGTCGGCAATCTTCAATCTGGAAACCGGCTTCACAAACGACAACGGCGGCCTGCAAGGCGATACAGGTTCCACAAACCTGTTCCGTCGTAAGTCGGTTGTCGGTCTGGGCGGCGGCTTCGGTACAGTCCTGCTGGGTCGTCAAACTGATATCCTGGACGATATCAGCGCAATGACTGGTGTTGCTGACTTCGGCGGCGTTATCGGCAATTCCGGTTCGAACCTGAACCGTCTGCAAGGTACACGTACCAACAACTCGATCCGTTACAACACCACCAACCTGGGTGGCTTCACCGGTAGCCTGATCTACGGCTTCGGCGAACAAGCTGGCAAGACTACAGCTGGTCAAGCCTTCGGTCTGGGCGGTATGTACAACAACGGTCCTCTGTCGTTGGGCGCTGCTTACTACCAATCGAAGCTGGGTTCGACACCTGCTGACGTTTCGCTGACTAACGGCGGTACTGGCACTGGCACTGGCGCATACGCCGGTAACCCAGGCGACACCGGCCTGAAGACTTTCACACTGGCAGCTGCATACCAATTCAGCGCATTGAAGGTTTATGGTAACTGGTCGCGCGTTAAGCAGCCTAAGGCTACTGCTTCGACAGCAGTTATCGGTGGCGTGGTTACTCCAGTCGTCGTTTTCAGCGGCACAACACCACAAAGCTTCGTTATCGGTGGCACCAACAACAACAAGACCGATACATTCGAACTGGGCGCGAACTATGCTCTGACACCTTCCCTGAAGCTGTTGGGTAACGTTACTCACTCGCGTATCAGCTACGTTGAATCCAGCTCGACCAAGGGCAAACTGACACAAATCAGCCTGGGTACTGACTACTGGTTGTCCAAGCGTACTGACCTGTATGCATTCGTGTCCAACATGCGTGCAACTGACACTATCAACCCAGGTATCGTTGGTGGTTCGACAGGCAATGCAAACAACCAAACAGCTGTTATCGCTGGTATCCGTCACAAGTTCTAATTTAAGTCTCTGAATCTCTGACGTGCAAACGTCAGAATCAGAACTTGATTGAACAATTCGGGCTTACATGAGAAATCATGTAAGCCCGTTTTTATTGTTAAGCGCTCAGCGTTAACCACCTGATTAAAAAGTTGTCAGCACCAGCGATAGCGTAGATAATCTCGCGATATTGCGGATATGCAAGCCCGGCCGCGCCTGGAGCGCGATGCCGTAAAACACTCAACTCAACAAGCATGCACATGACTCCACTGGACTCCGATTCGATCGCCGACTACTTGCTCGACCATCCGCACTTTTTTGAAGAGCATGCGGAATTGCTCGGCCGGATCCGACTCACCAGCCCGCTGCTGGGACGCGCCATATCCCTGCAAGAGCGCCAGATGGAAATTCTGCGAGAAAAGATCAAAGTGCAAGAGTTGCACATGGCAGACTTGATGCGCATTGCGCAAGAGAACGATGAGATCACAAGCAAGTTCCAATCGTGGACACGCTCTTTGCTGCTGGCCCGCAATGACAGCGATCTGCCACAGACCTTGTCCGGCAATCTGCAAAGCATCTTCAATGTTCCCCAGGTCACCTTACGTCTCTGGAACATTGCCGAAAAATATGACGGCAACTGGTTCACGACAACCGTATCGGAAGATGCGCGCATTTTCGCCAATGGCCTGACCACGCCGTTCTGTGGCCCGAACAACGAATTCGAAGCCGCCGGCTGGCTCGAAGATGCTTCGTCGGTCAAATCCATCTCCATGTTGCCACTGCGTGTCGGTGCGGCACCGGAAGCATTTGGCTTGTTGGTACTCGGCTCTCCTGATCCGAGCCGCTTTACCGCGGAAATGGGCACCGATTTCCTGACGCGCATCGGCGAAACCGCCAGCGCAGCCTTGGCCTGCCTGCTACACTAAAATATCCATCTTCTCTCCGACCACTCGTGTGAGCGCCGAATCCACTCCAGTCGCTACTGATCGCCACGTCGAAGACTATCTCGACAGCCTGCAAAGCCAGCGCATGCTGTCGCCTCACACCATCACCAGTTATGCCCGCGATCTCGCGGAATTAGATACTCTGGCGCAAGCCGCCGGCGTCGCCCTTGATGCCGTTGCACATTTTCAGATTCGCAAATTTGCCGCGCAATTGCATAGCAAGGGACTCAACGCCCGCTCCATTGCGCGCAAGCTGTCTGCATGGCGCGGCTTCTACGACTGGCTGTCGGAATTGGGCGGCTTGAAGTCAAACCCGGTTGATGGCGTCAAAGCACCCAAGAAAGCCAAACCTTTGCCCAAGGCGCTGGCCGCTGACGACGCGGTACAACTGGTATCGCAAAGCAATCCATTCAAAGATGCCGACGCACCGGCGCAACGCTGCAACCTCGCCATGTTCGAATTACTCTACTCGAGCGGCCTGCGTGTATCCGAATTGGTTGCTCTGGACGCGCAATATCAGCACGAAGCGGGATATACCTCGGCCGGATGGGTCGATATGGATAACGGTGAGGTCACCGTCACCGGTAAAGGCAATAAGATGCGCAGCGTGCCCGTGGGACAACCCGCGATGCAAGCACTGAAGAACTGGCTCACGGCCCGTGAAAGCGTTTTGGCAAAGCATGCCGACGCCGACCGGCGCGCGCTTTTCCTGAGCGAACGCGGCACCCGCATGTCGGCGCGCGTGATGCAGTTACGCATCAAGGCGCACGGCCAGGCGCTGGGCATGGCAACCAATGTGCATCCCCATGTATTGCGCCATTCCTTCGCCTCGCACGTCCTGCAAGGTTCGGGTGATTTGCGTGCCGTCCAGGAAATGCTCGGCCACGCTTCGATCGCGGCAACACAGGTCTATACCTCGCTCGATTTCCAGCGCCTGGCGCAGGTCTACGACGCAGCCCATCCTCGCGCCAAGAAGATTGCGCCGAAATAGCAATATCAGGATGGTTGCGCTGCGTTGCCCCGAACTGCACACGTAGGCACCCATCACCCCGAATTACGGCATAATTCGTCCAGAGGCCTGAACTTCCAGGCCACAAACCCAGCGGACACCGATGAAATCCAAGCCAGCCGACACCGCCATGCCTACCGCTCTCGCCCAAGAACCGGCCAAAGCACAAGCATTGGCTGAATTGCAATTGCGTGACGCTTCCGTGCGCGTCACGCAAGCGCGCGTCAGCGTCATGGCGGCACTGCTCAACGCCCGCAGCGCCGTGTCGCATCAGGATATTCAGGATCAGCTGGTCGACATGGATCGCGTCACGCTGTACCGTGCGCTGGATTGCCTGACCGAAGCCGGCCTGGCGCACAAGATCGCCAGCGACGACCGCATCTTCCGCTACAACGCGGGAGCCGGTGCAGAACATCACGACCACGGCGCGCATCAGCACACACATGGTCATCCGCAACACCAGCACGGTCACTTCAAATGCACTCGCTGCGCCCGTGTGTTCTGCCTCGATGGCAGCGGCGAAGCCGGTTTTCTGGAAAGCGTCCTGCCTTCATCCGGCAAGCGCCAGACGACCGCAGCGCAACTCCAGACTGCTTTACAAAAATCTCTGGGCAAAGGCTTTCAAAGCCATGAAATCGAATTGACCATCAAAGGCTGGTGCGCCGACTGCGCCGACTAGGCGCGCAGGACCAGACGACGCAAATGGCCGGTCAGTTGCCGTACTGAACGCACTTTCACATCGACATAAGATGGATGCATCGTCAGCATGCGGCGCACACCGGCGGAAGAAAAATGTGGATTCCCGGCCAGATACTGGGTCACCCACGCCGTGCGCAAACCCAGTTCCTTGGCTGATTTCAGATTAGCCGGCGTATCTTCCACCAGAATGCAGCGATGTGCAGCGACACGCTCGCGCGCCAGCAGCTTGCGCAGCATTTGCCGCGATGGCTTGGGCTTCAGTTGCCGGTGCACGCGCATCGATTCAATGGAAATATGCTGGTCGAAGTGCCGATGCAAGCCGAGATGACGCACCACATCCCTCGAATAGCGTAACGGCGCATTCGTCAGCAAAATCTTGCGCCCCGGCAGACGCTTGAGCATGTTCAGCAAACCTCGCTCGGCGCGAATCATGTCAAACAGGTCATCGAAGTGATGCGCCTCGCGCAGAAAATCATCCGGCAACACCTGATGATGCTGCACCATCCCCAGCAAGGTCGCGCCGTACAAGCGCCAGTAACGTTGACGCAGCGCATTGACCGCATCCTGATCGGACGGCAAGCCCTGCTCCTTCAGCACGCGCTCCATGAACACATTCATGTTGGCATTGATCGCCGGAAAAATTGCGTGGGAAGCGTTGTGAAGGGTATTGTCGAGATCAAAAAGCCAGAGCGGTTGAAAACCCATTTCATCCCTTTCCACGAGATGCGTTCTTGCTCAAAAAGGTACTGACAAGACGTACGACGCGTCGTGTAGCGGTGCTGCGCGCAAGGAGTGCAACGCGGCCAGCGCCCTTTTGAGCAAGACCCCGAAGGGAACAGCCTGTTTGGGTGTATTGCTGCGTTACGCCGCTTGCCAAGGGGACCATTGACTGCGCGATGCGCCTTGCACTACCGCTCAAACAGGACTGTCCGCACTCGCGGAAAGGGATGAAATGGGTTCTAATGTTCGGCACGATGAAAAACTGAATCAAGTAAGGAAAAATACAATGGTGCGACGCCTGATTATAGTGACATTCGCCTGGCTGCTCTGCCTTTATCTGCCCGTGGCGAATGCAGCCGGTGGCGGACAACATGGCGCCTTGTTCAAAATCCAGGATGCACATCACACCCTGTATCTGTTCGGTACCATCCACGTCGGCGCCGACAATTTCTATCCGCTGGCGCCGCGCGTCATGCAGGCGCTCGAACAAGCCCCTGCCATTGCGCTCGAGATCGATCCACAGAACATTCCGGCCATGCAAGCGTCGGTACTTCAATACGGCTTCTACCCAGACGGCAAGAGCTACCGCACTGAACTGACTCCGCAGCTACGCCAACAGGTAGAGACAGCATTGCGGAAATATCATGTCACCCCGGATGCGGTCATCCGCTTCCGGCCATGGATGATCGCCAGCCTGCTGACCGTCCAGGAGTTTGACAGCAAGGGCTATCGATCTGAACTCGCCGTCGACAGCTATCTCGCCGACATCATCAAGAAACGCAACAAGCCGGTGATCGAACTGGAGGGTGCGGCAACGCAACTGGCCTTGTTCGGCGCGCTGAGCGAGCAGCAACAGAATCTGCTGCTGAGCGACACCATCAAGGAATTGAATGATCCCGACGACGCGGCCAAGGTCGTGGAGCTGGCGGAATGCTGGCGCACCGGCGACCTCGAAGGTTTGCAAACCCTGTTGGACGATATGGAAAGCGACAAGAGTTTCGTCGGCCGCTTTACCAAAGAAGTCTTGCTCGATCAGCGCAATCCGCCACTCACCGATCGCATCTCTGCGCTGCTGAAGCAGCAGGACGGCATCTTCGCCGCGATTGGCATCCTCCATCTGGTCGGACCGACTGGCGTACCAGCCCTGATGAAACAACGTGGCTACACAGTAGAACGCATCTACTGACGCACAGCCAAGCTCGCAAAGGAAATTAAAAAGGCGCTGCCGGTTGCCCGGAGCGCCTTTCTTTTATGCGGCGAAAGCCTATGCGATCAGTGCGAGCGGATCATGGTACCGAAAGCCTGCTCGGTCAGCACTTCCAGCAGCAGCGAATGCTCGATGCGGCCATCGATGATGTGCACGGTGTTGACGCCGGACTTGGCGGCATCCAGCGCCGATGAAATCTTCGGCAGCATGCCGCCGGAAATCGTGCCGTCTTCGAACATCTCATCGATTTCGCGCGCCGACAGGTCGGTCAGCAAATTGCCCTTTTTGTCTTGCACACCGGCAATATTGGTCATCATGATCAGCTTTTCAGCGTGCAGGATCTCGGCAATCTTGCCGGCCACCACATCAGCGTTGATGTTGTAAGCCTGACCATCATCGCCGAAGCCGATCGGCGAAATAATCGGAATGAAAGCATCATCCTGCAAGGCCTTGACCACGGCAGGATTGATCGCTTCGATCTCGCCGACGAAGCCGATATCGAGGAATTGCCCCGGATTCTCCTTGTCCGGCATACGCATCTTGTGCGCACGGATCAGGCCGCCGTCCTTGCCGGTCAGACCGACTGCCTGGCCGCCGTAATGGTTGATCAGCATCACGATGTCCTGCTGCACTTCGCCGCCCAGCACCCACTCCACCACTTCCATGGTTTCTTCATCGGTAATGCGCATGCCTTGCACGAAGGTGCCTTGCTTGCCGATTTTCTTCAGCGCATTATCGATTTGCGGACCGCCGCCGTGCACCACGACCGGATTCATGCCAACCAGCTTCAGCAGGATCACGTCACGCGCAAAGCCGTGTTTCAGGCGCTCTTCAGTCATGGCGTTGCCGCCGTATTTGACGACGATGGTCTTGCCGTGGAATTTGCGGATATACGGCAAGGCTTCGGCCAGAATTTCGGCCTTGATTTGAGGGGCAACGTCGGTCAGATCGGTCAAGTCGGTCATAGCGCAAATCCTGAGCGGTGAAGAGATATTCGGAATGTCCGCGATTTTACATGGAAAGCGCGAAGCCATTGTTGCAGATGTTGTGTTTTATCGGCACGCATGCCAAATCGGCTTATGCCTTGCAAGCCACGCCCACCTTAGAACCGGCAGTTCTAGCCGGCGCAGTTGCGCATTTCCTGATTCGGAAATTTTGCTTTGAGGCCATCGAGGGATGCTTTGGTCGCCGCATCGATATCACGCCATTGATATGCCTGTCGGGTTGAGGTGACATTGCGCGCCATGATGCGTGCACTGCGCACGCCTTGCGGAATCAACTGGCCGATATAGGCCTTGGCCGCTTCTTCGGTCTTGAAGACGCCGAGCGAAATCGCCCAGCGCAGCGCGGGATTGGATTGCGAATCAGGAATCACGTAGAAATCCTGAATGCCGAGGCGGCGCAGCTCTGCCGCCTTGCGGTCGGCACCGTCCTTACCGTCTTGCGAAGGAATGTAAACCATGTGGCTGGCCGCTTCCTGAACGCTACGCGGCACCGGTTTGGCGGACAGACGCAGACTGGCCAGCTGCGCTTCAAACTTACGGGCTTCAACGGTATTGAAGTTACCGATTTCCGTGCAGGCAATGGTTTCCGTCTTGGGCGCTGTTTTTGGATCAGGTTTTGCCTCTGCCTTTGCATCGGCCTTCGCATCCGCTTTCGGCTCGGGATTGGCGCTCGCCTGTGGAGGCGGCGCATCAGCGGCAGGCTTGGCATTCTTGTCGGCGTCCGCGGCAACTGGTTCTGCTGCCTTGGCCGGCTTCACCAGTTTTTCGCTGTTGGGTGGCAGGATAGTCAGCGTTTCGGGTTGCAGTTGCTGCGCCATGCGCTTGGGCTCATGGCGTTCGGAAGCCGTCGCGCCCAGATAGCCGCGATTCATCGCGAACAACACGCCATTCGCAATCAGTAATAGCCAAAAAAACAATTTCAGCATAGATAACGGTCAGCCCGGTTTATCAAGACAAGAAAGAGAAAGCCTCAGACGCTCGCTGCCACGTGCAGCCCGATCAGCACAAGATTATCGACCTTTTCGCAAGGGATCGCCAGATACGACGCCAGCAGAGATCCTGCGCCGCCGGCCAGCACACACAGCACATCGCCATGCTGCTCGCGATGTTTGACGACAGCACGCTCGATAGCGCCGGTCTGCGCCGCGATACAGCCGGCGATGATGGCATCGGTCGTATTATCGGCGAACGGCGTGGTCACCTCGCTGATCGCTTGTATCTGCGGAAGCTGGGCAGTATTGAGCGCCAGCGATGTCGCCATCACGCCAAGACCGGGAAGGATCATGCCGCCAATGAATTCACCATCTGCGGTAACCGCATCCACCGTCGTCGCCGTACCGCAGGTCGCGACAATCAGCGCGCGATCCGGGAACAAGGCATGCGCGCCGATGGCGGAAGCGAAACGATCGCAACCCAATTGAGTGGGATTTTTGTATCGATTGCGCAAGCCTGCCAACTCTGCTTGCGAGGCAAACCAGATGACCTCGACTTCTGCGCCGAAGACCAGCTGCAGCGCCGCCAGCAATGCATCGCGAAGAACCGGGCCAGCAACGTTGGAAACCACGACGCGTGTAATCGGCAATCCGCCCCATGCCGCAGACAAGTCAGCCACGTCGCCACGCGCAACCGAACCGGCATGCAACCAGCGCTCAGTCTGTTCGCGCGCGAACGCAGGATCGCGCGGGACACCCCATTTGACACGTGTATTGCCAGCATCAATCAATAGCAACATGGCATCACTCCTGCAAGCGCAAAGATACGTCGCCCGCTACCACGGCAACCCGTCCGTCTGCGGTATCGATCAGGAAGCAGCCCTTGTCATCCACGCCGACGGCCGTGCCTTCATGCACCACACGGTCGTTGTCGAGGATGCGCACGACACGTCCGGTGTAGGCGTGCAGACGATTCCAGCGTGCGGCGAAAGCGGCAAATCCTTGTGCGTCAAATTCAGCCAAGGCGTCCGACAAGGCGCTCAGCAACAACGCCAGTAAACGCTCACGATCATGACTCAGCAATTCGGACACATCCGCAACAGCGCGGCCGATGCGGTTTTGCAAATCCTGCGGCATCGCCAGGTTCACGCCGATGCCGATCACGGTCCAAGTTGATGTTGACGCGATTGCATTGGCGTCGACTACTTTATTTTGCGCCGTCTCAATCAGAATCCCGGCCAGCTTGGCGCCATCGCGCAGCACGTCGTTCGGCCATTTCAATTCGACCTTGATGCCGAAAACCACCAGCGCTTCCGCCAGTGCAACACCGATCGCCAGCGGCAAGCCGATCAGCGCATGCAAAGGCCGGCGAAATTTCCACGCCAGCGAAAAAGTCAGCGCCGAAGTCGCCGTCGTATGCCAGGTACGGCCGGCGCGGCCTCGACCTGCAGTCTGCGACTCGGCGACGAGTAAAGTCGGTGTCGCTAACGTCGCAACACGCGCGAGCAAATCGGCATTGGTCGAGCCGGTTTGTGCGACCACTTCAATGGCAACCGGTTTGGCGTGGTCATTGCTCGATGCGGCGATCAATGCGGCAATGCGTTCGGCAGAAATGCTTGTCGTGGTCATCACAGCGTTGGAAGAAGAGGAGTCGGCGGCGTACATGGCCCACATTGTAACGGTTGTCGAAGATGCAAGCGACGAAGAAATCGGGTACCCTCGCCAGCATGGACGCCTCCCACCGACCTCCACAATCGCCTGCACCAGTTGCTCAGCCAAGCTCTGCCGTATCACCTGCAGCAAGGCCCGGCGCGTCATCATTCGCACGTGTCAGCCTGCTGATGTACACATTGCTGATCGTGTACGCCAGCTGGTATCCGTTCACCGGCTGGCGCGACATGGGCCTGCAGCCCTGGGATTATCTGTGGGCGCGCCTGCCCTACTACTGGACCGGTTTCGATCTGTGGACCAACATCGTCGGCTATGCGCCCTTCGGCGCGCTGATCGTGTTCGCGCTGTATCCGCGCATCCGTTCTTATTGGGCGGTGATCCTCAGCACCATCGCAGGCATTGCACTATCGACCCTGATGGAAGCGGTGCAGACCTATCTGCCCACACGCATCCCCTCCAATCTCGATCTGATCACGAATAGTTGCGGCACCCTGCTGGGGGCATTGCTGGGCGCATGGACCGGCCGTTATTTCCTGCGCGAGAGCCGCCTGCTGGAGCTGCGCCGGCGCTGGTTCTCACGCGAGGCCAGCCGCGGGCTGGTGGTGATCGGGCTATGGCCGCTGGCGCTGATCTATCCGCAGAATCACCTGTTCGGCCTCGGCCATCTGGTGCCGCCGCTGTCGAGCCTGCTGTCCGATTTGCTGGATACGCCGATCGATCTGGCGACCTGGTGGACCAACAGCGCGCAATTGACGGCAGAACAATACTGGCTCGCCGAAATCATCGTGACGGCATGCGGCGTAACCGGCGCGATTCTGACCATGCTCCTGCTGCTGCGCAAGCAGGCGCCGCGCAATGCGATGACGGCGGTCTATCTGCTCGCGGCGGTGTTTATCAAATCGCTGTCATGCGCCTTGTTCTTCGCACCTGAAAACGCCTTCGTCTGGTTCACCCCGGGCGCTGCCGGCGGCATGATCATCGGCGGGCTGATGCTGGCCGGCCTGTCTTTCGCGCCGCCTACGGCGCAACGCCGCATCGCAGGGCTGGCGCTGATCTTCAGTCTGGCGGCGACCAATGCGGTGCCGGCCAATCCTTATTTCGTCTCAACGCTGCAGACCTGGGTGCAAGGCAAATTTCTGAATTTCGACGGCGCCGCGCAATTCCTGTCGGTGCTGTGGCCCTTCCTGGCGCTGTGGTTCTTGTATCACCCGGTGCATCGCAAGGCTGCCACCGCAAAATAAGGTCCCGTCTCAAGGTGTATCATGCATGCTTTGGCCCATCCCCGAGCATCAACATGGCAGACACAGCAGACACTCCAGAAAAACCGTTCTATGAACATCACGTTTTCTTTTGCCTGAACCAGCGCAAACCCGGCGAGCGCACCTGCTGCGCCGACAAGGGCGCGCAAGCCGCACAAGAGCACGCCAAGAAACGCATCAAGCAACTCGGCCTGGCCGGTGAAGGCAAGGTCCGCATCAACAAGGCCGGTTGCCTCGAACGCTGCGAAGAAGGTCCGGTCGTGGTGATCTATCCGCAAGGCACCTGGTACACCTTCGTCGACAACGAAGACATTGACGAAATCATCGACTCCCACATCGTCGGCGGCAAGATCGTCGATCGCCTGAAAATCTGAACACCTGAAGACGTCACACCCAATGAACGCCCAAACACAATCGTTCCTGATTCCCGGCGCAGTCGGCCAGCTCGAATGCGCACTGGATCTGCCGGACCCCGAGCAATTCGCTGCGCCGCGCGGTCTGGCGCTGGTCGCCCATCCGCATCCGCTGTTCGGCGGCACCATGGACAACAAGGTCGCACAAACGCTGGCGCGCTCTTTCCTCGCCCTCGGCTATGTGACGGTGCGCATGAATTTTCGCGGCGTCGGCAAATCCGAAGGCGTGCATGATCACGGCCAGGGCGAAACCGACGACATGGCGCTACTGCTCGCGCACATGCGCCGGCAATATCCGGATCTCCCGCTGGCGCTGGGCGGCTTCTCGTTCGGCACCTTTGTGCAGGCACAACTGCAACAGCGTCTGATTGCAGAAGGCACGCCTGCCGAACGCCTGGCGCTGGTCGGTACGGCCGCCGGCAAGTGGCCGATGCCGGACGCGCCAGCCAATACCATTCTGATTCACGGCGAGCTCGACGACACGATTCCACTCAGCGCCGTGCTTGACTGGGCGCGTCCGCAAGAACTGCCGGTGATCGTGATTCCGGGTTCGGATCACTTTTTTCACCGCAAACTGCAACATATCAAGAATCTCATAGTCCAAATGTGGCATCGCTAAATCCCTGTCTCCTGGTCCTACTGCGAGGCCGTGATCCGAAAACCGACAAATGAGGTACGGTACTCGGAATCCTCGTGTACTGAAGTACACTCCGGTATTCTGTGCTTCGGTCGGCACCGGCTGACGGCCTCTCGCTACGGACCATGAGGCAGGGAGTCTATGCAAGCTAATAGCGCCCTGAAGCCTTATTGTCAGGCTCGGCGTTTATAATCCCGGTGCGATGTTCACTCATCTCTTTTCAAACGACAGTCCCGCGAGCAGTCCGGCGGGACACATTTTTACACCTGAAGATGAAAAAACTACTCGCGGCTGTTGCCGCAACCGCCCTGACCTTGTCGGTCACTTTCTCGGCAGCAAGTGCCCAGACCCTTCCACCTCCTGGCGTCGCCGCAAAATCCTGGCTCCTGCTGGATGCCTCGAGCAACCAGATCATGGCCTCGCAAGAAGCCGACATGCGCGTCGAACCGGCGTCGCTGGTCAAACTGATGACCGCTTATCTGGCCTTCGCTGCGGTACGCGACAAGCGCCTCGACCTGAATCAGGAAATCAACGTTTCCGTCAACGCATGGAAGGTCGACCCAAGCAGCTCCAAGATGTTCATCGAGCCGAACAAGCCGGTGTCGATCAACAATCTGCTGTACGGCCTGATCTCGGTCTCCGGCAATGACGCCGCCGTGGCGCTGTCCGAAGCCGTGTCCGGCACCACCGACGCCTTCGTCGTGCTGATGAACCGTGAAGCGCAACGCCAGGGCCTGACCGGCACGCACTTCAGCAATCCGCATGGCTTGCCCAGCCCGGATACGTACACGACCGCGCGCGATCTGGCGATCCTGTGCCGCAACCTGATCAACGACTTCCCCGAGTTTTACAAAACCTATTACTCGGTCAAGAAATTCACCTACAACAACATCACTCAGCCGAACCGCAATCGTCTGCTGTGGCTGGATCCGACCGTCGACGGCATGAAGACCGGACACACCGAAAGCGCCGGCTTCTCGCTGATCACCTCGGCCAAGCGCCCGGTCGCCAACGGCGAGCGCCGTCTGATTTCGGTAGTCATCGGCACGGTTTCCGATCAGGTCCGTACGCAAGAGAGCCAGAAGCTGCTGAACTGGGGCTTCCAGAACTTCGACGCCGTGAAGCTGTACAGCAAGGGCCAGGCCGTCGACACGCCTGATGTGTGGAAGGGATCGCAAGGCAAGATCAAGATCGGCTTCCTGCGCGACGTCTACGTGACCGTACCGAAGGGCACCGCCGACAAGATCAAGCCGCGCGTTGAACGCAACGACCCACTGATCGCGCCGATTTCGGAAAACGCCAAGGTCGGCACGCTGAAGGTCATGATCGACGACAAGGTCGTTACCGAGTTGCCGCTGGTGGCTCTGGAATCAGTCGGTCCTGCCGGCATCTTCGGCCGCGCCTGGGATTCGATGCGCCTGCTGTTCAAGTAAGTCCGTGCACGATGCTGCGGTGAGATGTTTCATCTGATCTCATCGCAGTATCGGCAGCGCAATAAAAAAGCCACCTTACGGTGGCTTTTTTACGTTTGGCTTACTGCTGAAACGAATACTTCATTCTCTGTCAGGCTGCATCAGGCTGCATCAGGCTGCGACAGCCTCTTTTGCTGCAACCGGTGCTTCTTCCGGCGCCGAAGAACGGATCAGGTGATCGAAGGCACTCAGCGCTGCTTTGGAGCCTTCGCCCACTGCAATCACGATCTGCTTGTACGGCACAGTCGTCACATCGCCTGCTGCGAACACGCCGGGGATCGAAGTCTGACCCTTGGCATCGATTTCGATTTCGCCGTGCTTGGACAAGGCTACTGTACCCTTGAGCCATTCGGTGTTCGGCACCAGACCGATCTGAACGAAAACGCCTTCCAGTTCGACGTGCTTCACTTCACCGCTGACACGTTCCTTGTAGCTGATGCCGTTGACCTTCTTGCCGTCGCCGGTGATCTCGGTGGTTTGCACCGAGGTCACGATGGTGACGTTGGGCAGGCTCTTCAGCTTGCGCACCAGCACTGCATCGGCCTTCAGTTCAGCTGCAAATTCCAGCAAGGTGACATGGCTGACGATGCCGGCCAGATCGATTGCCGCTTCCACGCCGGAGTTGCCGCCGCCGATGACCGACACGCGCTTGCCCTTGAACAAAGGACCATCGCAGTGCGGGCAGTAAGCGACACCGTGGTTGCGGTATTCGCGCTCGCCCGGCACGTTGACTTCGCGCCAGCGTGCGCCGGTCGACAGAATCACAGTCTTGCCCTTCAAGACGCCGCCGTTGGCCAGCTTGACTTCGATCAGGCCATTGCCGGGCACCAGTGCTTCAGCGCGTTGCGTGTTCATGATGTCGACGTCATAAGTACGGACGTGCTGTTCCAGCGCCGTAGCGAATTGCGGGCCTTCGGTTTCCTTGACGGAGACAAAGTTTTCAATCGCCAGCGTATCCAGCACCTGGCCGCCGAAACGTTCTGCAACGACACCGGTACGAATGCCTTTGCGCGCAGCATAAATCGCTGCTGCTGCACCTGCTGGGCCACCGCCGACGATCAATACATCGTAGGCTTCCTTGGCGCTCAGTTCTTCACCCTTGCGCGCTGCGGCGCCGGTGTCGAGCTTGGCGAGGATTTCTTCCACGCCGGTGCGGCCCTGGCCGAACACTTCACCGTTCATGTAGACGGTCGGCACAGCCATGATCTGGCGCTTCTCGACTTCGTCCTGGAACAGCGCGCCATCCACCGTCACCGAGCGGATCCGGGGGTTGATGATCGACATCACGTTCAGCGCCTGCACGACTTCCGGGCAGTTCTGGCAAGTCAGCGAGATATAAGTTTCAAAGGTGTAATCGCCATCCAGATTACGGATCTGTTCGATCACCTTGTCGTCGAGCTTGATGGGGTGGCCGCCGACTTGCAGCAGCGCCAGCACCAGCGACGTAAATTCGTGGCCCATCGGGATACCTGCGAACTGCACGCTGATATCGGTACCGGGGCGATTCAATGAAAAGGACGGCTTGCGTGTTGCATGATCGTTGCGCTCGACCAGCGTGATGCGCTCGGACAGCGTGACGATTTCCTGCAGCAGCTCCTGCAACTCACGAGACTTGGCGCCATCATCCAGCGACGCGACGATCTCGATAGGCTGCGTGACCTTTTCCAGGTAGGCTTTCAATTGGGCTTTGAGATTGGCATCCAACATGATGATTTCCACTTTCCTCTGATGTGAGATTTCAATATTGTCCGGACTCCGCCGCTCGGCCTCGTGAGCTCTGCGGCGTTGCTTGCGCCGAGCCCGGACTGGTACTTCAGTGTTTGTTTCTGTACTTCTTGATGCTTAACGAATGCGTTAAATCGTCGGGTGGGCGTAGCGAGCGGTCCGAGGTCGAAGCGAGAAGCGCAGCCGTACGGATGTACGGCGAGCATCACAGCTTTGAGATCGGGCCGCGCAGTAGCCCAATCAGCGATTTAAATTAGATCTTGCCGACCAGATCCAGGGAAGGCTTCAGAGTTTCTGCGCCTTCAGTCCACTTTGCCGGGCAAACTTCACCTGGGTGCGAAGCAACGTATTGCGCTGCCTTGACCTTGCGCAGCAGTTCGGAAGCGTCGCGGCCGATACCGTTGTCATGGATTTCCAGAACCTTGATCTGACCTTCTGGATTGATGACGAAAGTACCGCGCAGTGCCAGGCCTTCTTCTTCGATCAGGACTTCGAAGTTGCGAGCCAGAGTTGTTGTTGGGTCGCCGACCAGTGGGTATTGCACTTTCTTGATGGCTTCCGAAGTGTCGTGCCATGCCTTGTGCGCGAAATGAGTGTCGGTCGACACGCCGTAGATTTCCACGCCCAGCTTCTTGAATTCAGCGTAGTTGTTGGCCAGGTCTTCCAGTTCTGTCGGGCAGACGAAAGTAAAGTCAGCTGGGTAGAACACGAACACGGACCATTTGCCCTTCAGAGTTGCTTCGGTGATGTCGACGAATTTGCCGTCGTGGTAAGCAGTTGCTTTGAATGGCTTGACTGTCGTATTGATCAGGGACATTGCGTTTCCTTTACTTAGGGGTTGAAAGAGAGTGAAGAGATAGTAAAGCGCCTCTATATATTAATCAAATTTATTTGTTTAATACTTTCGATTGCATTTGACTATCAACATTCGTGTGAAGCGGCATGCCGCGTGTAACAAGGGATAGGAGGCATATGGGCACGAAGTTGCCCGAAACAACCAATGCAACCATGGGCTTTGCCCTCCCTGCTGCGCCGCCAGAGGCGATCGCTTACACTGCTGACTCACCGTTCAGTAGAAATCGGGAGACAGGGTTCGTTCCCGCCGCAATATTACTTCAGCACGGCAACACGCGTGTGACCAGCCCACGATAAGATGACAAACAAACCGACCGCCTCCCTTCGCGCCGATTATCCGCACTTCCACACCTTGCAGACGCGCTGGATGGACAACGACGTCTACGGCCACGTCAACAATGTGATTTATTACAGCTGGTTCGACACTGCAGTGAATCATTTCCTGATGGCAAAACAAGCCCTCGACATCCCCGACGGTGAGGTCATCGGCCTGGTCATCGAGACGCATTGCAATTATTTTGCACCGGTCAGCTTTCCGGATACGGTGCATGTCGGTGTACGTGTGGCAAACATCGGCAACTCCAGCGTGCGTTATGAAGTGGGGATTTTTCGCGAGAGCGATGCGACGGCGGCGGCGCAAGGCCACTTTATCCACGTCTATGTCGACGCCGCAACGCGCCGTCCGGTAAAGGTGCCGGACCGCATGCGCGACGTGCTGCAGACTATCTTGCGGGTATAAAAAAAACGGCCATCGACATCGTCGACGGCCGTTTTCCTTAACAGTGTGAAACGATCAGATTCTTGACGCCATCAGGCTGCCAGCTTCTTCTCCAGCGCTACTTTCACTTCAACCAGTTCCTTCGGCAAGTTATGTTTCAGCTTGTCGAACAGCTCGGTGTGCAACGCAACTTCCTGAGCCCAGGCCGCCTTGTCGATCGAGGTGATCATGGCGAACTGTTCCGGCGTGAAGTCGATGCCGTCCCATTGCAGGTCTTCGTAACGCGGCGACACGCCGAAGATGTGGGGAACGCCGCCGACGCGTACGCCTTGCGGATCTTCGATGCGTTCCAGCATCCATTTCAGCACGCGCATGTTGTCGCCGAAGCCAGGCCAGACGAACTTGCCGTCAGCGTCCGTGCGGAACCAGTTGACGCAGTAAATTTTCGGCAGTTCGGCAGGCGACGCGGCGATCTTGCGACCCAGATTCAGCCAGTGCTGGAAGTAGTCGCTCATGTTGTAGCCGGCGAACGGCAGCATCGCGAACGGATCGCGGCGCACCACGCCTTGTTGGCCAACGGCGGCGGCAGTGGTTTCCGAGCCCATGGTCGCAGCCATGTAGACGCCTTCCACCCAGTTGCGCGCTTCAGTGACCAAAGGCACGGTGGTCGAACGACGACCGCCGAAGATGAACGCCGAAATCGGCACGCCTGCCGGGTCATCCCACGCAGCATCGATCACAGGATTTTGTGTCGCGGCGACGGTGAAACGCGCGTTCGGATGGGCAGCCTTGCGGCCGGTTTCCCTGGCGATTTCAGGCGTCCAGTCCTTGCCTTGCCAGTCGACCAGATGTGCAGGCGCTTCCTTGGTCATGCCTTCCCACCAGACATCGCCGTCGTCGGTCAGTGCGACGTTGGTGAAGATGGTGTTGGCGCGCAGCGATGCCATGCAGTTGAAGTTGGTCTTTTCGTTGGTGCCCGGGGCCACGCCGAAATAACCCGCTTCCGGATTGATCGCGTACAAGCGACCGTCCTGACCCGGTTTGATCCAGGCGATGTCGTCGCCGATGGTGGTGACTTTCCAGCCGTCGAAGGACTTCGGCGGAATCAGCATCGCGAAATTGGTCTTGCCGCACGCCGACGGGAAGGCTGCTGCAACGTAATGCTTTTTACCTTCAGGCGACTCCACGCCGAGGATCAGCATGTGTTCTGCCAGCCAGCCCTGATCGCGGCCCATGGTCGACGCGATGCGCAGTGCGAAGCACTTCTTGCCCAGCAACGCATTGCCGCCGTAGCCGGAACCGTACGACCAGATCTCACGGGTCTCCGGATAGTGCACGATGTACTTGGTGGCGTTGCATGGCCAGGCGACGTCTTTTTCACCCGGTTGCAGCGGCGCGCCGACGGTGTGCACGCATGGCACGAAATCGCCGTCGCTGCCCAGCACGTCGTACACGGCCTTGCCCATGCGGGTCATGATGCGCATGTTCACCGCGACATAAGGTGAGTCCGACAACTCAACGCCGATGTGCGCGATCGGCGAACCCAATGGCCCCATCGAAAACGGCACGACATATAAAGTGCGGCCGCGCATGCTGCCTGCAAACAGACCGTTGAGGGTCGTGCGCATTTCGGCAGGGTCGGTCCAGTTATTGGTCGGGCCGGCGTCTTCCTTGTTCTTGGAGCAGATGAAGGTGCGATCTTCCACGCGCGCCACGTCCGACGGATCGGAGCAGGCCAGATAACTGTTCGGGCGCTTTTCCTGATTCAGCTTCTTCATGGTGCCGGCGGCGACCATTTCTGCGCACAGGCGGTCGTACTCTTCCTGCGAACCGTCGCACCAGTAGATGCTTTCCGGCTTGGTCAGCGCAGCGATCTCGGCGACCCAGTTGATCAGTTTTTGGTGTTTGACGAAAGCGGGGGCGTTCAATGCGGCGACGCCTTCCATCACGGGTTGATTCATAACACTACCTCCAATGCCTAAAGTTAAATCGAATTCGTTGGCACGGCAGGATCGTCGTTGCATGCAGTCGGCGAGGCGGATGGCGCCATCAGCCGGTGGTACGGCGGTCTTGTCGAATGCAGTCAGGTCATGACTGCGTGGCTGCTCGCGAAGTAGGCGAGCGGGCCGGATTGAGCCATGGTCATCACTGAAACCGTTCATAAATATGCTGCCGGGGATTGTTCCGCAGCCACTGCTTTTATGAAAATCAGGCGGCGATTGTACACCCGTACCTTGCTTAATTGTAGTGAAAAGTAACCGACTAATGTAGTAGGAAATACGCTTTTAACGTGATCGCGTTTTTTCATTACGAAGCAGTGCAGCAAAAGAAACGCAAGCGACTTCGCCTGCCAAAGTCTTACGGGGTAGACACCGCTGCGATGCCAAAGTGCCACAGGACAAACGGACGATCTGTTGTCAGCGCCTGACTGACATTGCTGTGCAGCAGCACAAAATTAAGACGGCGAATTTATCGAATGCAGCCGAAGAAGCTTGCCGGGAAAAAGTGTCTGAAAAACATCAAAAGATGCCGGCAACGAAGTCCACAAAGGCCTTGATCTTCGCCGCCCGGTGATGCTTCTGCTGAAACAGCACCGAGACGTCCGGCCCCGGCGCCAGCCAGTCCTGCAACACCGGCACCAGTTCGCCGCTGCGCACGGGTGGAATCAGCGACACCGACATCTGCTGCACGATGCCGCAACCAGCCTTGGAGGACTCGATCAGCGATTCCACGTGATCCATCGCCAGCGCGCCTTGCGGAATGTGGGTGTAGCTGTCCTTGCCCTTGGAAAATTGCCATGAGCGCACCATGCGCGACCGGGGATTGAGAAAACCGAGGCAGGCAAAATCCGCCAGCTCCTGCGGCGTCTTCGGCGCGCCATGGCGGTCAAGGAAAGCCGGCGATGCGCAGGTCATGAAGCTGGTTTTGAACACCGTCTTGGCAATCAGATTGGAACTGGGCAGATCGCCGATCCGGATCACCACATCGACGCCCTCTTCCACCATGTCGATCATGCGGTCGCCGACAGTGATCTTCAGCGCGATGTCCGGATACTGTGCGAGAAATTTGGGCAGCGCAGGCGCAATGTACTGGCGGCTGATGATGCTGGGCATATCCACGCGCAAGGTACCGGCGGGCATGGCGTTCGACTGCATCAGCCCCTCTTCCAGCTCGCTCATGTCGCCGAGCAGCTTCAGCGCCTGCTCATAGCATTGGCGCCCCTCCGCCGTCAGCGACATGCTGCGCGTGGTGCGGTTGAGCAGCTTGATGCGAAAGTGCGCTTCCAGCGCCGACACCTGATTGGTCACCGACGACGTCGAGATGCCGAGCCTGTCGGCGGCGCGGCTGAAACCACCGGCCTCGACCACGCTGCAGAACACTTTCAGGGCATCCAGTCGGTCCATGTTTTTCTCTCTGTTTTAATCGCTGATCTTGTGTCTTGCGCGCTGTTTGGGCTGCAATCGATTATCCACGTTTTCATCATTCTGTATTACCGCCTGCCCCGTTTTTCTGCTTCCTATCCCTCTCTACACTGGCTCCATCGCTGAAGACACACCGCTCGGCGCCCGACCATCACCATTGAAAGGAAACGTCATGAACGCCAACACCATGCAAGCAGTCTTGCTCAACGCCACCGCCACTCCGTTGCAAATTACGGAAATCACCCGTCCTGTCGCCGGCCCCAGCCAGGTACTGGTGCGCATTCGCGCCAGCGGCCTCAATCCGCTCGACGCCAAAATTCGCGCCGGCAAGGCCGGTCATGCGCAGGCGCAGTTGCCCGCTGTCCTCGGCATCGACATGGCCGGCGTGGTCGAAGCCGTCGGCGACGGCGTCACCAGCTTCAATATCGGCGACGAAGTCTACGGCATGACCGGCGGCGTCGGCAGCGTGCAAGGTTCGCTGGCGCAATTTGCCGCCGTCGACGCCGGTCTACTGGCGCACAAGCCATCCAACATCGGCATGCGTGACGCCGCCGCCCTGCCGCTGATCTTCATCACCGCCTGGGAAGGCCTGGTCGATCGCGCGCGCATCCATGCCGGCCAGAAAGTACTGGTGCATGGCGGCGCCGGCGGCGTCGGCCATATCGCGGTGCAGATCGCCATCGCTTTCGGCGCCGACGTCTATGCCACCGGCTCGGCCGAGCAACGCGACATCATCACCGGCTACGGCGCCACCTTCATCGACTATCGCACCTCCACGGTGGAAGAGTACGTGCAGCAATACACCGGTGGCGAAGGTTTCGACATCGTCTACGACACCGTTGGCGGCGCTACGCTGGATGCATCCTTCGTCGCGGCGCGCCGTTACCACGGCCATGTCGTCAGCTGTCTCGGCTGGGGGACGCATGCATTGGCGCCCTTGTCGTTCCGCGCGGCGACTTACTCCGGCGTCTTTACGCTGATGCCGCTGCTGACCGGCAAGGGCCGCGCACACCACGGCAAAATCATGAAAGAAGCCGCCAAACTGGTCGAAGCAGGCAAGGTCATCGTCCAGGTTGACGCACGCCGCTTTGGCTTCGATCAAGCCGACGCCGCTTATGACGTAATCGATGCGGGCGGCGCACGCGGCAAGCTGGTGATCGAGATCCCGGCCTGAAATCGTTACATAAGCGTCATGCATTGAAAGGGCGCGGCAAAAATCCGGCGGGCGTTTTATGATGTGGCTTTACTCAATAGCGACCGCCCTCCGGAGACCACATGAAGATCGCCATTCTCGACGACTACCAGGACAGCGTCCGTCAGCTCGACTGTTTCAAGATGCTGGACGGACATGATGTCAAAGTATTTACCAACAGCGTGCGCGGCGCCGGGCAACTGGTCGCGCGCCTGACACCGTTCGATGCGGTGGTGCTGATTCGTGAACGCACGGCCTTCAACAAGGCGCTGCTGGAAAAATTGCCGGCGCTGAAACTGATCTCGCAAACCGGCAAGGTCAGCGGCCATGTCGATGTTGCCGCAGCTACCGCTCAGCGCATCGCTATCGTCGAAGGTGTCGGTGATCCGACTGCGCCGTCGGAGCTGACCTGGGCGCTGCTCATGGCAGCCGCGCGTCGCGTACCGCAATACACCGCCAATCTCAAAGCCGGCATCTGGCAGCAAGTTTCCGCCGTGCCGGAACACAATCCTCTCGGCGTCGCACTCAAAGGCCGTACGCTCGGCATCTGGGGCTACGGAAAAATCGGCCGCACGGTGGCAGGCTACGGCAAAGCCTTTGGCATGAAAGTGGTGGTGTGGGGCCGCGACGCCAGCCGCGCGCAGGCACAGCAAGACGGCTATACCGCGGCAGAGAGCAAGGAAGAATTTTTTGCGACGTCGGATTTCGTGTCGGTGCATCTGCGCCTCAACGATGCCACGCGCGGCATCGTGACCGCAGCAGACCTGGCGCAGATGAAGCCGACGGCAACCTTCATCAACACCAGCCGCGCTGAACTGGTGGCCGGGGGCGCGCTGGAAGCAGCGCTGCAACAAGGCCGTCCCGGTTTCGCCGGACTCGATGTTTTCGAAACTGAACCGCTGCCGCAAGATTCACCGCTGCTGCGCATGGACAACGTAGTCGCCACACCGCATCTCGGCTATGTGGAAAAAGACGGCTACGAGTTGTACTTCCGCGCGGCGTTCCAGAACATCGTCGACTTCGCCAACGGCACGCCGAAAAATGTCCTCAATCCTGAGGCGTTGGCTTAATGCGAACAGGCCTCGGCGGCGCATACGCCAGATGAGGCGCGTGCGACACTTTCCATAAGTGCGCCCAGCCGGGAGGCCACGGCAGCGGCGGTCCGGCATACGGTGCGACACCGCGACGCACCGCAATCACGGGCAGATGTTCCGGCATCTGCCCCGTGTGATCCCAGCCCAGACTGAATGCATAGTCAGGCAACAAGGCGTTGCACACTGACGCAAACCAGTCGGTGTGATCTTCATCTCTTCCCAGCGCCTGCGCCAGCCCGTGCGGATCGAATTGCGCCAGTGCGCTCGCCAGATCCTGCGCGCTCGCACCCGGCACATCGCCCCAGCCAAAAATCGGATTGAAGTTGTAATCGGCTCCGGATCCATACCAGCCTTCGCGCCACGGGCGTTCATTCCAATGCCGCGGACCGGCGAACAAATGCCAGCGCCAATGCAGACCGGAAGGCTTGGGCCAGCTATATAGATACAGACGCTGGTACCCGGCCGCATGCAGTTCACGCACCATCGCCATCAGCCGCGCGTGCGGCATGCGGTCCGGGGGCGCGCGGCGAAACAGGATCGGCGTGCCATCCGCGTGCTGCACTTCATCCGACGACAGATTGAGATCGAGCGTACGCACCTCGCTGCCGAAGCGCGCAGAAATCCACCCCGTCAATAAATTGACGGAGACGATGACGCCATAGCCGCGATGACGATGAAAGATGACGGTGCCGGGAGCGATCGGTTTCATATCCCCTCGATTTTATCCAACTATAAAAAATCTGACTGACGACGGCATGACTGCTGTGTGACGCCAGGTTGACTTAGGTGCTTATCGTTTAATGAAATTCAACCGCACGTGAAGAATTCATTCGCAAAACGTCTTTGCAGTTTCCACATGGAAATTTACGAAAGCCAGTCTGCATGCGGTTTTGCGGACCATCTTGTAGACAACATGAATATTGTTTTGCCAATAAAATGCGTGGCACGCAATTTGCGTAATAACAACTGAGCGCCGCCATTAACTCAGAAGATTCACCATTAAACATAAGCGCGGTGCGGATAGGTTCTTGCGGACTTCTTCAATAAAGGGACAACATGAGTGAACACGTAGCGATTCAAACCGAGACTTTTCTGCCGTACATGCGCGATGTAACGAAATGCGAACAGTCGCTGCAGGAATTGAATCTGATGTGGCGCGTGATTGAAGCCTCGGCCAAAATGAATTGCCCCAGCGAAGCCAAGACCATCCTGCCGACCATGGCGGCAACCCGCACCGGCTTCAGCCGGCTTGAACGCGAGTTGGTGGTCAGCCTGGTCCAGGAAAAAGTCCGCAACGTGCTCACAGAGATCGGCACCAAAGCGCAATACGTGATCGACATCGTGGTCCGCAATCTGTTCGAGCGCACCGCCGACGTCGGCTTCCTCGCCACTGATCGCGAATTGTGCAATTTCGTCGCCGGCATCACCGACAACACCGACGCGATTCGCTATCGCCTGCGCGAGTATCGCAACAAGTACACCGTCTACGACGAGATCATGCTGCTCGATACCGAGGGTAATGTACTCGTGCAGATCGATCCGGCGACACCGCTGGAACACAGCGCCGACGCGCTTATCAGCGAGACGCTCAACTCGGATACCTATGTCGAGACCTTCCGCTTCAGCGACCTGCGTCCCGGCAAGGAGCGCGCGCTGATTTATTCGCGCCGCATGCAGCATCCCCAAACTGGTGCGGTAGTCGGCATCCTCTGTCTGTGCTTCCATTTCGAAGAAGAGATGGCCGGCATTTTCTCTTCGCATCGCGATGCAGAATCGCGCTCCAACATGCTGCTGCTCGACGCCGATAATCGCGTCATCGCCAGCGCCGACAAGCTGTGGGTTCCGGTCGGCACCGAAGTACCGGTCAACCGCGACGGCAATGCTTCGCTGATGCTGTTTTGCGGCCGCGAGTATCTGGTGCGCACGGTGTCTTCCGATGGTTACCAGGGTTATCCGGGGCCGGACGGCTGGCAAGGCCAGGTGATGATTCCGGTGGAGGTTGCATTCAGCGGCGTCATCAGCGATGCACTGACCAAACTGCCAACCGACATCGCCGAAGGCTTGCTGTCGCATGCGGAATCCTTCTGCCCGCCGCTATTCGACATCATGACCGCCGCCAAGACCATCCAGCGCATCGTCTGGAACGGCCAGGTCATGACCGCCGGTCAGCGCGGCGAAATGCTCAAGCTCAAGACCATCCTCGATCAGATCAGCGAGACCGGCAACCGCAGCAACGAGTTGTTCGCACAATCTATCCACGACCTCTACCAGACCGTGCTGGTGTCCGGCATGCGCGACGCCGAATTCACCACCAGCCTGCTGGTCGACCTGCTCGACCGCAATCTGTACGAGCGCTCCGACGACTGCCGCTGGTGGGCGCTGACGCCGGAACTGCGCACCGCGCTGGCGCAGCCGGAGCAAGATCAGGCAACGGTGGAGAAGATGACCACTATCCTCTCCTACATCAACGGTCTTTACACCGTGTATACGCGCATCTTCGTCTACGACCGCCACGGCCGCATCGTTGCCAGCACCGGCGACAATGCTGCCGCCATGATCGGTACACACGTCGATGAAGACAGCCTCAACCACGTCCTCTCGCTGCGCACGCAACAGCAGTATCACGTCAGCCAGTTTGCGTCGACGCCGCTGTATGACGGCAAGGACACTTACATTTATCATGCGGCGATCCGTGATCTCGATAACGAAGCCATCGTGGTCGGCGGCATCGGCATCGTGTTCGACTCGACGCCGGAGTTTTCCAACATGCTGGCCAGCGGCATCACCGGCAAGAAGAAGATGACCGCTTTCTACATCGACCGCAATGCGCGCATCATCTCGACCACGGACGAAACACGTGCAGTGGGCGACGTACTCGACATCGATCCGGCGCTGCTGGCCATCGCCAACGGCGGGCGCGCTTCGCAAGTCACCGTGCACGACAATGAGTACGCTATCGTGGCCTGCTCGGTATCCAGCGGCTATCGCGAATTCAAGGTCAGCGACGGCTATCAGGAAGACATCATCGCAGTGGTGTTCGAATCCTTCGGTGCGGTGCAAGGCGCAGGATCGCAAACCGACAGCCGCCAGTTCCTGCTGGAAACCGATCCGACCATTACCGACGGCAGCGAATACGCAACCTTCTTCAGCGACAATAACCTGTTCGCCATCTCGGCGGCGCATGTCGTGGAAGCAGTCCCCTACAGCGCCGTACTGCCGACATCGATGGGTACGCGCGTGGAACAGATCGGCGTACTCGGCCTGCAGCACGACGGAGCAGACAATAAGCGCAAGGAATTCATCTGGGTCTTCGACCTCGGCCAGATGATGCGCGGCACGCGTTCAGCCGTCAGCGGCAGCAGCCAGGTCATGATCGTGCGCGAGGGTGAACACACCATCGGCCTGCTGGTCGACGAATTGCATGCCGTGCCGCAATTCAATCCCGGCCAGATCATCCACACGCCATTCGCGATGCAAGGCGCATCGATGCTGGTAACGCAAGTCATCAAGGCCAACAACGGCCAGCTGCTGATCCAGGCGATCGACGTCGAACGCCTGTTTGCGCTGCTGATCGATGGTCAGATCCCGATGCCGCCGGAGGCGGCGGAGCAGGCCGCTGAAAATGCCGGCTTGGCGCTGCAGCTCATGGCAGCCTGAGTCCGCTGAGTGCTGCCGATAGCGAGATGTGGGGTATGATGGCAAAGACTCGTTTTCCTGATTCGTCACCATCATGACTTTACGCATCATCGCCACCGGCGGCACCTTCGACAAACACTACGACGAAATCGCCGGCCAGCTCGGCTTCGCCAACAGCCACCTGCCGGCCGTGATCGCGCGTGCGCGCCTGACGGTCCCCGCGACACTGGAAGAATTGCCCCTGCTCGACTCGCTCGACATGCAGGACATCGACCGCCGCCGCGTGCTGGCATCCTGCGACCGCTCCGAAGAAAACGCCATCGTCATCATTCACGGCACCGATACGATGCAAGACACTGCACGCGTATTGGGCGCGGCGCAACTGGCCAAGACCATCGTGCTGACCGGCGCCATGATCCCTTATGCGATTCAGGGATCGGATGCGCAATTCAATTTCGGTTTCGCCTGCGGCGTCGCGCAGGTATTGACGCACGGCGTCTATGTGGCGATGAACGGCCGCGTCTTTCCCTGGGATCAGGTGCAGAAGAACCGCGTCGCCGGCGTGTTTGAACCAATCGAGCCGCAAGACTGAATCAACTTTTCAGTAGTCCATAAAAAAGCGAGGCCGAAGCCTCGCTTTTTTATCATTGTCACAACCGGTAGAAATCGCTACAAAATGAATCTGGCTAGGCAAACCGGTGCAACAACGCCAGCTTCATTTTTAGCGGCTTCTACGATCAGAACCGGTGTTGCATGCCCAGTGTCACCCCGGTCTGGCTGTTGCCAAACCCAACGTCATCACGCGACAGGCCGACCAGCTGATTGTTCTTTGCCTTGGCATAGGCGCCGCTGGCGTACAGATCGGTGCGCTTGGACAAGGCATATTTCAGACGCAGCGAATACATGATCGGATCGGCATCGGTCGCCAGATTCTTCTGGTTCTGATAGTAGATAGTGCCGATCAGGCTCCATGCCGGTGTGAACTTGTACGTCGCCCCACCCCAGTAGAAATCGCTGCGCAGATCAGCTGCACCGGTCGCCAGCGTCTTTTTGAAGTAACGATAGCCGAGGCTGAACTTCAGCGGCTCGATAACCTGATAGCCGGCAGCCAGATGCACCGTCGTGGTTTTGTCGTAAGCGCCGCCGGCAACTGCCGCCGTGCCGTTGACGCGATCATAGGTTGTCGCCAGCGAGAAAGGACCGTTGCCGTACGCAACGCCAACGCCGTACTTCGCCGTGTCGTTGACGCTGCCGGCGACTTCCCCGAAACCGTACATCGCACCGATCTTGAAACCGCCGAAATCACCCTGGTACTTGATCATGTTCGATACACCAGTCGGCATGCCGTCCTTGCGGCCGCCGGTAGCGCCGGCCGATGTCACCCACGAATACTGCGCCGAATAACCCATTGGATCGAACGGCAGGATGAAGTCATACGTGGTGCTGAACGAACGCCCGGCGACAACGCGACCGAAGCTGCCTTCCAGGCCGACGTTGGACTGACGGTTGAACAGCTGGTTGGCATCGCCGTCGAAGGCGCCGTTGTCGAGCTTGAAGCCGTTTTCCAGCTGGAAGACCGCCTTCAGTCCGCCGCCCAGATCTTCGGTACCGCGAAAGCCGATACGCGAAGTGTTCATCGCCCCCGAGCTCATGCGCGTGACACTGCCGCCGTTGGTGCCGGCGTGGTTCAGATACTCGATGCCGGTATCGATCAGGCCGTAGACGGTCACGTTGCTCTGCGCCGCCGCCATGCCGCTGACGGCTGACAAGATTGCTGCTGTCAATAATTTCTTCTGCACTCTTTTTCTCCTAGATAAAAATCGTTCTTATGGTGGTATTGCAATGCTTTGATGCGCAGGCAGGCGGCCGTCCCGCCCGTGCGTCAAATCAGAATGCCCAGAGCGCTTGCTCCGGCAGGCTCAGCCAGTACTCGCCTTGTTCCAGCTTGTGCGGCGCGTAGGCGCGCAAGCCGACCGTTGTGCTGTCCGCGCTTTTGGCTTTGAACAGGCACTCCCAGCGATCGCCCAGATACATGCAGGTCGATAGCGGCAGACGAATGGCGTTGTCGGTCTGATGATCGGCGATACGCACTTGTTCGAGACGGATGATTCCGGTGGCATCGTTGCCGGTGTTGCCGCCGCGCGCCGTGGCCAGCACGGTGCCGCCTTCGACCTGCAAGGTGACGCGCTGGCCGTCGCGCTGCAGCACCTTGCCGGGCAGGCGGTTGTTGCTGCCCATGAATTCGGCGGTGAACAGGGTGTCCGGTGTCTGGTACATGCTTTGCGGCGTGCCTTGCTGTTCGATCTTGCCGTTGTTGAGCAACAGGATGCGGTCCGAAATCGCCATCGCTTCGCCCTGGTCATGCGTCACCATCAGCGCCGAAAGGCCGAGGCGCACAATCAGTTCGCGCAGGAAGGCGCGCGCTTCTTCGCGCAGCTTGGCGTCGAGATTGGACAGCGGCTCATCGAGCAGAATCACCTGCGGGTTGTAGACCAGCGCACGCGCAATGGCGACGCGCTGCTGCTGGCCGCCGGAGAGTTGGTGCGGGAAACGCTCGCCCAGATGGCCGAGGCCGAGTTGCGACAACACGGTTTTCACACGCTCGGCGATTTCGCTGCCGCCCATCTTGCGCAGCTTGAGACCGTAAGCGACGTTATCGAATACGGTCTTGTGCGGCCACAGGGCATACGACTGAAACACCAGGCCGAGATTGCGTTCTTCTGCCGGGATTTCCAGCTTGCGCGAACCGTCGAAGACACGGCGGTCGGCGATGTCGATGGTGCCTGCCTTGGGCGATTCCAATCCGGCTACGGCGCGCAGCAGCGTGGTCTTGCCGCTGCCGGAAGGGCCGAGCAACGCGACCACTTCGCCGCGCTGCAATTGCATGGAGACGCCCTTGAGAATCGGATTGGCGCCGGCGCCGCTGCCGTAGTCGAGGTGCAGGTCGTTGACGGTAAGTTCTGACATGATGATTCCTTTGATTGCAGGCTGCGGCTGACGTCATTGCGCCGCATCCTCGTATATTGAGTAAGTTAATCGTGCAATTTGATGCCGAAGCGCAGTGCAATGCCGAGACCGATCGCCACCAGCGTGATGTTGATGAAAGACAGCGCAGCCACCAGTTCCACGGCACCTGCCGCCCACATCGAGACGATCATCGAGCCGATGACTTCGGTACCCGGCGACAGCAGGTACACGCCGGTCGAGTATTCGCGCTCGAAGATCAGGAACACCATCAGCCAGGCGCCGAGCAGGCCGTACTTGACCAGCGGCAGCGTGACGTCGCGCGTCACCTGGCTGCGCTGCGCACCGACGGCGCGCGCCGCTTCTTCCAGTTCAGGACCGACTTGCAGCAAAGCGGTGGTGATCAGGCGCAGACCGTAAGCCATCCACACCACGGAGTACGCCAGCCAGACTGAGAAAATGGTCGAACGCAGCTCGCGTAACTGAGGAATGAAATTCTCGACCAGCCAGCGCGCCACATCGTTGTCGAAGCCTTTGAGGAAGTTGTCCAGCAGCGACGGTACGAACAGGAATACCCACAGGAAGGACAAGCCGGCCAGCAGCCCCGGCACCGCACGCGGCACCAGCACGCTGTAGTCGAGGAAGCGGGTGATACCGTCGTTCTTGCGGTGCATCGCCAGCGCAACCGCGCTGTAGCAGGCCACCGCCACCGCGCCACCGATCACGCCGATCAGCACGGTGTTGATTATGCCGCGCACCAGCGAGGGCTGACCCCAGACGTCACGGAAGTTTTGCAGCGTCAGGACGTCGAGCAGCCTCACGCCATCGCCCCAATGCGAAACGAAGGTGCGCAATGCGATCCCTGACAGCGGCACGATCACGGTGAACAGCAACCAGCCGGCGATCAGTGCGAAAGCGATCCAGCGCCATTTGCCCAAGGGCAGCGCTTTCTGGCGCGCCCCCTTGCCCTTGATCGAGACATATTTGTTGGCCGACTTCAGCAGCCAGCGTTGCAGCATCACCAGCGGCATGGTCACCGCCACCAGGCACACTGCGACGGCCGCCATCAGATGATAGGAAGGCGTGCCAAGCTTGTTGGTGAGTTTGTAGAGATAAGTCGCCAATACCAGATGGCCTTCCGGATCGCCGAGCACCAGCACCAGCCCGAACACTTCAAAGCCGAGGAAGAACACCAGCACGCCAGAATACGCCAGCGCCGGCATGATCATCGGCAACGAGACGTTGAGCGCCACCTGCAGCGGCGAAGCGCCGGAGACGCGCGCAGCTTCTTCAACATCGGAGCCGAGACTCTTGAGCGCAGCCGATGCATACAGATACACGTGCGGCACGTGGGTCAAACCGGCGATGACGACGATAGCCGGGAAGGAATACACGTTCCACGGATCGCCCTCGAAACCGACTGCGGAGAGCAGATTGCGCACCCAGACCGTATAGAAGCCGACCGGTCCCATCGATACCACGTAGCCGAACGCAATCACCATGGGGGATACGAAGATCGGCACCAGCAGCATCGGCGCGATCCAGCCGCGTCCCGGCAAGTCGGTGCGCACCATCAGGAACGCCAGCATGCCGCCCAGCGGCACGGCGATCAGCGCCAGGCCCGATGCCAGGTAAAAACCGTTGACGAAGGCTTGCCGGAAATCCGAATCATCGAAGATGAAACGATAGGAATCCAGCGTCAGCGTCTTCACCGGCGCGAAGAACGGCGCCGACAAAAAGCTCTGATAAAAAATCAGCAGCAGCGGCACGAAGATCGCCAGCGACGCCAGTGCAACAACGACGCCGCGCGGCCAGTTCAGGCGTATGCGGAAACGCTTGGCTGCGGGCTCGATGCGATCGGTGGTTGAAAGTGTTTGCATAAGTCTTGCTACCTAAGAAATAGACACGACCGCTCCCCTGCGCATCCGGAAATCCGGACAAGCCTTCGGCCAGGGAGAGCGCAAAAGCGGCTTCCCAAACGAAGAGTGACGAGCGGCGATGTCTTGAAAACTGCAGCCCGGCCGGTCAGCCGGACTGCTTGTTGCGAACGATGTCCGGCGGCTTATTTCTTGCCGGCGGCGTCCTTCCATTGCTTCAGGAAAGCCAGACGCTTGGTCTGGTCCAGATATTCCAGCAATTCGGTGCTGACCGGCATCGGCTTGAGCGCCGATCCCAGTTGCTTGTTCAGTTCCGCCGAGGTGGTGGCGCCGGTCACGTCGCCGCGGATGGCAAACAATTGCGCGTCATTGGCGATGATGGTCTGGCCGCGTTTGGACAGGATGTAGTCCAGCCACAGCTTGCCGGCATTGAGGTTCTTGGCCGACTTGTTGACGAAGATCACGCGCGACAGCACCAGGTTGTAATCCTTGGTGAAGGCGATGCCGATGGAGGGGTCCTTCTTGGCGCGGGTCAGCGCATAAGGGCCGAGGATGTTGTAGCCGATCAGGTTTTCACCGGAGGAAATGCGCTCCAGCATGGTGCCGGTCGACGACTGCACGCGCACCGCCACGCCGCCCAGCGCTTTGGCGAAATCCCAGAACTGCGGATTGAGTTTCAGGTCATGTGTGATCAGGCTGAAACCGACGCCGGATTTTTCGATGTCGTAGGTCGTGACCTTATTCTTGTACTTGTCGAGTTTGGTAGTCAGGAGTTTGGTGAATTCGGCATGCGTGGCCGGCACTTCAGCTTCCGGCACCAGACGCTTGTTGTAGACGATGGCGGCAGGCTCAAAGGTGGTGCCGTAGGCGGTGTCTTTCCAGTTCGCCCAGGACGGGATGGCGGCGGCTTCCGGCGACTTGTAGGCCAGGCCGTAACCTTCCGACGCCAGCTTGACCTGCAGGTCCATCGACGATGACCACATGACGTCTGCAGTAGCGCCGCCGGCAGCTGCTTCGGAGATGAAGCGGTTATAGACTTCGGTGGAGTTCATGTCGTTGTATTCCACCTTCACGGCAGGATACAGCGCGCTGAAATCCTTGATCAGGGCTTCCGCCGCCTTCGAGTCGGTCGTGCTGTAGACCACCACTTTGCCTTCTTTCTTCGCCGCGTCGACCACCTTGGCGTAGTCGGCCGGATAACCTGCCGGTACCTGCGCCAGAACATACGAGGACAAACCAGCCAGCGGCAAAGCCAGGGCCAGAGCAATAGTGATGCGGCGCTTCACGAACACACGAACGGACATGCGAAATCTCCTTTAGGTTTTATGGTGGGCAGGAAGGACCCGGTCAGTGTGCTTCTTTGCGCCTATCTGACCAGCCCCAGCTCCTGCGATTGCTTGCGATATTGCTCGACGACCTTGCGGACGTATTCAGTCAGTTGCGGCCCCGTCATGGAAAACGGATAGAGACCGCCGGCAGCGCGCTGGCGCTTGAATTCTTCGGTCGCCATGGCGCGCTCGAAGATGCCGACCCAGCGCTGATAATCGGCATCCGACGCGTGCGCGCTCATGTAAAAACCGCGAATGATCGGCCACACCACATCGAAGCCCTGCTCGCGCGCGGTGGCGACGCCCGACAGCACGCCGGGCAGACGTTCTTCCGACAGCACGGCGAGGATGCGGAACTTGCCTTCCTTGATATAAGCCGCAGCCTCGGATGCATCGCCGGAAATCACTTGCACGTGATTGGCCTGCAAAGCGGTGAACGAGTCGCCTCCGCCTTCCAGCGCAACGAAGCGGAAATTCTTGGGATCGATATCAGCGCGGCGGGCGATCATCGCGATCTTGAGCCAATCCTGGCTACCCACCGTACCGCTGACGCCGATGGTGATCTTGCCGGGGTCGTTGCCCATGGCATCGACCAGCTCGCGCAGATTCTTGTAAGGCGCGTCGCTACGCACGGCGATCATGCCGTAGTCGGCGCCGATGCCGGCCAGCCAGCGCACATCCGATACCGCCGCCTTGCCGTACTTGCCCTGCGCCAGATTGAGCAGCGAGCCGCCCGAGAACGTCACCAGCGTATCCGGCCCGCCGCGCCGTTGCGAAACCACCGACCCCCAGGCCACGGCACCGATACCTCCGGGCAGATAGCTGATCTTGATCTCCGGCGCACCGTCTTTTGCCGGCAGCACCTTGCGCATCATCTTGCACGCGCCGTCCATCCCGCCGCCAGGCTTGGCCGGGACGATGCATTCCGTCGCCTGCGCGGAAAAGGCGCACAGCCAGAACGCGCAGACGAGCAAAATCCGATGCCGGATGGTCGAAGTCATGACGGCAGTCAGGCCTGGTACGAAGCGGTGAAAACGTGGCACAGCGAGCAAGCGTAAATACGCATGCAAAGACGTATCTGGATCATGCAGAGTCTCCGATATAGATTTTTTATTTTTATTGATCTGGTTATGTGGGCGCATGCTACCTCCCCAAACTTTCAATCGGCTTTCAGTGCCGTGAAAGAATCCGGCGCGTATGTGCGCGCCGCGCAAACCCGCTATTACAAAGGCCCGGCTTCTGTTAGCATCCGCAGCTATCCGTGTTTGTGCATTGCTGCACGGTGGTAATTCACTCATGGATTTGCTCCTTGTTTGATTCTTGCGTTGGTTCGCTGTCTCATTGTGTTGCACCATCTTTTTCATTGTCATCATGCGCATTCTATTGGTTGAAGATCACCTCGAACTTTCCCGCTGGCTGTCGAAGGCATTGCAGGATGCGCATCTCACCGTCGAATGCGCGGCCAACGGCGCCGATGCCGACAGCCTGCTGCTGACGCAGGAATACGCGCTGGTCATTCTCGATCTGACGCTGCCCAAGATGGATGGCCTGGAAGTCCTCAAGCGCCTGCGCGGACGCGGCAGCCGTACGCCGGTGCTGATCCTGACGGCGCGCGGCGGACTCAACGACCGCGTCAACGGCCTCAACCTCGGCGCC
This sequence comes from Herbaspirillum sp. GW822-FHT03A08, assembly GCF_058801885.1. Classification (NCBI taxonomy): domain Bacteria; kingdom Pseudomonadati; phylum Pseudomonadota; class Betaproteobacteria; order Burkholderiales; family Oxalobacteraceae; genus Herbaspirillum; species Herbaspirillum sp. GW822-FHT03A08. Next base: position 530,631 of record NZ_JBXANR010000002.1, on the reverse strand, counting down.
GACGACTATCTCGCCAAACCCTTCGAACTGGTGGAGCTGGAAGCGCGCGTCAAGGCGCTGCTGCGGCGCGCACAAGGCAATGAAGCCGTCACCGTAAATTGCGGCGCGCTGAGTTTTGATACCGTGTCGCGCATGTTCACCTACGGCGGAGCCATGCTGGCGCTGACACCGCGCGAGCATGCCGTGCTCGAGGCCCTGATCACACGTGTCGGCCGCACCGTGGCGAAGGAAAAACTGTTTCAGGAAGTGTTCTCGCTGGACGACAACGCCAATGTCGACGCCATCGAAATCTATATCCACCGGCTGCGCAAGAAACTCGACGCCATCGACGAAGGCCGCGTCTCCATCACTACCTTGCGCGGCCTCGGTTACCTGCTGCAAGCCGCCGGATGATACGGCATTTCGCCCTGACCAGACTCGGCAGTCTGCGCAGTCAGCTGATGCGCTGGCTGCTGGTGCCGCTGCTGATTCTGGTGGCGGTCGATGCGGTGTCGGTTTACTACAATGCGCTGGAAGTCGCCGACATTGCCTACGACCGTTCGTTGCTGGCGTCGACGCGCGCACTGGCCGAACGCGTCTCCATCGTCAACGGCCATGTCGTGGCCGATGTACCGTATGTGGCGCTCGACAGTTTCGAGACCGATACGCTGGGCCGCATTTATTACAAGGTCACCGGCGTAAAGGGTGAATTCGTCTCCGGCTACGACGACCTGCCGCCCTTGCCGGCCGACGTCAAACGCTCGGAAGCCTATCCTGCGCTGGTGCGTTTCTATCAGGCCGATTATCACGATCAGCCGGTGCGCATCGCGGCGCTTTATCAACCTGTCTACGATGACAGCATGCGCGGCATTGCATTGATCCAGGTCGGCGAGACCATGGATGCGCGCCGCGGCATGACGCGCAAGATCCTGTTCGACACCATGTGGCGGCAAGGCGTACTCGTGGTGGTTGCAGCGCTGCTGGTGTGGTTTGCCGTGCGCTTCGTGCTGCGGCCGCTGATGCAATTGCGCAGCGACGTCGAATCGCGCGCGCCGACGGATTTGTCCGACTTCGATCCTGACCGCGTGCACAAGGAAATGCGGCCGCTGGTGCTGGCCATGAACGGCTATATGGAACGCCTGCAAACCCTGATCACCGGACAGCGGCGCTTCATCGCCGACGCTTCGCACCAGTTGCGTACCCCGCTCACCGTATTGAAGACCCAGGCGGAACTGGCATTGCGCGAATTCGACCGCGCGCCGAATGATCCGCGCGCCCTGCATGAGTTGCGCGAGCTGGTCGAAAGCATTGCCGGCACCACCGACTCCACGGTGCATCTGGCCAATCGCCTGCTCACGCTGGCGCGCGCCGAACATGGCGCGGCCGAAGGCGGCATCGCGCCGGTCTCGTTGACCGGCGCCGCGCGCCAGGTTGCACTCGAACTGGCGCAGCATGCGGTCGCCAAACACATCGACCTGTCCTTCGACACCGACCACGACGTGCTGATTGACGGCAGTCCGCTGTTGCTGCACGAACTCGTGGTCAACCTGCTCGACAATGCAATCCGCTATACGCCCGCGCACGGCAAGATCGGCATGCGTGTATTTGAACAGCGTATCGGCGACGACCTGTATGCCGTACTGGAAGTGGAAGACAACGGCCCCGGCATTCCCGCTGCCGATCGCGAGCGCGTGTTTGCACCGTTCTATCGCGCACCATCAGCACAGCTCGCCAATCCGCACGGCGCCGGCCTCGGCATGTCCATCGTGCGCGACATCGCCTCGGCACATCGCGGAGAAATTATCCTGTCCGACAGCGCAGGCGATGCGGAAGCGAATCCGGGTCTGGTGGTGAAGGTGCGCTTCCCGGCGTCGTCACGTAAATAGCACGCTAAGAGTATGCATTAAGCCTGCTCGTGCCGGGCCGCCCAAGTGCGGAAAAAATCCAGCAAGGACGCCAGCCGCAGCGACAACACGCGATGCTTGTTGCGCACCATATAGAAGTGCCGGCGCAGCATCGGCAACGGCGTTGCCAGCTCGATCAGACGTCCCGATTCCAGCAGATCCTTCACGACCGCGCGCGACAGGCAACTGATGCCCATGCCTTCCGCCGTGGCGCGCTTGATCGCTTCCGAATTGCCGAACTCGCACGCCGATGGCAGGTGATGCAGGTAAGGCAGCAAGGCGTGCTCGACCGCTTCGCGCGTGCCGGAACCCGCCTCGCGCAACAGCCAGTCGGCCTCGCTCAGTTTTTTCAGCGTGAGTTTTTTTCCCTGCGCCGCCAGTGGATGCGTCGGCGAGGCGACCACGATCAGTTCATCCGTCATCCATGGTTCGACCAGCACGTCGCTGGCGTGACACGGTCCTTCGATCAGCGCCGCATCGACGTCGAAGTTGCTGACGGCGGCAACGATGTCCGCCGTGTTGGCCACCAGCGCGCGCACGCGCAACTGCGGATGATCATGGCGATAGGCGGCGACCATCTCGGGCAGCATGTAGCTGCCGATGGTGGTGCTGGCGCCGATATGCAATTCGGCGCCGGCCTGGTCAGGCGCGAGGAATTGCTGTTCGATGGTATGCGCGGCATCGAGCATGTGCTGCGCCTGGGGCAACAGCAGCCGGCCGTTATCGTTCAGCACCAGCCGTTTGCCGACGCGATCGAACAACTGCACGTTGAGACTCGCTTCCAGTTCATTGAGGGCAGCGCTGGCCGCCGACTGCGACAAGGCCACCGCTTCCGCGGCAGCGGTCGTACTGCCGGACTGCGCCACCGCCAGAAAAATCTGCAATTGCCGCAAGGTAATTTTCATCGTGCTCACCAATCAACCTGTTATTCAGGTAAATATTAACAAAATAACGCGTTTTTCTTTTAAATGGCTGCACGTTAAAGTGCCCTCATTCCGATCACCCATGAATGACAGGCACATCATGAATACCTCGCCGATCCCCGTTACCGCCGCTCCCGCATTGCCGCTCGGCCGCTTTATCCCGGGTCTGGCGCTGAGCGCCGGGCTGGCGTTTGGGTCCATCGAGGCCAGCAAGAACGACTGGCTGCAGGCGCATGGCTTCAGCGCGCTGACGGTCGCCATTGTGCTGGGCATGCTGATCGGCAACACCGTATTTCCGCGCGTCGCGGCCAGTTGCGGCAACGGCGTGGCGTTTTCCAAACAAAACCTGCTGCGCCTGGGCATCGTGCTGTACGGCCTGCGCCTGACTTTTCAGGACATTTCGCAAGTCGGCGTCAGCGGCGTCGTCATCGACGCCTGTATGCTGATGTCGACGTTTGCACTGGCTTACTTCATCGGCGTCAAGGTATTCAAGCTGGATCCCAACGCTGTCATGCTGATCGGCGCCGGCAGCTCAATCTGCGGCGCGGCGGCGGTGATGGCGACGGAGCCGGTGCTGCGCGCACGCAGCGAGCAGGTGACCGTAGCAGTCTCGACCGTGGTGGTGTTCGGCTCGGTGGCGATCTTTTTGTACCCGTTGCTGCATGGACTGAACTTCTTGCAAGGCCATGCCGACTTCGGCGTCTACATCGGTTCGACCGTGCATGAAGTGGCGCAAGTCGTGGCGGCGGCGCGTTCGATTGATGATCACACCGCCAACACTGCGGTGATCGCCAAGATGGTCCGGGTGATGATGCTGGCGCCTTTCCTGCTGATCCTGTCGGCTTACATGCAACGCGGCAAGCCGGCAGCGCATGCCGGCGGCAACAAGACTTCCCGCATGGCCGGCATTCCCTGGTTTGCGTTTGCCTTCATTGGTGTGGTGGCGCTGCACTCGCTGTTTCCGATCCCGGCCGCCGTCACCGGCGCCTTGCTCGACGCCGACACCTTCCTGCTGGCGATGGCGATGGCGGCGCTGGGCCTGACGACGCACTTGTCGTCGGTGCGCCGCGCCGGCATGCGTCCTCTGCTGCTGGGTGGATTGCTGTTTGCGTGGCTGATCGTGGGGGGCGCGGCAATCAATGCCGCGGTGACCAGCTTGTTCTAGGGCTTGTTATCAGCCTCTAGTGCACCGAGCCTTTGACGATCAGATCCCGAATGATGCGGATGGTATCGATATCCGCTTCTTCATACGCCGAGCGGCGGAACTGGTCGTAAAAGGCTTTCTCGGTATCAACCTCTTCAGGCGCGCCATCGTCGTATTCGAAACGCACAAATAAGGCCTCCGCTTCCGGCTCTTCGATGGTCATGCTCATCGTCGAGTTGGGGATTTCTCCCTGCGCCGGCACCTGATAGTGCACACGCTGCAACGGCTCATAGGTGACGATGTCGTGAATGCGCAGTTCGCCGTAGCGCAGCATGCGCTTGACCGAGTTGTCCGTCTTGTCGGACAGCTGGCATTCGTCGAGATGCTCCATGAACAATTGCGGCGCTTCGGCGCGCATGACGAGACCGCTCCACAACTGTTCGCGGGTCAGATTGTCGATCAGCGGATTGAGCGGATCGTTGATTTGAATCAAGTGGTTGAATTTCATGCTTTGACCTGTTCCTGTACGCCGTTATTGTCCCACAGAAGGCCCCGGCCCGGCTGGCCCGGCCTGCTACAATGGCGCGTTATCCCCACCGTACCGAATCGATCCCCGCATGTCTGCTGCCCCCGCATTTGGCCTCAACGCCCCGCAAAGCGAAGCTGTGTTGTACATGAACGGCCCTTGCCTGGTGCTGGCCGGCGCCGGTTCGGGCAAGACGCGCGTCATCACGCAAAAAATTGCTCATCTGATCGAGAACTGCGGCTACGAATCGCGCCACATCGCCGCGCTGACCTTTACCAACAAGGCCGCGCTGGAAATGCAGGAGCGTATCGCCAAACTGCTCAAGGAACCCAAGCAGGCCAAGCATCTGACGGTATCGACCTTTCACTCGCTGGGCGTGAAGATTCTGCGCCAGGAAGCCAAGAATCTGGGGCTGAAGGACCGCTTTTCAATCATGGACAGCGATGATTGTTTTTCGCTGGTGCAAGATCTGGCGGTGACAACCGACAAGCAGCTGATCCGCCGCATCCAGAACTCGATGTCGCTGTGGAAAAACGGCCTGGTCGATCCCGATCTTGCTCTCAGGAATGCCGTCGACGAAGAAGAAGCGGTGGCTGCGCGCATCTACCGCAGCTATGTCGCCACGCTGTCGGCTTATCAGGCGGTCGACTTCGACGATCTGATCCGCCTGCCGGTGGAACTGTTCCGCAATAACGAAGAAGTGCGCGACCGCTGGCAGCGCCGCTTGCGCTACTTGCTGGTCGACGAATATCAGGACACCAACACTTGCCAGTACGAACTGGTCAAGCTGCTGGTCAGCGGCATCGGCAAGAAGCCGATGTTCACCGCCGTGGGCGACGACGATCAGGCGATCTACGCCTGGCGCGGCGCGACAATTGAAAATTTGAAAACGCTGCAGATCGATTTTCCGAATCTGCATCTGATCAAGCTGGAACAGAATTACCGTTCCAGCACGCGCATCCTGCAAGCCGCCAACTCGGTGATTTCCAATAATCCCAAGCTGTTTGAAAAGGCGCTGTGGTCGGAACACGGCCTCGGCGATCCGATCAAGGTCATGGCGATGGACGACGACGAAGCCGAAGCCGAACAAGTCGCCATCATGCTGTCGGCGCATCGCTTCGAGCGGCGCGCGAAATTCTCCGATTATGCGATTCTGTATCGCGGCAATCACCAGGCGCGCATCTTTGAAAAGGCCTTGCGGCGCGAACGCATCCCCTATGTGATGTCGGGTGGGCAAAGTTATTTCGACCGCGCAGAAATCAAGGACATCATCAGCTACCTGCGCCTGATCGCCAATCAGGACGATGACCCTGCATTCATCCGCGCCGTAACCACGCCGCGCCGCGGCATCGGCCAGGCCACGCTGGAAGTCCTCGGCACAGTGGCCGGCCAGTGGCAGTGCTCGCTGTTTGAAGCGGTGTACAAAGGCGCGCTGGAAGACAAGCTGCCCGACAAGCAATTGCTGCCGCTGCGCCAGTTCTGCGACTTCATCAACAATCTCGAATCGCGCGCCAGCCGCCCCGGTCCTTCCGGCAGCGGCGAGAACGCGGCGCTGGTGCTCGACGACATGATGGAAGCCATCAACTACGAAGGCTACGTCTACGACGCCTTCGATGAGCGTCAGGCGCAGAGCAAATGGCAGAACGTGGTCGACTTCACCACCTGGCTGAAAGAACGCGGCAACGGCGGCAAGGATGGCGAAGGCGAAGAGAAGAATCTGCTGGAACTGACCCAGATGGTGGCGCTGATGTCCATGCTGGAAGGCAAGGACGAAGAACAGGATGCGGTGCGCATGTCGACCTTGCACGCCTCCAAGGGACTGGAGTATCCGCACGTGTTTCTGATCGGCGTGGAAGAAGGCATTCTGCCGCACAAGGGCGACGCCGATGCGCCGGCCGAAACGATTGCCGCGCGTATCGAAGAAGAGCGCCGCCTGATGTACGTCGGCATCACGCGCGCCCAGCGCAGCCTGCAAATCACGTGGTGCAAGCGCCGCAAGCGTGCGCGCGAATACACTGCTTGCGATCCGTCGCGCTTCATCAAGGAAATGAACCTCGATGTCGGCGACGCCGTGCCCAAGGAGAGCGAAGTCATCACGCCGCAGAACCGGCTGGCCAATCTCAAGGCTTTGCTGCAACAGCCGCGCACCACGCCGACGCCGTCCAACGATTGAGGCCGGGCCTGCCTGGCCTGCCGACGGAATACCGCTGTTGCATATTATTTAACATTCAGGCCACAGACTCGCCGTTTTACCGGCATTTCTCCGCAAAACGCGTTTAGCAGCGTGATAAACGTTTACAATCCTCCCCTTTCCGAATTCCCCTGAAAGCACTAGCCGGCGCGGCTTCGGAGTCCGTATTGTTTTCATTTTTACAAGGTAGCTCATGAACACGTTCTTCAAACAATTCGTTCCAGTGTTGGCGCTGGTGTCCGCGCTGTCTGCTTGCGGCAAAAAAGATGAACCGGTCGCACAAGCGCCGGCAGCTGCTCCGGCGGCCAAGGTCTATCTGGTTGGTGTGGAATCCGCGTATGCGCCGTTCTCCGCTGAAAACGAACAGAAAAACGTGGCCGGCTTCGACATCGACGTGATGAAGGCATTGGCGCAAAAAATCGGCATCGAAGTAAAGTTCGTGCCGACACCGTTTGAAGGTTTCTTCAACTTCCTGGCGCAGGGCGACCGCGACCTGCTGATCTCGGCCATCACCATCACCGACGAGCGCAAGCAAACCGTTGATTTCTCCGAGCCGTATTTCGAAGCGTCGCAATTGATCGCCGTAGCGGAAAACAACACCAAGGTGCAAAAATTCGACGACCTGAAGACGCTGAAGGTCGGCGTGCAGAGCGCGACGACCGGTGACGAAGTGGTGCAGAACCTGCTCGGCAAGAACAGCGCAAACATCAAGCGCCTCGATTCCACCCCGCTGGCATTGAAGGAACTGGAAACCGGTGGCGTTGACGCCGTGGTGGCCGATGATGCCGTGGTCAAGAACTACATCACCAACAATCCGGCCAGCAAGCTGCGCACCGTCTCCGATGCCGGCTTCCCGAAAGAGTACTACGGCATCGCCGTGCGCAAGGGCAATACCGAGCTGCTGAACAAGGTCAACAAGGGCATGGCCGAGCTGAAGGCCGATGGCACGTTTGACAAGATCAGCGCGCAATATTTCGGCGCGAAGAAGTAATTTTTACCCGGCGTCGCTGCGAGCCTTCATTCAAGAGAATCGAGGCTGGCAGCGGCGCTGCGGTATAATTCAGACAAATGCGTAATCCGGCCGGATTGCGCATTTTTCATGTCCACTACTCACTTTCCCCATCATGGATTTCCGCTGGAGCATCATCGAAGGCTACGCGCCGCTGTTCATCAAGGGCTTCTTCATGACGCTGGAAGTCGCCGTGATCAGCATCGTCGCGGGCACCGTGATGGGCCTGTTGCTCGGGATGCTGCGGCTGGCCGATGTACAGCATGGCGTGTGGAAATACGTGTTGCGCGTGACCAAGTGGATCGCCGGTTTTTATGTAGCCTTTTTTCGCGGTACGCCGCTGTTCGTGCAAATCCTGCTGATCCATTTCGCCGTGATGCCGGTGCTGATTCATCAGGACAACGGCCTGCTGATTTCCGGCGAGCTGGCGCGCACCATCAAACAGGATTACGGCGCTTTCGTGTCCGGCATCGTGGCCTTGTCGCTCAACGCAGCAGCGTACATTTCTGAAATCTTCCGCGCCGGCATCCAGTCGATCGATCGCGGCCAAAGCTATGCGGCATCAAGCCTGGGCATGGGTTATCGCCTGCGCATGCGCTACATCATTCTGCCGCAGGCATTCCGCCGCATGCTGCCGCCGCTGGGCAATGAAGCGATTACCCTGCTGAAGGATTCTTCGCTGGTGTCGACCATCGGCCTGGCCGAACTGGCCTATGCCGCACGCACCGTCGCCGGCAACTATTCCCGCTATTGGGAACCATACATCACGATCTCGGTGGTGTACTTCACGATGACCATTTGTCTGGCCATGCTGGTCGCCAGACTGGAAAAGAAATACAGTGCCCCATCCCGTCATTGATCAGAAAAACATCGTCACGGTAGCTATCGTAGGCGGCGGTCCGGCCGGCCTGATGGCCGCCGAAGTGCTGGCGCTCAATGGCGTGCAGGTTGATCTTTACGACGCCATGCCGTCGGTCGGGCGCAAGTTTTTGCTGGCGGGCAAAGGCGGCATGAACATTACGCATTCGGAAGACATCGGCGGCTTCCTCTCTCGCTACGGCACGCGCCGCAGTGAAATTGCGGCGCTGCTGCAAGACTTCGGCCCGGAGCAGTTGCGCGCATGGATACACGGCCTTGGCATCGATACCTTCGTAGGCAGTTCCGGCCGTGTTTTCCCTGCCGACATGAAAGCAGCGCCCTTGCTGCGCGCCTGGCTGCATCGACTGCGCGAAGCCGGCGTGCGCTTCCACATGCGGTATCGCTGGCAAGGCTGGGACGCCGACGGCAAGCTGCGCTTCATCACGCCGGAAGGAGAAGTCACAGCTTCCGCTTCGGCAAGCATTCTGGCGCTTGGTGGCGGCAGCTGGGCACGGCTCGGCTCAGACGGCGCATGGATGGCGCTGCTGCGCGAGCGCGGCGTCGATCTGGCGCCATTGCAGCCATCCAACTGCGGTTTTGACATCGACTGGAGCGAACACTTCCGCAGCCGTGCTGCCGGAGAGCCGCTCAAGACCATCGCGGCGACCGTCATGCTGAACGACGGTACGCCGGTGCGCCGTCAGGGCGAGTGCATGATTACCGACACCGGCATTGAAGGCGGCCTGATCTATGCACTGTCGGCGCCCTTGCGCGACGCCATCGCACCCTCCGCACCAGCGACGCTGTATCTGGACTTGTTGCCTGACTGGATGCCTTCGCGCGTGCTGAGCGAGCTGCAGCATCCGCGCGGCGCGCGTTCGATATCCAGCCATCTGCAAAGCCGCCTCAAGCTCAAAGGTGCGAAAGCAGCGCTGCTGCGCGAATGCGCCAGCGCGGAAGATTTTCAGGACATGCACAAGCTGGCGCACGCCATCAAGGAACTGCCGGTCCGGCTGCGCGCGCCGCGGCCGATCGACGAAGCCATCAGCAGCGCCGGCGGTGTACCATTTGAAGCCATGAATGACGATCTGATGCTGCATCCCGTGCCCGGCGTATTCTGCGCCGGCGAGATGCTGGATTGGGAAGCGCCTACCGGCGGCTATCTGCTGACCGCCTGCTTCGCCAGCGGCCGCGTTGCCGCGCAAGGCGCATTGCGCTGGTTGAACATACCGTCAACCGACAAGGAGAAAACATCATGATCGACGAAGAACGTCTGGTCGACATCGAGCTGAAACTGACGCATCAGGAAGACACTGTCGATGCGCTCAACAAGATCGTCTACGAGCAACAAAAGAAAATCGATGAACTCGAAAAGCTGCTGACCACGCTGGCGCGGCAAATCAAAGACACCGCCAACAGCATAAGCGAGCAGCGCAATATCGAGAACGAAAGACCGCCGCACTATTGATCGGCGCCGGCCGCCTGCCGGAGTCGCATTGACAATCCCTCACTCTCCTCCATGAACACCGCCACCCGCCGCATCGCGCACCTCGACATGGATGCGTTCTACGCATCGGTTGAGCTGCTGCGCTATCCGGAGTTGCGCGGCCAGGCTGTCGTCATCGGCGGCCGTTCGGTGCATCAGCCTGTCATGCGCGAAGACGGCACGCGCGAGTTCGCCAGGCTGCGCGACTATGTCGGCCGTGGAGTCATCACGACCTCGACGTATGAAGCGCGCGCCCTGGGCGTGTTCTCGGCGATGGGCATGATGAAGGCGTCGCAGCTGGCGCCTGATGCGATTCTGTTACCGGTGGATTTCGACTCGTACCGGCATTATTCACGGCTGTTCAAGAAAGCGGTTGCAGAGATTGCGCCGCTTATCGAAGATCGTGGAATCGATGAAATCTACCTCGACCTGAGCCTGCATGAGGAAGAAACGCGTGCGTTGGCGACCCGCATCAAGGACGCGGTGCATAACGCCACCGGTCTGTCGTGCTCAATCGGCATCGCGCCCAACAAGTTGCTCGCCAAAATCTGCTCGGATCTGGAAAAACCCAACGGCCTGACCATCCTCACCATGGAAGATGTGCCGAACCGGATATGGCCCCTGCCAGCACGCAAGATCAACGGTATCGGACCCAAGGCGGCGGAAAAACTGACCGCGCTGGGCATCCTCACCGTCGGCGATCTGGCCAAAGCTGATGCCGGCCTGCTGCAGGATCATTTCGGCCGTAGCTATTCCGCCTGGCTGAGCAATGTGGCGCAAGGCATCGACGAACGTCCGGTGTCCACCAGTTCGGAACCGAAATCGATCAGCCGCGAAACCACTTTTGAACGCGACCTGCATGCCCGCCAGGACCGCGAGAAGTTGTCTGAAATCTTCACCGCGCTATGCATGCGCGTGGCCGACGATCTGCATCGCAAGGGATACGTGGGACGCACCATCGGCATCAAGTTGCGCTACGCCGATTTCTCGACGGTCACGCGCGACGTCACCCTGCCGGCATCGACAGCAGACGGCGCGACGATACGCCAGGCGGCCGGTGAATGCCTGCGGCGCGTGCCTCTGGAGCAGCGCTTGCGCTTGCTGGGTGTGCGGGTGGGCGCATTGTCGAAAGGCGGCGGCGCACCGGAAAATGACGGCTTATCCCAAGGTCAGTTAGGCTTTTGAATAGCGGATCTTGAGCAAGATGCCGCCCACCTCCACGTTCACCGCCCCCGTCGCAGATAAAGTATTCCCAAATGGACGGCTTGATTCCGGCTGCGTGTAAAATGGACGCTTTTGCCCGAACGCTATGTGGTTTAAGAACCTTCAGATCTATCGCCTTCCTGCACCTTGGGCCATCAGCGCCGAACAGCTCGAATCCTATCTCGCGCCGCAATCTTTTGCCGCCTGCCCCAGCCTGGAAATGCAATCGCAGGGCTGGGTTTCGCCGCGCGGCAATGAGCAACTGGTGCACGTCGTCAATCGCCAGTTTCTGCTGAAGCTGGATACCGAGAAAAAGCTGCTGCCGAGCACCGTGGTCAATCAGGTAACCAAGGCGCGCGCCGCCGAGTTGGAAGAACAACAAGGTTTTCCTCCGGGCCGCAAGCAGACCAAGGAATTGAAAGAACAGGTCACGGACGAATTGCTGCCACGCGCTTTCAGCATCGTACGCAGCACATGGACCTGGATCGATCCGGTCAACGGCTGGCTGATCGTCGATGCCGGCAGTTCCGGCAAGGCGGAAGAGGTCTTGAAATTGCTGTTGAAGGCGATTCCGAAATTTCCGCTTGAAACTCTGCGCACCGTGCGCTCGCCGTTGTCCTCAATGACCGACTGGCTGGCTTCGGATGAAGCGCCGAGCGGCTTCACCGTGGATCAGGATACGGAACTGCGCGCCAGCGGCGACAGCAAGGCGACAGTGCGTTTTGTGCGCCACACGCTGGAACCGGACGACGTGCGCCGCCATATCGAATCCGGCAAGCAGTGCACCCGCCTGGCGCTGACATGGAACGACCGCGTGTCCTTCGTGCTGACGGAAAACCTGAGCGTCAAGAAAATTGCACCGCTGGATGTCTTGAAAGAAGACAGCGACGTCACCAACAAGAACGATGACGAACGCTTTGACGGCGACTTCATGCTGATGACCGGTGAAGTCAGCAAGATGCTGGTCGATCTGATCGATGCACTGGGCGGCCAGTTGCGTGAGAACGACGGATCGACGGCCCTGGCGGCCTGATCGCTTCACGCTCGACACCATAAGAAGAACGCCGGCGGATCCCTGGATCTTCCGGCGTTTTTTATTGCACGGCGCGTTTTTTCTTTGGCGCCACCAGCACGGCGTCGAGCGCTTTCATGGCGTGGCAAATCGTGTTGGCCAGGCGCTCGCAACTCACCCCGTCGCGCGCGCTCAGTGACAGGCCGTGCAGCACGGCCGTGTAGAAGTCGCTGAGGCCGTCGATATCTGCATCGGCACTCAACTCTCCCTGTGTTTGCGCCTGGTGGAAGCGCTTGTCCAGTGCGGCGCGCTTTTTGTGTCGGCGCGCCCGCAATTCTTCAGCGTGCGCGCTGTTTTCCGGTGCGCAATTGATGGCCGATGTCACCACCATGCATCCCTTGCCGGCAAAAGTGTCGATACTGGAATGCAGCATATTGAATATTTCTTCACGCACACCGAGGCCTTCTTTCAAGGCATTCATCGGCGCCGCTGCGGTCGTTGTCGAATAAAACTCGACGGCTTCGCGGAACAATGCATTCTTGTCGCCGAATGCGGCGTAGAGACTAGGCGCCTTGACGCCGATGGCAGTCGTCAGATCGGCCATGGTCGTGCCTTCGTAGCCCTTGCTCCAAAATACCTGCATTGCCAGGCGTAGCGCTTCGTCTCGATCGAAACTGCGCGGCCGCCCTCTTGTTTGCTGCATGGGAATTCTCCTTCATGATCACATTGCCGTGGATTTTCTGCGACCAGTGTAGCTTACTTTAATTTAAATTACAAAAATACCTTGACAACATTTTCAGCAAAAAACTATTATGTAACACGCATTACATAAATACTGACTATGATGATGCGAAAGCTTTTTTGTCTTGGCGACAGGAAAGCAAACAGGGAAATCGGAAATAACAGGAAAGAGCAGGAAGCTGGGCCATAACCAGACTTTCGACCAGTATCGGCGAATCACATACAACGCCAAAATATGCGCATAATGTGATTCCGCCGCGATTGCTTTCCGCCGGTTTCATCCAATGATGTAGTGAAAATGCAGCGAAAGGAAATGTCATGACCCGCAAGACCCGTATAGAACATTACCGAAACATCGGTATCAGTGCGCACATCGATGCCGGTAAAACCACAACCACCGAGCGCATCCTGTTTTATACCGGTGTCAACCACAAGATCGGTGAAGTGCATGATGGCGCCGCCACCATGGACTGGATGGAGCAGGAGCAGGAACGTGGCATCACGATCACCTCCGCCGCCACCACCGCCTTCTGGAAGGGCATGGCCGGCAATTATCCGGAGCATCGCATCAACATCATCGACACGCCGGGCCACGTCGACTTCACGATCGAAGTCGAACGCTCGATGCGCGTGCTCGACGGCGCCGTCATGGTCTATGACTCTGTCGGCGGCGTGCAGCCGCAATCTGAAACCGTGTGGCGCCAGGCGAACAAGTACGCCGTGCCGCGCATGGCGTTCGTCAACAAGATGGACCGCGTCGGCGCGGATTTTTTCCGCGTGCAGAAACAGATCGGCGAGCGTCTGAAAGGCAACGCCGTGCCGATCCAGATTCCTATCGGTGCAGAAGACAATTTCCAGGGCGTGATCGACCTCGTCAAGATGAAAGCGATCATCTGGGATGAAGAAAGCCAGGGCGTCAAATTCGAGTACCAGCCGATTCCGGCCGACCTCGAGGAGACCGCGCGCGAGTGGCACGACAAGATGATTGAGCAAGCTGCGGAAGCCAACGAACAACTGCTGGAGAAGTATCTCAGCGGCACGCCGCTGACCGAAGCCGACATCAAGCACGGCCTGCGCCTGCGCACCATTGCCGGTGAGATCGTGCCGATGCTGGCCGGCAGCGCCTTCAAGAACAAGGGAGTGCAAGCCATGCTCGACGCCGTGATCGATTACCTGCCGTCGCCGATCGACGTGCCGGCGATCAAGGGTCACGATGAAGACGACAATGAGATTGAACGCCATCCTTCCGACGACGAAAAATTCTCGGCGCTGGCATTCAAGATCATGACCGACCCGTTCGTCGGTCAGCTGGTTTTCTTCCGTGCCTATTCGGGCATGGTCAATTCGGGCGACACCGTCTACAACCCGATCAAGGGCAAGAAGGAACGCCTGGGCCGCATTCTGCAAATGCATGCGAATGAACGCAAGGAAATCAAGGAAGTGTATGCGGGCGATATCGCAGCTGCAGTCGGTCTGAAGGACGTCACCACCGGCGACACGCTGACCGATCCCGATCACGTGATCATCCTGGAACGCATGGTCTTCCCTGAGCCGGTGATTTCGCAGGCAGTGGAACCGAAGACCAAGGCCGACCAGGAAAAGATGGGCATTGCCCTGAACCGCCTGGCGCAGGAAGATCCGTCGTTCCGCGTGCGCACCGATGAAGAATCGGGCCAGACCATTATTTCCGGCATGGGCGAGCTGCATCTGGAAATTCTGGTTGATCGCATGAAACGTGAATTCAATGTCGAGGCGACCGTCGGCAAGCCGCAGGTGGCTTACCGCGAAGCGATTCGTTCGACCGTCGAAGATGTCGAAGGCAAATTCGTCAAGCAATCCGGCGGACGCGGCCAGTACGGCCACGTGGTGCTGAAGCTGGAACCGCTGCCACCCGGCAAGGGCTACGAATTCGTCGACGCCATCAAGGGCGGCGTGGTGCCGCGCGAATTCATTCCTGCGGTCGACAAGGGCATTCAGGAGACGCTGGGCAGCGGCGTGCTGGCCGGTTATCCGGTGGTCGATATCCGTGCGACGCTGACGTTCGGCTCTTACCATGACGTCGACTCGAACGAAAATGCCTTCCGCATGGCCGGTTCGATGGCGTTCAAGGAAGGCATGCGCCGGGCCAGCCCGGTGCTGCTGGAGCCGATGATGGCAGTCGAGGTGGAAACGCCGGAAGACTATGCAGGAACTGTGATGGGCGACTTGTCGTCGCGTCGCGGCATGGTGCAAGGCATGGATGAAATCGCCGGCGGTGGCGGCAAGATCATCAAGGCTGAAGTGCCGCTGTCGGAAATGTTCGGCTACTCGACGTCGCTGCGGTCGGCGACACAGGGGCGCGCGACTTACACCATGGAGTTCAAGCATTATGCAGAGGCGCCGCGGCATGTGGTGGAGCAACTGACTACGGAGAGGAAGGGGAAGTGAGATTCGACCGGGAGTTAGCCCCTAGACTTTCTTAACTCTTTGTACGACGAAAAAACGCCGCTTAATTTGCACTAAGCGGCGTTTTTGCTTTTGTGGAGCATTGGGGGCCGCCCACGTTCCGCGGGCCGCCGATTCGCTTGCAAGCGAATCCCTTCAGGATAAGAAAATGAGCCGCCGAGAGCCGCGCAGGCGCCTCACTCCGCTCCGCTAATTTGGCTATGCCCTTCGGGCATAAAATGAACGCCCAAACAAAAACGCCTGCTTAGTTTGCACTAAGCAGGCGTTCGTGTTTTGGCGGAGCGGACGGGGCTCGAACCCGCGACCCCCGGCGTGACAGGCCGGTATTCTAACCAACTGAACTACCACTCCAGATTTGGTTTTCAGTCTCGCTGAAAGACCGCAATTATAGCGGAGCTTTCCCAGGAATTCCAGTACTTTTCTACAAATTAATCCTGAAATTTGCCTTCGAACGCCAATTTGCTCAGCGGCTCGCGCGGGCCGGGCACTTCACGGGCTTGCAGACCTTCCGGCAGGATCGATTTGTCGCCCAATTTGCCGATGGCCACAGCAGCTTCAATCGAATATTCAGCAGGAACGCCCAGTTCGATACGCGACTTTTCTTTGTCGAAACCGGCCATCGCATGCGCATGCCAACCCGACAGGCTGGCTTGCAACGCCAGATAAGCCCACGCCGAACCGGTGTCGAACGCGTGCGTGCCGGCAGGAACGGGGGTCGTTGTGCCCGGAGGGATCATGGTGGTCTTGGACAATACGATGATCAGGACCGATGCCTTTTCCGCCCAGCTGCGGTTGAATTCATTCAGCAAGCCCAGCAGGCTGTCCCACTGCGGTGTGCCGCGACGGGCGAACACGAAACGCCATGGTTGAGAATTATAAGCAGACGGCGCCCAGCGCGCGGCTTCCAGAAAGGTCAGGACGGTTTCTTCGGAAATATCGGCACCGGTGTAGGCGCGCGGCGACCAGCGGTTCAGGAATTGGGGATCGATAGGATGATCGGCAACGCGTGGGTTGGTTTGCGACATTGTGGCTCCAGATGAGTGAAATATGTTGCTCTGCAAAACGAGCAGACGGGCATCTTAGCAGGTGTTTTTCCGGTCTGCAGAGCACACCCCGGAACGCTGCGGACGCTGCGTAATGTCACGCCTCAAGTGCAGCTCAAACCTTAGCTTCAGCGCGGCCCGCGCCATCTCCACCGCCACGAGGACCGCCCCAGCCGCCCGGGCCGGGGCCGCACAGTCAGGGCGCGCAGACGCAGCCGCCCAGCGAAAACAACAAGGCAATGGCGCCAACCGGCAAAGCAAGACGTCGCATGATAATCCCGTCGACAAACATTGATCGCCGTGCGACTGTACAAACAAAAGCTGCGCAGCGTCGGCAAGGTATTGCAACAAGAAACTACCGCGCTGCAACCCGCTTCCGGCTTGCGTTTCCGACGCACCGTGCTAATATTTGAGCACATAAAAAAGCATACGGAGACAAACCCATGAACATCCTCAGAGAAGCTGAGCGCGAAGTCTGGGTCGACGGCACCATCTACCAGTTCAAATCGAAGGTGGAAGCCAGCGGCTTTGAAGACATGTGCCGCGCCATCGGCAAATTGCACAACGCCATGCAGTTGTATCCACCGTCGGCGATCTTGCAGACCGCGCCGCACGATCGCACCGAAGAAGTCTGACGGCAGAAGTAGCAGACCATCAGGCAGAAAAAAACCCGCAGGCCTTGCGGCTCGCGGGTTAAATCCAATCCTCAGGGGGGTGATGAATTGGAGGGGAGGGAGTGCTCAAGATACCGTCCCCTCACCCGCCCTTCTATCGTTTTTACACCCTGTAACATTCGTTACAGGATCGTGTCTCACATCCTTCCCGGCAGGTCCGCCCTCTTCATCTTTCCCTATTACTTGCCGATGCAGAAGCGCGAGAAGATCACGCCCAGCAAATCGTCCGGCGTGAACTTGCCGGTAATGCTGCTCAAACGCTCCTGCGCCAGGCGCAGTTCTTCCGCAAACAAATCGAGCGCTTGGTCGCTGGACTGATTGTCGACCGACGCGTGCGCCGCCGCACTTTCCAGATATTCGCGCGCCGCCTTCAGCGCGATCAGATGGCGTTCACGCGCAAGGTAGCGCGATTCGACCGTCTGCTGCCAGCCGGCGATGCGCAGCAGTTCACCGCGCAACAAGTCGATACCGAGATGATCGGTGGCTGACAGATAGATATGCGTGGCGTCGGACATCTGATCAACGGCGGGCTTATGGCCGGAACGGTCGATCTTGTTCCAGATGCGGATGACGGGAATGCCGTCGGGAAAACGCTCGGTGATCTTTTCGTCTTCCAGTGTCGGGCCGCGATCGGCGTCGAGCATGTGCAGGATGACATCAGCTTTCGCGACTTCGCCCCAGGTGCGTTCGATGCCGATGCGTTCGACTTCGTCGGGGCCGCTGCCGTCATCGCCGGCTTCACGGATGCCGGCGGTATCGATGATGTTGAGCGGCATGCCTTCGATCTGGATGGTTTCGGTGACCTTGTCGCGCGTGGTGCCGGCGATCGGTGTGACGATGGCGACGTCAGAGCCGGCCAGCACGTTAAGCAGCGACGACTTGCCGACGTTGGGCTTGCCTGCCAATACCACATTGAGGCCGTCGCGCAGCAAAGCGCCTTGCGAGGCGTGCATGAAGACGTCGTCGAGCGTGGCGCGGATGGCGGCGAGCTGGCCGCGCGCGTCGGACTGTTCGAGGAAGTCGATTTCTTCTTCCGGAAAATCCAGTGTCGCTTCGACCAGCATGCGCAGGTTGGTGACCTTGTTGACCAGATCGTGAATGACTTTGGAGAAGGCGCCGGACAAGGATTCCGAAGCCGACTTGGCAGCGGCTTCCGTCGATGCTTCGATCAGGTCGGCGACTGCTTCGGCTTGCGCCAGATCGAGCTTGTCGTTGAGGAAGGCGCGTTGCGTGAATTCGCCCGGCTCCGCCAGACGCAGGCCGATTTCGATGCCGGCTTCAAGGCAGCGCGCCAGCAGCATCTGCATGACCACCGGGCCGCCGTGGCCTTGCAACTCCAGCACGTCTTCGCCGGTATAGGAGTGCGGCGCTTTGAAATAGATCGCCAGCCCCTGATCGATCGCACTGCCATCGGCACGCCTGAACGGCAGATACGTCGCCTGACGTGGCGTCAGCGAGCTTTCGTCCTTGCCGCAAATAGCCTGGACCACGGGCCACAGATTTTTGCCTGAGATGCGGACCACGCCGATGCCGCCGCGTCCTGGAGCGGTGGCGATGGCGGCGATGGGAGAAGTGTCGAGAGTCATGGTGCGCACTGCTTTTCAAAAAGTAGGAAAACAAAGACGAAAAAAAAGCCCGTGAAAATCATGCCACGGGCTTTTTCGACTAACAAGTGACTCACAAGCAGGTCGTTAAGCCTTACCTGCCTGCAGCTTTCGGGTGATGACCCATTGCTGCGTGATCGACAGGACGTTGTTCACGACCCAGTACAGCACGAGGCCGGACGGGAAGAAGAAGAACATCACCGAGAACACGATCGGCATGAACATCATGACCTTGGCTTGCACCGGATCCGGAGGAGTCGGGTTGAGCTTGGTCTGGATGAACATCGACACAGCCATCAGCACCGGCAGAATGTAGAACGGGTCAGGTGCGGTCAGATCGTGGATCCAGCCCAGCCATGGCGCGCCGCGCATTTCAACGCTGGCCAGCAGCACCCAGTACAGCGAAATGAACACCGGGATCTGAATCACGATCGGCAGACAGCCGCCGAGCGGGTTGATCTTTTCGGTCTTGTACAGCGACATCATTTCGCGGTTCATCGCTTGCGGATCGCCTTTGTGACGCTCGCGGATCGCGGTCATCTTCGGCGTGACAGCCTTCATCTTGGCCATGCTGCGATAGCTGGCAGCCGACAGCGGGAAGAAGACTGCCTTGATCAACATGGTCAGCAGGATGATGGTCCAGCCCCAGTTGCCGACGTAGGCATGGATGTGAATCATCAGCCAGAAGATCGGCTTGGCGATGATGGTCAGCCAGCCATAATCCTTGACCAGTTCAAGGCCCGGCGTGGTCTTTTCCAGCACGGAAGATTCTTGCGGACCGGAGTACAGACGTGCATCCATGGTGACGCTGGCGCCCGGTGCAACCGAACCCAGCGGCAGGATGTTGCCGACTGCGTACAGGTTGGTGCCGATCTTCTTGGTGAAGATGTCGCGCTGCGCTTTTTCAGGCGGAATGAACGCCGAGACGAAATAGTGTTGCACCAGCGCGATCCAGCCGTTGTCGGACTTGTTGGCGTGCTGTTCCTTGCCTTCTTCGATCTTCTCGAAGGTCAGCTTCTGGAATTTTTCGGCATCGGTGTAGACCGCAGGACCGGTAAAGGTGCTGTAGAAGTGCGATTCGCCGCCCGGCTTGTTGCCGTCGCGCACCAGTTGCAGGTACAGCGATGGTGTGATCGCGGCAGCGCTGTCGTTGGTGACGGTGTGCTTCAGATCGATGACATAGTCGCCGCGCTTGAAGGT
Organism: Herbaspirillum sp. GW822-FHT03A08; assembly: GCF_058801885.1. Classification (NCBI taxonomy): domain Bacteria; kingdom Pseudomonadati; phylum Pseudomonadota; class Betaproteobacteria; order Burkholderiales; family Oxalobacteraceae; genus Herbaspirillum; species Herbaspirillum sp. GW822-FHT03A08. Next base: position 510,689 of record NZ_JBXANR010000002.1, on the reverse strand, counting down.
ATAGGTCTTGGTCAGCTTGACGCCGTTTTCCTGCGCTTCCAGCACCAGTTGGACTTCATTGCCGTTGTCCAGCGCACGTGCGCCCGGCTTGGCGGTGAAGATCGACTTGTGGGTCGGGAACTGGCCGCCGATCAGGCCGGATTCAGCCAGATAGGTGTGACCGGCGCTGGAGTCGAACAGGACCAGGTTCTTGGTCGGGTCGACGGTGTCGCGGTGCTTCAGCAGTTCCAGACGCTTGAGTTCGCCGCCGACGGTGTCGATGTCAGCCTTGACGACGTCAGTCGTGATGGTGATGGTCTCGCCCTTGGCAGCCGGCAGGCCGCCAGCGACGTCAGCTGCGCTGGCGGTGGTGCCGGCAGCGCCGGCAACCTGCGGCACCGGCGATTTGGACGGGTCAGCGCCGGCAGCTGCCGGTGTCGCCTCTTGGGTTGCCGTCGGAAAAAACATCGACGGCTTGCCGTTATGGCGTTGCCAGCTATCCCAGAGCAACAACAGGGAAAACGAGAAGACAACCCACAGGACGGTACGTTTGATATCCATAAGAGTATTGACCAATAAATCAGGAGTGGCTGCAACCGCCAGCGGTTACAGTGGGAGAGGAAGAATCTGGGGTGGTGGATTCAGGCACGGGATCGAGTCCGCCTGGATGCCAGGGATGGCACTTGCACAGGCGTTTGCCGGCAAGCACGCTGCCTTTCCATGCGCCATGGCGGCGAATGGCTTCTGCTGCATAGTCCGAACAGCTGGGATAGAAACGGCAATTCTGCCCGAGATAGGGGCTGACTCCCAGCTTGTAGGCGCGTAACAGCAGGAGTAAAGGCGTTTTCATCACTTATTTCCCGGCTTCCTGGCAAAGGCTGTCGCGTTCAGCAAAAAGGTGAACAACTGTGACAGCTCTTCGCGCAATTCCGCTTTCAATTTCGCGTTGGTCGCCGGTCCGCTCTTGCTGTTGACCGGCTTCGACAAACGCACGATGCAATCTACCTGGGGCAATGCCAATGCCGTTTGCCGGAACAATTCGCGGGTAACGCGCTTGATCGTGTTCCGGGTGACCGCACGCGGCGCCATGCGTTTGGCGGCGACGACACCCAGACGGGCTAGCGGCAAGTCGTTGTTGCGGGCATACAGTACGAAATGCGCTGTACGATACACCGGTCGCAAACGAAAAACGGATGAAAACTCATCCGTTTTAACGATTCGCTGATCGCGTGAGTAGAGATAGGAAGAATCGCCTGTCACACAAACAGCAGCGCACTTTTCTGGCGTTGTATGGAGCAGGTATTAAACCGCTGCCAGACGCTTGCGGCCCTTGGCGCGGCGTGCGTTGATCACAGCGCGGCCACCACGGGTTGCCATGCGTGCGCGGAAACCGTGGGTACGCTTACGACGCACGACGGAAGGTTGGTAGGTACGTTTCATGTTGGACTCGCTTACTTAATCAATAATCGGCAAAAATACTTCGGAATCTCCGCGGAATTTCTGTTTTTCTGCGCGTGTCTCTTTATACATATCTGAGAGACATTTGAGAGCCGAAACCGCTAGGCCACAGCACGAACGCAATTCAACGGATGGTGAACCCTGAATTAGACTGCATTTTTCACTTGTTTGTCAATGACTTATCCACTTTCCGTCTTTCCCGAAGACAGTCTCTGAAAGCGTCCTCCCGCCTCCCCGGCATCAAAAAGCGTCTGCACCCCGGAGAAATTCGTTTTTCAGCTATCAGAAAGACAAAAGACATAGGCCGTAACTTATGGCCGACGCGTGGCGCACAGGTCACATGGCAAGAAAGCAACAATGCAAAACATGCAAAACAGCAACTTTTTAAACGCGCTGAAAACGCTTTCCGAACTGCACCGCCGTCGCTGCTGCCACCCGGCATCAAACTTGCATCGCCATAATGCATGAAAACTGCGTACATAAAAATCATCGCGCGCGACCCCGCAAGCCCTGCGCTGATTCGTTTGCGCATCCGCCGGACAAATCTTCCGCCAAGGTCAACCGGCGTTCTCGCTCAACCATTTAAGGAATAGGGATAAGCGCAAAAAATCTTCCGAAAATCAAGCGCTTCGGCATATCGAAAAGATGGCTGGCAAAACGCCGGGTGTTTTTGAATATAGGAAAATGATTTCGCAGTAGGCTGAAACCAAATGCGGCACATTGCTTCTATAAAAAAGGAATAGAATAAAAACGAAAATTTAATTTTCTGGTCGAAGTTCTCAGGTGTGCAAAGTTGAAAAATTCAAGCGCGCACACGATAGGGAAAGTGATCAGCAGCAGTACTCAGGAAACGCGGTCGATAAATCTAAGAACATAACGCACGTATTCAATTTGCAATTTGTTGTCTCATTGAAGTTACGGAGGTGGTATGGATATCTACAGCAGCTTTGCGAGTCGCTTTGACAAAACCAGAGAAGAAGAATTTTCGCTCGAAGAATACCTGAGTCTTTGCAAGAACGACCCAGCTGTGTATGCATCGGCCGCAGAACGCATGCTGATGGCGATTGGCGAACCTGAGAAGGTCGACACTCGCGAAGATCCTCGTTTGTCTCGCTTGTTCGCCAACAAGGTCATCAAGGTCTACCCGGCCTTCAAAGAATTTTACGGCGCGGAAGAAGTCATCGAGCAAGTTGTCGCTTACTTCCGCCATGCCGCACAAGGCCTGGAAGAAAAGAAGCAGATCCTGTATCTGCTGGGTCCGGTCGGCGGTGGCAAATCATCCATCGCCGAGCGCCTCAAACAGCTCATGGAGCACATCCCCTTCTATTCGATCAAAGGTTCGCCGGTCAATGAATCGCCGCTGGGCTTGTTCGATTACGAAGAAGACGGCCAAATTCTGGAAGAGCAGTTCGGCATTCCGCGCCGCTATCTCAAATCCATCCTGAGCCCGTGGGCAGTCAAGCGCCTGCATGAATTCAACGGCGATATCCGCCAGTTCCGCGTAGTCAAGCGCTACCCATCGATCCTGCGCCAGATCGCGATTTCCAAGACCGAACCGGGCGACGAAAACAATCAGGATATTTCCACGCTGGTGGGCAAAGTCGATATCCGCAAGCTCGAACAATACTCGCAGGACGATGCCGACGCCTACAGTTACTCAGGCGGCCTGTGCCTGTCGAATCAGGGCTTGCTGGAATTCGTCGAAATGTTCAAGGCGCCGATCAAGGTCTTGCATCCGCTGCTGACCGCGACCCAGGAAGGCAACTTCAAGGGTACCGAGGGCTTCGGCGCGATTCCCTTCGATGGCGTCATTCTGGCTCACTCCAACGAATCGGAGTGGAAGGCCTTCCGCAACAACAAGAACAACGAAGCGCTGCTCGACCGTATTTATATCGTCAAGGTGCCGTATTGCCTGCGCGTGTCGGAAGAAATCCGCATCTACGAAAAACTGATCCGCACTTCCTCGCTGGCCAAGGCCATCTGCGCACCGGGCACGCTGAAGATGATGGCGCAGTTCTCGATCCTGACGCGCCTGGGCGAGCCGGAAAACTCCAGCCTGATTTCCAAGATGCAGGTGTATGACGGCGAGAACCTGAAAGACACCGACCCCAAGGCTAAGTCATATCAGGAATACCGCGACTACGCCGGCGTCGACGAAGGCATGACCGGCATCTCGACACGCTTCGCGTTCAAGATTCTGTCGCGCGTGTTCAACTTCGACACCACTGAAGTCGCCGCCAATCCGGTGCACCTGATGTACGTGCTGGAGCAACAGATCGAGCGCGAGCAGTTCCCGCCCGAGCAGGAGCAAAAGTATCTGTCCTTCGTCAAGGATACGCTAGCCTCGCGCTATGCGGAATTCATCGGCAAGGAAATCCAGACCGCGTATCTGGAGTCGTATTCGGAATATGGCCAGAACGTATTCGATCGCTATGTCACGTACGCAGACTTCTGGATCCAGGATCAGGAATTCCGCGATCACGACACCGGCGAAAGTTTCGACCGCGCCTCCTTGAACGCAGAACTGGAAAAGATCGAGAAGCCGGCCGGCATCAGCAATCCGAAAGACTTCCGCAACGAGATCGTCAACTTCGTCCTGCGTGCGCGCGTGAACAACGGCGGCAAGAATCCGCTGTGGACCAGTTACGAAAAACTGCGCGTGGTGATCGAGAAGAAAATGTTCTCCAACACTGAGGACTTGCTGCCGGTGATCTCCTTCAACGCCAAGGGTTCGACCGAAGAAATGCAAAAGCACGAAGACTTCGTCAATCGCATGGTCAGCAAGGGTTACACGCCGAAGCAGGTGCGTTTGCTGTGCGAATGGTATTTGCGCGTGCGCAAATCCTCTTGAACCTGGGGAAGCGGGTTGCCTATGACAGATAGCGTCACCTAACGGCAGCCCGCCCGTTGTACCACTAGCAGGAGAACGGACTTGTTGCATCAGATCATCGACCGTAGGCTAGCTGGCAAGAATAAAAGCATCGCCAACCGGGAGCGGTTTCTACGCCGCTTTCGCAGCGATATCCGGCGTTCCGTTACCGAAGCGGTGCGCGATCGCAGTATCAAGGACATCGAAAGCTCCAAGAGCATCACCATTCCACGCAAGGATATTTCCGAACCGGCCTTCCATCATGGCCGCGGCGGCAAGCGTGAAATCGTGCATCCAGGCAATCAGGACTATCTGCAGGGCGATCGCATCCCGCGCCGCAGCGGCGGTTCCGGGGACGGCGGCAGTACCGCCAGCAATGAAGGCGAAGGCCAGGATGAGTTTACCTTCGAGTTGTCGCGTGAAGAGTTCATGCAGTACTTCTTCGAAGACCTGGAATTGCCGCGCCTGATTCAGACCAACCTGATGTCGATCCCCAACTGGAAGAACATGCGCGCCGGTTATTCGGTCGACGGTTCGCCCAACAATATCGACATCGTGCGTTCGCTGCGCAGCTCGCTGGGCCGGCGCATTGCGCTGGGCGGCCCGCTGGTGGCCAGGCTGCGCGAGCTGGAAGAACAGCTGTACGATCTGAACAAGGATCCGGCCGACAAGCGGGCCGAAATCCATCTGCTGGAAGAGGAAATCCATCACCTCAAAGGCCGCATCTGGCGCATCCCGTTCATTGATCCGTTCGATCTGCGCTACGTCAATCGCGTACGCCAGCCGCAACCGTCGAGCCGCGCCGTCATGTTTTGCGTGATGGACGTGTCGGGTTCGATGGATGAGCAGCGCAAGGATTTGTCGAAGCGTTTCTTCATCCTGCTGTACCTGTTCCTGACGCGCAATTACGAACACATCGAAGTGGTCTTCATCCGCCATCACACGCGTGCCGATGAAGTCGATGAAGACACCTTCTTCCATTCGCAGGAAAGCGGCGGCACTGTCGTATCGAGCGCACTGGAGCTGATGCAGCAGATCATCAAGGAACGTTATCCGTCCAGTGAATGGAACATTTACGGCGCACAGGCTTCCGACGGCGACAACTGGAATGACGACTCGCCGAAATGCCGCGCCATTCTGGAACAGGAAATCCTGCCGATGTGCCGCTACTTTGCCTATATCCAGGTGGCTGAGCCGGAACAGAACCTGTGGACCGAGTACACGCAGATGCTGTCCGAGAATCCGCATTTTGCGATGAAGAAAGTGCAATCCGCGGCGGAGATCTATCCCGTCTTCCGCGAACTTTTTGAAAAGCAGGTCCATGCATGAATACGCGACTGAATACGCCGCTCACGCCGCCTACCAAACATGATCCCCTGCCTTGTCCTTCGGACTGGAGCTTCGAGCTGATCGAGCGCTACAACGAAGAAATCGCCAAGGTGGCGGCGAGCTACAAACTGGATATCTATCCGATCCAGCTGGAGATCATTTCCGCCGAACAGATGATGGATGCCTACGCGTCTTCGGGCATGCCGGTGAATTACCGCCATTGGTCGTTCGGCAAGCACTTCTTGTCGACCGAACGGGATTACAAGCGCGGCCAGATGGGTCTGGCCTACGAAATCGTGATCAACTCCAATCCTTGCATCGCCTATCTGATGGAAGAGAACACGATGACGATGCAGGCGCTGGTGGTGGCACATGCGGCGTACGGGCACAACTCTTTTTTCAAGGGCAACTACCTGTTCCAGCTGTGGACCGATGCCAGCGCGATCATCGACTATCTGGTCTACGCCAAAGGCTATATCGCTGAATGCGAAGAGCGTTACGGCTTTGACCGCGTCGAAGAATTGCTGGACTCCTGCCACGCACTGATGAACTACGGCGTCGACCGCTACAAACGCCCTCAGCGGATGTCGCTGGCGCAAGAACGTGCACAGCAGCGCGAGCGCGAAGCCTATGCGCAATCGCAAGTCAATGAACTGTGGCGGACCTTGCCGGCGAAGAAGGAAACCGCTGCCACGCAGGTCGAAGAACGCTTTCCACCGGAGCCGCAGGAAAATCTGCTGTACTTCGCCGAGAAAAATGCTCCGCTGCTGGAGTCGTGGGAACGCGAAGTCATCCGCATCGTGCGCAAGGTCGGCCAGTATTTTTATCCACAGCGGCAGACCCAGGTCATGAACGAAGGCTGGGCGACGTTCTGGCATTACACCCTGCTCAACACCATGTACGACCAGGGCAAGCTGACCGACGGCTTCATGATGGAATTCCTGCATTCGCACAGCAACGTGGTGTTTCAGCCACCGATCACCAAGCCGTATTACAACGGCATCAATCCTTACGCGCTGGGCTTTTCGATGATGAGCGACATTCGCCGCATCTGCGAAAATCCGACCGACGAAGACCGCGAATGGTTTCCCGGCATGGCCGGCAGCAACTGGCTGGACACGCTGCATTACGTGATGCGCAATTTCAAGGATGAGAGTTTCGTCGCGCAATATCTGTCGCCCAAACTGATGCGCGACATGCGCATGTTCGCGGTACTCGACGACGAGAGCCGCAGCGAACTGGAAGTCTCGGCGATTCACAATCAAAGCGGCTATCAATACGTGCGGCAGGCCTTGTCGCGCCAGTACGATATCAACCACCGCGAACCCAACATCCAGGTGTGGTCGGTCAATACGCGCGGTAACCGCAGCCTGACCTTGCGGCACTTCCGCAGCGACGGCCGATCGCTGGGCGACAGTACCAACGAAGTCCTGCGCCATATGGCGCGGCTGTGGCAATTCGATGTGTATCTGGAAAGCGTCGACGATAACGGCTACATCGTGCAGCGTTATGAGTGCATCAGCGAAAACCGCTACGTTTTGCGTACTTAAGCGAACACAGGTGACCTTTGAACATCATCCGGCAGATCCAGTTCATGAACACCATTCCGCTTTTCCCGCTGGGTTCCGCCCTCTTTCCGGATGGCCGCCTGCCCTTGCAGATCTTTGAAGTGCGCTATCTGGACATGATCAACAAGTGCATCGCCAACGGCACCTCGTTCGGCGTGGTGGCGCTGACCTCAGGCAATGAAGTGCGCCGGCCGGGACAGGTGGAGACCTTCGTCTCCGTCGGCACGCTGGCGCATATCAATGAATGGTCGGCGCCGGTGCAGGGCTTGCTGCGTATTTCCTGCAGCGGCACCACGCGTTTTCGGGTGACCTCCAAGGAGCAACTCAAACATGGTTTGTGGATGGCACAGGTCGAGCCGCTGGAGAAAGACCAGAGCGTTCCCGTACCGGAAGAATTGCAAAACACCGTGACGGCGTTGATGAATTTGCTGGCGTCGCTGAAGAACCATGCGATCCCGGAAAGTGAGATCCCGGTCGCCGCGCCTTATCGGCTGGATGATTGCGGCTGGGTCGCCAATCGCTGGAGCGAAATGCTGCCGATGAGCGTGGAACAAAAGCAAAACCTGCTGGCGCTCGACAATCCCGTGCTAAGGCTGGAGCTGGTGCAAGATCTGCTCGGCGAACGCGGTTTGCTGCACTGAAGTTTGTGATTTATTCAGGGCGGCAGCAAACCTGTTTCGACCAGCAAGCCGGTGAAGCCCGACCAGAAAATCTGTATCCCGATGCATAACAGGATGAACGCGGACAGACGCAGCACCACCATGGTGCCCAGCCGTCCCAGCAGACTCACGATCTTGTTGGCCGAGCGATAGCACAGATACACCACCAGCACCGTCAAGGCCGATCCCAGCGCTGCGCTGCCGATCGACATGACCCAGTCCACCAGCCGCGCCGGCGTGTTCGCTCCCAGCGTGATCGAAGCGGCAATTGTCCCGGGACCGACCGTCAGCGGGAAGCTGATGGGATAGAAACTGCGCGCCTTCAGTTCTTCATTCGATTCGTCGTCATAGGTTTTGGCGACCTGCGTCTTGATCGACGATTCATGTTCGTTGTCACTCAGCAAGCGCCAGCCCGACACCGCGACCAGAATCCCGCCGCCGATGCGCACGATGGGCAGCGAGATACCGAAGAAGGTCAGCACGTGCGACCCGATGAAAATCGCGCCGACCAGCAAAAACCAGCAATTGATCGCCACCTGGCGCGCGACACGGTTCTCGACCTGGCGCGGCACGTCGCCGAGCAGATTGGCGAAGACCGGGGCGATGCCGAAAGGATTGAGAATCGGCAGCAAGGTCACCGGGATCAGCAAGACGGCCTTGAGAAAAATGATCAGCATGGTGGAGCTTTCCGGCGCGACGGCCAGCGAAAAAGACAAACGCTCGCAGGCGGCTGCCTGCAATGCCGATAGCGTAATGCAGGCGCGCCGCTAAATCAAACCAATATGTCCGTGCAACCGCTAGTGTTTATGACCCTACGCGCTTGCGCCTTGAAGGCTGCCGCTACTGCTGCCGCCATCGTGCTTGCGCAATGTCCGTCGCAGCAAGAAGACGCCGATGCTGAGGTTAAGCAGGTTCCAGAGGATGCCATTGAGGAAGGCGGCGTGATAAGAGCCGGTCAGATCGAAAATCTGGCCGGACATCCAGCCGCCCAGCGCCATGCCCAGCATGGTGCACATGATCACGGCACCGACGCGGCCGCCGGCTTCGCGTGCCGGAAAGTATTCGCGCACGATGATCGCGTAGGACGGCACGATACCGCCCTGGAACAAACCGAACAATGCTGAGATGACATACAGCGAGGCCAGTCCGTCGAAAGGCAGGAACAACAGCAAGGCGATCCCCTGCAAAGCCGAACCCAGCAGCAGCGTGCGCAAGCCGCCGATGCGGTCGCAGATCAGCCCCGAAATCAGACGGCTGACCACGCCGCACGCCAGCATCAGCGACAGCATCTGCGCCCCGCGCGCAGCGCCATAGCCGAGGTCGCCGCAATACGCCACGATATGCACCTGCGGCATCGCCATGGCCACGCAACAGGCCACGCCAGCCACACATAGCAGCAACTGGGCTTTGCCCATCGGCAAACCGAAAGGCCGCTCGGACGACAGATCAACGCCGCCGCGTGCAGCCGCCACTGTCGCAATCGGCGGACGACGGCGCATCAGCAAGGCCAGGCCGCCCATGACGATGAAGCAGACGATACCCAGGCCGATATATGTCTGACGCCAGCCGACGGCCTCGACAAAGTGCTGCACGATCGGCGGCCAGATGGCGCCGCCCAGATAGTTGCCGCTGGCGCAGACTGCCACGGCAATGCCGCGACGGCGCACGAACCACAGCGAGGTGTCGGCGATCAATGGCGAAAACGTCGCCGAGCTGCCGCACAAACCGATCAGCAGACCATGCGCCAGCGTGAACACGATAATGTTCGGCGCCATGGCGGCAAGGATGAAGCCGAGACCCAGACAGACCGCCCCCACCAGCAAGGGAATCATCACGCCGAAACGATCCGCCATCTTGCCCATGAGCATGCCGCCGATGCCGAAGCCGATCATCGACAAGGTATAAGGCATTGACGCCACGCCACGCGCAACGCCGAACTCCGCCTGCACGGCCGGCAACACGACTGCGACGACATACATGCCGCTGGCGCCGATGACCATCAGCACCAGCGTGATGAGCAGGCGCACGACGGCGTAGGAAGAGTCGGTTTCCGACGGTGGATGATTGTTGGTGGATGCTGCAGGGGTGGAAGTCACGCGCGGGTTCTCCGTCTCGTTTATTGATATGTCTGGTCTCCTGCCGTGGAGACGATGCATTGATCAGCGCGGGATGATCAATGCGATATTGATCAATACGACAATGCTTTCGTCACGACACGGCGGAGGACAGCCTAACACGAGACGAACAAGGTTGCAGGCAAGGGACTGCAAAGCAAAAACGCGCAGGAACATGCCTGCGCGTTTTGAGAGGGACTGAAGATGCGTTGAGGATGAATTGCCGCGTATTTTCTACGCGCAATCGTCGACCGCTTACACCAGCCGGTAACCGCTTTTCTCTTTTTTCTGCGCGATCTTCTGGATCATTTTGAAGCCGGCTTCCTGATCGTTGACCACCGTGACGCGGCCGCCGCCACGGACTTGCGGCTTGCCGGTCCAGCTCAGCGTGACGATCCAGTCGCCCAGCAAGTCCTGATTCAGATCGGCGACGAAAACCCGTGCCGCATCCGGCTGATCGGTATGAAAGTTCAGGCGCATCGGCCCGGTGACGGGCAACATGTGGGTGACGTTGTCGGCGGAATCGATCATGGCGCAAGGAGAAAAAATGAAGAAACGAAATAGAAAGTTAAATAAAAGAGTACGTAAAAACAGCTATCAGGACAAGTTCGGCGCCAGCCAGCGCTCCACGTCTTCCTTGGCGACGCCGCGGCGTTCGGCCATGTCGGTCACCTGATCGTCGCCGATCTTACCGACCACGAAGTACTTCGATTCCGGATGGGCGAAGTAGAAGCCCGATACCGACGCTCCCGGGAACATGGCGTACGACTCGGTGACGGTCATGCCGATTTCATCGCACTGCATGACCTTGAACGCTTCGGCCTTGACCGTATGTTCCGGGCAGGCCGGATAGCCGGCGGCAGGACGGATGCCGACGTATTTTTCCTTGATCAGCTCTTCGGCAGTCAGCGACTCCTGCGACACGTAGCCCCACAGATCGGTACGCACGCGCTCGTGCAGATATTCGGCGAAGGCTTCGGCCAGACGGTCGGCCAGGGCCTTCAGCATGATCGATGAATAATCGTCGTGCGCATCTTCAAAACGCTTCTCATACTTCTCGATACCGAGACCGGAAGTCACCGCGAACATGCCGATGTAATCGGCGATGCCGGATTCCTTCGGCGCGATGAAGTCGGCCAGGCACTGATTCGGACGCGCCACGCCGTCAATCACCGGCTTCTCGGTCTGCTGGCGCACGCCGTAATAAGTCAGCGCCACCTTTGTACGCGTGTCATCGGTGTAGATCTCGATGTCGTCGTCATTGACGGTATTGGCCGGCAACAACGAGACGATGCCGTTGGCGGTGAGCCAGCGGCCGTCGATGACTTTCTTCAACAGCGCCTGCGCTTCTTCGAATACCTTGGTGGCGGCTTCACCGACGACTTCGTCTTTCAGAATCGCCGGATACGGACCGGCCAGATCCCAGGTCTGGAAGAACGGGCCCCAGTCGATGTACTTGGCCAGCGTCGCCAGATCCACATTCTTGAACACGCGGCGGCCGATGAACTTCGGTTTGACCGGTGCGAATTCCAGCTGCATCTTGTTGTCGCGCGCCGCAGCGATCGGCACCAGCGGCACGGCCTTCTTGTTGGCGTGCTGCTCACGGATGCGTTCGTAGTCAGTCTCGATGTCGGTAATGTACTGATCCTTGCTCTCGGGCGTCAGCAGCGATTGCGCCACCGAGACGGCGCGCGAAGCATCGGGAACATAGACCACGGGACCGGAGTAATTCGGCGCGATCTTGACCGCAGTATGTGCGCGCGAAGTGGTGGCGCCGCCAATCAGCAAAGGCATCTTGACGCCGCTGAAGTAGCTGTCGCGTTGCATTTCCTTGGCGACGTAGGCCATCTCTTCGAGCGATGGCGTAATCAGGCCGGACAGGCCGATGATGTCGGCGTTCTCTTCCTTGGCCTTGGCCAGAATCTGCGAGCACGGCACCATCACACCCATGTTGACGACTTCGAAGTTATTACATTGCAGGACCACCGAGACAATGTTCTTGCCGATATCGTGGACGTCGCCCTTGACGGTGGCGATGACGATCTTGCCCTTGGGCTTGGCGACGACGCCGGTTTCCTTCTCGATCAGACGCTTCTCTTCTTCGATGAAAGGAATCAGATGCGCCACGGCCTGCTTCATCACGCGCGCCGATTTCACCACCTGCGGCAGGAACATCTTGCCCTGGCCGAACAGATCGCCGACCACGTTCATGCCGTCCATCAGCGGGCCTTCGATCACGTGGATCGGACGACCGCCGCTCTTCAAGAGATTCTGGCGCGCTTCTTCGGTGTCTTCGACGATCCATTGCGTGATGCCGTGCACCAGCGCGTGGGCGAGACGCTTTTCAACCGTATCGCTGCGCCACTCCAGCGTAGCTTCTTCTTTCTTGTCACCGGCCTTCAGAGTCGCAGCGATTTCGATCATGCGTTCGGTGGCATCCGGGCGGCGGTTCAGCACCACGTCTTCAACGGCGTCGCGCAACTCGGCAGGCAGATCATCGTAGACGCCGATCATGCCGGCGTTGACGATGCCCATGGTCATGCCGGCCTTGATGGCGTGGTACAGGAACACGGTGTGAATCGCTTCACGCGCCGGGTCGTTGCCGCGGAAGCTGAAGCTGACGTTGGAGACGCCGCCGCTGATCTTGGCGTAGGGCAGGTTCTGATGAATCCAGCGCGTCGCTTCGATGAAGTCGACGGCGTAGTTGTTGTGTTCTTCGATACCGGTGGCGACCGCAAAGATGTTCGGGTCAAACACGATGTCTTCCGGCGGGAAGCCGACCTTGTCGACCAGCAGGCGATAGGCGCGCTCGCAGATTTCAATCTTGCGCTCGAAGGTATCCGCCTGGCCGACTTCATCGAAGGCCATGACGATCACGGCCGCGCCGTAGCGACGGCACAGCTTGGCTTCGTGCAGGAATTTCTCCTCGCCTTCCTTCATCGAAATCGAGTTGACGATGGCCTTGCCTTGCACGCACTTGAGACCGGCTTCGATGACCGACCATTTGGACGAGTCGATCATGATCGGCACGCGCGCGATGTCCGGCTCGGATGCGATCAGGTTAAGGAAACGCGTCATGGCAGCCTGCGAGTCGAGCATCGCTTCGTCCATGTTGATGTCGATAATCTGGGCGCCGTTTTCAACCTGCTGGCGTGCAACGGCCAGCGCTTCGTCGTATTGCTCGTTGAGGATCAAGCGCGCAAAGGCCTTGGAGCCGGTGACGTTGGTGCGCTCGCCGACGTTCACGTACAGCGAGTCGTCGTTGATGATGAAGGGTTCCAGGCCCGACAGCAGCATCTCATGCTTGCCTGCCGGGACCTTGCGCGGCGCGATGGTGGCGACGGTGTCGGCGATCGCCTTGATGTGTGCCGGCGTGGTGCCGCAGCAGCCGCCGGCGACGTTGACGAAACCACTTTCGGCAAAATCTTTCAGCAGCGACGAGGTGACGTCCGGCGTCTCGTCGAAACCGGTATCGCTCATCGGATTGGGCAAACCCGCGTTCGGATAAATGCAAACGAAGGTGTCTGCGATCTTGGACAACTCTTCGGCGTAAGGACGCATCAGCGCCGCGCCCAGGGCGCAGTTCAGACCGACGGTCAGCGGACGCGCATGACGGATGGAGTGCCAGAATGCAGGCACGGTCTGGCCGGACAGAATGCGGCCCGATGCATCGGTGACGGTGCCGGAAATCATGATCGGCAAACGCTTGCCCGACTCTTCGAAGAACATGTCGATTGCAAACAGTGCAGCTTTGCAGTTGAGCGTATCGAAAATGGTTTCGACCAGCAACACGTCGGCGCCGCCTTCAACCAGCGCGCGCGTCTGTTCCAGATACGAAGCCACCAGTTGATCAAAGGTCACGTTGCGCGCGGCAGGATCGTTGACGTCCGGCGAAATGGAGGCAGTCTTCGGCGTCGGTCCCAGCGCGCCGGCGACGAAGCGCGGCTTGTCGGGCGTCGAATACTTGTCGCAGGCGGCGCGCGCCAGCTTGGCCGATTGCACGTTCATCTCGTAGACGAGATGCGCCATGTGATAGTCGTCCTGCGCCACGCCGGTAGCGCCGAAAGTATTCGTCTCGATCAGATCGGCGCCGGCGGCCAGGTATTTCTCGTGGATTTCCTGGATGATGTGCGGCTGGGTCAGGCTCAGCAGTTCGTTATTGCCCTTGACGAACAATTCCTTGCCGGGCACGCTGAAGTCCTTGAAGCGCTCGCCGCGATAGTCTTCTTCCGTCAGCTTGTATTGCTGAATCATGGTGCCCATTGCGCCATCCAGAATGAGGATGCGCTGCGACATCAGGTCGCGCAACAACAGTTCGGTTTGGCACAGATCGTTTGGCTTCATGGCTCGGTTCTTCAGTATGAAATAATGCAATAACCCAATGCAAAAACCCGGTCACGCAGCATGCCGGGTTCATCAAATCGGTAAAGTCTTGAAATTATACGTGAAACGCCCGCCCGGCCCTCTGCTGACTTGCCTCTGTCTGCCGGCACGTTTGACCTGATCCCGCCTCACTACCATAGTCCATGACCCAGAAAATCCTGATCCTGACCGCCCTCGCCTCCGAATTGAATGCCGCCGAAGCTCCTGCGAGCGTTGAGGTCATCTATACCGGTGTCGGCAAGATCAACGCCGCCGCGACGGCCACAGCCGCCATTCTGCAACGCCAGCCGCAACTGATCGTCAACTTCGGCACCGCCGGCAAGATCAATCCGGCGATAGACGGCCTGCTGGACATCGCCAGCGTCATTCAGCGCGACATGTTGGCGATCCCGCTAGCCGCTCGCGGCGTCACACCCTTGTCGGAGGAACCGAGCCGGTACGCCTCGGGGCACGGCAACGCCATTTGCGGCACCGGGGACAGCTTCGTCACCGCCAGCGACCCATGGCTGGCCGAACAAGGCGTGGATGTTGTTGATATGGAACTATTCGCCATTGCCCACACCTGTTATCGATATGGGGTGCCGTGGCGTGCATTCAAGTTCATTACGGATTCGGCGGACGATGACGCGGCCGATCACTGGAACGACAACGTGCATCGCGGTGCAGACTTGTTCTGGCAGCAGTTAGGCAAACTGATGTCGGCATAAGGCATCCTGGCATTCAGAACGAAACTGACGTGCTCCCGATATGTGCTGATTACGCACATATCTTGTGAGCCTGCGCTACTGTTGCACCTGTCACCGCTCACCTATTCTTCGCCCTGTCGCTTATCACCACAGGAGAAGAACCCATGTCGCATCCCACCATCCGTACGATCGCCGGCGCCGTTGCGCCGGTGTCGCTGCAAGCCGGCAGCACCGCGCTGCTGATCATTGATTTTCAAAACGAGTACTTCACCGGCAAGATGCCCATTCCGGATGGCATGACGGCGCTGGCCAACGCCCGACGTCTGATTGCCTTTGCCGATCAATACAAGATGCCGGTCTTCCATGTTCAGCATGTGACCCCAGCCGGTTCGCCGGTTTTTGCAGCGGATGGGCATACCGTCGCCATCCATCCTGCAATTCAACCGGAAGCGCACCATACCCTCCTGCAAAAGAGTTCAGTCAGCGTGTTTCCGACCACTGACATTGACGTTCGTCTGAAAGACGCCGGCATCAAAACCCTGATCATTGCCGGTCTGATGACACATGCCTGTGTCGCAGGTGCAGCGCGCGATGCCGTGCCTGCCGGGTATGAGGTCATCGTCGCTGCCGATGCGTCGGCAACACGAGATATCGAAGCACCGGATGGAAAATTGATTGCACACGACGTCCTGCATCGTTCTGCGTTGACCACGATTGCAGATACGTTCGGCGACGTGTTGACCACTAACGCCATTCTGGAACTACAAATCAGCTAGTCAGTACCGTCAATATTCCCAGCGCGGCGTCGCATAGTAAGCGCTGAGAAAATCCACGAAGGCCCGCACCTTGGGCGAGAGATGGTGATTCTGTGGATACAGCACGTAGAGGTCGCGCGATTGCAGGCGGTATTCCGGCAGCACCTCCACCAGGTCGCCGCGCTTGATATCCTCATGGACGACGAAGGTGGCCGACGCCGTGATGCCCATGCCGGCGCGCGCTGCTGCGCAGACGATCAGGCCGGTGTTGGCCTGCACGTTGCCGCCCAGACTGACCGTCTGCTCCATTCCATCCGGTCCGACGAACACCAGCTCCGTGGTCTGCAGCGCCAGCGAATACGCCAGGTAGTTGTGGTTCAGCAGGTCCTTCGGCTCACGCGGCATGCCGTGTTTCTTCAGATAGGCGGGAGAGGCCACCAAGGCCATTTCGCTGGTCGCCAGGCGTTTGGCGACCAGTGTTGAATCGGGCAAGCTGCGCGTGATGCGCAGGCCGACGTCGAACTCTTCACTGATGAGATCGACGAAGCGGTCGTTGCATACCAGGTCGACCTTCAGTTCGGGATAGGCTTGCATGAATTGTGGCAGCCAGTTGGGCACTTCCAGCGTACCGAACACCATCGGTGCATTGATGCGCAACACGCCGGCCGGACGCGCCTGATGATGCGAAACGACGCGCGTGGCGTCTTCCACCTGATCGATGATGTCGATGCAGCGCTGGTAATACAGCTGCCCGACTTCGGTCAATGAAAAGCGCCGCGTGGTCCGGTTGAGCAATTGCGCACCGAGCAGGTCTTCCAGCTGTCGTACCTGGCGCGACACCACCGTATGAGAAATATCCAGTGCGTCGGCCGCGGCAGAGAAACCGCCGCTTTCGACCACGCGCCTGAAGATGCGCATTGCCGCCAGTTGATCCATGTGTTCCTCGTGCTTGTCGCCTGCTGCAGCGCGGTTTTATCGAAACGCGCCATCCGCCAATGGAAATCCTTTCAGGAACTCCGCCGCAGGCAAACGTTTTCCGCCCGGCTTTTGCAGCTCCGTGATGTGCAGCACGCCGGCGCCGCAGGCGACTTTGACGCCGTCGTGCGCGTTCGCGGCGAGGATGCTGCCCGGTGCGGCGGGAGTCGTTTCGTCGATGACCTGCGCCTGCCATAGCTTGACCGTGACATCGCCGAACTGAGCGGAAGCGCCGGGGAAGGGATTGAACGCGCGAATTTTGCGCGCCAGCACCTCCGCCGGTTGCGTGAAGTCGAGCGCGGCTTCTTCCTTGCTGATCTTGGCGGCGTAGTTGGCGCCGTCTTCGGGCTGCGGCGTTGCCGGCAACGTGCCGTGCTCCAGCTTTTGTACAGCGTCAACGATCATCCTTGCGCCCAATGCCGCGAGCTTGTCGTGCAGGCTGCCGGTGGTATCGGTTGCCCTGATCGGCAAGGCTTCCATCAACAGCATCGGCCCGGTATCGAGGCCTTCTTCCATTTGCATGATGGTGATGCCGGTTTCGCTGTCGCCAGCTTCGATGGCGCGATGAATCGGGGCAGCGCCGCGCCAGCGCGGCAGCAGGGAGCCATGAATATTAAGGCAGCCCAGCCGGGGAATATCCAGCACGCTGCGCGGCAGGATCAGGCCGTAGGCGGCAACGATCATGATGTCGTGCGGCGTACTGCGCAACAGTTCGTGGGCTTCGCGCGCGACGTCGGGATATTTGCCGTCCAGGCGCAGCGACACCGGCTGCGCCACTGGTGTGCCGTGCGCGATGGCGCATTCTTTGACCGGCGAAGCGTGCAGTTGCATCCCGCGTCCGGCCGGGCGATCGGGCTGAGTCAGGACCAGCGTGATCTCGTGGCCTGCTGCGTACAGTGCTTCAAGCGCGGTGGCGGCGAATTCGGGAGTTCCGGCGTAGATGATTTTCATGGCGTGATTGCTCGATCAAACTTGTTCAAAGATGGCGTTTTTTGTGCGGCGCTTTGGAAAACGCGAAGTCGTAGAGGCTGTTAGGCAGCAGGCGTAGCATTTTGGCGACCGCACCCATTTGCCACGGAATCACGCGGTAGCTGTCGCCTGCTGCGATAGTCGCCAATGCCCGCGCCGCGAATTTTTCGACCGGCATCAGGAATGGCATGCGGTAGTGATTGACCTGCGTCATCGGCGTATCGATGTAGCCCGGCGCAATCGTCACGACCTTGATGCCACTGGCGCGCAATTCCACGCGCAGCGATTCGCAGTAGCTGATCACCGCCGCCTTCGATGCACTATACGCCTCCGCACCAGGCAGGCCGCGAATGCCGGCGACGCTGCCGATGCCGACCAGGCGGCATTGCTGCGGCTGCGGCGAAGCTTTCATAGCAGCGATGAAGGGATGGAAGGTGGCGACCGTGGCCGTCACGTTGGTGGCAATGATGCGCTCGAATACCGGGATGTCTTTGACATATTCGGTCAGCGTGCCTTGCGAAATACCGGCGTTGGCGATCACCACATCAGCGCCGCCGGTTGCGTTGATGAAGTCCTGCGCGGCTTGGTGCAAGGCGGCGTGATCGGTGACGTCCAGCGCGTAAAGCTGATGGCGATCGGGGTTGGCCAGGCCGGCGCGGATTTGCTCCAGTGTTTCCTTGCGACGCGCAACCAGACCAAGGACAGCGCCTTGCTGCGCATACGCTTTTGCCAGCGCGGCGCCGATGCCGCTCGATGCGCCCGTGATAAAGACACGCTGCATGAAATCCCCTCAGTTCGATAGTTCACCGGAACGCAACACTGAAATGATGCGGACGGAACAATAAAGACAGCGCAAATACGACGTAAAGACAATGCGAAGACCGTGACAGCCAATAAAAACGGCCCGTCCTCTCGCGAGCGACGGACCGTGTTCGGTACGGCGAAGCTTATTTCTTCTTAGCTGGCTTGGCTGCTTCGGCCGGCTTCTCGCTGGCTTTTTCTGCGACCAGCTTGGCCACCAGATGATCCATGACTTGCAGGGAAGCCGCTTGCTGCATCGATTCCGGCTGATTGGCCATGGAAGCGCCTGCAATCGAAGGCGAGGTCAGGAAACGGCCGTCGATGGCAATCGTCGGCACGCCGTCGATCTTGTAGGCTTCCTGCAATTGCGCGGCGCGGCGAACCTTGGTCTGCACGCCGAAGGAGTTGTACAGGTCGAGGAACTTCTGCTTGTCGATGCCTTGCTTCTCGATGAATTCCAGGATGGTCTTGTCGGTGTCGACGCGTTGACGATCAACGTGGATGGCCTGGAAAATCTTCGGATTCATTTCTGCAGTCTTGCCCATGGCTTCCAGCGTGTAGTACAACTTTTGCTGGGGAATGAAGGACTCGCGGAAGGCAACCGGCACTTGCTTGAAGACGATCTTGTCGCCTTGCTTTTTCACCCAGGCGGACAGCGATGGATCGAAGGCTGCGCAATGCGGGCAGCTGTACCAGAAGAATTCGGTGACTTCGATTTTCTTGCCGGAATCGGTCGGCTGGGCTTGCTCCAGCGTACGATAATCGGTGCCGTTTTGCGGATTGGCAGGAGACGCGCTGACCGAAACGGCCAGCAAACCCAGGCTGATAGCAGCGAGAGCATGGCGGAACAAACGCATAAACTTAACCCCTTCTCAAGGTGCGCAGCCACTGCTGAAACAAACAAAACACGGCAGTGGTAAAGCGCAAATAAACGATCAATTAAAAATTATTTTGGAATGCGCACGATGGCTGCATCGATGCCGCTGTCAGACAGCTTGCTGCGCATCCGGTTCACTGTTTCCGATTGTCCGATCGGGCCGATACGCACGCGGTACAAGGTGCCGTTATCGGATGGACGTTCGCTGACCTTGGCTTCAAATCCCAGCAGCGCCAACTTGGCGCGCGCGTTCTCGGCGTCGGCCTGTTCGCGGAAGGCGCCGGTCTGCAGGAAGTAAGTCCATTTGTCGTCGACGGCGCTCTCCGGCTTGGCAGGCTGATCCTTGGTGATGGCGGCCAGCTTGTCCTTGTCTTTCGGCACGTCGGCGGTCTTCGGCGGCACGGGTGGCGTATCCGGTTTCTTGGCGTCGGCAGCAGGCTTCTGATCCGGATCCTTAGGCGCCGGCGGCGCTTCCTTGGTGACATCCTTGTTGCCGTACAGCGGCTTGTTCGGATCGGCGGCCTGGCCTGGCGACAGTTCGGTGCGTTCCTGCTTGGTCACCTTGTTGACGAAGGGGATCGGCGACTTGGTGATCATCAGCGCCACCACGACGGCAATGCCGAGGCCGACGATGAGACCGAGAATAAGGCCGAGGAAGGTGCCGCCGGCTTGCTTGCGAAGATTCGGTTGGTGTTGTTTCACTTTTGTATTCATCTGCAGAGTTACATTCTTGACGGAGCGGATACGCCGATCAGCGCCAGTCCATTGCGCAACACCTGGCGCGTGGCGCTCATCAATGCCAGACGCGCCATCTTGGTTGGGACATCGTCGACCAGCACGCGTTCTGCATTGTAGTAGCTATGCAACTCGCCTGCCAGATCGCGCAGATAGAAAGCTACCTGATGCGGTCCCAGCTCTTGCAGGGCATGCGCCAGCGCTTCCGGATATTCGGCCAGCTTGGCCAGCAGGCTGACTTCGCGCGGGGCGGTCAGCGGCGACAGGTCGGTGACCTGATCCAGCGTGGTGTCGTCGCCGGCCCATTGGCCCAGCACCGAGCAAATACGCGCATGTGCGTACTGGACGTAGTAGACCGGATTTTCGTCGTTGCGGGTCAGCGCGACGTCGACGTCGAACACGAATTCGCTATCGGCTTTGCGCGAGATCAGGAAGAAACGCACGGCGTCTCTACCGCGGGTCAGGTCGCCGGCTTCCGCTTCCGCACCATTCGACCACTCGATCAGGTCGCGCAAGGTAACGTAAGAACCGGCGCGCTTGGAGATCTTCACCTCTTCGCCGTTCTTCATCACGGTGACCATCTTGTGCAGCACGTAATCGGGGTAGCCTTGCGGGATGCCGACATTGGCTGCCTGCAGACCCGCGCGCACGCGCGCGATGGTGCCGTGGTGGTCGCTGCCCTGGACGTTGATGACCTTGCCGTAGCCGCGCTGCCATTTGGTGATGTGATACGCGACGTCGGGCACGAAGTAGGTGTAGGTGCCGTCGGTCTTTTTCATGACGCGGTCTTTGTCGTCGCCGTAGTCGGTGGTCTTGAGCCACAGCGCGCCGTCCAGCTCGTAGGTCTTGCCGGCGTTGACCAGCGCTTCGACAGCGGCGGCAACCTTTCCTTCGGTGTAAAGCGACGATTCCAGATAGTAATTGTCGAACTTGACGCCGAAGGCCTGCAGATCCAGATCCTGCTCGCGGCGCAAATAGGCTACGGCAAAACGGCGGATCGATTCGATATCCTCGACGTCGCCACTGGCGGTGGCCGGTTCGCCATCGCTGGCGGAGACGGTTTTCCTGGCTTTGAAGTCGTCTGCGATGTCGGCAATGTAGTCGCCGTTGTACGCCGATTCCGGCCATTCGGCGTCGCCCGGCTTGAAGCCCTTGGCGCGCGCCTGCACGGACGTGGCCAGCGTGGCGATCTGCACGCCGGCGTCGTTGTAGTAGAACTCGCGCAAGACGTCGTAGCCCTGCGACTGCAGCAGCGCCGACATGGCGTCGCCGAGCGCGCCTTGGCGGCCGTGGCCGACGTGCAGCGGACCGGTCGGATTGGCGGAGACGAATTCGACCAGCACCTTCTTGCCGGCGCCGGCGTTGCTCTTGCCGTATTGGGCGCCTTCGGCCAGGATGGTCTTGACCACGGCCTGCTTGGCAGCGTCCGCCACGCGCAGGTTGATGAAACCGGGGCCGGCGATGTCAGCCGACGAAATCAACTCTTCACGGCCGGGCTGGGACAACACGCCGTCGACCAGCGCCTGCGCCAGTTCACGTGGACTTTTCTTGAGCGGCTTGGCCAGCTGCATGGCCAGGTTGCAGGCGATGTCGCCGTGCGACGGATCGCGCGGACGCTCCAGCGTGACGGTCGGCGTCAGGTCGGTGCCGGCGATCAGCGGTGCCAGCGCGGCCTGGAATAATTCGGTGATGCGTTGTTTTTGTTGAGCAAGCATGGGAACAGATGGGGTCGGCGGCGCGGCTGCCCGGAAACCGGCAACGCACTCCGCACATTGATGAATATATAAACCCCGGATTATACCGGCTTGCCGTGCTCAGATTGAAGGCGTATTAACGGATCACTGAAGGTGGGCACCGGCGATCAGACGCTCAACTGCGCCGCCGGCAGCTGCGCCTGCCGATAAAGATGCAAGATTCGCAACATGCGGCCGCCTGAAACACCGATAAACAAACCGTACAGTACGCTGACCGCGACGGTGATCGAGGCGCTCTGCACCAAGGGCGAATGCATGGCTTTCAACACACCCATTGCGTATTTGACGGCAAAGACGCCCATCATCATGACCAGCGGAAACCAGCTTCCACGCATGAAAACCGTACCGCGCTCCGGATAAGCCACCGTACCGGCATTGCCGGCAACGCTCCAGCTGGCAATGCCGCTGGCGACGGCAGCCATCAGGGCGGCGCCCAATGCCAGCGCATCGGCATGCGCCAACTCGTACAGGCCGTGCCCCGATAAAGCAAGCATCAGCAACGGTACCAGCGCCACCTTGATGATCGCCGTTTCGCGATCGAAGCCTGCCGACCAGCCGCGATAAGCCAGAAAGGCCAGCATGGCCCAGACCCAGAGGGGAGTGTGAACGAGAATTTGATACAACATGGCAACTCCTGAGGAGAGAAAGGAATGGCGCCATGCTAGGCAGTGCAGGCGAAGTTTCCTATTGCCATGCGACGAACTGCGGGATTGGGGAAAATATGGAAGGTTTTATGCGATGAACGGCAGCGATGAGCGCAGGCAAGAAAGCGACTCAGATGTCGACCGGATCGACTTCCAGCGACCATTTGGCGCGCGTCTTCATCTGCCGCAAGACATCCAGCCAGTCACGCAGGAAGGCTTGCAACGCGGGCCGCGAGGCGCATTCGATCAGCAATTGGGCGCGCTCCACATTCGCCACGCGCGTCATGGTCATCGGAATCGGATCATTGATGGTGATGCCGGGATGCTCCAGGCAGCCGGCTGCATCTTTAAGGAACGTCAGGGCGGTATCGATTTCAGGCGCTTCAGCGCGCAACAGCGCCTGATAGATGAACGGCGGCAACGCTGCCTGCTGGCGCTCTTCCAGCAACTGAGTGGCAAAGCCGTCATAGTCGTGCGCTGCCACCGCGCCATACAGCGGATGATGCGGATAGCGGCTCTGGATCAGCACTTCGCTGGGCGAGCCGCCTTCCTTTTGCCCCGCCCGCCCGGCACGCCCCGCGACTTGCATGAGCTGTGCGAACAGACGCTCACTGGCCCGATAGTCATGCGAAAACAGCGCCGTGTCCGGGTTCATCACCCCGACCAGAGTCAGGCGTTTGAAGTCATGCCCCTTGGCGACCATCTGCGTGCCGATCAGGATGTCCACCTCACCGCGATGCACGCTGTCGAAAGCGTTCTGCGCTGCACCCTTGAGGCGGGTCGAATCGGCATCGATGCGCAAGACGCGCGCTTCGGGGAACATCGCCTGCAAGCCTTCTTCGACGCGCTGCGTGCCGCGCCCCAAAGGTTGCAGGTCGACGTTGCCGCAGGTCGGGCAGGCTTTGGGAATGTACAGCTCCAGGCTGCAATGATG
This sequence comes from Herbaspirillum sp. GW822-FHT03A08, assembly GCF_058801885.1. Taxonomy (NCBI): domain Bacteria; kingdom Pseudomonadati; phylum Pseudomonadota; class Betaproteobacteria; order Burkholderiales; family Oxalobacteraceae; genus Herbaspirillum; species Herbaspirillum sp. GW822-FHT03A08. Next base: position 487,200 of record NZ_JBXANR010000002.1, on the reverse strand, counting down.
GCAGCGCAGACGCCGCTCCGGCTTGTGCAGCACCATGAACGAGGTGCAGCGCATGCAATTGCTGATCCAGCCGCAAGCGTCGCAGTTAAGCACCGGTGCATAGCCGCGACGATTGAGAAACAGCAGGGATTGCTCACCGCGCTCCAGACGCAGCTTCAGCGCCGCGACCAGCGTCGAGGTCAGACCGTCGTTGGGACGATCACGCTCCATGTCGATCATTTTCACCTTGGGCAACACGGCGTCGCGCACCGCGCGTTCGCGCAGTTGCAGCTTGCGGTAGCGCCCGGCCTGCGTGTGCTGCCAGGTCTCCAGCGAGGGCGTAGCCGAACCCAGCACCACCGGAATCCCCAGTTGATGCGCCCGCCACACCGCAAGGTCGCGCGCTGAATAGCGCAAGCCTTCCTGCTGCTTGTAGGACGGATCGTGCTCTTCGTCGATAACGATCAGTTTGAGATGCGGCAACGAAGACAGAATCGCCAGCCGCGTGCCGAGCACGATGCGCGCCTGCCCCTGATGCGCCGCCAGCCAGTTGAGCGTGCGCTCGCCCTCGGCCAGGCCGCTGTGCAGACTCACCACGTGCACGCCGGGAAAGCGCGCGCGGATATTCGATTCCAGCTGGGGCGTCAGGTTGATTTCCGGCACCAGCACGAGAATCTGCGCGACTTCGCCGGCCGCTTCGCTCTGCGCCAGGATGCGTGCTGCCGCCTGCAGGTAGACCTCGGTCTTGCCGCTGCCGGTCACGCCGTACAGCAGCAAGGGCGCAAAACCTTGCGCCGTGGCGATGGCATCGACCGCCTCTTGCTGTTCCGGCTTCAATTGCGGCGTATTGACGGGACTGCCGTCATGGCCGGCGGTCAGCTTGCCCAGCTTCTTCAGGGCGCGATCCAGCGCCGTCGTGGTGAGGGTGCGCAGATTCTTCGGCAGGCCGGGCAGCGCGACCTCACCCAGCGGACGCTGGTAGTAGTCGGCGGCAAATCCGCACAGCGCCCGCCATTGCGCCGACAACGGCGACAGCTGGCTACGTACCGCGATGACATCCTTGAGCTTGTCCTGCGGCACATCGGTGCGATCCGCCAGGCCGATGATCAGCCCCGCCACTTCACGCCGGCCGAAGGGCACGATCGCCAGTTGCCCGACTTGCGGCTCGGCCTCATCAGCGACACGCTGCCAGCGATAATCGAAAACTCTGTCAAGAGGAGTATCGAGGGCGATCTGAAGGATGCGTTGTTCCACGAACTTAATGTAATTCCTGAAAAGGTGACCTAACTAACGGTTTCATAACTACTTTTTCAACTATCCACACAAGCTGTGGATAACTTTGTGCACAACTCGGTCTTGACAAGGTTTTTCCCAGACTGGCTGCGGGTTTCAATAAATTGCCTAAATCAAAAGCAAAATTTAAATCCTTAAAAATCAATAGCTTACAAAAACCTTTTGGAGCCATGAAAATAATTTTTAATTTTTTATTATTGCCGCGCACAAAAACGATTTTGTGCATAAGTCCAGATATTTCGCACTAAAACGGCATCGCGGCGAGATCGCCCGCACCAGTTTCTGTCAAGCAAAATTTGTCGGAAAATTCCCGACAAAGCAGTAGGAATTTCAGAATATTTCTCAAGTAAAACTTGAAAAGTACACGTAACTCACGGTTTCATAAGTGCTTTTTCAACTATCCACAAATCCTGTGGATAACTTTGTGGACAAGTCCCTCTTGACAGCCCTGCGGCCCCCGTTTCATGCGGGTCTTGATAGTTTGCACAAATCCCATGCAAGAAACAAACACATTTAAAATCAATGACTTGGGCGATTCACAAATCGAAGGAATTATAAATATGGATATGAATGATTCCTACTAAGAAAAGCCCCGGCTTTGTGCATAAGTGATGGCAAATTATCAAAATTCGCCTCTTTTCCATGCGGCTGAGTATGTGCTCGTCTTCCGATAGGAATTCTCAGCGGATTAGCGCAGCTCCCGGCTGATGCTGTGGACGGCATTTACCAGCACGGTAACGGCTTCCGGCGGCGTGAATTGCGAGATTCCGTGACCGAGGTTGAAGACGTGGCCATTACCGGCCGAGGGTTTGCCGAACGAAGTCAGCAGCTTTCGCACTTCCGCCTGGATCTGCGCGTGGCCGGCAAACAGGACGTTCGGGTCGAGATTGCCTTGCAGGGCGACCTTGTCACCCACCCGGCGACGCGCGTCGGCCAGATTGACGGTCCAGTCGAGGCCGACGGCATCTGTGCCGATCGCCGCGATCTGCTCCAGCCAGAGGCCACCGCCTTTGGTAAACACGATCGCAGGAATGGTGACGCCATCTTTCTCGCGTTTGAGCTGGCGCATGACGTCGGCCATGTATTGCAGGGAAAACTCCTGATAAATGCCATCGGCAAGCGCGCCGCCCCAGGTGTCGAAAATCATCACAGCCTGCGCGCCGGCGTCGATCTGCGCATTCAGATAGGCCGCAACCGCAGCGGCGTTGGTCTTGAGGATGTGGTGCATCAGATCCGGACGGTCGTACAGCATGGTCTTGACGGTGCGGAAATCATCCGAACCGCCGCCTTCCACCATGTAGCAGGCCAGCGTCCAAGGGCTGCCGGAAAAACCGATCAGCGGCACACGGCCATTGAGCTCAGTACGAATCTGCGTCACGGCGTCAAATACGTATTGCAGGCTGCCCAACTCCGGCGCCTGCAAGGCCATGACGGCCTTTTCGTCGCGCAGCGGGCGCTCGAATTTTGGTCCTTCGCCGTCGGCAAAGAACAAGCCCAGCCCCATCGCATCCGGTACGGTCAGGATATCGGAAAACAGAATGGCGGCATCCAGCGGATAGCGGTCCAGCGGTTGCAGCGTGACTTCGGTGGCGTAGTCGGGATTTTTCGCAAGGCCCAGAAACGAACCGGCGCGTGCACGTGTGGCGCGGTATTCCGGCAAATAGCGGCCGGCCTGGCGCATCAGCCATAGCGGCGTGTAATCAGTCGGCTGGCGCAGCAAGGCGCGCAGGAAGGTATCGTTTTTCAGCGGAGCAAATTGGGACATGAGCGATCGTGTGGAGCAAGTCGGCAATCCGCTATTATCGCACCCAAACGGCAAATCAGAGACCTTGCCCCGGCCGGCCATGCAATCATTTTGGCCTGACGGATTGATGGCGGGAAACCTGCGTGATATCGTCGTCGCTCAATAAAATAATCAGGAGGATGACATGAAGAAGTGGTTGATTGCGTTCGGCTTGCTATGCGCCGGCTTATCCATGCAGGCGGCGCAAGCCGCAGAGAGCAGCCGTCTCGACGAGGTGCTCAAGAACGGCAAGCTGCGGGTGTGCATGACCGGCGATTACAAGCCTTTTACCTATTTCAAAACAGACAACAGCTTTGAAGGCATCGACGTCGACCTGGCGCAATCGCTGGGCAAGGCGCTCGGGGTTGAGGTGCAGTTCATCAAAACGTCCTGGCCGACGCTGATGAACGATTTTCTGTCCAAGTGCGATGTCGCCATGGGTGGCGTGTCGGTCACGCTGGACCGTCTGAAGAAAGCGTCATTTGCGGTGGCGCACATGGTCGACGGCAAAGCGCCTGTCGTGCGCTGTGCAGATGCGGCAAAGTTCCAGACGCTGGAGATGCTCGACAAGCCGACAACGCGCGCTATTTTCAATCCGGGCGGCACTAACGAACGTTTTGCACGCGCCAATTTCAAGCAGGCGCAACTGGTTTTGCATCCGGATAACGTGACGATTTTTCAGCAAATCGTTGACGGCAAGGCCGACGTGATGGTGACCGATTCAAGCGAAGTGTTGTGGCAGGCCAAATTGCATCCCGAGCTTTGCCCGATCAATCCGGACAAGCCGCTGCAGTTTGCCGAAAAGGCTTTCATGCTGCCGCGCGCGGATGTCGCCTTCAAGGAATTTGTGGACGCATGGATGCACATGCTGAAGGCGACCGGCGACTATGACCGCATCGTCAACAAGTGGCTGCACTGAGCATGATGCAGTAAGCCGGCTGGCCGAACCCTGCACATGTGGCGTTCGGCGAGTCCGCCCGGCATCAATGGCCTTGTACGCGCTTGTCCATGATGTCGTTGATGGCCGAGGCAAGTTGTTCTGCCCATAAGAGCACACCGGAAGCCGACGGATGATACCCGTCAACAGCCATCAGCGAACGATCGCGCGCATTGCTTTCCACCGGTACGAAAATCGTCTGCGGCGTCGCTGATGCCAGCGACTTTGCTGCTGCACTGAGCGTAGCGGCCTTCAATCCAAGTACATGGCGCAAAGGCTGCGGCAGCGCCGGAAACAGATGCAGCGGCGGCACGCCGGCGATCACCAGCAAGTCAGGCTGCAGACGCTGCTGTACCAGTTGCACCAAGGTCGCGAGATCCTCCCGGTAGCGGGAGCTGCTGCGAAAGGCAGTGCTGTCGTTCACGCCGAAAGCGATCAGCACCACATTCACCTTTTTGTCCGGCAATTGCGGCGCCACATCGCGGATGGCGTCTGCCACTGTCGCACCGTTTTTGCCGAATGCCGTCCAGCTTACAGGACACTGCCAACGCCTCGCCAGCTTGCGCGTCACTTGCGCGGTGATCGCCTGCTCTTGCGTGTCGACGCCGACGCCGGCGACTGGGGACTCACCGATGGCGAGCAGGGAATACGATGCGGCCTCCGGCGATGCTAGTTGCATTGGTACACAGATCCCGTGACGCTCGCCCGCCGCTTCCGGCATGCGCGGCGTAACGCGCCGCGTGCGCTTGCCTTGCGCCAGCAGCCAGGGCAACAACGGCAGAGCGAGAATTTCCGGCAACCAGCGTCGCATGCTTATTTGACCTTGAGACCTATGAGTTCTTTCTTGGCCGCCGGATAGGCCAGCTTCATGTCTTGCAGCGTTTCCAGCACGATGTTTGCGATCACCAGGTTGCGATGCGTCTTGGAATTCGCCGGCACGACATACCAGGGCGCGTTGTCGGTATCGGTGGCTTGAATCGCCTGGCTGTAGACCTTCTGATAGTCATCCCAGCTCTTGCGTTCTTCCAGATCCCCGATCTCGAATTTCCAATGCTTGGTCGGATCGTCGACACGCTCCTGCAAACGTACGCGTTGTTCTTCCTTGGAGATATGCAGAAAGCACTTGATGATGACGGTGCCAGTCTCGCTAAGCATGCGTTCAAAGTCGTTGATGTGCGCGTAGCGGCGCTTGCATTCCGCCGCATCGATCCAGTCGTGGACACGCGTGATCAGCACGTCTTCGTAGTGGCTGCGATTGAAGACAGCCAGCTCGCCTTGTTTTGGCACCTCTTGATGGATGCGCCAGAGATAATCGTGCTGCAGTTCCGGCGTGCTCGGGGCTTTGTAGCTGACAACGCGGATGCCCTCCGGATTGATGTTCCCGAAGACGCCATTGACAGTGCCGTCTTTGCCACTGGTATCCATGCCTTGCAAGACCACCAGTACTTTTCTGTCATGCGCGGCATACAACATGCCCTGCAATTCACCGATCTGCGCGGCGATTTCCTGCACCTGCAATTTATCGGCGGCTTTATCTCCGCTGGACAGGGACTTGATTCCGGCATTCTCGTCCTTGATGTCGATTTTTTTTGTCGCTCGAAATTGCTCGCGGATGCTCACGCTTGTCTCCTTTGTCGTGGGTGGTTCAAACAATCAACCTGTGCAAGCCTTTGGACTACAACACGCCGTGCGTAATTCCCATTGCGTGATCAACCTTGATGCAGCGGTCCATGACGACAACAAGTCCTGCCGCCTGCGCCTTGATGGCAGCAGCGTCGTTGACGATCCCCTGCTGCATCCAGACGCAGGTGGCGCCGATGGCGATTGCTTCATCGACCACCGGCGGAATAGCGGCAGATTTGCGGAAGCAATCGACGATATCGATCTTCAGGCCTGTGCCGGCAAGTGCTGCCGCTGCGTCCTGTAAATTTGCATAACAATATTCGCCCAATATCTGCGTGCCCGCGTACATGGGATTGACGGCGACGATACGGTAGCCATGGTGCTGCATGTACGCGCTGACGTCGTAGCTGGGCCGATCAGGACGATTCGAGAGTCCGACGACGGCGATGATGGCTTTGGATGCGGTGTTTGCATTCATGGGGGAGGGCTTTCTTCATGGAGCACGACGTTCCACTTTACCTCATCAGCAGTGAGGCTGCTGTATCACTGGCGAGGATCGTTCAAGCGAGCCGGCGTGCATGCAATTTCCTGCATGCAGGATCAGGAGTCTGCAGAAATGAATGCGTGCAGCAAAGGCCCTGGGGCAATGACGTTGAAAATAAAAAAGGCAGCCGAAGCTGCCTTTTTTATTGATGCTGATGACTGATCGCGAAATGCTTGCAGTGCTTAGCGTATTAACGCTTCTGACGCAGACGTTGAATCGCAGCCAATTGCGCCACTGCCGTCGCCAGTTCGGCTTGTGCTGCTGCGTAATCGATCTTGGAATCGCGGTTTGCCAATGCTTCTTCTGCGAGTTTCTTCGCAGCGCTTGCCTTGGCTTCGTCCAGATCCGAACCGCGGATTGCGGTATCGGCCAGAACGGTCACGGTATCAGGTTGCACTTCCAGCAAACCGCCGGCGACGAAAACAAATTCGTCTTGCGCCTGGCCAGGAATCTTGATGCGTACTGCACCTGGCTTGATGCGCGTGATCAAGGGAGTGTGACGGGGATAGATCCCCAACTCACCCGCTTCACCCGGCAACGCGACGAATTCCGCTTCGCCGGAGAAGATTTCCTCTTCGGCGGAGACTACGTCAACGTGAATAGTATGTGCCATGTCGTTTCCTATTCGCTCAGCCGCCCTGCCCCAACTTCAGGCAAGGACGACATCACGAGAATCAAGAGATCTTAGTTGATCTTCTTGGCCTTTTCGATTGCTTCTTCGATCGTGCCAACCATGTAGAACGCTTGTTCCGGCAGGTGATCGAGTTCGCCGCTAGCGATCATCTTGAAGCCCTTGATCGTGTCTTTCAGCGAAACGTACTTACCTGGGGAACCGGTAAACACTTCAGCAACGTGGAAAGGTTGCGACAGGAAACGTTGCATCTTACGAGCACGCGCCACCAGCAGCTTGTCTTCCGGAGCCAGTTCGTCCATACCCAGAATCGCGATAATGTCGCGCAATTCTTTGTAGCGTTGCAGAATACCTTGAACAGCGCGGGCTGTTTCGTAGTGCTCTTGACCAACGACTTGCGGATCCAGTTGGCGCGATGTCGAATCGAGTGGATCGACCGCAGGGTAGATACCCAGCGAAGCGATGTCACGCGACAGAACGACGGTCGAGTCCAAGTGAGCAAACGTGGTAGCAGGCGACGGGTCGGTCAAGTCATCCGCTGGAACGTAGACGGCCTGGATCGATGTGATCGAACCAGTCTTGGTCGACGTAATACGCTCTTGCAGACGGCCCATTTCTTCAGCCAGAGTAGGTTGGTAACCCACTGCGGAAGGCATACGGCCCAGCAGCGCGGAAACTTCAGTACCGGCCAGTGTGTAACGGTAGATGTTGTCGACGAAGAACAGAACGTCCTTGCCTTCATCACGGAAGCCTTCAGCGATCGTCAGACCGGTCAACGCCACGCGCAGACGGTTACCCGGCGGTTCGTTCATCTGACCGTAGACCATGGCAACCTTGGAGTTTTCCGGATTTTCCAGATCCACAACCTTGGCGTCAGCCATTTCGTGATAGAAGTCGTTACCTTCACGAGTACGCTCACCAACACCGGCAAACACGGACAAGCCGCTGTGTGCCTTGGCGATGTTGTTGATCAGTTCCATCATGTTCACGGTCTTGCCCACACCCGCGCCGCCGAACAGACCAACTTTACCACCCTTGGCAAACGGGCAAACCAGGTCAATAACCTTGATGCCGGTTTCCAGCAGTTCTTGCGATGGCGACAGCTCGTCGTATGCAGGAGCCTTGCGGTGAATCGTTGCTGTTTGTGCGTGGCTCACCGGACCGCATTCGTCGATCGGGTTACCCAGCACGTCCATGATACGGCCCAGTGTGGCCTTACCGACCGGCACGGTGATGCCCTTGCCGGTGTTCTTGATTGTCATGCCGCGACGCAGACCATCCGAAGTACCCAGTGCAATGGTACGAACGACACCGTCGCCGAGCTGCTGCTGAACTTCCAGCGTCAGTTCCGAGCCGTCCATCTTCAAGGCGTCGTAAATCTTAGGCATCGCGTCGCGTGGAAATTCAACGTCCACAACAGCGCCGATACACTGAACGATTTTGCCATCAGCCATTTTCGTTCCTTCAATATATAAAATTAAATACTGTTACGCATCTCTGCATTACGTCGTTAGACCGCTGCCGCACCGGCGACGATTTCGGACAGTTCCTTGGTAATCGCTGCCTGACGAGTTTTGTTGTAGACCAACTTCAACTCGCCGATCACGTTACCGGCGTTATCGCTTGCTGCCTTCATCGCCACCATACGGGCCGATTGTTCGGACGCCATATTTTCAGCCACCGCCTGGTAGATCAGTGCTTCGACATAACGCACCAGCAACTCGTCCACCACGCTTTGCACGTCAGGTTCGTAGATGTAGTCCCACGAATGCGTACCTTCGTCTGCCTGCAACTTGTCGCTCGAGAGCGGCAACAATTGCTGCAACGTCGGTTCCTGGCGCATCGTGTTGATGAATTTGGTATAAACCAAATAAACCGCATCCAGCTTGCCTTCCTGGTAAGCATCGAGCAGCACCTTGACGGGGCCGATCAGCTTTTCCAGATGCGGCGTATCGCCGATCTGCACCACATGCGACACCACTTTGGCGCCGATGCGGTTCAGGAAGCCCAAACCCTTGTTGCCGATCGCAACGGTTTCGACTGCATTGCCTTGCGCTTCCAGTTCACGGATCTTTGCAGTGGTCAGACGCAAGGAGTTGGTATTCATACCGCCGCACAGACCTTTATCGGTCGTGACGATGATGAAACCCACCTTCTTGGCGCTATCCTGCTTGACCATGAACGGATGCGTATACTCCGGATTGGCCCGCGACAGATTGGAAGCGATATTACGAATCTTGTCACTGTAGGGACGTGCCGCATGCATCCGGTCCTGCGCCTTGCGCATTTTGGATGCAGCGACCATTTCCATCGCCTTGGTGATCTTCTTCGTATTTTCTACGCTTTTGATCTTGCCACGTATCTCTTTACCTGTAGCCATGAGATTGACTCCTTATAGCTTCAGTTGAGATTAGTACGCGCCGGATTTTTTGAAATCGGCAATCGCAGCGGCCAATGCTGCTTCAGCATCTTTATCGAGTTGCTTGGTGTCTTCGATCTTTTGCAGCAGGGCAGCGTGACTGGTTTTCATAAAGCTGTGAACACCTGCTTCGAATGCCAGCACCTTCTTGACATCGACGTCGTCCAGGAAACCCTTGTTGACGGCGAACAGTGTCACGGCCATCAGGGAAATCGACAGCGGCGAGTATTGTGCCTGCTTCAACAGTTCGGTCACGCGTGCACCGCGGTCCAGTTGCTTGCGGGTTGCTTCATCCAGGTCGGAAGCGAACTGCGCAAACGCAGCCAGTTCACGGTACTGTGCCAGGTCGGTACGGATACCGCCGGACAGGCTCTTGATGACCTTGGTTTGAGCAGCGCCACCAACGCGCGACACCGAAATACCGGCGTTGATCGCAGGACGGACACCAGCGTTAAACAACGATGTTTCCAGGAAGATCTGACCGTCGGTAATCGAAATCACGTTGGTCGGAACGAATGCGGACACGTCGCCAGCCTGTGTTTCAATGATCGGCAGAGCTGTCAGCGAACCGGTCTTGCCCTTGACTTCACCGTTGGTGAATTTCTCAACGTAGTCTGGGTTGACGCGTGCTGCACGCTCGAGCAGACGGCTGTGGAGGTAGAACACGTCGCCTGGGTATGCTTCACGGCCTGGTGGACGGCGCAGCAGCAGGGAAACCTGACGGTAAGCAACTGCTTGCTTGGACAGATCGTCATACACGATCAGCGCGTCTTGACCGCGATCGCGGAAGTACTCGCCCATGGCGCAGCCGGAGTAGGCCGACACGTATTGCATCGCTGCCGACTCGGAAGCCGATGCGGCGACAATGATGGTGTACTCCATCGCGCCGTGCTGTTCCAGCGCGCGTACGATGTTCTTGATCGACGATGCTTTTTGACCGATCGCGACATAGATACATGTCACGTTCTGGCCCTTTTGATTGATGATCGCATCAATCGCAACAGCAGTCTTACCGGTTTGACGGTCACCGATGATCAGTTCGCGTTGACCGCGGCCGATAGGCACCATCGAGTCGATCGACTTCAGGCCGGTCTGCATTGGCTCGGAAACCGATTGACGTGCAATAACGCCTGGAGCGATTTTTTCGATCGGGGCTGTCAGCTTGGCGTTGACAGGACCCTTGCCGTCGATTGGCTGACCCAGCGCATTGACCACACGGCCGCGCAGTTCAGGACCGATAGGCACTTCCAGAATACGGCCGGTACACTTGACAGTGTCGCCTTCGGAAATGTGTTCGTACTCGCCCAGAATAACGGCGCCAACGGAATCGCGCTCGAGGTTCAGCGCCAGACCGAAAGTGTTGCCTGGGAATTCCAGCATCTCACCTTGCATCACGTCAGACAGACCATGGATACGGCAGATACCGTCGGACACGGAAATAACCGTGCCTTGATTGCGAATCTCAGCGGTATCGCCAAGGCCTTGAATCCGGCTCTTGATCAGCTCGCTGATTTCAGATGCGTTGAGTTGCATACTAACTCCTAAAAATTTTTCTATCGCTTAGGCTGTTACGCCAAGGCCCTGGCAATTACGCAGCCAAAGCAACATGTAACTGTTGCAGCTTCGCGCGCACCGAGGTATCGAATACTTCGTCACCGACCACTACACGCACCCCGCCGATCAAAGCGTTATCCACCTTGACGGTTGGCGTCAGCTTGCGACCGAATTTCTTTTCCAGCGTGGCAACCACATCCTTCAGCTGCGCATCGGACAATTCAAACGCGCTGGTGATTTCTGCATCAGCGGCGCCTTCCTGTGCGTTTTTCAGCGTATGGAATTGTGTGGCGATTTCGGGCAACAGCGTCAGACGGCCGTTCGCCACCAGTGCGCCGACGAAGTTTTGCGCTTCGACGCTCAATGGTGTTTTCAGAACGGACGCAAACGTGGAAGCAACCTGAGCATCCGACAGAGCCGGATTTTGCGCAATTGCTTTCACGTCCGGATGCGCTGCAGCTTGTGCCATCTCGGAAACGAGATCAGCCCAAGCCGACAGACTGCCGGCTTTGGCCACGCGGAACAGGGCTTCTGCATAAGGGCGAGCAATCGTTGCGAGTTCGGCCATATTACAGCTCTGTTTTCAGTTGGTTCAGCAATTCGGCATGCGCCGCTGCATTGACTTCACGCTTCAGGATCTGCTCGGCGCCTTTGACCGCGAGGGTCGCAACTTCGCCGCGCAAGCCTTCACGCGCTTTGGTCACTTGCTGCTCTGCATCCGCCTTAGCGTTGGCGATGATGCGCGCTGCTTCTTCGGAAGCGGTCTTCTTTGCTTCTTCAATAATCAGCTGAGCACGCTTTTCAGCGTCACCAATACGTTTTTGGCCTTCGTCGCGTGCTGTTGCCAGCTCTGCCTGAACGCGCTTTTCAGCGGCAGCCAGGTCAGCCTTGCCGCGGTCAGCAGCAGCCAAGCCGTCCGCAATCTTCTTCGCGCGCTCGTCGAGCGCCTTGATCAACGGCGGCCAAACGAATTTCATCGTAAAGCCGGCGAGGATGAAGAAGACCACGAACTGCGCAAACAATGTTGCATTTAAGTTCACGGTAATTTCCTTCTCAGAATATCGTGTGCCGAATCAATCAATCCGGCAAAAATGAGAATCGGCTATGCCGCCCGAATTACTTCGCGATGAACGGATTTGCAAATGCGAACAACATGGCGATACCAACACCGATCAGGAACGCAGCGTCGATCAGACCGGCCAGCAGGAACATCTTGGTTTGCAGTGTGTTCATCAGTTCTGGCTGACGTGCAGATGCTTCGAGGTACTTACCGCCCATGATAGCGATACCGATACAAGCACCGATAGCACCCAGGCCAATGATCAAACCGCAAGCCAAAGCAACGAAAGAGACATCAGTCATGACAATTCCTTAGAAAGTTAAAAGTTAATACAAAAATCAAAAACAAACCAAAAAGCTAAAACCGTACAGCAGCCTTGTTAGTGCGCCTCATGCGCCTGGCCGAGGTAAACCAGTGTCAACATCATGAAAATGAATGCTTGCAGCAACACGATCAGGATGTGGAAAATTGCCCAGATCGAACCTGCGATGACGTGGCCGACAAAGCCGAACGCCGTAGCAGCCGAACCCAGCAATGCGATCAGCAAGAACAACAGCTCACCCGCATACATGTTGCCGAACAACCGCATGCCCAGCGACACGGTCTTTGCAGCAAATTCAATAATATTCAGAAGCAGATTGAAAGGCGCCAGCCAGATGCCGAACGGCGCAGCAAACAATTCATGGACGAAGCCGCCTGCGCCCTTGATCTTGACACTGTAATACAGCATCAGCGCCAGCACGCCCAGAGCGATGCCCAGCGTACCATTCAGGTCGGCGGTAGGGACGATGCGATGATGGATTTCTTCCATACCTGCCAGGCGCATGATGCCCGACACCAAGTCGACAGGCAGAAAGTCCAGCGAGTTCATCAGAGCGACCCACACGAACACCGTCAATGCGAGTGGCGCGATGAAAGTACGGTCACCGTGCACGATTGCCTTGGATTGGTCTTCGACCATTTCGACGACCATTTCGACGAAAGCCTGGAAGCGGCCGGGCACGCCCGAAGTCGCCTTGCGTGCGGCCAGATACATCAGCAGGCAACCGACCACGCCACAGACCACCGACCAGAAAATGGTGTCCATATTGATGATCGAGAAATCGACGATCTTGCTTTGGTGTTGCGAAGAGAGATGTCCGAGATGGTGGACGATGTATTCTGAAGCAGTAGGTGCGTGCGCAGCAGCAGTCATGGTCGATGTCTAAACAGTAAAATTAAGTAACTTTTAAGCACCACGATGAAGCTCAGCACAAATGCGAGCCAATTCACATCGCGATACAACCAAACAACTGCGCCCATGAGCGCAAGAGTCGTAGCAATCTTGATAAATTCCCCGAACAAAAACGTCATCGGGTTAGCCCCACCAGGCTTGCGAGCACTTGTATAGAGACGCAGGGCGAACAGGCCGTTGGGGACAAAGCAGCAGATCCCCCCCAGCAATGCCGACCATAACGCAGATACGCCGCCCAACAAACCAGCTGTACATGCAGCGACGACCATGGCCACAAGCTGCAGAAGGATGATGCGCAGCATATATATCCAATATCGTGCAAGCCGCACTCATTATGAGCAGACGGCGGTTTAGAAGCCCGGCGATTATAATTGCTTGCGTCTGGATTCGTCAAACTTTTAACGCACGATCAAGGCGTTATATCGTCAAGTTGCATGTCAGATGTGAGCTTTAACACACAGCTGCATAATGGGGCAAAATTGGGCAAATCGCGATTACCTGCAAGGTAATGCGGGCGACTACGAAGATCGCCGAATAATCTGACACCCGACTGACAAAAACGCGATCATTCAACAGGAAAAACGACAAGTAAATACAGATGAGACTATTATTATTTGAATCGCAACACATCAGGTTGGCGCGGCTGGCGGGGATCGAACCCACGACCCTTGGCTTCGGAGGCCAATACTCTATCCACTGAGCTACAGCCGCGTCGGACGCGAACGTCGAAGAGGGGTGAAGGATACAGTTTTTCCCTTGGCGCGTCCACGCATAGCAACTATTTTCCGTTCCCAACGAATTACATTGTGTCTATAATCAAAGGTTGGGCGAGACAACGCTTCTCTAAACAGTAATAGACACTGATTTGCAGCACAAAATCAGGATAACGCTTTCGAAGAATATTGCACTGAGGGAACGAAACATGAGCGACGCACATCAAGAGCACGAATCCGCAATCAAAACGCCAAAACAACTGATTGCCGCTGTATTGGCCGGTTTTCTGGTCCCCATCATCTGCATCGTACTCCTGGTGCAATACGTCACAAATGCTCAAAAGACCGGCGCCGGTTCGGCCAGTCAGACGCCTGAAATGGTCGCCGCCCGCATCAAGCCGGTCGCCGACGACGGCTTCACGTTCCGCGATGCCAGCGCTCCCAAGCAGTTGCTGAGCGGCGAAGAAGTCTTCAAATCCACTTGTGCCGCTTGCCATGCAGCCGGCGTTGCAGGCGCGCCGAAGGTTGGCGATCCCGCAGCCTGGAAAGCGCGCATCAGCGAAGGTTACGAAAAACTGCTGTCACACGCGCTCAACGGGCTCAACGCCATGCCGGCCAAGGGTGGCAACCCTGATCTGGATGATGTCGAAATTGCCCGCACCGTGGTGTACATGGCCAATCAGTCCGGCGCACAGTTCAAGGAACCGGCAACGCCGGCTGTCGGCACTGCTCCGGCCGCAGATGCTGCTGCAGCACCAGCGGCACCGGCCGCAGAACCAAAGAAATAACGCTATCCCAGCTCATCTTGCGCGATCACATCGCGCCGAGGTTGAATTTGAATCAAGAGTTAGCAAAAAGCCCCGCACTGCGGGGCTTTTTTTATTGCTGTCGCTGATTGCAAAAATCGTCCTAAAGACTCAATCCGCAATCAATTCAGATCAACGTTGTTGCGGCTCTGCGACGAAAATTTCAACACGGCGATTTCTGGCACGATTGGCCTCCGTGGTATTCGCCACCAGCGGCTCGTGCGAACCACGGCCATCGATGTTGAAACGCCCCGGCGACACGCCGCGCGCAGTGAGATAGTCACGTGTGCGTGCAGCACGTTCCATCGATAACGGATTGTTGATGGCATCGCTGCCGGTACTGTCGGTGTGGCCGATGATGGTCACATTTGTTGCCGGGTTTTCGTTCAAGGTGGCGGCAAACTTATCCAGGACGGCGCGGAAGTTCGGCTGAATGTCGGCGCGCCCGGTGTTGAACGAAATATCGCTAGGAATTTCCAGCTTCAGGCGATTGTCCTGGGTCTGCGTGACCTGCACGCCGGTGCCTTGTGTAGCCTGTTCCATGGCGCGCTTCTGATTTTCCATACGCGTCGACCAGACGTTGCCGATCACTGCGCCGAGTCCGGCGCCGATTGCCGCACCTGCTGCGGTGCGCCCGCCACCACCGCCGCCCGTTGCCGCACCAAGAATACCGCCGATACCGGCACCCACGCCAGCACCGGTTGCCGTGCCGCGCTGAGTCGCGGACATGTCGGCGCAGCCGGCCGCAGTCAAGGCTAATGCCAATGCACCAATAGTCAATTTACGCATGTTCGTTTCCTACTTTCTTCTTTACTTTTATTGACGACAAACAATCACATTCGCCGCTGGGTCATACACTGATAAATTATTTATTCGCCGTCCGGCGTAGAGACATCGTGATCGCCGGATGTCGTTTCTGCGCCACGCGCCTGGTCTTGCCTGCGCGTGAGGTAATACGCAAATGCTGCACCGGCGCTGATGACAGTGCCGTATAAAAGCGGCTTGCGCAGATAACGTTTCGAGATCAGAGAAATGCCGCCGATCAGCAGCGGCGACAAGGATTGCAAATTACTACCGCCCTTGCCGGAAAACGCGCCGCTGAAAGTTGAGGATACTGCACCGACGATACGGTTAAGCGCTCCTTTGGCCAGCGATTCGGCATTCAGGTTGGCGCGCACTGTGCTGCGTCCGTCCATGATGCCGATACGGAACAAAGCGCCTTCAGCAAGCAGCCTGCGCTTGCGCTCTTCCAGGGGGACATCGGGTTTCCAATCGGTGTTCGCCATGATTTCCCTTTTATAGCAACGCGTCGCGGTCTTTGCGCAGTTCGGCCATGGTTGCAGGCAGGGATAATTTCCCCTGACGCAAAATGGTGCAGGCGTACCAGATGATGGCGGCGGTCACCACGGTGAAAAAGATGCCAAACGCAATGAGCACCTTCCATCCCCAGGAATCCCAGGCAAGGTAGACCACCAGCACCGTCCAGAACGCCACCGCGAACCAGAAAGCGATCGCTGCGAGCGTGAACAGCGTCAGGAACCTGATCAGATTGCCGCCGATCTCGGACAGCTCCAGAGAAGCCAGCTCGATACGGTTGATAATCAGACCAAGAAGATTCCTGGCGATGCCCAGCAATCCGGCCGTCAATCCAGGATTGGCCGGTTGAGCCTGCTCTTGTTTATGCTCCATGTCGGTTCCGGTGCGTACTGCGCTTATTTGCTGCGGCCGATGACCAGACCCACCAGCAAGCCGACGCCGGCCGAAATCGCCACGGCGCGCCATGGATTTTCGTGGACGTAATCGTCGGTGCGGGCGGCGACTTCCTTGCCTTTTTCGATAGCCACGGCCTGAGCGTTCTGGGCAGCTTCAACAGCGGCCTCCAGCATGGTCAAACCTTTGCTGCGCAGTTCGTCGGCTTTGTCGCCGGTGGCCGAGGCAGCTTCACGGAACAGTTCTTGCGCATCTTTGACCAGAGTTTTCATATCGTTTCTCACTGTTTTGTAGGCGGATTTTGTCATGGGGGAATTCTCCTTTTATTAAATGCTCAGCGGGTAAAACGGGACATGCGGCCGGCTTAAGGGCCAAGTGATCTGCATTATCCAGAGCATGGCGTTACGGAAAAATAACGCCGGTACGACTACGTTGAAGACGCTGCGTGCTGTGGGGACTGCGATTTCACTCACGACACCTGCAAAAACTCAGCAACGCAGGCTCTTTTTGATAGCTTCTATCTATATAAGTTTCTCAACCTGTTCAAAACATTCAATTCTGCCAAGTTCAGAAGCGGGTTTCGCGCGCCGTCCGCAGAAAACTGTCGAGAATAGGCATGCAATCCAGCAATTCGGGGCCGCCGGCGCGGTGAAACTCCGGATGCCACTGCAAACCCATCACGAAGGGCGCCTTGCGGTAGCGGATCGCCTCGACGATGTTGTCGTTACCCGATACCGCTTCCACCGATAAATCGCGTCCTAGGTCTTTGACGGCCTGATGGTGGATGGAGTTGACCACAGCGCTTTGCGTATTCACCAGCGAGGCCAGCGTCGAACCCGCCGGGAAACTCAGCTCATGGTAGTTGCTGTCGTACAAATCGTTGACGTGCGCAATCGCGGTCGGCACATCGGTCGCAATATCCTGATACAGCGTGCCGCCGAACGCGACATTGATCAGTTGGCAACCCCGGCAGATGCCCAGCACCGGCTTGCCGGCTTCGATGAATTCATGCAGCAGCTCAAGCTCGTACATGTCGCGCACGCGGTCGCCGTTCCATTCGGGGCGGGTCGCTGCCTGCGCATAGCTTTGCGGCGAGACGTCGGCGCCGCCTTGCAACACCAGACCGTCCAGATGCTTGGCGTAATCGCGCAGGCGGATGTTGCTGGGATGGACCAGGCCGTTGGTATTGACGGTCGGGATCATGAACACCAGCACATCACGCGACATCACCCACTGTGCGATGGACTCTTCAAGATATTGCAAAGTCTTGCCGCGCAACCCCTTGGCGCCGGTTTCCGGGTGGAAGATGCGCGCCGAGATACCGATCTTGAGCGTGCGCTGCATGATGCGGCGACCGGCTTTGTCCGACATCGCCTTGAAACGTGCGGCCAGCAGTTTCCAGGTTTGGGCCCAGGGCGTTTCCAGAGGCGGAGGAGAGAATGAGGGGTAATTCGGCGGCGACTGTGGAGGCTGTTGCCCCGTTTGTGCACCTGTCTGCGCCCCCGGCTGCGTGCCCGCCTGTTGCGTCGCAGGCTGCGGCGTTGATTGTGCGCCAGGCTGTGCCGCGCCCTGACGCGGCGGTGGAGGAGAACTCGACTGATTGGCTTCGGAATCGCTAATATCGGACATGGCGGCTATGTAGAGTTGAAATCAATGGCGCTAACCAAGTGCAACGCCCGCGAACAGGATTGGCAAAGTATAAGCGCATTGATTTGAATTTGGGCATCTTGGCGATGCCTGCTTGGTGGAGCGTAACGCAGGTCTCACGCGCAGCGGATTTTTATTACTGCACGATTACTCCTCTTTAATCCAGACAGCACATTAGCAATATATGTTCCAATCTCTCCTGACTTCTTTCATCTTCAGGCATGCTCCTACATGACCACTTCACGCATTCTTATCCTCTACGCACATCCGGGCGGTGATCACTCCTGGGCCAACCGCACCATGATCGAAGCGGCCCGCAGCCTGCCGCAAGTGCGCGTCCATGATTTGTATGAGTGCTATCCCGACTTTCATATCGATGTGGAATATGAAAAGGCCCAGCTGCATGAGGCGGATCTGGTCGTGCTGCACCATCCGATTCACTGGTACAACATGCCGGCGCTGCAAAAAGAATGGATCGATCTGGTGTTGCAACGCGGATGGGCTTTCGGCCCCGGCGGCGATGCCTTGCATGGAAAAGACTTCTGGCTGGTCGCGACCACCGGCGGCGACGCCGACGCATACCAGACCGGCGGTCGCCATGGACATCCGTTCAGCGATTTCCTGCCGCCTTACCAGCAGACCGCGCGCCTGTGCGGCATGCGCTGGCAGGCACCGAACATCCTCCACGGCGCACATCATCTGAGCAAGGAGGCGCTGATCATGCATGCCGCCAATTACCGCGCACAGCTCGACAGCTATCCAAACTGGCCTGCCGCCGAGCCGTAAAACAAGCCCAACAAGACTACCAATCAAGATCAACGATACGACGACACCATGGAACAACATCTGCTCAATCCGCTGATCTACCTGCTGGCGGCGGTCATCGCCGTACCGATCGCCAAGAAGCTGGGGCTGGGCGCCGTACTCGGCTACCTGCTCGCCGGCATCGCCATCGGCCCCTGGGGACTGGGGCTGATCAGCCAGGTCGAAGACATCCTGCATTTCTCCGAGTTCGGCGTGGTGCTGCTGCTGTTTCTGATCGGACTGGAGCTTGATCCGAAACGCTTGTGGTCGCTGCGCCAGCGCATCTTCGGCTGGGGCGGGGCGCAAGTCGCACTGGTCAGCCTGGCGTTGTTCGGCGCGGCGCTGGCTGGCGGCATCGACTGGCGCGTGGCGCTGATCGGGGCGCTCGGTATGTCGCTGTCATCCACCGCGATCGCACTGGCGACGCTGGGTGAACGCAAGCTGACCGCCACGCCTGCGGGCTCGGCCGGCTTTGCGATTCTGCTGTTCCAGGATATCGCCGCGATCCCGATGATGGCGGCGGTACCGCTACTCGGCGTGGCTGTGGCGCAAGGGAGCGGACAAGGCTGGCTGCACACCGGACAGGTGGTTGCCGTGATCGCACTGCTGATTTTCGGCGGCCGTTTCCTGATACGTCCCATTCTGCGCATCATCGCCAAGACAGACATGCGCGAAATTTTCACCGCTTTCGCACTGCTGCTGGTGATCGCGACTTGTCTGCTGATGCAATCGGTCGGCATGTCGATGGCGCTCGGTACCTTCCTCGCCGGCGTGCTGCTGGCCGATTCCGAATATCGCCACGCGCTGGAAAGCGATCTGGAACCGTTCAAGGGCCTGCTGCTCGGCTTGTTCTTCATCGCCGTCGGCATGTCAGTCGACTTCGGTATTTTTCTTGAACAGCCTTGGCTGATCCTCGGCCTCGTCGCCGGCTTCCTCGTCATCAAGATCGCAGTGCTGTTCGGACTGGCCAAGGCCTTCCGCATTCCGCGCGACCAGCAGGTGTTTTTTTCCTTCCTGTTGTCGCAGGGCGGTGAATTCGCCTTCGTGGTGTTCGGCGCTGCCGCCACCGCGCAAGTGCTGACGCCGCGCATCTCATCGATCCTGGTGGTGGTCGTGGCGCTGTCGATGGTGATCACGCCTTTGCTGCTCTTGCTGCATGACCGCGTACTGTTGCCGCGCCTGCTAGCCAAAGGAAAACGTGCCGAAGACGAAATCGAGCCGCAGGATAATCCGGTGATCATCGCCGGCTTCGGCCGCTTCGGCCAGATCGTCGGCCGCCTGTTGCATGCCAACGGCATCGGCCTGACGATTCTCGATCACGATCCGGACCAGATCGAATCGCTGCGCAAATTCGGCTTCAAGGTGTTCTACGGCGATGCCACGCGCATTGATCTGCTGCGCACTGCCGGCGCCGACAAGGCGCGGCTGCTGCTGATCGCCATTGACGATGCGCCCGCCAGTCTGAAACTGGTGGAAGCGGTGCAGCGCGCCTTCCCGCATCTGAAGATCGCCGCACGCGCACGCAACGTCACGCATCTGTATGACCTGATGGACCGCGGCGTCACCGTGCTGGAACGCGAAACCTTCGAAAGCGCCTTGCAGATGGGTAGGCAGGTACTGCGCCAGCTCGACTTCGGTGCCTACCGCGCGCATCGCGCGGCGATGAAGTTCCGTGCTCACAATATCGAGACGCTCAACAAACTGTACCCGCACTACAAGGACCAGCAGCAACTGGTATCGATGGCGGTGCAGGCGCGCGAAGAACTGGAAGCCATGTTCGCCAGCGACAAAGACGCCATCGCCAGCGGCGACAAGCATCGCTGGGATTGATGCAAAAGAACGCGGCATAAAAAAAGGCCGGACAAAACATCTGTCCGGCCGTCCTGCCCACTTCACTTATTTA
This sequence comes from Herbaspirillum sp. GW822-FHT03A08, assembly GCF_058801885.1. Lineage (NCBI taxonomy): Bacteria > Pseudomonadati > Pseudomonadota > Betaproteobacteria > Burkholderiales > Oxalobacteraceae > Herbaspirillum > Herbaspirillum sp. GW822-FHT03A08. Next base: position 466,560 of record NZ_JBXANR010000002.1, on the reverse strand, counting down.
CTACACCTGCTTACTGCACCTGCTTACTACACCTACCTACAACACCACGAGAAACACCGCTTAATTCAGGTACACCGGCACGAAGATCTTGTCGTCGCCGCGCTCCACCAGCAAGGCAACGCTCTTGCCGGCCTTGCTCACCAGGCTGCGTAACTGTTCGACGCTGGTCACCGCATTTCCGTTGAGCGACAGGATCACGTCGCCGCTCTGGATGCCGGCAATGGCCGCCGGGCCGTTGACATCTTCCACCAACAGTCCGCCATGCACCCCGATCTGCTGTTGCTCGTCCTTGTCCAACGGACGCACTGCCAGACCCAGACGCCCCTGCTGCTCGGCGCCGTTTTTACCGCTGGCGTCTTTCGCCACCTTCATCTCGCCCACGACGATGCTCAGCGATTTGATCGAGCCGTTACGCATGACATCCATCTTTTGCGTCGAACCTGGCGCCGTATCAGCGACCAGTGTCGGCAAGTCGACCGAATGATCGATAGGCTGATTGTTGAAGCGCAGAATCACGTCGCCCGGTTGCACGCCGGCCTTCTCGGCAGGACTGCCCTTCTCTACCGAGCTCACCAGCGCACCTTCAGATTTCTTCATCCCGAACGACTCGGCCAGCGCCTGATTGACTTCCTGCACCGACACGCCGAGACGACCGCGCGTTACCTTGCCGTGCTGGACCAACTGCTGTTCCACTTTCATCGCCACATCGATAGGGATCGAGAACGACAAACCCTGGTAGCCGCCGGTCTGGCTGTAGATTTGCGAGTTGATGCCGACCACTTGTCCCTTCAGATTGAACAAAGGTCCGCCCGAGTTGCCGGGGTTGACCGCAACGTCGGTCTGGATGAACGGCACATAATTATCGTCCGGCAGGCTGCGCGACTTGGCACTGACGATGCCGGCTGTTGCGGTGTTGTCGAAACCATAGGGCGAACCGATCGCCAGCACCGGCTCGCCGACTTTCATCAGCGCCGGATTGCCGATCTGCACCGTCGGTAAATCCTTGGCCGCGATGCGGATCACAGCAATGTCGCTCTGCTTGTCCACGCCCAGCACCTTGGCCTTGAACTCGCGGCGGTCGGTCAGCTTGACTGTCACTTCCTGTGCGCCGTCGACCACGTGTGCATTGGTCAGGATCAAGCCGTCGGAATTGATGATGAAGCCTGAACCCAGACCGCGCATGATTTGCGGACCACGCGGTTGCTGCTGGAACTGCGGCCCGAAGCGCTTGAAGAATTCGTAGAACGGATCGTTGGGATCCACGTCGGCGGCCTGATCCGCACTTGGTTTCGCCTTGCCGGTGACGCTGATATTCACCACGGCCGGACCGGCACGCTCGACGATGCCGGAGAAGTCAGTCGGCGTCGCCAGCGAAGACGTTGCCGCCGCCAGCGGCGCTGCCGCTTGCACCGGCAGATTGGCAGCTTGTGCGGCAGGAAGGTCGGCGCCGCGGAAGTACACATAACTGCCGCCGACGATAGCGGCCAGCATGACGGCAAGCGTATTGCGAACAAAGACGGTACGGCGATTCATGGAAGCACTCCTTGCAGAATGGGTGACCTCTCACCCGATGGAATGCATCGTAGATCGCGAAAATTAAGACAGACTTAAGGAAACAAACTGTTACAAGAGGACGATGTCAGCGTGCCGATTCGAGGTGCAAGCTGACTTGTGCTTGTAACCCCCTGGCGGTGTTGTGCAGCGATACCGTGGCGCCGTGCAGATCGGCAATTTGCTTGACGATGGCGAGTCCGAGGCCGCTGCCGAGTACGGCCGATTGCACGTTGTCGGCGCGATAGAAACGATCGAAGACACGCGCCAGGTCCTTCTCCGGAATCCCCGGTCCGCTGTCCTGAATTGTGACGGTCAGCTTGCTGTCCTGCGCCTCCATGCCGACATCGACGGTGCCGCCCGGCGGGCTATATTGCACGGCGTTCGACAGCAGATTGCTGAACAGGATGCGCAAGGCATCGGCGTTGCCGGAGACGCTGCCGGCGGCTTCCCCGGTGATGCCCAGATCGACGTTCTTGTGTTCCGCCAATGGCGATAAATCCAGCACCACGCTGCGCAGCAATGCCGCCAGATCGACCGGCGCATGTTCCTGCACACCCGGCTCCTGCCGCGCCAGCGTGAGCAGTTGATGCACCAGATGCGTGGCGCGTTCCAGCCCGTTTCTCAGATCGGCGAAGGCCGCGCGACGCTCTTCGTCGTTGTCGGCGCGTTCCGCCAGCTGCGCCTGCAAACGCAAAGCCGTCAACGGCGTGCGCAACTCATGCGCAGCATCGGCAACGAAAGCGCGCTGCGCCTGCATGGCTTGCTGCAGGCGGTCGAGCAAATCGTTGAATGCCTGCGTGAGCGGACGGATTTCCTGCGGCAGGCTTTGATCGGCTATCGGCGCCAGCGTGTTCATGTCGCGCAACTGCACATCGGCCGCGGCGCGGCGCACCGACGCCAGTCCATGTCCGACCGCTACCCAGATCAACGCACCGAGGAAAGGAAACAGCAACAACAAAGGCATCACCGTCTTCACGGCCATCTGTGCAGCGACTTCCTTGCGCGCGCTCTGCGGTTGCGATACCTGTACCACGGTGCTGCCGATTTGCGCACTGTAGACGCGCCACATGCCGCCCGGCCCCGGCACATCGATAAAGCCAAGTTCCGCCTGCTGCGGCATGACGCTGCGCGAGTGCGAGTGATAGATAACGGTGCCGGTGCTGTCCCAGATCTGCATCATGATTTCGTCATCGAGACCGGGCAGATCCTGTCCCGGCGCAATCGGCGCGAAAGCCTGGCGCGGCAGCGATGCGGCGATCTGGCGCATCTGGTAGTCAAAGATGTCGTTGGCCTCATCGCGGGCCTGAAAGTACAGCACGATGCCGGCCAGCAGGATGCCGCCACTCAAACCGACCGCGAGCCATAGCAAAAGTTGTCGTCGAATCGAATTCATTGAATTTATTTAGGAATCAGATAACCGATGCCGCGCACGTTCTTGATAAAGTCGCTGCCAAGCTTCTTGCGCAAAGCGTGGATGTGTACTTCGACGGCATTGCTGTCGATGCTATCTTCCCAGCCGTACAATTTTTCTTCCAGTTGTGCGCGCGACAAGACAACGCCCGGACGATCCAGAAAAGCGCGCAACAAAGTGAATTCACGTGCCGACAGATTCACCGGCTGGCCCTGCAAAAACACTTCACGTGTGGCCGGATTCAGCGTCACTTCGCGCACCTGGATCAGGCTGTCGGCGCGGCCCGACTGCCTGCGCAGTAAGGCACGCATGCGCGCAGAAAGTTCTTCGAGGTCGTAAGGTTTGATCAGGTAGTCGTCGGCGCCGGCATCCAGCCCGGCGACGCGATCGGCCACGGCGTCGCGCGCGGTGGTGATCAGGACCGGAATGCGGTTCCCGTCGGCGCGCAAGGTTTGCAGCACCGCCAGACCGTTCTTTTGCGGCAGCCCGAGATCGAGCAGGACCAGCGCATATTCCTCTTGCTCCAGCGCCAGTTCAGCGGCCCTGCCGTCCTGCACCCAATCGACGGCAAAACCATCCTGGCGCAAACCCTTGCGCACCGCTTCCCCCACCATCAGATCGTCTTCGACCAGCAGGATGCGCATGTCGGTGTCCTAGAGGAAGCGCGCCAGCAAAAACACCACCAGCGAGATCAGGATGGTCGATGCGAACGGCAATGAAAACACGCGGCCGAACAACCTGAAACGCAGATCGCCGGGAAGGCGGCCGATGCCGAGTTTTTCCAGCCAGGGCAGCAGACTGGAAAAGATAATCACGGCGAGAAAAATAACGACGACCCAGCGAATCATGTGCGGACTCTTTTGTTGTTGTGCTTGTTCTGTTTACAGACGATGCGTCCGGTCGTGGGCATGCAGACGCTCCGGCCAGTCAATATTTTTTCCGACCGCGAGTACCTTGAACAACTCGCCCATCTCGGCCGGAGAAATCAGTTTTTGCACGGCGTTGGATTGCGGCAGATACGCGCGGCTTTGTTCCGGCGAAGTGCGCAACAACAAATCGCCGATGCCGGCGCCGAGCAAAAATGCCGCCTGGCTAGTGTAGCCAAGCACATCCAGACCGCCATCGATGGCCGCCTTTGCCATCGCGGTGAAGTCAACGTGCGCGGTCACGTCCTGCAAACCCGGCAAATAGAATGGATCGGGATGAGAATGATGGCGGTAGTGGCACATCAGCGTGCCCTGGCCGCGCTCGTGAAGATAATATTCGTGCGCCGGGAATCCATAGTCGAACAGCAACGCGGCGCCCTTTCCGTTTTGCAACATTGCGCCCAGCGATTGCATGAAACCGACGGCGATGGGATGCACTTCCGTCAGGTATCCCTTGCCCAGTTCGTCGGCGTCCGGGATCTGCGCCACCAGTATCTCGCCGCAAGGACGGTCGGCATAAATAAAAGCGCCGGCGGCATCCAGCGCCACGCCGCGCTCCAGCCAGCCATGTTCGCCATGCACCACCAGTTGCACCGGCATGGCGTCGAGCACTTCATTGCCGATCACCACGCCGGAAAATGATGCCGGCAGGCGGTCGAGCCAATGCACTTGCGGGAAATCGCGCAGCGTCTCTTGTTGTCGCGCACGCAACTGTGTCGAAATCTCAACAATGAAATAATTGGTCGGCAGGCGGCCCGCATCGCGCAATTCGCTCAGGATGTCAAACGCCAGTTTGCCGGTGCCGGCGCCGAACTCCATGATGGCGGCATCGGTCTGCTCGAACAACTCTGTCGCCAAATGCGCCAAAGTTGCGCCGAAAAGCGGCGAAATTTCCGGCGCGGTTGTAAAATCCCCCTCTTTACCCAATTTCGTCGCACCGCCGCTGTAATAACCCAGTCCGGGCGCGTACAACACCAGCTCCATGTAGCGGGCAAACGAAATCCAGCCATCGCTGCGCCGGATTTCGCCGGCGATCAGATGCTGGAGGGAGCGGGAAGCGGCAAGCGCGTCGGCGGATGGTTCGGGTAATTGCAGGTGCATGGGCAGTATTGTATTTGAAATACGCAGCGGCCTTGCTCAATTGCCCATGTTGCCATCTGCCTGATACGGGCCGGTCCGACCGCCTTCGCCTGAATTTACTGAACGATTTGCCAACGGATTGGCGGACCGGATAACCCGGCTCCCCTCTGTTTCTGATGATATGAATGCCATGACTCCCTCACGCCAGCAAGTCGCACTCGTCACCGGCGCCGCCAAGCGCATCGGCCGCGTGATCGCGCTCGCGCTGGCGCGCGACGGCTGGGATATCGCCGTGCATTACGGCCAGTCGCGCGATGAAGCGCTGGCGGTGGTCGATGAAATCACTGCCCTTGGCCGTCGCGCCGTTGCGCTGCAATGCGAACTGGCGAATGAAGCCGGGGTGCGCTCGCTGATCGCTCAGGCAGCGCAACTGGGTCCGGTGGCCTGCGTGGTGAACAACGCGTCCCTGTTCCGCAACGACCAGGCCGACAGCTTTACCATGGCGACGCTCGACCTGCACATGCGCGCCAACGTCGCGGCACCGGTGCTGCTGGCGCAAGCCCTGTATGAGGCCACGCCCGCCGACCGGCAAGCAGTGGTGGTGAACCTGCTGGACCAGAAGCTGTACAATCCCAATCCCGATTTCCTGTCCTACACCTTATCCAAGGCGGCGCTGCAAAGCGCGACCACCTTGCTGGCGCAGGCGCTGGCGCCACGCGTTCGCGTGGTCGGCGTCGCACCGGGCATCACCATGGTGTCGGGCGACCAGAGTGCGGCAGAGTTTGAAAAAGCCCATCGCGTCACGCCTCTGGGCAAGAGCAGCACGCCGGAAGATGTTGCCGCCACGGTCTGCTTCGTCGCTGCCTCACCGGCCATTACCGGCACGACAATTCTGGTGGATGGCGGCCAGCATCTGATACCGCTGCAGCGCGATGTGATGTTCCTGGCTAAATAGCCCGACACGCTGCCCATTTATTTTGCACGGACCGGCAAACCGGTCTTTACCTTTCTTTTCGGAAATTATGTTCTCTCTCTATCATCCAGCCTTAAACGATTGCCGCCGCTTATTTCTGCGCAACTATGAAGTGCTGATCAACATCGGCGTGCACGAATTCGAAAAGAAGGGTGAGCAACGCATCCTGGTCAACGTCGATCTGTTCATCCCGCTGGCGATGTCGACCCCAGAACACGATCAATTAAACGAAGTCGTCGACTACGACTTCATCCGCAGCACTATCGCCAAGCGCATGGCGCAGGGCCACATCCATTTGCAGGAAACCTTGTGCGACGACGTCATCAAGGCGATGCTCGCGCATCCTAAAGTGCGCGCCGTTCGTGTTTCCACAGAGAAACCTGATGTTTATCCGGACTGCGATTCCGTCGGTGTGGAAGTTTTCCGCATTAAAGAAGCAAACTGATTACCTTATTTGCAGGACCCAAGATGAACGATCTGCTCGACCACGCAAAACTCGCCGAAGACACTTCGGTCGCCCCGGAGGCAACGGCCTCCGCAACCGACGCCGCTGCGCCCTCTGTCAAACAGGCTGAAAAAATCGCCTATGAGAACAACAAGCTGCACAAGCGCCTGTGCCGCCTGACCGGCCAGGCCATTGGCGACTACAACATGATCGAAGACGGCGACAAGATCATGGTCTGCCTGTCCGGCGGCAAGGATAGTTACGCTCTGCTCGACATCCTGCTGACCCTGCGCGAACGTGCACCGATCCACTTCGACATCATCGCCGTCAATCTGGATCAGAAGCAGCCGAATTTCCCTGCCGACATATTGCCGGCCTATCTGGAAAAACTGGGCGTGGCGTATCACATCGAGAACCAGGACACTTACAGCATCGTCAAGCGTGTGGTGCCGGAAGGCAAGACCACCTGCGCGTTGTGCTCACGCCTGCGTCGCGGCATTCTCTACCGCGTTGCAACAGAACTCGGCGCGACAAAAATTGCCCTGGGGCATCATCGCGACGACATTTTGGAAACCTTCTTCCTGAACATGTTCTTCGGCGGCAAACTCAAGGGCATGCCGCCCAAACTGCAATCCGATGACGGCAAGCAAATCGTCATCCGTCCGCTGGCGTATGTGAAAGAGGCCGACCTCACGCGCTACGCGGAAGTCAAAGAATTCCCCATCATTCCTTGCGACCTGTGCGGCAGCCAGGAAAACCTGCAACGCAAGCAGATCAAGGGCTTGATGCGTGAGTGGGAAAAGAAATTCCCGGGCCGCGTAGACAATATCTTTGCCTCGCTGTCGACCGTGGCGCCATCGCATCTGATGGACAGGAATCTGTTTGATTTTGCCAATCTGAAAGCCACCGGCGTCGCCGATGCGGATGGCGATATCGCTTTCGACGAAGACCCTTGCGCTACGAGCAACCCTACTGCGCAGAATGTCATCTCGCTGCATCCGGCCGACTGACGCCGATCAAGTGCAGCTTGCAAATCCACGCGGGCTAAGCCCGCGTGCTTTTTTTTGGGCGACACCTGTAAATAAAATTTACAAAGCAGATAGTCGCACGGATTAGATGCCAAATACCCTCCTGATCATCGCTTGAAGCGACTGAGCATCATGATTTAATTTGCTCGTCGGATACGTAATTCGCGTAAGTTTCCTGAAACGCGTACCCGGACGACGATACCACTCAAATCAAGAAAGTCGCGACAGCCGCAGGGGGCTGGGGTACCAACCTCAGAAAAGAAAGCATGATGAGCATCGCTTTCTCCACCGTGATGGATAGCATCCACACCTCTGCACATGCCCGACACTGCTTATTTCGTGCATGAGGAAGTTTGATGGCAGCACAATTCTGGCGCGACAAGCGCGTCTTCATTACCGGTCACACCGGCTTCAAAGGTAGCTGGCTGACATTATGGCTGCACCGCTGGGGCGCCAAGGTCTATGGCTATTCGCTGCCGGCGCCGACTAATCCGAGCCTGTTCCATCTGGCTCGCATCCAGAATTGCGTACAAACCACCACTGGCGACGTGCGCGACCTGAAACACCTGAGCGAGACCATGGCGGCCGTTCAGCCCGACGTCGTCTTTCACCTGGCGGCGCAACCGCTGGTACGCGACTCCTATAACTCGCCGATCGATACTTTCGCCATCAATGTCATGGGCACCGCGCATGTGCTCGAAGCCGTGCGCCAGACCCCGAGCGTGCGCTCGGTCGTGGTAGTGACCAGCGACAAATGCTATGAAAACCGCGAATGGCTGTGGGGTTATCGCGAAGACGACCCGATGGGTGGCCATGATCCCTACAGCAGCAGCAAGGGTGCGGCAGAACTGGTGACCTCGGCGTATCGCCGCTCGTATTTCCAGCACGGCAAAGAATCGCAGGCCGCGATCGCCAGCGTGCGTGCCGGCAACGTCATCGGCGGCGGTGATTTCGCCAATGACCGCCTGATCCCCGATTTCATTCGTGCGCTGGAAAAAGAAGAACCGGTCAGCATCCGCAACCCGCACGCGATCCGTCCGTGGCAGTTCGTGCTGGAACCACTGTCTGGTTATCTGAGCGTTGCCCAGCGCCTGTTCGAATCCGGCCAGCAATTTGCCGAAGGCTGGAATTTCGGCCCGGCCGATACCGACCTGCAAACCGTCAGCCAGTTATGCGCAACCTTCAATCATTCACTGCAAAAGAATGATGTGGCTCCGGTTGAAGTGCGCCTGGAAAGCCAGGCCAATGCACCGCATGAAGCCGCTTTCCTGCGCCTGGATATTTCCAAGGCACGCCAGCGACTCGACTGGATTCCGAAAATGGAGCTCTACACCGCGCTGGAATTGACGGCTCAGTGGTACGGCGGCTATATCAACAACGAAGACATGCGCGACCTGAGCGAAAGCCAGATTGAGTTCTACCAGAATCTGACATAATTCCGGGCTATACCAATCAGGTCGGAATCAAGATGAATATTCTCGTCACAGGCGGCGCAGGTTATATCGGTTCACATACTTGCGTAGAGTTGCTTAACGCCGGACACCGCGTTGTGGTTTTCGACAACTTCTGCAACAGTTTCCCGGAAGCCTCCCGGCGCGTCGAAAAAATCACTGGCAAGACGCTAACACTAGTGGAAGGCGACATCCGCGACCGCGCAGCGCTGGAGCAAGCGCTGCGTCAATACCAATGCGACGCCGTCATCCATTTTGCCGGACTGAAAGCGGTCGGCGAGTCTGTCGCCAAACCGCTGGAGTACTACGACAATAATGTTGTCGGTACCGTGCGTTTGCTGGAGGCGATGCAAGCCACCGGCGTGAAAACCATGGTCTTCAGTTCATCAGCAACGGTCTACGGCATCCCGCAGTTTTTGCCTTACCGGGAAGACCATCCGCTGTCATCCACCAGCCCGTATGGTCGATGCAAGCTCATGGTTGAAGACATCCTGCGCGACCTGCATGTCGCCCAGCCTGATACGCGCATTGCGCTGCTGCGTTACTTCAATCCGGTCGGCGCCCATGAAAGCGGGCTGATCGGCGAAGATCCTCAAGGCACACCCAACAATCTGATGCCCTTCGTCACGCAAGTGGCCATCGGCAAGCGTGAAAAACTCAGCATCTGGGGCGGCGACTACGATACGCCCGACGGCACCGGCGTACGCGACTACATCCACGTGCAAGATCTGGCGATCGGCCACGTCAAGGCGCTGCAATACCTTCAGCAACCGCAATGTTTCGCTCTCAACCTTGGCAGCGGCCAGGGTCATAGCGTGCTGGATGTCGTCAAGGCCTTCGAGAAAGCCAGCGGCAAGAACATTCCCTATACCATCGAACCGCGCCGTCCCGGCGATCTGTCGACCTATTATGCCGACGTGACGCTGGCGAAATCCTTGCTGAACTGGGAAGCGACACGTTCGCTGGAAACCATGTGCGCAGATAGCTGGCGCTGGCAAATGAGTAATCCCAACGGTTTTCGCGTGTGATATTTGCAGGCATGGACAAGACGAATAAGAGACGGATCAAGCCATGATATTTGTGACGGGCGGCGCCGGTTTCATCGGCAGCAATTTCATCCTCGACTTCCTGGCGGGGCAGGATGAACACGTCCTCAATATCGACAAACTGACGTATGCCGGCAATCCATACAACCTGACCAGCCTCGATGGCGACGAACGCTATCACTTCGTGCAGGCCGACATTGCCGATCGCGAGAAAATCGCCCGACTATTCGAACAGCATCAGCCGCGCGCGATCATCCATTTTGCAGCAGAAAGCCACGTCGACCGTTCAATTCACAGTCCCGGCGAATTCATCCATACCAACGTCAACGGCACCTTCAGTCTGCTGGAAGCCGCGCGGGCTTACTGGTCTGCGCTGGATGGCGAGAGCAAGTCCGCCTTCCGCTTCCTGCACGTGTCGACCGATGAAGTCTACGGCACCCTCGGACCGAACGATCCTCCGTTCAGCGAAACCACGCCTTACGCACCCAACAGTCCGTATTCCGCTTCCAAAGCGGCCTCGGATCATCTGGTCCGCGCTTATCATCACACCTACGGTCTGCCGACGCTGACCACCAACTGCTCCAACAATTACGGTCCGTATCATTTTCCCGAAAAGCTGATCCCGCTGGTCATCCTCAACGCACTCGACGGCAAGCCGCTGCCGATCTACGGCGACGGTCAGCAAATCCGCGACTGGCTGTTCGTCAGCGATCACTGCACGGCGATCCGCCAGGTGCTGGCGCGCGGCAAGATCGGCGAAACCTACAACATCGGCGGCTGGAATGAAAAAGCCAACCTCGACGTCGTCCATACCTTGTGCGATATCCTCGATCAGCAAAGGCCAAAAGCAAGCGGCAGCTATCGTGATCAGATCACTTTCGTACAGGACCGCCCCGGCCATGATCGCCGCTACGCCATCGACGCCCGCAAACTGGAGCGCGAACTGGGCTGGAGGCCTGTCGAAACCTTTGAGACCGGCATCGCCAAAACGGTGCGCTGGTATCTCGATCATCCGCATTGGGTCACCAACATCCGTACCGGCGGCTATCTGAAATGGCTGGAACTGCACTACGGCGCCGAGGAGGAAGAATGAACACCAACAATCGCATGACGCCGGAACGCAAGGGCATCATCCTGGCAGGCGGATCCGGTACGCGCCTGTATCCTGCAACCACGGTGATGTCGAAGCAGCTCATGCCGATCTACGACAAACCCATGGTGTACTACCCGCTGACCAGCCTGATGCTGGCCGGCATCCGGGACATCCTGATCATCTCGACGCCGCAGGATACGCCGCGTTTTACGGAGTTGCTCGGCGACGGATCGCAATGGGGACTCAATCTCAGTTATGCGATGCAACCATCGCCGGATGGCCTGGCGCAAGCCTTCATCATCGGCCGCAGCTTCATCGACAATGCCCCTTCGGCATTGATCCTCGGCGACAATATTTTTTACGGCCGCGAGTTTGAAACCCAACTGCGTGCGGCATCGGCGACACCGGATGGCGCCACCATCTTTGCCTACCACGTCAATGACCCCGAACGATATGGCGTGGTCGAGTTCGATCAGAACCGGCGCGCTGTCAGCATCGTGGAAAAGCCATTGCAACCGAAATCGAATTACGCGGTGACCGGTTTGTATTTCTACGACAACCAGGTGTGCGATATTGCCGACAGCATCAAGCCATCGGCACGTGGCGAATTGGAAATCACCGACGTCAACAACACCTATCTGCAGCGTGACCAGCTGCAGGTGGAACTGATGGGGCGCGGAATTGCCTGGCTCGACACCGGTACGCACGAGTCCTTGCTCGAAGCCGGCCAGTTCATCGCAACGATTGAAAAGCGCCAGGGGCTCAAGATCGCCTGCCCCGAAGAAATCGCCTATCGCCGCGGGTACATCGATGCTGCTCAGGTAGAGAGGCTCGCTGCGCCGTTAAAGAAGAATGCTTACGGCCAGTATCTGATGCGCCTCCTGACCGACCTGAGCTATTAACCCGGCTTACTTATCCTCATGCAGATCATTCCCACGGTGCTTCCCGATGTTCTGATCGTCGAGCCGAAAGTATTCGGCGATGAGCGCGGCTTCTTTTTCGAAAGTTTCAATGCGCGCCGGTTTCAGGAGTTGAGCGGCGTCGCCGACATTTTCGTACAGGACAATCACTCCAGATCCGCTCGCAATGTACTGCGTGGCCTGCATTATCAGATTCAGCATCCGCAGGGAAAGCTGGTGCGCGTGAGTTCGGGCGAGGTACTGGACATTGCCGTGGACATCCGCAAATCGTCGCCGACGTTTGGCCGCTGGGTCGGCGTCATTCTCTCCGCAGAAAATAAGCGCCAGCTGTGGGTCCCTCCCGGCTTCGCGCACGGCTTTGTGGTCCGTAGCGAGTACGCCGAATTTCTCTACAAAACTACCGACTACTGGATGCCGGAATACGAACGCAGCATCCTCTGGAACGATCCGGCCATTGGCATTGACTGGGATATTCAATCCCAGCCCGTCCTGTCCGCCAAGGACGTCAACGGCACACTACTGGCAGACGCCGAGGTATTCGCATGAAAATTCTGCTCACCGGCCAGAGCGGCCAGATCGGCAATGAGTTGGCGCAGAGCCTGAAAGGCCTGGGCGAGATTGTTTCGTTCTCGCGCCAGCAAATGGATCTGTCCGATCTCGATCAGATTCGCGATGCCATCCGCGCCACGCGTCCCGGCCTGATCGTCAATCCGGCCGCCTACACCGCAGTGGTCAAGGCCGAGAGCGAGCCGGAGCTGGCCATGCGCATCAACGGCGAGGCGCCCGGCGTGATCGCGGAAGAGGCGCAGCGGCTTGGTGCGCCGATGGTGCATTACTCGACTGACTATGTTTTCGACGGCACCCTGGATAAGCCTTACGACGAGACGGCGCCGACGCATCCTATCAATGTCTACGGCCAGAGCAAATGCGCCGGCGAAGAAGCGATTGCGCATCACTGCGAAGCGTACTGGATCCTGCGCACCAGTTGGGTCTACAGCGTCGGCGGCGGCAACTTCCTCAAAACTGTGATTCGCCTTGCACAGGAACAGGAAAAATTCACCATCGTCGGCGACCAGTTCGGCGCGCCGACATGGTCAAAGACTATCAGCGAGGTCACGCGGCGCTTGCTGGTCAATCAGCAGACCACGTCCGGCAAGCAGATCGACCTCGATCATCTGCGCCGCACCAGCGGCATCTACAACCTCACGGCTGCGGGTGAAACCTCGTGGCATGGCTATGCATCGTTCATCGTCGACCGCTTGCAAGCTTTGCAGGTGCCTGTAAAGGTCGGTGGCGCCGGCGTCATTACACCGGTGCCGTCCAGCACCTACCCGGTGCCGCCGCATCGCCCGAAAAACTCTCGCTTGTCCGGCGCCAGACTGGCGTCGACCTTCGGTGTGACCATGCCGCAATGGCAAACCGACGTCGCCGCCTGCCTCGATGAAATCGTGCGTGAATACAGCCTGGCTGACGGACGCAAGCTGGTTTAACAAAGAAGAGAGAAAAAGGATTCCTGCCGGAAGAATCGCCCGGCAGGATAGAGAACATCAGTTGCTCGGCACGTACAAGGTCTGATCGCCTCGCGTGATCAGGTTCAGTTGCCCCGTGAACTGCTCGAAATTGTCGCCACCGCAAATCGATCGCAGATAGCGCACCAGCAAATAGCTGCCAAGACGCTCGGCGCAGAACGCCCAGGCACGCGACTGATATCCCTCGCGCTTGACCTGATAGCGCTGCACGCAAGCCCATGCCACCGCCTCGATATCGGCAATGCTCTTGAGCCAGAAGTCGGCCGGGAACACGCCCAGTTCGACACCTCCCATGAAGAACACGCGCTCGTCAAAAAAGAGTTCCACTTCCTTGCTGTGCAAGACGCCCAGTTCGACCGCTTCCGCAGCAAAACGCAGCATGTCTTCCACGTGATGCGCGCTGGCATAGTGCTTCAGGTAGCCGGCACTCTGGCCATCCGAGAGAAAACCACAAGTCTTGCCGACCAGCAGATCGCTTGCGCCGGGATCAAGCATGCTGTCGAAGCTCTGCCGGGCAAGGTCCTTGTCCGACACCACGTCCATCATCCAGTTGTCTTCCGCAGGCACGCCGCTGATGCGATCGCGCGAGATGAATTTCCGATACATGCAGACGCCGATGCGTTTGACATTTGGATAGTTTTTGAGAATGTGATTACGCAAGGCAAAGTTACCTACCATGCCGCCGACGATCGGATGATAAGGCACCCATTTCGGCGCCAGATCGCGCAGATTGAGACGCCCTGCCGCCTGCGATTCACCAAGGTAGATCGGCGTGACGAAATCGGGGAAACGGATCGGCAACTCAACGTGAGTGATGCATCCGTAGACCAGTTCCGTATCGCGTCCACCGGCAACTGCTGACGACGCTGCCTGATTCTGCATCAATGCTTTTTCAAGCTTGGCGAATTGCATGACGCTGTTGCGCAGCGCCAGAAACTTGTCGATATGCCCGATGTCGCCGGTAGCGAGATAGTCGCGCTTCATGACGTCCAGCTCAGACAATTTGTCCTGATAGGCAAGCAGGCCCAGATCGGACAACGGCAATTTCGTATGGTCGAATACGGCGATGCGCAATTGCTGATCCAGCGCCAGCACCAGCGAAGCGATACGCTCCGTCAGCAGCGCTTTCATCGTTGCCGGCGGTGTGCCGGCAGATGGCGCATTGAGCCGGGTCGACAGCGCATCGTCGGACGACGCAAGCTCAAACACTTTCTCCGCCAGATCGAACCATGTCTTCCAGAACACCGGCTTTGCGACGATGTAACCGGTATGCGCCACAGCACGAAAATCGGTGACGAATTCACGTAAGTCCAGCGACAAACCCACTGCTTCCAGATAGTCCTGAGCCAGTTGCTGCAGGCCCGGATGACGGAACTCGCCCTCTTCAAACACGTTCAGGAAGCAGGCTGCATCGCGGGTGAACGGGAAAAAAAGATAGGCGTCACGGTCCGGATTCTGATCGACGAAACCTGCGATCTGCTCTGCGCCCAGACCTGTCTTTTGCACGAAGTCGGCAGAGACAAAACCGTACAGGGCTTCTTCGTCGACTGCTTCGCTCATCAAGTAGGCGCGAATGGCGGCATAGTCGCCCCATTCTTCGCTGTCGCCGCGAGGCAATGCCATGAAGCCGGTTTCGACGTTACGCGCTATCTGGTACAGGTAAATGTTCATGGAGTGATCGATACGTATTAGTGCATTCATGCGCCCGGGCGAGCGCTCAGGGGGACGTCAGATTTACCACACCTGCATGTGCGGCACGGCGATCGCAAAACGTCCGCCCCAGTTACGGATCTCGGCGAGCTGCGCTTCCACTTCCGCTTTCAGATTCCACGGCAGGATCAGCACATAGTCCGGCTTCGCCGCAAGCAATGCTGCCGGCGAGGCAATAGGCACATGGCTGCCCGGCATGTACTTGTTCTGTTTGGACGCCGCGGCATCCGCGACCAGCGGCAACAGATCGGCATGCACGCCGGAATAGTTCAACAGGGTATTGCCCTTGGCGGCAGCGCCATAGGCCATGACCTTCTTGCCCAGACGTTTCTGCTCAAGAAGGAATTGCAGCAAATCCAGCTTGATCGTTTCAGCGCGCGCCTGGAAACCCTGATAAGTCGCGATCGTTTCCAGACCGAAATCCAATTCTTGTTGCTGCACGCGGCGCAATGCGGCGGTAGGCTGATGCGATGATTTTTCATGGCAGGCATATACGCGCAGGCTGCCGCCGTGGGTCGGAATCTGATCCACGTCATAGACGCGCAAACCCAGCGTACGCATCATTCGGTCCACGCTGCCGAGCGCCAGATAAGAAAAATGCTCGTGGTAAATCGTATCGAACTGGCTCTGTTCGATCAGGTTCAACAGATGCGGGAATTCGATGGTGATGGTGCCCTCATCCTTCAACAGCACGGCCATGCCGCCCAGGAAATCATTGATGTCCGGCACGTGCGCCAGCACATTATTGGCGGCAATCAGGTCGGCTTTGCCGTCGCGCGCCGCAATGTCTTGCGCCAGCTTTACGCCGAAAAATTCTTCGACAATCGGAATGCCCTTGGCGCGTGCCGCGTCGGCCGTGCTGGTGGTTGGCTCCACACCCAGACAAGGAATGCCGCGCTGCTGCACGTATTGCAGCAGATAGCCGTCGTTGGCGGCGAGCTCGACCACCAGCGATTTTTTGTCGAGCGCCAGACGCGCCGCGATCATCTCGACGTAGTCGGCGGCGTGCTTCAGCCAGGTGGTCGAGGTAGACGAAAAATACGCGTAGTCGGATTCGAACAATTGGTCGTAATGCGCATAATCCTGCGTCTGCACCAGCCAGCAGGAACGGCACACCATCACACGCAGCGGATAATAGGTTTCCGGGCGCATCAGGTCTTCCTGACGCAAATAGGCGTTCGACGGCGGCGAGAAACCCAGATCGATAAACGTATCGTGCAGGTCGGTCTGGCAGTGACGGCATTTCATAAGCTGATCCCGGAAAAATCGGCGCCCAGCAAAGGATGCTGCAGGTCGCGTTCGGATAAATTCTGTGGCGGCAAAGGCCACGCAATGGCGACGCGAGGATCGTCGAAACGCAGAGCGCCCTCGGCTGCCGGTGTGTAAGGTGCGGTATGCAGATACAGCATCTGCACTTCGTCGGTCAGTGCCTGGAATCCATGCGCGCATCCCTCGGGAATCAGCAAGGCGCGGTCATCCCCCTGTTCCAGCTCGAAACCGCGCCAGGCGAGAAAGGTCGGCGAGCCGCGGCGCAGATCGACGACGACGTCGAAAATTTTCCCCGTGAGGCAGCGGATGATTTTTTTCTCCGCGTACGGGGCATGCTGAAAATGCATGCCGCGCACGCTGCCGCGTTGCACCGTATGGGAATGATTGATCTGACGGATGGTCGCGCCTTGCAACGCGTCGCTCAGATCAGTGTCGCAGAACCAGCGGGCAAACCCGCCGCGCTCATCGCGGCGGCGATCGGTTTCAATCAGCAGCACGCCGGGCAGGTCGGTAGGCAGCGTCTTCATGTCGGCAGACTCAGCCCCACTTCTTCCACTGCGCGGCACCGCTATCCCATAGCTGGTTGAGCTGGATCTTGTCGCGCAAGGTATCCATGCACTTCCAGAAACCGTGATGCTGCCAGTTCAGCAGCATGCCGTCGCGCGCAATGTTTTCCAGCGGCGCGCGTTCGAAAATGGTGGCTTCGCCGTCCTGCAGATAATCGAACACACCGGCGCGGCACACCATGAAACCGCCGTTGATCCAGCCGAGATCGCCCGGAGGCTTTTCGCGGAAGTCGTTGATGTAGCCTTTTTCGTCGGTATTGACCATGCCGAAGCGCGCTTCTGGCTGTACGGTAGTCATGGTGACCAGCGCCTTGTGCTGATCGTGATGCGCCACTAGTGCCTTGATATCGACATCGGCCACGCCGTCGCCGTAGGTCAGCATGAAATCCTGTTCACCGAGATAGTCGCGCGCCGCCAGCAAGCGGCCGCCGGTCTGGGTGTGGAGGCCGGTTTCGAGCAGCGTGATCTTCCACGGCTCGGATTTATTGCGGTGCACTTCGACCTTGTTGTCGACCAGATCGATGGTGACATCGCCCTGGTGCAGGAAGTAGTTGGCGAAATATTCCTTGATCAGAAAGCCCTTGTAACCCAGCAGGATCACGAACTCATTGAAGCCGAAGTGCGAGTAGCTCTTCATGATGTGCCACAGGATAGGCTTGCCGCCGATCTCCACCATCGGTTTTGGACGCACATCGGTTTCTTCACCCAGACGCGTGCCCAGACCACCTGCAAGAATCACAACTTTCACTCTCTGCTCCCTAACACTGAAGTTGCAGTCCGGCAGCATCTGACGCGGACCGATTTGTCTCGAACCTTCCGTTTGACAAGCGTTTTATAGCAAGCATGTTACCCGTTTTAACCCGGCCATATCCTTTGGACTACATGGTTTATCCGCTCCAATTTGGCTTTTTAAACGTCAGATCTGCCCACTGAGTGATGCAATGGGCCGATTTGTCCTGTTTTTGGCCGCCATCTTCAAATTTGAGGCAAAAAATACACTGATATACTCATCCGAACTGCACACCCGCCGCCACAACGGCTGCTTTGCCCGCCCAAAGAATGGGGCAAGTCCCTGCTCCTTTGCAGATACCCACGGATAACAGAGTACCCATGAGACAAGATTTGTTCGCCCGGCTGCATTCTCCTTACTACCTCTACAGCCCGCCTTTTTCTTCGGATGCCAATGCGGAGAACACGCTGCACTACCTGTGTCACGCGCTCAATCTCGCCGGCGAAGAAGCCTATGTCACCGATACCAGTCCCGGTACGCTGCGGACACCAAGACTGACGCAAGACATCATCAACGGCCACGTCCAGAACGGGCGCAATCCCATCGTGCTCTATCCGCAGACAATCACGGGCAATCCTCTGAGCGCAACCAATGTCATCCGTTATCTGGTTGCCGCGGCAACGGGACAGACCCGGGAAGACATGCAGTGGGGCGCGGAAGATATCATCTATACCCAGCGCAAAGAACTGGCTCCCCCCTTGATGCAAGCATCTGTGCTGACCACCCCGGTCAGACCGGCACAAGCGCCTGCTGACGAATCACAGGAACAGTTCTGGCCGCAGCTGGACGATTTCATTGCCGCCACGCAGCAGCGCTTCAACCGGGACGCCTCTGCGGCACTATCGCCATCGGCAAAGGCAGCCGTCAATGCGCCACCGGCACGCAGGAAACGTGCACTGGTCTATTCGGTGGAATCGACCTGGAGCCCTTGTCCGCAGATTCGCCTGATCCGTCCGTTTGCGCATTTGCAAGATGAATGGGAGCTGGTCTGGGGTATCCAGAACGGCCAATTGCAGACCGATCCTATCGACGGCGCCGATCTGATCATCCTGCATCGCTTCACGCCCGGGCTGATGCCGATGGCATCGCTCAAGGCGATTTTCGATCTGGGCAAACCGGTCATCTACGAATCCGACGACTTGCTCAACGAAATCCCTCACGACCATCCGGAAGCCGCCGCCGGCGCAAGCTGGAAAGCAGGCATTGAATACTCCGTCCAGCGCGCCAAGGCTGTGGTTGTCTCAACGCAGTTCCTGGCCGAAAAATACCGCCGGCTCAATCCCAACGTGCATGTCCTGCCGAACTACATCGACTACGACATTTTCTACCGCCCGGTCCCGCAACGCACCGATGGCAAGATCACCATCGGACTGCTCGGCTCGTCCATCCAGCCGTCCAATTTTGCACTGGTGAATGCCGCCTTGCACACGCTGGTCGAGCGCTACGGCGCCCGGCTGCACATCTATTTTGTCGGCTGGGAATGCCCGAAGGAATGGCAACATCATCCACAGACGACCTTCCTGTCGTTTGTCCATGAATACGTCAACTACGCGGCGCAACTGAAGGACTGGAACTGGGACATCGCACTGATTCCGCTGGCATCCGACGAATACAACCAGTGCAAGAGCTACATCAAATGGCTGGACTATTCGGCCGCAGGCATTGCGTCGATATTCAGCGATGTGTCCGTGTATAACGAGGTCGTGACGCATGATCGCACCGGGCTGCTGATGCCGAACTCCAGCGACGCCTGGCTGGAGGCGATCACCTTGTTGATCGAATCGCCGGAAAAACGCCACGCCCTCGCCAAGGCGGGACAGATGGAAGTCCAAGCAGACTACGACCTCAAGGAAAAAGCGGCGCTGTATAACGAGGTTTACAGCAAATTGACCTGAGCATGAGGCTGCGGCGCATCAAACTTTCGCAAGCTGCAATGAGCCGCCGCCAAAATGCTTCAAAACCCGGATTTCATATTGTTATTTGGCGTTTAACCCCATGCCGATGCCGATTATGATTGGGCATCCGGCTACAATGAGCGCCAGAAAATGTGCAAGGCCTTAAAAGACGTCCAGGTATAAAAAACGAATCTGCATGACAATCTTCCGGCGCGTTTCGCGTTGCAACACTGAACCAAACAGATGGGTACGCAATGAATAAAGACGTTCTGATGAACACCTGGAAATGGCAGCCTGGCATGGCCGAGCTCCTGAGATTCCCATTTGAGAATGCCAAGCGCATGACTCAGAATCACTCTCAGGCATGGCAAGACCTGTTCGCACTCTCGATGCTGGATGGCCGCATGAATGGGCGCTACCTGGAAGTGGGCGCCAACGTTGCCAGCTTTCACAGCAATACTTTTTTGCTCAATACCGTCTTTGACTGGCAAGGCATTTCCCTGGAATACGATCCGGCCTGCCTGCAGTCCTGGATGACGGAGCGGCCTAACGGCGACTTCGTCATTGCCGACGCCCTGACGCTCGATTACGCAGAAGCGATTCCCCGCTGGTTCGGCGCCGATCAGAAGCGCATCGACTATTTGCAGCTGGACATCGATCCCAGCTTCAATACGCTGCAAGTGCTGAAACGATTGCCTCTCGACACGCATCGCTTTTCAGTAATCACCTTTGAAACAGACGCCTACTCGAGAGACTATCGCGCTCGCGACGAGAGCAGAGAAATTCTGCACAGCTATGGTTACGAGCTGGTGGCAAAGGACTTGTGCGTCATGTATGCGGTAGTCTCGCCGGATCCGATTCCGTTTGAAGACTGGTGGGTCGATCCGCAGGCAATCGATCGAAAGAAAATCGACGAGCTGCAAAACCTGCCCAATCTGCCTTTGCTGCCGCAGAACGTTCTGTTCCGCACACCCTGAGCCGTAGCCCCCGGACGACTCGCGATGCGGCAGCCATGCGCGTCATGACTGCCGGATCAGGAATCGATACAAGCCGGTCCGGATCTGATGATCCGCTTTCCTCAGCTTAGGCTTTGCACATACCCTTGCGCCGCGAGCCTGGCGATAGGTTCTTAAACTCCCTGCTGCATGATCAGATTTAGTCTCGCCGCCGGGACTGGATGAATTGAAACGAGGTGCCCCATGACGATAAACAAGATTACCAAACCTAAGATCTGGAACCGGTTTGACGAACAGGCTTACCTCGAATTCTGCCCGTCGGTAGCGACGTTGCCTAACGGTGAACAGTGGGTTGCATTTCGCCGCAACAAAAATCCCCCCGTCTGGGGTGCAGGCGAAATCTGGATGGTGCGGGTAGATCAGGATCTGTCGCCTGTCGGCGCGCCGTTTCAACTGATTCCCGCAGGTGAGGATCCCCGCCTGCTGGTTGTGGGCAACCGCCTGTTCCTGATGTATGTCTACGTGGACCGAAGCGACCAGGGCGAAATCATCGGCACCACCATTGCCATGGCCGAAATTGCATGGAACGATGGATTCAGTCTGATCCATCACCTGAAGCTGCCGCAGAATCCGCTTGGAACAGGGAAAAAGCCGGACAACTCCATGATCGGTTACGAAAAGAACTGGGTCCCGTTCTTTATCAACAACGACACCATCGGTATCCTCTATTCGCACGCGCCATGGATTGTGCTGGAGCTTTCCATTGCAGGCGATCCGGGCAATTGGAGCTTCGCCAACACCTATCAGGGCCCCGGACTGGAGTGGGGTTACGGTGAAATCAGAGGGGGCAGCGTTCCCATCGAATACGGCCCCGACGAATACATCACCTTTTTCCATTCATCCGCAAAAACCGGCGGCAAGAAAATATATTACGGCGGCGCCTGCATTTTCTCGAAACACGCGCCCTATGCGCCGCGTTTCTTCACGCCTGAACCAATCACGACCTCGCCATTCAAGTCCGGCAGCGACAAGCACGGCTGGTACCTGGGACAGCCGATCATTTTCCCGCTTGGTGCATACTTCAACCAGACCAAGAACAGCTACGAGATATTGTGCAGCCTCGACGACGCCTTTATCTGCCTCTACTCGATCCCCGACAGCTATCTCAAGGAGCGCCTGAAGGCGACGGAAGAAGAGAAGCTGGTGCCGCGCGTACTGAGTTATCGCAAAAAACATATCAACGATCCCGACCTGTTTGCCATTTCCAGAAAAAGCCGCATTCCGTATCAAGAGGAGTTGCTTCGATTTTTCAATGCGATGGAAGTCAGCGGCAACATCTACATTGATATCGGCGCCGACGATGGCGATCTGCTGGTGGTGCTCAATAGTCAGTTCGACCAATGCTATTCCGTCTCGCTGACGGCAGCTGCGCAACAATCCAGGCAACGCAATGCCCGGGCGAATGCGCAGGAATCGGTCAAGCTATTGAATGAAACGGAATTTAATGCTGCCGTACCGGCCATCATTGCCGAATCCGCCGCCAAATCCGGAAGCGAAATCTGGGTGCGCATGGATGGCAGCGAAGCGCCGCTCAACCTTCACCAGTACATTCCTATTGCCATGCAGATGAAGGCAACCATGCTGTTTGCCGGCGTTCCGCAAGAGACGATACGATCGCTTTACGATCAGTACAACATGAGCAACTATGCGATCACCACCATCGCCAGCCTCAATCAGCTCATGTACCTGTTTGTCGAAAACAGACACGTTCATAAATATGAATGGTTCATCTGACTTCCAGCTCCTGCCCTGAAATGAACATGCCGGTGCTGAATTTCTTCAGCACCGGCATGAGCAGACTGCGTTGACGGAGATATCACCATAGTTGCATCACGTTCATGCATGAACGTGATGCAGCGATGGTTCAAGTCCCTTAGCCGACGACTTCCAGATTCGGCAGCGGAAAAACCAGCTTCCCTTTTTTCAGTTTATTGTTCTTCAGGAAAAATTCCTTGAAGTGCCACGGCAGCACGATCAGATAGTCCGGCTCGTCAGCGTGAAAGTCGGTCTCAGGAACGATCGGCAGTAATGTTCCGGGAGTGAAGCTGCCGTATTTTTCAGGATTCACTTCGCCGACGGCAGAAATTTCATCGGTCGTAAAGCCGCAGTATTGCAGCAAGACGTTGCCTTTCGTCGATGCACCAAGACACACAACGCGCTTGCCCGCAGCGACCGCATCGGTCACGAAGCGGCGCAATTCATCTTTGCTGTCTTTTACGCGAACGGCGAATTCCTGGTACGGCGTCAGCGTATCCAGACCCGATGCTCTTTCCTGCTCCAGCAAGGCCTTCAGCTTGTCGTATTCCGGATAGGACGAAGCTTTCTTCGCGGCGGTGATCGAGAAGCTGCCGCCATTGACGTCATTGAATTCGACATCGACGATTTTCAATCCTGCTTTTTCCGTCATCCAATGAATCTGTTTCAGTGCGTAGTACTCAAGATGTTCATGGCACGCGGTGTCATAGGAATTGCGCTCCAGCATCAAAGGCATGTAACTCTGTTCAAAGACCCAGATGCCCTGATCGTCGAGAATCTCGGCGACTTCCGTCACGAAATCCAGCGGACGCTCGAGATCGTAGAACATTGAAAACGATGTGACGACACGCGCTTTGCGATTCGGAAAGGCCGCGCGAAATACTTTCGCGGTAAAGAAATCAGGAATGATCTTTACGCCTTCCGGATAGTACTGGCTGAATTTTTCCGCAGTAGGATCGATCCCGACGCGCGTGCCGATCTTGTCGCCGTACGCACGCAAGGTGGTGCCGTCGTTGCTGCCGATATCGAGAATAATTGGCTCGCCGCTTGCATCCACCAGTCCGAGAATTCGTTCGACCTTGGCATTGAGATGCTTGACCATGCTGGCATTGAGTCCGGAACGATAACCGTAATTGTCGCCGTACATTTCGCCCAGGTCATAGGAGTGCGCAAGCTGTAGCAAACCGCAGCAGTCGTCCTTGCCGGTGCATTTGACCAGACGCAAAGGACCGCGCGTGATGACCTGATCCCGGCTCTTCGGGAAAACGCCGGTCAAGGTCTGTTCGCCCAGATCCAACACTTGCTCAAGATGCGTGTTGCCGCAGATCCGGCATGCTTTCAGTTCGCTATACATAGAAATTCTTCCTGTCTTCAGTTTTACTTAGTCTCGCTTGGTGTCATTGAGACGCTCACGATCCGCATCAACCATCATTTTTACCATCTCGGAAAATTCGATCCCGGGACGCCATCCCAACTGTTGCCTGGCGCGCTGCGGATTGCCTCTGAGTTCCACCGTATCGACTCTGCCGTTGAATGCCTCGTTCACTTTGACATGATCGAGATAATTCAAGCCGACATGCTCAAACGCAATCTGGCAAAAATCACGAACACTATGGCTCTGTCCGGTAGCCACAACATAATCGTCGCCGGCATGATGCTGCAACATCCGCCACATTGCGTCGGCCACATCGCCGGCATATCCCCAGTCGCGCCGGCTGTCCAGATTTCCCAGCTCAAGCACCTGCGCCTTGCCGGCGGCAATCATGGCGACCGCCTTGCTGATCTTGCGCGTCACATATTGCTCCCCGCGACGCGGGCTCTCGTGATTGAACAAGATCGCCGTGGAGGCATGCAGCGCATAACGGCTTCGATACATGCGCACCATGTGCAACCCATAAGCTTTGGCAGCGCCATAACTATTGATCGGCGCTATCTCAGTGGCCTCATCCTGAGGCGTTGTTCTCGCCCCCGCAAACACTTCACTGCTGGCCGCCTGGCAAAAGCGTGTCTCCGGGCAGAACTGTTTGATCGCCTCCAGAAACCGGACCGTCGCTACGCCGTTGATTTCTGCGGTCTCGATCGGTTCATCAAACAATTGAGAACTGGAGGCTCTGGCCGCCACGTTGTAGATTTCGTCCGGGCGCGTTGCTGCAACCAGATCCGCGACGGCCTGTGTGTCGGCAAGATCAAGTCTGACTACATCGACAGTGGCGCCGCCGAAACTCGCCGTCCCGGCGTCCCGGTGAGTGGTTCCCAGAACGCGGTAACCTTTGCCGCACAGCAGTTCGGCCAGATAACTGCCGTCCTGCCCAGCGATTCCGGTGATTAAGGCAGTCTTTTGACCGAGCACTTCGTCCTCAAATCGTCCATTTGTTCAAGCAGCAGTGTTTACCGCTGCACATTCAGCCATTCGTGCAAGCACGCTTATTCGTGATACACGTTGGTGTAGTAACCGTGACGCTTCGTCAATTCATCCCGCTCGGTGGTCTTCAGGTCCTCGCGCACCATCTCCGTGACCAGCTCGCGGAAGGTGATTTTCGGTTCCCAGCCCAGTACCGTCTTGGCCTTGGTGGAGTCGCCCAGCAAGGTTTCAACTTCGGTCGGACGGAAGTACCGCGGGTCAACCGAGACGATGCAGTTGCCTTTGTCGTCGTAACCCTTTTCGTCGACGCCCGTCCCCTCCCAGCGCATGGTGATGCCCAGCTCCTGCGCAGCGATATTGACGAAGTCGCGCACGCTATGCTGGACGCCGGTGGCAATGACGAAATCTTCCGGCTTTTCCTGCTGCAGCATGAGCCATTGCATTTCTACGTAATCCTTCGCATGGCCCCAGTCGCGCAGCGCATTCAGGTTGCCCAGATACAGATGATCCTGCAAGCCCAGCTTGATGCGTGTGAGTGCGCGCGTAATTTTGCGGGTAACGAAATTCTCGCCGCGCAATGGCGATTCGTGATTGAACAGAATGCCGTTGCACGCATAGAGGCCATATGCCTCGCGATAATTGACGGTGATCCAGTACGCGTACAACTTGGCGACGGCATACGGACTGCGCGGATAAAATGGTGTGGTTTCCTTTTGCGGGACTTCCTGAACCAGGCCGTACATTTCTGACGTGGATGCCTGATAGAAACGCGTCTTCTTAGTCATGCCCAGCAAGCGAATCGATTCCAGCAAGCGCAATGCACCGACGCCGTCGATATCGGCCGCATATTCGGGCGATTCGAAACTCACTGCGACGTGGCTCATCGCCGCCAGGTTATAAATTTCGTCAGGTTGTGTTTGCTGAATGATGCGCGTCAGATTCGAAGAATCGCTCAGGTCGCCATGATGCAGGAAGAAGCGAACGCCATCTTCATGCGGATCGTTGTACAGATGATCGACCCGTGCGGTATTGAATTGCGATGCGCGGCGTTTGAGACCGTGGACAATATATCCCTTGCTCAACAGCAGCTCTGCCAGATAGGCGCCATCCTGGCCGGTAACACCGGTAATCAACGCGACCTTATTTTCCATTTTCCATTCCTCTTTTCATCTCCCCCATCGGCGACGGCTGTTGCGCCTGATGGAATCCGTCGTTATGAAGAATCTGTACCAAATTCTTCACGGCTTCTTCAATGCATGAGTTAGTTAACCCGACCTACCGTCGACGTCACCGCCTGCGATTCGGAAATCATCATATTCTGTCCGAATTTTCCCATCTGCCCAAGCAGTTCCAGAATCATGAAACTTTGCAAGCGTTCCAGCAAAAATCCCATTGAACGGCGCTGGTAGCCTTCGCGGGCGATGAAGTACGGCGAGTGTAAAAATTCCGCAGCGCGCTCAAGATATGAATAGAGCTTCTTGAAAATCTCTATCTGATAGATGCCAACGCTGCAGGCGGGAATGATGGTGTCGTAGCGCAAAAACTTGGCTGCATCGACGGCCGAGAACATTTCGATCTCAACCAGATACTTTACAAAATTGAGCATGTCTTCAAGCACATGCTGGGCCGCATATTGTGTCAACACGCCATCGGAAAACTTGACCGGCGTGTTGAAGCAGGTGATGTTCTGAGTGCGGTCAAAACACGCTGCATAGGCGTCCAGTTCGTCTTCCTGGATCGTGGTAATCCAGGAACCGTTGGACGCCTTGTTGCCGTCAACCGGTTCAGGAGAGACAAATCTGCGATAGTGCGAGATGTTGACATACTGCGCATTCGGCGCGAGTGCGTCGATCTTTTTATAGAGCCAGATCAACTGCGCATATTCGGACAGAGAATGACCGTTTTCGCCATAGATGTCGTCCGGGACGATCGCCTTTCGTTTTGCTCCGCCCACCACCACATTCGGCGAAATGGCCAGATCGATGAAATGTGCGTGCTTCTCAGGAAATGGCAAATGCCCGATACATACGTTAAAAGTATTCATACCTAAATACCTATTCAAAAAGCCGTGCTGTTGCGTATCAAATCGACTTGCGCGCCTCCGTTTCCGGTATGCGCCAGGCGACCGTCTTTATCGGCTGTTCCACTCCGAGAGCTTCAGCGGATTGGCATGTTTCTGTGCGGGTGCCGCTGCTTTCGGGGCGGCGGCAGCGGCCGGTGCGGTGGTTTTTGCGGGAGCCGCTGCGGGCATCGCTGCCGGAATCGTCAGCGTCGGAGCTGCAGCGGCGGCAGTAGCCGTATTCGCCTGTTTAACCGGGGCTGATTGTGCAGCGAGCGCGCCAGGCAGGAAGAGTCCGAATTCAGCGTAGTTCTTGCGCTCAGTCAGGCTTTCGCCTTCAAACACCAGAACGTCGCCGATGAGCTTGTCTTCGTAGTATTCCCCTTCGAACAAGCCAGGGAACCTCAGGAGCGACAACACGACTTTTTCAAGCGGCTTCGGACCAAGGTAGTAGGCGCCGCCGGATGCCCATGGGCGCAACACCGGACGTCCGTACACGCGCTGGTTCAGATCCTGGCTTGTGCACAGTCCCCAGTGCTGGCAACGGTCGTGATCCAGGCTTGCCGCCGGTACGCCGGCATAGACGTTCTCAGCACAAAGCTGATTGAGGACCTGGCGCAGTTTTGCGCCGTCCTGCAGGATCATCTCGTCGTCCACCTTCATGACACCGACATTGGTGCCGATGTTTTCATACACCCAGGTGAACGCCGCAGCGACTTTTTGCGGTGTCGATTCATAGCGGTCCGACACATCAACCTGCAGCGCCCGGACGTGCTCGATCGACTGCGTATCGGCACCGCTGACGATCATGTATTCGATATTGGCCTGGTCAAACTGCGCCGCTAATCTCAGCGCCTTGTTCTCGCTTCGCTTGCTCGTAATAATTATGACGAGATTTTTGATGCCGGAGACCTTTTTCACCAGGCTTTGGTAGTCGCCCAGGATGTCGTTGTTATAGGGCATCGTCGCGATGGCGGATTTCAGATAAAGCAACGCCATGCCGTTGTTGCCACGCTCGCGCTCCACCTGAAAACGTTTGTAGTCCAGCGCCCACTTGTAGCCGGAAGGTATATGCAAAAAATCCCCCTCAAGCCGGTCGCATTCTTTCAGAATGCTGTCCCATGTGATCGGAGAAACCGGCAACTGCAGCAAGGTTGTGGCGCGTTGGTTGAAAGTCATTGTAGTGTCCAGTCCAGATAGTGCGAAGAGATCAAACGTGGCGATTCATCAGCAGCGTGGCTCAATAACCATGCTTCTTGATTTCCGATTCTGAGTACGTACGATAGGTGATGCGTTCAAATTCATCTTTCCAGTCATTGGTGAGATTTTTCAGCAATAGACTTTTTCCGGCTTTCGTCACGCTCTTGCGCAAGCCATCACTGGTCAGCAGCAATTGCAGATTGGTCGACAGCATTTCGACGTTGCCGGTCGGGTGCATCATGACATTGCGCGCGTGGCGCAGGCCGATATGGGAATATGTCTCCAGATCGGAGAGGAAAACCGGCACTTCCAGCTCAAATGCCTCCCAGATCGTCAAGGGCTGCGATTCGCTGGTGCTGGCCAATACGAAAGCATCAGCCGATGCCAGGTAGGACAAGGCATCCTCGTTCGGCAATTCACCCAGCATGCGATAGCGATCAGGAAAAGCGTCCGCAAGCTTTTTGGCGCCTTCGCTCATTTGCAGGTATTTGCCGATGAACACCACCTCGATCTGATTGCGCAATTCCGCCGGCATGGCATCGACCGCCATGACAGTATCTTCCATGCGCTTGCGAGGTTCAATGGTGCCGATGCAAACAATGCGCTTCTTGGCCTTAGGCATCGGCTGAAGATCTGCATATTTGTAGATGGCGTCGTTCCAGAACGGCATCACGTGTACGGTGGCGGGGCTGTCAAACAGGAAGCTGCCGTACACCTTGCGCTGATATTCGGTCTGAAACACGATGTGCGAAGCATGCTTGAATCCTTGCGCCAGCTGCGGGAAACGCAGGATCATGTCGCGCCCCACTTCCGCCTCGTGAATCCACCAGATCACCGGACACTTTGGCGCCGCCTCGGCGACATGCGCGCCAGCCATCAAGGTATTGGCGATGAGCAAATCAACCGCTCCGATATTTTTGACAATCGGAATGCCCAATGCCTCAAATTTCTTTTTGATGTCGCCATCCCCATCGATGCGCGGCATGACGAACACTTCATGGTTCTGTACCAGGCGTTCGGCCAATCGCAACATGGCCGTACTGGCGCCAGTGGTATAGAACTCGTCATTCAAAAGCAGAATTTTCATGCATACCTTCAACAATTGTCTTTGTCCCGATTTGATGCCATCGGACTTTCCAGCGTGCTGCCGTCCTGCCGCGAACACACGAAGGACATCATGGACCAGATAGCATCTTAATGGCAGATCGGCTACTCAAAGCACCGAGAAAGCGCAGAATTAACCCTCAACTTTGTATTTGAGCAAGCTTTCTCACCCGCCGCCGGGGCAGGCGCGTGCTACACTTTCGGCTTATCTTCCGTCGCCAATCCAGAACGTATGAACGTCGTTATCCTCGCTGCCGGCATGGGCAAGCGCATGCAATCCGCACTGCCAAAAGTCCTCCACCCCCTCGCCGGCAAATCCTTGCTGAGCCACGTCGTTGACACCGCCAGAACACTGGCGCCCGCGAAATTGTGCGTGGTCTACGGCCATGGCGGCGACGCCGTCCCGTCCAGCTTTACCGACCCCGCGTTGTCATTCGCCCTGCAAGAACCGCAGCTCGGCACCGGCCATGCCGTCGCGCAGGCGCTGCCTTTCATCGACGATAACGCGCCCACACTGGTGCTGTACGGCGACGTGCCGCTGACTACCCCGGCGACGCTGCAACGCTTGCTGGCTGCGGCCGGCAGCGACAAGCTGGCCGTGTTGACCGTCACCGTCGCAGATCCCACCGGCTACGGACGCATCGTGCGCGAACACGATAAGATCACGCGCATCGTCGAGCAAAAAGATGCTAACGATGCCGAACGTGCGATTCAAGAGGTCAATACCGGCATCATTGCCGCCCCGACCGCCAGGCTGCGCGACTGGCTGGCAGCACTGTCCAACGACAACGCTCAGGGCGAGTATTACCTGACCGACGTCGTCGCTGCGGCAGTCGCCGACGGCGTCGAAGTCGTGTCGGCCCAGCCGGCGGACATCGCCGAGACACTCGGCGTCAACAGTAAAGTGCAGCTGGCGGAACTGGAACGCGCCTATCAACGCCGCATCGCCAACGCCCTGCTGGAGCAAGGCGTCACGCTGCTCGATCCCGCGCGCCTGGACGTACGCGGCACGCTGGCCTGCGGCCGCGACGTCAGCATCGACGTCAACTGCATCTTCGAAGGCGAGGTTGAAATCGAAGACGGCGCCACCATCGGCGCCAATTGCATCATCAGGAATGCGCGCATCGGCAAAGGCGCACAGATCAAAGCGTTTTCGCACATCGACGACGCCATTGTCGGCGCGGCCGCGCAAGTCGGCCCCTACGCGCGCCTGCGCCCCGGCACAGAACTGGGCGAAGAAGTGCATATCGGCAACTTTGTGGAAGTTAAAAAGAGCAAGATCGCCGCGCGCAGCAAAGCCAATCATCTTGCCTATATCGGCGATGCAACTATCGGCTCCGGCGTCAATGTCGGCGCGGGCGTCATCACCTGCAACTACGATGGCGTCAACAAGTTCGAGACCATTATCGAGGACGACGTCTTTGTCGGCAGCGACAGCCAGTTGATTGCACCGGTACGCATCGGCAGAGGCGCCACCATCGGCGCCGGCACGACGCTGACAAAGGATGCGCCGGCAGACCAGTTGACGCTGTCACGCGCCAAGCAGATGTCGCTGCCCGGCTGGACCCGTCCGGTCAAAATCAAGAAATAAAGCGCGAAAAGCCTGGCACCCGCCTCAGACGGCGATCCGCGTTTCGAACTTGCTGCGATGAATGGAGAAATAGCTGCGCACGTTGCGCACATTCTTGTGCGTGGCAAACAGGCGGTGCGCCAGCGCGTGATAGTCCGGCATGTCCGCCACCTGCACCATCAATACGAAATCCGGCCCCGGCGAGACGCGGTAGCACTGCAGCACCGCGGCCTCGCCCGCGACCAACGACTCAAACTCCACCTGCCGTTCGTCACCCTGCTGATCCAGCGTGATCTCGACGATGGCCGTCAATGACGGGCCGAGCTTCTCCGGCGCCAGCAAAGCGACCTGCCGTGCAATTACACCCGCGTCCACCAGGCGCTTGACCCGGCGCAGACAAGTCGGCGCCGAAGCGTGCACGCGCTCGGCCAACTGATGATTGGTTTGCGAAGCATCGTCCTGCAAGGCGTTCAGGATCCGTTTATCCAGATCATCGATCTCTATTTTTTCCATTTATATTCAATATTTGAAATATTATTTCAACATACATATCTATTGGAATAATAGTACAAATATAAACAAATTTAGAAATCTTATTTCACATCGCCTGCCCTAACATGAGTCCATTCACTCAAATACGAAAGGCAGCATATGTGCGGAATCGTCGGCGCCGTGGCGCAAAAGGATGTCACTCCAATTTTGCTGGAGGGATTGAAACGCCTGGAATACCGCGGCTATGATTCCTGCGGCGTAGCCGTGCACATGGACGGCAAACTGCAGCGCTCGCGCAGCACTTCGCGTGTTGCCGAATTGCAAAAGCAAGTTGCAGAGACGCACCTCGCAGGCTTCACCGGCATCGCCCACACCCGCTGGGCCACGCACGGTGCTCCCGCGACTCACAACGCCCACCCGCACTTTTCGCGCGACCGCATCGCGCTGGTCCACAACGGCATCATCGAGAACTACGAAGAACTGCGCAAAGAATTGCAAGGCGCGGGCTACGTCTTTGAAAGCCAGACTGACACCGAAGTCATCGCCCACCTGGTCGACCATATGTATACCGGCGATCTGTTCGACACCGTGCAACAAGCGGTACGCCGGCTGACCGGTGCTTACGCCATCGCCGTCTTCTGCGTCGACGAACCGCACCGCGTCGTCGCTGCGCGCCATGGCTCGCCGCTGATCCTCGGCGTCGGCGAAGGCCAGAACTTCGTCGCCTCCGACGCCATGGCGCTGGCCGGCACCACGGATCAGATCGTCTATCTGGAAGAAGGCGACGTCGTCGACCTGCAACTGCAGCGCTACTGGATCGTCGACGTCAACGGCAAACCGGCCGATCGCGAAGTCAAAACCGTGCACGCCTTCACCAGCGCGGTGGAGCTCGGCCCGTATCAGCACTTCATGCAAAAGGAAATCTTCGAACAACCGCGCGCCATCGCCGACACGCTCGAAGGCGTCGACGGCATCATGCCGGAACTGTTCGGCGACGGCGCCCACAAGGTTTTCAAGCACATCGACTCGGTGCTCATCCTCGCCTGCGGCACCAGCTACTATTCCGGCCTGACTGCCAAGTACTGGATCGAGTCGATCGCCAAGATCCCGGTCAACGTCGAAATCGCCAGCGAATACCGCTACCGCGACAGCGTCGCCAATCCGAAAACACTGGTCGTCACCATCTCTCAAAGCGGCGAAACCGCCGACACGCTTGCCGCACTCAAACACGCGCGCGCGCAAGGCATGACCAATACCCTCACCATCTGCAACGTCGCTACCAGCGCCATGGTGCGCGAATCGCAACTGGCCTACATCACCCGTGCCGGCGTTGAAGTCGGCGTCGCCTCCACCAAAGCATTCACCACGCAGCTGGCGGCATTGTTCCTCCTGACGCTGGCATTGGCGCAAACCCGTGGCCTGCTCAGCGACGAACAAGAAGCGAAACATCTCAAGGCCATGCGCCACCTGCCTGCGGCGCTGCAAAGCGTGCTCGCACTGGAGCCAAGCATCGTCGCCTGGGCCGAAGCGTTTGCACGCAAAGAAAACGCCCTCTTCCTCGGCCGCGGCCTGCACTACCCGATCGCACTCGAAGGTGCACTGAAGCTCAAAGAGATCACCTACATCCACGCCGAAGCCTACGCCGCCGGCGAACTCAAGCACGGCCCGCTGGCCTTGGTCACGGAAGAAATGCCGGTCGTCACGATTGCACCGAACGATGCACTGATTGAAAAACTGAAGTCGAACATGCAGGAAGTCCGCGCCCGTGGCGGCCAGTTATACGTCTTCGCCGACGCAGGCTCCAGCATCGTCTCCAGCGAAGGCTTGCATGTCATCCGTCTGCCTGAGCATTACGGCTTGCTGTCGCCAATCCTGCACGTGGTGCCGCTGCAATTGCTGGCATATCACACGGCGTTGGCACGTGGTACCGACGTCGACAAGCCTCGGAACCTCGCGAAATCCGTAACAGTGGAATAAGCAATTGAACTGGCGGTGACTACCATGTTGTGACTAAATATACGGCTTTTTTAGCCGTAAAAAAACACCTTATAACTATTTTCAATGTATTAAGGCTTAAAATTACAATATGCATTCAAGGCGCACCCTAAGTAACTATTAAGTAGGATAGTTTTAGCCTCTATTTAGGATGATAGTTACTAATTTTCCCTTGCATCTGATAGTTTGACTGTAGATTGGAGTGAACCCCTCGGGCTGGGCTTCATTGGCACACGTGCCACTGCAAAACAATCTAGTTAGCCGAGCGTAATTTAGAGTAGTTACGCTCGAGGAAATGCTCCCTATCGCGGAAACACTGTTTGAGAGCTATGAGAAGAGGCATCCGTATATCGTGATGCGGTCGTGAGCGCGACTTACAAAAGTGTCGTCACTTTCTTAGCCGTAGGAGGCGGAGTTGGTGGTA
Source organism: Herbaspirillum sp. GW822-FHT03A08 (assembly GCF_058801885.1). Lineage (NCBI taxonomy): Bacteria > Pseudomonadati > Pseudomonadota > Betaproteobacteria > Burkholderiales > Oxalobacteraceae > Herbaspirillum > Herbaspirillum sp. GW822-FHT03A08. The sequence continues at coordinate 432,897 of NZ_JBXANR010000002.1, read as the reverse complement.
GCGCCTTTTTTCCTCGAGCCGTCGTTGCTACGGCTGAAACCGCAGTTGAAGCCGGTGCCTTTTTAGAGGCAGCGGCCGCCAGCCCGTCGTAGTGGTCGAGAGCCGCAGTGATTCTTTCAAGAACCCGGCCAAATGCAGAGAAGTTTATGGTCTGCCGATTCTTCTTCACCACTCGCTCAGCAAAGACATGTTTCCCGTACTGATTTTCTTCAAACGTATCTTTGCGGCTAAAGACCTTTTTACCTAACTTCGTTTCAAGTACCCTCGTTTCAAAAAAATCTTCAATTTCCGTGTTGCCGGCTTTCACTTCAGGCAGCGCCACAACGTAGAGATTGTCGTGTAGGTAGTAAAAGGGTTCTTTGCCGTCGATATCAGTTTTTGAACTGGTAATAGTCTTAATTGCGGAGAATATCTTCTTCGATGCACCATCATTATCAACAAGAACTATGACCGGATGACGCGTCCCAGCGTGCCTAAAGGACGAGAACTCCTTCCCATAATCCGTGACAAATGGCCGAAGGTCATCCGCCCCTCCGTTGAGAGCCAGTACGCGATGAGTTGTCTTCGAATAGTTAAAAAAGCCAATACGCGGCTTGATTATTCCCTTCTCATTTACAGTCACCAGCTTTGGAAAAGTTGCGGCCAACGCCTGAAGTGCGCATAGCAGATAAACGTTATCCGTCTTCCCTTCGCAGATGATTAGCGGACGTACGGGTCGATAGAAAAGCGTGAAATTGAGGAATTTCCGATATGTGCGCAGATGAGAATCCATCGGTGGTGCTTCGTGCCTGGCTAGCCTCGTCTTCGCATCGAGGTCTTCCAATTGCTCCACGCGGACTTTCTCGAAGTACCTTACCGTATCGATAAAGCTCAACATCCCTCTCAGCTTGGACACATTGCCTGGCTCTACACGCGTCACCCACTGCCCTTTATCGTCGCGCGTCTTTTTTGTTACATGAAACATTCCTTTGGTAACAAGGGAATGCACCATTGCACGGGCTTCTTTCGCGTATTCGGTACGGACGTTGAGTTTTGAATTAACAATGATTCCCGTCACATCCTGCCTGAACTCGCGGTACTGCATGCGCGTCTTTTGCTCATTCAGCTCGAAACCGCATCTCCGAATCTCCTTGATTAGGGCTTTCGAAGCGACCCATTGAGTTGTATCGCCGACTCTCTGGGCAATTTCGCTTGGAAAGCTCTTGTGGTTCGACGAAAACGTTAGGTCATCAGCGTAGCGCGAGTAGTGGCAACCGAAACGCGCCGCCAGCTTCACCATGCGAACATCGAGGATGTGCGCAATCAGATTGGAAATAATGGGGGAGCAAGGGCTCCCCTGGGGCAGCACCGTCCGTGTCGTCCCATCCGGCAGTTTTTGTCGCTGACACGCAATCTGAGCGATGATTCGAGCAGCGGTCGGGTCTAACGCGAAACCCCGGTTTTTCTGAAAAAAGCCGCTTACTCGGCCGAAGTTGATAGTACCGAAGAAGTCTTTCAGGTCGATGTTGAACACATACCGGCTTCGTCGATGACGCGCGGCGTTCGTCAAAATTGAATGTTTTTTCCTGAAACCATGGGACAGAGTGTTCACCACACCTGCCAATGCGTCTAGGTCGTCGTTACAGCTTTCTAGCAGGCTTGCGAGATTCTTTTGTAGCCGCCTCAACTCCTGATGCGGCGCACTAATGGTCCGCATTCCCCCTGAACGCTTGGGAATTTGGAACTCCAGATACTTAACTTCATCCGGAATTTTGTAAAGGACATAGGATAGCCCCCGCGGGGTGTAACCCAATGCTGGTGCGATTCCTTGCACGGACGTAGCTGCCTTCAGCAACAAGAATTTTCGATTCACCCCGACTGCCTTCTTATTTTTTGAATAGGTAGATGGGCCCTACGGATACTCTCTGGCATGGCCATATCGACATGTGCTGCAAGTCGTTCAGGGCAATCCTCCCCGAAATGAATTCCATCTACCGCGAAACACGGCAACAAATCTATCCGTAGACCCGTGGTAAGAATAGCATGAGAGGATTCTCATCCGGTGACAGCGCTACAATAAGCAGAACAAGAATATTTCGGGGGCCGTTCTATGGCGCGCATTCGCAGGCTGAAGATTAGCAATTTCCGTTCTATCCAGGCACTCGACTGGTTCCCATCGCCGGGAATCAACTGCCTAATCGGCCCGGGTGACAGCGGCAAATCCAGCATCCTTGATGCTATTGACCTTTGCCTCGGCGCCCGGCGCAACGCTCCATTTGGCGACACCGATTTCCACAATCTCAATGTCGCCGTTCCTATTGAGATTTCCATCACTCTGGGCGAGCTCAGTGATGACCTCATGAACATCGAGGTTTACGGAGACCACCTTCAAGGGTTCAACCTTCAAACAGGCAGTATTGAGGATGAACCGGGTAACAACCTCGAAACTGTATTGACCTTGCGGCTTCGGGTTGAAAGCGACCTTGAGCCAGAATGGTCCTTACATTCCGGGCGAGCAGAAGAACAAGGGCATAGTCGCAATCTCAAGTGGAAGGACCGTGCGTCATTGGCACCCGCACGAATTGGGACCTATGCACACTCGAATCTCTCATGGTCTCGCAATTCTGTCCTCAACCGGCTGACCGAAGATAAGCCCAACCTAGGCGAAGAGCTAGCTAAGGCCGCCCGACAAGCACGAAATAGCTTCGGCCAGGAGGCGGCAGCCCCTCTCGCGGAGACGCTTCGCGTGGTGAGCGAGACCGCCACGCCGCTCGGTGTTCCTGTGGGAGCTAAGGTAAAAGCGCTTCTCGATGCTCACACGGTTTCTATTGGGGACGGAGCTATAGCGCTGCACAACGAGAACGGAGTGCCACTTCGCTCACTGGGTACAGGTTCGTCCAGGCTGCTGGTCGCCGGCCTGCAGCGTGCAGCGGCAAAGAAGGCCTCGATTGCATTGGTCGACGAGGTGGAGTACGGCCTTGAACCGCATCGGTTGATTCGATTCCTTGATTCCCTTGGCGCCAAAGAAAAGGAAGAGCCACCGGTACAAGCATTTATCACGACGCATTCTCCCGTGGCGCTCCGAGAGCTGGATGGTGACCAGATATGCATCGTCCGGTCGGCACAAGGCCAGCACACTGTTCATAGTGCCGGGACGTCAAACGATCTTCAAGGAACACTCCGAGCCGCTCCAGACGCGTTCTTGAGCAAGTTTGTACTTGTGTGCGAGGGTGCAAGCGAAGTTGGATTCGTTCGCGGCATGGACATATATGGCGTCGAAAACCGAGACGAGGTGTCTGTCTATGCGGCTGGTGGCGCGTTCATTAATGTCGGTGGAGGCAGTCCTGACAACTGTTTCATACGAGGGACGGCGCTGCTAAAGCTGGGATATCACGCCATTGTCGTTGTAGACGCTGACAAACAGGCCAACCAAGGCAATATAAATACGTTCTTAAGACGAGGTGGCCAGTACGTAACCTGGCAAGCAGGACATGCTCTTGAAGACGAACTGTTTGCGACCCTCAGTGATGCCGCCATTGACCAGATGCTTTCCATCGCTAAGGAACGATTACAAAATAGCCTAGTTGCCCAGCATATCCAATCGATGTCGAACAACGAGCACTCGCTAGGAGATATCGAGGCTTCCCGAGCAGCAGGAACCCCATATTCAGATGAAGTCCGTGCTCTATTGGCTCTAGCATCGAAAAACGATACCAACAGCTGGTTCAAAACCCTAGGCACCTATCAGAAGGTAGCTAGAGAAGCCGTTTTCCCAAATTTCGACCAAGCCAAGCAAGAGTTCCGCGACGTCGTCAATCAATTGAAAGGCTACATCAATGCCGCCGGAGCTTGACCTCTTTGCGGCAGCCAGGGGTTCAGTCACTGCGCCAGCGGGGTGTGGAAAGACACAGCTAATAACGGACACCGTCTTCGAACATAAGGGCCCTAAGCCAATCCTGATTCTGACACACACTAACGCCGGCGTCGCATCACTTCGGGCCAGACTCATCGCCCAAAAAGTGCCATCGAGCTCCTATCGCGTCATGACGCTTGATGGATTCGCGATAAGACTGATACAGAAATTCCCGCTTAGAAGTGGTCATAATCCGCAAATCTTTGAATTACAGGACCGGGACAATGACTATATCGCCATCCGAAATGCGGCCGTTACGCTGACCCAATCGGGGCATCTGAAGGATGTGCTGGCCGCCACCTATGCACGTCTATTGGTAGACGAATATCAAGACTGCAATCTCCAGCAGCACGACATGATTGCCGCCCTCTCAGAAGTAATTCCCACCTGTGTTCTGGGTGACCAGATGCAAGCAATCTTCGACCTAGGGGGCAACAATCTGGTGGACTGGGAATGGGATGTATTGCCGCTCTTCCCGGAAATTGGAAGACTGGCCGTCCCTCGACGCTGGGAACGACTCGGGATGCATGAGCTGGGGAGCTGGCTACTGGAAGTTAGGGAGAAGCTTGAGTCTGGCCAAGACATTGACCTTCGAGAAGCACGTGGAAACGTCCAATGGATAAGACTTGAAGGGCATTCCCGCACACACCTAGAACAGCGCATCACTGCAGCCTCAAAAAGGCCCGCCAATCGAGATGGTACAGTAATCATTATCTGCGATTCCGAGATTGCGGTGTCGCGAACAACAATCTCTCGCCGGGTCTTCGGCTCCAGCGTGATTGAGCGTGTCGACCTTCCCGACCTAGTCGAGCTCTCTCGTGGCTTCGATATTGCCAGTGAGGATGCTATTGACCGTTTTATTAATTTTGCGGGCAAACTCATGACACAAGTCAGTGCGGCTCAACTATGCCGGCGGATTAGAACCATTCTGAGGAACCGAAGTAATTCCGACCCGACAGCAGCCGAAGAGGCCGCAGTGGGACTCTTTAGGTCGAGGACATGGGCTGACGCGATTCACTTGCTTGACACACTTTCACGCCAACATAGAGCACAAATATATCGACCTGAGATGTACCGCTTTTTGCGGCGTGCCATGACTCTAGCGGCCGCGGGCGCACACACGTTGCATGAAGCAGTTCTCTCAGAGCGTGAAAAATACCGGCATGCAGGCCGACCGCTCTCAAGGCGTTCAGTGGGCAGCACCTTATTGGTAAAAGGGCTTGAAGCCGATTTGGCCGTAATCTTGTGGCCTGAAAAAATGAATGCCCAGCATCTCTATGTAGCAATGACCCGCGGCGCTCGGCAACTTGTTATCTGCTCCGAGACGCCGGTTCTTCAACCACTAACTCCGAGGTAGAGCGGCACGTTAGGAATATGGCTGACGGGTCGTTGGTGGAGAAAAAGGGCCGGGTTAGCCGCAACCTCTCGTTAGCTAGTCTTTCGACCGGTTCCGAGCACCAGCGGTTTCCCGCTGCCTCTATCCCGAATTCATCGGTTGAATCCGTTGCCCAATAAGGTGAAGACTCCTGCCGCCGACTATGCCCTCACCAAAATGCTCTTGCAACAGCCTGGTTAAATTGTAGCTCGATAAATGATGCTTAGAGCATCAAACTGAGGGATGGCAGCGACTGTCCGATTACGGACGGTCAGGCAAGAGCGTTAGTTTGCAACTTTGCGTACAGCAATTTCATCTTATTGTTTGTACTAACAATTTTTATCGTCACACCGTGTACTGTCATCGAGAGGATGTTGCTTGCTTGGAAATGAAGGTTCTTCACATCGGTATAGTAGATTTTTTGCGTACCGAAAAATACACATAGGAAGAAATCGTCATAGGTCGAGATTCGATAGAAGGGACCGACGAGCCTAAACCAAGCGGGCCCAAATGCGATAGATGCTCTAAGCGAGAGTTTTGGAGATTTTTCTTTTTCTGCAGCCCTGGGCAACGTTGGAACAAACCAAAATAAAATAATGAAAACTGTGAGAAGGATGCAAATAGCAAGAACGGCTTCGTTTCCTTGAAGATGACCGGTGTACCGCATCGCGTTTCTCTCCAAATTATTTTTAGGTTACAACATCCGCTTCTGGCCGGAAACGGCCTTTGAGAGGAAACAATTACAAGTCAGCGGCTGCATGGCAGACGAGCGAAAAAGGAACGTTGTCTTTATACTCGTCATCCCAAAAGACATCACATTCTCCTAACCACGTTACTTCGATACGTCCGTCTGAAATTGGGCCAAAGCTGAGTACACAATTACGCACATCATGATGGCCGAAAACGTACATCATCGCTATTTCAGGATGGGAGTAATCCCCATCATTCTTTGTTTTCCACTGAATAGTGGTTCCACTGAGTTCTTCTACACTCTCTGCGTTAATACTAAGTCCTTGATGGTAGAGAACAGGGCTCCATGACTCTCCATCATATTCTTCCTGCTGTGTTTCAAATTCCAAGTTCCATAAATCTCGTCCTTTCCACACGCGTGCCGACACTATTTGGAATATACGGTCACGCAAAGAGAGTTTCCCAACAATTCTCACTATTTTCCCCCCTGTTTCCTGCAAACACTCCGTCCGCTTCTGGCCGACTGCTGACGTCAAATAAATAATACCAAAGCGCAAGTCACTACCGTCTTCGCCGTCAAATGTCGTCCTATTGTGCGGTGGATTTTCATTTAGAGGAGTTACCCTTGTGCCGGCGGCCCTTCCAACGCTCCCCCGGACTACGGTTATGCTGCGCGGTGTTTTGATTGAGCAGCCTGTTGGCTAGGCGAACGTAAGAACGCAAAGACCATCAACGCCGTTAATACAGTGACACCGGACAACATCAGCATCAGGCTTTGGAAGGCAGATACGTAAATATTCGCCAATTGCTGTGGCGCTATTTCAAGTTGGGCGGTTACAGCAGTCAGTTGCCCTAATGCGAGGCGACTGGCTGCTGACGATGATTCTGCATGCTCAGGTCTCAGACCGGATTGAATCAGCATCGACAGCACCACACCGACCAATGCCAATGCGATACCTTCCCCGGCCACTCGCGTGGTGTTGAAGATGCCTGCTGCCATGCCGGCGCGTTCCTTGGGCACCACACTGACAGCCAATCCATCCATCAACCCCCAGGGCAGGCCAATACCGATACCGACTGTCAGCAAGGGCCACAGCAATGCAGCGCCTGAGACGCCCAGCGGCAGTTGTGCCAACCAGCACAGTCCCGCCGCGACAATCAACAGTCCCAATCCAGACAAGGCGCCAGCGGACCACCAACGCGCCAGCCATGCGGCCAACGTCGGGACTACCACGATGGGCGCGGACAATCCCAGCATCAGGCGTCCCGTGTCGAGCTCGCTATGACCTTCGATGCCGATCAAGCGTACCGGAAGCAGCACTAGCAGCACGACAAAGCCATACGCGGGTGCCGCTGCAAGAAACTGTACGCCGATAAAACGTGGATAGCGAAATAAAGAAAGGTCCAACATTGGCCGTCTGCTGCGCAATTCGATGACGACAAAAGCAACCAGCAACAGTACCGCTGCCGCCAGTAACGTCAGCACCACAGGGTGGTGCCAGCCCAGCTCAGGTACGCGCAGCATGGCCCAGGTCAGACTGCTCAGCGCGGCGGTAAAGACTAACGCGCCGCGCCAGTCCAATCGTGCGGCCGCAGGATCTCGCGACTCTTGCATGTATTTTGCGCCGGTCCCTAACGCCACCAGCATGAGCAGCGTGGCGGCCATGAAGAAGGAGCGCCAGCCAAACTGGCGTATCAATAGTCCGCTCAGCAGCGGACCAAATGCCAGGCCAATACCGAACGCTGTACCGATCATACTGAATACGCGTAGCCGCGCCTCACCTTCGAATACCTGCGCCAACGCCGCCAAGCCGGATGCTAGCGCGAACGCAGCACCCAAGCCTTGTGAAGCCCGCAACCAGTCCAGTACAGTCAGCGTCGGTGCGGCCGCCATGGCCAGCGATGACAATGCAAACAGCGATACCCCGGATAGGAACAATCGCTTGCGCCCATAGCGATCTGCCAGCGTGCCCGCCGCCATCAACCCGCTGCCGAAGGTGAGCATGAAAGCATTCACGACCCAGTTGAGGGCCACCGTATCGCTGCCTAATTCGCGGCTGATGGCAGACAGCGCGACGGCCGGACCAGTGAAACTAAGCGGCATGGCCAGCGCCGCCAGACATACCGCCAGCAGCGTTGGGAGGCGATTGCGTTGCGTTGTAATCATCATGACTCCTTAAAGGATGGTGAGTCATAGATGATAAAATCGCTTCAATCATCGATAAACAAGCTGAAAATCCGGTCAATACGGAATAGAATTCCTTAATGGATCAATTAAATGGCTTGGATGTGTTTTCGCGCGCGGCGGAAACGCTGAGTTTTGTGGAAGCGGGCCGTCAACTCGGCCTATCGGCTTCCGCAGTGGGAAAAGCGGTGGCGCGATTAGAGCAGCGCCTCGGCGTGCGCCTGCTTCAACGCAGTACGCGCCACATCAGCCTCACGGCAGAAGGCGCCTTGTTCTATGAGCGTTGCCGTCGCATTCTCAACGATGTGCAGGATGCTGAGCTGGAAATTACACGGACTTTGGACCGGCCGCGTGGCAAGCTTCGCGTCAGCATGCCGGTGATCGGCTATCGTATGCTATTGCCGGTACTGCCGGCGTTTGTACAGCGTTATCCAGAAGTGGAGTTGGAGCTGGACTTCAACGACCGTTTGGTTGACGTAATCGAGGAAGGCGTGGATGTCGCGATTCGCAGCGGCCCATTGTCTGATTCACGCCTGACGGCTCGGCCGCTTGGCCCATTCCATTTCCTGGTGGTCGGCTCGGCCGCATACATTGCGCAACACGGCGAGCCGCTTACTCCCGTCGATCTGCGCAATTACGCGCGCCTGTGTTACCGCTTTCCCAGTACCGGCAAGCTTCAAGAATGGGTACTGGACCCGCAGCAGCCGGAATACACTATCGACTCGCCAGCTGCCATGACGTGCAATAACATCGAAGCGTTGATTTGCGCCGCGGATCAGGGGCTTGGCCTGGCCTATTTGCCAGATTTTCTGGTACGTGACGCATTGGCGACGGGAAGGATTTGTACGGTGCTGGATCGTTACGTGAAGCATGGGGGCGTATTCTCAGTTTTATGGCCATCGAGCCGCCATCTGTCGCCCAAGTTGCGGGTATTCGTTGACTTCATCTGTGCACGCCTGCTTCAGTGAAAAACCGGGTTTATGCCATGCACAACCGGCTTCAGTCTCGGCACAAACTCGCAGTAAAGAGTTACACCGTTATGCCGTAGTTGAAGGCGTCCGTTAAATGTCTTCTCTATGCATAATGGAGTAGTTACATCCACTTCTGGCCGACCCACTTATCCAACATTAAGGAATATATTCATGGCTCGTGAAATCATTCGCGTGGAACCCTTGTCCAGTTGGTTAGAACAATGGAAGGCACCGACCTCAGCAGTGACGCGGCACAACGATATGGTCTACGTCTCCGGCTTCCCGCCCTTTGATCCGACAACCGGTGAGGTGGTCAACGCACCAATTGAGCGCCAGACTGAGCTGGTCCTACAGCAAATGAAGCTTTGTCTGGAGGCAGCAGGTTCGTCGCTGCCGAACGTCCTCAAATGCAATGTCTACTGCACGTCGGTGGAGAAGTTCGTAGCGGTCAACGACGTCTACAGGCGTTTCTTTCCAGTCGATCCGCCGGCGCGAATATTCATTAATGTTCCGGCGTGGCCTGGTCATTTTGACATTGAGATCGACTGCATCGCGGTAGTTGATAGTCAGTAACTTAATTTCTGACTGACTATGTACCTTGGACAACAACAAATCGTAATTCACACCAGTGATTGTCAACTATCGAAAATACGCCATTTTTGACAATTGACGAAGAGTGTTGCGAACTACAGTTTATTGCTATTTGAAGTCAGTGATCGGCCAGTTACGGCCGTTCATCTTCAAGCAACACTTCGATTTCTTTTCCCTGCCCTCAAAAAAGAAGAATGTATGACTATATTCAATCTCGAAAATGAGTATTAGCATCTCAGTTTTTTTCGGCAAAGAAATAGCAGAGCTGGATGCTCGATTCGTTCGCGCTTACACCGATCTCGGCTTTGATGTGCAATTGCACCCGGAACTTACCTTGATCGAGTCTTGTGCTAGCGGTTGCCTGTACTTACGTGTCACAAAGACTCCCCCGGATTTTCTTCGCCTAGCTCCGGAACTTCCTCTGTTGATCGTATTTGGATATAGCGTGCACAAGAGGCAAAAAAAAGAGCCTCGTAGCAGGCAGTGGCCTCCCAAAGGGGTGGGAATTTATAGCTATGAAGCCAGCTCCAGGACTTCCGCCGGACGGAGCGATGCAGCTGGCGCCATGCAAATAGTCTCGATGGCCATATTGGCCAAAGAAACGGGAGGACACTTCTATGTCGATGGAGATGACGCGGCACGTACAGGTGATCTCGCCGTTCAACAAGCAGTTCTGGAACTAGCACGCTTTGATCGAGTGTATTTTGATGCTGACGTTCATCGTTTTGAGTCCTGGCCACCGGTCGATAGCACCAGCGCATTTCAGTGGCCTCGAACAATTGAACTGCCAAAATCGCCAATACCGGCCGTTCAAAAGCGCAGAGCGCTATTCAGGTACAAATTTTCATGGCTCCACGTCCCAGGGATCGTCTTGGTCACCTATTTTTTGATAGTGACGCTTTTATATTCCTGAACAGTAAGCGACGGAGGTATCAATTCCGCCTTAATATCGGATGACTGCAACCGGCCAGAAGTAGGCGCCAGGTTGCAGCGAAATGATTTTACTATCACTGTAAAAGTAGAAGGACTTTATGAGCAATGCATGGTGCCATCTGCAATACAGATATGGCAATTCATTAGGAGCGCCGACACGCGATGAAATTATGGTCGCAGTGAAAGAGCTATATGAAGAAAACCTGCCGGACATGACTGAAGATGACTACGATGAGCACGGTGCTGCGTCGCTACGATATGGCTTTGACGACGGGCCAATGTACGTGCTTGAAATTACACGTTTGGGAACTGCACGCTGGTCCGAGTGGGCCGACGCAGATTTTCAAAAAGAGTTGTGCCCGACTAGAGAGATTAAGTCGCTTTCTCAAGAAAAGGCTTTTCTATTGTGGGAGCAACTCGGTGCGGGAGAAACTGACCTAGTCCGGATGCATTTTCAAACGGCTTAGTATCTGCTTGGGTCGGAAGCAGAGGTCCGCTAACGGCCAGAAGAAGACGTCTAAAGTTCGAATTCCAGTGATGTTCATTAATACGGAGAGGTACGGTGATGGGTAGTTCTATCGGTTTTTTTTGTGGAAACGAAGACCATCGAGCTCTTCAGGGGTTCGGGGAAAGTATTGGGCTAATTGCTATCGCTCCCACTATCGATAAAGACATCAATCAGGATGTGACAACGGGACCTTTTTGTTTTCTTTCTCTCGTTCCAAAAACAGAATTGCACCCATATGGCAATCCTGCGGTCCGACTTACGGACGCTAAAGACCCAATCATGAGATTTATGCGTGGCTATTTTCTAAATCCGTATTTGGTCGCCGGACATATTTATTGGTCAAATGATGTTCCCGGGCTCGCTACGCAGACTCGACCGTACTACAAGAAAATCTCAAAATGGATTCAAAGTAACTGGAAATTGCTTCCCCATGGTGGCTACTACATAGGACCAGAGGCCCAATCTCTATTGAATACGGGGGCTGCGATGGTGAATACTCTTCCTGGCCAGGCTGAGTTTCATCTTATAGAAATATGAAAATCGTCTCGCGTCAACGTCGTCTATCGGCCAGGAGCAGACCGATTGATATAGGAACCAGATGCTCGTTATTGTTCACGTAAATCGCGATAGTGTTCACGCCGGTGATGATTTGGAGTCTCATGCTGCTAAAGTCGAAGTTGACTCGGAATCGGATATCGGCAGCCTGTTGAGGGATTTGAAGTCTCATTATTTGCCAGGTATTGCAGGAGGAGACGCTTCGTGGATTGTCTCATGCTCAGGTAACGGCCCGAACCCAGTTGGCGTACTCGCGCAGCAATGGCAGGATCCTCGCCGGCGAGTACCATTGGAAACATCTATAGCTCGAGTGCTTGGGCGCGGACGGCTAAGCGTTACGTTTGAATACTTGGGCCAGAAAGACCCTGCGCTTGTTTTCGACAGAATCGCCGTTGGAAAAGAACCTCCACCGAAATAGTAGTCTCAGTACGGCCAAGAACGGTTGTTACGAGGATAGCGAGGAGCATGCAATAAATCGGAATTCCTCCTTGAAAGAAAGCGAGAAAAATTACAATGAAGATTAAACAAAGAGATTTAGATAAGCTGAATGCTCGTTTGGTACAGTGGCAAGGAGCTAATGCTTTTTTTGGCAGTTATGTCGATACTGACGATCGTTTGATTATTGTCTTTGAGCGCCCAGAAAACGCACGAGAATATATTGGAATATGTTTCCTTCAGTGCCTATTTATATCGGGGCCGACCCGATGGTCGAAATGCGATCTTAAATGTCAGCTTTTTGATTTTGTAGATGGTAATGTTGGATTTGAGATTCGTGACATCGGAAGCGGCTTTGTCTTGAGGTGTGCGGGACCAATAGTGATTGGTAATAATGAATTCGTTATCCCATCAGATTGATTTATAGAAGCCGTTACGATCATGAGTTTTTAAGTCGAGCGTCTCTAACCGGCCAGAAACGGACACTCCGACAGAATGCTTGCTACCAGACTTGAACGCAAAATATGAAACCTTGGTTCTCTGAAGCGCAATCAGTATCGATGCTGAATGCGGAATTGTGTTTTCTTCTAAAGGACGAACTCGATTTCGGTCCGGACAGGCACATAGACGCAGACCGCTCAAAATTCACACAGAGTCTTGACCTGCCCTCAATTCCAAGGCGACAGTCCTCAATGGTTTGTACGAGCGAGCTTATTGGGCGTGAGGGCGAATTGGCTGCTTACTATAAACAGGTTGTTAGATTTGCAGTTCATCATCGACTTTCATTTAGGTCAATTCGTCATCACTTCTGGGTGCGGCTTTGGCTATGGAATAGCGAAGACGACGTTCATATTTCTTTTCCTTGGTATGACAATTACTCAGAGGTGTCAGGATTCCTGAACGCGCTATTGTCAGTCGAATCCGGGGAAATTTATTACGACGTTGACCAATGCTGGGAAATGGAAGTTGACGCCTATGAAGACGATATCTATCTTCGGCAGCGAGACCCCGATTATGACGAGACACACGTTTGCATCCGAGTTCCTAGGAGCGAACTTGTAATGCAGGTGCGACAAGTTATGGAGCGCTCGGTTAAAGTTATAGACCAGCTTAGTGAATTGATGGGTGAGGATGTCTGGACGGCATACATGCGTTCTGAGCCGGTCTTCATGGAGAATGTCGTAACCGAGAAAAAATCTTGGTAGCGTCCTTTGTGAGCTGGCACGCTTTTGAACGTACAAAATATTATTCCTTGGACGTCCGCAATCGGCCAGAAGCAAACTTCTTAGCACGAAAATTGCAAATTGAGACATGGTTGAAAAATGAAAATAAAAAACTTAATTCCAGTGTTTCTAAGTTTTCTCTGCGCGATAGCCATTGCAGGAAAACTTCCTCCTGATGTCCGTAGTTTCCAACAACCTAGTGTTATTTTTCCGAACGCGTGCAAACCGTCCGAGCTTCGAAAACTAAAAAATACGGTCGTCAAAATAACCTCAAAAAATGACCCCGACTTTGCGTGGCGTCTTATAGATGAGATGTTGTGCGGAGATACATTGCAGTCTTATAACTATGTAATTGCTCATACTGCCCCGACGATTCTCACGGAAGGTTATGACATCGATGGAAGTGAGCTGAAGAAAGAAATTTCCAGAAACTCTATTCAGCTTGTTCGAATGCAAGCATGGGATGCCAGTGTTGTAGAAGTCGATGGACTGATAAGAGTGCTATTTACCGATGGCGGCGTTTGCGCCTGGAATTTCGATATCAAGAAAGAAGCGCCTGCATCCTGGCAGATTGTTGCTAGTGGGGTTGCTTGCGATTGATTGCTTGCTTGATGTTTCCCTATATCTGAGAAAAATCGAACGCTTACTAACGGCCAGAAGCGGAAGTTCGAGCGATCTGGCCCCTACTAGAAGTACAAGGCGTTAAAACGTCTTTCAGAGCCAATAATAGATTGGCGGACATAAAAATTTACTAACAGGTACGAGGATCTATGCCAACGCTAGAACGTGCAATAGAGATTGCGGCAAGCGCCCACGCGGGGCAAGTCGATAAAGCAGGAGAACCTTATATTCTGCATCCGGTTCGAGTGATGTTGCGTGTCAGCTCTCAACAAGAACGAATCGCAGCGATACTCCATGATGTGGTCGAAGACACACACGTTTCTTTGCAAACTCTAGTGTCTGAAGGTTTTTCTTCCGAAATTATTTCAGCAATAGATGCGCTAACGAAACGCCCTGGAGAATCTCGAATACAAGCCGCTGAACGTGCTGCCTCCAATCCCATAGCACGTCGAGTTAAATTAGCTGATAACACTGAAAATATGGATTTGAGTCGTATACAGCAGCCGACAGAACGGGACTATGCGCGAATTGAAGAATACAAAATCGTGCGAGAACTACTATTGAAACATCAATAATTTATGCCTGCTTCCGGCCAGGAGCCGACATCGATAGTCGCAAGAGCAACTTGAAAAATATGTAATCCCAAACGTTACTATTAGAAACGGTATTTCCGTGAACATATGCGCTTAGAAATAGAAAAAAAGCAGCCTGTAGATAGCCCTTCTGAATCTCAAGTCCGAACTGGAATTTTAAAACTCCGAAGTTATGGGCCATCGTCATTCGCTTCGTTAACCGACGAAACAGGGAGCTACCTACAGATTGCTGGTGGAGGAATTACATGCATGCTGGAACGGCGAGATGCGCTAACAGGCCGGCAGTATCGAGCATTTCAAGAAACCGAAAATAAAAACTATCCTGATGGCACATTGCTGGTTTTTGGCGGAGGCCAAATAGCACTGTTTGCAAACGAATGGTTTACTAATACTGTCGTGGCAGAGGCGTTCGTAGCGTTTCTGCTGAACAAGCCATTACCAGACTTTATTAAATGGCGTGACTTGGCTGAGATATAAAACGAAGAACAACTTCGTCCGCAATCGGCCAGAAGCTGCCGCTCAAAACGGCTTATATTCAGACGTCACATGCTAACGAGTTACTGACTCCAGATTTGCTCGTCGGTCAGGAATTCGTCAGGGTTCTGTGCAACCATTTCCCCCAAACTGGCCGCGCAAATACATGCATGTTTTCAGGGGAAGCTTCAAACATGAAAAGAATAATCGGGGGCATGGCTGTTTTGATGTCGCTAGCTGTATTAGGCGGATGCGCATATCAAGAACCTGCCAAGGGGGAGCCACAAGCGACTCTTCATATCGTTAACAATCTTCCACATTTTTCATCATCTTCGTGGATGTACTACAGCGATGCACAGTGTCAGCAAGACCAGACAATGCTAGGTGCATTTAGTAAGCTCTATGACGGAGAAAAACGCGTGCAATTGCGTGCTGGCGAGACGCGCTACCTCCGAGTAAGTGCTGGTACAGCGGCCGGATCGGTGCCGGTAGGTGAATGTGAAGGCGGACCGCGTACATTCTGCTTTAAGACAAACAGATGCATGGTCGAACTTGAGGTTACGCCAGTAGCTGGCAAGGTATATCGAGCAGAACTTCTGGGTGATGGCAACACATGTGACGTTCGCGTCACGGACGAACAAACCGGTGCTCCTCAAGAAGATATTCATCCGATAGCGATAGAGCCAAGTTGTATCCCTAAAAAATGGAAGACAAGGGAATAGCCGTGAAAAAGATGACGCCTCAAAAGACCCTCATTTCGTCATTGCACATTGCGTTCAAAGCAGCTGCAATCTGCATCATGGTGGTTTCCGGCGCGACAGCATCCGCAATGGAATTGGCGAAGTTTGGCAACACCATCATTTTATCGGGACCAGTCAACGGCTCTGAATGGGCAATGATCAAAGATGCCTTCGTCGAAAATCCTCGCATCGATCTGGTTGTACTGCGCAATTCGCATGGAGGCGATGCAGGCACCGGTTACGAAATTGGAGCGTTCTTCCGCGAACGAGGTGTTACTACGGCCGTTTCGGGATATTGCGTTTCCTCTTGCTCACGTATGTTTCTTGGCGGTAAAAACAGGGTATTTACCGATGACTATCCTTTGGATCAGACGCATGTCGGTTTTCATGGACACTACGATGCCCAGGGCAATCTGAATGGTGCTTCAGTAATCAGGGGCGGCTTGTATGACTGGATCATCCGCTATTCGGATGGTAAAGCAGATCCCGAGCTGGTCAAACGCTGGATTGCGATTAAAAAAAACAAGGGCGCGGCAAGTTTCTTTCATCCAGATCTTGCTGCCACGCTGGGCAATAGTGTTTTTTTCTGCGATGGATTGCAGCGTCAGAAGATTACCAATTGCGAGCCAGTACCGACAGATGCGATGCAGCGTGGAGTAATCACCGATACCCGATATATTTCCAGCCCGGACCAGGGGGCGCTGCCAGGGAGGATCCGTGCGCGGCAATTTTCTGCAAGCGGTTTTGCCGAAGTTGAGGACGTGAAAAAAGTCCCTCTCGATGCTGCTGAGGGCGTTGAACAGTACCGGCGTTATCTGGCGGCTTCGTCGCCCAAAGCGTTTGCGGTGGCACCGACACGCCTGCACTGGGGCTGGAATGCCGGTTCCCAAAAGGATGTTAACGACGAAGCGCTGAAACGATGCGAAGAGCGGGCCAGGCAAACCTGTGTTCTCTACAGCGTGGACGACAACGTGGTCTACAGACAATGAGTTCGGCGGATGCGTCCCTCCGTTCAAGCGTCGTTTCGCGGCCAGAAGCAGCCAAATACCTAAATAAAAAAAGGGGATTCATGTTCTTTCTGTTCATCGCCTTGCCATCCGTGCTTGCAATAGGCTTCTCGTGCGTCACTTGGAACAGCCTCAATCGACCATGGTTGTTTGTCATTCTCTCGACCGTGGTCCTTAATATCATCTATGCCTTCGTGGCACTCACCTTCGGACCGGGCACATCTAGCTTTTTAGAGTATAGAGACCCTGCCAGCGTTTCCTTGGATAAGCCGCTGCTTGGCCCCGATGCTGTATTCATGATTCAGTGTTCAGTAGTGGCAATTCTTCTACTGCTCGTGGCGTGGTATTTCTTCCGCAAAGCTACTTAGAGAGGTCCGCAATCGGCCAGGAGCAGCCACTGAGCATATGAAATGAATCAGGATGAATAAAATATTTCGAATAGAGCAAGGAAGTGAAGCCGTAATCGGTCATTGCAACTCATGTGGGCACGAAACAAAAACCTTTCGCGGATTTGTTTATGACGGCGATGGAGCATTTGCGGTGTATGCCTGTACCTTCACCGTGGCGCATCCTGAGAGCGGCGTTGCCATGGCGATAAGCATGCGAGGCTGGGGTGATGGCGCTGACAAGAAAGCCAAGGAATGTGTGGCTCTTGAATGGAAAGTAATTGATGGCGGCCCAGGATGTAGAGTTGTCGACGCGCTAGTATCACGCTGGGCAAACGAGGAACTGTTAGGGCGCATGCTATCGCGCGAGGATGCACTGCATTCCGGCCGTGCGAAAGAAGCCTTTGCTGTTTCTGACTCCGTTTGGATGAACGACCCTCGATTACCACAGGCGTTGAATAACGGCTGAACGATGTCGGCAATCGGCCATTTGCGGACTTCCGCGACGCAAAGAAAAAGGGGTTAATTGTGATGTCGTCAGACACAAAAATTGCTGGTTCATATAAAACGCGTACTAAGGCGTTGGCCATCACAAACGTAGTCGCCGTCTTATGTTATTTAATTGCCGCATCTCTGTCCTGGGTTGAGCCCGAACTGGCTGATGTTCCAGGTGCGTCTGGCGGTGCGCCCTTCGTGTGGTTCTTATTGGCAGTCCCAGTTTTTTTACTATCGGTTTTATCGAACTTCATTGCATTGTCATGGGCACTGATTTATCGCTGGCGGCGAGGTCAGCCATATTTCTATTGGCCAGTATGGATTTTCATCATCATTCTTTGGGTGGCGGCTGTAGCTTTAGACTATTCACGTCACGGAACATAGCCGAATGCCCGCAATCCGCCGCCAGAAACAGACATTTCCAATCCAACCAAAAATACGACATGTTTGAAAAATTTATACAGGCTTTCCCTCAAGACCAATTGGGCATCTCAACGGGGATGAGCAAATTGCCCGCATCAGATGAAAAGGCCCTTTCCCAAGTTCTGCATTCGTTAGGTGGAGGCTCTTTTGGTGGCGGAGTATATCGAGTCATACAAGCCTCCGACTTGGATGTCTGGGCTCAGCGAGTGACTCTGGCATTCCCAATTTTCTCGGGACGTATTGCGTGTTTCGGCTGTGACTGGCTGGGCAGAGTTTTTGCCGAAGACACGGCACGACTTGTTGAAGGACTGCCTGGTGTTGTTATGTTTGAACCGGGAACCGGAGAAGCTCTTGAGATACCGTCAAATATTTTGACGTTCCACGATGAGGAACTACTTCAGTTTGGAGAGGCAGCATTGGCCATCAGCTTCTTCCAACAATGGCTGAGGAAAGGCGGAAAACCACCAGCCTCCAGTGAATGTATCGGCTATAAAAAGCCGCTTTTTCTGAGTGGACAAGACGATATCGAAAATTTGGAATTGTGTGACATCGATGTCTATTGGCATATTTCATCCCAATTGATTCGTCAAACGCGAGGCTTGCCAGTGGGAACTCCAGTCAATATTATCGCAGCAAAGTAGCTAATAAATTGATTCACCAACGGCGGCTAACGGCCAGAAGCGGACGCTCACATTGAATGACCTGCGGTACTAACGAACGCATATGCTGAAAAATCACGTCGAACTTCATCATCCGGGTGGCGTTGTGATTGCCGCCATCGCTTAGCCCCGGGCTATGCCGCCAGCGTCAACACACCGTCCATATCCCTGATTAAATAAATTTTTTGCGGCCTTCTCAATAAATTAGCATTGACTTATATATTAGCAATCACTAATATATCTCATTATGCACACCACTTCTCTTGATACTGTTATGCGCACACTCGCCGATCCCACGCGGCGTGCCGTTTTTGAACGGATTGTGCAGGCTCAGGAAATCAGCGTGGCTGAACTGACCGAGGGCAGCGGTGTCACCCAGTCTGCCATTTCACAGCATCTGGGGTCCCTCAAACGAGCAGGTCTGGTCACTGACCGTGCGCAAGGCCGCAACGTGTTCTATCGCGCCGAGCCGAAAGGCCTGGCGCCGCTTGCCGATTGGATGAGCCATTACGGCGTGTTCTGGAGCAAGCGCTTTGCCGATCTCCGAACCCTCTTGAAAGAAATTGATCCATGAATGACATCAATTTGAAATCGCCCACGCAAGAAATCGTGGTGGATGAAGTCTTCCCTCACGCCCCCGAGACAATCTGGAAGACGCTTACCTCGGGAGCATTGATGGCTCGCTGGCTCATGGAGCCGCACGGCTTCTCCCCTGTTCAGGGCACACGCTTCACCTACCAAACCAAGCCGGCCGGGGAATGGGACGGCACCATTCATTGTGAAGTGCTGGAAGTCGTGCCGAACGAGCGCTTCGTCTATGCCTGGAAAGGCGGCCATGAGAGCAACAAGGGATATGGTTCGCGACTGGATACGGTCGTCGCATTCACCCTGACCAGAGTGCCGGAAGGCACGCGATTGCGGCTGGTGCATTCCGGCTTTGTCACGCCAGCAAATGACACTGCCTTCAACAACATGCGCGAGGGTTGGCGCAAGGTCGTGCCCAATCTGGGCAACTTTACCGACGGGCTGCACTGAGAAGCATCGACAAACTGCGCCTCAAGACAGGAGAAATGCATGAGCGATACCTACACCGGCGGATGCGCCTGCGGCGCGATTCGCTACGAAATTCCAGGCGAGCCGTTCTTCATGAATCACTGCCAGTGCCGCGACTGCCAGCGCAAGAGCGGCACCGGCCATGGTTCCTATCTGACCTTCGCCGCCGACGGAGTAAAGCTTACCGGCGAAGCGACGCAATGGGACATGGTCGCCGACAGCGGGAATGTGAAGACGCGCGCGTTCTGCCCACGCTGCGGTTCACCGGTCTATATGCGTTTTGCAGCCATGCCGCAAATCTTCACAGTTCATGCGGCGAGCCTGGACGATCCGAGTCGTTATAAGCCACAGGCCGTCACTTACCGTATGCGCGCTCAGACGTGGGATTACCTCGACCCCGCTTTACTTGCATTCGACAAGATGCCTCCCGGCTGATCAAAAACAGAGCGCCCGGCCAGACACGGTCGGGCGCTTTTTTCAGAACGAAGAAATGCGCGATCAGATGCATCGCTTGCCGACTCAGCAGTTCGGCGGCGCTCAGTTCAATTTCAGACGAAATCCGGAATCTGCCGCGCCGAAAATGCTCAATGCGTAGCGTTGTCGCTAGCTGGCTTTATAGGTGTCGCCAGCACCAGTTCCGCATCGGCGGCGACGTAGCGGGAATAGCGATAGTCACGGATGAAACTGATTCTTCCGTTCTTCCATTCCAGCCACATGACGTAGCTCGGCTTCGGATTATTGCGATCTTCGAAGACCGCAATGACCTCCCGCCCCTCAAGCCAGGCGGGCACAAGCCACACACCGTCAATCTTGGCATAGATGGTAAAGAACAAGCCGACGTCTGCCGCGCCGACGCGCAGCGGATACGTGGATTGATTGAGTTTGACGTCGTCGGCCAGGAGCGCCCGCAAGCCATCCCAGTCTCGCTGATTGAAGAGAGTCACATAGCGCGCCACCGCCTCCGATGTCGGCCCCGGCTCTGGGCGCTGGCTGGTCTGGGCGTTTATTTCGCGAAGACGCGCTCGTCCCCTCGCAAGGTGACCTTTCACGGCATCGACGGTAAGATCGAGCAGGACTGCGATCTCTACCAGAGATTCGTCGAGCACATCCTTCAGAATAACTACGCTGCGTTGAACGAGGGGTAATTCCGCAAAGCGGGATACCGCGGTTTTAACAGCTTCCTGGCGCATCAACGTCTCCACGGGATCAGGGTTGGCCAAATCGACGACATCCGAGGCCGCAACCATTGGCTCAGCCTTTCGCACCGCCCGGCTGCGCAGCAGGTCGAGAGCGCGGTTATGTGCGATTCGGAATAGCCACGGCCGCAGCGGTGTTGCCTCATCCAGATCCGGCAATGCCTCCAAGGCCCGGATAAGCGAGTCCTGCACAACGTCCTCTCCATCGATAACCGATCCCATGAGACGCGCGCAGTAGCGGTGCAACTCGGGCCGCAGCTCGCCGGCAACGGCAAGGATCTCCGCTTTGCGGTCGCCGTTCCCGGAAGGCAGCTTGGCGCTCACGCCCCAACTCCTTCCAGTACCGAGATCCCCGCGCCTTTGACTCCGAACGCGATGGCATCGGTAAATTTCGGATCGTCCAGCAGGGAAACGACCATTTCACCGAACTGGCGAGGCGGCATCGGAGCGCCGAAACGAACGACGAATTCTTCCGGCGTGACGCCTGCGACATGCGCGTAGGCATTGGCTCCCGCATCTCCGACCCCGGTGCCGAGAACCATTTGTTGCGGCACAATCGTCTGGAAGCTGATTCCCAGATTCTTTTTTTCCGCGACGCCGTTGGCGTACTTGGCCATGGTCCAGAGCATGCGTTTAGCGCCGGCATAGCCTCCCGATAACGGCGAACCGTTCACGGCAGCGCCGCTTGAAACTGTGAGGACACGGCTTCCCGACTTGAGCGGCAGGTTGAGGGCCGCTTGCAACCAATAAAGCCCGGCCTTGACGTCGGTATCCCAGGTCGCCGTGAAATCCTCCCAGCTTACCAGATCCAGTCGCTCCATCCGGGGCTTCGCACCCGCGTTAAGAATGAGAATATCCGGGCGAATCTCACCGAGGATGCGATGGGCAGCGGTTTCGTCAGTCACATCGGCCGCAATCGTAGCGACGCCCAGACGAGCCTGGACGGACGCGAGCGCTTCGACGCCACGGGCGACGACCGTCACCTTGGCGCCCTGTGCGACCAGAGCTTCGACCAGTCCGAGTCCAAGACCACGGCTTCCTCCGGTGACGACGACATTCTTGCTGTTGAGATTCATGATTTGCACTCCATTGTCTAGGTATAGCTAAGACGAATGAACCTTGAAAAAAGAGTCAATCTGCAAGACCAAACCTCATCATCTGAAATAGCGGTCTGGCGATCGTGGGAATCTCAGAGTTCGAGGCAGACTTTTCCGAAGTGTACTTGGGATTGATAGTGCTCAAAAGCAGCGGCGATTTCTTGCAGCGGGAAACAGCGGTCGACAACGGGTCTCAAACGATTGACGTTGATGGCTCGGATCATATCTTCCTGGTCTGCCCTGCTGCCAATCGAGATCCCGCTCAGCCGAATCTGATTTGAGAACAAGGCGGGGACGGATACCTGCCCCGCAAAACCAGTCAATACGCCAATTACAGCAATGTGGCCGCCTGTCCTGCACGCCGCGATCGATTGCGCCAGCGTGTCGGGTCCGCCGACCTCGATGACATGGTCGACGCCATGTCCGCCCGTGAGAGCTTTGG
This sequence comes from Herbaspirillum sp. GW822-FHT03A08, assembly GCF_058801885.1. Classification (NCBI taxonomy): domain Bacteria; kingdom Pseudomonadati; phylum Pseudomonadota; class Betaproteobacteria; order Burkholderiales; family Oxalobacteraceae; genus Herbaspirillum; species Herbaspirillum sp. GW822-FHT03A08. The sequence continues at coordinate 410,353 of NZ_JBXANR010000002.1, read as the reverse complement.
CCGTTCTACCCCAATCCGGATCGGTCTTGTAGTTAATGACAGCATCCGCTCCGAGAAGCTTGAGCTTCTCCAGCTTTTCATCGGAAGAAGAAGTCGCGATGACCCGCGCTCCCGCGGCTTTCGCAAACTGCAGCGCGAATAACGATACGCTCCCTGTACCGAGGATCAATACCGTATCGCCGGGTTTCACCTGACCGGATACCACCAGGCCTCTCCAGGCAGTTACTCCGGTGCAAGTCAGCGTGGCCGCCTCGACATGCGTATACCCGTCAGGCGCCTTCGTGAAAGCGCTCGCCGGCATGCATACGTACTCGCGAGCAAACCCGTCAAAACTTTCGCCCGGGATATCCCGCCGGGTTGCGGGCGTCATGGCTCCTCCCTGCCAATAGGGATAAAATGTACTGACAACGGCGTCTCCGACTTTCAATTCATCGACGTCGTCGCCTATCGCGACAACTTCTCCCGCACCGTCTGACAAAGGAACACGACCGTCATCGCATGGCGCTTCCCCGCGCACGATGAAGAGATCGCGGTAGTTCAGCGAAGAGGCGTGTATTCTGACCAGCACTTCACCTGATTTGGGCTGAGGAGGATCCTCCTCGAGCAAGCTGAGATTTTTCAATCCTCCGGGCGCTCGCAGTCTGACCAATTTCATTAATGCCTCCTTCAGTAAGCAGGCAAGGGTTCATGATCTGTGCTGGAATCAGGCTGCCCTTTTCCCCGCTGAATCAGATCACGCAAACTGCCGTTGATCAGGCCATCCCATGCATTTGTGCAAATTCCAAAGCATTCATACTCGGGAACAAGGCCCACGTGAGTGAAACGGACTTCCGTCTTTCCACCTATCCTGATAATGTCGAAAACAATGTAGGTGCCTTTCCACTCGGTCTTGTCTTGCGTAAAACTAAAGTAGTTGTCGACGACGGTCCATACGACTTTTTCTCCGGGGACGAGATCAGTGATCTCAATGTCACATCGGTGCACATCCAGGAGACGATGTCTGAAATGCGCGCCGATTTTATCGGAGCTGCCTTCTATGCCTTCGGACCACCATTCGCGCACATTGTTGATGGCAGCGAAAGCCGCTTCGGGTGACTGGCTTACCACGAAACCGGTAGAGTAACTGCGATGCTTCCTCGTTTCTTTCAACGAGAGCTTGCGTTTTTGCATGATAAATTCTTTTCCGGATACGGACAGTGATTCCGAGGACCGGGTTCTCCCCGGCGCGATGTCAGACATGCCTAAATGACAGGTACAAATTTTCTGGCGGCCTTCCAGAGTTGACGATTAATGAAATCGGGAGCGAAGCGACGCATGAAGGCAAGTTGCCGGGATTGGCCAGGATGAATTTCGAGCCGCCCTTTTCTGAGAGCGTCAATGGAAAGCGCTATCAATTTGTCAGTTGTGATCAACGTGATGCCGTCGTCGTCGGACACATCTTTCGTCATGTCGGTCTTGACCGCAGGCGGCATGATTTCGATGATTTCCAGGTCAGCATCTTCCAGCTGGAATCGCAGCGACTGAGTGTAGGAGTGAATCGCCGCCTTGGTCGCGCAGTAAATGGGCAGGCACGGTAGCGGTACGAAGGCGAGACCTGAAGATACATTGATCAGGCTGCCTTTATTGGTTGCGAGGATGTCCATAAACGCGGAGGTCATGCGAACTACGCCGCCTACGTTGATGTTCACCTCTTCCATCAGCTCGTCCAGGCCTGCCGCAGACGTAGTGAGGTTTCTGTAGCGACTGATCCCTGCATTGTTGACCAGCACATCGAGTTTGGGAAAATCCGCCTTCATCCTCGCCGCAAGGGAAGCGATCTCCACGGGATTGGCGACGTCGCTGCGAATGGTATGGAGTTCTGGATATTGCGCGTTAATACGGTCAAGCGCAGCTTGACGTCGGCCGGTCACAATAACGGTATTGCCGAGTTCGACGAACTTCAGGGCGAACGCAAGGCCGATACCTGCGGAACCGCCTGTGATGAGGATAGTACGATTGGTGAGTCTCATGAAGATCCTTGTGATATCGGGCTTTACGCTGCGGAGGTACCGCGCATCAGAAACGATGCGCGGCGTTTTCAAGTGTCGATTTCTGCCTGCCTGACAGATAGACAGACAGAAGGCAATGCATCAGGATTAATCGTCGAGGCTGCCCAAGCTTAAGTTGAGAGTCGTCCCCGTCAGCCCGCTCGCCTGATCGGAGGCGGCAAAGACTGCCATGTGGGCCATTTCCGAAAGCGACGACAGGCGCTGGGTGTGAGTTCTTCCGGCGATCACACCTTGAAATTGTTCCCAGGTCATCCCCCATGCCTTGGCATGAAGCCCAAAGACTTCCTTGATCGTGTCCGACTCCGGCATTCCGTGAGGGCGAAGGCCGACCACACGAATGCCGTAAGGTGCAAGTTCCGCAGACAGGCCGCGCGTCAAGGACTCGACTGCGCTCATCGCCGGCCCCACGCCACCCATCAACGGGATGCCTATTCGCGAAGGAGTCGATGTCACAGTCATGATGACACCTGATTTTTGCTGGGTCATTTGTCGGGCGGCAAGCCGGGACGTCAAAAAATAAGACTTGGTATAAGTAACGATCGGCAACGAAAACTGCTCGACATCAAGATTGCTTAAGGCGGTGCCCTGCAACGTCGTGTTGCGAATGCCGACGGCATTGAAGGAAATGTCGACCCTTCCGACCTTGTCGATCACCGATTTCAAATGTCTTTCGATTGCGTGCTCATCGAGCGCATCGACTTCGGCCGCTTCGGCTGCACCGCCGATTTCAGTTGCGACCGCTTGCACCTTGGCAAGAGTCCGGCCCGTCAGGAACACCGTGGCTCCCGCTTGCGCAAAAGCGCGGGCGACGGAGCTTCCGACGGCTCCTGCTGCACCATAAACAATTGCGTACTTGTCTTTAAGTTGCACGATTACTTCCTTTCCTTATATTGATGGACACGTCATCGCCGCAGGCGCGACATGACGAGAACCGGCATTCACCGGAAAAACACGGGAGAGAGGCGATGGAACACGTCTGCCATGCATTCGTAGTCAGGACGTTTGAGGCCGACAAAAAGAGTCACGCCAAGGAAGGATGTCGGCCATCAAGACGGTGAAATGGCATTAACCGAAGTCGCACTTGTCCGTTAGACACGGGAGCACGTGATCGCGTCGGGACGGCGAAAACGCCGGCCGATCGTGGGATGACAGGAGCGTCGGGTGCGAGCCGGTGCAGGCATCATGTCCGGCTGGCTGCCTTGGATATGTATCAGGCGTCGACTGGAACAGCAGATTTCACCGGCGATACGAGGCGCCTGCACGGCATAAAACTCGCGCCGGTTATTAACTTACTCTCCCATGAGGACGGGAACCTGAGCCGCCAGGGCATCAATCAATGTCCGGGTCCTGAGTGGCAGATATCTATTCTGAGGCCATACTGCGTAAATATCGACCGACAGCACGCGGTCCATATCCATGACAAGTGCCAATTCTCCGGAAGCCACGTAGGGAGCGCCCAGCCAGCGCGGCAACCAGGCTAATCCGCCGCTGTGGATTGCAGAATCGGCAACGGCCTGGAGATCGTCGTAACGTTCCCGGCTATTCAGAAGCACCTCCCGGCTGGAACCGTCCACATCACGAACACGCCAGGTGCGCGCCTGGACTGTACGACCGTAAAGAATACCCGTGTGCTGCTTCAAGTCAGCCACACTGGACGGCCAGCCATTTGTCGCCAAATAGTCCGGCGAGGCAAAGATTGCCATATGTTGTCTTCCGATCTTGCGCGCAACCAGACTTGTTGAATCCGCAATGGACCCGATTCGGATTGCCAAGTCGAATCCATCCGCCAACACATCCACAATCGTGTCTGAAAATTCCGCTTCCAGTTCAAGCCGGGGATGCTCGCGAATCAGCGATCGCAGTACGGGTGCGACGCAGCGACGACCGAAAAGAATGGGCGCGCTGACGCGAATACGCCCCTCCAGTCCTTGCCGCCCATCCTGCAAAACCGATTCCATATCTCGCAAATTCGTCATCAGCCGACTACAGTGTTCGTAGTATCGGCCGCCCTCGTCGGTAAGCGTCTGCTGTCGGGTGGTGCGATGAAACAAGCGGACACCGAGGCGAGCCTCCAGCTTTGCGATCGATTTGGCTACGGCGGAACGAGTGACGTTGATGCGGGTCGCTGCAGCGGCGAAGCTGCCGGCCTCGACCACCGTCAGAAAGGTCGCAATGCTGTTGAGGTTGTCTTCAAACATGGTTTCTTTGCGATGCCGTGAGTTGTGTCCCGGACCCACTTGATGTCATCCGGCTCGCGACCGGGCGGCGCGTGCTCTTTCAGCGATTTTATGACGACTCAACAATTGGATCAATTAACTATCCAATGTGCTTCCTTATATTCGCCAATGGAGAAAATTATTCCATTTAAACTATTTTTCAAGATCGCCATGCCAGGAACATCCAGACCGGCGCATGCGTGATCGATCTTCCTATTACCTAAGAGACCAAAAATGAATATGACGACAAGAATTGCACTGCGTAGTGCTTCACTGGTGGCCACGGCTCTGCTCGCTGGAGCTTGCTGGGCCGCGGCACCCATGCAGAAATTTCAAGCACCTGGCTTCTATCGAATGATGCTGGGCCGATTCGAGGTCACTGCCCTTCACGATGGGACAATTGATCTTGAACCGGGCAAGCTGCTGACGAATACAACCCCAAAGAAAGTGGAAAAGGCGCTGGACGCATCGTTTCAAGGGCCGGTGGTTCCCGCTTCAGTGAACGGTTTTTTGATCAACACCGGCGACAAGCTTGTCCTGATCGATAGCGGCACCGGCCCCAGCGGCATATTTGGACCGAACCTAGGACAACTGCTAAAGAATCTGACGGCCTCGGGTTACCGCCCCGAACAAATCGATGAGGTATACCTTACCCATCTTCATCCGGATCATGTCGGAGGATTGTTGACACCATCTGGTGAAGCATTTCCGAATGCCGTCATACGCCTCGATCGCCGTGAGTTTGCTTATTGGACGGATGCCGAACAAGCGAAGACGGCGCCAGAAGGACACCGGCCATTTTTCCCATTCGCTGAATCTGCGCTCAGACCCTACAAGGAGACAGGGCGCATCAAGCCCTTCGACGGCAACGTTGAGCTGATGCCGGGCATCCAAGCCGTTTCAGCCGCTGGACATACGCTTGGCCATACCGTCTACAAAGTTGAGTCAGAGGGACAACGCATGCTGGTGTGGGGGGATGTGATGCATGTGGGTGCTATTCAATTCGCGCAACCGCAGGTCACGATTGTCTTCGACACCGACTCTCCAATGGCCGCCAAGGCCAGAGCGAAGATCTTTTCCGAAGCCGCTGCGGATCGTGTCATTGTCGCCGCCGCTCATCAACCATTTCCTGGACTCGGCCATCTTCTGCGCGTACGCACCGGATATAAATTTATCCCATACCCCTTTGGCGGCGTGAAATAAAAGGGGCACAGGTCTCTCAACATAATTCGGCAAACACGCCAGGCGTCCTGCATGTTGAGATCAGAAAAAGTCACAGGGGAAGTTTTCAGAAGAAATTTCATCTTACTTTGTAAGCATGAAACCGTATGCCGACGTTCGCAACAGGCCACGAAAGTTCTCAACCAATTTAAAATGTATTGCGGACAGCGGACAGCGGACGGCAGGGGGAAACGCACAAAACTCGAACCGATTTCGAACAACAGAGGTGAAATGATGACCAGACAGGCAGTGGGGATGTTCAATGTGAAATTGAATCCTCTTCTCCAATACAACACATCCGAAGAGGCGAAGCTTGCGCGAATGTCCATCGATAAGCAGTTTCATGGCGACCTCGATGCAACGAGCAAGGGCGAGATGCTGAGCGCAGGCACCGATTTCAAAGGGTCTGCCGGTTACGTTGCGATCGAGCGCGTTAGCGGTTCGCTGCTCGGTCGAAGCGGCAGTTTCACGTTTCAACATAATGCAACCATGACACGTGGAACACCGTACCTGAATATCACCGTGGTGCCAGACTCTGGAACTGAGGAGTTGATGGGCCTCAGCGGCAGCATGCAAATCAGTGTCGTCGACGGAAAGCACACTTATGAATTCCAATTCACGCTACCTGCTGGAACGTGATCGTCTCCTATCGGCCAGAAGCTGATGTTGACGACCCTAATTTGATTCCACATTGCCCGTTCCTTCCTTAGTATTCATTTAGCGCATAAATACAAAATGAAGAATTTATTGTTTCTAATATTGGTGGCGGTTGGATTGACAGGTTGTGTGCACGACCGGGAGATTTATCCTGGCTCTCCGGCCTCCGGAGTTGACCCTCTAGCTAATTCGAATTCTCCGTGCCCGGATTTAAGTGGTGAGTATGAGTTCATTGCCTCGCTTCTAAAAGGCGACCAGAACGAAAAAATATATGGTAGAACCCATGGACTTGACTCTGTACTCCCAATTTCTGGATACGCGACCGAGTGGACAAAAATGATTCGGGGCTATCGGACGAAGGAAGGTACTCGTTTTCAAGAACGTCCGCGCTATGGGAAAATTACGCAAATAAGTGAGCGAGTCTATTTATTGAGTGTGTTCTACGACGACGGCCTTGCTGGCGAATATCATACTGACCTGACGGACAAGTCTAAATTTGTTTGCATGAACAATCGTCTGATTGGCGGAGGACGCAGTCAAAATTCGGGTAGTTCAGAATGGGGAAAAAACGATTCCAGCGGGATGTATCAGATATACAAAGACGAAGATGGAAATTTAATCCGTGAGCAAATATCCCAAGTACATATGAACGCACTTTTGGGAATACCCACAGGAACGGCGGAGTATTTCTATACAATCCGCTTCAAAAAATTAAATCCGGATTCCGTCACTTCACCGCAAAAAAGATAAGGACTCGAAAAGTCCGCAATCGGCCAAAAGCCGACTTTAGAAAAAGCCCGCAGGAGCAGACATACAAACAGCTGAGAAACATGAAAAAACTGTTGATTTTCATCGGGGAAGGCCAGAAGTTCGATGTCGCTACGACAATCGGCGCCATCGTATCAATGGCTGGCACGACGAACGCTAACCGAGGCAACTTTATAGGTGCGATTTTCGAATGTGAATACAGGTATGCAGGAGAAAGTACGGTCATCCGTATAAGCCCTGAGGCTGAAACTATTACCGCTGAGGGACTGGGTGCATGCTCGCTATCTTTTGCGGTTGAGCTTCAAAAGGTAGTAACAGTCGACCTACATGCCATCGACATGGACTATAGCTTCAACGTTGCGCTGCGCGATTTTCCAACAGTTGAATCATTGGCACGCGCCGCGTACGAGTAGCGAGTTTTGACTGATTTCGGCCAGGAGAGGTCCTTTATCGTTGATAGACTTAACGCAAAATCATTCGCTGAACGTTTCGCTGCATAATCAATATTGTCTCCCTTGTCACTGTACTTAACGTCGGTTCCGGTGAGAAAGTGCCTACGGTGAGCGGCGTGTCCCCTTTCTCTGCTTGCACCATAAGACGGCCCAGCAATGTTGCGGCTGTTTCATTGAGCGGGCCAAAGCCTCCGCGAAGGCATCGCCGGACACCCGAGGCCAGCAGGTCGGCAATCTGCAATCCCATGAGCGTTGCCGAATCCGCGAATTTTAGATCGGTGCGAAATACTTTCGTGATGTCCCAACCTTCAGATTGTTCAATGTCGATCCCATAGTCGTCACGTAAATATTGCGGCGTTGGAATGAGAAACCGATCCATATAGCTGTAGTCGAGTCCGCGAATCGAAATCAATGGCCGACGCATCATTCTGGTCTGAAGCAACGGCGGAACAATCTTTCTAAACGCGTCCTCGTATTCCGTCAGGCTTGTATCCTTTCGATCAATGCGCCAGCGGAACGCCTGTAATGTTGCGGGGTAGCGTTGCGCAAAGAAAAGAATGGCGCTGCGCGCGACAAGCTCGACCAACCCCGTCTGATGGAAAAGCTGTGCATACAATTGCGGCCGGAGCGCTGCTAGTTGATCGGCAAGAATGCTTATCATCTGGCGCGTACCTTCTCCCTTCATTCTGGCAGCATCCTTCCGCATGACTTTCACGAACTCGACCTGATGTCCTTCTACTATCTCAGTTGTATCGAGATACGCATCGGCAATTGCTACGTATAAAACTCCATCAAGCCGCGCAAGCGTTTTGAGAAATTGAAGATACAAACTCAGATCGCCGTCCAGATTTTTTAATTTAATTTCAGAATGCGCGGAGACCCCAATTGCCGTCTTGAGATTTGTGAGCGCGAGTTCCATTCCCTTTCGGGAACGCTCCGAGGCTACATATGCGCCAACGACGTTCCAGGAATCCGGTGCCGGGCTGGGAACAAACAATCCTGATTCGTCGATATAGATATTCATGACGCAAGGATATCCGAGCTGCGCAACAGCAGCTTGGACACGCCAGCGTGACGATGACCGAGCACTACGTCAGGAAGCGGCGCGGGGCAAAAAGGTAACTCCAACGAAGTGAGTTCCGATAAGGGCCGCCATCAAGGCGGCCTTTTGCCTTCCGAGCCGCAATTGCTTGCTGTGCGGATTACAATACACGCAATTCATTTCGCTGATGTCGAGTGGTCTTGCACCGGCGTCAGTCCCAAGGCAGACCATCAAAAAAGAACAGAGGCGCGTCATGTATTACAGCATCACCGGAACGAATGTTCGGATTCTAGGCGTCATGCATGCCTTCCCGGTTGCCCATCCCATTATGCCGGCGTGGGTGATGGAGGCGGAACACTGGGCTGAGGCGCTTGTTATTGAGGGAAAGCCAGGCTCGATACAGCAGCATTTTAAGTCCCCAGGACTTGGAGCTCTGCAAAGCGAAGTTCCGCGCGACCTCTGGGATCAGTTGGTCAAATTTTGGCCAGAGACCGGGCCGGCCGCCCCGCTGCAGGAGTTAAATTTGTGGGCCGCCGCGATCATGGCGACGCAGCTTCATATTCAGAGCGTGCCTGGCGTGGACGGATTCCTGCAGATGTGCGCGGCGAAGTCCGGCAAGCGGATCGCCCCTTTGGAGACCGCCGAAGACCTGGCTAGACGCTTCCGAACGATCTCAAGGGATGACGTCATCGCCATGCTTCGCGAGGCATTGGCAGACTTGTCTGCACACCAGCGGTATTTCGATGCCCTGTACCTGAGTTGGCGCTCTGGCGACGTTGATGAGGTGTTGCGTTGCGCAATGCTGTCACCGGGGTTTTCTAACCCGCGTGTGCGAGAGGCGCTTGTCGTGGGAAGAAACCAAGGCTGGGCCGATCAGATCGACGGAATCCTGACGACCCCTAACAAAACACTGATCGCTGTCGGCGCACTTCATTTGGCCGGCCCGGGAAATCTTTTAGAGTGCCTCGGCCGCTCGTTTGAGAAATTGCCGTCAGAATCTGAGGTCGCCTAGAAAGCGAGCCGCTTATACATGCGGCTCAAGTGCGAGTTGCGAAGCGGAATTTCTAGTTCTTAATGCGAATACGGGGCTGTTCCTGAGAAAGTTGCACGACAAACATAGGGTCGCGGTCCGCAATCGGCCAGCAGCGGCCATCGAGCGATGGCCGGTGGTCACGGTAGATCCTCAGACGTCTGTTTGCTCTGCAAGCTCGAGAGCATCGTCCACCTCTATTCCAAGATACCGAACAGTGCTTTCTAGTTTTGTGTGACCTAGGAGCAATTGGACGGCTCGTAAATTCTTAGTCCGTCGGTAAATGAGGGTTGGTTTTGTACGGCGCATGCTGTGTGTTCCGTACGCAGACGGATCAAGGCCGATATCAGCTATCCATTTCTTAACGATCCGAGCGTACTGCCTGGTGGATATGTGAAGAGAGTCATGTCGCCGGCTTGGAAATAAGAAATCACCAGCTCTGAGTGCCGCGACGGCCATCCATTTAGCGATGCTTTCTCGAGTCGCCGAAGTTATTTCAAATTGAACTGGTCGCTTCGTTTTTTGCTGCAATACTGCTGCCCTGTTCGCTACATGATCACCGTGACAAAGGTCTTGAATTCGGATTTTTACTAGATCACATGCCCGCAGCTTGCTATCGATCGCCAAATTAAACAAAGCTAACTCTCGATTTCGTTGAAAAAGCTGGAGCCTGATCCGGATCGACCAAATTTCGCTCAGTTTCAAGGGTGACTTTTGTCCGACAAGCTTTCCCTTATTCCAAGGAGTCATCGGCATACGTGGCGTTTTCATTTAACTCTCCTTCAGATGAATGGAGAGTTAGTGTGCGCTGGCGGTGGGTGCTACGTCAGATGGCGGCTTCTGGCCGATTGCAGGCATCAAACAAAATCAAATCGCATGTCTTAAATATTGATCCCTGCAGGCCATCCCTCCTCACGACTTGCTCGCTACTTGACGGCTTTGTGGTACGGCGGCATGGTGGTCCTTCACGTGCGCAATTAGGGAACAACTAGGTGTGGCTCGTCATCAGTGAATGACAATATGATTGGGTGTTCGGTCGCTGAAGCCAGAATTCTGCTTGTTCGTTGTCTAGTTTTACGCCTAACCCCGTTGAATACATTATAGCTAGAGCGCATTGCGCTTCACCAACCATTCCACCATATCCCTTGCCATAATCTGACGCCATTAGGAACCACTCCGCGGCTTCGGCATAGCTTTTCGGAACACCTTTTCCCTGAGCATATAATCGACCAACGCTGAATTCTGCTCGTTGAAATCGATTTTTTAAAATAGGTCCATTGAGTTCGCCCGATTCTTTGTACCATTTCATTGCTTGAGTATAGTTTTTAGAAACACCAAGCCCGTACTCATACATTTCTCCGAGCCTGTACGCGGCTACTCTAATTTTTCTTGCGCTAATTCTATAAAATTTCACTGCATTTTGTTTGTCAACATCTACGTGTAGTCCCCCGTCATACATTTGGGCAAGGCTATACGCAGCGTCGCTATTTCCATTCAAAGCGGCCTTTTCAATCCAAAAAATACCCTGCTTTGTATTTTGGCCAATACCTTTACCTTCTAAATAACGAACAGCTAGTAGATACTGGCTAACCGAGTCGCCGCTTTCAGCTTTAGCTTGAATGGTTTTCACATACGCAATTTCTTGATCCGCTGTCATTGGAGGCTTCGGTAGGCAATGTGGGCAATAAGGACGATCTACCCACCAAAAGAGAAGCTCTGTTTTTCTTTGAATATCTTCACTTTTTAAGTATGGCCCACCCTGATTTTGAATGTAGTTGAATCCTTCTTTGAACAAAGCGTTGAGTTTTCTCTCCCCCTCAGTGCTTAATGCGGACGACGATGTAGGATCTGTGCTCACGCAAGCTGTCAACATCACCAGAGGAAGAATTAGAAGTATTTTTTTCATCGCGATAATATGAGTCGGTCCAACGGCCATTCGCAATATCCTCCAGGCTGAAAAGAAGGCCTAAGTAGCGCCTATATTTTTTGCCACGGAACGAGATCATCGTTAGATGCAAAAATGAGGCAATCTGAAAAGTAAGTCTACAAAATGATCATTGAATGTCGACTTCTGGCCGGTTGGGGACATCGAATAATATCAAAACGAATCTACGGTCTGCAGTTGCAAGCTAGCGAAACGCACCACTGTCAATAACCGGTTACGGCACGGTTTAAATACCAGCGAAACCATTTGGCAACCGTCGCTACGGCAGGCATATCTCTCGAATCAGGCATATCGGTGCAGAAGCGTGATGTTCAACACTGTCTCGCCGTCAATGCGTCGCACTTCGAACGTGCCGCCAAGACGGCTAGTTCTCAGTTGCATGCTTTTCATTCCTGTACCGGCTTTGCTTTCCTGCATCGGAAAATCGAAACCTATACCGTTGTCCCGGATCCTCAACACTAGTTCACTGGCATCGCCACGCAGCTCGACATGGGCCCTGCTTGCCCGGCTGTGCTTGAGAACATTGGTGAGACCTTCCTGCAGGATGCGCATGATGTCCAGGCTTTGCGCCGTAGGCAGATGGCAATCCTCAATGCCTGACAGTTGCCAGCGGCAGACGATATTCTGACTTTCAAAGAGGACACCGAAGCGATGCCGTAATGGTGCCAGCATTTCGGCCAATGAGGTCTCGTCCAGTTGGTAACTGGAGGCAGTATCGATGATGATGCGCAAGTCGTCGCGCAGCTCTTTCAGGATCGTCAAAAACCTCGAGGAGGGGATGCTCTCCGGCGCATGTTCCAGCGTGGCGATGCTGCTCACCAGCGTGCCGCCCAGACCGTCATGCAGGTCATGGGCGAGGTTGAGGCGTTCACCCAGGCGCACGTTCACGACTTGCAGTTCATGTTCGCGCTTCAATGTCTGCGCCAGCGCTTCTTTTGCCGATTCGACCTTGACATGCAACTCTTCGTTGAAGCATTCGATACGAGAAAGGTTTGCTACAAAACGCCACCCCAGCACCAGCGCCATGGCAACCATCTGGATCTGAGATGCGAACGCGCTGTAGTAGATATTGCTGTCCAGTATTTTGAGAAACACTAACAGGTCGTGGATGCCGACGACAATGAATATAGCGAGACACGCAGCCAGAATCAGCTGCTCGACGCGCCGTTGACGCCAGGCGAAATAAAAAAACAGGAAGCAGCTGGCGATGTAAGTCAGTACGGGAATCAATGCCAGCCACGCCCGCATCTCCTGCATCCGGCCATGCGGAGTAAGGCACATGGCTATGCTGCCGAAAACAACCATTGCCCAGACGGCAAGCTCGGTGCGTCGATGGCGGCGAGGCCCGTTGCGTAAAACGAACATGGTGAAGCTGGCGCTGTACACCAAAAACAGGATCGATACGGCAGCTTGCCAGGCATCGGTAGTGGCGAAAGGCCACGTAGTCAATTTGATCTGGTTGCTCGCGTACAGCCACCAAGTCAGCGACATCAGACCAAACCAGCCGAACTCTGCTTCGCGCCGCCGCAATATCCAGAGCGCCAGGAAAAAGCAGCCGAGGGTTGCGCTCACTGCGAGGCTGAACAACTGCAAGTCGTGGCGCAGCCAATATTCATGCGTGTAGCGCGCGCTGATGTCTGTGGGAGTGCCAAGCGTCACCGGGCCAAGACCAGGCTGATAGGCGGCGAGGCCGGAAACTCGGATGAGCAGAATGTTTTGCCCGCTCCTGAGCAAAGGCGGCGAAGCCTGCCAGTAGCGTGGGGTATTCCACGCGCGCGTCAACGGTTCGGTCAGGCTCTGGTCGCGGCTGAGTTGGACACCATTGAGCGAAACCATACCGGCCATGTTCAGATAATCCATCATCAGTCCGACCGGCGCTGTCGCATCGGTCTGCTCCCAGCTAAGGCGGTACCAGACCACTCCGTCGAAGCCCGGCCAGCGCAGGCTCCAGTCGTCCGGCAGCGTGACGGTGGTCCAACCGGTCGCGGGAGGCGTTTGTGCGTTCCAATCGGCGCGAACAGCTTCGATGCGCTGAAAAGCGGCAGCGGTCGTAGCGGTGATGGCCGAGGCCGGAAAAAGCAGCAGGATGACGCCCGAGAGTAAAGAAATCAGGGTAGCAAACCGTGTGCGCGCGCTTCGAAGATGGCCTGTGTGCGGGAGTTGACGGCCAGTTTCTTGTAGATGTTCTTGATATGGCATTCGACAGTCGATCGTGAGATTGAAAGCAAATCGGATATCTCCAGATTGGCCAGTCCCTTGCCGACCAGTTCAAGAATCTCGATTTCACGTTTGCTCAGGGGTGATCGCAAGAGTGCTGACGATGGCGGGTGCTGCTGCGCCTTGCCCACACCCGGATCGATCAGTTGCAGGATGTGCTTGGCGACAAACGGATCAATCGGCGCACCGCCGCGCAACACGCTGCGTATGGAAAGACCGATTTCAAAGTCGTCGCGATCCTTGAGCATGTAGCCGGTTGCGCCGGCCTGCAGAGCACTGACGATGGTCTGTTCGGTGCTCCATGTGGAGATTACCAGAATGGGCAAGGCGGCGTCGGCGGCATGCAGGGTGCGAATCAGGTCGATGCCGTTGCCGTCCGGCAGGCCGACATCGACCAGCACCATCGCAAACGGTTGCAATGCCATCAGCGCGTTGGCATCGCCGATGCTGCCGGCAAACGACAATGCCTCGTCGTCGTAGCCAAGAATGCCGAGGATGCCGCGCAACCGTAACTGCATGGCCGGCTCATCCTCCACGATCAGCAGAGGACTGGGGAGAATCGATGCCGGCTCGACGCCGGCAGGAGAAGATGGCTGAGTCAAAAATGGATACCGTAAAAAGGGACGCGGAAGAAGGCGAGATTTGTTGATAGCTTGCCTGAATCGTGACAAGTTAGCCAATCGTGCCCGGCGCTGCAATACCCAATTCTAAGGAGGGGGGCTTTCGTACCGGGCCCGGAATCCTTGCGGTATTCGCGATGACCAGAACTAGCCAGTTTCCAGGTCCCTATCGCGATCTACCTATTTTCAAGGATTGTTGCCGCATAGATAGGATGTCAGCATCACGTCCATACGTCTGCTTGGCTGGATCGCTGCGGCACGCGCCGCTATCTCAGTTTTTTGACAGCGTACCTTTGTCAGAATAATAAACGGGATGGCAAATATGGACGCTCGCGTCATACCTTCTTGCAGCAAGGCAAAAATTCAGCCGGCACCAGGCCCTGAAGAATGGCGTATGGCGCCTCTCTTGGTTGCTGTGTTGAGCACCTTGGCTATCAACGTACTGGGCTTGCAAGGCGTCCAGGCAGCAGGAGCAAGCGGTGGTGGACCATTCGGAGGCACCGGCAACGGCAGCGGCGGCAGCGGTGCTTTTGGTACCAGTGGATCAAGTCCAACAGGCACCGGCGCGGGCGGTTCGGGAGGGAACGGAGGCGGCGGCAGTGGCGGCGGTGGCGGCGGTGCTCTCGGAGCGAGCATGTCGGGAGGTTACAACTCAGGTAGCCCGGTGACGGGTGGCACTGGGCAAGACGGTGGGCCGGGCGTTTCTGCAACCGCTGGTGGCGGCGGCGGCGGTGGCGCCGGGCTGTACCTGGATGGAGCGAATGCATCTGTAACGACCGTCAGCGGTGGTGCTGGTGGCAACGGCGGAAATAATACCTCTGCCGGCGGTGGTGGCGGTGGTGGCGCCGGTCTCTTGTCAGCAGCAGGCTGGACTACTGTGAATGTTGCCGTCGGCGGGGCTGTCAGCGGTGGCCAGGGCGGCAATGGCGGCAGCGGGACTGGCGCCGGGGGCGGTGGCGGGGGCGGCGATGGGGCCTTGTTGTCGACCTCGGGTGCCCTCGACAATTTCGGAAGCATCACTGGCGGAACCGGTGGCAGTGCCGGCTCAGGTTTCAGTGGCTCCGGCGGTAGCGGCGGAGTGGGTGTCAGGGCTGTATCCGGCGTCTTCATTCTCAATGAGGCTGGGGCGCAAATTACCGGTGGAAATGGCGGCGGGAGTGCCGCCGGTGGCGCCGGCATCGTTGCAGGAGCCAATGTAACAATCGATGCCTACGGTACGATCGCCGGGGGCATGTCCGGCAACGGTACGACGCGCGCCGATGCGATCCTGTTTACCGGAACCAGCGCCTTGTTGCATCTGCTGGGCGGCACCATCTCGGGCAACATCGAATTGGCCACGGGAGCTGACGTGACCATCAATAACAGCGGCACCGCCAGCCTCTTGAGCAACAACTTCGTCGTTGGCAGCGGCGCACAAATATTCTTCTTCTCCTCATCTCCATTCACCCTTTCGGGCGACATTACGGGTAGCGGATCCGTCAGCTTCAATGGCAGTGACGTGGTTTCGCTGAATGGTTCGAACACGTACAGTGGTGCCACTACCGTGGGCGGAGGAATCACCCTGAGGGCCGGTCTTACAAATGCCTTGTCGGCCAATAGCGCAATGACGGTCGCGTCGTCCGGCACACTTGACCTGAACGGATTCAACCAGAGTATCGCTTCGTTGAGCGGCGCCGGTGCAGTCACACTGGGCGCCGGCACCCTGACTACGGGTGGCGACAACAGCAACACGACTTTCAGCGGAACCATCGGCGGCTCCGGCGGCTTCACCAAAACCGGCAGTGGCGCCCAGATCCTGAGCGGTACCAATAGCTATACCGGCATGACAACAGTCAACGGCGGAGCACTGCAGGTCGATGGCTCCGTGAGCGGAGCAGTCTCCGTTCTGAACGGCGCCACCTTGCTAGGCAACGGCACAGTGGGCGCGGTGACCTTGGGCAGCGGCGCGACGCTCGCATCCACTACCCTCGGCAGCGGTTTGCATGTCAATGGCGACCTCGGCGTCGGCAGTGGCGCCACCTATGCGGTGACATTGGGATCCACCCCGGGGAATTCAGGCAAGGTGACGGTCAACGGCAACCTCAACCTCGCCGGCGGCAGCGTACTCAGACTGGTCGCCGGCAGCGGCAGTTACAGCGAGGGCGGCAGCTACACCGTCGCCAGCTATAGCGGTACGCGCAGCGGGACCTTCAGTACGGTCACCAATAATTTTGCCTACCTGGTCCCCGTCGTGAGTTACGGCAGCAATGCGGTTAACGTGCAACTGCTCAGCAATACGGGTTTCCAGTCGAGGGGATTTGGCAGTCATGCAGGCTCCTCCAATCAACAGGCGGTAGCCAATGCCCTGGACCGTATCTATGCCGCCGGCGGCAACAGTGTCACTACCAGTTTGCTGGGCGCTTCCGACTCGCAGGCCCAACGCAACCTGGCAAGCCTGAGCGGCGATACGGCTGGCATCGCTTCCGTGAATGCCGCTGCCAATATCAGTCAGGGAAACGCTGCCATCGGGCAGCGTCTGGCGGCGGTTGACGCAACGGTCGCCGGGTCGGCAACCACGGTTGACGCAGATCCCTGGATCAGTACCTCAATCAGTCAGCAAAGCCAGTCAAGCAGCAGCTCTGGTGCCAGTGGCTATCGCAACCATTCGACTGCTTTCGCATTCGGTCACGATCATGCGTTATCGTCGAATTGGCTGCTGGGCTTTGCCTTCACTGCCAACGCGGACTCGCTGTCTTATACCGATACTGGTGGTGGAGGACGCAGTGACGGTGGCCAGGCTGCGTTATATGTACGTTACCGGCCGGATGCATCGAACGTCTTCTTCAAAGGCGTAGCCAGCTATGGCTGGTGGAAAAACGTGCAATATCGCCAGGCCTCGGCTGGCGCTCTCAACGGCCTGACGCGCGGCCAATTCAACGTGCAAAGCGTTGCCATGTATACCGAAACGGGTATGGCGCTCCCAATGGCGGCGCTCACCGTAGAACCCTACGCAGCGCTTTCGGTGGCGCGTCTGCATCGCCCGGCCTTTACGGAGACCACTGAAAGCGGCAGCGACGCCTTAGTACTGGCTTATAGCGCAAGCAACAGTACACAAACCTCGGCGAGTCTGGGCGTTCGCCTGCGCAGCATGCCTGGCGCCGGATCGCCGCTGGCGTGGCAAACTGATCTGGCATGGCGTCATCGTCTGGGCAGCAACGCCGAGACGATGCAGCTTGCTTTCGCCAATGCCAGCGGATTCGACTTCACTGTACGCGGCGTAGCCCAGGCACGCGATGAGGCAGTCGTCAGCGGCGGTTTGAACTATTCGATCAACGACACCACCAGCGCCTTCGGACAACTATCGGTGGTCACCGGCAAAGCGTATGCCAGCTATGGTGCTTCCGCGGGCGTGCGTTGGTGGTGGTAAAAGACGCGAGCGCAACCATCGTGCCTTGACGCAGAATTAGGCTGCTCTTGGAGTTGCTCGTCCTTGAGGTTTCCATGTCACAGCGAGGCGACACCCGCGAACCAAAACGCAATCTTTTTTATTTCGTGAGAGGCGTGTCTTTTCATTGATTACAGAGAAAAAAAGATCCAGGTATTTGCTTTTAATGAAATCTAGCTCTGACTTGTAATCAGGAGGTCCGCACATGAAAAAAAACCGCTTTAGCAGGCTTTTTCTTTGGGCGGGAACGTCCGCTTCTGGCCGATTGCGGTCATTCCTTTGATTGGCCGGTACGTTAGATGCGCTGTCAAAAATTATTGAATTGATACATACGCTTGCACTTGTTATAGATATTACTTCTGAGCTCTTGGTTTCTTGGGGTACATCGCTGTTTGGATCTGAAGCACCACGTTGAAGCGAGGCTCTTCACCCGGCGCTTGGCCCGTGATCGTTTTCACCAACTCCACCCACGCCTCGTTACCGTACTCGTCATACCAAAATCTTTCGCCTCCTCGTGCCCCACCTGGCAATTCTCGATACTGGCTAAGTAGCTGCTTTGCTGATTTTGCACTGGGGTTACGTATGTTCGTATCATCGTCTGGGATCCACCCTGCCTGCTCCATCTTGTGAATGATGTCTTGCAGACGTCTCCATGTTTCCTCTACTCCTTCTGATTCTCGGTAGGGGCCAATACCAAACGAACGAATTGTCGTCTTCTCATACCCGATGAACACGTTGACGTATCTGACATCGTCGAGCTGCATCCGATGACGCGGATCTCGATAGATAAACGTATGAGGCCGGTCTATAACAACTCCACCAGACTTAGGTAGCGCCTCCAATTTTAGCGTTGAACGTTGGATCACTTCGTCCCACGTATCACCGATCTGCGCCTCAATTATCGGCTTCGCTATCTTATTCTCTTCGCTCGTATTCACGGTTTCACCGCAGCCATTCAATGCCGCAATCATTCCCAGAAATGCGAGTAACTGAAGCCATCGCTTCATGTACGTCTTTAAGTGGCCCCGCCTTCGGTGCCGCTGGTCGTATGGTTGCAGATATGAAGCGCAATAACGCTCACTCATTGATAGAGGGGTCATAAAATAGAGTTTGGTGAGTGTCTGTTTCTGGCCGGTTACGGACATCTA
The DNA here is from genome assembly GCF_058801885.1 of Herbaspirillum sp. GW822-FHT03A08. Classification (NCBI taxonomy): domain Bacteria; kingdom Pseudomonadati; phylum Pseudomonadota; class Betaproteobacteria; order Burkholderiales; family Oxalobacteraceae; genus Herbaspirillum; species Herbaspirillum sp. GW822-FHT03A08. The sequence goes on along the minus strand of NZ_JBXANR010000002.1, from coordinate 391,565 downwards.
AGGCTACCTCCGTGAACAATTACTTTGCCGTTCCTATTCCTGATGCTATCAGTTGATCAATTTTCGCTAGTGCCTTTGCTTTCTGTTCTGCCTGACCAAATCTCGGCCTCTCCAACTCAACTAGACGACGCGAAAACTTCAAATCGTACGTATAGCCATGATCAAGTGCCCAATTAACATAATCCAAACGGCCAGAAACCACTGCCGCACTAATTACGGTCGGCCCATTAAGTCCGTCATGAAAGTTAATGTCTGCACCATGCTTTAAAAGTAACTCGGCGCAATCCAGGTGATTTCCTAATACTGCTTCGTTCAATGGGCTATTAGCCCCTATTGGCATATTGGGATCTGCTCCATGTTGTAGTAACAGTTCTAGGAGATCGATATTCCCTGCACCTGCTGCCAGCCAAAGGGGTGAGCCTCCAGGCATCATTCGCTGGTTCGGGTTGGCACCAAGTTCCAAGAGCAGCGTCATCGCGTTTTTTTCTTGTTGAACTGCATCCATAGCAGCGGAGTGACTCCGCCATAGCCAGCTGCATTCACATTTACGCCTGTTTTGACTAGCTGATCGGCTTCTTTAGTATCTTGCCGAATAACTGCGTGCAGGAGATCGACAACGCCCTTGTCCTGAAAAGCATCTTGGGCGGTTTTTCCAAGAACGGTCAGTTCATTGGCTAATCCCAGAGAACAAAACGTCATTAGAAATATCACCCATAGAAGCCACCGCTTCCAAGAATTCATACTTCTCCCATTTTTAGGATACGAAAACATTTACAACCTTATACAAGTCCGCTCCTGGCCGGTTGCGGATCCTTGGTAGCTCTATCGACGAAGCGGGCGGTACTAACGTCGGAGCACACAATGGTCACCAGCTTGATTCTTTTGCCTGTTGCAACGCGTTGAGCACATGTATTTTTTTCGAGTAACGTTTCCGAGCTACCGCTTCGTCTTTCTCCAACTGGCCGCATCTCAGATCGCTCATGGCCGCAGCAATCTCTCGCTTACGTTCTGCATCGTATGGCTCTTCGCCACTCCAATGAGCGCAGCCTGCAAGACGGTCAATGAGCCTCTTCACATCCCTAGGTTGATTCTTTTTCAGATCGACGAACGGATCATCGCTCGCCCAAGTTTGAGTAGCGAAAAAACATAACGAAATAAAAAGAGCTCGGTATCGCATGGTGATAGGTTCGATGTATTTAAGTATCTACTCTTGGCCCACGTCCGCTTCTGGCCGGTAACGGACGGTCACGCGTGCAGATTGGAGTCTTCGTTTATCTCATCATTAGCATCACGAATGCCTACTTTCTGCCATATCCACCAGTAGGCAAGTCCGCCCGCGAGCCCTGATCCTAGATAGTTCAGAGAATCATAAAGACCGGAATGTACCCAGCGAGCAGATGTGAACGGTTGAGCAAGCTCGATCCAGAGAGGTATGGCACAGACAAAGCCAGTCATTCCGAACTGCCACCAGCGCTTTAGACGAAACTTCCCAAACAAAAGCGTAAGCGGTAAGCCAAAGACAAGCGCTGCAATTATCGCGAAAGGAAAGCCAACGAGCCAAACCAGCGGCAAGCCACACCAAGTTCCTGTACCGTGGGCAAGCCCCACGCCGCAGGTGGTAAATGTGGCTCCAGTCACTCCAATAACGGCAGCGACCCCAAGCATCGACATAGTACGAAACACCCACTTGGCAGTTAGACGCATGGACTCTCCATATCTTTTGCGACGGTTTGCGAGACAAAGGCAACTCAAGAACGGTTGCTTCTGGCCGGTTGCTGTCCTTTGGAGCCTACATAACTACCCATTTTCACATCCGCTCATCCAAGGAAGCACATGCTCCTAACGGAACCAGCCGTACGGAAAACCGTAGCGCCATATGTTCAATAGTTCGCCGGAGCTTTCCACGCCACAGATCGACATTATTTTGTCAAAATAAACCAAAAGTTGGTCACGTTCTTCAGATTCCGAACTATCGAAGTTGGCGAGTGTGAGTTTCATTACTCTGAGGACGGTCGAACGCTGCGGTCGTGCAGGCAATGCAATGATTAGCGTTTGGACAGTCGTATCCACCGCCGCTTGTGCTTCTAGCCTCTGGACTTCGTTCATTGCACCCGGGTAAGCCGAAGCGACATCCGGATCAAACTTATGTTCTGACTGCAGACTGCGCAGACGCTGAATGATGTCGGGCGTTAAAGACAATTTGTGGTCATTGACGCTGGTTGGCCAAATGTAAAAGGCTAGGCCAGATAGTCCTGTAGCGACAATCGCGACGACCAAAATGACAATACCGGCGAGTATTTTGAGAAACATCGATTCCCACCCTGTTGATATAGTTATATCCGAATAATAGCTGAATCAGTATATGGGGATGTCCGCTCCTGGCCGATTGCGGACATAGAGTTACAGGACAATCAAGAGTCCATAAATTGGCCCACAGTCACATCTTTCGATAATCCAATAGAGGCAATCTTGTCTCTCAGCGTGCAACCACTCCTCCATCTTTACCGGTCGATTTAACCTTGTAGTAGGCCGTGCAGAGCCAACCCTTCACGCTGATGTCATTTGGCAGCATGCCACTACGTGGCTTCGACTGGCAGTGACATCCGGTCTTCTCTGTGATCGACACTAAACCGGTCGAGGTATCTTTTGACATTCGCTGCGACATGGCCGCCAAGGTCGCCTGACAGGCACTTTCCCGTGTGCCACCTTCCGTGAATTTCGGGTTGTCGATCCATCCGTTTATCGGAGAGCCCCAGTACGCGGAAGAGGGGTAACGCTCGTATGGATTGGCGTCGACCACGTCCGCAGTGCGGCCCGTCTTCTGCTCAGCGACTGGATCGACCTGTCTGGGCGCACCGCTGGAAAGCCTGGCATCTGCTACGCGCTGATTTGCAACTGCCGACGGGCGTCCTGAAACAGCGGCGGATGCCTGGAGTTGCGCGTTCCGAAATGCCCGAGCGTCCACCTCGTCTTCGGCTGCCCGGCGCGATTCTTCCCGGCGGCGGTGTACAACTGCTTCACGTTCCTCTGCATCGAGTTTCGTTTTCATATCGGCAGCGGCAGCATTTTCTTCTCGCGCTGCGACCACCCGCAAAGCAGCAAACTTCCTTAGCCCTTCTTCACTGCCCAATCGCCCCGCAGTCTCATACCACTGTGCTGCCAGAAATTGGTCTTTGGAGACGTAGAGATCACCTACTTTTAGTGCTGCCGGCGCAAATTGTTGAATCGCAGACTTCTTGTAGTACTCCAATGCCTGATCACTCGAGGCGGCGACGCCGATGCCATTTTCGTAGAAGTAGCCTACGCTGTATTGCGCGAGCCTGTCTCCGCCATCGGCGGCCGCGCGATTCCAGATGAAGGCCTGTCCGACATTCACGGGAACAGATTGTCCTTTGAAGTACATCTCTCCAACGAGCCGCTGCGCTTCCACCTTGCCGGCCTTAGCATCGGGCATCAAGAGCCCGAAAGCTTCCTTGTAACGGCCTTGGCTCAGCGCATTCAATGCGGCTTCCGACTGAGCTTGGGCACTACTGGCAAAGACGAGGCTGACGAGCATCAATCCGACTCGACCATATATCGTTCGAGATCGCATCAGAAAAGCTCCTTCTGACGGGGCGTCTCTGCCTTTTCTTGGGCGGCTTTCTTGTTGCACAACTGGATGGCATGCTTGAATGCATTACGCATGCTTTCCGCCATTTCGATGGTCGGTACCTGCACTATAAAGGCGCTGTACCATTCTTCAGCGCCATTCTGGAAGTGCAGTCGCACAATCTGCTTCCTGCTGAGCGTCGGAATACTCAACTGGATTTTTTCCGGGTCGTAATCCGTTCCTGAGGGCTCTATCTTGCTGACAAACGGATCGAGTTCGGTCAGTGAAACCGTGAAGGATGAATTGATGGGCTGAAGTAAATCGGTAGCCGGTCCACAGGCTGCCGCCCAGTCCGTAGTCGCTGGCATTGGCCAGTTCGATGGCGTGCTCGGCATCTTCGGCGACCGTGATGGCGGCGACCGGGCCGAAGGTTTCTTCATCGAACGCTGCCATGCCGGGTGTCACACCGGCCAGCACCGTCGGCGCATAGAAGTTGCCGGGGCCGTCGATCTTGTGGCCGCCGAGCAGCAGTGTGGCGCCGGCGTCCAGCGTGCGTTCCACCTGGCGATGCAGCTCATCGCGCAAGTCGTTGCGCGCCATCGGCCCCATGGCGGTCGACGCATTCATCGGATCACCGGTCGTCAACTGACCGGCGGCAGCAACAAACTTTCGGGTGAATTCAGCGGCAATGGATTTCTCCAGAATGAAGCGCTTGGCCGCCAGGCAGACCTGGCCGGCATTTTGAAAGCGAGCCTCGATGGCAGCGTTGACGGCCAGGTCGATGTTGGCGTCGGCCAGCACGATGAAGGCGTCGGCGCCGCCCAGCTCCAGCAGGCTTTTCTTGAGCGCACGGCCGGCCAGGGATGCCACTGCGGCGCCGGCGCGCATGCTGCCGGTGAGTGTGACGGCGGCGACGCGCGGATCTTCGATCACATGGGCGACGGTGTCGTTGTCGGCGTTCAGGTTGACGAACAGGCCTTGCGGAAAGCCGGCAATTTCGTACATGCGTTGCAGGGCGTATGCCGAGCCCATCACATTTGGAGCGTGCTTGAGGATAAAGCCGTTGCCGGACAACATAATCGGACCGGAGGCGCGCACCACTTGCCACAGCGGAAAATTCCATGGCATGACCGCCAGGATGCTGCCGATCGGCAGGTACGATACGTGGACCTGATCGTTGCCATCCACCGCGACCGGCTCATCGGCAAGGATGGCCGGACCATGTTCGGCGAGCCAGTCGATGGTCGCGGCGCATTTTTCGACCTCGGCACGGGCGGCGGCGATAGTCTTGCCCATTTCGGAAGTGATGGTGGCGGCAAGTTCTTCAGCGTTCTCGCGCAGGGCGATGGCGAGACGGCGGTAGGTCGCGACACGCTCGGCCATCGGAGTGGCGCGCCACATGCGGTAAGCGGCGGTATTGTCGTCGAGCAGGCGCTCCACCTCGGCGGGTGTCTGGAACGCGTAGGCGGCGATCAGTTCGCCGGTAGCCGGATTGCGGGAAACTGCATTGGCAGCAGGATTGGTATTGAGTTGCGACATGTGTTGCCTCCGTAAGTGAAGGAGCAGTGTTCAAGAACTGCTCTGACGTCACTTTAGGCAAGCACGGCAATCTCAAGAAGGCGTCTTGTTATCCTATGAGTCGCACTCACTGGCAGGCGGTGTGGGAATGTAGGTGACCAGCGACAGGTCCGGCCGCCCTGCCGGCACCAGCGCCACGTAGGTAAAGGCGGTGATTTCTCCCGAAGGGAGCCGCATCCGTTTTGCACCTTCGTCAAAACCTTTGACGTTGGTGTCTTGCCACCACGCACGAAACTCCGGACTTAACTCGGACAGCTCGGCGATCAGGCTGTCGAACGGCGTCTTGTCGTGCGCCTGGGCACGTGCAGCGCGAAATGCCGAGATCATGCCACGCGTCATCTGTTCCCAGTCAAGGATCCGGGTGCGGTAAGGCGGGTACAGAAACAGCAGGCGCAGCGTGTTGCGCTCATGGGGTTGCAGCAAGCCGTAATCGACGAACAGGTCGGCAATCGGATCGTTCCACGCCAGGATATCGAGACGCGTGTTGCGCACATAGGCCGGTACATTGATGGCCCGCACCAGCATTTCCAGCCCGTCGCTCGGGCGTCCGCCGGTTGCTGCGGCCGGTGCTTCCCGCGAAGAGAGTGCGAACAAATGCGTGGATTCGACCTGATCGAGCTTGAGGACTTTCGAGATCCTGCGCAAGGCATCGGCCGAGGGCTGGATTTCGCGCCCCTGCTCCAGCCACGTGTACCAGCTGACGCTGACGCCGGCAAGCACCGCCACCTCTTCACGGCGCAAACCCGGCGTACGGCGCGGCCCCTTCGGCAAACCGTACTCATCGGGTTGCAAGCGAGCACGCCGGCTACTGAGGAAACTACCCAATTCGCGTCGTTGTTCAGGAGAGGGTCTGCTGGGCATGGAGCACTCGGGAAAAGGTGAAATAGTTAACAATGAGATCCGGCTTTTATTTCAGCGTGTAGCTGATGCATTTCGTTCGTGTGCCGGACTGGTACACATGCTAAAGGATATCTCCAACGATGATATATCCCACGCATATCAGTCGCTGATTCGTCCTGCTGAAAAAGGGACGGCGTCGACCGTCAGGGCACAGACGATGCGTCACCCCATCTTTACATTTCCTGCTGACAATACTTTGACAAGCGGACAAGACAGTCCGGGAAATCGACAGGCCGCTGTTTGCCTGACAGCACTCAAAAACAAAAAGGCAGATACGCCGTCGAGAAAGATCAGCGCACCTGCCTTTGCAGACAACCGCAGAAGTGAGAATTAACTAAAAAACAATTTTTAGCGATAGAAAGGTTCGACCTTGCCTTTTACTTTCAGCAGCAAGGGCTTTCCCTTCCGATCCAGCGCCTTGCCGGCCGGGACTTTGATCCATCCTTCACTGATGCAATATTCATCGACGTCAGTGCGTTCTTTGTCATTAAGCCTGATGCCGACATTGTGCTCAAAGATGGCGGCATTGTAGTAAGGGCTGCGAGGATCGATGGAGAGTCGATCAGGAAATGGGGGGAGTTGTGCGGTATCGTTCATGGCGACAATTATTCACTATAAGATTGCGCAAAACAATCCCTTTGCCTGGTTTCGCCAGATCATTCGCTGGCGGCAATCGGCCAGGAACAGACGTTGAAACTAACTCCCTGCGAATTATTAATTCAAGAAAAGCGATAGGAATTGATGATTGATTCTATGAATTTAACCGCACGCCGTGCAGTGCGAAGTGATTTACCCCGACTTTTGGAATTGCTAACGGATGATACTTTGGGAAAGAGCCGCGAAGCAGTCGGTAGTGACGAAGATCGCTACGTGCACGCCTTCGAGCTCATTGATAGCGACGCGAATCAATATTTGTTGGTCGGAGAACTGCACGGCAGCGTCATCGCGATGCTTCAACTTACCTTTATCCCGGGCCTTAGTCGTCGCGGTGCACTTCGGGCAAACATCGAAGCAGTTCGGGTTGACAGCAACTTGCGCGGGCAAGGTATCGGTAACTGGATTATTGAGAAAGCGTTGCTGCTTGCAAAAGAACGGGGTTGTGCAGTCGCACAATTGACCAGCGACAAAAGCCGGACGGAGGCGCATCGGTTTTATGCCCGATTCGGCTTTGTCGCAACCCATGAAGGTTTCAAATTGATGCTATAGCCGGCAGCTGCCACAAAAACAAAAGCAATCGACTTGACCTCAGTCGGATTGACAGACGTCGGCAATCGGCCAGAAACACACACAATACATAGTTTTTCGTTGTTAAAAAAATGCCTGGGAATAGCTGCATTGCACTCATACAGCCAGTTACCCAAGCAGTACATCTTAGATCTGCGAGAGACCGCCATCGACAACAGTCTCCGTGCCGGTCATGTACGAGGAGTCGTCGCTCGCCAAGAACAGCACCGCTTTGGCGACTTCGGCTGCCTCACCGAACCGGCGCATCGGAACGCTGGCTTCGATACTGGCTCCCGCTTCGTTAAGTTGGGATTCCGACAGCCCCATCTTGCTATGGAATGAAGTGCTGATGGGGCCAGGGCTTACAGCATTTATACGAATGCCTTGTGGCGCCAACTCGGCGCCCAGAGAGCGCGCCAGCGACCGAACTGCGGCCTTCGATGCTGGAAGAATAGAAAGACCTGGCGCGCCGACTTCGTTCAGGAAGGACGTTGTCAAGAGGAGCTCGCTGACCTTAACTGTGCCTCCCGCGTTTGCTGACAAATGGCTGCTTCGACGTCTGGAGCGATTCCAGAGGCTTTACCCCACGATCGATCTGATGGTGGAGACGGAGGGGCGTGTCGTGGACTTCGATACGGATCGCATTGATGTCGGCATCCGATTTGGAGCCGGAGGATGGAAGGGATTGCAAGCTACGCGGTTGCTTAGCGATGAATTCTTTCCTATTTGCAGTCCTGAACTTCTCAGTGGGCCCCATCCTCTGAAAACAGTGAGCGATCTCCAATACCATCAATTAATTCATGACACTTCCATGCGCTCCGCAAGTGCCTTCCAGACTTGGCGAAGCTGGCTGATGAACGCTGGGGCAAAGGGGATTGATGTAGACGGGGGGCTGCAAATCAACGATTCAGCGGCAGTCATGCGCGCAGTTATTGCCGGTAACGGCGTGGCGCTGGGAAGAAGCTCGCTGACTGCCGACGATCTGTCGGCGGGCCGGATAGTGCGTCCTTTTGGAGAAGCGCAGCCATGCGATTTTTCCTACTACATCGTTCATAAGGTGAATGCGGCAGCCAAACCAGAAATCATCTCGTTCAAAGAATGGTTGTTGGAAGAGGCCAATTCTTAAGAGCATCTCTAGAACAGATTGATTTTTTGCCTGATCTGATTCGTGCCGCACCATCGTCAGTGTTTCTGCCGGTGCAAGCCAGAAGGTCTTTTAAGCAGACACAAGCCGGTCAGCAGATTTTTAACGATCTCAGATGTTCTCCAAGCGGACGTGAAGCCTGCCCGAGGAGAACCGCGTTGTGGCTATGGGAGTATCAGGCCTGGTACCCGACGTTTCTTAGCGAGATAGCGCTTCGAAGATTTTATGAGCGATCTCGACACGCTCCTCGTTCGGATAGTTCTTGTTGGCCAGCACAACGATGCCAAAGCGCCTGGAGGGAACGAACGCGACATAAGCGCCGAAGCCGTTGGTTGAGCCGGTCTTGTTCACCCAGACGTCAGGCCTTGGCGGCGAAGGCGGAACCTGGGCAACCACCGGGACAGGGTTGTAAATCACCGCGGCGGAGTTGCCTTTTTGCAGAACTTGCCGATCCACGGGCAGCGCGTATTGCTCCCATATCAGGCCCTGCGTCATGTCACCGGCTTTGAAGTAGCCCTTGCGGGTATTGTCGAACGCCGTCTGCAACGTGGCGTCGAGTTGGAGCATGCCCATATTCGCCTTCAGAAAACGGGTGAGATCCCGGGCCGTGGTTTTCACACCGTAGGCTTCATTGGAAAGCATGCCCGGGCCCACTCGCACAGGTGCTTTGTCCTTGGTGTAACCGAACGCGTAGTTGCTCAACTTTTCGGCAGGGACGTTGAAGTAGGTGTTCTTCAGGCTAAGAGGGGAGAAGATGTCATGGTTCACGAGAACGCTGAAATCCTGGCGCATGCTCTTCGCCGCAATCAAACCGAGGGCGCCGATGCTGGGGTTGGCATAGGTGCGTACCGCGCCGGTCTTGTAGGGCGGCTTCCAGGCTCGGAAATAATTCATGAGTTGCCCCTCGTTGCGGATCTCGTCCGGTACCTGCAACGGCAGTCCGCCGGTGGTGTGGGTGCCGAGCTGATAGAGCCGCAGGCTTCCGAAGTCGGTGCCTGCAAGTTCAGGCAGATAGCTCGCCACCATGTCGCCAAGATGCAGTTTCCCGACGGCCTCTGCATAGGTTGCCAATGTGGCGGTGAAGGTCTTGCTGACGGAGCCGATTTCAAAAATAGTAGTATCGGTTACGGGGCGACGATCTTCGACCGATGCCATCCCGTAGTTGAAAACATAGGTTCGGTCTTCAAGCACCAGTCCGACGGCAACACCCGGGATCCGGCTTTTCTCCATCATTGGCTGAACTGCTGCTGACGTTGCCCGCAACGCTTCCTCGCGAGAAATTTCTGCCGCGTGCGATAAGGAGGCAAGGCCAACCATCAGGCAAGCAAGCGCGCCGGTCTTCAATCGTTTGTTCATTTTTTCAATCCTTTTTAACGAGGAACAAAATCCTCTTGTTTCGTTTTACCGGAAGGTCTGGTTTTCCAATCCGGTGGCGTAGTTAAAAAATTCATCTCCGCGCATGGCGGTTCCGTAGTAGGGGCCTTGAGCAACGTCGATCCCGAGCGTGCGCGCCAGCGCGAGATCGGCGGCCGTCTCCACACCGTCCGCCATGACGATCATGCAGAGGTCGTGTCCCATTTCGACGGCCGCACCCAGCAGCATCCGGGCATGCGGTGCGGTGCGCGCCCGCGCGATCAACGATCGATCGAGTTTGATGTGGCTGAACGGAACCGCTGACAGGCGCTCCAGCGAAGCGCATCCGCAACCGAAATGATTGATGGCGCAATCGGTCCCCCGGACACGCAACTGGGCGATCGCGCCGGCCAGTCCCGCGCTGGACGACTCTTGCCCGTCTTCCGTGATTTCGATGATCAGATCCGAGGGCCGCACGCCTGTCGACAGACAACGCCGGGTGACTTGCTCCGCCCACGCCGCTGAAGTCGCGACCCGGGCGGAAACATCGGCGTTGAGCCGCAGTGTGTTGCCAGTCCCCAACTTGCCGAGCATGGCGATGGCTGCCTCGATCATGTATTCCGAGAGCGCATCGACGAAACCATTCGATGCCCTGGGCAAGAACTGGTCGAGAGCGAGCGTGCCGTGCTGCGGATGGTCCCAGCGGGGAAGGAGTTCCGCGCCCCACAATTCGCCCGTGGAAACGCGATGCTGCAGCCGGAAATGGGCCGCGATCTCGCCGTGATCGAAAGCATGGAAAATTTCTTCGGATGTCGGCCGGAATCCATCCTCCGGCATCGCGCAGGCGGCGCTGGCGAACTCATCTCCGGCGCCGATGAGTTCGGCGAGCCGGGTCTGTGCCGATGCCTTGCTGATGGCTGCCAGCACGCGCACGCCTTTGCTCAGCGCATACTCTTCCGCAGCCGAGAGAATCCGCTGTTCGTGTGAACTCACGATGATGAGGCGTGCGTTGCTGCCTGTCTTGGCGATCGCATCAATGATCTGTAGCCCGGTCGCACCGGGCATGTCCAGATCGGACACGACGAGGTCCCACGCCTGGCGGCTCAGCGCGTCAATGGCGCTCAGCCCGTCGGCAACGTCAGCCACGTGAGCGATGCCGGTCTGACGAAGTACGCGCTTCAGGTAGATACGTTGTACTGCATGGTCTTCGGCGACCAGGGCATGCTCAATGTTCATGACGGTGACATTGCATCGGCTCTGTTGCGCCTCCCTGCGGAGAGGGCAAACATCGCGAATGCGTTCAAGTTGATGGCGCATCCATTTTGCGAGTCGCTCCCGGTTTTCACTATCGATCATTCTCCGATTCGGGAATAGGAATATTCCTATTCTTGCCGATGCAGGATGACCCGGTAATGCGCGGGGCCGCGTTCTGGTCACTGAGATTTTTCCTAGTGCGAATTGGGATTTTTCCTATATCCGAAATCAGAGGTCGTCCCATGTTTCGTTCCAGGCGCTTGTCCCAAAATATCGGTCGCTGCCTCGCATCATCAAGTCGGGGGCGGCGTAACCCATCCGTTCATTTTTTTTACAGGGACATCTCAAACATCATGCAAAAGCATATCCATATTTCTCTTCTGGCCGCGTTGACTGTTGCGGCTGCCGCGGCGCAAGCGTCGGACGGCACCATCGCCATCACCGGCAACGTGACCTCCAGCACCTGCACAGTCAAAGGCGACGGCAGCGGCGGCAACGTGTCGGTGACCTTGCCGAAGATCGCCACCAGTACGCTAGCGGTCGCCACCGATACGGGCGGCTTCAAACCGATCAACATTTCGCTGTCAGGGTGCGGCGACAGCGCCGGCGTCGTCAAGGCAGGTTTCGAGCCTGGCCCTAATGTCGACCCCGCCTCGGGCCGTCTGAACATCGTCAGCAGCGCCGATGCTGCCAAAAACGTTCAGCTGCAATTGCGCAATTCGGACGGCAGTGTCATCCGGGTGGGCGACGAAAGCACCGTTGCCGGCGTCGGACTTGTTGATGGCGCCGCGCGGCTGGATTACGCCGTTGGCTACTACGCAACGGGACAGGCAACCCCAGGCAGCGTCAACAGCTCGGTGACCTACAGCATCGTCTATCCATAACCGGAGCCGTCTCTCATTTATTGATGAAATGAGTTCCACGTACGCACGATCGGGAGAGCGCCAGGCGCTTCGCAGTTCTGATCAGATTCAAGGAGGGCATCATGAAAAAATCAATCCGTCGAATTTTATCTCTGGGTTTATTGAGTCTCGGCCTCACGGGGACTTCTGGCCACGCTTCGATCGTGCTGGACGGCACCCGCGTCATCTATCCTGGCGGCGACCGGGAAGTCAGCATCAGGCTCACCAACAACGGCGCGCAGCCGGTCGTGGCGCAGGCGTGGCTGGATGACGGCGATGCGCAGGGCAATCCGAGCCGGATCAAGGCCCCCTTCATCCTGATGCCGCCGCTGGCGCGCATCGACGCCGGCAAGAGCCAGACACTGCGCCTGATGTATGCGGGAGACCCATTGCCGCAGGATCGCGAGTCGGTGTATTACCTGAATGTTCTGGAAATCCCTCCGAAGCCCGCCGCGCGGGAGCGCGGTGAGAATGTGGTCCAGGTGGCCCTGCGCAGCCGCGTCAAAGTATTTTTTCGCCCCACCGAACTTGAGGCCGGGCCGGCGCAGCCGTACGCACAGCTGAACTGGAAACTCTTGCACGAAGGGCCCCACTGGACGCTCGAGGGAAGCAACCCGACGCCGTATCACGTGTCGCTCACGGAGGTGATGATCGACGACGCTCCGGACTCGGTCGGTTCGGGGATGCTGGCGCCCGGCGGGACGCTGCGCATACCGCTGGCAGCAACTCCGGCGCCTGCCGCGCAGGTTAATTACACCGCGATTGATGACTACGGCGCAACCCGCCGGCAGACGCGCGGGATTAGCCGATGACTGGCGCCAAGCGGCCCGCTTTCCGGCATGCCTCGATGAGGGCCGCCGTGGGCGCATGTTTCATGCTGGCCGCGAGCGGGGTCTGGGCTGATGATGTACTGGAGTTCGACCAGGATTTTCTCGCAGGCGGAGCAAGCTCAGCTGATCTTTCCCGATTCGCACATGGCAATCCGGTGATCCCGGGCATGTACCGGGTGGACGTGTATCTCAACGATGCGCTCGCCGGCAATGAATCGATCAAACTGCGCTCGCAGCCTGGCAGCGATAGCGCCAGGCCGTGCGTGACGATGGCCCTGCTGGAGCGGCTGGGAGTCGATCTCGACAAGCTCGCCGGACTGGACGCATATACGGCCGATGCCTGCGTTGACTTGCCAGGGCTGATTGCCGCTTCGTCGGTGCGTTTCGACAGCAGCGCGCAACGGCTCGACGTCGGTATTCCGCAGATCAACTTGCTGCGCACCGCCCGGGGTTATGTCAATCCCGCGCGATGGGATAGCGGCGTGACGGCGGGCATTCTCAATTACAGCCTCAACAGCTTCTACAGCGACAATCAATCCGGCGGCGCGCAGAATTATCTGGGCCTGTCGGGAGGCGTCAACCTGGGAGCCTGGCGGGCGCGCTACCGGTCGTCGTTTGAACGGAACAATCAGCGCAGCCGCTGGCAGAACCAGAGTCTGTACCTGCAGCGCGAGGTCGAGGCGCTCGAATCGCAGTTCATCGCGGGCGACACGTTTACGAACGGCGACCTGTTTGATTCTTTTTCGCTGCGCGGCGTCCAGCTGGCAAGCGACGAACGCATGCAGCCGGATTCCCTGCGGGGTTACGCCCCGACCGTGCGGGGCGTAGCGAAAACCAATGCCAGGGTCACGATCCGGCAGAACGGCTATGTGCTGCTCGAGACCACGGTTGCACCCGGCCCCTTTGAAATCGATGATCTTTATCCGACAGGCTATGGCGGCGACCTTGATGTCAGCATCGCCGAAGCCGATGGCCAGGTCCGCACCTTCAAGGTTCCCTATGCTGCCGTGACACGCATGCTGCGTCCCGGCGCTCAGCGTTACAGCGCAGCGTTCGGACAATACCGGAGCGGCTATGACCGCGGCACCGACCGCAACCGCCGTAAGCGCTGGGTCGGACAACTGACCTACCAGCGCGGCTTGTCGAACCTGTTCAGCGCTTACGGCGGCATGATCGCAGCCCAGGGATATTGGGCCGCCATGCTGGGCAACGCCGTGAACACGCCGGTCGGTGCCTTCGGCCTGGATGTCACCCACACGAAGACCAGCCTGCCGGCCACCGCGTACGCCGGACAGAGTGCGCGGCTGTCGTACAGCAAAGCGATGCCGGCTACCGGCACCAGCTTGTCGGTAGCCGCATACCGCTATTCGACCCAAGGCTTCTACAACCTGCGCGACGCGATGGCGGCGCTGGACCGTTCTGCCGGGCTCAATGCCGGCATGGAGCAGCGTCAGCGCAGCTCCATGCAGATCACCATGAACCAGTCGCTCGGCAGTCAGGGTTCCCTGTACCTGACCGCCCAGGCCCAGAATTACTGGGGCCGCGACGACACCAGCCTGCAGTATCAAATCGGGTACTCGGGGAGTACCCGCCATTTCAGCTACTCGGTTGCTGCGATGCGTACGCGCGACTTGTCGGGGCGCACGGACAACCTTGCCTACGCCACGCTCACCGTGCCGTTTGGCGGTCGCAGTTCGGTCAGTGCAACGGGCGGCGCCGGCAGGAGCGGCATGAACGGCCAGGTATCGGTGAACAGTACCTTGGGCGAGAACAACCAGTTCAGCTGGAACGGCAGCTTCGCGCATGAGGCGGGCGGCTCGGACCTGGCGAACCTGTCCGGCAATTATCGCGCGCCCTACGCGGAGTTCAATACCGCCGTGGCAGGCGGAGCGGGTTACCGGCAGGCGTCGTTCGGCGCGGCCGGATCGGTGGTGGCGCACCCGGGCGGCGTGACCTTCGGGCAGACCGCGGGCGAGACCATCGCGATCGTCGAGGCACCTGATGCAGCCGGCGCCGAAGTGACGACGCAGTCAGGCGTGCGACTCGATGGCCGCGGTTTTGCGGTCGTGCCCTACCTGACGCCATATCGGCGCAATACGATCAATCTGGATCCCAAATACCTGCCCATGGACGTGGAACTGACCAGCACCAGCGAACAGGTGGTGCCGCGCGCAGGAGCGGTGGTGATGGCGAAGTTCGCGACCGAAAGCGGACGTGCAGTAGTGATCGACCTGGAGACACCGGCGGGTGTCGACGTGCCGTTCGGCGCACAGGTGACGGACGACGCCTCCGGCCGGATCGTGGGTGTCGTGGCGCAAGGCGGCCGCGTCATGGCGCGCGGCCTGGACGGCGCCGGGACCTTATCAATCCGGTGGGGCGACGTCATGGCGCGGCAATGTCGTATCGGATACGACCTGCCGGCTTTGCCAAAAGGAGCCAGACAGACCACCTATGCACGCGTGTCGGCCGTCTGCGATCCGGGAGCAAAGGAAGCGAAGGCCACGCCAGGCCGCAGCGACAGCCTGGCGGCTATGCAGCACGGCGACGCTGGTGTGAAAAGCCGGAACAACAGACCGGTTCCGTCCGCGCCGCCTGTGGCCGGGCGTTCCGAGAACACCGAGAACGCGCCTTCGTAATGTGCGGCGTTCCGAATGGAAACGCCTTGGCCTTATTGCCGGAGAAAAAAATGTTGAAACTGATTCATAAAACCACATTGCCGATCATCATCGGCGCAGCTATTCTAGTGACAAGCAGTCATGCCCTTGCTTATTGCAGCACCGCATCGGGATCGGACATTCCGGTACTCCCCGCGATCAAAGTCAACGTCCCGTCGTCGATGGCATACGGAGAAGTGATTGGGGTATGGCAACGTTCAGGAAGCAAAACGGTGACGGTAACGTGCACCGAGGCAAGTGACACCGTCAAGGTCTACGCAAATGGAAACCGGACCGGGAGTTATTACGCGACAGGCGTCCCGGGAATCGCGTTCAAGATAGCGCTTGCCATTTCCGGCAAGACGTATTCGGTGGGCGACGTCTTATCTTCAGGGAAAGGGCAATTTTCATTTGCCCCTATAAATTACACAGTGACCCTGGTGAAAACCGGGCCGGTGGAACCGGGGAAATTCAGTTTCCTGGCATTCGGCGGCCTCGGTTACCCGTCAAGAGACGGCAGCATTCGTGTCGTGGGACGGATTGACCATTCCGGTATCACTGCCACAAGCAGCACGTGTACGGTGAACAATGCCAGTCAGTCCGTACGCGTCAATGCAAGTGCACAGGAACTCGGCGCGGTCGGTGAGTACGGAAAGAAAACGAATTTTTCGATTTCATTGTCCAACTGTCCCGCCGGCATTACCAAAGTGACGGCGCAGATGAATGGCGTTGCTGATGTCGGCAACGGAGACGCCAGCGTCTTCGCCAACACCAATGGCACCGCACGGGGAGTCGGCATTGAAATAGGCACGGCGGAAGGGGCGGTGGTGACGCCGAATGCTCGCGCCGCCGTATCGTGGAATGTTAGCGATTCGACCATTGCGAGGAACTACGGGTTTTATGCGAGACTCAAGCGTACCGGTGCATTGCAAACAGGATCCATCAACTCCACGGTGCAGGTCCTGTTCAACTATGAATGAATAAATAAGCGGACTGCCGGATTTCTGCCACATTGGCTGTCTCAAAACGATCTCAAATGGCGATGCTGTAGTGACTTCTCCGGTTTGTGTTTCACATCCGTGCAGGAAAATCGCGGCCGGAGGTGATACATTGGCATGGTGGCGAGAACAACGTCCAATCACATCCCGCAAGAGGCGGCCCCGCTATCTGACGAGGTCCGCTTCCTTATGTTTGTTGCTCAATCGGATGATTTTCAGACTTTGCCGCGTTCGACGACCAGGTCAGCGTTGTCCCGTTTCCGGAGCTCTCATGACACAAAATCCGTTGCCCGATTTTTCTCCAGGCGTCCCCCATGACCTGATGTCTGCATCGACGGCGGCCTCCCGCCGCCGGGTCGTTGTCGCCGACGATCATCTGGTCGTGGTGATGGGCATCACCAAGGTGCTGGAGAGTGAGCCGGACCTTTATTCCGTCGCTACGGCGACGTCGATTACGGGACTGATGCAAGTCTTGCAGGAAGCACCCTGCGACGTCCTGGTGTGCGATTACTCGTTCGACGGCGATCCCGAACCCGACGGCCTGCAACTGCTGGAACGCATCCGACGGCTTTATCCGGATGTGAAGATCATCCTGCTCACTGCCCACGATGACGTCATGATTGTCCAGCAGGCGCTACGCCTTGGCGTGGTGGGCTTTCTGAGCAAGGTCAGCGACGAATTTGCGTCCCTGTCCTCTGTCATCGACAGCATTCTGGCAGGCAAAATATATCTCGACCCGAAAACCTCGGAACAGATGGTGCGGCACATGGTGGTCAATCAGGCGTCGGACGGTTCCGTTTCCTCCACCGGACTGTCGCCGCGGGAGACGGAAGTGCTGCGCCTGTTTGCACGGGGCATGACGGTAACTGAAATCGCTCAGTATACGAATCGCAGCCTCAAGACCATCAGTTCTCAAAAGAAGAACGCCATGATCAAGCTCGGCGCGCGCAACGACGTCGAACTGCTCAACGCATTCCGGCAGTTGCCCTGATGGACTTCGTATCGAGCCGGTCATGAGCCGTCCATGGTGGCGTCCGTTCGCGCGCCTTGCAGCACGGCAGCAGCGTGGGACAGACCATTCTCCCGAGCTGCTGGGGCAGTATTCCCGGCGCCTGCTCTACGGCGGGGCCGCGCTCCTCAGCGTGGCCATTTGCGGCGCAGCTGCGATCGGTGTGAACCAGCGCATCAACCGCTTCATCAATGATCGCCAGCAGGCATTCCTGTTGCAACGCGATCTGGTGAAGGCGGAAGTCGATCGCTATGAAGCTCGCCTGAAACAGACTGTCGAAGCGTATGAATTGCTCTGGACGCTGCACGACCACGACGAGGTTCCCGTCCAGCGTTATCAACGCTTGCTTGAGGGGAACCGCGACATGGCCGTCACCGGCGCCGACGTCACGGTGACGCCGTTCTCGGTTTTTTCCACGCTCAGCCGTCCGCAAGACCGCGCCCAGCTTGCGATGCTGCTGCGACTGATTCGCGACATATCACCCTTCCCTCTCCTGCGGCTGCGCGACAGCGGACATTTTCTGGGCGGCTTTACCTATAGTCCCGATGGACGGTTCATGGCTTCCATGCCGCCTTTGTCGGAAGAGGTGATGCGCGATGCGCGCGAGCGCGGCATTACGCCATTGATCGTACAGCGCGTTGCCCGCGTGGAGGCCGTTCTGAAGACCTACTCGGACGAGGCGCTGCGCAATCAACGCATCTTCTGGGTGCCGCTCGCCTTCGATCCGGTGACAGGAGAATTCGTCACGCATTTCGCCAGTCCGGTGTTTCGGGACGGCCGTCGTGTGGCCGTCATTGTCGCCACCGTGCCGTTCGCCAGCTTCGACCCGCTGTTCCGGCAGGCCATGCACGATCCTGATTTCTTCGTGATCTCGCGCACCCGTCAGCATCTTCTGGGGCTGGACGATTCGAATCCGCGCGAGGCGCGTTGGGCCGCTCTGGTCCGGTCGACACCCGACCTCATCCAGAACGTGCGAACCTATCCGCACATTTCGCGACGGGGTGGCGTTTTCTTTGTCACGCAACTCATCCCGGGACCGGACTGGATTGCCGTCTATGCTTTTGACTGGCGCACGATTCTCACCGGGCTGCGCAGCGAAGGGCTGATGATCGGCACCCTGCTGATCCTGGTACTGGCGATCCTCTGGACGTTCATCATCGCGCTCGACCGTTTCGTCCTGGCGCCAATGCAGGTGCGTTCGCGCAGGGTCTATGAAAGCGAAATGTTCAACCGCACCGTGCTGGATACCGCGCCGGTCGGACTTGGCGTACTGGATCCCGCCGCCGGTACGATCGTCATGCAGAACGCCATCGCCAGGGAACTCAGCGGCCTGCAGACCGACGATGACGGACGGTTCTACACCAGCCTGCTGAGGAGCGCGTCCACCAGACCGGCGCCAGCGGACGATCCTGCTTCGGCTGCCGTGCACTATGCCGAAGCGTCGGCCGTCTCCACCGGCGGCCGGCCGGTCGAGCTCATGGCGACGTTCTCACAGGCCCGTTATCAGGAGCGGAACGTGGTGCTCGTGGGCCTGACCGACATCACAGAACGCAAAGCGACCGAACAACTTTTGCAACAGGCCCGCCGGACAGCCGATGAAGCCAATCAGGCCAAGTCCTTGTTTCTCGCGGCGATGAGTCACGAGATACGCACACCGTTGCACGGCGCGCTCGGCAATCTTGAACTGCTCGCCCTGGAAGCACTCACCAGGCCGCAGCGCGCCCGGGTCGAAACAATCAGGCGCTCTTTTGACGCGCTGCTCGAGCTGATCAACGACATTCTTGATCTCTCCAGAGTGGAAGCCGGCGAACTGACGCCGCAGCTGGAGCCGGTGCGTATCGATCTGCTGGTGGAGCAATGCGCACAGACGTTTGCGCCGCTCATCACGGGCAAGGGATTGCGCTTCTTTTGCCTGGTCGACCCGGAGTTGTCGATGCCCAGGGAGGGCGACGGCCACCGGATTTCTCAGATACTGATGAATTTTCTCAGCAACGCGACGAGATTTACGTCCACGGGCGCGATCACTTTGCGCGCCAGAATCTCATCAACAGATCCGGATGCGCCCCGGGTGCATCTGAGCATCGCCGACTCGGGAATCGGTATTCCTGAGGAGCGGCAGGCAACCATCTTCGAACCGTTTGTACAGGCAAACGCGTCCATTGCGCATCGCTTTGGGGGAACCGGTCTCGGCCTGTCTCTGTGCCAGCGGCTGACTGAACTGATGGGCGGCAAGATTACCGTCGAAAGCGAGGAAGGCGAAGGCAGCGTGTTTGCCGTCGAGTTGCCGCTCAGGCAGTTACCCGCGACGCCGGAGCCGGCGCACGAGGCCTCCCTGTTCACACAGGTGCTGGTGAAGTGCGAATCGCCAGCCTGGCGGGACGTGCTCCTGGCGCAGATCAGACACCGCTTGCCCGGTATGCCGGTGGTTGACAGCGAAAGCCGGCAAGACTGTGAGCGGAGGGCTGAAACCTTGCTGGTCGTGGCGTGCAACCACTGTGCGATGGATCGCCTGCCGCTCGAAGCAAGGGAGCAATTCGTCGACACGCTGATCGTCTCCGCTGACGGCCCCTTGTACCCGGAACGACGTGACGGCTTGCTGCATGTGACATCGCTTAGCGGAAGAGCATTGGGACATGCACTGGCGCTGGGCGGCAAGATCACGTTGCCGCCCGGTGGCGCGAGCGGCGCCCGCCCCGTCGTGGCGGAATACCGGAGCCGGCGTATTCTGATCGCCGAGGATGATCCTCTCAATCGCGTGCTGCTCGAGAACCAGCTCGCCGCGCTGGGGTTCGAGCGAGTCGATAGCGTATCGAACGGCGAGCAGGCCATGATGCGTTGCGTGCAGGAACCATACGATGTCATCGTGACGGACCTCGGCATGCCCGTCATGGATGGCCAGGCCCTGGCCGCTGCGCTGCGCCATGCCGGCATCGCCACGCCCGTCATTGTCAATACCGCCAGCATTGAGGAGGACCGGGACGCGCAACAAGCTGCCTTCGCGGCGGTGCTGCACAAACCCGTCTCCATCGGTCAGTTGCGTGCCGCACTCAATGAAGTGCTGGGCGAAGTCGTCCCTGCGCCGCGCGCGCATGAAGGAAATCTCGTCATGCAGCCGCCCATCGCCGACGCCGAGTTGCGGGCAGCGTTTCTTGAACTCTGGCCGGACGATCAGGCCGTTCTCGAGCAGGCGCTTGCCGCGGGGACCGAGGAGGCTGCGGTACGCTTTATCGGTCGACTGCATCGGCTCAAGGGAGCACTCCTGGTGCTGGGAGAACGCGAGGGCGCAGAGTGGTGCGAAAGATTGCATGCGAAAGTCAAGGACAAAGGACTCGATGCGATCCGCGGACAGCTACCGGTATTCTGGGATCTCATGGCCGGGATAGTACGACGCTGCGAGTCGGGCTAGAGTCATGCCGTGAAAGATCAGCCGAAGCAAAACGATGGATATGTCTCGCAGAAAATTTCAATGTTCCAAGTCTGAAGATTTGCAGTGATCACGGAGTCTTTGGAAAACATCCCGGCTTCTACATTCAACGATTGGCGATTCTCTCAATGAGAGACCTGTGTCAAAGATAAGAAACTCCGCACTCTGGCACTGAGGTCGTTGGCGGCGCCGAAGAAATGTTCTTTGCTGCAGTCTTCGACGATTCTCCCCTCTTCCATAAAAATAATCCGATCGGCGACTTGCCGGGCGAAACCCATTTCGTGGGTCACGACCAGCATCGTCATGCCCGCTGCGGCCAGTTCCGCCATGACATCCAGCACTTCCTTCACCATCTCTGGATCAAGGGCAGAGGTGGGCTCGTCGAACAACATGATCTCGGGGTCCATGGTCAGCGCTCTTGCAATGGCAACGCGCTGCTGCTGTCCACCGGATAGTTGATGCGGATACTTGGCCGCATGTGCCGTCAGACCTACACGTGCCAGCATTGCTCTGCTGCGCTCCGAAGCTTCTTCATGTGAACGTCGAAGTACCTTTCGCTGCGCAAGATTGAGATTTTCCAACACGCTAAGGTGACCAAACAATTCGAAGTTCTGAAATACCATCCCGACGCGTCGTCGATGCGCCGCGCTGCACAGCATCTTTGAGCTGACGGCGGTTCCCTGTATCGAAATACGCCCTTGATCGAACGGTTCCAGACCGTTGATCGTTTTGATGAACGTCGATTTTCCCGAGCCGGACGGCCCGCAAATGACCACAACGTCGCGCCTGTCGATGCGCACTGAACAATCGCTGAGAACCTTGAAGTCGCCATACCATTTCGACAGATTGTCTATTGCGAGCATGAATTTTCCTTGTAGTTAAATGCGTGCGGTCTTTTTGCGAAACATCCGGGCTGCGCTTTCGGCTATCGCCACACTGATCACGAGATAGATCGCCGCGACGAACAGATACGGTTCGATCAGGCTGCCGTCGCGCTCACCGATCTTGGCGGCAGCGCCCATAAAATCCGTGACTGAAATCACATAAACCAGCGAGGTATCCTGAAAGAGGACGATGACCTGAGTCAGAAAGATCGGTAACATATTGCGCAATCCCTGCGGCAATATCACATAGCCCATCGTCTGCACCGGATTGAGACCGAGCGCGAATGCAGCAGAGCGCTGGCCTGCAGATACCGAGCGTATGCCCGAGCGAACAATCTCGCAGAAGTAAGCCGATTCAAACAGGCTGAACGTGACCATCGCCGTTTGTTTGCCATCGACCTTGACGGGCGACCCCGCCCCCAAAAGAAATTGCAAAGCCAAAGGCATCAGGAAGAATATCCAGAACAGCACCAGAATCAGTGGAATCGACCGCATGGCGATGACGTAGGTCGAGGCACAGCGCGCAACGAGCTGCACCTTGGATTCTCGCGCCAGTGCCAGCATGAGGCCGAGCAGCATGCCGATCACTGTCGCGACCGCCGTCAGTTGCAACGTGAAGGCGAAGCCATTGGCGATGTAGGAAATATTGTCGGAAACGATCCCGAAATCCAGTGTCATATTGAATATCCTCTCTGCCTGCGCAAGCGTGCGTTACGGAAAATACGGCAGTTACGCCGTTTTCCTCGGTTCGAAACGCGCCATGACAGCATAGGCAGTCAGCGCGATGGCGATGTAGACGATGGTGGTCACAATGAACGCCTCGAAATAGGAAAATGTGGTCTCTCCGATTTCACGTGCACGAAATGTCAGTTCTGCGAAACCGATAGTCAGTGCAATGGATGAATTCTTGATCAGGTTCATCAACTCGCTGGTCAACGGTGGAACGATCAGGCGCATCGACTGCGGCAGCAACACGTACCGATAGATCTGTGCCGGATGCAATCCCAGCGCCATGCCGGCGCTGCGCTGGCCACGCGAGAGCGATTCAATGCCGGAGCGCACCTGCTCTGCTACCCGCGCCGAGGTAAACAAGCCCAGGCAAACTGTCACGGCGATGAATTGCACGTACATGGCGTCGGTTCTCACTACCGCCGCCTTCACGCTGTCGAACATTTCGGGGAAGACGAAATACCAGAGGAATAGCTGGACCAGCAAGGGAACGCCACGAAACAAGTGCACATACAGATACGCCGGCATGCGTATCCAGAAGATCAGGGAAGTGCGCGCCGCGCCGACGATCACACCCAGCACAAAGGCGATGATCCAGCTCGCGGCCGAGACCGCCAGCGTGGCGGCAAAGCCTTTGACAAACAGAATCCAGTACGCTTGACCTGCGTCCGGCGATATCTGGAAGAAAACGTTCCAGTGCCATTGATATTCCATCGCTTAATCCTTTGCCATATCCGAAGTAACGCCTACCCGTGAGCGATCTCGCATCGCCTCTCGGAATATCGGGTGCGAGCTGCAAGTTACAGAAGAAATCAAGGAAGCATTGATGCAGGCAGCAACATGGATGAAATCGCGTTGCCGATGCCGCCTGCGGTGGCCTGAACCAGGCAAGCCTGTTACACGCCGTGACTGTTTGGTGCAGCCATCAGCTTTTCCAGCTCGGGCGACATGGGAATGCTGAGATTGATGTTCTTGGGAGGGATCGGCGCGTTGAACCACTTGTAGTAAGTCTTCTTGAATTCACCGTTGCCAAACATGCCGCCCAGCACGTCATTGGCAAATTTTTTGAATTCATCATCGTTGCGGCGGATCATGAGACCGTAGGGTTCTTGCGACAGCAACGGGCCGACCACCTTGGTGCCGGCAGGATTGCGCGACATCGCGCGGATGCTGTAGAGCAGAACGTCGTCTGTTGAGAACCCGCTTACCCGGCCGTTTTGCAGCATCAGGAAGCTTTCCGCGTGGTCCTTGCCGTAGACAAGGCTCAGATTGAGAGAGCCGGCCTGATTGGCTTGCTGGATCGCTTTGATATTGTTCGTACCGGCGGTGACCGCAATGGCTTTGTCTTTCAGGTCGGCAATGGAGGTGATGTTGCTGCTGGTCTGCACCATGATCCGCGTACCACTGACGTAAGTCGTATTCAGAAAATCGACTGATTTTTGCCGTTCCAGCGTGTTGGTGGTGGAACCGCACTCGACATCGACAGCGCCATTGACTAGCAAGGGCACCCGGTTGGATGCAGTCACGGGTTCAAATTTCACTTTCAGGGAGGGCAGGCTCAGTTTGTCGCGCACAGCGGCAGCGATCCGGTTGCAGAGGTCGATGGAGAAGCCGACCGGATTCTGATTCGCGTCGATGTAGGAAAACGGAATCGCACTTTCGCGGTAGCCAAACACGATCTCTCCGGACTGCTTGATCTTTTGCAGCGTGCCGATGGATTGCGCCATCGCCCCCGATGCTGCCAGCGCACAGGTAAAAGTAAATGCTGCAAGACGAATTGAAGCCATGACAGTTCTCCCAAGGAAATGAATTTAAGACGCGACAATCTGAACGAGCCACATGAGGTACAGAGGTGGCCCGGCATTCGACAGCAATTTGCAACAGGTTCTGGGCGGGACTAGCGGGCGCCGGCCATCTTGTCGAGGCTTTCTCGCAGGGCACGATCCAGAATATCCACCGCCTGATCGATCTGCTTGTGCTCTACCGTCAGCGGCGGCGCAATGCGCCACACGGATCCGCGTTCCGGACGGCGCCGGATGTTCATGCTCAGCCCCAGTTCGAAGCAACGCTGAGTGGTCAATGCACCCAGTTCGTGCGCCGGATTGCGCGACTCTCTGTCGGCCACCAGTTCCACACCCAGAAGCAAGCCTTCACCACGCACGTCGCCGATGCTTTCATAGCGCGTTTGCAGTTCCAGCAGGCGGGAACGCAGATAAGAACCGGTAGACTGCGCGCGACGGATCAGATCCTCATTGCGAATCGTATTGAGCACCGCCAGGCCTACCCGCGCAGGCAGCGGGTCTGAGACGTGACTGGTGTAGAAAGTGAAACCGCGCTCATGCACAGCCTGTTCGATCTGCGCTGTCGTGACAGTCGCCGCCAGCGGCAAGCCGCCGCCCATGGTCTTGGAGACCGACATGATGTCCGGAACAACGCCGAACAAGTCTGAGGCGGTGCGTTGACCGATGCGGCCGAACGCCGTTTGCGCCTCGTCGAAGATCAGCAGCATGCCGCGTTCGTCGGCGGCTTTGCGCAGCGCCTGCATGTAAGACTTGGGAGGCACCAGCACGCCGCCGGCGCTGATGATGGGTTCGATGATGATCGCAGCGGGACGACCGGAGGAAGCCATGTCGAACATCTTCAGCCCGATTTCCAGACACGTCAGCGCCGACTCTTCGCCGTTCATGCCCTTGATATAGGGACGATAGTCATTGGGTTCCGGCAACACATAGACACCTGGCGTCGACACGCCGTAACCTTTGCGATCGCTGGCAAACGAGACGCTGCTCGATCCGCCGGTGACGCCATGCCATGAACCGCCTACCGCCAGCACTTCATAACCGCCGGTGTACATCTTTGCCATGCGCAATGCGATCTCATTGCTTTCCGAACCGGTATTGACGAAGATGGACTTGGTCAGCGACTCCGGCATCCAGTCTTGCGCCATGGTGGTCGCCAGTTCGGCGACCACCTCTGGAATCATGCCGCTGAACATGTGAAACGCTTCTTCGCCGGCCTTTTGCACCGCTGCGACGATGGCAGGATGGTTATGCCCGATGGTGGCGCACATCTGCCCCGAAGTGAAGTCAAGGATCTCGCGGCCGGTATCGTCGATGACCACCGCGCCCTTGGCCGAACGAAACAGATTCGGAAACGTGTCGCCGCCATAGCGCACCATGAATTCTTTCGCAGCGGAATGCAGTTCTGTCGATGTTGGCATCGCTATTCCTTTCAAAAAATGGTTTGATGAGATGAGTTCTGGTTGCACAGAATTTGCTTAAGTATTACGTTGAGAATGCAGAGCGTCCAATGCAAAGTGCAGCATCGCCGTCATGTTCAGGACGCATCGCGTGATCGCAAATTCACATGGCCGAAATCGGCGGATCCGGACGTAAGATAGGTAAGGGAGGAAGGCAATAATGGATATCAAGTGGTTCCAGGATTTTCTGACGCTGTCGGAAGTTCTCAATTTCACGCGTGCGTCGGAGATCAGAAATCTTTCTCAGGCAGCGTTCAGCAGACGCATCGGTTCCCTGGAACAGATGCTGGGCGCCAAGCTGATCGACCGCAGTTCGTACCCGACCAGGCTGACCCCGGCCGGAGAAAAATTTCGCGGCGTCGCGGCGCAGATTGTCAGCCAGATCGCCGACGCCAAGGCCGACCTCGCCGGCAACCAGTCGCGCGACAAGATCAAACTGGCCATGCCCTATGCGTTGGCGACTACCCGGCTTCCTGGATGGTGGGACAGCTGGACCAGTGGCCAACCGCTGATCTGTGCGCTGGAGACCGGCAACGTGCACGACATCGTGTCGTCGTTCATTGCCGGCAATGTCGATCTGCTCATCTGCTTTTATCATGCAGCGTCACCTATCCAGATCGATCCTCTGCTATTTGAAAGCGTCGAATTGGGTCGAGAGCGCGTACGTCCTTACGCATCACCCGCCTTGATTGAAAAAATCGGAATGCACACCTCGCTCGGCAGTGCAGGCAATCCTGC
Organism: Herbaspirillum sp. GW822-FHT03A08; assembly: GCF_058801885.1. Taxonomy (NCBI): domain Bacteria; kingdom Pseudomonadati; phylum Pseudomonadota; class Betaproteobacteria; order Burkholderiales; family Oxalobacteraceae; genus Herbaspirillum; species Herbaspirillum sp. GW822-FHT03A08. Next base: position 365,096 of record NZ_JBXANR010000002.1, on the reverse strand, counting down.
ACCGTTGCTGATGTACAGCTCCAGCGTGTATTTCGCGCGCGTCGTCGATCAGATCATCGAAGGATCTGAAGTCAAGCTGGAAGGCACGCCCATGTTCGAGACAGAGATGTCGGATGTGCTTGGCGACCTCGCATCGCAGGGACTGGGAGTGGCGTGGCTGCCCGACAGCTCGTTCAGTCAGCACCGGCATTGGAGTCTTGAACCGGTCGGCGGCGGGGCGTGGGATACGGAAGTCTCCATCCTCGCATTCAAGCCGAAGAACAATTTACGGCCGCTGGTGGTCAGAATGTGGCGAGAGATTCTCAAATACAAAGAAGTGCGAGTCTGACCATTGCCCGTGACGGGCAACAGAATCGCCCTCTCTGGATCATCAACGGCGCCATCGGCCAGAAGCGGACATTCAAAAGTAACAAAAGTCCGCTCGTAAAGCAGGCGTCTCTTCCAATATTGGAACGCTCTCACCCCCGTGTTTTCGCTGTGGAATTCTACGTAGGTTTGCTCTCAGCTGATAACGTATGTTGCCGTGAATTAAAGACGGTTCCTACATTCAAAAAGAGAGGGAATTTTCATGAGTCGAGTTAAGATCGGAAAACATTACATCGCAAATGGCGGTACCAACATTATTCAGCAGATCATTGCGCCAACAGATAATGTACACGGGGCGATTCTCAGAACAATCTGCTTAGGCAGTGCGAATACCTCGCTTGCTCAAGTCTCCATTTACGCAGATGTCAATGCGCCCACTGTCCCGGGGGACCCCAACTGCCGGATGATTGTGATGGTTAGCCAGCCTCAGTTCATCACCGTCATCGTCCCTTATGAAATTGAAGTGCCTGCCGGCCTGGGTGTTTGGATAGGATTTGTTCAGGGAAAAGGTCAATCAAATATTACGTATGACCTTGTCGACATCTGATTAATAAAGAGAACGGGAATACGCGGCTCTCAAGAAATTGATGGGCCGCTTTTTTTAGTGGACATCTGTTCAGATCGATTAAATGCAATAAATTTGCTGTTCACTTCGCGACATGTCCAGTGCCCGAAACCGGTCGGATGCAGCCGTTGAACAAATCAAAGGCCGGCGAAAAAATAAAAAAGGCCCTCCGGGTGGAGGGTCCTCTGGACACAGGTACTCGGCTGCAGAACTCAAACCCGCCACCGGGATTTCCGATTCGGACGAGATGCCGGCGAAGCAAAATAAAGGACAGGCGTCTCGAGTGAGACACGTTCAGACGAGAACGCCGCCACCATCGATCACGACGGTCTGTCCGGTGACAAACGTGTTGTTCATCAAATACAAGTAGGCCTGTGCAATCTCTTCGGCCTCGCCGACGCGTCCGACCAGCAATGCCGAACCGGCTTGTTGGTACATTGCTTCCCGATCACTCTCCGGCATGTTTGACCACAGCGGTGTCCGAACAAAACCGGGACTCACGATATTGACGCGGAGCGGTGCAAGTTCGACAGCCAGTGCGCGCGTCAAACCTTCCATCGCACTGCAAATGCTGGCACCGATTGTCAGACCTTTGGGAGCCCGGACACTGGCGATGCCGCTGGTCAGCACGATTGAACCGCCTTGCCGCATATGTGGCAGAGCCGCCTTGACCGCAGCAATTGCGCCAAACACGCGCACCTCGAATGCATTGCGTACGGCGGTCATTTCAATTCCATCCAGATTCCCGAACAGCAGGCTTTCGCCAGCCGTATAAACCAGATGGTCGAAAGAGCCGACTTCGTTAAATAGACTCCCCATAGACGCGACGTTATTCACGTCCGCCACCACGCCGTTTGCACTCGCGCCCAGTGCAGCGACAGCCGTTTCGACCTTTTCTTTTTTTGAAGAAGACACCACGACTTCTGCGCCCTGCTTGAGTGCTGCTTGTGCAGTGGCAAAACCAATACCTGATGTCCCACCCAAGATGAGGATCTTCTTATTTTGCAGATTCATATCAATCAACTCCCTATATATCGCTCCAGATGGCGTAGGGGCATTTTGATTGCATCGATTTTTTTAATAAACTATGATTCTTTTACTACATTCATAATCAGGGCTTGCGAATGGATCGTTTCGTTAGCATGTCGATCTTCACCCGGGTCGTCGAACGGGGCAGTTTTGTTGCGGCGGCGGAAGGCAGCGGGATGACCGCAACAATGGTCGGTAACCACATCCGCGCACTGGAAGACCGGCTCGGCGCGCGTTTGCTTAACCGTACTACGCGTCAGCAAAGCCTGACTGACACAGGGCGCAGTTACTACGAACAGTGCGTCAATATTCTGGCGCAAGTGCAGGCGGCGGAAGGCGATGCCCGCGATATCCGTGAACGGCCACGCGGTCGCCTGCGTGTAAGCGTGCCTGTAATGTACGGCACGATGCTGCTTGTGCCGGCAATAGGCGAGTATCTTGACGCCAATGCAGATGTGCAAGTTGAGCTGGCGCTGAATGACCGATTCGTCGATCTCGCTGATGAAGGCTTTGAAGCAGCAATCCGTATCGGCGAGCTTCCCGACTCAAACCTGATCGCACGGCCATTGGGCCGATCGTTGCTCGTCGCCTGCGCATCACCGGCATATCTAGCCAGACATGGGACGCCGACAACTCCCGAGGATCTGGAAAAACATCAGTGCATTGCAATCGGTTTTGTCAGCGGCTTGAAACGCGACTGGCGCTTCACCCTGGTGGATGATTCGGAACAGATCGTACGCGTACCTGGCCGCCTTGACATCAGCGGCAGCGGCATCGCCCTGCGTGAAGCCGCCCTCGCGGGCCTCGGTATCATTTTCCAGCCGGAGATGATGGTCAGTCAGGATATCGCCGCAGGAAGATTGATCAGGCTCTTTCCTGATCTCCCCTCACCGTCAAATCCCGTGCATCTGGTGTATTTGCCGGAACGTAAGCTGACGGCGAAGCTCGCCAGCTTCATTAATTTCATGACGGAACGATTTGGTCCGAAAACTGAATAGATGTCGTTAGTGTCTTGCGAGTGCATGCATAGCGGCATCTGTCGGCGATGCAAGCTGCGATGGTTCGCAACCGGCCAGCAGCTGTCGCCGGATATCTAGAAGTGATGCGAAAACATGCCTTTCAACGCACGATACCCGACGGTCGGCGAGTTATCGAGCGATTATGAAACCATCGCAGAAGCTCAATATTTGTTATTGATTCGCTCGCTTTGGCAGCAGTGCGATATGCTTGTCCAAGATCAACCGCAGCTTGCCTTCCCGGTGCATATTATCCAATTGGAGGTTCAAGGCCTTCAGGTATTTGATGCATGGACTCGACTTCGTCATGGCGATCAAATTGTCGGATTCCGAGACGTACGGCTTGAGCGCGACGAAGCTATCACTTTGTCCGGACGCAGCCAAGTAGGCTAAGCCGGGGTAATAGCCGGTAATCAGGTAATCAATACGGCGTAGTTCCAGTTTCTTGAAATTCATATAGGTTTTTTGCTCGGCCTCTACCTGCAAATTCCCTTTCAAAAATTCGTCGAAGCCGTTTCCGAACTGATTGCCCAGAGTGACTCCTCCCTTTTTTCCGATCAGATCGTTCCATCCCGCGTAGCTGAACTTTCTGTCCTTCGCAACAAATACGGCGATGGGATTGGCAAATAGGGCGACATTTGCATAGACCAGATACTCGCGTCTTTCGGGGGTGTCCTTGAGAGAAGAGATCATGTCGATCTCGCCTTCCTGTGCACTTTTCAGCACGCGGTGAAAAGGACCGACGTAGCGAACTTCGTAGGGGATGCCGAGGGCGCTCAAGGCGGTTGTCGCGATCTCGATACTGGCGCCCGTCAGATGCTTGCCGTCATACCATTGCAGCGGTGCATAGTCGGAGTCGGCCGAAATAATCACTTTTCGACATTCTTTTTCTTGCGAAAAAGCCGCCAACGGAACCAAAGCAAGAAACAAGACACCCCGGAGAAAAATTGGCATACGCGGTCTCCCAGCGGATTTTATTTACTATTCTGCTGTTTTATTTCTGCACTATAACCCGATAAAACCGATGGCGGTGACTGAAGTTAAAAACCATCTGGAAGCGCATGTATGTTTTCTGAGAAGCTTGGTCGGACTCAATTTTTTTGGCAAGGACCGGAATGTCCGCCCCCGCCGGCAATCGACCGCTATTTCTCCCGAAGCATTGATACTCCTGCGCGTTGCAGGTAATTCGTGATTGCCGTCAGATTGTCCGATGCGACAATCGCGCCAACATAACCGTCTGGCCGTATCAATATCCAATCGCCTCTTTCCAGACCGTAGGCATCGCTGAAATACCCCTCCGAATCCAGCAGATCGCCGTCAGGGCCAAAGAGATGAACATGCAAATCCTGGGCTTCCGGGGTCTGACCGGATAACACATGAAACCCAATCAACGTCCAATGTGTTCCACGAAGCAGCCCGAAGAGGCGTTGCCGCGTGCCGGAGCGGGTTGCGACGGGCGCGTCCGGCGCGCGGTCTCCCGCCCGCAGTCCATGTTTGCGCACTGGTATTTCCAGGGCTAGTGATGATCCGGGATAACCAAGGTCGAGCTGCTGCACTTCTCTTCCTCGGCGCATTTCACCTCGCTTGGCTTCCTCCAGCAATCTGGTGGATAGTCCCAACATGGATTCGGCTATCGGACGCCGCTCTTCTTCATAGGTATCCAGGATCGATTCTTCGCCGCCGGCGAGCACGGCGGACAATTTCCATGCGAGATTGTAAGCATCCTGCACGCTCGTGTTGAGACCCTGGCCACCTGTCGGTGGATGAACATGCGCCGCGTCGCCGGCCAGCAGGATGCGACCGATGCGATAGCGTTGCGCCAGTTTCGCGTGCATCTGAAAAACCGAAGCCCATCGAACGGCGGCAACCGTGATATCGATGCGGCCACTGCGTTCCCGCACCATTCTTGTCAGACCATCGGCGGAGAGATCTGGATCTTCATCCCCTGCGAGCGCTGCCTGCAGTTGGAACATATCGGTGCCAGCCAGCGGACACAGAGCAATCTGCCGCTCTTGCACACCTCCGCTGAAGCGGTGCCAGACGTCTCTGTTCAAGCCGTCCAGAGAGATGTCCGCGACTACTGCCCGCACGCCCAATGTCTTGCCAGGGAAATCGACGCCCAACAGGTTTCGCACGAAGCTGCGTCCGCCGTCCGCCGCGACGACGTAGCGCGCGTGAAGATGTTGTTCCTCACGTTTATTCGCGACTCTTGCAATGGCGCCTTGAACCTGTTGTTCCAGTCCGAGCAGTTCGTACCCGAAGTCCACCTGATAGCCCAGCTCGCCTAGCCTGGTCCTCATCGCGGCTTCGGTCAAGAACTGCGGCACCATCCAGGGCATCAGATAGGGTTCCGCCGGCGTAGGAGGCCTTTGCTCTGCAGTCGGAGAATCACGCCAGCTGCCATCGTCCTGGTACTCGCGCTGCGGAGGATAGGGGCCCCCTGCCGCCATGATTTCGTCAAGGATGCCAAGGTCCTCGAAGATCTCCAGGGTGCGGGGTTGCAGCCCCTTGCCTCGCGAACCGTGAAAGGGGACTTCCATTTTTTCGATGATGCGGAAAGACACGCCGCGTTGCGCAAGCACAAGCGCCAGCGTCAGACCAGTCGGACCTGCCCCGCAGATCAGTACATCGACTTCTGTGTTCATAAGCATTTTCGGCCTCATAAGTGTATTATGCACATAACTTAGGAGAGTGTATGACATCGAACAAAAATGTGCAAGATACACATATATCGTCGCAACTCAAGATCCTGCATGGCTCGCTAATCAGCATCGCAAGTGCGATGAATCGCCCTCAGCGCGATGAGGCGATGATCAAGGAGGCTGGCATTCCCCTCGACCGGGCCTTGTTTCCTCTGCTTGTGGGAATAGAAAAGCTGGGCCCGATTGGCGTGGTAGATATCGCAGATCGCGTCGGACGCGACTACACCACCGTCAGTCGTCAGGTCACGAAGCTGGAGGAATTGGGGTTAGTACGGCGAGAAAACAGTGCGGCAGATCGTCGAATCCGCATGGCATCGGTCACCGCCAAGGGCAAGGGAATGACCGACCTTGTCGATGCCGCGCGCGAACGCATGGGAAGACAGATCTTTTCTTCCTGGGAACAAACCGAAATGAATGAATTGGTGCGCCTCATGCGCAAGTTCGCAGACGCCCTGGACAAACTTGATGAGCACTGATGCCGGATATCCGCAACGGCCAGAAGCGGGAATTGCGAAGTGACGCGTAAGAAGGCCACTGAAAAACAGAAGCGGCAAAAAATACTATGCACTCAGGAACTGTAGCCTTTTTTGATGGCCTCGCAGAAACCAAATGGTTTTGTCAGGTTTGACGGGTTAGGCAGCCTAACGATCACATTGAAACGATCTTTATCTCAAACCGCGCTAGGCGCGGCGATGTTGCGATATTGTCCTTTGAAATACAGCAATGGCTGCGCAGCAGCTTCTTGCAGGTTTAACGCTTTCACTTCACCAATCACGATCAGGTGATCGCCTGCGGCGTATTCCGCGTAAATTTCGCAATCAAGCCAGTGCAGGCTGCCGACAATGATCGGATTGCCCAGCGGCGATTCCTGCCGTTCGATTCCGAGCCACTTGTCCGTGCCTCGCCGAGCGAACTGATTGGAAATCCTGACTTGCTCATCTGACAGGATATTCACTGCAAATCGTCCCGCCTGACGAATTTTAGGATAGCTGGCCGAACTGGACATGACGCTGAATGACACCAGCGGCGGACTCATCGACACGCTATGGAACGACTGGCAAGTGAAGCCAATCGGCTCGCCATCAATGTGGGATGTAATCACGGTGATGCCGGATGCGTAGTGCCCGAGCGCTTCGCGAAAGCGCAATGGTTCGATAGCAGTACTGGAAGATGGCATAGTAGATACTCAATGCTGAGTGCAGTTCGGAAGTGTTAAGGACGGCCTGAAATAGTCGGGTAATGTTGGCGAACGTCAGCCTTTGCCAATGTTGAAAGCGCCTCATCGATCAACACCGGCCAGATCGCCCGCGCCATTCTCCGCATCTAGTCGTCGCGAGCTGCTCGCGACGACTATTTCCCGCCTCAGAATCAGTTCGACAATTCTCTGCGGACGATTTCTGCCCCTGCACTTAACGCATTCAGCTTGCCTCTTGCGACATGACGAGGCAAAGGAGCCATGCCACAGTTGGTGCAAGGATAGAGCTTGTCGGCATCGACAAACTGCAGTGCTTTTCGCAGGGTATGAGCGACTTCCTCGGGTGTTTCAATGGTATGGCTTGCCACGTCAATGGCTCCGATCATCACTTTTTTTCCTCGAATGAGCTCAATCAGATCCATTGGAACATGAGAGTTGTGGCATTCCAGCGAGACGATATCGATACCGGATTTTTGCAGCTTGGGGAACGCTTCTTCATATTGCCGCCACTCGGATCCCAGCGTCTTCTTCCAATCTGTATTAGCCTTGATGCCATAGCCATAACAGATATGGACAGCCGTTTCACACTTCAGTCCTTCAATCGCCTTTTCCAGCGTCGCAACGCCCCACTCATTCACTTCGTCAAAGAAAACGTTGAATGCGGGCTCATCAAACTGGATGATATCCACACCGGCAGCCTCTAGTTCCCTGGCTTCCTGATTGAGAATCTTGGCGAATTCCCAAGCCAGTTTTTCGCGGCTTTTATAGTGGCTGTCATACAGCGTGTCGATCATCGTCATGGGACCTGGCAGCGCCCATTTGATCGGCTGCCCGGTCTGCTGACGCAAGAACCTGGCATCCTCGACAAAGACCGGCTTTGGGCGCGAAACGGCACCAACCACCGTTGGCACGCTCGCATCATACCGATCACGAATTCTGACGGTCTCGCGCTTCTCAAAATCAACGCCGTCGAGGTGCTCAATAAACGTCGTCACAAAATGCTGGCGCGTTTGCTCGCCATCGCTGACGATGTCGATCCCAGCGTGCAGTTGTTCTTGCAACGACAAACGCAAAGCATCTTGTTTTCCGTCAGTTAATTCATCACCTTGCAATTTCCAGGGTGACCAAAGTTTCTCAGGCTCTGCAAGCCAGGAGGGTTTAGGCAGACTGCCGGCCGTTGAAGTGGGTAACAATTTTTTCACAATAAATGGCCTGGTGTTTTTGGTTAGTCAAAGAGCGTAGTTAGCAGACCACTGCTCAAGAATCGCTTGGTACGGTTTGATAAAGTTCTGCTCCACAAACCTTCCCTGCTCGATAGCCAGCCGGCTACGTTCTTCTCGATCGTAAACAATCCGCGTTAATGAATAATCCTGGTTCTTCAAACTCGGTTGATAGGATTTTCCGGCTGCAGAATTTGCGTTGTAAATCTCAGGGCGGTAAATCTTCTGGAAGGTGTCCATCGTGCTGATGGTGCTGATCAGCTCAAGGTTCGTGTAATCGCTCAGCAAATCGCCGGAGAAATAAAATGCCAATGGCGCAGCGCTATTCGACGGCATGAAGTAGCGAACCTTCAACCCCATCTTCTTGAAATACTCATCCGTCAGGGAATATTCATCCTGCTGATATTCCACGCCCAATACGGGATGCTGATTTTCGGTCCGATGATAGGTCTTGCTGCTCGAGACACTCAGACATATCACGGGCGGTTTGCTGAAATGCTCTTTGTAGGTATTTGAATTTACGAAGCACTTGAACAGCTTGCCGTGCAGATCCCCAAAATTATCCGGCGTGCTGAATTCGGGCTGATTCCTGGTGTGCTCCAGCAGTCGCACGCTGAAGTCATAATCTCGCACGTAAGAGGAAAAATTATTCCCTACGATGCCCTCAATGCGTTCGTTGGTTTTGTGATCAACAATATTCGTCTTCAATATTTCGATCAAAGGGAGGGCGTTGCCACTGCTTTCACCATCGATATTCATCTCAACGGAAATGATTTCGAGCTGGACCGTATAACGATCGCCTTTCGGATTATCCCAATGCGCCAAGGCGTTGAAACGGTTGTCGATCATCCTGAAGGTGTTGCGCAGGTTTTCCTCACGACTCGCTCCTCTGGCCAAATTGGCAAAGTTGGTGGTGATACGCGTATTGTCTGAAGGACGATAGTCTTCGTCGAAACAGATGCTCTTAATAGCAAATGTAAATTCTTTACTCATTTTGATCTGGCACCCTAATTTCTGAGATAAAACCTGCGTTTTTCAGCATTTCTTCCAATGTTCTTTTCTGATGTTTTGATTCAGCAGTTTTGGCATTGTCGGTATGTGAGATGAATTTTATTCTGTGCCATCGATGAATAAAAATGATTTGATCTCATAGAATCATTAGTTACGCTCATGAATTTGCCTGTACTTATTGGCTCACAGACTTGCTCCTCTCCATTTGCCCCACCTTCCCCACCTTCCATTGCCTGCTGAAGACGGCCACCCGGTCATACGCCCTTTCCTCTTCCAACTCTCACAAGTCTGGGAACATGGGCCTTCTGCGCCTGCCGGATTTGACCGCCTCAGCGCTAAGCCAAGCAGAAAGCCAGGTGACGAAATCGTCGATCGGGCTTGGCGAACGCTTTGCGGGATGAGTGGGGGCGCTCGCTCCGGATCAAATCTAGCGGCGAACTGTGAAATGGGGCATACGTGAAAGAGACTTCTCTCACTGCGGGGACAAACAATGACGAATGGAATGGCTGAAAGCCCGCTCAATCTTGTATTGAATCGCAGCAGACAAGGGGCGGAGGTCGGTTTCGAGTTGCGTCATATGCTCCAGCGAAATTCCACGGGGCTGCGCCGTGGCGATCTGGGATATGCAGGACGGTACAGAGTGCCGCCAGAATTTTTCCTGAGTATGGTGTATTCAAGCCGTTATGCTTGTTTATCTGGTACAGATAGGGGACTCAGGATTCGAGCAGGAATGCAGCTGCAGCTTCTTGTGCCCGCCTGTAGCCTTAATGGCCCGCGTTCGATTGAGGACGCCATGAGAAGTCTTCATGATATACATCCGCGCTCGCCGGACTGGGCAAGCTTAAATTGTGGTCCCCGACCGGGAGACATGAAAATGGATATGCTTTCATGTCCTTATGAGCGGCGCTCATGAAAGCCTCTGCGACCAAGAATCAAGCAAGGACAGGCCTTCTCGCTTGCTCGATAAATGCGCGCAGGTAATCGATACCCACGTCTGCCTCGCGAGCGCCCAGGAAAATGTTTTTCGCAATACCGTTCTTACCCAGCCGGACTGGCACAACATCCATCTTGTCCGCGTATTCCAGCACCAGCCAGCGTGGCAGCGCAGCCACGCCGCGGCCGCTGGCGACCATCTGCAGCATGATGTCGGTGGTCTCGATCGCCTTATGGCGTTTGGGCGTTATTCCAGCCGGCGCGAGGAACATGCTGTAGATATCCAGGCGGTCGACCGGCACCGGGTAGGTCACCAGTACCTCATTGGTCAGCTGCTTGGGCCTGATGTATTCCTCCTTGGCCAGTTTGTGGCTGCCGGCAACAACCAGGACCTGCTCATAGTCGAACACCGGTTCGAATACAAGGCCCGGCTTGTCCAGCGGATCGGGCGTGACCAGCAGATCGATCTCGTAACCGAACAGCGCGCCGATGCCACCAAACTGAAATTTTTGTTTTACGTCAACGTCCACATCCGGCCACGCGGCCAGATAGGGCGACACGACTTTCAACAACCATTGGTAACAGGGATGGCATTCCATGCCGATGCGCAGCGCGCCTCGCTCGCCTTGGGCGAACTGCCGCAAACGTTCCTCTGCCAGATTCAGCTGCGGCAACACCCGGTTAGCCACCGCCAGCAGATATTGACCGGCCTGGGTCAAGCGCAGGCTGCGGCCTTCGCGCAGCCAGATGTCGGTTCCCAGCTGCTGTTCCAGCTTCTTCATGCTATGGCTTAACGCCGACTGCGTCACGTGCAGGACGCCTGCGGCTGCGGTCAGCGAACCTTGCTTTTCCACCTCTTGCACGATGGATAAATGAATACGATCAAGCATGATAAATGAGTGAAATTCATATTTTACTGAGAAAAAACCATTTTACTTCATCAATTACGACGCGATAAAAAGGATCCCGATACAGGTTCCATTGATTCGCGTTGAATAACTCGTTGAGTAACTGCCAGGAGGGATCGATTGTTCCGGATCGGATATCGCGACGAACTGTGTTTTCGAGAGATGTCCCGCCGGCGGGAAAGTCCTTTGATCGGGATGCGGTCCCGGATGTACCAGCGTCGAATAACCTGTCACTCCGTTCCCCCACTCTCGGTCATGGGCAGGTCGAGGTCAAAACACGGGTAAAATTTTGTTTAGCACCGTATGTCAAATGCGGCCACCGCCTGGACAGGGACAGGCTATCGCGTGTCTCTCAGCCTGAGCTTTCAGATGATCCAATCCCAAATTGCAAGACGGCTTTCGGCTGCTGGCGGCCGCTTAAACATCAACGCGCCAACTTTTACAGCGCCCGCACAGGAATGCAGATGTCGCAGCTAAAGTCACCGGTTTCAGGATTGCGCGCTGTCGCAGCAGAGAACATCTCGAAGCATGGCCGGTCATCGCATTGCAGTCCGCTGGACGGCAACCATTGACGCGTCAGCCACATCCAGGCGTCAGCCAATGTCTCTGGCTGACCGTTGAAGCTCAACAAGGCATAGCGACCGCCTGGCAAGATTTGGATGTCGGTCTGACCACTTGCAGGAAAATCCGCCGAAACTTCAACACAAGCGTCATAGCGACACTTGAGAGCTGGCGTGACGGATGGATCGTCATAACCGACGCCGTAACAGATCGCATTGTTCAGGCCGTGCGACTGCATCCAAGGCGCAATTCTGGCGCGCCAAAATTCTCCGATCGCAGGACCATACGGGCCGATCAAGCGCTGGTACGCGACTCGCGCCTTTGGTAACTCGATAATACGCACTTCCATGGCAGTCCCTTCCGTTGTTAAGCAAGAGACGCCATCATCAACGAACGCGACCTCGCTGGCCTGATCAAGATTGCCAAAGGCCTGATCAGGATTGCTTTCTTGCGCAGCTCGTCGCCGGCCGATAGCAGCAGCCTGCGCTGCCATGCGCCGCGGAGTGTTGGCGCGCCAGTCCGATGGCGTGCAACCGAACTTGAGCTTAAAGGCTCGTGCAAATGCTTCAGCCGAATTGAAACCGGTGGCCAGCGCGGTTTCCAGCACCGTTTCATCGCTACCGCACGATAAACGGAAGGCCGCTTTCTCAAGCCGCCTCCGCCGCGCGTAGCTGCCAAGCGTCTCGCCCATCAATGCGGCAAAAATCCGATGAAAATGAAACCGCGAGAAATTGGCAACGTCAGCTAACTCCGCACCGTCCAGAGGTTGATCCAGATGGGCGTCGATATAGTTGAGCACTCGGTTCATGCGTCGCGTGTATTCGGCTCGGGATGCCTGTGCAGAAGTTTTACTTGTCATGCTGCGCATTATAAGGACCATTTCCCTGCCTTTTTGCAAGGTTCGTTGCATTTCAACTTTGCTGACTACGCGATCAATCTTCTGGCAGAGCGGGTTCCGCTTGAAGACTTCCCTGCATTATCATGGGCGGTCTTTCGAGCTTTTTATGAAGATGCATATCTTTACGCTGGACAAAGCTGGAAACGAATGAAGAGTCCTATACAAGGTCCGTGCCACTTGCAGCAATGGAAATTAATTTTCCGTCGGAGGGGGCCGCAATCGACCAGTAACTGACATTCAGTTCATTCGACATCTATTATTTTTCAATGAATTCATCGCTACCTGCTTTGATCCTGTAAGGATGCAGGCCGAGTCGATGAGCTTCGCAGATGATTGTCCGCGTTGTGCGCACGTCATAAAACAATGCTAGATTCATTGGGCCCCGAATTCTCGGAAGCACAACCCAATTAGAAAGAAAAGCAGATGACGACCAGCTATACGACAGTCAACTGGGTACCGATGGGTGCCCTGCCGACCACTAACGGCGTTAAGCAGCAGTTTCTCGCGTCAACGACCAATCCGGGCAGCGCTACTTTTGCTCCGGACTCTCTTGCAGCCGCGCCCATTTTTGGACTAGGTGGCCAATCCTTGCAGGGTGGAGAAATAGCGTCGGGCGGAATCGCCACACTGGTTTCATACATTGGACCGCTTTTGAATGCGGGTAACTTGTGCTGGGTGTTGCTTGATTGCGATGGAGGTGCTCAACAAGTCGGCACCGGCACAGGCGGTCAGCAAGCTGCGACCGTAGGCCAAGTCCAACAGGGTGCTTTATATACTGCCGTCGCTGCCGGTACCGCGAATGCACTCACCGCAATCGTCGCGTCAACGTTGACCTCACTATCGAACGGCCAACCATTCACCGTCCTTGCTGCTGCCGCGAACACGGCTGTGGCAACGTTGACTCTGACGCTGGGTAGCACCACGCTTTCCCCGTTGCCAATTGTTAAAGGCAACAACCAAGCGCTCTCGAGCGGCGATATTCCTGCCGCTGGCTATCCGATTGAATTGAACTACAGTTCAACCTTCAATGCTTTGGTAATGCAAAACCCGGCAACCGGTGTTGGCGCTGCAAGCGGCATTATCGGCACAACCGGCAACGCCAAGATGTACATTTCAGCGGCTGCGGCAAGCGGAACTTTTACTGCCGATCAGATCATCGTCGGTACTGCATTAAATGGATTGCAATACCTTCTTCCTGGCTATAGCCAAATGATCAATCTTGCGACGACTGGCGCGGGTGGCATGGATACTGGCACGGCTCCAGCAAGCGGTTATGTTGCCCTGTACGCGATCTATAACCCAATCACGAAGATAACTAATATTCTTGCGACGAACGCCACCTCGGCCGTTGCACCCGCCGTCTACGGCGGCACCAATATGCCGAGCGGCTTTACCGCGTCTGCTCTGGTCGGCGTTTGGCCGACGAATGCGAGTAGCCAGTTCGGACCTGGATTTCAGCGCAATCGGACGCTCTTCTTCGCTCCGAAGGCGTTGCTGACCACTGGGTCCGTAACGTCGTCGCCGACATCGTTATCGATTGCCTCTGCTGTTCCCCCCAATGCAATCTTGGTCTCCGGCTATATAGCTGCAGATGTCCCCTCGGTAGATAGTACCTATCAAGTCAATGTGGGTGGTGATGCCAATTTAGTTGGTGAGCAACCCTATGCGACGGAGGGAACTATTCCTGGAGTGAAGCCGGTTGCTCCATTTGGCAATGTTCCGATCATCACATCACAAACCATCTTTTATACGTTCACAATTGGGGTAGGTTCCTGCACGGTGACAATAGGCGCGGTGTCTTACACATTCTAGACACTGAAGGACGGGGTGCCGGCAGCAGCGGCACCCTGTCTATGTCAGATCCGGCTGTCGGCCCAATTCTAGGCTGAATAGCGGCTGTCGGCCAGACGCAGTCGCTACTAGCGAATAACTAGAATTCAAATAAGACATCGGCGCGTACAACGGAGGAAGCTCTAAGTGAAGAATATCCAAGTAATCGATGGTGCCATAAATTCCGTATATGAAATTTTCTCGGCAACGGAAGAAGAGTTTGCGAGGATTTTTCCTGCAGGAACCGACATCGCCTTTATAGACGAGGTCATGCAGAATGGCGACGCTACAGCGCTCGGAGCGACTTTCAAGTCAATCTGGCAGCGTAGGATTGAAAAGAAAAATGCGATGGGAATTCATGGACTGCTGTTCTACGAACTCGAAAAGAAGAAAATTTATATCCTACGCGACGAGACGAAGAAGCAATAAATCCAAACGGCACTCATTTGCGATGATGTCCGCAATCGATATCGAACTGTCAGTGATAGGCTGCTCTCGGCTAGAAGCGGACGTCTAAAAACTATCTTTCTATCTGTATGAAATCATTGTCTGCCTCTTTAATTTTTATTTTTTCCGTGGCGTCCACCGCCGCACAGTCGGAATCCTTCACGATGTCCGGTCAGCAAGAAGAGATATTGTGCACAGTAGCCATTGCAAGTGCTTTTGGCTATAGAGCGGAAGACTTAAGAGCGTTCACCACAGTCGCGCGTGGATGCGTAGAACTCTCGAAAGTGGAAAAGTATGGCGCAATGGACGCTTCCTCTGATCGTTGCTTGCAGACGCTTCAGCGCGCGAGAGAGGCAATGAATGGACGGCCCATTGCGGTCGACGAGCAAGCTATTACGAACATGTGTCTGAATGTGATCGAAGCCAAATCGATCAACGAAGAAGTCTCTCCCCAAGACAAGAATGCTTATATCGAAGATGTAACAGGTAGCGCGATCTTCAGGTCTGCGATTTGCCGGAAAAACAATATACCGGGACACCAATGCGTGCTGTTTCTTAGAGGGCTTGCCGGCGACAAACCGGCAAGCCGAGAGGCTCTCAAAGCAAGAAGTCCGTAGTCGGCCAATAACCGATATCCCCACCATTGCATGAAGATTCACATGTCATCAGGTTTATTCGGCATTGAATCAATACAGGTGGTTCGTTTCCAGCCACGACAATCTTCATACCGTTAAGGATGCCCATGAATGAACTTGATTCCATTGCCGAAGAACTGATCGCTCGTCTTGAGCTTCTTCCGCATCCGGAGGGAGGACATTACAGAGAAACTTACCGTAGTCAGCAAAGAGTACTGCGGGTAAGTAACGATCTCAACCGCTCCGCTGCTACCGCGATCTACTATCTCCTCCGCCAGGGAGAAAGGTCAGCGTGGCACAGGATCCAGTCTGACGAGATGTGGCATTTCTATGCAGGGGAGCCCCTGCATATTCATGTCCTCGCACACAGCGGCGAGCTGCATACCCTGAAGCTTGGAAATCCCTTGACGCACGACGGCGCCATGTTCCAGGCCTTGGTCCCAGCTGGCGCCTGGTTTGCGGCGCAATGTGCCGGGTCGGGCGCCTATGCCCTTGTAGGTTGCACGGTAGCACCAGGTTTTGAATTCCAGGAATTTGAAATCGCGGACAAGGATTTCCTCCTGAAGACCTGGCCGCAACATGCACAGGTCATCGAGCGCCTTGCATAAAATGCGTGCTTGCGGCCAGTAAAAAAGCTAGGACTGGCGGGTATGATGGAACGTATCGAATTTGTCCCACCCAGTAACTGATTCACTTATCTAATCATTGAGGAACACTCTAATGGCTCGTGAAATCATCCGCGTAGAACCTTTGTCCAGTTGGCTGGAACAGTGGAAGGCACCGACCTCGGCAGTGACACGGCACAATGGTACGGTCTACGTCTCCGGCTTTCCGCCCTTCGATCCAGAGACTGGCAAGGTGATCAACGCGCCAATTGAGCGCCAGACCGAGCTGGTTCTGCAGCAAATGAAGCTTTGTCTGGAAGCGGCCGGTTCGTCGCTGCAGAACGTCCTCAAGTGCAATGTTTACTGTACTTCAGTGGAGAAGTTCGCCGCGGTCAACGAAGTCTACAAACGCTTCTTTCCAGTCAATCCTCCCGCGCGAATATTCGTCAATGTCCCGGCGTGGCCCGGTCATTTCGACATTGAGATCGATTGCGTCGCGGTTGTTGATGACGCTTGATCTGCGATTAAATCAGCTTCCGGCCAGGAGCTGACATACAAGCTCCTTTGGAGAAGCTATCTTCCAGCGCCGACAGAGAGCCCCCAGATCGGCCTTTTTTGGAAGAAGATGGTGAGATTTTTTACGCGGTTTTTACGTAAATCACATCAAATAGAATTCCGTTTTTATGCTGAAGATTCTACATTGAGGTCTCCATCACTACGGGCTTGTTGATGCAAGCCGTGACTCTATGAGACCAATCGCGATTCTTCAACACGAACCAACGCAAGGGCCGGGTGTACTGCGTGATCATTTAGATGAAAACGGTATCTCTTATCGGCTGATTTCTCCTGCGTCGGACGGCAAAGCGCCCGTCGATGCGAGCAAGTTTAGCGGTATTGTCGTGTTGGGTAGCGATCACTGCGTCAATGAAACGCTGCCGTGGATCGAAGACGAGCGTACATTGCTGCAAGATGCCATCAGGCGTGACGTTCCGGTTCTCGGACATTGTTTTGGCGCGCAGATGCTTGCGCGCGCCATGGGAGCGAAGGTCAGCCGCAATATCTGTCCGAATATCGGCTGGGGTCAGATATGGATTACTCCACACGCGCAACAGCTGATGGGACTCCCCAGACAAGCGACGATTTTCAACTGGCACTACGATATTTTTGAGATTCCCACGGGCGCCGTCCGTACCATGTATGGGAGCCATTGTCTGAACAAAGGCTTCAGCCGTGGCCGCCATTGGGCGTTTCAAGGTCATTTGGAAGTGACCGAAGAAAGCATCCGGAATTGGTGTGCAGTCGGGCGGGCCGAACTGCTCCGGGCCCATGGACCGGCCGTTCAGAGCGAGACAAAAATTCTGAAAGAGTTGCACGATCGCATTGGCGCGTTGCACACGATAGCGGCTCAAACTTATCGGGCCTGGACCCGCCAGTTGGACAGACCCGCCTTTGTCGCACTGAGCTCCGCCTCCGCCTCTTCATACGCCTGAACAAAACAATCGGAATGCCGGTTCACACCGATGAAACGCTGGTCTTGCAGTGAAACCCGGATGCTATTCCACCAGCCGGCGAACTTGATATCCGAATCGCTATGAATGGCTTAGGTTTCGATTGAAACAAAGCAGAATTCCTGAAGAAAAAAAGCGGCTGTTCGCGAGACTCCGTGAACAGCCGCTTCACTTTCCAATCTCTGTTTCGTCAGCGCAGTTCTTTCCAGGCACGCGATCAATCAGGCAAGCTTCAGACGGCTCGGCGTGATGTCGATGCTGCTCTTTAACATGGGCAAGGTTCCCAGTTTGAAGATGCCGACCAGGCTCGATAACTTCGCGGCCTGTTCTTGCAAGGATTGCGCGGCGGCGGCGGCTTGTTCGACCAGCGCCGCATTTTGCTGGGTGACGTTGTCCATTTGCGCAACGGCGTCGTTGATTTGTTCGATGCCATCGCTTTGCTGACGGCTGGATTGCGAAATTTCGGCGACCATGCCGTTGACCTTCCTGACACTGCCGACGACCTCGTCCATCGTTGCGCCGGCTTGCTCAACGAGAGAACGTCCGATATCGACTTGCTTCACGGAGTCGCCGATCAGCACTTTGATTTCTCTTGCTGCGGTCGCGCTGCGTTGCGCCAGGTTGCGCACTTCCGAGGCGACAACGGCAAAACCGCGCCCCTGCTCTCCGGCGCGCGCCGCTTCCACGGCAGCATTGAGTGCGAGGATATTGGTCTGAAAGGCAATGCCGTCAATGACCGAGATGATCTCCACAATCTTGTGCGATGAATCGTTGATCACGCCCATCGTGTTGATGACTTGCTGAACGACGTCGCCGGCCCTGGTCGCGACGTCCGATGCCGACACCGCCAGTTCGTGCGCCTGGATTGCGCTGCCGGAGTTCTGCTTCACCGTCGACGCCAGTTCTTCCATTGATGAAGCCGTCTCCTCCAGCGAACTGGCCTGCTGCTCCGTCCGCGATGACAAATCCAGGTTGCCTTTGGCAATCTGGCTGGACGCCGTCGCAATCGTGTCGGTACCGGCGCGCACCTGGCCGACGATTTGCGCCAGGGCGTCGCGCATGCTCTTCATCGAAAACAGCAGACTGTCCTGATCGCTCGGCTTGGTGTCGATATTGACTGTCAGATCGCCGTGAGCAATCCGGGTCGCAATCTGATTCGCGTAGGCGGGCTCTCCACCGAGCTGGCTCAGTACGCTGCGGGTAATCAGATACGCCGCCACGATGCTGACGATCAGCGCAAGTCCGCCGAACAGCAGCATCATGAAACGTGCATTGGCGTAGGCGACATCGGCATTGTGCGAGGCGTCTTCATTCTGTTTGTTTTCCAGCACGATGAAGTTGTTGAGCTGTTCCCACCATTTTCGCTGGATCGGACGGAATTCATTGCGCAGCACTGAGTACGCCTCGTCCCGCTTGCCGGCCAGGATCAGTTCCATTGCTCGTTTGATATGCAGGTTGGCGGCCGTGGAGGTTTCGCCGATGGCATCGAACAGTTTTCGTTCTTCCGCACTCGCCGAGCTTTCGCTCCGGAGCATCGCCCCCAGTTTCTTCTCGGCGGCGGCATATTTTTTTGCCTGTGTATCGACGCGCTTCATTTCGACGTCGATTTCCTGCGGATTGTCGCCAAGCAGGATCATATTGCGCAAAGCCAGCGCCCGCTCGGTAATGGAAAGGTACATCGATGAGGCTTCGCTGGCTTCAACGTTGTTGATCTTCGTGATCTCATCCATGCGCTGCTTCTGTTGCGCCATCTGGATGATACCGAGCAGTGTGACGATAATGAGCAACGCACAGACCAGCGTGAATCCGATTGCCAGGCGCGTGGAGATTTTCAACTGTGAGAGTTTCATGTTTCCCTCAGACGGTGACGTGATGTGAATGTTTATATTCCAGCCCTTGGCAGGCGCCGGCCCCGCTCCGTACCGGAGGTCTCCATCCTGATCCGATATTGAAATACCTGCAAATGAACGGTTTGACTTATTGCACTGGCAACAGCAGCATTGCTGGAATGCCGTCCCTTGCAGAGCAGATTTCCCAACCCGGCGACATTAATTTTTTGTACATTATTTACGTAATTTTCGGTTACCAGATTAGCATTTTTAGTTGGCGTCAGAGGTGTGTTTTCAGAAAAAATATACAGGCATTGACGGTTTAATAATTAACCGCCGCAAGCACCGTTCGGCGACGGCAGGAAATTGCCCGCTTGCTGTAGCGATGTCTGTTACGCCGGGGCGGAGCTGTCATTAAAAAACAACGCTGGCCATTCCCGGAAACACACAATGAAACCATGAAGAGCGTCCACATCCCAGCGACGGCCGCAGTTTGATGACATGCCTGCCATCTTTCGTCGACTTCGCTGGTCGGGCTCCGGCTGAGTGGGGAAGAACATGCCGCGAACATCAGATTCCGGGACCACGCGGTAACACTTGGCCCGAATTAACGTACACTGGTGGATATCCCCAAATTGAAGAATGCTCTGAAGGCATAGGCCGGCATTCTGAACCATCCTGTATCGAACCCAGCCATCCTGCGTGTGACCGGAGCACACAAACCTGGATTCAGCTCTTTCCGTAAGTCCCCCTTGACCGCTTCTGTGCATTGCTGTGCAGACGAGCGGCGTTTATACGCTTGTACAAAATGGATCTCTCGCCGTCATTGCGCCGCCGGGGACTGTGTTCGTACCGGCTGGATGAAAGACGTGAATCGTGAACTCAGACCAAATATCCATCGAAGAAGAATTGCCCCTGCGCGCAGAATTGTTCAGCGCCCTGCAGATGGAGCAACATGGCCGCGTATTGGCCAGCGCCCACAAACTCAGTTCGGCCTATGGTCCCGACAAGCTGCTGGCAAGACTGGCCGACAACGAAGCGACCATCATCCAGGCATGCACCCGCCTGACCGAAGCCATCAAAGCCGGACGCCAGGTGACGCCGGCAGCTGAATGGCTGCTGGACAATTTTTATCTGATCGAAGAACAGATCCGCACCGCCAAACGCCATCTTCCCAAGAACTACAGCAAGGAATTGCCGCGGCTGCTGCACGGCCATTCCGCCGGCAATCCGCGTGTCTATGACATCGCCCTGGAGACGATTTCACACGGCGACGGCCGCGTCGATCCGGAAAGCCTGAGCCGCTTTGTCGTGGCGTATCAACACACCACCACCCTCAATCTGGGCGAACTATGGGCTATTCCGATCATGCTGCGCCTTGCGCTGATCGAGAATCTGCGGCGCGTTGCGGCACATCTTTCAGCGACACGCATTCATCGCAACCTCGCACATTTCTGGGCAGATTCCATGCTGGAAGTGGCAGAGAAGAATCCCAGCAATCTGATTCTGCAAGTTGCCGACATGGCGCGATCTGCGCCGCCGATGGAGAGTTCCTTCGTCGCCGAACTGGTGCGCCGGTTGCAAGGACACAGCCCTACGCTTACTTTGCCATTGACCTGGCTGGCCCAACGGCTGGCTGCGTCAGGCACCAGTATCGAGCAGCTGGTGCAGCAGGAAAGTCAGCGCCAGGCCGCCGATCAGGTTTCCATCAGCAATAGCATCGGTTCGCTGCGTTTTCTGAGCAGCATGGACTGGCGTGAATTCGTCGAAACCATGAGCGCCGTCGATCACATCCTGCGCGAAGATCCCAACGACACTTATGCACGCATGGACTTTGCCACGCGTGATCGCTATCGCCATGTAGTGGAAAAGATCTCACGCGAAGGTTCGCTCTCCGAAACTGAAGTGGCACGTCAGGCCATTGCCATGTCGAACACCGCAGCGGCGCAAGCCGGCGTCGGCGACCGGCAGGCGCATGTCGGCTATTACCTGATCGGTCAGGGCCTGGCACAGCTGCAGGCGGCGGCCACCACTCATGTGCCGCTACGCACGCGGCTGTCCCGCCTGACAGTGATGTCTCCGCTGACGATGTATCTTGGTGCGATCTTGTCGATCACGGCGCTTGCGACGTGGTGGGTGCTGGCCGAGGCGCATCGGAACGGCGCACATCAGTGGCATCCGGCATGGCTGGCGCTATTGGGACTGCTGGCAATCCTGCCCGCCAGTCAACTGGCGCAATCCGTCGTCAATTGGCTGGCGCCTCTGCTGGTGCCGCCGAGGCTGCTGCCACGAATGGATTTCTCCGCAGGCATTCCGCCTGAATGCCATACGCTGGTCGTCATACCTACGCTGCTGATCAACTCAGCCGGCGCCGAAGATCTGGTGGACGCGCTGGAGGTGCGCTTTCTGGCCAATCAGGATATCAACCTGCGTTTCTGCCTGTTGACGGATTTCGCCGACGCCGCCAGCGAAAACCTGCCGGGCGACGCTGCATTGCTGGAATTTGCGACCAGGCTGGTGACGGATCTCAATGTCAGTTATCCGCGTGCGGGCGGCGACAATTTTCTGCTGCTGCATCGGCCACGCCGCTGGAATCCTGCAGAAGCGGTGTGGATGGCCTACGAACGCAAGCGCGGCAAACTGGGCGATCTCAACGCCTTCTTGCGCGGCGCCGGCCAGGACGATTTCTGCGCCGTCGTCGGCGATACCACCGGCCTCATCAATACGCGATATGTCATCACGCTGGATACCGACACCGAATTGCCCCGCGACACTGCACGCCAGTTCGTGGCGACGATGGCGCATCCACTGAATCGCCCGCATTACGATGCACTACAGAAGAAGATCAGTGACGGCTACGGCATTCTGCAGCCACGCATCGCCGTCAGCTCCCCCAGCGCTCAGGCTTCGCGCTATGAATTGCTGTACGGCGGAGAGACCGGCATCGACCCTTATACCCGTACTGTTTCCGATGTCTATCAGGATCTGTTCGGCGAAGGTTCGTTCATCGGCAAGGGCATCTATGACGTCGATGCCTTCGAACAGGTTTTGCAGGCACGCATGCCGGAGAATCGGATCCTCAGTCACGATCTGCTGGAAGGCTGCTATGTGCGCGCCGGCCTCATCAGCGACGTTCAGTTGTACGAGCAATATCCTTCGCGCTATAGCGCCGACGTCAGCCGCCGCCATCGCTGGGTTCGCGGCGACTGGCAGATTGCCGCATGGCTATGGCCGCGCGTACCGGTGAGCCGCGACAGCAGCGGCAAACTCCATTACGAGAAAACGCCGTTATCGGTGTTGTCGCGCTGGAAGCTGTTCGACAATCTGCGCCGCAGCCTGGTAGCGCCGGCATTGACACTGGTCGCGTTGAGCGGTTGGATTCTGCTGCCGCAGGCCTGGTTCTGGACTTGTTCCGTGCTGGCCGTGGCGCTGGTTCCCGCGTTCTGTTCGCTGCTGCTCAATGTCGTCAGAAAACCTGCCGACATCCGGCTGCAACAGCATCTCTCGGCCTCGCTTTCCACGCTTGGCGCGCAGTTGGTGCATGCAGGTCTGGCTATCAGCCTGTTGCCGTATGAGAGCTGGTACCACCTGGACGCCATCGTCCGCACGCAGTGGCGCCTGCATGTCTCGGGCAAACACTTGCTGGAGTGGAACAGCTCCGGCGAAGCGAACAAGCGGGCCGGCAATCGCCTTCATTCCTATTACGCAGCGATGTGGCAGTCGCCGCTGCTGGCATTGCTGGTTGCCGTCTACCTCGATCTGCGCCATCCGGTCGCGCTGACGGCAGCCGCGCCTGTGCTGCTGCTGTGGTGGCTGGCGCCGGTCATCGTATTCCGCATCAGTCAGCCGATCACGCGACGCGTCCCTTATCTGAGCGATGACCAGCAGACTTATCTGAATGCACTGGCCCGCAAAACCTGGCTGTTCTTCGAAACCTACGTCGGCCCGGCCGACAACTGGCTGCCGCCCGACAACATGCAGGAGCATCCGGTCGAGGTATTGGCGCGGCGCACGTCGCCAACAAATATCGGGCTGTCGCTGCTGGCCAATCTGACGGCCTACGATTTCGGTTACATTCCCGGCGGTCAGTTGCTGGAACGTACGCGCAATACGTTTCAGACCATGGAGGCGCTGGAGCGTCATCAGGGGCATTTCTACAACTGGTACGACACACAGTATCTCCATCCGCTGCCGCCGGCCTATGTTTCGACGGTGGACAGCGGCAATCTGGCAGGGCACCTGCTGACCCTGCTGCCAGGGCTGCAAGCGCTGGCGGACGCACCGGTACTGCATCCAAATCTGTTCCCCGGCATCCGTAGTGCGTATCTGATTCTCGATGCGTTATCGACGTCTTTGCCGCTCGACGACGGGCAACGATTATCACGACTGTTCTCTCATGAACTGGATGCCGCTTGCCAGGCGCCGTCATTGTCGCTCGGGGAAGCCTGCACTGTTCTTGACAGTCTGCATCGCCATGTCAGTGATTTTTCTCACAAGCTGAATGAAGCCGCCACTTTCCATCCATCCGCCGCTCCGTCCGATAAACATCTGCGCCGGCTGAGCGAAATACGTCGCTGGGAACGCGCACTTGCCAGTCAATGCCGCGAAGCGCTTGCGGAATTGCATGCGCTGGCGCCATGGCTTCGCACCAATCACTTCAAACGTTACAGCGACGATACGCCGTTACTGGCAGCTGCGCTCAACGGCGCATTCACTTTGCGCCAGATCGCACAACTTCCGACGCTGCTGCACCTGACGCAAGCGTCTCCCGGCGACACGCAGGAAAAGATCCTTGCCCTCGCTGCCGTGCAAACCCTGCTCAAGGAAGGGAGCGATCTGGCAGCCTCACGTCTGACCGCCATCAACATGCTGGCCATGCAAGCGGCGGAATTCGCTCGCATGGAATACCGCTTCCTGTACGACCCTGCCACGCATCTGCTGGCGATCGGCTATAACGTTACCGAACGCCGCCGGGATACCGGCTTTTACGATCTGCTGGCGTCGGAAGCGCGGCTGGCGGCGTTTGTCGGCATCGCGCAAGGCCAATTGCCGCAAGACAGCTGGTTTGCGCTGGGCAGGCAACTTACTCTTGCCGGTGGCGAACCCATCCTGCTGTCGTGGAGCGGTTCGATGTTCGAGTACCTGATGCCGTTACTGGTGATGCCGACGTTTACCGGCACCTTGCTCGATCAGACCTACCGGTCGGTGGTAGCGCGGCAGATCGGCTACGGCGCTCAACGCGGCGTGTACTGGGGTATGTCGGAGTCCGGCTATCACAGCTTCGACGCCAGCCTGAATTATCAATACCGTACCTTCGGCGTACCGGGACTTGGTTTCAAGCGCGGCCTGGGCGACGATCTGGTGATTGCGCCATATGCATCGATGATGGCGCTGATGGTGGCGCCGGAGCAGGCTTGCGGCAATCTGCAGGCGATGAGCGCGGCCGGCTTCGAGGGTATTTTCGGGATGTATGAAGCGATCGACTATACGCCTTCGCGTTTGCCGCGCGGTCAAAGCAATGCCGTGATCCGTTCGTTCATGGCGCATCATCAGGGCATGGGACTGCTGTCGTTGTCCTATCTGCTGCTAGATCGCCCGATGCAACGGCGTTTTCAATCTTATCCGCTGTTCCAGGCCGCCATGTCGCTGCTGCATGAGCGCGTACCCAAGGCCGGCGCCAACTATTCCAATGCCTCCGAACTCGCCGATGTGCAAATCGCCGCTACCGATCAGAATCTGCAGATCCGCGTAGTGCGCCGTCCCGATCCTCGCACGCCGGAAGTGCAACTACTTTCCAACGGCCGCTATCACGTCATGATCTCCAGCGCCGGCGGGGGCTACAGTCGCTGGAACGACGTCGCGGTCACACGCTGGCGCGAAGACACTACGCGCGATCACTGGGGCAGCTTTTGCTACGTGCGCGACGTCAGGGAAGACACCTTCTGGTCAACCACGTATCAACCCACCCTAGCGCCGCCGACACACTACGAGGTGATTTTTTCCGAAGGACGCGCAGAGTTCCGTCGCAGCGACCGCGATATCGACATGCATACGGAAATCGTGGTCTCGCCTGAAGACGACATAGAACTGCGTCGCACCAAAATCACCAATCGTTCGCGCTCGGCGCGTACGCTGGAGATCACCAGCTATGGCGAAGTCGTTCTGGCACCGCCGGCGGCAGACGCCATGCATCCGGCGTTCAGCAATCTGTTCGTGCAAACAGAAATCGACGTCCAGCGGGGCGCCATCCTGTGTACCCGCCGGCCACGTTCGGTCACAGAATCCGTACCGTGGATGTTCCATTTGATGGCAGTACATGGCGCCGACGCGGATCCGGCCTCTTACGAAACCGATCGCATGCAGTTCATCGGTCGCGGCAACACGCCCGCCGCGCCTGACGCGATGACGCAAACCGGCTCACTCTCGAACAGCGCGGGTTCGGTGCTCGATCCGATTGTATCGATCCGCCGCCGCATCACCCTTGAGGCGGAACAATCCGTGACCATTGACATGGTGACCGGCGTAGCGTCCAGCCGCGCCATCTGCGAAGAGCTGATCGGCAAATATCAGGATCGCCATCTGGCCGATCGTGTAATGGAACTGGCATGGACGCACAATCAGGTGGTCTTGCGCCAGCTCAACGCCAGCGAGGCAGACGCGCAGCTGTACGGTCGTCTGGCCAACTCTGTGATCTACGCCAATCCGCTGCTGCGCGCAGACGCCAGCATTCTGGCGCGCAATCGGCGCGGCCAGTCGGCGCTATGGAGTTATGCGATTTCTGGCGATCTTCCGATTGTGCTGGTGCAGATTCGCGACATGACCAATATCGAACTGGTGCGCCAGCTGGTGCAGGCGCACGCCTATTGGCGCTCCAAGGGACTGGCGGTCGACCTGGTGATCTGGAACGAAGACCACGCCGGTTACCGGCAAGTGCTGCAGGAACAGATTCTGAATCTTATTTCCTCCGTCACCGGTGCACACACGATTGACCGGCCGGGAGGAATCTTCGTACGTTTGCTGGATCAGGTTTCCGACGAAGACCGTATCCTGTTTCAGTCGGTAGCACGCGTGATTCTGAACGACAGCAGCGGCACGCTGGCCGAGCAGCTGGCTCGCCGCGAAGCACCTGAAGTGAAGATGCCGCTACTGTCCCTCAAAACAGTTCCGGCCGCTCTCCCTGAAACAGCCGTGGAAGCGCTTCCCAACCCGCCGGCCCCCTTGCTGGACAACGGCATGGGCGGCTTCAGCGCCGACGGCCGCGAATACCTGATCACCACCGGTGATGCCCGCTTTACACCGGCGCCGTGGAGCAACGTCATCGCCAATGCCCACTTCGGCAGTGTGATATCGGAAAGCGGCCAGGCTTATACCTGGGCCGAAAATGCACACGAGTTTCGTCTCACGCCGTGGGCCAACGATCCCGTCAGCGACGAAGGCGGCGAAGTCTTTTATCTGCGCGATGAGCGTAACGGAACCTGTTGGTCACCGACGCCGCTACCGCGACGCGGCAACGGCGACTATCTGACGCGACACGGCTTCGGCTATAGCGCATTCGAACACAGCGAAGGCGGCATTTTTTCCGCACTGACCATGTTCGTTGCATTGGATGCGCCGGTAAAGTATATGGTGCTGCGTGTCCGCAACGACTCGCCGGTACAACGCCAATTGTCGGTTACCGGATACGTCGAATGGGTGCTGGGCGACCTGCGCGCCAAGACTGCGATGCACGTGAACAGCGAAACCGACATCGCTACCGGGGCGCTGCTGGCGAGCAATCACTACAACACGGAATTTCCACAACGCGTCGCCTTCTTCGATCTGGACGCCCCGGGAAAAACCGTCACCTGCGATCGTCAGGAGTTCATCGGGCGTAACCGCTCATTGCGTAATCCGGTAGCCCTGGAGCGGCAACGCCTGTCCGGAAAAGTCGGAGCCGGCCTCGATCCGTGCGCAGCAATGCAAACGGTATTCGAGCTGGCGCCGGGGCAAGAACGTGAGTTGGTATTCCTGCTCGGTCTCTGCGACACCCGGCAGGCCGAGGTCAGTGCACTGATCCTGCGTCATCGCGGCGCGCTCGCGGCACACGCCGCATTGCAAGCAGTGAAGGACTACTGGCAGCATACGCTGGGAACAATTCAGGTTCGCACTCCCGAGCCTGCGGTGGATGTGCTGGCCAATGGCTGGTTGCTGTATCAGACGCTGGCTTGCCGCATGTGGGCGCGCAGCGGCTACTATCAATCCGGCGGCGCGTTCGGCTTCCGCGATCAGCTGCAGGACACCATGGCGCTGGTGCACAGCGAGCCTGCACTGGTGCGCAATCACTTGCTGCTGTGCGCGGCGCATCAGTTTGTCGAAGGCGACGTCCAGCATTGGTGGCATCCACCGACCGATCGTGGTGTACGTACTCATTGCTCCGACGATTATCTGTGGCTGCCGCTGGCCGTACATCGCTACATCATCGCCACCGGCGACAGCGCCGTACTGGACGAAACGATTCCGTTTCTTGAGGGCAGGCCGGTCGGCGCGGACGAAGATTCGTATTACGACCTGCCGCAACGTTCTGCGGAAAGCGCAAGCCTCTACCAGCATTGCGTGCGCGCGATTCGCCATGGATTGACGTTCGGTCGGCATGGTTTGTCGCTGATCGGCTCCTGCGACTGGAACGACGGCATGGACAAGGTCGGCGAACATGGCCAGGGTGAAAGTGTATGGCTCAGCTTCTTCTTCTATGAAGTGATGATGCGCTTTGCTGAGATCGCAATCCTTCACAAGGATCAGGAATTCGCTGTCAGCTGTCGCGATCATGCACAGACGCTGCAACAGCACATTGAGCAAAACGGCTGGGACGGCGACTGGTATCTGCGCGCCTATTTCGATGATGGCAGTCCGCTCGGTTCATCCGGCAATGTCGAATGCCAGATCGATTCGATTTCGCAAAGCTGGTCGGTGCTCTCCGGCGCCGGAGATCCGCAGCGCGTACAGCAAGCTATGCATTCCATGCGGCAGCGTCTTGTGCGCGACGAGGACAAATTGATCCAGTTGCTGGATCCGCCGTTCGACCGCTCAGACCAGAATCCCGGTTACATTCGCGGCTACGTACCGGGTGTACGCGAAAATGGCGGGCAGTACACGCATGCGGCAATCTGGGCAGTCATGGCCTTCGCACGGATGGGTGATCACGCATCGGCATGGGATCTGATGCGCATGATCAATCCGCTCAACCACGCTCGCAATGCGGAAGAGATTTCGATTTATAAAGTGGAGCCTTACGTGATCGCAGCAGATGTCTATGCCGTGACACCGCATACCGGCCGCGGAGGCTGGACCTGGTACACCGGTTCCGCAGGCTGGATGTATCGTCTGCTGGTCGAATCTCTGCTGGGATTGCGCATCGAAGGCGACAGACTGACGATCGACGCCTGCATACCGCCCGATTGGGAAAACTACGGACTCACCTATCGCCATGGCTCGACGGATTATCGGATAACGATCTCGCAAACGGCGGGAAGTGGGCCGTCAGGAACATGCCGCTTCAGATTGGATGGCGTCGATTTGCCCGAAGCCGTGTTGATGTTGGTGGACGATCATCAGGATCATCTTGTGGATGTCTTCCTGTCTCGCTGAGGCCAGCCGGGCATGGATGATTGATCCACTCGCCGAAGTTGCGGCGTTCCTGCCGCCGCAGCCCGCATTTTCAAAAGTCGCCAGTAGCGCAGGTCCATGGCGTCATGTTGAAAATGCGCTGCGAGATAGAAGGCTTCTGTCAGTGAGAGCCAGACGCCGCGCGATGTCCGCTTTCACCTCCGGATAAGCTTTGGCAAGCTGCGGACATCGGCAGGCGCTAAAATAGCTACCCCCTTTTCACCAGTCTGTTTGGGTACGCTCGCGCGCACCCGTTTTTACCCATGGCACTCGATCCCTCCACCATCCTCATTCTCACCACAGCCTTGGCGGCCGCAGCCGCGCTCTATCTGGCTGTGGAGTGGAACAGCGTTCGCGAAAAGTCGCTGCAGTTCTGGAGCGCGGGATTCGCAGTCATCACTGTGGGCTGCGTCCTGGCCTTGCTGCGCAGCAATGGTTTCCTGCTGATCGGCATCTGGTTTGCCAACGGCTTGCTGATTGCCGCCCACGGGTTGTTTCTGGCGGGCGTTGCGCGCTTCACGGGGACCCGGTTGTCGCGTGCCTGGTACCTGATTGCCCTCATCTGGCTGGCCATGCTGCTGGTGCCAGGCGAACCCTGGTGGTCCAGGCTGATGCTGTGCATCCAATCGCTGCTGATCGCCGGCATCACCCTGCGCGCCAGCTTCCTGCTGCGTCCTCACGGCGTTTCCCTGAGCGTGGGCGCGGTGCAGTTGCGCTACGTGCTGCTGGTGCATGGCCTCTTCTATTTGGCCAAGGCCGGCTCCGTCGTGGCGCTGGATACCTTTATCGACCTGGCGGCATTCCGTGGCGGCGTCATCCAGGTGTCGCTGGTGGAAGGCGCCATGGCGATCATGCTGATCGCCTTGTCCATGACCGGCACCGAACGCCACCGCCGCGAGGAACGCATCGAACAGCTCGCCGCACGCGATCCTCTCACTGCGCTGTACAACCGCCGCGCGCTGGACATGCGCGCTCCTGCACTGCTTAACCAGGCCTCGCCTGCAACGCCCGGCGCCTTGCTGCTGATCGACATCGACAACTTCAAACAAGTCAATGACCTGCACGGCCACAGCGCCGGCGACAAACTACTGGTGGGGCTGAGTGAAATGATCCGCGACGCGCTGCCGCACGGTTCCCTCGCCGCCCGGCTGGGAGGAGACGAGTTCGTGATCCTGCTGCGCGAATCTTCCGGCGAAGGTGTCGTGGCGCTGAGCGATGGCTTGCGCGAGGTGTTTGGACGGCTGGCACGGGAAACCTTTCCAACGCCCGATGCCGTGACCCTGAGCATCGGAGGAACGCTGTTCGACCGGCCGCCGGCAGGGTTGGCGGCACTACTCGAACTGGGAGATGCGGCGCTGTATGAATCCAAGCGCGGCGGACGAGACAGAGTGAGAGTGGCCCCGGCTGCCTGAAGCAGCATCCGTCATTCATGGCAAAGAAGACGTGAATGCTAGCGTGCTCTATTTATCCAATGAGGGCGACTTGCGCACTCACAGAGCCGTTTTCGCGCAATCACAGAACACGTGAAAATTCCACTTTCTGAGGAACGGGCAAGGCGGCTATCCCCATACTATTTCCAGATAGCGGACATTTATACCGCACCGCAAAGAGAAGTACCCAACATCGCATCAGATATTCATAAATTCCAGTTTTTAGTATTGCAAAAGCATATTTACCAATAAAAATTAATATCTAAAGATATTTATGCTTTTAAAGTCCGATATTTCCAAAAATACGGCAGCACTGTCTGCGCCTGAATCGCTACCATAATCGTCAAATTGGATGCGCCGCAGCACAGCGTCCCGGCGCCAGAAAAAAGAGTCTGCGCCAGGCGAAGTCATGGAATGTTGAAAACCGCTCGCCTCCCGTCTCGCTCCTCTCACTCGGAATTCTCATGTCGCCCATCAGCTCGCCTGCCGCTCTCAAAAAAACAAAAACCATCAGCGGGCCGTTCCTCGTATGTGTGGTGCTGGCGATCTGCATCTGGGGCGGCAACTGGCCGGTGATGAAATACGGCAGCCAGTACATTCCACCGCTGTGGTTCGCCGCCAGCCGTTTCGTTTCCGCAGCCTTGCTGAGTTTTGCCATTGCCGCCGCCATCGGCAAGCTGCGCCTGCCGCGCCGTGAAGAATGGCCGGTGGTGCTGGGCGTCGGCATTTTGCAAATGGGCTTGTTCACGGCATTGGTGACCGGCGCGCTGCACTTCGTGATGCCAGGCCGCGCTTCGCTGATCGCCTATGCCACCTCGATCTGGGTCGTACCGGGCGCTTCGCTGGTACTCAAGCAACGCCTCAGCGGCCAGCAGCAACTGGCGACCGTGTTCAGCTATGCCGGTATCGCCATCGTGGTGTTGCCGGTGCTGCTGCATGCCGACCTGCACGGCATGATCGGCTACCTGATGCTGGGCGCCGCCTCGCTGTCGTGGGCCATCAATATCTTGCAGATCAAATCGACCAAAGGCGTCAGACTCGACTTCGACCTGCTGCCATGGCAAACGCTCGTGGCCGCCGTGCCCCTGACCATCCTGGCGCTGGCGGTGGATGGCGCGCCGACCTTTCTGGCCGAATCGCATTCCTGGTACGTAATCGCTTACACCGGTCCGCTGGCGACGGCCATGACTTTCCTGATTGTGCTGCAAATGACGCAGCGCCTGTCGCCGGTGACGGTGTCGGTATGCATGCTGGGTGTGCCGGTAGTCGGCATCACACTGTCGTCGATCATCTTCGGCGAAGCGCTGTCTGCCGATCTGCTGATGGGCGTGGCGCTGATCTGCCTCGGCTTGCTGATCCCGGCGTTGCCGCGCATGTCGTGGCGCCGCAGCCCGGGTCTTTCCTGAGCGTATTCGTTGTCCTCTTCGCCACCGGGCAAGCATGCCCGCCCCCTCGAAGCGAAGGTCGGACGTTCACCATCAGGCCGGCGATCGTTCGCGCGTCGTCTTCGACACCGCAATTGCAACGCCGCCGAGGAATGCCGCTACACCCAGCATCAACAAAGACATCTTGTAGTCCGGTGAGATCGATCTGACATAGCCGACCAGAAGCGGCCCCAAAAACTGGCCTATCAGGTTTCCGACACCGCTGACAAACGCTACTGCCGGCATCGCTTTGCGCAGTGGAAGAATTTCTGTCAGCCGTGAAAAGATCAACGGCATGAGCATCTTGAGCGTAAAGCCAATCAGGATAAAAAGCGCGATCTGCACGTAGAACAACGGTGCCGGAACGAACGCTGCCGCGGCCATGAGCAAGCCCGTGATCATTGTCGGTATCGCTGCATGCCAGCGACGCTCTTGTCCATGCTTGTCCGAGCGGCGGCTGATGTAATAGATCCCCAGCATCGACATCACGAACGGTGCGCCGGCAAAAAAACCGATCGCCGTCTCACTGAGCTGGCCGTACGATTTCATGACTGTCGGCAACCACAGAGTAATGCCGTACAACAGAATGGTATTGAGGCCGAATCCCAAGGTCATAAGCCAGACCGCCGGTTCGTTGAAAATCGTCCACCAGGAATCTGCTTCCGGCTCTTTGTGCGCCGCCTGCTCTTCTTCCAGCGTCTGCCTGATGACAACGCGGTCGGCCGAAGGAAGCCACGCTGCCGCATCGAGGCTTTTGGGAATCGATTTGAACCAGATGACGCAAAATATCCACGCAGGCAAACCCTCGGCAATAAGCATGACGCGCCAGTCGTAGTGCGCGATGATGGCGCCCGAGATCGGGCCTGCCAGAAAGCCGCCCAGCGGCGCGCCCAGATTCCAGATACCGAATGCCCGGCCACGCTCGGCCTTCATGAACCACTGCGCCAGCAAGATTGACGTACCTGCATATACAGGGCCTTCCGCCAGTCCGAGCAAGATGCGCACGCTCAGCACTTGCCAGAACGTCGTGGCAAGCCCGGTCAGCATTGCCGCTGCACCGAACAACACCAGACAGACGGCAACCAGACGGCGCGCGCCGAATTTCATTGCCAGATAACCGGCCAGCAGTTGCGTCAGTGCATAGCCCCAGGCGAAGGCCCCGCCGATCCAGCCGCCCTGCGTCGACGTCAGCCCCAGCTCCTTGGTCATGTGCGGGAGCGCCATGGCAATGTTGACGCGATCGAAATACGACAACATATAGACGATGAAAACGGTCGGCAGAATAATCAGCCATCTGTTTCGCCCGATGCCGAGTCCATTGTTCAGCTCGCCGGTGATGGTGTTTTGCATGTTGCAGTCTCCTCGGTTCTTGCTTTTGCGATAGGTGTGCCGACGGTCTCGTCTCGCAAGCTTGCTGCGTCTACGCTGCAAGCTTGCGATGAATTGCCGCCTTGAGGCAATGAATTACAGAACTTCTTTGACGTACGATTCGCGCTCCATCTCAACCACCTCGACGCTCAGTTGTACGGTCGTGCCGACCGGCCTTGCGCAGCGCGCACGAATGACGCCGGCGATGCGCTGCGACAGCTCGGCCCGCATTGCCGGTGTGCGTCCTGGCAAGACTCGCAGCTGGGCATAGACAAATCCGCGCCCGCCGGCTTCCGTGCCGACCCGTGTCGCGTCCAGCGGAATCATGCGCGACTTGAGATCGCTTTCCTTCTGGATGCTGCCGCTGCCGATAACGGCAGCGTTGAGTTCCAGCAGCGTCTGCGCCAGGCCATCTGGCGTAAACAATCCCGGCGAATATTCCACAATGAGATGCGGCATGATCGGTCCCGGTTATTGATCTAGCGGTGCGCCGTCGATGGTGCGGCGCATGGATACCGGACGGTAGAGCGGTGCACGCTTGAATTCCACGTCGTCCACCAGTTCGACGCCAATGCCTGGTGCGTCCGGCACGGTGATGAAGCCCGCTTTGGGCACCGGATGATCTTTCACGAGATCGGAACCCAGCAACTTCTGGCCGGACTTCAGGACCAGATTTTCAAATCCGGTCGGGTATTCCTGAATCGCAAAGTTGGGCACTGCGGCGGCGACCTGCATGCACGCAGCAAGACTGATCGGCGACAACGGATTGTGAGGAGCAAGGTCGACGTTTTGCGCCTCGGCCAAGGCTGCGATTTTCTTGGCGCCAGTGATGCCGCCACAGACGCATACCGAAGCACGCGCATAGCGCACGCCGCCGCCGGCGAGCTGCTGCTGAAACTCCGCCGGGGTACAGAAACGTTCACCAGTCGCAATCGGCACCCGGATGGCGTTGCCGACGGTCGTCATCTGCGTGTAGAACTCAGGACGCAGGGGATCCTCGAGCCACATCGGCGTCAGCGGTTCCAGTACCTGGCCGATGGCGATCGCTTCGGCGGGGCTGAGGCGACGGTGCATCTCGATCAGCAGGTCGACATCGGGGCCGACCGCTTCGCGGAACGCCATGACGCGTTCCTTGGCGTCGCGCACCTTGCCGGCATGCGAGCGGAAATATTCCTGGCCTTCCGGTTCGTCCAGGAAGGGGTTGATATGGCCGACCGCCGTGAAGCCTTCTTCACGCAGACGACGGCACTCGGACAGAACTTCTTCCAATGTCTCCGCGTAGACATGGCCATAGACGCGCAACTTGTTGCGATAGCTGCCGCCAAGCAATTGCCAGACCGGCACCTGAAGACGTTTGCCCAGCAAATCCCATAGCGCAATGTCGATGGCCGATACGGCGGCATTAACGGCGGTGCCGCGGAAATGGGAGAAGCGCTGCATCACGTTCCAATGGAGTTCAATCTGGTTCGCATCCTGACCGACCAGATACTTGCCGAACTTTTCCAGCGCCGCCTTGGCGGCTTCAATATGCCCCCAGGATCCCGCTTCGCCGTAGCCGGTCAGTCCCGCTTCGGTACGGATGCGGGCATACAGGAATTGGCCTACGTGCAAAGCCTCGACGGAAGCGATGCGATGGATGTGCTTGTTCATGGCGATATCTCAACGAATGAATGAAAGAAATATCGATGCCTGTCCCGTCGGAAAAATGGCGTACTTGCAGCCATTGGGAGGAAGTGGCGATTCCGGATAGAACAGCGTCCGGGAATCCGTCCTCTCCTGCGTCGAGCGACAGTTGTCGGACATCGATAGGGAGGACTATAGCGAGGTGAATACTCGCTTGGAATCAAATTCTATAGTGTTACTTCTACATTCTCTATAGAATATAGAAATGACACCTATCGATCTCAGCCCGGCCTTTGTCCGACTTGCGCGTTACATCCATGACCGCATCATTGCCGGCGAATGGTTGCCGGGGCAGGTACTGCCCGGCGAAGAAGCACTTGCGCAAGACATGAAGGTCAGCGTCGGTACCGTACGAAAGGCGTTCGACGTGCTAAGCGGCCAGGGATTGGTCACGCGCCATCGCGGACGCGGCACCTTCGTGACGCGTGCTACCAATGAGCGTGCTTTTACCAGCTTCTACCGGCTGACGGACCGCGTGGACGGCGTGCGACGCTTGCCCGAAGATACCTTGTTGTTGAAGGAGCGAGTCGTCGCAGATGCCGGCGAACGCGCTGCCCTCAAGCTGAACCCCGATGAACTGGTTTATCGCCTGCGCCGCCTGCGCGTCCTTGATGGCGCACCGCTGGTATTGGAGACAATCAGCTTCCCCTTCGCGCGCGTGGGGACCAAGGAATGGGGCGCTGATGGAGCGCCGTTTCATCTGGTCTATTCGTTTCTGGAACAGCAATGCGGCATCTCCGTAAGCCGTGTCGAAGATCGGCTGCGAGCATGCCTGTTGCCCAAGAAAGTGGCGAAGGAGTTTGGTCTGCCTGCCGGTCATCCGGTATTGCTTTCTCTGCGTACCGGCTACGACTTGCGCGGAGAACCGGTGGAATTCAGATCGTCATGGATGGCGACCGATACCCATGACTATCTCAGTGAACTCCGCTGGGCCGCCGCTACGGATAGTTATTGAATTTGCGTCGAGTGTTGATTTTTCTCAGCTTGCCTGCGCTGCGCCGCCGTGCGCGCATTGCATCACGATTTCGTGAACGAACTTCAGCTTCGCCAGCACCGGTGTCGACAAAGTAAACGGATAGGAATCAGGCATGCCGATACTGCGATTCAGACTGTTGAGCACATAGGTCAGCGCAAACCATTCGACGATCAGTTCTTCGAATGACGCCGCATCCACGGGCGAAGTGCCGATCGTCAGGTTTTGCTCGCGCCGGTTCTTCGGACGCAGCTGTACGCCGCAAGAGTAGGCGGTCTCCAGGGTATCGAACATGTGCAGATAGTGCGCCCAGGTTTCCGCCCAGTCTTCCCAGGGATGGCTGCCGGCATACACGCTGACGAACTGCTGGTTCCAGTCCGGCGACGGGCCGTTGCCGTAATGGCGTTGCAGGCTCTCTGCGTAGTTGACGGTCTCGTCGCCGAACAGCTGGCGGAATGCATCGATCCGGTCGGTACCGGCGATCAGGCGATCGAAATAGTAGTGTCCGCTCTCATGCCGGAAATGGCCGAGCAATGTCCGATACGGCTCCGCCATTTGTTCGCGCATTTTTTCCCGGTAGGCGGGGTCTGCTTCGGCGATGTTGATGGTAATGACGCCTTCGGCATGGCCGGTCAGCACGCGCGGTCCGTGCGGCACATCCTCCAGGAATTCAAACGCCAGACCGGCATGTTGATCCTCCGGCTTGGACGTCGGCTGCAGATTCAAGGTCCACAGCGTATGCAGCAGGCGACGCTTGGCCACTTCGAGACGCCGCCAGAGAATGCGGTTCTGGTCGACCGCAAGAGAAGGGATGACCGTGGTCAGGCGACACGAGGCGCAGAGCGTATCGTCGTCGCCGGCGTCGATCATCCAGTTGCATACATCTTCCTGTGCATAGTTGCTGCACTGCCTGAAGATGCGTCCCTCATTGACCGGATTGATGCTGCGCCAGCGGCCGGTGCTGCCTGCATCCGGTTCATCGCTCTCGGGCGTGAAGCTGCTGATGATCTGGTGTTCCGGCTGATAACCCAACAGCCAGCCGCAGTGTTCGCAGCGCGTATTTTCAAAGAAAACCTGCCGTGTGCAATTGTCGCAATGAAACGTCTTCATGCCGTGTCCAGTCTCGCCAGGTGAGTGCATCGGGCCGCCGATGCAGCGTAGCGCATCGTGGCATGTATAGTGAAGCTGCATCATGACAGACTCTTAAAACCGCGGTCTTGTTCCTGCATCGCCGGCAGCATCCGAACACATCTAAGCACACCTCGCCGCACAGAGGGCCTCACGGCAATAACCGTTGCTCTTGCCGCAAGTCCTACGAAATATCCCGCCATCGTCCTATGGCCCGGGAGCAGCCGCCCCGGTACATTTTCTGTGTCTTGACGCAAGACAAGAACCAAGAAGCCAATCGAGCGCTCGCTACCCGGCGTCCTCTCTGCGGCGTGTCAATCACAGGAGACCATCATGCTAAATCGTACTCTGCACGACCCCGACATCGAGGCGGGCGGATCCGCCTCGTCAGGCGTGTCCTGGGGAGCCATTCTCGCGGGCGCATTTGCCGCTGCAGCGCTGTCGTTCATTCTGGTGATCCTCGGCTTCGGCCTGGGATTGTCATCGGTATCACCGTGGTCGGGCAGCGGCCTCAGCGCCCAGACCATAGGCTATTCCACTGTCGCGTGGATTACGTTCACGCAGATCGCGGCTTCGGCCATCGGCGGTTATATCGCCGGACGGCTGCGCGTGAAGTGGGCCAATGTGCATACGGATGAAGTGTATTTTCGCGACACCGCCCACGGATTTCTGGCATGGGCCGTCGCTTCGCTTGCGACTGCGGCCCTGCTCAGCAGCGCGATCGGCAGTGTAGTGTCCAGCGGCGCCAAGGTAGCCGGCTCGGCCGGTGCAGCGGTTGCTACGGTCGGTGCTGCGGGCGGTGCGGCCATGGCTTCCGACGCCGGCGGAAATGGCAATGGAAATAACATTGGCAACGCTGCCGACGGCATGTCGGGCTATTTCATTGATACGCTGTTCCGCCCTACGGCAAGCACAGGCTCGGCACAGACAGGTGCGCCTGCCGCACCCGGATCGGATGCTGCTCCTGCGCTTGCGCCGCTGGCCGATGGTCGAGACAACGCCGTCACGCCTGGGCAACGTGCTGAAGTCACGCGTATTTTTGCCAATGCCTTGCGAACCGGCGCGCTGCCTGACGCCGACAAAACCTACGTGGCGCAAGTCGTCGCCAGACGCACAGGCATGAGCCAGGCGGATGCAGAAAAGCGCGTCTCCGACACGTATGCCACCTACAAGAAAAATATTGACGACGCCACCGTGAAGGCCAAGGATGCAGCGGATAGCGCACGCAAGGCTGCCGCCTACGGTTCGCTGTGGATGTTCGTCGCCTTGCTGTGCGGCGCCTTCATCGCCAGCTTCGCGGCCACTTACGGCGGCCGCCTGCGCGACCGCGTTGTCTTTACCGCTGTGGAACCGCGCGTCACCGGTTCCGCTGACCCTGTCACCATTTCCTAGGAGATCACCATGCCGGCTATTCTGCTCTGGTTACTGGGCGTACCTATCCCCATCATCATTCTGCTCGTGCTGTTCATGCACTGAGTGTGAAGCGATAAAAAGCAAAGCCGCACCAAATCCTGGTGCGGCTTTTTTATGTCGATCAACAGGGCCGGACTCAGTATTTCATCCGCTCGAGATCTGCGATCAGTCCCGGTCCGGTCGGGCTCCATGCCATTTTCTGCTGTGTCTGCACGCTGGAGGCTGGAAGGTCCCGCCCGATAAAATCACCAAGCCAGCCGAAATGCGCCGGCGCTTCTTCGGCGGAAATGCTCACCGCCGGTATCTGCAATCCTCGGCCGATGACCTCGGCGATGTCCCGCAGCGAGATGCCCTCTTCCGCAACGGCATGGTATCTGCTGCCGGCTTCCCGCCGCTCCACTGCCAGCCGGTAAAGACGGGCGGCATCGCTGACATGCACCGCCGGCCAGCGATTGCTGCCGTCGCCGACGAATGCGGAGACACCCTTCTCCCGCGCAATCTGAATCAACGGACTGATGAGACCTTGCCGCACCGTGTCGTGAACCTGGGGCAAGCGCACAACCGACACATTGACGCCGCGTTCAGCCACGGCAATGCCGGCCAGTTCCGATGCCTTGCGCGGATTGGGATGGTTGGGATTGAAATTTTCTTCCGTCGCAGGACGGCCGGGCACAGCCGCGCCCATTCCGGTGCCGGAAGTAATGACCAGCGGGCGATCGGTACCCGCGAGCGCAGCGCCCATTGCCTCGATGGCTTGCCGGTCTGCTTCGCAGTTGGCGACGAACCTGGAGAAGTCGTGGTTGAAAGCCGTGTGGATGACGCCGTCCGCCGCCGCAGCGCCGCGACGCAGGCTGTCCAGATCCTCCAGGTCGCCACGAAAAACTTCCGCCCCGGCCGCTACGAGGGAGTGCGCCCCCGCTTCCGAACGCGTCAGTCCGAGCACCTGATGACCGGCCTTGATAAGTTCTGCGACGATGGTTGCTCCGATGAAACCGGTCGCACCGGTTACAAAAATACGCATGATGAATTCACCTTTGCTTCAGTTGAGAACTGCGAATGCAGTCCGATGAAAGTGAATATAGGCGCTTGTATCGATACCATCAATGCGATAAAGTCCGCATTATTGGCTCAATCGTCCTGAATCTATGGATCCTCTATCAGATGTATTGTCGCTGTTCAAACCGCGCAGTTATGTCGCGGGCGGTTTCGAGATTCCCGGCGAGACGGCGATTCAATGGCCGGAACATCCCGGCATCAAATGTTATGCCGTGGTGTCCGGTCAATGCTGGCTGTCGGTGGAAGGCGTAGCCGAGGCAGTCTTGCTCACCGCCGGCGAATGCTATCTGCTGCCGCCCGGACCGCCGTTCCGTCTGGCGACCGATTTGTCGGCGCCGCCGGTCGACTTCCGGCTGCTGCGCGAAAAATGGCGGGAGCAGCCAGAGACTGCCGAGAAGAAAGAAGGGAGCTGCTATCTGGTCGGCGGCCATTTTGTGCTCACCGGCGGTCATGCCGATTTTTTGCTGAGTTCGCTGCTGCCCATCGTGCATATTCGCAAAGAGTCGGATAAGGCGGCCATGCGATGGTCGCTGGAACGCATGAAGGAAGAAGTGCGCGATCCGCAACCGGGAGGTTCGTTGATCACGCAACAGCTGGCTTACATGATGCTGGTTCAGGCGCTGCGGCTGCATCTGGCGGACGATGTGACGCAAGGCGTGGGCTGGCTGTTCGCCCTGGCCGACAAGCAGATGGGCGCCGCCATTCGCTGCATGCACGACGACCCCGGACACGGCTGGACATTGCAGGCCCTTGCAGAGCGCGTAGGCATGTCGCGCTCCGTCTTCGCCTTGCGCTTCAGGCAGACGGTGGGGACGACTCCCATGGAGTACCTCACGCGATGGCGAATGATGCTGGCCGGCGATCGCCTGAAGAATTCACGCGAGTCGACTTCCGCCATCGCCCTGTCGCTCGGCTATGAATCCGAGAGCGCCTTCGGCAAAGCATTCAAAAGAGTCATGGGTTGTTCGCCGCGGGAGCACGGCCGTGGAACTGCGCCGCAGACCGTCGTATCGGCCGTGAACGACGCCGGCGGCAATCCGCAGGCCGGCGGCGCGAGCGTTTCCTTGTCATAGACGCGGATGCTAACCGGCGGCGGACGACTGGATGAACTCGATGAATGCGCGCAACGGCGCCGGCAAATGGCGTCGGCCTGAGTAGTACAAGAACGGTCCGGGAAACCG
Organism: Herbaspirillum sp. GW822-FHT03A08; assembly: GCF_058801885.1. Classification (NCBI taxonomy): domain Bacteria; kingdom Pseudomonadati; phylum Pseudomonadota; class Betaproteobacteria; order Burkholderiales; family Oxalobacteraceae; genus Herbaspirillum; species Herbaspirillum sp. GW822-FHT03A08. The sequence goes on along the minus strand of NZ_JBXANR010000002.1, from coordinate 324,540 downwards.
CAGCCACCAGTCCTGCAATACCGGCTGCAGCTGGCCGGACGTCATATACGGCTCCAGCCATTCTTCAAACAGATAGATCAGCCCGTGTCCCGCCACGGCTGCGCTGACTGCCAGGTCGGCCACGGTCGGCGTGACGATCAGAGGGCCGTCCGGCTCGACCGTAAGCGTCTGCCCGTCGCGCTCGAACTCCCACGGATAAACGGCGCCGCTCAGAAATTTTCCCCGCAGACAGGCGTGCTGGAGCAAGTCGCGCGGATGCTGCGGCACGCCGCGCCGCGCAAGATATGACGGCGCCGCCGCCACCGCGAAACGTTGCGTGCGCGGACCGATGGGCACGGCGATCATGTCTTGCTCCAGCCGCTCGCCATACCGGATGCCGGCGTCGCAGCCACTGGCGACGACGTCGACAAAATTGTTGTCGACGACCAGCTCCAGCATGATTTCCGGATAGAGACCGAGGAATTGATTGACCATCGGCTGCAGGAAAAAACGCGCCGCGCTTACCGGCACATTCAATCGCAATGTCCCGCGCGGCCGGTCGCGCAAATCGTTGAGCACATCGAGCGCATTAGCGACTTCATCGAGCGCCGGCCGCAAGCGGCTCAGCAACAATGCGCCGGCTTCGGTTGGCGTCACACTGCGCGTGGTGCGCAGCAGAAGACGAATGCCGAGTTTGTTTTCCAGCCGGCGCACCGCTTCGCTCAGCGCCGATGCGGACTGCCCGCTGGCGCGTCCGGCCTGGCGGAAGCCCTGATGTTGGACCACAAGGGCAAAGGTCGACAAGTCTGCCATGGAGTGAATGTCTGTAGTCATCGCGGCGGCCACCTTTATTGTGCGGAATTTCGTACAGCCCGTACGGCATTGCCCGGATTATCACACGGCCCGGTCTTCATTACCATGCACTTATGCCGCGATGCCGGCGCCGACTCAGCTGCCCGGCAAATTGCCCGCCCATTCAATCCCACGTTCAGGAGCTTCAATGACCGCCTATTCACCTTCCCGCGACCAGTTTTCTCCCGCCCATTGCGACATCCGCTTCAACCGTGTCGGTTACGGCGCCATGCAGCTGGCCGGCCCGCATGTATGGGGGCCGCCAAAAGACCGCGCCGCCGCCGTCGCCGTCCTGCGCGAAGCCGTCGAACTGGGGATCAACCATATCGACACCTCGGACTTCTACGGCCCGCACGTCACCAACCGGATCATCCGGGAAGCGCTGCATCCATACCGCGACGGCCTGACCCTTGTCACGAAGATAGGCTTTCTGCGAGGCGAAGATCAATCCTGGATACCGGCGGCATCAGCGCAGCAATTGCGCGACGCAGTGCATGACAACTTGCGCAACCTGCAACTGGAAGCGCTGGATGTGGTCAACCTGCGCGCCCCGGGCCTGGAAGGTCCTGATAGCTCGTCGATCGGCGAGGCGCTGCAGGTGCTTGTGCGCATGAAAGAAGAAGGCCTCATCCGGCATATCGGACTCAGCAACGTCAACGCGCAGCAATTGGCGGAAGCGCAGCAGATCACCAGCATCGTGTGCGTGCAGAACATGTACAACCTGGCTGCTCGTGGCGACGATGGCTTGATCGATACGCTGGCGGCACAAGGCATTGCTTACGTGCCGTTTTTCCCGCTTGGCGGATTTTCGCCGTTGCAATCGGAGACCCTGACGCGCGTCGCCGCCTCCATGCAAGCAACGCCGATGCAAGTGGTGCTGGCCTGGCTGCTGCAGCGCGCGCCAAACATTCTGGTGATCCCCGGCACGTCGTCGGTAGCGCACTTGCGCGAGAACGTCGCCGCCGGCGCATTGCAGCTGGATGCAGCGGCATTGGCGGCGCTGAACGCCATGTAGTCGGCAGGCGCAGAGACGGTGGGCGGCGCGTGCGACTTCAGCCGCGCCGGGCGGCGTCAATCGCCGCGATGTCGATCTTTTTCATCTGCATCATGGCCTCAAAGGCACGCCTGGCGGCAGCCGGGTCCGGGTCGACGATTGCGGCCGTCAGCGCGCGCGGCGTGATCTGCCAGGACAGGCCCCACTTGTCCTTGCACCAGCCGCACGCGCTTTCCTGGCCGCCGTTGCCGACGACTGCATTCCACAGACGATCCGTTTCGGCCTGATCGTCGGTCGCAACCTGGAACGAAAAAGCTTCGCTGTGCTTGAATGCCGAACCGCCGTTCAGACCAAGACAAGGGATGCCCATCACCGTAAACTGGACCGTCAGGACATCACCTTCCTTGCCCGAGGGATAGTCGCCCGGTGCGCGATGCACGGCATCCACCGCGCTGTCCGGAAAGGTCGCGGCGTAAAACGTCGCTGCTTCCAATGCGGTGCCGTCGTACCAGAGACAAATCGTGTTTTTGCTGACCATTCTCCGCTCTCCTTTTGGATGTGAATAAAAAGACAATCCTCTCCCGCCATCGCCTGGAATCCGGATTGCGTTCCTTGCTGCATACCTCCTTCGATGCGACTTCCGAAGAATAGTGCCGGCAAAGAATCCGGCGATCGCCCGCGATTTCAGGCGACACCGGCGAACGTTTTTAGCGGAAGCCCTTTCAGACGCCGGCAGGTTCCTCTGTTCTGTACCGTTTGCACGCTCACTTCCATATCGGCTTCGGACAGACCTGTGCGGCAGACGGCGATTCTGGCGCCGCCAGCACGTTTCCATCAGACGCGGCATAATGCCCGACACCAGCCACCCATCTGACGGTCGCCGCTCCATCGACCGACGCAGCCGATGCTGCGGTGAATCAGGCAGCCATCTCCTAACCGACATCATGTCCGAATCCATTCAAACCAAACGCCACCTCGTCATCGCCGCGGTGATGGCCTCCATGGCAATGGTCGCGCTCGAAGCCACCATTGTCGCCACCGCCATGCCACAAATCGTCACGCAACTCGGCGGTCTGCATCTGTATAGCTGGGTCTTCTCCTCGTTCCTGCTCACGCAGACGGCAATGACAGTGGTGTTCGGAAAACTCTCCGATGTGTACGGCCGCAAGCCGGTCATGCTGGCCGGCGTTGCGATCTTCCTGCTGGGCTCGGTGCTGGCGGGTTTCGCCTGGTCGATGCCGGCGATGATCGTGTTTCGCCTGATTCAGGGTGTCGGCGCCGGCGCCATTCAGCCGGTGTCGATGACCATCGTCGCCGATCTTTATCCGGCGCGCGAACGCGGCAAGGTGCAAGGCTATCTGGCCAGCGTCTGGGCGATTTCCGCCGTGCTCGGTCCGCTGGTCGGCAGCCTGATCATTCACGATATGTCATGGTCCTGGATTTTCTGGCTCAACGTGCCGATCGGCCTGGCCGCTGCCGTCGGCTTTGTCATGTTCCTGCGTGAAGGCGACAAGCATGAAAAGCCGTCGCTCGATATTCCCGGCGCCATTTTGTTTACTGCCGCGATCGGCGCGCTGATGTTTGCATTGACCGATATCGGCGCCTCCAATACGGAACACGCCGTAATCGAACTGGCGATATTCATCGCCTGTACCGTGCTGTTCGTCTGGCAGGAACGACGGGCGGCCGACCCGATGATTTCATTCAGCATCTGGGCTCATCGCCCGATTGCCGCGTCGAATTGCGCGACGGTATTCGTGGGCATGGCGATGATGGGATTGACGACTTTCCTGCCGGTGTATGTGCAGGGCGTCTTGCATCGCACGCCGGTCGTCGCCGGTCTGGCCCTGACCATGATGATGGTCGGCTGGCCGTTGGGCGCCACCACCACGGCGAAGTCGCTGCATCGCTTCGGACTGCGTCAGCTGATGGTGTTCGGCAGCGGCGTGATCCCGCTGGGCGCGCTGTTTTTTGTATTGCTCACACCCGACAGCTCACCGCTGCAAGCCGGTATCGGTTCGCTGGTCATGGGACTGGGCATGGGTATCGCCAGCGTCAGTTCACTGGTGCTGATTCAGGAAATCGTGGAGCCGCGGCAACGCGGCAGTGCGACGGCATCGAATCTGTTTTCGCGCAATCTGGGCAACACCCTGGGTGCGACGCTGTTCGGTGCGGTGCTCAATTACGGACTCGCGCATGCGCCTGGTTCGGTGCCGGTGACGGCCGACCAGATCAAACATTTGCTCGACTCACAGGCCGGTAGCGGCTTGCAGAATGCAGCTGTGCAGGACGCCTTGCATCATTCGCTGCACATTACCTTTGTAATGATGTTTGTCATTGCCATCGCGGTGCTGCTGGCGGCGATGGTGGTGCCGCATATTTCGCTGCGCCGCAACGTGCAGATCTCCCCGCACGAAAATCTTTGATATCTCCGATGTCTTGAATAACAAGCCTGTCAGCTGTCATGGCTGACAGACTTGTCTCATTCTACGCATCCGATGCGTGACGGCTGCCTCAGTCTCCTCTTTTCGCATCCAGCGCCGCCCGAAAGCAAAGCCCTGCCAGGATGACGGCCGCAATGGCCAGCACGTACGCCAGACTCTCTCCGTGAAACAGGTTGTGCAGCTTGCGCTTGTAGGCAGCGACAATCATGGCGGGCGTACCGCCGAACCTCTGCACGCTGTCGGCATCCTGCTTCGACTCTTCACTCTCATATGCCTGGCCGCCGATGAGGCGGTACTGCGCCGATGCGCTCTCAACCGCTCTGGTTTTGATCAGGTAGGCACCCGCAAAACCGGCGATGAGAATCACGATTCCCAGCACCAGCCAGAATCTGAACGCTGACGAATTTCCTTGCATGCTTGCTTCCTTTTATATAGCCCCGGGAGGGAACCCCGCAGTTGCTCCGAGTTGCTCGGAGTTGCTCCGGAAAGGAATTTATCATTGATCAAGGCCATGCGTACGAAGCATTTCATGACGATACCGTGTAAATTGTGAGCCAGTGGCGGTGTTGCGATCACCTCCACCTGCATGAACCATTCGCACAATCTGACATTATTAAAAAAGGATCTCATATGCGTCAAAACATCATGGTTCTCTCAATTGCAGTCGTCGGTGCGTTCGTAGCCGGAATTGCGGTATCGCCATTGGCACAGCACGCGATTTCCACGGCACACGCGGAACAGGCGCCGCTGGCGCCGGCGGTGATCGATCTTAATACGATCACCCACGCCATGCTTCCCAAGACACCGTATCCGGAGTTGAACTCCAAGACCCTGGTCAATACGGACAACGCCACGATTAATCTCCAGTCGGGCAACGTCAACAAACACATTCACGCCAAGACCGACGAGATCCAGTACATCATCGAAGGCAGCGGGTCGATGTGGCTGGGCGGCGAACTCAAGGAATTCAAACCGGGCACGCTGATCATCATCCCCAAAGGCACGCCGCACGCAGGCGCTGTCGTCACCAGCGGCCCGGTCAAAGCAATTGCAATCAAGATCCCTCCTCAGGGCAAGGACGATATCGTGTTTGTTGACTGAGCATCTGCATCCGGGGCTTTTAACCCTCTGACAGCGGGCCGGGCGAGCTCACGGCCCTGCTGTCATGCCCTGCAATTGACGAAGCGGATTGAGCGGGCCAAGCCGGATCAACTCAAAATGCATGAAATGCGCCGCCCCCAAAGGCAGCTTCTCAAGCAGCTCATGGGCGATCCGGACATCCGTCACATTAAGGATGAACGCCACGCCGGTTTGGTCCTGCAGCGAGAACCATTGATCGATCTTACCGTCCAGATATAGCTTTACCGTCTCTCGCACTTCGGCCGGCAGGAGGACGCGTGCCGCAGCAAGATCACCCGGATTGATTGTGCCGATGGCAAGAATTCTTGTCGTAGGCACTGGCGTATTTGCTGTATCGCTTGCCTGCGCACGTGCCGATACCGGACTGACCAGGATCGCCAGTGCAGCGAAGAAAAACGCGATGGCTGTTTTCATATTTACTCTCTACCCGGAAGACCTGTGCGATAAGCCTCAGCGACACGCTGACGATACCGGCATCACACAAGGCGTCATGCCGAAGACTTGAATCCTCTGAATCCAAGCCCTCGTATACACAGTCTGGTGCGTACGACTTATTTATCCTGAATCAGCATGCCGAGCGGCGCCAGCGGGCCGACCGGCATCAGATCGAAAGTCATCAGGCCTGCGGCCGTCAGCGGCAGCGCATCGACTGCCGTCTTGGCCTGTGCGACCGACTCGACGTTCATGAGGAAGATCACGCCGACCGCGTTTTCACGCAACCAGAATTGCTCGATCTTGCCTTCGAGATAAAGCTTGAGCGTGGCCGGTACTTCTTTCGGCATGATCTGCTGCCGCTGTTCCGGCGTAGGTGCTTGAATAATGGTGCCAATTGCCATGACCTTCATGATAGATCTCCGTTTCAAAAGTGCGGGATAGATGACGAGCGTTGAGAATAGCCTCTCACGCCAAAAACTCACATCGTCGTAAACGACAGTTTTCATATCATTTACGACACATGCGATTGAGGCTCAGTCTAGACCTTGACCGGCAAAAACCGTATAGTCGTAAGCGACAACTTTAAGGTCATTTACGCCATGCGCATTTCTATCCTCGCTCTCGACGGCGTGTTCGACACCGGACTCACGGTTGCACTCGATACATTCACTCTCGCCAACAAGTTCGCCGCCATGCAAAGGCGCGGCAAACCCGCTTTCGAACTTTCTATCGTCGGCATGCGCAAGAAGGTGCGCTCGGGACAAGGCTTGATCATCCCGGTGCAGGCGGTGACGCAACAACTGAAACCGGACTGGGTCATCGTGCCGGCGCTCAATACCGGCACCCCAGACGTCCTGGTGCCGGCGCTCGAACGGCGCGATGTGAAACAGGCCAAGCAGCAACTGTTGCAATGGCATGCCGACGGCGCAAAGATCGCGGCGTCCTGCATCGGCACCTTCCTGCTGGCGGATGCCGGGCTGCTCGATCATCAGGAGGCGACGACGACCTGGTGGCTGGCGCCGCTGTTCCGTCAGCGCTATCCAAACGTGCTGCTGGACGAGTCGCGCATGCTGGTGCCGTCGAAGGTCGGCGTGACCGCAGGTGCGGCCATGGGCCATCTCGATCTGGCGCTCTGGCTGGTGCGCAAGGCCAGCCCGGAGCTGGCGGCGCTTGTTTCGCGCTACCTGCTGGCCGACATCCGCTCGCTGCAAGCGCCTTACATCATCCCCAATCATCTGGCGCAGGCCGATCCCCTCATCCTGCGTTTTGAACGCTGGGCGCGGGATCGTCTCAAGCAGGGATTTTCGCTGGAAGCAGCGGCAGATACGCTGGCGGTCAGTCCGCGCTCGTTACAACGGCGCTGCCAGGAAGTGCTCGGCAAATCGCCACTGGCCTACTTCCAGGATCTGCGCGTGGAGCGCGCGCAATCGCTGCTGCATGGTAGCGGCCTCGATCTCGACGCCATCGCTGCCGAAGTCGGCTACGCCGATGGCGCAACATTGGGAACGCTCCTGCGCCAGCGGCTGGGACGCGGCGTGCGGGATCTGCGCACCGATCTGCGCTGACAATTTAAGTTTTGAGAGATGAGGGAGAAGGACGATGCTTCGGGGCGAACCGTAGCGACATGCGGCGATGTGTACCCGTGCCGGAGACGCTCTCCGGCACGGGCAGGTACTGACTCAACGATCAGCGCTTCAGTTGCGACAGATCACGCACCGCACCGCGATCGGCCGACGTGGTCAGCGCAGCGTAAGCTTGCAATGCTTGCGACACCACGCGCTCGCGACCCAGCGGTTGCCATGCGTCATGACCGCGCGCTTCCATCTTGACGCGGCGTTGCGCCAGATCTTCGGCGGCGACGCGCAGGTTGATGGTGCGGGCCGGGATGTCGATGTCGATCATGTCGCCTTCTTCCACCAGACCGATGGCGCCGCCTTCGGCCGCTTCCGGCGAAGCGTGGCCGATCACCAGACCGGAGGAGCCGCCGGAGAAGCGGCCGTCGGTGAACAAGGCGCATGCTTTGCCGAGGCCCTTGGACTTGATGTACGACGTCGGGTACAGCATCTCCTGCATGCCCGGACCGCCCTTCGGACCTTCGTAGCGAATGATGACGACGTCGCCGGCGTGCACGGTGTCGCCGAGGATGCCTTCGACTGCGGCGTCCTGGCTTTCGAACACACGGGCCTTGCCGGAGAATTTCAGGATGCTTTCATCAACGCCGGCGGTCTTCACGATGCAACCTTTTTCAGCGATATTGCCGTACAACACAGCCAGGCCACCGTCTTTGGAATAGGCATGCTCGCGATCGCGGATGCAACCGGCGCTGCGGTCGAGATCGCCGTGTTCGTAACGCTCGGCCTGCGAGAACGCAGTCTGCGACGGCACGCCGCCTGGCGCTGCGCGGAACAGCTTGTGTACGGCGGCATCGCTGCTGACGCGGATGTCGTATTTCTCGATGGCTGCGCCCAGCGTCTTGCTGTGCACGGTCGGCAGCGACGTGTCGAGCAGACCGGCGCGCGCCAGTTCGCCCAGAATCGCAATGATGCCGCCGGCGCGGTGCACGTCTTCAATGTGGAACTTGTCGGTCATCGGCGCGACCTTGCACAGGCATGGCACCTTGCGCGAGATGCGGTCGATGTCGGCCATGGTGAATTCCACCTGCGCTTCATGCGCGGCGGCCAGCAAGTGCAGCACGGTGTTGGTGGAGCCGCCCATGGAGACGTCCAGCGCCATGGCGTTTTCAAATGCGGCCTTGCTGGCGATGCTGCGCGGCAGGACGGAGTAGTCGTCCTGCTCGTAATGGCGCCTGGCCAGTTCGACGATCAGGCGGCCGGCGCCGAGGAACAGTTCCTTGCGGTCGGCGTGCGTCGCCACGATAGTGCCGTTGCCCGGCAGCGCGAGGCCCAACGCTTCGGTCAGGCAATTCATTGAATTGGCGGTGAACATGCCGGAACAGGAACCGCAGGTCGGACAGGCGGAGCGTTCAATTTCAGCCACGTCTGCATCGGACACGGTGGAGTCGCCGGCCTTGATCATGGCATCGATCAGGTCGAGCTTGATGACTTTGCGGTCGTTGTTGACGACCTTGACCACCTTGCCGGCTTCCATCGGACCGCCGGAGACGAACACCACGGGGATGTTCAGACGCATCGCCGCCATCAGCATGCCCGGGGTGATCTTGTCGCAGTTGGAGATGCACACCATGGCATCGGCGCAGTGCGCGTTGACCATGTATTCGACCGAGTCGGCGATCAGGTCGCGCGACGGCAGCGAGTACAGCATGCCGCCGTGGCCCATGGCGATGCCGTCATCGACGGCGATGGTGTTGAATTCTTTCGCTACGCCGCCCGACGCTTCGATCTCGCGCGCCACCAGTTGGCCCAGGTCCTTCAGATGGACGTGGCCCGGCACGAATTGCGTGAACGAGTTGACCACCGCAACGATCGGCTTGTCGAAGTCGCCATCCTTCATGCCGGTGGCGCGCCACAGTGCGCGGGCGCCGGCCATATTGCGGCCTTGGGTGGTGGTACGGGAACGGTAAACTGGCATGATGGGTGTCTCCTCAGAGCAGCGAGCGAAAATGAAAACTGAAAATGGAAGCGCAAGGGTGCCGTTTTCGTTACCAGTTGTCCAATATATAATTGAATGCCCTGTAATTCGTATTGCATATTACAGACCGGTACGCCACACAGCGGTGAAATCAATTGCGCCCCAGGCTTGTCATGTTCTGCGCTCATTGCCAGAAACAACCACATCGATCAAACCATATTCTCTGGCGTCGTCTGCGGACATGAAATGATCGCGCTCCGAGTCGAATGCGATCTTCTCCGGGGGCCGGTCGCAGCGCTCGGCGAGGATGCTGTTCAGGCGTTCGCGCAGGTACAGGATCTCGCGCGCCTGGATGGCCACGTCGGCTGCTGTGCCCTGAGAACCGCCGGACGGCTGATGAATCATGATGCGCGCGTTCGGCAAGGCCAGGCGCTTGCCCCTGGCGCCCGCAGCAAGCAGGATGGAGCCCATGCTGGCTGCGAAGCCGGTGCATAAGGTGGACACCTGCGGGCGGATGAATTGCATGGTGTCGTAAATCGCGAGACCGGCATATACGCCGCCGCCGGGGGAATTGATGTAGAGCGAGATGTCCTTGTCGGGATCTTCGGATTCGAGAAACAGCAATTGAGCCACGATGAGATTGGCGGACTCGTCCGTCACCGGCCCGACCAAGAACACAATGCGCTCGCGCAGCAAGCGGGAATAAATATCATAGGCGCGTTCGGATCGCCCGGATTGCTCGATGACGGTGGGAATCATGCCGAGAGCGCGTGGGCTGTATGAATGCATGCGTCTGTCCTTTCAGGTAATGTGGATACCGGAACTTGACGCCGGCGGCGCATGGGCTGTGACAAGGAAAAAATATTTTTCATGTGCTGTCACGTTTTCCACCGGCCCATCGTCATGCAGGAGAGCCGGCTGACAACGCGCCGCATGCATCGGCCTTCAGCTCGTTGTCCCGACATGGAGAGATAAATGAAAGAAATGCTGACTGAGTCCACCTCTCTTTTTGAGGCTTCCCGCCGCCGGCTGCTGTCGATTTCCTATCGCATGCTGGGCAGTCTTTCGGAGGCGGAAGACGTGGTGCAGGAAACCTGGCTGCGCTGGCGCGAAACCGATCACCGCACACTGGCAACGCCGGTCGCCTGGCTGACCACGGTTGCGACGCGCATTGCCATCGATCGCTTACGGCATCTGCAACGCCAGCGCGCGGCAGAGTCGGCCCCCTGGCTGCCCGAGCCATGGCTGGACAGGCACGCGCCCTCTGCAGAAGATGCGGTATCGATGCTGTCCGATCTGTCTTATGGCGTGCTGTTGCTGCTGGAGCGCCTGAGTGCGGATGAAAGAGCCGCGCTGTTGCTCCACGAAGTATTCGACTGTCAGTACGACGAAATCGCCGCCACGCTCAACAAGACACCGGTGCATTGCCGCCAGCTGGTGCGGCGCGCCAAGGGCCGCGTGCAATCGGGCCGTGCACGCCGCGTCGCAGATCAGCAGCTGTGCGAACGGCTGGTGCAGGACTTCCTGGCGGCGATCGCGCATCAGGACAAGCAGGCGATGCTGCAGCTGCTGACGCCGGACGCCCTGGTCGTCGGCGACAGTCCCGGCGGCAACACGCCCGTCGCCAGTCTCGCAGCCACGCAGTCCGCCAGTCGATTTGCCGGTGCTCTGGCGTCGCTGGAACCGTCTGACCTGCAGGTCGGCGCGGTCTCCATCAACGGTGGGTGGGGCGCCACCATCGCCTGCCGCGGCCGGATTGTGCTGGCGCTCAGCTTTGAGATGGACGAAGAAGGCATCAGCACGATCTATGCCGTCGCCGATCAACGCAAGTTGAAGGCTTTCTCCGCACCGGTGCTCAGAAAGCATTGCGAAGCGCTGATCGCCGGCTTGTAAATCCAATGTGATGTATGACTTGATATCCTGGCTTACCGATTTGGCCTGAATGCGGGTCGCCGCATTTCTTCACGCAGTGTCGAAATCAGTCTCTTCCAGGAGCCGGTCTGACTGTTTGTTAAATCCCAACAATCTGCACTCCTTGCCGGCATCCCGATAGCCCGCGCCATTGAGCCGCACCGCGCGCATCGGGCCGGGCTTGCCGGCCGAACCATCGACGTCCCCAACATAAATTTGCAATTGGCATTGAACATTTTTTGGTGCGGCGCGTTCATATCATTCTCTGACCGGTCAGATTGGTCAATCCTCCGAACACGGCAGCCTTACCGCCGTGCGTCGATGCCGTTTATTGCCACAACAACAAGGAAAACAATGCGAAGTCGAATGCATTCGCTTGCCGCTGCAATGCTGCTGTCCGCTTCCGGCGCAGCGCCCCTGGTCTACGCTCAGACCGCCGATACCGGCGGCTTATGCGCCACTGATCTGAAGGTGGACAAGGAAAAACTGGCAGCGCGCCTGCTTGCGACCTACCCGGTGAGTACCGCCTATTTATCGGTGGGCGAACATCCGGCGCCGTTATCGTCTTATCGTGAACTGGCCTCGTGGCTGCTCAAGAAACGTGCGGCAGAAAGATCAGCCGGCGGAACATGCAAGGGCGATAGCTGCAATGCGGACCACATCGCTGAGGATTTGCAAAATCTGCTCGACGGCAAAGATGCACAATTCAAGCCGACGAGCGGCGCGATCGCCGGCACGTTCTTCGACGCCGGCAACCAGAGCAGCCTGATCTGCGCACAAAGCGGCGCCACGCTCAGCTTGCCGCATGCAGCATCGGCAGCCGCCATGACCACGGCAACGGTTGCCGCCACGGGCGCCGCCGGCGTAGCCGGACCGACCGGACCGGCAGCAGTCACGACGGCAGCGCATGAACCGGGCTGGCTCGATCCGGTGCGCGTGCGCGGCAACCCCGATCAGTTATCCGTCGATCGCAGCAACCAGGCGGCGTATGCTTCCGTCGAGCGCGCGCACCTGACGTTGGCCAACGATGATGTGGCGCAATCGCGCACCAACGACATCGTGGTCTACACCGGTTATTCCTTCGACAAACGGCCCATGGACGGTAATGGCAGCACCTATGAGGCGGTGCCGTATGTCGGCTTCAAGCAAAACCGCGTCACCAATTACAACGGCGGCGCGATAACGGTGGACACCACCCGTACCGGTCAGATCGGCATGCTGTCGGCGTTCCACTTCGCACATCCGGGATCGGCCAATACGGAAGACCTGACGGCCCGGCCGGACTACCTGGTCAATAGTACCGACGGCAGCCGCCTGGTGACGCTCAACTTCACGTACACGATGGTGCGTCCGGGCATCCTCAACGATTTCATACGCTGGAACAACGGCCTGGCCTTCAAGCCTATCCTGGTCGGCCAGAGCCGCAACGGTATGTATGTCGATCGCGGCGACGCCACCGTCTATGACCAGCATCAGGATTTCATCCGTCTCGGCGCGCAAGCCGGCTTCACGCTGTCGTCGACCAACCCCAGACTGCCGTTTGACTTCACCACCACCTATACCGGCCTCAAGGCGCTGGAAGGGTCGCGCAGCATCCATTACTGGAAGAGCGCCCTGACCTATAACCTCAATCAGAACGTAGGGCTGAGTCTGGATTATTCAAACGGCCTGTTGCCGGACACAGGCGATGCTGAACGCAAATGGGGTCTTGGCATCGCAACCAAGTTCTGAACCGCGGCGGCAAGCGGCAAGCGGCAAGCGGCGAGCTCGCCGCTTGCGTGTTCACCAACGCAACGATTGCTTAGCGCTTGTCGCCCGGCAGCGGCGCAGTCGGCGCAACCAGACCTTGCTCGCGCAAGTCGCGCCAGAAATCCGCCGGGATGGATGCCGACAGCGCTTGCTGATCTTCCGTGAGGCGTTCAGGCTTACTGGCGCCGGGAATGACGGCAGCCACGGCAGGATTGGCCAACGCAAACTGCAACGCGGCAGCCTTGATGCTGACGCCATGCTGTTCCGCCACAGCCTTCATGCGGGCTACCTTGGCGATGATTTCCGCCGATGCCGGCTGGTATTCGAAGTTGGCGCCGCCGGCCAGGATGCCTGAGCTATACGGGCCGCCGACGACGATTTCCATGCCCAGTTTCACGGCAGCCGGCATCACGCGTTGCAAGGCGCGTTCGTGATCCAGCAGCGAGTAGCGGCCGGCCAGGAGGAAGCCGTCCGGCTTGGCTTCCTGCAGCTCCATGGTCAGCTCGATCGGCTCGACACGGTTCACGCCCAGGCCCCAGGCCTTGATGACACCTTCATCGCGCAAACGTGTGAGGACGCGGAAAGCGCCTGTGCGTGCTTCTTCGAAACGCGCCAGCCATTCGTCGCCATAGAAATCCTGCGCGATGTCGTGGACCCAGACGATGTCCAGGCGGTCGGTGCCCATGCGCTTGAGGCTGTCTTCGATGGAGCGCAGTGTGGCGTCGGCCGAATAGTCGTTGATGACCTTGTTCTTGCGGCCATGTTCGAAGACTGTTCCCTTTTCACCGAACTCTTGCGGCCCCGTCACGATTTCATCGAGGACGATGCGTCCGACTTTGGTGCTGATGACATAGTCGTCGCGTTTGTGTTCGGCCAGAGCCTGGCCGAGACGGATTTCCGCCAGACCGGCGCCGTAGAAAGGAGCGGTATCGTAGTAACGGATACCGTGTTCCCAGGCCGCGCGCACGGTCGCGGCAGCTTCCGCCTCGGGGATATCGCGAAACATGTTGCCCAGCGGCGCCGTGCCGAAACCGAGAACACTGCCTGCAAGTTTGTCCTTGATGCTCATGATCAACTCCTGAAATTTGTTAAGGTGAAGCGAGTTTAGGCTGGCCAATTGAGTCTGTCCAAGACATAATATGAACAAGTTAAGTCCTTGGAGGTCTGAGATGCTGGATATTCGGCAATTACATTATTTCGTTACGGTGGCGGAAGAAGAACACGTCGGCCGCGCTGCCGAGCGCCTGTATATCTCGCAGTCGCCGCTGAGCCGGCAGATCGCCCAGCTGGAAGACAAGCTGGGACTCACTCTGTTCGAACGCACCCAGCAGCGCATCAGGCTGACGGCAGACGGACGGATTTTCCTGGCGGAAGCACAGGCTTTTCTGGCGCACGCCCGGCGCCTCGAATCCATGGCGCGCCGGCTGGGCAGCGGCGATGAAGGCGGACTGTGCATCGGCTATCTGGAAAATGCCATGCACTCGGGCGTGCTGCACGGCGCGCTGCGCGAACTGCTGACCGAAAGACCGTCGATTCACATCGCGCTCTATAACTACTCGAATGCCGCCCAGATCGAAGGCTTGCGCCAGCGCAGCCTGGACGTCGGTCTCATTTGCGAACCGGTTGCCGCGGATGATCCGGAGCTGGTGTCTTATCAGGTATTGAGCGACCCGATGCTGCTGGCGCTGCCGGCGAACCATCCGCTGGCCGGGGCAAAGAAATTCACGCCGCAGGATCTGGCGGCGCAGAAGTGGATCGGCGTCATCCACAAGGAAAGCGTACGCCCTCACGACAATTTCATCGCCGCCTGCGCACAGGTAGGATTCGCCCCGAACGTAGCGGTGGAATCCAGCGAGCCGCTGGCCGCACTGGGTCTTGTGGCGGCGGGACTGGGCGTGACCATGGTGCAGAAAAGCCTGCTGCATCAGGTGCCCGACGGCGTGGTCTTGCACGAGGTTCCCTGGCTTAACTATCGCGCCTCGTTGTGGGTCGTGTGGCATAAGGTGGCGTTGCGTCCGCTGGTCACGCATTTCCGCGAACTGCTGCAGCGTTCGCGGATGATTGTCCCGGTCAGGAAAACCAGACCGGTTGCGCATGCAGCCTGATGCCGTTGTGCCACCATGCTGCTATGCCGGCACGGCGGACGAGACAAGACAAGGAATGAAAAAATGAAACTGACTCTGGTTGTCTTTGACGGTGTGCAAGCGCTCGACGTCGCCGGTCCGCTGGACGTGTTCGCTGAAGCGAATCTGCTGCTGCCGAAAAAAGATCACTATGAAATCACGCTGGTGGGCGAGCGACCGGACAGCGTCATGTGTTCCAGCGGCGTGGAGTTCAAGGTACACATCGACTATCCGAATTTTCATACGGAAAGCGACCTGCTGCTGGTTGCCGGCGGCCCGCGGGTGCCGGATTACCAGCCCGATCCGGCGTTCATGGCCTGGCTCAACGCGCGCGCGTGCAAGGCGACCAAGTTCGGCGCCGTCTGCAACGGCGTTTTTTTGCTGGGCCACGCCGGACTTCTGGCGGGCAGAGAAGTGACGACGCACTGGGATCATGCGGAGCGGCTTGCCACGCAATTTCCGGATCTGAACGTCAGACCGGACAAGATTTTTGTGCGCGACGGCAATCTGTTCACCTGCGGCGGCGTCACAGCCGGCATCGATCTGTGCCTGTCGCTCGTCGCCGAAGACTGGGGACACGATCTCGCCGTCAAAGTCGCCAAACGCCTCATCGTATATATCCGGCGAGACGGCGGCCAGTCGCAGTACAGCCCTTACCTTGCGGTCGGCCCGGACGAAGATTCGCTGGTTGCAAAAGTCCTGAAGTACGTCACCGACAACATCGGCGAAGCATTGACGATTGAAGATATCGCCGATGCCGTCGGCGTCAGCCGCCGCACCTTTTCACGCGCCTTCGCCAAGCATGCGCATGTCACGCCATCCGTTTTCGTGGAGCAGGTCCGCATCGATTTTGCGCGCAAGCTGCTTGAAGAAACGGATGTGCCGCTGAAGACCGTCGCCTTCCGCTGCGGCTTTCACAATGCGACGCAAATGCGGATGATTTTTTCACGCCGCCTGAAGACCACGCCAAAACTGTATCGGGAGCGTTTTCGCGCAGAGGATGTCCCTCACGCCGAGGTGGCCGCCCTGTCGCAGACCGTGCTTCCGTCAAAGAAAAAATCTCCCGCTACAGTACGGCCCGCCAAAACTGCCTCCTAGAGCGGGCAGACCAACCGCCCTCTCTTGCGCAAAGCCGGATCAGGCGATCAGCAGGCGGCCGCTGAACAAGCCATGCAGCGTGCGAAACGCCAGCACCGCAATCGACGCCGTAAGCAGAAACAGCAGGACCGCCGCAATCAACGCCAGACCCGCTCCACCGACTGCACCCGCGTAGATGAATGCGGCATTGGTCAGGGCCGCCATCGGAAAGCCGATCGCCCACCACGACGGTGAAAACGCCGGCGGTTTCACCATCAGGCGATAGAAGATGATCACGAACAGGAACAGCCCGAAGTAAAACAGCAGCGACGCAAACATGTCGACGCGTTGCACCAGATTTACATACGCGATAAAACCGACGCTGAACGGCGCCATCAATATCATCTTCGACGGCCGCATCCCATCCACCAGGGGATCATGGTGAATCAGCCGGGAAAAGATCAGGATGAAGAAGACGATGGCGCTGATGCTGCCTACGGCCGCAGCAAGCAGGTTCACCTGATACGCCCATCCCTCCATGAAGGCGCCGCCGCTGACCACGATATCCAGACTGCCGACGCCGGCGATCAGCCAGGCCGGCATGACGGTGGCGGGAGCGGCATTGCCGTTCAGCATCCGGGAAATCATGACGATGCTCAGCACCAGCGTCAAAACCGTGCCGATGATCCAGACGACCAGTTGAGCCGATGCGCTGTAGCTGCCGATGACGCTCGACAGCAGCAGGATGCTGATACTCACCGTGCCGAAGAAGCTGGCGATGACGGGATGCGCGAACTCCTGTTTCACCAGCTCGGGATGTCTGACGAGCTTGCTCAGGTAGGACAGGCCCAGGATGGCGAACATCGCCAGCGCGACGATGCCGATCGCCTGCGATACGGCAAGGTCGACGCCATATGCCTTGTTGGCAAGACGCCAGGCCAGTGAAAGTCCTGCGACACTCATGACCGAGCCGAAGAGGCTGACGGGCAGATAGCGGACAGAGGGCTGAGCGCGGCGGCGGGCAGGGATTGCGCGACTCGGATGAAACGATTCCATGACAACTCCATTGATTGAGTAAATGAGGGCCACTGGGCTGCTGGGCTGCTGAGCTGCTTGCACCGTCCATTTCGGATCGGCATTAAGACATTTAAGGCTTTTGAACGCGGCCTGTGGCTGGACGCTTACGATTCTGCCCGAGCGACTGCGGCCTGTGAGCGGTCTTCTCCCGCTTGTCCCAAAACACATATGGGTTGTCCCTAAACCGATCAGGCACTGTGCCGATTAAATACAAAGTGGGCACAAAGACGAGGCATAAGGAAGAGGCATAAGGAAGAGGCGCGAGGATTGCTCCCCGGACAAAGCAATTCGAAAATCCCGTGAGAGCGCATGTTGTCCATAACAAATGCCGGGTTCCCATGTATGCTTGGCAAAACGACCGGGGCATTGCGCCACAACCGGAACAGGGGGATTCCGATGCAGAGAACAAAGCCGTTCGTCGCAGCAAAAGCCATTGCCATCGCAATGCTCTTTGCCATCGGTGCGATCATCGGCAATCACGCCAACGCCGCCACCGGCTACTACCTCGTGTCGGTCTACAGCGCCGAAAACGAAGTATCGGTCGATTACAAATACTGGAACGCAAAAAGAAACGGTGCCGCCCCGCTGGGCTCGCCCGAAATCGGCATCGGCTACGGCATCAGTTCACGCTGGTACACCGAGATCTACGGCACCTACCTCCAAACCGCCGCGCAAGGCACGCAGTTCAGCAGTCTCAACTGGCAAAATGACTTCCTGCTCACGCAGGGACAGTACTGGTTCGACCTCGCCATCCACACCAACATCGAGCAATACACGCGCCGCGACGGCTATGGCCTGGAATGGGGGCCGGTGTTCCAGACCGAGATCTGGCGCACCCAGCTCAACGCCAACTTGTTCCTGCAACGCGACTATCGCACTGTCAGCAATAACAACGCCACACAGCTGGTCTATCAATGGCAGGTGCGGCAGCACTGGAAACCGCTGCTCAACTTCGGCCTGCAGGGATTCGGCGAGCTGGGCCGCTGGGATAACTGGAACAGCACCGCAACGCAATCGCATCGCGCGGGCCCGGCGCTGTTCGGCACCTGGTACCTGCCCAACGGACACAAGCTCCTGTACGAAACGGCCTATCTGCTCGGCAAGAACTCCGGCCGTTCAGCCAAAAGCTTCACCATGCGCGTGCAATATGCCTTCTGATTTTCATTGCCATCGGGCATGAAAAATAAAAATGCGTTACCGCAAAAGCACACCCGGCGTTAGTCGATTGACATCAATGTATGACGCGGATTACGCTGGATGAAAAGCCGCCAACCGGAGATGTCTGCATGACATTACGCAAATCCCAACCAGCCACGCTCCTGGAAGTCATGGAGCATCACATCCAGTTTACGGAAAATGGGATTGCCGTCTTCGACGCGGAAGACCGCTTCATTTTTCATAACCATGCGTTTGACTGCATCTTCGGTCTGGACGCCAGCGCCATGGACGGCTGGACTCACGACGACTGGCTGACCTGGATGTATGTGCATCGGGGCGGCGTCAACATCGAATGGGACTCTCTTGAATCCTGGCTGGCCTACGTGCATCGCGTGTCGCGCTCCAAACCGTTCCGCCGATTTGAGACCGATCTGATGGATGGACGATGGCTGCTTGTCAGTGAACAGACCTATCCTTCCGGACATCTGGTTTTGCATTTCGCCGACATCACGCTGCAGAAGAAGACCGAGATGGAATTGAAGGAAGCCATCGCCAAGATCGAGCACATCGCACAGACCGACGAGCTCACCAATCTGCCCAACCGGCGCCATATCCTGAGCCGGTTCCATGAAGAACTTCTGCGGGCGGCGCGCTACAAGCACGAGTTCTGTTTCGGCATCCTCGACATCGACCATTTCAAACTGGTGAACGACAAGTACGGCCATCCGGCCGGCGACGAGGTGCTGCGGCATTTTTCCAGGTTCTTGCGCGATCATCTTCGCGCGCAGGATATTGTCGGCCGGGTGGGCGGAGAAGAATTCGCCATCCTGTTTCCCGAAACCAAACTGGACGATGCGCTGCTGATCCTGAGCCGGGTCAACGAAACCTTGCGCAAAGAACGCCTTGTGCAGATCGCGCCGGATTTCACCTATAGTTTTTCCGGCGGCTTGGTGTCGACCGAACCGGACCTGATGCAGGACTGCACCTTGCTCATGGCGAAAGCCGACAAGGCGCTTTATCAGGCCAAGAACGGCGGGCGCAACCGGGTGCTGCGGTATCAGGATGATTCCCTGATCAGTATTCCGTGATCAGTGTTCCGCGCTGAGAGCCTTCTTCAATTTCAACGCCAGACGTCGCGCATCCTTCTCATCCACGACATTGGCAAATCCCAGCAGCAAACCTTTCTGCGGCTTTGCATTGATGTACCAGCGCGATAAGGGATGCAAGGCCAGACCGGCGGCGCGCGCCCGCTCGGCGAGCATGACGTCGTCTTCGTGATCGGCCAGCCGCGCCAGCATATGCAGACCGCCGGGCTGCAAATCGATCTTGATCCGGTCGCCCAGCACATTCAGGAAAGCACCTTGCGTCACGGCCCGGCGCTCTGCATACAGCAAGCGCATCTTTTTCAGATGCCGCGAGAAATGACCGTCGGCAATGAAGTCCGCGATGGCCGCCTGGAACAGGTAAGGACAGCCGGCGTTCAGGTTGTAGGAGGCGGTCTGGAATTGCGCGACCACGCTCAGCGGTGCAACCACATACGCCAGCCGTAATCCGGGAAACATGGCCTTGCTGAAGGTGCCGCTGTAAATGACGCGATCATTGCGGTCCAGGCTTTTCAGCGCCGGCAGCGGACGCCCCTGATAGCGGAATTCGCTGTCGTAGTCGTCTTCTATAATCCAGCTGCCGGCCTTGCCGGCCCAATCCAATAACGCCATCCGGCGCTCCAGCGAGAGCGTCACGCCCAGCGGACTCTGATGCGACGGCGTGACCATCGCAAATTTTGCCGACGGATTGAGACGCTTGCCTTCCTCGACCATCAGGCCGTTTTCATCGACCGGCACCGGTACGACCTTGACACCTGCATTTTGCAAGAACAGGTGCGCGAGAATATAGCCGGGATCTTCAAACCAGAATGCGTCGCCGGCGTTGGAGAGGCTGCTGAAGATCAGTTCCAGTGTGTTGCGCAGGCCGCTGGTAATGAAGACCTGTTCCGGCAAACAAGTCACGCCGCGCGACACGCCGAGATAGGTCGCAATCCTTTCGCGCAGACGGCTATAGCCTAGCGGATCGGGAAACCCCAGCCGCGCAGGTTCGGCGGCGCGCAAGCTCTGCCCCACCAGGCGGTTCCACACCTTGCGCGGGAAAGCATCGAGCGCAGGCAAACCCAGCAGCAACGGTTTCGGCGCGTTGCCGTCATGGTCAATGATCGCCGTAGGTGTTTTTGCTGCCGCAACGACATGCGGCTTGAGCTTGCCCGGCTGCGGCAGCAAGGGCGACACCACCGTCCCGGCGGCGCCCCGGGCTTGCAGATATCCCTCGTCGATCAGGATGCCGTAAGCCATTTCCACCGTGCCGGACGAGAGATTAAGCTCGGTCGCCAGCGCCCGGATCGCCGGCACGCGGTCGCCCGCATGCAGATGCCCTTTCTCGATTGCCGTCTTGAAGCGCAGGCAGATCTGCTGATACATCGGCAACTCCAGCGCGCGGTCGACTTGCAGATTCAGGGCCGCCTTGGCATTGCGAATGGCCGTCATGTCCCAGTCCTTTTGTCATTTCTTGTCACTTTTAACATGGACATGATATCCGCATACTACGTCTCAAGGAAACACCAATTCCTGCCCCGATTTCTGTTTCAATTCACCTTACCAAGGAGCTTCACATGCAACCTCGCCTCGACTTTCTCGCCGACAAAGACACCATCAAAGCCATGATGGGCATCGAAAACCAGATCAACAAGGGATCGCTGGATCAGTTGCTCAAGGAATTGGTCCGCCTGCGCGCGTCGCAGATCAACGGCTGCGCATTCTGCCTCGACATGCACGCCAACGACGCCCGCAAGGCCGGCGAATCGGAACGCCGCATCAACACCGTCTCCGCCTGGCGCGAAACACCGTTCTTCACCGACCGCGAGCGCGCGGCGCTGGAGTGGACAGAATCGCTGACTCTGGTGGCGCAAGACCGCGTGCCGGACGCCGTGTGGGAAGCGGTCCGCCCGCATTTCAACGATGCAGAACTGGTGGAACTGACCTTGCTGATCACGGCGATCAACAGCTGGAACCGTTTCTCCATCGCCTTCCGCAACATGCCGACCTGATTAGCGGCACATTTCGTTTTTTTGCCTTTCGTCATTCACGACGACAATCGCTGCTTCGTTGCCGAAACGCGCAACCAGGCAGCGCCACAGGAATCAGATACATGACACGCATTTTGTTACTGAACAGCGGTCCGCACAGCGAAGCAAGCCATGCTTATCGGCTGGCGCGGGAAACGCTCTCCGTCGCGGGGATCGACAACGCCCGGATCACCGAACGCGATCTGGTGAAGTTGCCCATTCCACCCATCGGACGCGACTACGCGATTGCCGTCACTTCCGACACGCCGCACGCGGCGGCGGAGTTTGCCTGGTCCGAACGGCTGATAGCCGAACTGGAATCGCACGACATGCTGTTCATCGTCACGCCCATGCATAACTTCACCGTGCCTGCCGCGCTCAAGCTGTGGATCGATCACGTGATTCGCATCAATCGCAGCTTCACGTCGGCGCCGCATGGCAAAGTCGGCCTGATGAAGGACCGGCCGACGTTTGTACTGGTAAGTTCGGGAGGATTCCATGCCGGCGAACGCGCAAAACAGGAAGATTTCCTGACGCCTTACCTGCGCTACGCACTGGCATCGATCGGTATCAGCAACGTGCACTTCTTTGCGCTGCAGGGACTGGTCTTCGGACCTGAAGCAGTAGCGCAAGCCGTCAACGAAACGCGTCGCTCCCTGTCGGAAAAGCTGCGCCAGACTATTGCCTGATCCACCGCCGGCAGGCGCCTTCAATCGGCAAACCCCATCCGGCGCTTTTGCCGGACATCGCTTTTACCTTCCTCATCCGGCCGCGCCGGTGAGTCACTGAACGGATCTGTCACTCATGGCATGGACACTACTCGGCGTCGCCGGCATCTTTGAAATCGCATTCGCCTTCGGCATGAAATGGTCCGAAGGTTTCACCAGACTGGTACCGGCGCTGTTTACGATCGTCACCGGACTATCGAGTCTTTTTCTTCTCTCTTTTTCCATCCGCACGCTCCCGGTGGGAACGGCCTATGCCGTCTGGACCGGCATCGGCGCGGCGGGCACCGCCATTCTGGGCATGGCGGTGCTCGGCGACTCCGCCGCGCCGCTGCGGATTCTATGTATCGTTCTGATCCTCGCAGGCGTCATCGGACTGAAGCTGGTGTCGTAAACACCGCTCAGGCCGCCTGATGAAAGGGATAGTCCGTATAGCCGACAGACGTCCCGCCCCAGAAGGCCGAGCGGTCGTAGTGATTGAGCGGCAGCTTGTACTGCAAGCGATACGGCAGATCCGGATTGGATGCGAAGAAGCGGCCGAAGGCTACCAGATCGGCATCGCCCTTTTGCAAGATCGCTTCTGCACCTTCACCGTTGAAGCCGCCTGCCGATATGATCGGTCCGGTAAATACCTTACGCAGAAATTCCGACGCCACCGGCTGCTGATGCTCGTCCAAAGTCTCGACGCCTTTGACGCGCGGCTCGATGATGTGCAGATAGGCCAGGCCGAATCTGTTGAGTTGCTGCGCGGCGTAGGTGAAAGTCGCTTCGGGATTCGAATCCGAAATCGATCCCCATTGTCCGCTTGGAGAAAGCCGCACGCCGACGCGATCCGCTCCCCATACCGACACCAGCGTCTCCACCAGTTCCAGCATGAAGCGCGCGCGTTTTTCGATGCTGCCGCCGTAGGCGTCGGTGCGCTTGTTGGTGCCGTCCTGCAAGAAGGTATCGGACAGATAGCCGTTGGCCGAATGCAGCTCGACGCCATCCAGCCCGGCGGCTTTGGCGCGCTCGGCGGCCTGGCGGTAGTGAGCCATCACCAGCTGAATCTCTTCGATGCCGATGGCCCGATGCGGTGAGGCCGGCACCCAGCCGTTGTGCGTCAGGACATCCGTTTCAAACGGCACTACCGACGGTGCAATCGGCAGCGGTCCGCCGGTCAGGTCGACATGCGACTGGCGGCCGTCATGTCCCAATTGCATGAACAGGACGCCGCCCTTGGCGTGGACGGCATCGGCAATCTTCTTCCAGCCGGGAATGTGCGCGTCTTCGTAAATTCCGGGCGCACCCAGATAGCCGCGGCTGTCGTAAGACACATGGGTCGACTCGGTGATGATCAGGCCGCCTTCCGAAGCGCGCTGGCGGTAGTACTCCAGCATCAGCTCGCTGGGGCTGTCGTCGGCATTGGCGCGCAAGCGCGTGGTCGGCGCATGCACCACGCGATGTTCAAGTTGATAAGGGCCGAGTTGGAACGGCGAAAAAAGTCTGGACATGAAAATGCTCCCGAATGGATACAGACAATTTGCTGCTGTATGCATAGTAGGGACGCATGGTGTCAGGATAAAGAGGCTGCAGTTCCTGACATTCAGGACAAATGCGTCGTCAATGAGGTGATGACTTTGTATCGCTTGCCATCGTCGGAGGCGATCTCGGCCCGTGTGATGCCCTTGCAATCAGCGGCGCACAATACATGCTTTTCCAACAACTTGAGACCGGCGTTTTCCGCAAAAGAAGCCGCCGTATTCACAACCTCGCCGCCAATCAAGGTTTCCCGACATACAAAGCCAAACGGCGTTGCTATGATCGCGCCAGTTACTCAAGAACGCGTTCTACAGTTCAGCATTTTTCTCTTCCGGCGGTATCGCCGCCGGAGGAGTCGATTGCTTTTGCGACTGACCTTGTCCGCAGAAGCCGATCTGCAGCATTTCACCTGTGTTGACGGTTTATTCACATCGCGATTGATGGATGCACAAAGAGGCGCACCAGCGCCCGGTCATGTGCAGCGGCAAACGCGTGAACAGCGGATAAGGGAGGACAAGAAGATGGCTGTAGCTGCTTTGACCATGGATGTTCCGGACCTGGGCGCGAAGGATTTTTTCCTCGCCCGGCAACCGATTCTGAACATCGAGCAAGAACTGATCGGCTATGAGCTGCTGTTTCGCAGCACCGCCGCCAACCGCGCCACCGTCACCGATGATGCAGCCGCCACTGCCGCCGTCATCGAACATGCCGCTGAACTGGGCCTGCATAATGTGATCGGTTCCCGCACTGCCTTCCTCAATGTCGATGCCGCGATCCTGCTGAGCGACGTGGTCTTTGTGCTGCCCAAGGACTATGTCATCCTGGAAATCCTGGAGACGGTGGAGCTGACGCCGCCGCTGATGCGCCGCATCGAGACCCTGGCCGAAGCAGGTTATGTCTTTGCCATCGACGATCTGGTGGAAGAGTCCGCCCGCACCGATCAGCTCATGCCGTTTGCCGGGATCGTCAAGGTCGACGTGCTGACGATGCCGGCCGCCGAGATCGCCTCACTGAGCAGCAGCCTCAAGCTGAAGGGCAAGAAGATCCTGGCCGAGAAGGTCGAGACCATCGAGCAATTCAAGCTGTGCCGCGAACACGGCTTCGACTACTACCAGGGCTATTACTTCGCCCGGCCGGATGTGCTGCAGGGGAAGAAACTGAGCGCCTCGTGCGTGATCATCATGCAGATCCTGGCGCTGATCATCAAGGGCGCCAACAACTACGAGATCGTGCGTTTCATCAAACAGGATGTTGCGTTGAGCCTCATGTTGCTGCGCCTGGTGAATACGCCGCTGTGCGGATTCCGCCGGCACATCGCTTCTCTGGGACAGGCCTTGCTGGTGCTCGGCGACCGCCAACTGAAGCGCTGGCTGCAGATTCTGCTGTACGCCAATCCCAACAACAACCGCAATGCCGCCACTTCTCCGCTGATGATCCTGGCCGCCACACGCGGCAAGATGTGCGAGCTGCTGTCGCAGAAGGTCCAGCCGCGCCGCCCCAACAAGTCCGATACGGCTTTCATGGTCGGCGTGCTGTCGCTGACCGATGCGCTGTTCAATCTGGAAATCGCCGACGTAATCGGCCAGATCGGTGTATCCATCGAGATAAGGGAAGCGCTGCTGTCGCGCGCCGGGTTCTACGGCGGCCTGCTGCAACTGGTGGAATCGGCGGAAAAACCGGAACTGCTCAGCGCTGTGCAACTGAGCGAGCTATTGAACAATCTTCAACTCTCTGCGGAAGAGTTTTACAGCGTGCAAAAAGAGGCGTTTGAATGGGGCGACAGCATTTCGGAGAACATGAGCGCCGATGCATCTTGACCGAATGACAAGATTAAAACAGGAAGAAAGCGTGGAGACTCTTTCTTCGCCGCCGCAACCGGCGGATCGCGCAAATTCTTTTGCGTGCAGCACGCGTAAAGACCGCTAAAAGACTTTCGTCTGCTGTTATGCTGGTGCCGCTCAGCAAGTATCAAACGAGTGTCACGTGTCGGCCCGACTGGTTGCAGCCTGCAGGCCGCTGACCGCAATAGAAAAATAAGAATCCATACGAAAGATATGAAGAGTCTGATTTGCACATCGGCAGATGACAATTGCCTCAAGAAGGAAGACCTGTACCGGGCGCTGGTAGACGCCTTTACGGATGGCATCGTCATGCAGCATGAAGACGGCGCCGTGTTCGACTGCAACAGCGTCGCCGAAGGCATTCTGGAATGCCCGAAGGAAGCCATGACCGACATGGCTGCATTGCTACGCCAACGCCAGGCCATGAAGAGCGACGGCACCGCTTTCGACGAAGCAGAATATCCGATGGTCATTGCCGGCGCCTCGCTGCAGCCGGTCAGCAATGTGATGATGGGCATGACGCGCCTGGACGGACGCTTCTGCTGGCTGGAGGTGAGCGCCAGTCCGATCATGGTCAACCGCGGCAAGGACTTCATCGGCGTGGTCACCTTCCTGCGCGAGATCACCGAACGCAAGGAAGCGGAAGAAGCGCTGGAAAAGCGCCATCACGAACTCGAAAAAGGCATTTTCAAACGCACCGCCCAACTGGAATTCACGCTGGGTCAGCTCAAGCTTGCCGTCAGTGCCTCCAACACCGGCTTGTGGAACTGGAATCTGCGCACCGATCAGTTTTATTTCTCGCCGGAGTGGAAGCGCCAGATCGGGTATGCCGACCACGAGATCGGCGACACCATGGACGAACTGGTGGCGCGCATCCATCCAGACGACCGCGAACGTGCGGTGACGGCGACCGAGTCCTATCTCGACGCCCCCAGGGAGTCGCTGGAAATTGAATACCGCATGCGTCATCGCGACGGCGGCTACCGCTGGATCCTGTCGCGCTCGATGGCGATGCTGGATGAAAGCGACAAGGCGATTTTCCTGCAAGGTTCGCATGTCGACATCACCGAAAGAAAACAGTCCGAGGAAAATCTGCTGGCCCTGACCCGCGAACTGCGCGACGTCTCGCGCGAACTGGCTCGGGTGGAAGAGGCCGAACGGCGCCGCTTTGCGCAGGAGCTGCACGACACCATCGGCTCGGCGCTGGCGGCGCTGAGCATCAACATGACCATCATGAGCGGCGAGATTGCGGGTGAAGGTTCCTCCGGCATGGAAGCACGCCTGAAGGATTCCATCGTCCTGCTCGACGACACCACCGACGCCGTGCGGCGCCTGATGGCGGAACTGCGGCCGCCGGTGCTGGATGATTATGGACTCGAAGCGGCCTTGCGCTGGCAGTGCGAACTGTTTGCCGGACGCTGCGGTTTTCAGTTCACGGTGGATGTCTACGGCATCGCCGATCGGCTGGAGCCGGAGCTGGAGATTTCGCTGTTCCGCATCGCGCAGGGCGCGATCACCAATATCGCCAAGCATGCGCATGCGACCAACGTCGAAGTGATGCTCAACATCCTGCAAAGTTCGGTCACGCTGACCATCATGGATGACGGCGCCGGCTTTGTGCCGAACGTGCATCGCGATCAGAAATCGAAACCGACCTGGGGCCTGGTGTCCATGCGCGAGCGTGCACAAGCGTTGGGCGGCAATCTGAAAATCATTTCCGAACCCGGCAAAGGCACCTGCGTCGAAGTCGTGGTGGAATTATGAACATACCGGCCGCCGCCCCCATCCGCATCTACATCGCCGACGACCACACCATCGTCAGGGACGGTCTGGCCGTGATGCTGCAAGTACATAGCGATATCAAGGTAGTCGGTTCCGGCAGCGACGGACGGCAGGCAGTGAAAGAGGTGGTGAGCCTGCGTCCCGACATCGTGATCATGGACATCGCCATGCCCAATCTGAACGGCATCGAAGCGAGCCTGCTGCTCAGAAACGAGGCGCCGGGCGTGAAGATCATCATGCTCTCGATGTATGCGACCAAGGAACATATTTTCCGCGCGCTGCAGGCCGGTGCGCGCGGCTATCTGCTGAAGAATTCCGCCGGCTCGGAGCTGGTCAACGCCATCCGTGTCGTGCAAGCCGGGCAGCGTTATCTGAGCCAGAAGATTTCCGATACGGTGGTGGATGATTACCTGCTAGACAACCGGTCCTCCGGGCCGCTTGATGCCCTCAGCGCGCGCGAACGGGAAGTCTTGCAGCTGGTGGCCGAAGGTCACTCCAGCGCGCAGGTGGCCGCGATGCTGTCGCTGTCGCCCAAATCCATCGAGACCTATCGCAGCCGGCTGATGCAAAAAATCGGCGTCAGCGACTTGCCCAGCCTGGTGAAATTCTCCATCCATCACGGATTGATTTCGCTGGAATAAAGCGCTTCGCAATCTCGACATCGACGGTGCTTCGCCGCCGCTGCAAGTGTAGTGAGATTTGCCCGCACTTGTCATACTTTCCCGACAGAAATGTCCGCGCTGAGTGGCTAGTATCAAGGCTACCCGCGCTCCCCCCTCGATCTTCCCGCGCGGCCCCGGCAGCGGCATGCCAACAGCAAAGCCTTGCACATTCCCCACGAGGAAATCTGCACGCATAACAAATGCCCTGCACACATCACCGATGTCCGCCTCGATGGGTAGAAACATGCGATTGACCTACGTATTTCCGCTGCTGCTTTTTTTGCTGGCAGGATGCGAACGAAGCCCGCTGGAAAAGCTGGTGTTCGAACATGCCCGGGAGCAGGCAAAAATCAACGCTGCCAATTTTGAGCGCAACAAAGAAGCGCGCGAGCGACAGCAACTGGCGCTGCGCAGGAAGTTCGATCCCGATGACGACGACGGCGCGAGTTCACCCTGACGCAGCCGCAGTCACGCCGTCATTGCATCGATTGCATCGATTGCAGCAGCGCCGCGATGACGGCGACCGTGCAACACGGTGCGGCGATCAGTGAAGATGAGAAATCTGCTTGTAGCGGTATTCGTCGTGGTCCTTCAGCTTCTGATCCTCGTAGTCGAGAAGTTTCAGATGTTTGTCGACGCTCAGGCAAGCCCAGACCAACAACACGTCGAGAAGAATAATGCCGATGTTCGTGAAACTGATTCCGTAAGTCATCGCAGCCCCCTGTTTCGATCACATTGAGTAAATCCCCGTGTTGCTGACTACAGCATACTCATCAGGTTGGAATTTCCAATCAGGGAATTCCTGATTTCCGGCATGCAACGGGATTTTGAAATCGCAAAACAGGGGAGAAACAATCGCGCAGGTCTTCACTCGCGCAATGAATTGCGCTCACCAACTTCCAATAAATACGAAAACTTGATTGAAAGATCGCCATTAACGGCAATTACCGTGTCAGTTTTCAGATTTTTCCTATATGTACCAGAAGGCTAGATTTATATAGTCACGCGCTTGATCAACGATTGAGCAAGCGCGGAGACATGAACAAGAACATCTATCAAGTCGTTTTCAACCAAAAGACCGGCGAATACACAGCCGTGGCTGAAACAGCCACCAATCACGGAAAAAGCCGCTCCACCGGTAACGCCGCCTCGTTCATTTCTGCGCTTTCCGCACTCACCGGTTCATTTTCGTTGCGTTTCGCGCGTCTGGCGTTCGGCATTGCTGTGCTCTTCGGCAGCGTCACCGTCGTCGACGCCCAGGTCGTGGCCTACCGCAACGCGCCAGGCAACCAGCAGCCGACCGTGCTGCAAACCGGCAACGGCGTTCCTCTTGTGAACATCCAGACACCGAGCGCCCAAGGCATCTCGCGCAACGTCTACAGCCAGTTCGATGTCGACAGCAAGGGCGTCATCCTCAACAACGCCCGCAACAATGCGCTGACGCAACTCGGCGGATGGGTGCAAGGCAATCCCTGGCTGGCGACCGGCACCGCCAAGGTCATCGTCAACGAAGTCAATTCCAGCAATCCCAGCTATTTGCGCGGCTATGTCGAAGTCGCCGGCGATCGCGCACAAGTCATCATTGCCAATCCTTCCGGTCTGTATGTGGGCAATGCCGGTTTCATCAATTCGTCCCGCGCCACCCTGACGACAGGTGTTCCCAACATCGTCGGCGGTGCGCTCGACTCCTACCGCGTCACCGGCGGTACGGTCACCATTGACGGCAACGGTCTTGATGCCCGGTCCACCGACTACACCGACATCATGGCGCGCGCTGTGCAAGTCAACGCTAACATCTGGGCCAACAAGCTCATGGTCAGCACCGGCGTCAATACGATTTCTCCCGACCATAGCGTCGTGACCCCGGCCATTGGCGCAACAGGCGCTGCGCCCGGTCAGTTTTCCATTGACGTGAGTAAACTTGCCGGTATGTATGGCGGCCAGATTGTTCTGGTCGGCACTGAGCATGGCGTCGGCATGAACAACGCCGGCGTCATCGGTGCCGGTGCTGGCGACGTCATCATCACCGCCGATGGACAATTGATCAACAAAGGCAGCATCACCGCCACACAAAACATCGCCGCCACCGCTACCGGCCTGAACAACCAGGGCAGCCAGTTGCAGGCAGGGGGCAGCACGACACTAGCCCTTGTTTCCGGTCAACTCGACAACAGCAACGGCGGCCTGGTCCGCTCCAACATCGTCACCACGATCACGGCTGCGAGCGTCAATAACAGCAACACCACTGGCGCTGATCTCGGCATACAGGGTCAAGCGGTGACGATTGCGGCAACCACCCTCAATAACATCGCAGGCACGGTGCGCGCCAACACCGATCTGACGGTTGCCGGCGCCGGTGTCATCGACAACACCAACGGCTCGCTCTCTGCCGGTCAGACACTGGATGTGCACGACACGCATGCCGTTGGTGGTCCCGGGTCTACGCTTAAAACGCAAACCATCGTCAACACCGGCGGCACGCTCATCGCCGGCAAGCAATTGTCCGCTGACAGCGCCGCCCTGACCGGCGACGGCAAAGTACTCAGCCTGGGCGATCTGTCGCTCAAGCTCGATGCGGATTACAACAATTCCGGCATCATTCAGGCCGACGGCAACGCCACCGTCACCACCTCCGGCAAGCTGACCAATGGCGGCAAACTACTGGCCGGCAAAACCCTCGACGCTACCGCTGCGTCCATCGATAACCATGCCGGCGGCCAGATCATCGCCCAGATCAAT
The DNA here is from genome assembly GCF_058801885.1 of Herbaspirillum sp. GW822-FHT03A08. NCBI lineage: Bacteria > Pseudomonadati > Pseudomonadota > Betaproteobacteria > Burkholderiales > Oxalobacteraceae > Herbaspirillum > Herbaspirillum sp. GW822-FHT03A08. The sequence continues at coordinate 293,670 of NZ_JBXANR010000002.1, read as the reverse complement.
CAACTGCATGCCGCCGGCAGCGACACTTTTACTAACCGCGGCCTGATCGACGGCAGCGACACCTTCATCGACAGTCCGACGATCAACAACATCGGCACCGGCCGCATCTACGGTGATCACATCGCCCTCTCCGGCGATACGCTCAACAATAGTCCCGAAACCGTCAACGGCGTCACCTCGGCACCGGTCATCGCAGCGCGCACGCGTATGGATCTGGGCGTGACCGCCATCAACAACAGCGACCACGCCCTGATCTATTCCGCCGGCGACCTGGTTACCGGCAATGCGCTCGACGCCAGCCACCACGCCATCGGCATGGGCGACGCGATCAACAACAGCAGCGCCACCATTGCCGCCGACGGCAATGCCACGTTCAACCACAAGGTCGTCAATAACGACAACGCCCACCTCGAAACAACCGTCGAGAACAGCACCGGCCGCCGCATCGTGCAATATCGCCTGAACGGCGCGACCGAAAAGCTCGACGCCGACAGCGTCAAACTGATCAACAAAGACAGCGGCCAGATCGTGACCGACTGGACGCAGATGGGAGACGAAGACAACTACCGCCTGATGCTGCCCTCGGGACAAATGGTCAGCGAATGGACGATTTACGACGGCACCGAACAGATAGCCCGCACCAAAGTCACCCGCAGCGACCCCGGCATGATCACAACCGGCGGCGACCTGCGTTTTAACAGCCAGACCGTCAACAACCGCAACAGCCAGATCATCGCCGGTGGCGACAACACCGGCGACAACGTCCTCGGCACCAAACCTGTCAACAACGGTATGGCCGGCACACAAGTCGTCACCACCACCGGCGTGGCCAAATACACCTACATCAAGAGCCACAGCTTCAGCGCCGATGACCGCCGCTATGATGACCGCCCTTATGAAGGCCAATCGATCCAGACCAGCTTTGTGCTGGACATCACGCCCACCAACGGCAGCGCCCCTCAGCAAGACAAGACGCTTAAAACCACTCCCGGCTCGGTTCCCGGCAACGCCAGCATGGTCGTGCGCACCAGCAACCCCGACATCACCCTGCCCAACAGCGCCCTGTTCATACCTGGCAACAATCGCTACCTGATCGCCACCGACCCGCAGTTTGCGAATTACCGCAACTGGCTCAGTTCCGACTTCATGCTTACGCAACTGAGCCAGGATCCCAACCTGGTCATGAAACGACTCGGCGACGGCTTCTACGAACAACTCCTGGTGCAACAGCAGATTCAAAAGGCCATCGGTCAACGCTATGCCGGTAATTACACCAGCAACGAGGCGCAATATCAGGCGCTCATGACGGCCGGTGTACAGATGGCACAAACCTTCCATTACGAGCTTGGTGTCGCGCTCACTGCCAGCCAGATGGCCATGCTCACGGCCGACATCGTCTGGCTGGTTAAGCAAACCGTCACCCTGGCCGATGGCAGCCGGCAAGACGTGCTGGTGCCGCAAGTCTACCTGCGCGCCAACCGCCTGCAAGTCACAGGTGTTGGCACCCTGATCGCCGGCGCCAACGTCAATTACCAGACCGCAGGCGACATTCTCAATAACGGCACGATTGCCGCCAGGAACACCGCTGTGCTGGCCGGCAACAACATCAACAATCTCGGCGGCCGCGTTTCCGGCACCGACACGGTATTGCAGGCGCAGACCGACATCAACAACCTGGGCGGCAAGATCGACGGCAGCAACAGCGCGACATTGCTCGCCCATCGCGACATCAACAACAACAGCACCACCGTCTCGACCGCCAACGCCACGACGACCGGCACCAACATCGACAGCCTCGCCAGCGTCACCGGCAAGACCCTCACCCTGGCAGCCGGGCGCGACATCAACGCCAACGCCGCCCTCATCGACGCCACCGGCAACGCCAGTCTCTCCGCGGTGCGCGACGTCAATCTGGGCACGGTGACGCAAGGCTACACCGAGCAGATCCGCTGGGCCGATGACAAGGGAGCTTCCAACATGCTTGAAGTCCTCACCGGCCCCAACTTCCTCGATGATGCCAACGGCGCGCACGGCACCAAAGAGGTCGGCGTCAACCGCGCCACGCTCACTGCCAGCCAGGACGTCGCCACCCAGATCAACGGTAACAACATCAGTATCAATGCCGGGCACGACCTTACCACCAAAGGCACGCAAGTCACGGCTGCCGCGGCGTTGCTTGCCACCGCCGGCAACAATCTGAACATCGGCACCGCCAATGAGTCGGCCAGTGCGCGCGACCAGCACCAGCACAGTTCCAGCGGCATCCTCAGCGGCAAGACCACCCAGACCGACGACGCCAGCAGCACCAGCCGGCAAAACGGCAGCACCTTCAGCGGCAACACCACGGTGCTGGCCGCAGGCAACAACGCCACCATCACCGGCAGCGATGTGGTCTCGACGCAAGGCACGCAGGTCACCGCCGTCAATGACGTCAACATCATCGCCGCCACCGACACCGGCACTGAAAGCCATTACAAGAAAGAAACCACCTCCGGCATGTTCAGCGGCGGCGGTCTCGGTGTCACCGTCGGCAGCAAGATGCAAAGTACCGAGCAGACCCGCAGCACCGCCACGGCATCAGGCTCGACCGTCGGCGCCACCAACGGTAACGTCACGCTCGCTGCCGGCCGGCACTACACCCAGACCGCCAGCACCGTCATCGCGCCGCAAGGCGACATCAGCATCAGCGCCAGGCAGGTCGACATTACCGCAGGTGTCAACACCGAGCAGAACACGCAAGAAACAAGATCCAAGCAGCAAGGCGTCACCGTGCAAATCACCAACCCGGTGGTCAGTGCCGTGCAAACCGTGATGAGCATGCAGGATGCCAAACAAAAGACCAAGAACGGCCGCAGCAAAGTGCTGGCTGATGCCGCCAGCGCCTTGGCCGTAGCCAATGCTGCCGGGGCAGCAGGCGGCACCGCCTCCCCGGCTGGCGGCGTCGATCTCGCCATTTCGATGGGCGCCTCCAGCAACCAGAGCAACACCGTGCAGAACAGCACGACCTCGGCAGGTTCGACGGTGGCCGCAGGCGGCAACACCAGCATCACTGCCACCGGTGCCGGTGCAGACAGCAACCTCACTATCGGCGGCAGCGAAGTCAGCGGCACCAATGTCAACCTCACCGCCGACAACCAGATCAACCTGATCGGTCAACGCAACAACAACGAAGAACACAGCACGAACAAGGGCAGCTCGGCCAGCCTCGGTATTTCTTTCGGCAGCTCCGGTTTCAGAGTCAATGCCAGCGCTTCGGGTAGCCGCGGCAAGGGTGACGGCAGCGACAGCGATGTCACCAATACGCATATCAACGCCAGCAACCAGCTCGTCATGAACTCCGGCGGCGACACCAATATCAGGGGTGCCACCGCATCGGGCAAACAAGTCACCGCCAATGTCGGCGGCAATCTCAATGTAGAAAGCCTGCAAGACAGTAGCCAATACAAGAGCCAGCAGCAAAGTCTGGGGGGAAGCGTCAGTGTCGGTACCGGCGGCAGCGGTAGTATCAGCGCGTCAAGAAGCAAGGTCGAGGGCAACTACCAGAGTGTGACCGAGCAAAGCGGCATTCTGGCGGGAGACGACGGCTTCAAGGTCAACGTCAACGGCAACACTGATCTGAAGGGTGCAAAGATCGCCAGCACCGATAAGGCAGTGACCGACAACAAGAATAGCTTTACCACTGCCAGCCTTAGCACGAGCGACATCCAGAACAAGAGCGACTACAAGGCTGAGAGCCAGAGCTTTAGTGCCGGTGGCGGATATGGTGGCGGTAACACGAGCATGAACGGCACGGGCATCGGATTTGGCAAGGACAGCGGCAGCGCTTCCAGCACCACGACATCGGGCATCTCCGGCATCGCCGGTGACAAGACTGTCCGAAGCGACAAGGACAGCAGCAACGCCCTTGTAAAAACCTGGAACGGCAAGGAATTGCAGCAAGACGTGGAAGCGCAGGCCAAGATCTCCGAAGCCTTCGGTAAAGAAGCCGCCAAGGGCATCGGCACCTACGCCGCCAAGAAACTCAAGGACCTCAAAGATCAGATCAAGGTGGAAAGCGATCCTGCGAAGAAAGAGGCACTGCAAGCCGAAGAAAAGAACTGGGCAGAAGGCGGCGCCTATCGCACTGCCCTGCATGCAGCAGCCGGTGCATTGGGTGGTGGCGTGGGCGGTGCGCTGGGGGCGACGGCCTCGTCAGTTTCCATGCCTGCCATTGCAGCACAGATCGACAAGCTGGACGCGCCCAATGCGATCAAGCAGGCATTGGCGCAGGTGGCGGCGGCTGCGCTCGGTGTCGCTGTGGGCGGCACGGCTGGGTTGGCATCGTCGGTGAGTGTGGAAGCCAATAATCGGCAGCTTCACCAAGACGGCAAGGCGAAAGAGAAAACACTCGCCAAACAGCTTGCTGATGGTAGCAATGGTCAATATACGCAAGCACAGATTGAAGATGCGCTACGTTCAGCTAACAATAATCAGTTGGGTGAAACGGCCTCTACTGGTGCGGTTGTGCCGTATGACGCCAAGACGAATTTCCATGTTTATGATTCTACGGGCATGATGTTGGGCAAAGCACCCGATGGCTCGCCGGTGCTGATGCAAAACCCGGCCATGCTTGTGCCACCTTCCTCAGATTTGCAAGCCTACATAAAGAACAGCACCGGCAATACGTATAGTTGGAATACGGTTGCGCCGCAATTGTCGGGGACACCGTCGGCGGGATTGCCTTCGATCTTGCCGGGGACAGTGACGCCAGAGATGCTTGCCAACAGAAAAATTTACGCGGCGGATGCTACGGATAAACTTTCTACTGGGACAGGTCTCGCGGCAATTTGGGCTCCGCCACCTGCTGACCTGGTGTTAGGAGCGGCATCAGGAGCATTTAAAGCTGTAAATTATTTGCTAAGTCCGCCAAGTTATGGAACGGTCAAATACGATGCGTTTTCCATAGTTGCGCCTGTAGTTCTGCCGCAAACTCCTTGGATACAAACAGGCGTTAGTCTTGGACTAACATTTTTTCAGCCAATAATAGTTCCTTCTTTAGAAGCGCCTAATAAACCACTTTTTTCATGCAGCCCATCTAAAAAATGCTAACCCAAAAACAGAAGAGAGATAACTTGACGAAGCTCGAAATAAAGGTGTACGCCATTTTTTGTTACGGCGCACTTAGTGTTTCATTGATTTGTTTGTTATGGAACAGCGCAACGACGGAGCCTGAAAAAATGATAGTACTAATTGTAGAACTTCTCTTTTTAGCTATAGCTGCTATTTTTGGATTTGCGATAAAACACGACGCCCGTGTTCTAGATTTAAGGCGGTTCAAAAAATAACCATGTTGAACGGTGCAGACGCTAACAATCGGCAGTTGCATCAGGACAGCAAGGCGAAAGAGAAAACACTCGCCAAACAGCTTGCTGATGGTAGCAATGTTCAATATACGCAAGCACAGATTGAAGATGCGCTACGTTCAGCTAACAATAATCAGTTGGGTGAAACGGCCTCTACTGGTGCGGTTGTGCCGTATGACGCCAAGACGAATTTCCGTGTTTATGATTCTACGGGCATGATGTTGGGCAAAGCACCCGATGGCTCGCCGGTGCTGATGCAAAACCCGGCCATGCTCGTGCCGCCTTCCTCAGATTTGCAAGCCTACATAAAGAACAGCACCGGCAATACGTATAGTTGGAATAATACGGCGCCACAATTGTCGGGGACACCGTCGGCTGGATTGCCTTCGATCATGCCGGGGACGGTGACGCCAGAGATGCTTGCCAACAGACAGAATAATGCGGCCGATGCTGCGAGTTGGGTTTCGACGCAGTCGGGAAGGTTTAGCTCGGCTGCGACTGCCTATGGCACCTATCTGGCATCGCAGCCTAATGCGGTTAGCCAAGCAGGTGCACTTACGCAATTTGGCATGGCGGGAACAGCGACGGTGGTGGGATTTGGGGCGAGTGCGCTTGAGCAGTTGTTGCGACCGAATCCAGGTCAATTGGCCATTGGCGGTTTAGCAGATGTCATCAATACAGGGCTAAGTAATAAATTTCCACTTGCAGGACCTGCCCTTAATGAACTTAATGAAGCAATCAAAGGGAGTTATCCTGCGAACACGGCATCAGAGAAATTGAATAACGCTATGCGGGCGAAAAAATGAAAATTATCAGAGAGGGCAACTTCACTCCTTGGTTCAGAACATCGATCTGGATATTCGGGCTCGCAATTGCGATTGCATCTTACTTTTTTTTAACTGAAAAATTTATGTTTTGGGGAATGATGGGAGGTATTGTAATTGCCTCTATTGGAGCATATGCAGAAAAAGCAAATGCTCTTAAATTAAAGCCCTTTGGCAAAACCTACAAACAGGCAAGAGACAGCTACGACAAAGAAAAAGACCAGTCATCGGATTCGTAGCTAATGACACCAGAAGAAGCAGGTCAATCGTAACGCCCTTAACGCCGTGCCGAGTGCCATCACGTATACCGGGTCATACAATGCGCCGATCTACTCGAATACAGGTGGACCGATGGCAACGGCAAAATGTGCGAGCACGGCAGCCTCCAGCTTCTGCTTGGTATGACATCGCAACAACTTTATTGCCACTTGCATTGCCACCTACATTGCCAGCCGCACAATGGGTACAGACAGGATTTGCCTTGAGCTCTACAGCAATTCAACCAATTGTGATACCAATATTAGATAATGCTTTGAAACCATCTCCTTCATGTACTCCACCTAAAAAATGTTAAAAAAACAGACCCAAGATAATTTAACAAAATTAGAAATAAGAGCTTACTCACTACTTTGTTACGTAGCCGTTATTTGTTTTTTTATTTGCGGATATTTCATTTTTACTACGCATGTCGAAGAATGGAAAATGGTTATTGTTGTAACCAGTTTTATTTTCTTAGCAATCGGTATGATTTTTAGTTTTGCAATAAAACACGATACTCGTGTTCTAGATTTAAGGCGCTTAAAAAAATAGCCAATTACCTCAACATTGGCATTTCCTTCGGCAGCTCCGGCCTCATATTCAACGCCGACGCCTCCGGCAGTCGCGGCAGGGGTGGCAACCTCAATGTAGAAAGCCTGCAAGACAGCAGCCAATATATGGGCCAGCAGCAAAGTCTGGGCGGCAGCATCAGCGCATCAAGAAGCAAGGTCGAGGGCAACTACCAGAGTAGTGACCGAGCAAAGCGGCATCCTGGCGGGAGACGACGGCTTCAAGGTCAACGTCAATGGCAACACTGATCTGAAGGGTGTACGCCACAGCCCGAGATGTAAGTAAATGGCAATTTTTTTCAAACAACAAAGCTCTCTGCGTCTTAAAAAATAGCAAGAGTCTTTGCCTGATTGTTAATCAGCTAAACCTATCGACGAATAATTCCAGTCATTACCAGCCCCGTCCGGTCTAAGCGGCAATGCTGGCTTACCGGATTCTCTGTTTCGTTCTCGATAAGGTAAATAAAAAATGGACAAGGCGTTCAAGGCAATAAGTCAAGAGCTTAGGAAGATGACATTTAGCCAAGCAGCAGATTGGCTAATAAAGACCTATCCGGCGGGCAATTCGGAATATGCCGAGGCGCTCCAAGTGATTCCTCACATCTCATGGAAGCGAGCAGATCAAATTCGTTTGGCGAGGCATTACCTCAAAAATATGCCTTTTGCCAGTTCAAAAATCTATGAAATTTTTGCTTCATTTATGTCATTCGAACTCTTTGTTAAGGTCATCCAAGAACAGCTTCCGATCGATAAAAGCGATATTAATTTATTGCTATACCATTTGTCGCCCGTTTTGGAGAAGGCTGCAAAGACAAACTCAGACCATGAACTCATAAGGTCATTTGTTGCTGAATTAACGTAGATGAGACTTCCTCGGTTTTTCGTCTTCCAACAAGTGTGTTTTATGCCGTTAATTTTTACTTATGCTGCTCACTATCAAACACATGGCGGCGACAGCAATGAGCATGCAGGACGCCAAGAGCAAGAACGGTCGCAGCAAAGTGCTGGCCGGCGGCGTCGACCTCGCCATCTCAATGGACGCCTCCAGCAACCAGAGCAACACCGTGCAAAACAGCACAACCTCGGCAGGTTCGACGGTGGTCGCAGGCGGCAAGCCATCACATTCAATCCGCAGACGATAAGGGTCTCATTGTTCCAGACGTATCCAGATCGAATTGCCGCCTGCTACCGAACAAGAAGGCAGAGCGCATTTTATTGAGGATCTTGGGACAGCCTGAGGCACTCATGCGTGTCGGCTTGATCGGCAGTCTATCGAACTGCACCGGACTTAGGACGTCGCCGGCATCTTTACGAAATAGCTCGACGACGCACTGCTGTTTGGCACCGCCCCCGAAGAAAGCCGGCAAATCATTCTCTGGTGCCAAGTAACGGTTATCAGTTCGAAGCACATAATGCCTGCCCTGCTGCGGTACGAAACGTAAGTTAACATCACAGTATTCGTTATAGTTGATCCTGTTGTATCGAAGTACCTGAGGCGCATCTGCGGGAATCGCAACTTGCTTGGCTTGCCGTGTCTTTTCACTTCCTGGACGAGAATTCTGCACCGTATAAAGAGTCGAAAATTCGAAACAATCGTTAGCATCGGTTTTCCCGTACGATATTTTGAGGTCTCCTGTCTCGCTTCCGAACTCGATGGATAAAGAGGCGCTCGCCTCATTTGGCGCCGGCTCTTTGTAAGGAGGTGCAGAGGCGCAACCCGCAAGTAGAAACGGTGACGTGACTAATAGATAAAATAACTTCATTTTCGAAATACTCTCGTGCGTTGTGAACAAAATATTTTTCTTTCCAACTTTTTAAACGTTGATGCCGCCTCACTAAAATTGAGTTTTCAACTATTGATGGAAAGCATATGCGATACAGAAAAATAAAAAACCCAGAACAATCCCTAACCATGAAGCGATTTTTATGGTGGACTCTATTATTTTTTGTTGAAATAGCTCCGCCATATCCGAGGTATTCGGGATATTCCGGTTAAAACTCAGAATCCAAAATTTACGGTGAATCCACCGGTGACTGCTGCCGTCCTGAACCCATCTGGTTTGTTCAACGGCGTAGCAATAAAAGCGTCATAGCTCATCTTCCAAAACGCGCCACGCAAGCCGATGACCGCGCCCGTCAGGCGTTCTCCCAGAAGATATTGCGCCGACGGACCGCTAACCTGTCCCGAGTCAATACCTGCATATAGCTCATGGTTGCTCTGTCCCAAGGCCAACGCCAGTTCATTGCGTACCAGCCAGCCACGCTCGGCTTGCAGAATCAACTCACCATCGAAGCCGCGTACGGTGTAACGGCCGCCGATGGAAAACTGGTCTTGCGACGGCAATGCGCCACGATTCCATTGTGCGCGTACGCTGCCGTTGTAACGCAGGTGCTGGTCAGCGATCTGGAACGGCGCATTGATAGTCGCATCGGCCAGGAACAGGCTGTAGCGCGTCGCCAGTTGCGGCAAGTCAGCGTGGGATTCCGGCTCCCGGCCTTGTTTATCGAGAGCGCGGCGATAGGCGAGGTTGGCGTCGACGGTGGCGTTGCCGATGAATTCGCGATGGTTGATGCCTGCTTCCCAGGCGCTGGTTTGATGGCGCTGCGGGCCTACTTCCGTGTCGTCGATGAAATTGCGCGAGTTGCGCAGCAGACCTTTGAGCGACAGCGTCGTTTTGCGTACGTCGTCGCGGTAGATGAGGCGGGACAGTTTCAGCTCCGCGTTCTCGCTCTGCCCGCTGTAAATAATGGGACTGTTTGCGCCGGCGACTTGCTGGTGATAGCGGCTGCCGGATAGGGTGCCGCCCAGCATCCAGTAGCCGGCAGGCGCGGAGTAATGGACCGTGTAGCTGTTGGCGCCATGATCCCCATAGTGACCGAGGCTGCGGTTCCAGCTGGCATAGAACAGATCGTTGAGTGTCCACCAGTTGTCGTAGGAGAGTGTGGCGCCGGCCTGATATTTGCCGGTGGCCTTGGAGCCGCCGTCATCCAGCGAGAGATTGAAGCGGAACGGAAAACGCTGCTGGTAGTGGATCACCAGGTCGCTATCGCCGGGTTGCGCAGCGGCTGCTGTCGGGGTGATCTGAATATCGGCCTCAGCCGTCGGCACGCGTTTGAAATTCTCCAATCCTTGTTCGATATCGCGCAGATTGAGGATATCGCCTTCGTTGATCGGCAGGGCATTCCAGGCAGTGCCACGCGGGCTGGCGTCGTCAGCAAAACGTATATGGCGTACATGGCCGGGTAAGATCGTCAGGACCAGTTTGCCGGCCTTGATGTCTTGCTGTGCTGCACGGATCTGGGATGTGGTGTAGCCGCGCAAGATGAGCGCATTCTGCGTACGTGCGATGACAGTATTGATACCTTCCGTACCCAGACAACGGCCAAGCGCGCCATCCTTGCCGGCGACGCTGTCCAGCGCAAACTGAAAACGTTCGGCCGCTTCGCCGATCAGGCTGATCTGTGAGATCAGAAAGCAAGGCGACTCTTCCACCGGAAAGAGTGTCGAGGTATCGATTTCCTTCGGCGCAGGCAGGCGCACATTGGGCGACTTCTCCTGCTGCTGGCGCAGTACGCGTTCACGTTCGCGTTGCAGTTGTTCCTGGTTAGCGGAGATTCCTTCGCCATTGGATTGTGCCAGAGTGGTACCGGTGACGAGCAGCACGACAATGCCGCCCAGCAACCGCGGCGCGATGCTTTGCATGAACTATTCCCCTTGTTTTTGGACTTTGCGGGAGCAGTGTAAAAAGTCGCAAAAAAAACAGCTATAGGAATAGTCTGGAAAGACAGAATCAAAAAACGTATTTCAACGAAGAAGCTGATTACGATCAGAAGTTGCGTTTGCCTTACATCAACGCGATTTTCAGTTTGATGCCTGCATGATTTTTTGCCGGCGGCCTCTTTGATCGGAAGGGACGTCAGGCGCAGCTGCTGTCGTTGTTGTTATTGCTATCGGCCCCGTCGGCGCCGTCGACACCTTCTTCGCCCAGCTCGCGCAGACGCACATTAAGCCGCCCGATCAGTTGCGCGAGCTGTTTCTTTTCCGCCGGATCCAGGACTTCGAACAATTGGTCGGTGAAGCGCTTGCGTATCGGTTCCGACAACTGCACCACTTCGACGCCCGCCGCCGTCAATGAGATGTGCTTGACGCGGCGGTCGCTGGCGTCGGCCACGCGTTCCACCAGGCCGTCCTTTTCCATCGCGTCCACCGCTTCGGTGATGGTGCGCGGCGCGAAGCCGAAGGCTTCCACCAGATCGGTGGAACGCACCTTTCCCTGACGATGTATAAAAATCATCATTTTGGTTTTTGCGAACGAAGCGCCCTGTGCCGCCATCAAACGGTTCAGCGTGCGTTGCGACGTCAGATAAAAGTCGCGCAAGGCTTCGCCGGCCTCGATGTTTTCAGAGGCGAGTGTAAAGGTATTGGACATATTTTTCTCTGTTGGCATATTATATGGTACCTCCATTAATTTGAGGCGCCAACGATTTCCACTTCAGGTGCCGATAATTTCCTACTGACCAGGACAGAACAAGCATGAGCGCAGCGGATACTCCTACCCCAGCAGCCCCTACTCCCGAAAAGCCCAAGAAACGCATGAGCCCGCGCGCCAGATTGATCTTGCGCAGCGCCGCGCTGGTCGCCGTGATCGCGGTGGCAGGATGGTTCTTTTACCATGAAACGCGCGGCAAATATATCGAGAGCACGGACGACGCCTACATCCACGCCGACAATGTGACGGTCTCGCCCAAGGTTTCCGGCTATGTGGAAGAAGTCTACGTCGCCGACAACCAGGACGTGAAAGCCGGCCAGCCGCTGGTGCGTATCGACCCGCGCGACTATGCCGCGCAAACTGCGCAGTTCAAGGCGCAGATCGACGCTGCGACAGCCAGTGAAGAATCCGCCAAGGCTTCGCTGCAAGAGCAGAAGAGCGCCATCGCCCAGGCCCAGGCGCAACTGGCTTCGGCGGACGAAGATGCGCGTTTCGCCGCCAGCGAAGTTGAACGCTACACGCCGCTGGCAGCCACCGGTGCAGAAACCAAAGAAAAGCTGAACTCGCTGCGCAATCAGGCGGCCTTGTCGCGCGCCACCGTGGCCGCTCGCCGCGCTGCACTGGAAGCAGCGCAACTGCGCGTGAACTCGATGCAGGCCCAGATCCGCCAGGCGCACGCGCAGGGTGAAAACGCACAGGCGCAGTTCGACGCCGCCAACGTCAATCTGGGGTCGACTGAAATCAAGGCCAGCACCGACGGCCGCATCGGCGACAAATCGGTGCGCGTCGGCCAGTTTGTCTCGGCCGGCACCCGCATGATGTCGGTGGTGCCGACCGCGTTCTACGTGGTCGCCAATTTCAAGGAAACGCAAATCGGTCTGATGCGCGTCGGCCAGCCGGCAACCGTGGAGATCGACGCCCTGCCGGGTCAGGAATTGCAGGCGCATGTGGAAAGCATTTCGCCCGGTACCGGCGCCCAGTTCTCGCTGCTGCCGCCGCAAAACGCGACCGGCAATTTCACCAAGATCGTCCAGCGCGTGCCGGTGCGCATCGCCGTCGATGTCGGCCCTGAAACGCGTCGCCTGTTCGTCGCCGGTCTGTCGGTGACGGCCAAGGTCAACACCATCAATGCCAAAGATGCGAAAGACGCCAGAGACAGCGAAGGGAAACACCTTTGAGCACGCCTCAGGCCCAGTCTCCGCTTCAGCCGCCTGCGCGCGCTGACGCCGCGGCGTGGCTGGCGGTCGCCGCCGGTACGCTCGGCGCGCTGATGGCGACGCTCGATATTTCCATCGTCAACTCATCGCTGCCGACCATCCAGGGTGAAATCGGCGCCAGCGGCACCGAGGGCACGTGGATCGCCACCGCTTATCTGGTGGCTGAAATCATCATCATCCCGCTGTCGGGCTGGCTGGAAAAATTGCTGGGCCTGCGCACGCTGCTGTTGCTGGCGGCGAGTCTGTTCACCGGCTTTTCCATCTTGTGCGGCTTCGCCAACAGCTTACCGATGATGATCATCGGCCGTGTCGGGCAAGGCTTCACCGGCGGTGCGCTGATACCGACGGCGATGACCATCATCGCTACGCGCCTGCCGCGCTGGCAACAGCCGGTCGGCAACGCCATGTTCGGGGCCACCGCGATTCTCGGCCCCGTGCTGGGACCGGTGCTCGGCGGCTGGCTGACCGAGAACGTCAGCTGGCACTACTCCTTCTTCATCAATGTACCGGTCGGTGCGGCGCTGATCACGCTGCTGCTGGTGGCGATGCCGTATGAAAAACCGAAGTTCGATCTGCTGCGCGAAGCCGACTGGTTCGGCGTACTGGGCATGGCGCTCGGTCTCGGCGGTCTGACCGTGGTGCTGGAAGAAGGCGAGCGCGAACAGTGGTTTGCCTCAACTGACATCCGCTGGCTGGCGCTGGTCTCGGTGATCGGTTTCATCCTGCTGGCGATCGGCCAGATACGCGCGCGCCATCCGGTGATTCAGCTGCGGCTGCTGCGCGACCGCCAGTTCGGTTCGGTGGTGGCGATGGCGATGGTGGTCGGCGTGGCCTTGTACGGCACGGCGTATGTGATCCCGCAATTTCTGTCCGGCATTGCCGACTACAACTCGCTGCAGTCCGGCGAGATCGTGCTGTTGTCCGGCGTGCCGATGATCCTGATGATGCCTTTCACGCCGATGCTGATGCGGCGTCTGGATATCCGTCTGGCGGTCGGCGCCGGCTTGCTGATGCTGGCGTTCAGCGCCTTCATCGAAACCGATCTGAGTCCGTTGTCGAGCGGCGGTTCTTTCATTGCCTCGCAATTGCTGCGCGGCCTTGGCACCGTGCTGGCCATGATCTTTCTGAATCAGGCGGCGATCCGTTCGGTGCCGGCGTCGCAGGCGGGCGATGCGGCCGGCCTGTACAGCGCCGCGCGCAACCTCGGCGGCTCGCTCGCGCTGGCCGGCATTGCGGTGATCCAGGATCAGCGCATCTGGCTGCACAGCCGCCGCCTGGAAGACAGCCTGTCGGCCAACTCCGACCTGGTGCAATCCTTCATGACTGCACAAAGCGCGGCGCTGGGCGGACAAGCCAACGCATTCCAGGCGCTGGGCGCCACGATCCAGGTGCAGGCCCTGACGATGACTTACGCCGATCTGTTCTGGCTGCTCGGCGTCGGCATTCTCTGCGTGACGCCGCTGGTATTTTTCCTGCGCCCGCTGCCGACCAACGCGCCTCCGGTTACGACTCACTGATGCTCACGATGAATCCTATGCGCCCTACTTCCTATCTTATTCCGCTCGCAGCGGCAGCGCTGCTGTCGGCTTGCACGCTCGGTCCTGAATATGCCGGCCCGCCCGATGCCGCACCGCGTGCCACGCAGAACGGCCACTTCCTGCGCGGCGGCGACGCCGTGCAGACAACTGCCACGCAACGCAATAACTGGTGGGAAAGCTTATCCGATCCGCTGCTCAACGAACTGGTACAACGCGCACTTGCCGCCAATCCCAATCTGAACGTTGCCAAGGCCAGACTGCAGCAATCGCGTGCGGCGCTGAACCTGGAAAAAGCCAACGCCATGCCAACCGCCAGCGGTTCGGCGCTGTATGCGCACGCCAAGCTGCCGTCCCTGTCGGGAGACGGTTCTGCGACCACCACAAACCTGTACAACCTCGGTTTCGACGCATCGTGGGAAGCCGACATTTTCGGCGCCAACAAGCGCAGCATCCAGGCCGCCCGCGCGACGTCGGAAGCGGCCGAAGCCTCGCTGGCAGACGTCCAGGTCAGCCTCGCCGCTGAAGTCGCCAACGCCTACATCAGCTTGCGCGACCGCCAGCAACGCATCGCTCTCGGCGACCGCTCGATCGCTGCGCAGGAGCAGATGATCACGCTTGCGCGTCAACGTCTCGAACGCGGCACGGCGTCGAACCTCGACATCCTGCGTCTGCAAAATCAACTGGAAGGCACGCGTGCCGACCTGACGCCGCTGCGCGCAGAAATGGAGTCGTATCTGAATCAGCTGGCCACGCTGGCGGGTGAAGAACCCGGCGCGCTCGACGACAAGCTAAATGCCGGGGCGCCGCTGCCGTTGCCGCCGGCATCGGTTGCGGTGGGCGATCCGACTGAACTGCTGCGGCATCGGCCCGACATACGCGCTGCTGAACGCACTCTCGCTGCCGACACGGCCAAGATCGGTCAGGCCGAGGCGGCGCGCTACCCCAGCCTGAAACTATTCGGCGTGATCGGCCTCGGCGGCACGCATGCTTCCGACCTGACGAAGCTGGACGATTTTGCGACCATCCTGGCGCCGATGCTGAGCTGGAATTTCCTCGACTTCGGCCGCAATGCCGCGCGCGTGACGCAGGCCGAAGAAGTACGCAATGAAGCGGAAATGAAATATCGCCAGACTGTGCTGGAAGCGCTGAGAGACGCCGAAGATTCACTCTCGCGATTCCGCAACGGCCGCATCACGGTGGCGACGCTGGCGCGCAACAAGGTGTCTGCGGATCAGGCGCTGGATCTGGCGCAGCAACGTTATCGCGCGGGCACGACGACTTTCATCGATGTGCTCGACACTACGCGCCAGCAACTCAGCGCGCAGCAGAATCTGCTGCAGGCCGAAGCCAATCTGACGCGCAGTTTCGTCGCCATCCAGAAGGCGCTGGGACTGGGCTGGAACAGCTAGCAGATCGCTGCAGCAGCGACGCGCAGAATTGCCCCATAGTGCGTCGCGGTCTTGTGCCATGGAGGTCTGTCTTGTTCTCCGCTGCCGAAAAAAATGCCGTGACGACAAGCCACGCTAAAATTGCTGCATGACAGAAATCCGACACGCTCAATTCCCCGACGACCGCGATGCCGTCATCGATATCTTTCGCGAATACATCGGCAGCGTCAGCGTCGATCTCGGCTTCCAGGATTACGAAACCGAATTTGCTGCATTACCGGGAAAATACGCCGCTCCCGATGGCAGGCTGCTGCTCGCCTGGCGCGGCGGCCGTGCAGTCGCCTGCGTGGCCTTGCGCAAAGTCGATGCCCAGACTTGCGAGATGAAACGCGTCTACGTACGCCCGGAGGCACGCGGCGAACAGCTCGGCCGCCGCCTGGTCGAACGCATCCTGCAGGAAGCCCGTGAAGCCGGCTACGTGCGCATCTGCCTGGACGTACTGCCGGAGTTCGCCGCCGCGCAGCACATCTATGCCTCGTTCGGGTTTACCGCAACGGCGCCCTTCACTTTCAATCCGGTGCCGGGAACGAAATTCCTCGGCCGTGAGCTCTAGCCTTATCCGTTCCTGAAGCGGCCGACGGCGGCGGCATATTCCTCCGCCAGCAAGCCGATGATCTCCGCCGTATTTCCTGCGCGGATCAAAGGCGCCCCCTGCCCCGCCCAGAATGCAGCGAACTCGTGGCTGCCGTGCCGGCTGGCGAGCGCATGCAATTGCTTGCCGGCGTCATAGGCAATCGGATAATCGCTGGGTGCGGGCGTGCCGGCGGCGCCGACTTCGTTCATGATCCGGTTGGCAATGCCGCGCGCACCTCTGCCGGAAATCGCGCGTGTGACTTTGGTGTGTTCTGCACGGCCACTGGTCAAGCTTTCGCGATACTGAGGACTGGCGTTGGATTCTTCCGTCAGCAGGAAGGCCGTTCCCAGTTGCACCGCATCTGCGCCGAGCATGCGCGCCGCGGCGATGCCTTGTCCATCCATGATGCCGCCGGCGGCAATCACCGGCAGCTTGCTATGCCGTGCGATCAGACGGACCAGTGCAAAGGTGCCGATCTGTTCATCTTGCGCAGTGCTGTCGAACACGCCGCGATGCCCACCGGCCTCGAAGCCTTGCGCGACGATGGCGTCAATGCCGGCCGCTTCGATCGCACGCGCTTCGTCCAGCGTGGTGGCGGTCGCCATGAGAAAGACACCGGCCTTTTTGAAGGCATCGATAACGGCGGCATCCGGCAAACCGAAGTGGAAGCTGATGGCCGCAGGCGGTGCGTCAAGCAGCAACTGTTGCATGTCGCGGGCGGTGACGAAGCTCTGATAAATTTCCTTGAGCGGCAACGTCAGGGCGCCGCCGAATTCATCGAAATACGGTTTCAGGTGCTCGGCCCAGGCCTGATCGCGCGCAGCGTCGGTCTGTGCCGGACGATGCGTGAAGAAGTTGACGCTGAACGGGCGCGAAGTCAGCTTACGCGTCTCGGCAAGCAACTCCTTCGCCTGCGCGACATTGCTTGCACCCAGCGCCAGCGAACCCAGCGCGCCGGTATTGGAAGCCGCGGCGGCCATGCGCGGCGTCGACGTGCCTGCCATCGGCGCCTGGATGATGGGATGAATCAAACCCAGACGGGTTGCGATGATGCTGTTCATGAATCCTCCTGATTGCAACGTTAATCAATGCGTTGACCACTATGTCACTGCACGCTCGCTTTGCGGGAGGCCCACAGATTGGCGGCGGCTCCCCACAACAGCATGCCGCTCGTCAAAAAGAATACCGAACGCATGCCCACCATTCCGCCCATGGCGCCGCCCGCCAGTGGGCCCAGAACTTGCCCCGCATATTGCGACGACTGCGAATAACCCAGCACTTTACCCAATGCGCTCTCCGGCACGGATTGCCGGATCTGCTTGGCAATCGACGGTAACAATCCGGCCAGCGCCGCACCCAGCAAGAATCGCAGAATGGCCAGCTGCCACCACGCCGAGACAAAGGCCTGCGGAATCATCAGCAATCCGGCAGCGGTCAGACAGTACACGATCACGCGCCAGCCGCCGATACGATCGGCCAGCCGACCCAACGGCGCGGCCATGATGATACTGCCGAGCGCTGACGATGCCATCACGATGCCGGCGTCCAGTACGACGTGGCTGCGGTCAACGTGGATATTCTGCAAATACACGGTGATGATCGGTTCGATCGACATATTGGCAAACAGCACCAGCATCGCGGTTGCGAACATGGCGCCGACAGTCAGACGCAGATGCTTTGTTTCCGCCAGCGGCGACGCGCTGTTGTGGCGCGGGCGCGGCACGAAGTTTTCTTTGACGAACACGATCGTGAACAACGCTGCCACCGCAATCATGGCGCCGGTCACAAAGAAGGTATGGCGGATGCCGATCAGTCCCGGCAACAGGCCGCCGATCAAAGGTCCGGTCAAGGTGCCTGCCAATGCGCCGGTCGACAGAATGCCCAGCGCCCAGCCGGATTTATCGGCAGGCGTCTGAGTGGCAATCAGCAAGGTCGATGACGACGCGTAGCCGCCGATCACGCCGGCCAGCAGACGCAGCAAAGTCAGTTCATAGACGTTGTGCGCGCAACCGATCAGGGGCATCACGATTGCCATGCCGATGGCGGCGCGCACCAGCATCGGCTTGCGGCCGAAGCGGTCGCTCAGGTAGCCCCACAGCGGCGCCGTCAGGCCGGTGCCGAGGAAGGTCGCGCCGAACGCGATGCCAGACCACCAGACGATGGCGGAATTCTGTTTGACGCCCAGCTCTTCCACGTAGACCGGGAGAAACGGCAACAGCAGCGTCAGACTGACCAGCGTCGTGAAGGAACCGAACACGCAAACGATCAGATTGCGCTTCCAGTGCAAGGCATTGTCGCGTGCGTAGGAATTGCTCGCGACGGCAAGTGCGTCTTTCATGTCCGGCTCCTTTGCTGTTTATGGCATGGTTTCGAAGATCAGTTCCAGCTCGAGCGGCGCGCCCAAGGGCAGCGACACCACGCCTATCGCTCTGCGCGTGGACGTCTTGTCTCTGCCGAACACCGCTTCCAGCAGCTCCGATGCGCCGTCCGCCACCAGCGGATGCGAACGAAAATCGGGCTCGGCCACGATGCTGACCGCGAGCCGCACGACGCGGCTCACCTGGTCCAGCGAACCCAGCGCGTCGCGCACCACGGCGAGCGCATTCAGGCAGGCGGTGAAGGCGGCATCGCGGCCGGCTTCCAGATCCAGTTCGACACCGACGCGGCCGACGTGCCTGGGCTTGCCATCCACCACCGGCAGGATGCCGCTCAGGAAGAGCAGATTGCCGGTCTGCACCGCTTCGACGTAAGCGCCCAGAGGCAGAGGCGCCGCCGGCAGCACCATGCCGAGATCGGCCAGCCGTTGTTCCGCGCCACTCTGCGACGCGCCCGTACCGCGCGCGCTTACCATTTGCCCGAGTGTGCGCCGCCATCGACGTGCAACACTTCTCCGGTAACAGTCCGCGCTTCGGTCAGATAGACCACAGCATCGGCGATATCCTGCACGTCGGAAATCACACCCATCGGCGACAGGGTCTTCAGGAAATCTTTTGGATTTTTCTCATGCATGGGCGTGTCGACGATGCCGGGCGCGACCAGATTGAAGCGGATGCCGTCCTTGGCGTATTCCAGCGCCAGGTTGGTCGACAGCGAATTGATGCCGCCCTTGGTGATCATCGGCACCGAAGCCGTCACGCCGGCGATCGGATGTTCCAGCAACGAGGTGGTGATGCCGACCACACTGCCGCCCGTACCTTGCTTGAGCAGCTGGCGTACGACGTGCTGGGTGATGTAGAGATAGCCTTGCAGATTGGTCGACACGAAGGCCTGGAAGTCTTCTTCCGTGTAATCGATGAAGGGCTTGGTGTAGAAGATGCCGGCGTTGTTGACCAGTGCATCGATGCGGCCGAATTTTTCCAGTGCAGCGGCAACCACCAGCGCTGCCGTTTTTTCCTGGCCGATATCGCCGTCAACCAGCACCAGATTGGCGGAAGCCGTGAAGCTGCCGCGCTGGGCAATGCTGCGCGATGTAGCGACGACGTTGTAGCCGCGGCCGAGGAAATTTTGCACCAGGCCGGCGCCGATGCCTTGCGATGCGCCGGTGATGATGATGGTTTTGTTCGTGCTCATGGTAATACTCCTTGTGAATAGATGAGTAGATGAATAACTGCGTGAGTGAAGCAAAGGAATGCTGTCTTTCAGGACCTATCGCACCTGCGCCTGCTCCTGGAAAACGGTGTCGATCGAAATCGGGTTGAGATGGTCGAGGTAGTTGCTCATGGTCTTGAGTGCGACACCGATCAGGATTTCCATCAGGACGATCTCGTCATAGCCGGCTGCGAAGAATTTCTGCTTGGCGGCCTCGCCGACAAAGCCGCGCTCA
The DNA here is from genome assembly GCF_058801885.1 of Herbaspirillum sp. GW822-FHT03A08. Lineage (NCBI taxonomy): Bacteria > Pseudomonadati > Pseudomonadota > Betaproteobacteria > Burkholderiales > Oxalobacteraceae > Herbaspirillum > Herbaspirillum sp. GW822-FHT03A08. The sequence goes on along the minus strand of NZ_JBXANR010000002.1, from coordinate 273,587 downwards.
TTGACCAGCTCGCGTGTCAGCCCCACCAATGCCTCCAGACCGCCGTGCTGCAATGGCGTGCGGCTGCGCACCGACCTGATGATCTCCGCATCGACGCGCATGCCGATCAGCGTGGTGGAATGCGCCGCGATGCAGTAGAGACATTTGTTCTCGACCGAGGCCGTCAGCAACACCAGCTGCCGCTCGCGGGCGGTGAGTACCGTGGTTTCCCACGCGGCGTCCAACGCCAGATAGCCGTTGAGCATCGCCGGTGAATTGCCGAGCGTAGCCATCAGGTTGGAAATCGATCCAAGACGCTTTTTCACGAACGCCATGCTCGCTTTGGCGTTGTCGGGAACGGATTCGATGGTGAGCGGCTTCAAGGTTTTCATGGAGAAACTCCGGGTTGACACTGTTGCGTCACCCGGGATGCCGGATGGCGTAGACAGGAGAATGAAGCAAATGCGTTCGCTTGATTAGATGGAAATATGTGGAATTTCTTTTCCATTTATGGAAATATCGCGAGATGGCGGATCTCAACGACATTGCGATATTTGTGAAAGTGGCTCAGTTCGAGAGCTTCAGCCGGGCTGCGCACTCGCTGGGCATGCCGGTGTCGACGGTCAGCCGCCGCATCTCGGAACTGGAGCAGCAGCTGGGCGTCACGCTGCTGCAACGGACCACGCGCAAGCTGACGCTGACGGTGCAGGGGCTGGATTATTTCCACCAGTGCCAGGAGCCGCTGAACATCCTCGCCGACGCCGAGCGCGTGCTGACCCAAACGCAGAAGAAGCCGGAAGGCATCCTGCGCGTCACCGTTCCCGTGGTGTTGCGGGAAGAGGCGTTTCTGAACTTCGTGTCGGATTTCCTGAAGAACTATCCGCGCATCAGAATCGATCTGTTCATCACGAATGAATTCGTCAACTTCGTCGCGCAGAACATTGATGTGGGCATACGTTTCGGCGAGCTGGAAGATTCAAGCCTGATTGCGAAAAAGCTGGGCACCAATATCCGTTATCTGGTGGCGACGCCGTCTTATCTTGAGGGCCGTCCGCTACCGGTGAAACCGGAAGACTTGCGCGCGCATCAGTGCGTACTGATGAATGGGAAAAACAACGAGGCGAAATGGGATCTGGTCAGCGGCAAGAAGCAGGTGTCGGTGCATGTCTCAGGTGCGATCTCCAGCCGCGACTTCAACAGCGTGAGCTACTTCACGCATAACGGCCACGGCATCGGCTTGCTGCCCTTCAATTACTGCGATGACATGGTGGCCGACGGGCGCCTGCAACGGGTCTTGCCGAAGTGGAGTTCACCAAAGATTCCGGTCCATGCGCTCTACCCGACGCGCAAATTCCTGCCGGCCAGGCTGCGCGTCTTTCTCGATGCGCTGGATGCCTGGCGCAGTCCGTTCTGGAATAAATGAGATGAAACAGGCGGTCAGAATTGACGGGCTTTCCAGTTCAGGCGCGCAAACAGCGATGCGCCGAACAGATTGACGATCAGACCTACCATCAGCAAGGCGGCGCCGATGAAATGGATGGCCTGCAATTCCTCACCGAAGACCAGCCAACCGGTAGTCAGGCCCACCAGCGGCACCAGCAAGGTGAATGGCGCCACGCGATTAACCGAGTAACGCGCAATCAGGAAATTCCACACCGCATAGCCGAACAAGGTCGACGCCCACGCGATATATGCCACTGCGGCAATAGACTGCAAGCTCATGTGCTGCAACGCCGAGCCGATGGCGGCGGGACCTTCCATCACCCACGACAGGGCAAACATCGGCAGCGGCGGCACCAGGCTGGCCCATACAACGAAGGCCAGCTGGTTCATCGGACCGTAACGACCCACCGCGCGGCTGACGATATTGCCGCATGCCCACATGGCGGCCGCCGCAATCGTCAGCAGGAAACCGAGCAAAGGCATGGAGGCGCCGTGTGCGCTGCCGATCAGCATCAGACCGCCGGCGGCCAGCAACAGGCCGGCGAGCTGATTGGCGCGCCATTTTTCACGCAGCCACAGCACAGTCAATAACAGCGTGAAGAAGGATTGCGACTGCAAGACCAGCGACGCCAGTCCCGACGGCATGCCGACATGGATCGCGCTGAACAGGAAAGCGAACTGACCGACCGACATGGTCAGTCCGAAGGCCAGATAAAGACGCAGCGGCACCTTGGGCGGGCGCATGAACAGCAGCGCCGGAAACGCCGCCAGAATGAAGCGCAGGCTGCCCAGCAGCATCGGCGGCACACCCGCCAGGCCGACTTTGATGATGGCGAAGTTGACGCCCCAGACCAGGATGACGAGCAGGACAAGCGCCAGGTGGGAGGAACGCATGGGGTGGGCTTGCATGGGTGGCCTTAAGGTGAATGCAAAATGAAGGGGAAGCGGGCATTCTACAAAAAACCGCCCACCTCTGCCGCGCGGACAATATCGTCACCGGCTCGGCAAGGCATTCATCTTACGATCCCCCTCCCCGGCGGCAAGGCACCGCCCGGACAAGCGTAGGACGGAATCGGACAGGTCAAGAAAATAAGCGACGTATCAGGCGGCATCCTTCAACGCCTGCGCCATTGCTCGCACCGCCAGCGGATAACCGGCGGCGCCCAAGCCGCAGATCACACCGGTTGCCGCCAGCGAGATCAGCGAGTGGCGATGCGTTTCTTCGCGCCGGTGGATGTTGGTGATGTGCAGTTCGATCACCGGCGTGTGCAACAGCTTGACGGCGTCCAGCACGGGGATCGACGAGAACGAGAAACCGGCCGGGTTGATGATCACGCCGGCTTCCCGCTCGAAGGCTTCATGCAGCCAGTCCACCATGACGCCTTCGTGGTTGGTCTGGCGGAATTCGCATTCCAGATCCAGCTCCTGCGCCGTCGCCAGCGTGCGCTGCTGAATTTCCGCCAGCGTGGTGGTGCCGTAGATGTGCGGCTCACGTTTGCCGAGCATGTTGAGATTGGCGCCGTTGAGTACGTAAACGAGCTTGGTCATGAAATGCAATCCTTCAAAGATGTAATGCGTGCTGTGACACGGAACAGGGTTCAGGTGGCGCGGTGATGGCGCGCATCCGCGGACATCCCGTTGCCGGCATGTGCGTCGCCCAGGTGCGAGACCGGATCGACGCGGTTCATGTCGATGCCTCTGGTTTCCGGCCCGATCAGAATCATCGCCAGCGACAGCAAATTCAGCGCAACACACACGCCCACCACGCCCCATGGCGAACCGTGAAAGACGCTGAGCAGCCAGACTGCCACCACCGGCATCGGTCCTCCTGTCAGCAGGTTGGCGCCGGTGTAAGCCAGGGCCGAACCGGAATAACGCACGTTGGTCGGGAACGCTTCGGCAAACGCCACCGGCTGGATGCCGCTCTGGAATTGCGTGAAGCCGAGGAACAAGCCCATGATGATCAGCATCGGCACGAAACTCTTGGTGTCGAGGATGGCGAAGTACACGAACAGAATCAGCAGGGTCGCCGTCGATCCCAACGCCAGCGCTTTCTTGCGGCCGATCCTGTCGCTCAGGATACCGCCGCCCAGCGCGCCGAAGATGGCGCAGACGTTGGCGCCCATCAGCAGCAGGAAACCGGTCTGCTTCGGCACTTCCAGCGTCTTGGTGATGTAGCTGAGCGAGAACACCACGATCAGGTAAAAGATCGCTGCCGGGCCGCAGAAGAAGAACATCAGGCGCAGCACGGTCTTGTAGTGGAACTTCACGGCATCCTTCAACGGACTGCCGGCCTGAGCCGCCGCGGTGCGCTTGAGTTCGACGAAGGCCGGCGTCTCGTTGACCTTGAGGCGGATGTAGATGCCGACGATCACGAGGATGAAACTGAGCACGAAGGGAATGCGCCAGCCGTAGCTTTCAAAGGCGTCCGCAGACAGCATGGAAGCCAGCAGCAACAGTACTCCGTTGGCCATGATCTGACTGAGCGGCGAACACAGTCCGAGCAGGCCGGAGTATTTGCCGCGACGATCGGCTGCGGCATGCTCCAGCGCCATCAGTTGGGCGCCGGTGGATTCGCCGCCCAGCGCGAAGCCTTGAATGATCCGCAGCAGCACCAGCAGGATAGGCGCCCACACGCCGATCTGCGCATAGGTCGGCAACAATCCCATCAGCACCGACGCCAACCCCATGATGGTCACGGTGCCGAGCATCAGGTTGCGCCGCCCCAGCTTGTCGCCGAGGTGGCCGCAGATGATGGCGCCCAGCGGACGCGCCGCGAGGCCGACGCCGAAGGTACCCAGCGACGCCAGCAAAGCGTTGGTCGGGTCCATGGAAGGGAAATACAGCTTGGGCAGCACGGTCGCCGACACGGCGCCGTACAGCGTGAAATCGAACCACTCGAGCGCGGTGCCGATGGTGGCGGCGGTCACCGCTCGCGGTCCCATCGCGGCATGTGGCGCGTGCGAGGCGCCGTTGACTCCTGTATCCATTGTTGTCTCCTGTCAGAAAGTGCTGCGGCTTCTGGTCCGCTAGTCGATTGAGTATTTCTGCACCGATCGCCACGCTTCATTGACCTGCGTCCGTCTTCGTCGCCGGGACGAAAACGCAGGGCGGCATTGGCGTTCAACATGTGCTGTCGTTCGTTTTTCGAATTCTTGTGTTGCTGGCGTAGAATCATATCAACGCATGTAGAACGTGATTCCAGACTGGAATTTCATTTCATAATATGAATTGAAAAAAATATCTGCCTGCATCCGCAAGAAAATTACAAACCCATTTCAGAATGATGGAGCTCCATGAACGGCGTGCTGGAACGTACCTTGGCGATTCTCGAATACCTGGCCGCGCAGGCTGAAGCAACGCCGCTGGCCTTGCTCGCGGATGAACTGGAAATACCGCGCAGCGCCTGCCATCGCTTGCTGACGGATCTGGTGCGCTGCGGTTATGTGCGCCAGGTGCGCGAGCATGGCGACTACGTCCTGACGACCAAGCTGGTCGGTCTGGGGCTGAGTTTTCTGGCGACCTCGGGCATCGTCGATATCGCGCAGACCACGCTCGATCGCCTGGCCGAGTTGTCGGGCGAACTGGTGCGTCTGGCAATCGTCGACGGCGACCGGCTGACCTGGGTCGCGAAAGCGCAAGGCGCGCGCAAGGGGCTGCGCTACGATCCGGACATGGGCATGGACACAATCCTGTCGTGCTCGGCCACCGGCCATGCCTGGATGCTGACGATGTCCGACGAACGCGCGCTGGAACTGGTGTCGCGCCAGGGATTCGGCAAGCCCAAGGACTTCGGCCCGAATGCGCCGACCACGGTCAAGGCCTTGCTGGGTTTTCTGGAGGCGGGAAGAAAGCGCGGCTACGCCATGATCAACGAAGTATTCGCGCCGGGCATGACGGCCATGGCGGCGCCGATCCAGCGCAAGGGCTATCCGACCATCGGCGTCATCAGCATTGCCGGACCGCTGATGCGTTTGAGCGAAAAACGCATGCAGGAACTCGGGCCAGCCTTGCTGGCGGCGGCGACGGAACTGGCAGCCGCCAGCAACAGTTCACCGATGTTCAGCAGAAGCATGGTGTGACAACTACGCGTCGATGCATGTCGGCAAGTCTTGGAAGCAATAACGCTACACGCTAATTTTTCAGGCGGTCGCAACGCAGGCGATGCCGATCGTCGGTCACTGCTTTCGCTGCCAGATAGACGCTGCCGGTCGCGGCCAATCCGCTGCCGCCGGCGAGGATGAACATCAGCAGAATCTGGTACTTCGCCGCGTCGACCGCATCGACGCCGGCCAGGATCTGGCCCGACATGATGCCCGGCAAGGTGATGATGCCAGCTGCCGACATCTGGTTGATCACGGGGATCAGGCCGCTGCGAACGGCGTTGCGCATGTAAGGCTTGAGCGCTTCATAGCGGGTGGCGCCGAGCGCAAGGCGGCCTTCGACGACGTTGCGCGAAGCGATGACGCCGCTGAAGAAAATATCCAGCCCCAGGCTGGCCGAATTGAGTACGCTGCCCAGCACGATGCCCATCAACGGCACCGCATAATGCGCGTCGTACCAGGGCGAAGGACGAATCGCCGTAAGCAGCGCCATTAGTACGGTTGCGATCGAGGTCGCGCTCACCATGGCGGCGCTGATGCCGTAGCTTTGCCAGCCCTTCAGACGCCATTTCGGCCGCGCGGCGACTTCTCTTGCCGCAGCCAGAATCATGGCGACAATCACCAGCGTCGTCAGCAGTGGCGACTTCGATTCCAGTACATAGCGCAACAGCAAACCGACCAGCAGCAATTGCACCACCATGCGCGCGGCGGCCAACAATACCGGCTTGTGCAGGCGCAAGCCGAGCGATACGGAAATGACGGCGTTGATGATCACCAGCACCGAGGCGATGGCGAGATCAGCGGCGGAAATAGGCTGCAAAGTCATGCGGCCTCCCTGCGGGTGATGTGCAGCCTGTCGTTGGCCAGGCGGTCGGCCTGCTGTGTCGAGTGCGTGACCAGAATCAGCGCCAGCCCTGCCCGCAGTTGTGCTCTGAGGACGGCCTCCACCGCCGCCGTATTGCTCTCGTCAAGGGCGCCCGTGGGTTCGTCGAGCAGCAACACCGCCGGCTTGACAAGCAGCGAACGGATCAACGCCATGCGCTGACGCTCGCCGGTGGACAATCGCGACACTTCGGCATCGAGAATATCCGCCGGCAGATTCAGTTGCGCCAGCAAGGCGCGTGCCTCGGCCATCCGTGCTTTCTGAAAATGATCTCTGACGTGAGTCTCCCACCAGGCCGGTTCGGCCGACTGATAGACCACCTGGCGCCGCCAGTCAGGTGCAAAAATCTGCGACCGGGGCACGCCGTGCAAACTGATCTCGCCGTCGTTTTCATCGAGATCGGCAATCATGCGCAGCAACTGGCTTTTGCCGGCGCCCGAGGGACCGCTGACAACCAGGCACCGGCCGCGCGCCAGCGTAAAGGAATACGGACCGGCGCGTACCGAATGCAGGCCGGCGGCCCTGAGCACCTCGGTCGACATCTCTGCCTGCACGGCATCCGGCGGCCGGGCGGTTGATGAGGGGGTGCTATGGATGGATGACGGATTCATGTTCATGGAAGAAGAAAAATTCTGGCCTGGCGGTATGCTGGGGTGAATCCGTTCTCTGCGGCGTTGCCGATGACAGGCGGTTACAGCTGATCGATGGTCGCCGCTACTGCTGCCAGACAAGCCAGCGCCTGTTCGATCAGTACGTTCAGGCCGGCCTCGCCGCCGCCATCACCATACGCGCTGACGATCAGCGGTGCGCTCAGGCACAGGCGCAATGCCCAGGCCGGCGACGATCCGGGGCCGCGGCACTGCACCGGCTGCCCCAGCAGATACATGCGGCCATCCGCCTGCACCGTGCTTTGCAAAGTCCGGTACAAACGTTCCACCTCACTGCGTTCCAGCATCCTGCGATGCGGAGCCGTTCTACAGGGAATGAAGGCGTGGATGGTGGGCAGCTTCTTCGATACTGGTACTGCGGTGCGCTTGTCCAGCGGCTGAAAATGCGGATCGGACGACAACTTGCTTTGCACGGCCTCCGCGCATGCCGAGACGATGCGTTGTACTTCATCCGCCGGCACTTGCAGAAAATTCTGCATCTCTTGCAGCGCCGCTTCCCAACGCAACAGCAAACCCATGTTGGGAACGCGCGTGAGTTCGTCCGCCCCGGGCCAATGCGCCGGCCATTCCGCGCTGCTGGAATAACTGCGCAGCAAAGCCGGCATGGGCCGTGCCTGCAGTGCTTGCGCCAGCACTGATGGAATCAGCAAGGCGCCGCAAAACGAAGGTGCAGAAAAAAACTTGGAACCGGTGACGGCGACCATGCAGCCGAGCTGCAGATACGCATGCAACGCCGCGCTGTCGAGGCGAAACTGGCAGGCGTCCACCATCACAGTCAGTTGCCTGCCCCAGCGATTTTTCAATCGGGCAAGTGCTTCCATGCTCGGTGCAGCGAGGCCGGTTTTCGATACGTCCACCGCGACCAGCAAGGCCGGCAAACCCCGCTCCAAAATGTCATTGGCCGCACGCTCAAAATCGGCGTCGACTTCCGTAGTGGAACGGGCAGCGCCATCGGGTGCACGCAAATCGATGTGGATCGTGGATGTCCCGCCGGCCGCAGTGCATGCAGGCGGAACATCGCCGGTGGCGGTGCGGGATGAAAACGGCCGGCCGCACAATGCCGCCGCAACGCCGCTGCCGCTCTCTTCGCACTGAATCATGATGGCATGCAGCGAAGCGTCATGCAGCGTTTGCGTGAGGCTCGACGCGATCAGATGCGCGTCGGTGCCGGACGCGGAGAAGATCATCTCCGTCTTCGGCGATAAATCCCACAGCGAGAAAAACCGCGTGCGCAGTTGCTGCAGTTCGTGCGCGTAAACCTGTTCGGGAGAAGATGCGGAGGCTGCCTCCGTCAAGCGGCGCTGGAGCGATTCCAGCGCACTGAAAACAGAAGCGGATACGTGCGACGCGGTGGACGAACTGAAATCGATACAGTCCGCAACCGGATAAGGACGGCATCCGTATTTGTTGAATGCCTCGCCGTCGAGCAAACGAATTCTGTCGTCGCCGCCCTGCAATAACAGGGCGGAGGTCGGCGACAGCTTAGCCGGCTTGGCTGGTGTCGCTGGAATTGCTGGCATCGGTGCTACCGGATTGTTTTGCCGCATCGTTGGCCGAATCTTTTGCCTTGTGCAGCATGCTCTGGAAAGCAGCAAACACATTGCGCATGTTGTCCTGCTTGTACGGGAACATGTCCACCGGATCCATCGCGTGCACGATCATGCCGGTGTCGACTTCAAAAATCAGCAGGCGGCCGTCCTTGGTTTCGGCGCAATCGAGTCCGTAATAGTCCAGCGGGAAGCTGCGGTTCAGCACGTCGAAAGCGGCCTGGTGACGCTCAACGAAATCCTGATCGAAGCTGCGCATGACGGCGGCTTCTTCATCGCGCTTGAAGCTGTTCTCGCCGGTCATGTTGGCGTTGAGGTAATGCACCATCCAGTTTTCGGAAATAGCCATGTGGCACAGGAACGGACGGCCCTCGATCAGCACGATGCGGTATTTGCGGAACAGGCCGTCGGGGCTGCTGTAATCGACGAAGCGCGAAATGAAAAACTCGTCGCCGTCATGCGCCTCCAGATAGGCGCCGATATCGGCTGGCGCGAGCAGTTTTTCCAGGCCTTTGCCGGCATGCGAACCGATAGGGCGAATGATCAACGGAAACTCGCCGTCCGGCAAAAAGCGCGTCAATTCGGCGGCGCCGTTCTGCAGCTCTTCCAGATCGTAGCGATCGATGCGCGCGGTCAAAGGAATCGACAACTCGGGCTTGTCTTGCAGCAGTTCGCCCACGCGGTCGCGCGAGAGGTCCAGCGACGGCCGCGGATGATTGAGCAGCGGCGTATTCCAGCCCTCCACAGCCTCGCACAGCTCTTCCAGCAAATCGCGCGTCATGTCGGATTCGCCGACGGCCACGAACAGCACGTCGTGCGGCGGCAATTCTGCCGGCAGGTCGCCGTAAGGTTTGACATAGAGCACGTCGAGCGCCACGTCGGAGCCGGTCAGCATGAATTCCAGCGGCGTATTCGCCATGAAATCGCCGGTCACCATCAGCGCCAGCAGGCGCAGGCCAGCCTTGCCGCCGGCGGCAGTCGGCAAATGGTAGAGCTGCTGCATCTGGATGGCGTCGAGCTGCGTCGCCGCAGCAACTTCGTCGTTGCCGCGGATGTACAGGATCGTCGACAAGTCCATCATGGCCTTGTGATCGTCCGGCGCCGATTGCAGATGCTGGATCAGCGTATTGCCGATCGGACCCAGGTCGATATCGAAATAGGCCGCGGTCAGCAGCTTCGCCAACCCGATCAGATAAGGAGAATCCGGATCGAACTGCGGCGTGAGGTCTTGCAGGGACGGCTGGATATTCTGGCTCATAGTGTGTGCGCAGCAAGGATGCCCGGGCTCAGCCGCGCAATGGCGGCCAGCAGTTTATCCATATCCGCGGTGGTGCTCCGGTGGTTGAAGAGGGCGGCGCGAATCACGAGACGGCCGTTGACTTTGGTGGACGATGGCGCCGCAGCGCCGGACTCCTGAATCGCGATCAGCAGTTCGCGGTTGATGGCGTCGGCGGTTGCGTCGGAGACGTGCGCCGGACAGCGCAGGCGGAAACAGACGATGTTCAGATTGACCGGCGCCATCATTTCCAGCGCCGGGTCGGCGTTGATGCGTTGTTCCAGATAATGCGCGAGTTCGCAGCTGTGATCGATCACCTGCGCCAGTCTGGCGATGCCGTAGACCTTGATGGTGAACCATGTCTTGAGCGCGCGGAAGCTGCGCGACAGATCCGGGCCGAGGTCGCAGGGCCAGGGAGAGCCGGCGGCGATGCCGCGCGTGTCGCGTGCAAGGTAAGTCTTTTGCTCGTCGTCGAAAGTGCTGAGATGCAGCTCGCCGTCGCGCGCCAGCAGGAAGCCGGCGTCGTAAGGCACCTGCAGCCACTTGTGAAAATCCATGGCGAGGGTGTCGGCCTGCTCGATGCCTTTGAGCTTCTTGCCGTGCGTAGGCGACAACATGGCCATCGCGCCGAATGCGCCGTCGACGTGGAAGTGCAGCTGCTCACGCCGCGCCAGTGCAGCGATGGCCTGGAGGTCGTCAACCGCGCCGATGTCGACCGAACCCGCCGTGCCGACGACGAGGAAAGGCTGCAACCCGGCGGCGCGGTCGGCGGCGATGGATTGCTCCAGCACGGCGAGGTTCATGGTGCCGTCGGCCAGGATCGGGATCTTGCGCAATTGCTTGCGGCCGAGCCCGGCAATGTCCATCGCCTGCTCGATGCAACCGTGGGCGGCAGCCGAGGTGTAGGCCACCACGTTATTGCTGGTCTGGGTGCCGTCGTCGCGCACCTCGACACCGAAGGCGCGGCGGCGTGCGATGAGTACGCCGATCAGGTTGGCGGCCGAAGTGCCGGTGACGAACAAGCCGCTGGCGCTGTCAGGAAAGGAGAACAGCTCGCGCATCCAGCGCACGATCTGGCGTTCGACTTCGACGGGAATCTGATTGCGGCCGCCGAGATTGGCGTTCAGGCCGGCGGCCAGCATCTCTGCCAGCATGCCGACCGGCGTGCCGCCGCCGTGAACCCAGCCCATGAACCCGGGATGGGCGTTGCCGACGGCGTAGGGAAGAATTTCTTGCATGAAGACTTGATGGACGCTGTCGAGCGAACTGCCTTGCGCGGGCAGACGTTCGCTGAAAGGCGCGCGCGCAGCATCCGGGATCGGTTGCCACACCGGGCGCTCGCTGACGCTCTCCAGGTAGTCGAACATGTCGTCCAGCATTTTGTGTCCCTGCTGCCGGAATTCGCTCCAGTTTGCAGGATCCAATGAGGAGATCGACTCCGGTACCGCCATAAGCCCTCCGTGGCCCTTTGCCCCGGGCCGAAAGATTGCCCGGGATTGCATCGTGTTCATGCTGCTTCCTTCCATGCCGGTAATGCTGGTATCACCGGCAGCCGACAAGCGTCGGCAAGAAGCAAACAGGGAAGTAAATCATATCACGCTGTCAAGAGAGCAAATCTCGCGTGTGAGGGGCGTTCTGACGGCTTTTCCAAGGAAGGCGGCTCGCTGCAGCGGCAATAATTCCCGGCGGCCGGAGTCACAAACGGCAAGTCAGGGTTTCGTCAGCGTCAGCATTCCCGGCGGAATGCCTCTCGCTTCAACGCGCCGTGGTTCAAGGCATTCAGGCCGTCAGCGCACCATCTGGCGTACGCCCAGCGCGACGATCAGACCGCCGCAGAGGCGATCCATCCACGCCTTGTATCGGCGGTATTTTGCGGCGATGCCGGCGTGCGACATGACGACCGCCACCATGCTGTACCACGAGGTCGCCACCACCCCGACCACGGTCAGCATGGCGGCAAATGTCGGCCACGATACATGCGCCGGCGTTGCAGCCGCAAATACCGCCGCGAAAAAAGCCATCGATTTCGGATTGACGATGTTGGTCAGAAAACCCTGTACAAATGCCTGACGCAAACCCGCCGGCTCCGCAGGCGCGAGGCTTTCTGCCCCGGCAACCGGCACAGCGCCGGCTTTTGCCTTGCGAATCAGATTGCCGCCGAACCAGATCAGGTAGGCCGCGCCCGCGATCTTCGCCGCCATGGCCGCCCAGGGAAAAGCCGCAAACACGATCCCGACACCGAGAATGGCGCACGTCGCCCAGAACAGGTTGACCACAACAATGCCGCCGACCATCGCCAGCGCGGCGGCGCGTGTCGACGACACCGCCTTGTGTATGACCGCAACGAAATTCGGCCCCGGAATCATCACGCCGGTGATATACACCGACAACACCGCCAGAACGGCAGACCACTGCACCATGACTATGCCTTTCTATCGGATTCAGAGAGAGCGGGTAATGCCGCCGTCGATACGGATATTCTGCCCGGTGATATAGGCCGCATCGTCCGATGACAGGTGCGACACCAGCGCCGCGATTTCAGCGACCTTGCCGTAGCGGCCCATGGGGATCTGCTCCCTGATGCCCGGCTTTTCAGGCAGGCTGTCGATGAAGCCCGGCAGGACGTTGTTCATGCGGATGTTTTCGGCGGCGTACTTGTCGGCAAACAGTTTGGTGTAGGCCGCCAGTCCTGCGCGAAACACACTCGACGTCGGGAACGACTGCGATGGTTCCACCGCCGAGAAACTGGAGATGTTGATGATGGCGCCGCCACCCTGCTTCTGCATCAGCGGCGTAACCAGGCGCGCCGTACGCACCACGTTCATCAGATAGACCTCCATGCCGAGCAGCCATTCTTCATCGCTCAGCTCCAGCACTTTTCCCTTCGGTCCGTGACCGGCGCTGTTGACCAGCACGTCGATACGCCCCCAGCGGGCGACGCAGGCATCCACCGCTTTTTGCAGATCATCCGACGAACGGTTGGAGCCGGTCACGCCGACGCCGCCAAGACTGTTGGCCAGCGCCTCACCCTTGCCGGACGACGACAGGATGGCGATGCCGAAACCGTCGGCCGCCAGTTTTTGCGCCACGCCGGCGCCCATGCCGCTACCACCGCCGATGACGAGGGCTACTTTGGTGGATGGTGTTGTGCTCATTCATTGCTCCGTCTTGGTGAAATGCGCTCGATGCGCCGGATTCGTCGGATTTGATCGAAGCCGAAAGCCTACACGATTGCTGCGGGATTTGCCGGGCGTCATCTTTCCGGCCTGGACCTGCGGCTTTCCACAATTGCTTTTGACTCGCGTATTTACATCGTCATTTTTTCACAACACTTTCACCACGATTGTGACGCCTCTTGCCCGTAAACCCATACCGGCGAGCAGGTTCCTCTTGGTTCCATCAATGTAAATAGTTATGATTCTTATTTAGTAACATATGAAAAGAATACTTTTACATGCTTGCCGGCGTCGCCATCGCTGCACTCCGGAAGCGCGACTCGCTTTTATATCAACCGAAACCACCATGACTCCATTTACTCTCCCGCGCACCGTCGCGACGCCGAGCCGCTGTGCCGCCGCCATTGCAACCGCTTTGCTGTCCTTGTCCGGCGCATCGTATGCGCAGCAAGCGGCGACTGATAGCGGCAACTCGCTGGAAACCATCCAGGTCAGCGGCGACTGGCTGGGCAGCAATACGCTTGAGACAAGTGTGAAGACCTTCCCCGGCGCCCGCACCGTGGTCAAAAAAGCCGAGATCGAAAGCACCGGCGCCGTCAACATCGGCGACGTCATGCGCCGTATTCCCGGCGTGCAGGCGACAGACAATTCCGGCACTGCCGGCAGCGCCATTTCGCTCAATATCGGTGTGCGCGGCCTGACCGGCCGCTATTCGCCACGTTCGACAATCCTGCTCGACGGCCTGCCGATGTCGGTCGCGCCTTACGGCCAGCCGCAAATTTCGTTTGCGCCGGTCAGCCTCAACAACATCGAAGCAATTGACGTCGTGCGCGGCGGCGGCGCGGTGCGCTACGGTCCGCAAAACGTGGGCGGCATCATCAACTTCAAGACGCGCTCGATTCCGACCCAACCGGGCCTGACCAGCGACGCCAGCGTGCGCTACAACAGCTACAGCCAGGGCGGCTCCAGCACGCAGTACAGTGCTTTTGCAGGTACGCAACTGGACAACGGCCTGGGCCTGGCGATGTTGTATTCGGGTACGGAAGGATCGGGCTGGCGCGACAACAGCAACGAGCGCCTGAACGATTTCGCGTTGAAGTTTCGCTTTGAAATCGATCCAAGCTCCGAGATCTACGGCAAGGTGTCTTACTACGACGTGTTGTCCCGCACACCGGGCGGCCTGACGGTCGCGCAATACAACGCCAACCCGTTTCAGAACACGCGCAAGCACGATTTCTGGTCGGGCAATCGCAAAGCCATCGACCTCGGCTACCTGAACACGATTTCAGACACCAAGGAATTTGAAATCCGCACTTACTTTGTCGAGAGCTTCCGTCAAAGCGTGCTGATCGGCAACTCCACCACCAATTATCAGCACCAGCCGCGCGACTACCAGACGACCGGTATCGAACCACGCTATACACAACGCTTCATCACCGGCAAGGTCGCCAATGACGTGACGGTCGGCTATCGCTACATCGGCGAACGCGGCACCGACAAGACCTACAACGAGTCGATCGCCACCGGTGTGAATGGCGCAGTCACTTCGTTCAAGAACAGCACCGACGCGCATGCGGTGTATATCGACGACAAGATCTCCGTCGGCTCATGGCGCATCACGCCGGGTGTGCGCTATGAGCACATCAATTCCACGCGCATTGATTCAACCACCAACGGCAAGTTCGAAGTCACCAACAACAAGCCGCTGCCGTCCGTGAATATCGCATACCTGTATTCGCCGGAACTGACGCTGTTCACCAACTACAACACGTCTTTCGGCGTGGTGCAGAACACTCAGCTCAACTCGCTGTCGGCCGCCAACCCGCTGTCGCCTGAACTGGCAAAAACCGTCGAAGCCGGTGCGCGCTGGAAGGGCAATAATCTGGCCGCCGAAGTCACCGTTTTCGATATCCGTTTCGACAACCAGATCTCGCAAATCCCCGGCACCAATCCGGCGCTGTTCCAGAACATCGGCAAGACCCAGCACGATGGTATCGAGACTTCGATCGATTACAGCTTCGACAAGGATGGCGCATTGCGCGGCCTGAATGTGTATGCGACCTATGCTTACACCCGCGCCCTGCAACGATCCGGCACGACCACCGGCCTTGATGTGCCGTTCTACTCACGCCAGACCGACACCATCGGTACGCGTTACGAAACAGGTCCCTGGGCATTCAATCTGTCGACGACACACCAAAGCCGCCAGTTCATGGATGTCGCCAATACCATTACGGAAAGCGCGGACGGCAGCGTCGGAGAAATCCCCGGCTTCCGTACCTGGAATGCACAAGTCAGCTGGAAGATGCCCAATGCCAAGGGCCTCGATGTCATGGCCGGCGTCAACAACCTGACCGACAAGCGTTATTACACCCGCAACATCGACGGCAACCCGGGCCGCATGGTCGGCGCGCCACGCACGATCTACGTGCAAGGCCGCTACGCGTTCTGATGGTTTGATTGTTTATATGCAGTAAGCCGAAGTGCGCAAGAGCCTCGCGTACTTCGGTCTCTTCTTTTATCTTCCCCTCACCTCACACTGCCGTCGGCCTGAAACTCTTCGCCAGCTGATTCAGCATGAACTCCGGCGCCAGCCGGCTCATCAGTTTGAGCACGTTGCTCAGTCCCGGACGAATTTCCAGTTTTCCCGCTTCAATGCCTTTGATCGCATGTTCGGCGAGCACTTTGACGTCCATCGCTTTCATGTCCTTCGCCTCTTCCCTGAACTCGTCGCGGAACAAGGGCGTTTCGGTCCCCGGCGGCGCCAGTTCGATTACCGTAACGCTGCTGCCGCGCAATTGCACGCGCAAGGCTTGCGAGTAGGAATGCAGCGCGGCCTTGGTGGCGCTGTACACCGGCGAAGACACGAAGGGCACGAAGGCCAGTCCCGACGACACGTTGACGATGGCCGCGTCTTTCTGCATTTTCAGGTGCGGCAAAAACTGCTGCACCATGCGCACTGGTCCGCTCAGGTTGATATCGATCTCGCGCGTGATATCGGCAACACCATGGCGCGTGTCGTTGAGATCGAGATTGCGCATGATGCCGGCATTGTTGATCAATACGTTCAAAGCGGGAAACTGCGCTGTCACCTGTGCGTGCAAGGCGGCAATCGCATCAGCGTCGCTGACGTCGCTCTGAATGGCGTGCACCTGCGGCAACGCACGTTTTGCTGCGTGCAACTTTTCGATATCGCGGCCGGTGATGATGACCGTGTTGCCGAGTGCAATCAGACGGCGCGTCAACTCCAGGCCGATACCGCTGCCGCCGCCGGTGATGAGGATGGTTTTGTTCTTCAGTTTCATGACTGCTCCTGAGTGTGAGTCCTTGGTTGAATCAATGGATGATCGTGGATAAAGAGTAGATAAGCGGCAAGTTTCGCTTGCCAGAAAAACCGCTGAAACCCAGTATATGGACTACACTCTCTTTTAGAAAGTAGGCACTATCAAGTGCGAGAGTTACCAAAAAGAGAGTAAAGGAAGAGCAAAAAAATGAAGATCGCACCGCCTACCAAAGAACAGATTGCCAAAGCGCACTACTACACCACGCAAGCGCCGCCGAAAGAGATCGATCCGCGTCTGGAAGCGCTCGTCACCGACGTGATCGGCCGTGTCGCCGATAAGTGGACCATGCTGATTCTGGAAGTATTGTCGGAACACGGCGAGTCGCGCTTTACGCGCATCGGCGAACTGGTCGGCAGCATCAGCCAGAAGATGCTGACGCAAACACTGCGTCAGATGGAGCGCGACGGCTTGCTGATTCGCACCGTGCATCCGGTGGTGCCGCCGCGCGTTGAATACAAGCTGACCGGACTCGGCATGAGCCTGGGCGCGGCGTTTTGCGGTGTATGGAATCAGAGAGCGGACACCAAGACCGCGAAGTAAATACGGAAATGAAAACGCCCTGCATTTCTTTTATGAAATGCAGGGCGAAATGCAAGGTGAAAAATCAGCGGCGGCAATCAAGCCGCCGCCATCAGTTCAACGCCAGCCGCGATGCCAGCCATATTGCGGATGACGCCAGCCCCAGCCGTAATGTGCATGGTATTCCCAGACATAGCCCGGACCGGGCGATGCATAGGTCGGTTGCACATACACCACGCCCGGCGGTGCGGCGTAAGCCGGTTCCACATAGGCCGGGCGCACCGACGGTGGAGTCACCACGCAGCCGCTGACGGCGACTACTGCGGCGGCGGCCGACAACAGACCTGCAATCCTGATCATTCTGGCATTCATCTTTTTGCTCCTCGTTAGGAAATCGGATAATGATGTCAGCCTCATATCGACCGGCTGAATAAACGCCGGACGCAACAAGGCTGTTACCCACTTAACGGGAAGAGACCGAAAAATGAAGACTGTAAAGTTGTATTAATCTGTAAGAAGATTCAGCAATTTGTCAGACGTTGCCAAAGAATAAATCTGCAATGCGGTCATCGCCAAACGCTTCTCCGATTGCACCGCTCATGCCGCTCACGTCTCCACAGCATCCGTCGAACACGTCAGCGCCTCCCACTGCGCCAGTTCCTGGTTCAACTCCGCCAGCTTCTTTCTCACCAGCGCCAGTGCATCGCTGCCCAACAGCAAATGCGCCGGTGGTGACGGACTATCCACCAGCGTCAGCATCGCCTGCGCCGCCTTGCGCGGATCGCCGGGTTGCTTGCCGCTGCGCTCGGCACGCGTGTTGCGGATGGGATCGAACAGTGCGTCATAATCGGCGATGCTGCGCGGTGAACGCACCATCGATCGGCCCGCCCAATCGGTGCGAAACGATCCCGGCGCCACGGCGGTAACGAACACATTGAAAGCCTTGAGTTCCTTGCTCAGCGTCTCTGAAATTCCCTCCAACGCGAACTTGCTGCCGCAGTAATATGCAATGCCCGGCATCGTGATGAAGCCGCCCATCGAGGTGATATTGATGATGTGGCCGCGACGGCGTTGACGCATGAAGGGCACGAAGCCTTTCGTCACCGCCACCGCGCCGAACACGTTGACGTCGAACTGGCGTTGCAGCGCGTCCATGCCGGATTCCTCGAAGATGCCTTCGTGGCCGTAACCGGCATTGTTGACCAGTACGTCGACGGCACCGATATCTGCCTCCACTTCGGCGGCGATCCGTTCCGCCGCGGTGAAATCGGTGACGTCCAGGAGGCGTGCGAACGCCTGCCCCGGCCGATCGGCGAATTGCTGCTCGAAGGCACGGCGTGCGTCCTCCGTACGCACCGTGCCGATCACACGATGACCTGCTGCAATGGCGGCTTCGGCGAGCGCATGGCCGAAGCCGCTGCTGACGCCGGTGATGAAGAAAGTTTTGGATGCAGACATGGCAATTCCTTTGCTGTGCGTGAAAAACAAGAACGAAAATCGACAAGGCCATTATCGTTTTCCACGCACGCTGCAGCTGCCGGTTCTTCTCGCATGTTTGCCTGATTCTATGAGCAACCAGAAAATTCATCGGCAAATACATGCAAACAATGGCACATTAGCAGCATCGCCAATTGCCGGATTCAATGAGATGCCAACCGTCCCGTCACCCAGCACGCCGAAGGAAGTCCGCCGCATGGCCGAACGTATGGTCGAACTGCTGGCGGCGCTGACGCCGCTGGAAGGCTATAACCTGTCGCCGCTGCCCGATGTGCGCTTCCTGCGTTCGAATCGTCCATTGAAGCGCATGCCGGTGCTGTATGAGCCGGGCATCGTGATCGTGGCGCAGGGACGCAAGCGCGGCTATCTCGGTTCGGAAGTGTATTTGTACGACGCCCAGCACTATCTGGCGGTATCGGTGCCGGTACCGTTTTCGATGGAAACCGATGCCAGCGAGAAGGAGCCGATGCTGGCGATTTACCTGCGCCTGGATTTCAAGGTCGCCGCTGAACTGATGATGCAGATCGACGACTGTGCAGGACCCAGCGCAGCCAGACCGCGCGGGATGCTGTCGACGCCGATGGAAACGGCGTTGCGCATTTCCGTGCTGCGCTTTCTCGAAGCCATGAGCAATCCGCTGGAAGCGGAATTATTGGGACCGTCGCTGCGGCGTGAAATCTATTTCCGCGTGCTGACCGGCCAGCAAGGTGGATCGATGCGCGCGGCGCTGACCATGCAGGGACAGTTTGGAAAAATTTCGCGTGCGATCAGCATGATTCATCGCAGCTATGACGAAGCGCTCGGGATCGAACAACTGGCCCGGGAAGCGGGCATGAGCGTGCCGACCTTCCATGCGCATTTCAAAACGGTGACGGACACCTCGCCGCTGCAGTATCTGAAATCGACGCGGCTGCATCAGGCGCGCCTGCTGATGCTGCGCAATGGCATGACGGCGGGCGCTGCCTGTGCGCAAGTCGGTTATGAAAGCGCGTCGCAGTTCAGCCGCGAATTCAAACGCCTGTTCGGCCGCACGCCGGTCGATGAAGTCGACCGCATGCGCAAGAGCTTTGCGCTGCCGCCGCAGGATGACGGCGCGCAGTTCGTTTCCTCACACTGATGACGCGAGCCTCAGGTCAGGCAAATACTGCAGCTGTGTCCCTTGCAATTGTGCAGCACGCTGCTGCGGGCTGCACCTGCGTGCGCGCCCGGTCCCGCCGCGCCCTGTCCTGCGAGCTGCTCTGCACCGTTGCGCGGACGCCAGCGCTCGGTCACCTGCAAACCGACGCGACCGCCCGTCAACAGCGGTGCAGCGGTGGTGTCCTCTTTGCAGTAGGGACAAGCGACCTGGCCATGCAAGGCCTGCATGTTGAGGAATTTTTCGAAGATGCCTTCGCAGTGGCTGCAGCGGATATCGTATAAGGGCATGTTCTGCTCCGGTAGAAGGGTGATGTAACTCTTCTGTCGTGGACGCACTGACATCTGCGTCCACGGCTTCGTCAAACAAGAAAATGACTAAGGCTTTCGTCCCCAGTACGATTTGTCGTTGAGCATCCCCTTGGGCGTGATGTCCTGATCGAAAATCGAGGTCGGCAGTGACACCGTGCACGCGCAGTTTGGAATGTCGACGATACCGCCGATGCGTCCTTCCACCGGCGCCGCGGTAAGCAGCATGTAGGCCTGGCTGCCGGTATAGCCGAAGTGCGTCAGGTAGTCGATCGCCTTCAGGCAAGCCTGGCGATAGGCGACGGTGGCGTCGAGGTAATAGTTGACGCCGTTTTCGACGCTGATGCCTTCGAAGGTCAGCCACTGCTCGTAGTGTGGTTTGACCACGCTCGGCATGAAGATCGGCGAGGTGATGTTGTACTTCGCCATGCCGCCCTTGATCAGATCGAAGCCGACGTGGCTGACGCCGTCCATCTCAATCGCGCCGCAGAACCCGATCTCGCCGTCGCCTTGCGAAAAGTGCAGGTCGCCCATCGAGAAGCCGGCGCCCTTCACATACACCGGGAAGAAAATCCGCGTGCCGGCCGACAAATCCTTGATGTCGGTATTGCCGCCATGTTCGCGTGGCGGCACAGTGCGCGCAGCGATCTTGGCCATCTCGTCGAACTTGGCGCCGGTCAGACCGCGCAGCACCGCAGTGCTTGGATCCGGAGGTTTTGCCAAGCCCTTGGCGGCGAGCGGCGCTTCACGGCGATTCCACTCCGCCAGCAAATCGTGCGACGGCAAACAGCCCATCAGACCCGGATGGGTGAGACCGGCGATGCGCACGCCGGGGATGTGGCGCGAAGTTGCGTACAGGCCCTTGAGATCCCAGATCGCCTTGTCGGCTTCGGGGAAATAATCCGCCAGAAATCCGCCGCCGTTTTCCTTGGAAAACACGCCCGAGAACCCGACCGGCGTCACCGGTTTGATGTCGAGCAGGTCGATCACCAGCAGGTCGCCCGGCTCCGCGCCTTCGACATGGAAAGGACCGGTCAGCGGATGCGCGCGCGTGAGGTCGACGTTCTTGACGTCGGCGACATCGTCGGTGTCCTTGATCTGGGCATCGAGGAAATCCAGCGATTCGATCAGGATGGCTTCGCCCGGCTTGACCGACGACAGGAAAGGCAGGTCGGGATGCCAGCGATTGTGTCCGAGTTCAGGTTGCTCTGCCAGCGGTACGCCGGGCTTGATCTTGAAGTGTTGCATGCGACTCTCCTTGTCGTGTGGAATAGGTTTCGGTTGACAGTTATTCGTTGGGGATGCCCGGCACCGGACACTCCGGCGTGCCGGCGGTCTTGCGCGTGATGGCTTCGACTTTGGCGCGCGCCGCCTGCGGATCGTTGACCCAGGTCTTGTAGAAATCGAACGGGCAATCGGCCACGCCGGCCGGCGATTCGCCGGAGTTGATCTTGCCGGTGTAACCGCGATGCAACAGCTTGAACATATGGTTCTGCGATTGCCAGTTGCGGCGCGCATCGCGGATAGCGCTGACCGACAATTCCGCATACTGGATGCCCATCTCTTCGGTCTCGCATTCACCCAGCGTGCGGCCGTCGAAGCCGACAATCGCCGAATGGCCGAAGTAGGAATACACGCCGTCGAAACCGGCCGCGTTGGCAACTGCGACATAGACGTTGTTCATCCAGGCCATCGCTTTCGCGACCAGTACCTGCTGGTCCTTGGCCGGATACATGTAGCCCTGGCAACGCACGATCAGTTCGGCGCCCTTCATGGCGCAGTCGCGCCAGATTTCCGGATAGTTGCCGTCGTCGCAGATGATCAGGCTGACCTTCAACCCCTTGGGACCGTCGCAGACGTAAGTCGTGTCACCCGGATACCAGCCCTCGATCGGCGTCCACGGCATGATCTTGCGATACTTCTGCACGATCTCGCCTTTGTTGTTGATCAGGATCAACGTGTTGTACGGCGCTTTGTGCGGATGCTCTTCATGGCGTTCGCCGGTCAGCGAGAACACGCCCCAGACGTCGGCGATGCGGCAAGCTTCCGAGAACACGCGCGTCTCTTCGCCGGGAATAGTGGCTGCGGTGTCGTACATTTCCTTCTCGTCGTACATGATGCCGTGCGTCGAATATTCCGGAAAAATGACAAGATCGAGGCCGGGCAAGCCCTGCTTCATGCCGACCAGCATGGCCGCGATCTTGTTGACGTTGTCCATCACCTCTGCGCGGTTATGCAGGCGCGGCATCTTGTAATTGACGACCGCCACGCCTACCGCGTCTTTACTGCTTGATATGTCTCCGTGCCTCATGGTGCTGCTCCTCCTTAAAGACTGCCGATATACAAACCAACTGTGCAGAAATTTAAACCGACAAATACTTGCTGATGGTCGGCGCATCGACGTTGGCGCGCGTGTCTTCATAGACGAAGCGGCCCTTGTCGATCACCAGGAAACGGTCGGCAATTTCCAGCGTGAAGCTCAGCACCTGTTCCGACACGATGATGGTGAGTTCGCGGATCTTGCGGATCTCTTTCAGGCTGCGCGCAATGTCCTTGATGATGGACGGCTGGATGCCTTCGGTCGGTTCGTCCAGCAACAGCACGCGTGGATTGGTCGCCAGCGCGCGTGCAATCGCCAGTTGCTGCTGCTGCCCGCCCGACAGATTGCCGCCCTTGCGGCTGCGCATTTCGTACAGCACCGGGAACAGCGCATACAACTCGTCCGGCACCTTGCCGCGCGCATCGGCGGCGAGACCGGTCTGGATGTTTTCCAGCACCGTCATGCCGGGGAAAATCATGCGCCCCTGCGGCACGTAGGCCACGCCGCGCGAAACGCGCTGATGGCTTTCCATGGCGCCGAGTTCGACGCCATCGATCTTGATGCTGCCGTCGCGCAGCGGCAAGATGCCCATCAGCGTCTTGAACAGCGTGGTCTTGCCCATACCGTTGCGCCCCATGACGGCGACGATTTCTTCCTTCGCCACCGACAGGTTGATGTCGTGAATGACGGCGCTCTGGCCGTAGCCGGAGGCGAGGTGCGATACATTAAACATGGCTGGCTCCGGGAATGAATTAGTGACCTAAATAGACGTCGATTACCTTCGGGTCAGACTGCACCTTGTCCATGCTGCCCTCAGCAAGAATCTTCCCCTGATGCAGCACGGTCACCTTATGCGCGATGCTCTTGACGAAATCCATGTCGTGCTCGATCACCACCACCGAGCGGCCCTGGCTGATGCGGCCCAGCAGCTGCGCAGTCTTCTCGCGCTCGGACACGCTCATGCCGGCGACCGGTTCGTCCAGCATCAGCAGTTCCGGCTCCTGCATCAGCAGCATGCCGATCTCCAGCCATTGCTTCTGGCCGTGCGACAACAGGTCGGCCTGGGTGTACAGATGCTGGTCGAGGAAGATTTCCGCCGCCACCGATTCCACGCGCGCCACCACGTCCGGCGAGCGCTTGAAGGTCAGCGCGCCGAACACCTTTCGGCCGCGCGGGAAAGACATCTCCAGGTTCTCGAACACGCTGAGGTTTTCGTAGATCGACGGCGTCTGAAACTTGCGGCCGACGCCGGCGCGCACGATGGCGTGCTCGCTCATCTTGGTCAGCTCATGGTTGTTGAAGCGGATGCTGCCCGAGGTGGCTTGCGTCTTGCCGCAGATCAGGTCCAGCACGGTGGTCTTGCCGGCGCCGTTGGGGCCGATCACCACGCGCACTTCATTGCGCTGGACATACAGATTGAGTTTGTCGACCGCCTTGAAACCATCGAAGGAAACGGTGAGATCTTCAATCGCCAGTACAGGATGGTCGGTCGATTCGAATCCGATAGGTGCGTTGCTCATTTGCTGGCCTCCAGGTTGGCGCCGTCGATGGCGATATCGGTCGTCTCAGGTTTGGCAGCTGCTTTCGGTTTTGCTGGTTCAGGCTCGATCGCCTTTGCCGGCTTGCGGCCGAACTTTGCCATCAGACGTTTTCCTTGCTTTTCATACACGCCGGCCAGACCGTTGGGAAAATACATCACCACCGCAATGAACAAACCGCCCATCAGGAACAGCCACAGTTCAGGGAAAGTCTCGGAGAAATAGGTCTTGCCGAAGTTGACCAGCAGCGTGCCGTACACCGCACCAAGCAGCGACATGCGGCCACCAACCGCGGCATAGATCACCATCTCGATCGACGGCACGATGCCGACGAAGGAAGGCGACATGAAGCCGACCTGCAAGGTGAACATGGCGCCCCCGATGGCGGAGAACATCGCCGCCACGCAGAATACGAACACCTTGAAACTGGCGACGTCGTAGCCGGAGAAGCGCACGCGCTCTTCTTTGTCGCGCATCGCCATCAGCAGGCGGCCCAGCTTGGAGGTCAGGATGTAGCGGCCGAACAGGATGCAGGCGAACAGCAAACCGGCATTGACGAAGTACAGAATCATCTTGGCGCTGTCGGTGCGGATATCCCAGCCCATCAGCGTCTTCAGATCGGTGATGCCGTTGACGCCGCCGGTCAGGCCTTGCTGGCCGATAATCAGGATGGAAAGAATCGCGGCAATCGCCTGCGTCACGATGGAGAAGTACACGTCACCGACGCGGCGCTTGAACATCGCCATACCGATGATCAGCGCCAGCAAGGTCGGCACCGCCAGCACCGCCAGCACGGTAAAGCTGAAGCTGTGGAAAGGCTGCCACATGGCCGGCAGCGACGTGATCTGGTTCCAGTCCATGAAGTCGGGAATGCCGGGCGTCGACTGGATCTTGGTGCTGATCGGATCAGAGGCTTCCAGCTTCAGGAACATCGCCATGCAATAGCCGCCGACGCCGAAGAACACGCCCTGTCCCAAGCTCAGGATGCCGCCGTAACCCCAGCAAAGCACCAGGCCGACGGCGACGAAAGCATAGGACAGATATTTGCCGACCAGGTTAAGGCGGAAGATGTCGAGACCCAGCGGAAAGATCACCAGCAACAGCACGCCCAGTATCAGCAGCCCGGCCAGCCCGGATCTGCCTCCCAATATTTTTTCGTATGCTGCATTCATTGTTGAACCTCGCTGTGGAAATCTGTAAGACGATTTATTTACGTACACGCACCGAGAACAAACCTTGCGGACGCAGCATCAGGATCAGGATCACCGCCGACAGCGTCAGCACCTTGGCCATCGAGCCGGTGAGGAAGAACTCCGCGGTGGATTGCGTCTGCGCAATCGAGAAGGCCGAAGCGATCGTGCCGATCAGGCTTTGCGCACCGCCGAACACCACCACCAGGAAGGTATCGACGATATACAGCGAGCCGCTGGTGGGGCCGGTCGAGCCGATCGTGGTGAACGCTGCGCCGGCCACACCCGCCACGCCGCAGCCGAGTGCAAAAGTGGTGCGGTCGACCTTGCGGGTATTGATGCCGACCGCGCCGCTCATGACCCGGTTCTGCATCGTGGCGCGCACCTGCAAACCCCAGCGCGACCGGAACAGCAGGATGAAGATGCCGCCGGTCAGCAACACCGTCAGGCACATCATGAACAGGCCGTTGATCGGGATGTCGATGGCATCGGTCGGCTTGAACGAGCCGAGCAACCAGTCCGGCAGAGTGGCGCTGACTTCCTTGGCGCCGAAGATGGAACGGAAGGTCTGCTGCATCGCCAGGCTCAGGCCCCAGGTCGCCAGCAGCGTGTCGAGCGGACGCTTGTAGAGCCGGCTGATCAGCAGCAGCTCGGTGAGGTAGCCGAAGCCGTAAGCGACCAGGAAGGACAGCACCACCGCGCCGAAGAAATAGTAAGGCTGCAGGCTGGGCGCGTAAGTCGTGGTCAGGTGCGACAGCAGGTAAGTGATGTAAGCGCCGATGGTCAGAAACTCGCCGTGCGCCATGTTGATCACGCCCATCTGCCCGAAGATGATCGCCAGGCCCAGAGCCATCAGCAGCAGCACGCAAAACACGGACAGGCCGTTGAAGCCCTGCATGGCGAAGATGGCGAAAAATTCGGATAGAGAAACCATGTTGACTCCCGCCCTGGGTGATTAAGAGTTGGTATTGAGGATTTCAGTTATTCAATTACGTGGGCGGCAGCGTCCGCATGTCACTACAGACGCCGCCGCTTTGCTGCCAACAAATCAAACTTGCATTTGCTCGTCAATCTCCGCCGTCGTCCCAGCGCACGCTGGGACCCAGTGGCGTTGGGCGCCGCAGTTATCTGCGCTACCACCCTGCTTCACGGCACTCGGTCCTGACTTTCGTCAGGACGGGGGAGAAATGATCAGCAGTGCTTATTGATAGCCCTTGGGGAAAGGATTCGGCTCGATCAGATCGGACTCATAGATGACCTTGAACTGACCATCCTTCTGCGCTTCGCCGATGCGGGTCTTGCTCCACAGGTGATGGTTGGCGTGGACCTTGACGTAGCCTTCCGGCGCGGTCTTCAGCTCCAGGCCCGGCGATGCGGCGACGACCTTGTCGACGTCGAAGCTGCCGGCCTTTTCAACCGCGGCCTTCCACAGCCATGGGCCGAGGTAGGCTGCCTGCGTGACGTCGCCGATCACCGAATTGGCGCCGAACTTGGCCTTGAACTCAGCCACAAATTTCTTGTTGTTCGGGTTGTCGAGGCTTTGGAAATATTTCATCGAGGCGTAGAAGCCTTCGACGTTTTCGCCGCCGATGCCGAGCATTTCATCTTCGGTCACGGAGATGGTCAGCAGGTTCTGCGTCTTGGCGGTCACGCCGGCTGCTTTCAATTGCTTGTAGAAAGCGACATTGCTGCCGCCGACCACGTCGGCAAAAATCACATCCGGTTTTTTCAGCTTGATCTTGTTGATCAGCGAACCGAACTGCGTATTACCCAGCGGGTAGTACTCTTCGCCGACCACCGAACCCTTGAGCACGTTTTCGATGTGCTTGCGGGCGATCTTGTTGGAAGTGCGCGGCCAGATGTAATCGGAACCGATCAGGAAGAAAGTCTTGGCCTTCTTCTCTTTCGCCACCCAGTTCAGGCCGGCCAGCACCTGTTGCGTGGCTTCCTGGCCGGTGTAGAAGACGTTCTTGGATTGCTCCAGGCCTTCATAGAAAGTCGGGTAGTAGAGCAAACCGTTGTCCTTCTCAAAGACCGGCAGCACGGCTTTGCGCGAGGCCGAAGTCCAGCAGCCGAACACGGCGGCGACGTGATCGTTCTCGAGCAGTTTCTTGGCTTTTTCGGCGAAGGTCGGCCAGTCGCTAGCGCCGTCTTCCTGGATGATCTTGATCTTGCGACCGAGGATGCCGCCCATGGAATTGATCTGATCGATCGCCAGACGCTCGGCCTGGATCGAACCGGTTTCGCTGATCGCCATCGTGCCGGTGGCCGAGTGCAGCTGGCCGACGGTGACTTCGGTGTCGGTGATGGCGAGCTTGGTGGTGTTGACCTTGGCGGTCGGGAACTGCTGCGCCATGGCCAGGCCCGGGAGCGCCATGGCAGCACCGGCGGCGCCTGCGACGATGCCCATCATGATCTTGCGGCGTTGGGATGAAGGCGGTTTGGAAGAGGAACGGTGCGACATGCGGAACTCCTTTCGAGCGTTATTGGTTGTTGTGCTGGTCAGAGAAATCTGAGAACTCGTATAGCGTCAAAACGAGTGGAAAGACCGGTCCGTTGCCATCGCACGAGCGCTGCCTGCCGCTGCAAGCACATGCGAGTTTTTCTCCCTGCCGGTTTTTCTTTCTGCTCGTTCTGGGATGGAGAATAGGTTTTGCGGTGCGGCGCAACAATACGTTGTTTGACGTAAAAATCGACGCATCCCGGGCGCAGAACATCACGCCCACCCGCACAGCTTTCGCCCACGCGCGGCATGGTATTGGTGCGTTTTTGCGGCGACGCTTTCTCCGGGCGCTTGATTGAAGGCCGCAAGGACGCTGCGTTTTGGTGAATCGGGATGGAAGCGGCGTTGCGGCATACGTCATTTGACGTATGCCCTCGCATACCGATTGGTTTGAAAATTGCTTTCACGGAGCGTGCTTTGCAATGATGTTGCTCTGCCCTGCAAAGGGTTTCGTCCTGCCGCTGCGTTGTACGGCAGACGGCAATGGCCTCAGAGATAACGGCCGCCACCATGAACGCGAGCAAAATGTGACCAATCCCGCCATACAACGCATCGTCAAAGTCCGGCGCGACTACAACACCTGGGTCGCCAACGAGACGCTGGAAGATTACGCGCTGCGCTACACGCCGCGTTCGTTCCGGCGCTGGTCGGAATTCCGCCTGGCCAATACGGCCCTGGGCGCGACCTCGTTCCTGGCGCTGGAAGCGATCAGCGGCGCCATCACCCTGAGTTATGGATTTACCAACACCTTCTGGGCGATTGCCTGCGTGGTGGTGCTGTTCTTCCTGACCGGTCTGCCGATCAGTTATTACGCTGCCAAGTACGGCGTCGACATGGATCTGCTCACACGCGGCGCCGGCTTCGGCTACATCGGCTCGACCGTCACCTCGCTGATCTATGCCAGCTTCACCTTCATTTTCTTTGCGCTGGAGGCCGCGATCATGGCGCAGGCCATCGAAATCTATTTCGGCCTGCCGCTGGTGTACGGCTATGTGTTGTGCTCGCTGATCGTGATCCCCATGGTGGCGTACGGCATCACGCTGATCAACCGTCTGCAGATGTGGACGCAGCCGCTGTGGATCGTGCTGCTGACGCTGCCGTATATCTGCGTCCTCTACAAAGAACCGGAAGCGCTCACCAATCTGATCACCTTCGCCGGCCGCGCCGAGGAAGGCGGTTCGTTCAACATCTATCTGTTCGGCGCGGCGGCGACGGTGGCGTTTTCGCTGATTGCCCAGATCGGCGAACAGGTCGACTTCCTGCGCTTCCTGCCGGAGAAGACACCCGCCAACCGCGGCCGCTGGTGGACCGCGCTGCTGCTGGCCGGGCCGGGCTGGATCCTGCTGGGCGGCGCCAAAATGCTGGGCGGCTCGCTGCTGGCCTTCCTTGCGATCCAGCATGAAGTGCCGATGGGAAAAGCCGTGGAGCCGACCCAGATGTATCTGATCGGCTATCAGTATGTGTTTTCCAATCCGGCGCTGGTGCTGGGTGCGGTCGCGCTGTTCGTGGTGGTGTCGCAGATCAAGATCAACGTCACCAATGCCTACGCCGGTTCGCTGGCGTGGTCCAATTTTTTTGCGCGGCTGACGCACAGCCATCCGGGCCGCGTGGTGTGGCTGGTGTTCAATGTACTGATTGCGGTGCTGCTGATGGAGCTGGGCGTGTTCAATGCGCTGGAACATGTGCTGGCGCTGTACAGCCTGGTGGCGATTTCCTGGATCGGTGCGGTGGTGTCGGATCTGGTGATCAACAAACCGCTGAAGCTGAGCCCGGCGCACATCGAGTTCAAGCGCGCGCATTTGTACGACATCAATCCGGTCGGCGTCGGCTCGATGGCGATTGCGTCCATCCTCTCCGCCGTCGCCATGTCCGGCGTACTCGGCAAACTGGCGGCGGCGATGTCGCCCTTCATCGCGCTCGGTACCGCGTTGCTGGCGGCCCCGCTGATCGCCGTCGCAACGAAGAGCCGTTACTACATTGCGCGCAAGGACACGCTGTCCGAGCATGTGGATGTCCACAAAGAGCACGGCCACCAGCATGCTCAGCTCGACTGCGTCATCTGCGGCAACCAGTTTGAAATGCCGGACATGGCGCACTGCCCGGCATATCAGGGCGCGATCTGTTCGCTGTGCTGCTCGCTCGACGCGCGCTGCAACGACCGCTGCAAGACGCCTGCGGCGCGTCTGCCCAATCAGGCGTTCAGCGCCTTGCAGGCTTTGCTGCCGGCGCGCTTCACACTCAAGCTCAATACCCGCATCGGCCACTACCTGATCGTGTTCGGTCTGATCTCCGGTGGGCTGGCGGTGGTGCTGTGGATGCTGTACTTCCAGCAGATGGCGGGCATCTCCGGCCTGACGCCGAGCGGTCCCGATTCCATCCAGAGCATTTTCATCAAGCTGTTCTGTACGCTGCTGGTGCTGATCGGCGTCGGCTCGTGGTGGCTGATCCTGACCAACGAAAGCCGCAGCGTCGCGCATGAAGAATCGGAACGTCAGACCAATCTGCTGCTGCAGGAAATCGAGGCGCACAAACAGACCGACGCCGAACTGCAACGCGCCAAGGAAGCCGCCGAATCCGCCAACCTGGCCAAGAGCCGTTTCGTCACCGGTATGAGCCATGAGCTGCGCACGCCGCTCAACAGCATCCTCGGCTACGCGCAAATCCTGCATGTCGACGCCACCATTCCGCCGGCGCGCAAGGATGCCATCGCCGTGATCCGGCGCAGCGGCGAACATCTGCTGAGCCTGATCGACGGCCTGCTCGACATCGCCAAGATCGAGGCCGGCAAGATGCGTCTGGCGTCGGACGAACTGGCGCTGTCGGAATTCCTTGAACAGATCGCCGGCATGTTTGCACCGCAGGCCGAGCAAAAGGGCCTGAGCTTCCGCTTCGAAAAAACCGGCCGTATCCCGCACATCGTGCACGCTGATCAGAAGCGCCTGCGCCAGATCCTGATCAACCTGCTCGGCAACGCCGTCAAGTTCACCGACAGCGGCAGCGTGACGGTGCGCGTGCGCTACATGCGCGAGATCGCCTACTTCGACATCATCGACACCGGCATCGGAATTGCCGACGACGATCTGGAACGCATCTTTCTGCCGTTTGAGCGCAGCAACGCCGCCAACCTGCGCGAAGACATCGGCACCGGCCTGGGCCTCGCCATCAGCAGCATGCTCACCCACATCATGGGTGGCGAGCTGGCGGTCAGGAGCAAGGTCGGCAGCGGCAGCAGTTTCCATCTGAAGATCTATCTGCCGGAAGTGCACGTGCCGCGTCCGCGTCTCAAACTGGAAGACCAGATGTCCGGCTACATCGGTCCCTCCAAGCGCGTGCTGGTGGTAGACGATCAGGCCTCGCAGCGCCTGCTGCTCAAGGAAATGCTGCTGCCGCTGGGCTTCGACGTGGTGGAGGCCGACGGCGGCATCGCGTGCCTGGAAGAGCTGGCACGCCGCACGCCGGATCTGGTGCTGCTGGACATTGCCATGCCGCTGATGGACGGCTGGTCGGTGGCGCGCGCCATCCGCGCACGCGGGCTGACGCAATTGCCGATCATCATCGTCTCGGCCAATGCTTTCGAGAGCGGACACGAACGCATCGATCCACCGCTGTATAACGACTTCGTCGTCAAGCCGGTGTCGTACAACGAATTGCTGTCCAAGATCAAACAGCAGCTGCGCATCGACTGGATGTCGTCGCCGGAAACTTCGGAATCAGCGCCGCCGCCCATCCCCTCCTCCACGCCTCACATACACCCGGCGCCGGAGAAAAATATCGTCGCAGCCCAGCCGATGATGCTGGTGCCCTCGCAGGAAAAATTGCAGGCGCTGCTGGAGCTGGGCTCCATCGGCTATGCCAAGGGCATCCTCAAGAAACTGGACGATATGGAACAACAGAATTCTGCTTACCTGCCCTTCACCACGGAACTTCGGCAACTGGTCAAACAGTTTCGCCTGAATGAATATGTCACCCGTATCAAGGAGATGATTCGCCATGATGTCAACAACGTTCGATAGGCATGTCGTCCTGATCGTCGACGACAAGCCCGACAACCTCGCCATGCTGTCCGATTCGCTCGACGAGAGCGGCCATATCGTGCTGGTCGCCACCGACGGCATGAGCGCGCTGGAGCGGCTCGACTACATCACGCCCGACCTGATTCTGCTCGACGCCATGATGCCCGGCATCGACGGTTTCGAAACCTGCAAGCGCATCAAGCTGATCAAGAGTGTCAATCACGTGCCGGTGGTGTTCATGACCGGGCTGACCGAAACCGAACACGTGGTGCGCGGCTTCGAAGTCGGCGGCATCG
This sequence comes from Herbaspirillum sp. GW822-FHT03A08, assembly GCF_058801885.1. Taxonomy (NCBI): domain Bacteria; kingdom Pseudomonadati; phylum Pseudomonadota; class Betaproteobacteria; order Burkholderiales; family Oxalobacteraceae; genus Herbaspirillum; species Herbaspirillum sp. GW822-FHT03A08. Next base: position 241,849 of record NZ_JBXANR010000002.1, on the reverse strand, counting down.
ACTACGTCACCAAGCCGATCAAGCCGCAGGAAGTCGTGGCCCGCATCGGCGCCCACATCAAGACTGCGCGCATGATGTCGCAGGCGCGCGGCATGCTGGAGCACGCCGCCCACGCCGTCATCGTATTGAGCGGCAACGGCCTGCCGCTGTGGCAGACCAGCAAGGCTTCGCTTTGGCTGGAAAAGTATTTCCCTGCAGGAGCCGGCGCCGGCGCGACGCACAAATTGCCGATGATGCTGCAATCCTGGCTCAACGAAAGCCTGGTGCGCCAGCGTCAGGGCAATGGCGACATCCGCCCGCTGGTGATGACGCAAGGCGACTGCGAACTGCGCATCGCCCTCTCTGCTGCGGGACAAGGTCACGAGATCACCTTGCTGCTGGAAGAAAAGAATCTTGCCGCCGATACCGCAGCAAGCACACCGATGGCGGCGATGCATCCGGCGCTCGGCAATGAGCAGGCAATCAATCCACTGGCGCTGGGAAGTTTTCATCTGACGCCGCGCGAAAGCGATGTGCTGATGTGGCTGGGCAAAGGCAAGACCAACCGCGACATCGCCGACATCCTCGGCATGAGTCCGCGCACGGTCAACAAGCATCTGGAACACATTTTCGTCAAACTCGGCGTGGAAACCAGATCGGCGGCGGCGGTGATGGCGAGTGGCGTGCAGCAGATGCCGAGGAGCGGCAGCGGGTTGTTGCAATGAGACTGGCACGGAGCAGCATGATCCGCTACAGTAGCGGACGTGTTCCTCTTGCCTCCGCATCCGACAGCAATCGCATGAAAGAATTTTTCAACGCTCTGGCGATGGCCGTCGCCTTCTGGATTCCGGCGACCGTCGCCGTCTTCACAATCGCAGCAGCCATCCCGCTCAAAAGCATAGGTACCGCCATCACCGGCGCCATCGGCCTGCTGGTGGCGCTGCTGCTTCGCTTCTTCATCAAGCAGATTGCCAAAGACAAAGCCGAACGGCGCGAATTTGATCGCGCCGATTGAGCCGGAAGACTGCGAGACAATCCCTTTCAGCCTGCGACCGCCTGCCTTGCATCGACGTCTGCGTGGGCATCAGCATGCGCTCTTTCCCAGAACGCGCCGTCGCCGCGCACCGTAGTGCGATTGAGCACCCGGCGCTGCAAGGCGGATAAAGGCGTGGCGCGATGTGCGACACGGAAGTTGTCCGCCACCACGAAGTCGCCTTCCTTCCACTGATGGCGATACACCGCACCTTCACGCGAGAAGTGGCGATCGATGCTTGCGATCAGCGCCTCCGTCTCTTCCCGCGCCATGCCGAGGATGCTGTCGGTCAGGCCGACGTTCAGATACAGACCCTCCACGCCGGTATGCGGATGCGGCATCACCAGCGGGTGCACCACATGATTGCGATGCGTGGTCTGCAACCCACGGACCTGCGCCTTGAGGTCGTCAGGCAGGCTGCGGTAGGCTTGCTGCAAATCCGTGAACAGGGTATCGCCGCCGACATCGGGACGCGCTTCCAGATGCCACAGCGACATCGGCGTCGGCACCGTGCGGAAGGAACCGTCCGAATGCCAGTAGCGGCCGACGCCGGTATAACCTTCGGTGACGCGGCTGGCGACACGGAAGATTTGCGGATAGCCGGGAATCTGGCTGGCCGTCGGCGGAAATTCTTCCAGCGCGCCGAACACTTCGGAGGCGTCGATCTGCGCCTGCGGCGTCAGCACCGGGCCGGGAATGACCAACAGGCCGTATTCCAGCAAAGCGTTCTGCAGCGCGTGTTGCGCTTCCGGATTCTCACTCAGGCGAGCCAGGTCGACGTTGTTGATGCGGGCGCCGAAACCGGCGTCCAGGGGAATGATGTTCATGATGTTTCCTTTCTTCATCGGCACGGTTGCGCCGGCATCTGCATGGATGCGGCGCGACCGTGTTGCGGATCAATCCAGCGCTCAGGCGGCCTGCAAGACGTGCAGCATGTCTGCCGGTTCCGGGCGATGGGTGTAGTCAGGGTTAACTTCGGCGTAGAGGATGGTGCCGTCCCGGGCGATCACATAGCGCGCCGGCATCGGCAAGGTCCAGCTGTCGTCGCCGTTGATAACCGGCAGATCGTTCTTGAGCATCTTGTACAGCGCGATCAGATAGTCCGGCAGCGCAAAGCGCAGGCCGAAGGCGGCTGCGACGTCGTTGCGGGTATCGCTCAGAATTGGAAATTCCAGATTGTTGCTGCGCATCGATTTGCGGCTGTTGGGCGCCGTCTGCGGCGAGATCGCGACCAATCGCGCACCGGCAGCCAGAAACGCAGGCAATGCTTCCTGCAGAGCGTGCAGCTCCATATTGCAATACGGGCACCAGACGCCGCGATAGAAACTGAGGATAAGCGGACCTTGCGCCAGCAGGTCGGCGGACGACACCGGTTTGCCATCGGGGTCGTTGAGCGTGAACGACGGCGCCTTGTCGCCGGCCTTCAATGCCCGGCCCGCCTGGCCGGAGGCGATCAGCTCGGCGGTGGCGCGAGCCATGATCGGGTGGATTTCGGCGGGCGCATTGTAAGGCGGCTTACCGGCGAGGAAGTCGGCTTTGAAGGCGTCCAGTTTGGCTTGCAATGTCATGGTGATTCTCCAGAGGGGTATGTGGGGATCGCAAAGGTGCAATCGACGCATGCATCTTCTGCCAACCGGGCGGGCCTGAGAACACAGGCAATAGGCATATCATTCATTCCCCTAAGGAATAAAGATGACCTGATCAGAACAAGATCTCCAATCCCGGTACCATATTGAATTCCAGGGAGGAATAAAAATGGATAGGCTGAATGCGATGGAAACCTTCGTCACCGTGGTCGAATCGGGCTCGTTCTCGGGTGCCGCGCGCCGGTTGGAGGTAGGCCAGCCGGCCGTATCGAAAACGATCGCGCAACTGGAAGAACGTCTCGGCGTGCGGCTGCTCTTGCGTTCCACACGGGGTCTGACGCCGACCGAAGCGGGTCAGCGCTTTTATGAACGCGCCATGCGTACGATCGAAGAAGCCGACGAAGCCGAGCGCAGCGCGCGCGATGCCGGCACCGGTTTGTCGGGCCCCTTGCGCGTTTGCGCAGCGGTGACATTTACCCGCATACGCATCCTCCCTTATCTGAAACCTTTCCTCGACATGCATCCGCAGCTAAACCTGGACATCGTGCTCGACGACCGCCACATCGACATGCTGGAACAGGGTATCGACGTTGCATTGCGCATGGGTTCGCTGACGGACTCCGGCATGACGGCGCGCAAGATCGCGCAGAGTCCGCGCTCGGTAGTCGGCACGCCGTCCTACTTCGCCCGGCACGGCGTTCCTGCCACGCCGGCGGATCTGAGTTGCCACAGCGCCGTCATCTACGGCCAGGTCAGCGGCAGCAGCTGGGAATTCCGGCGCGGCAGCACCGAGGTGTCGGTCGCCGTGAACGGCCGCATCAAGGTCAACGCCGCCGAAGGCGTACGCGCAGCCGTGCTGGCGGACATGGGCCTGGCGATTTCGTCGGAGTGGATGTTCGAACCGGAGCTCGCCAGCGGCGAACTGCAGCGCGTCCTCACCGAGTGGGAGTTGCCGCCGGTCGACTTGTGGGCGGTGTATCCGGGCGGGCGTATGGCCAGCGCCAAGGCGCGTGCCTTTATTGCCTATGTTGAGGAATTGCTATCGGCCCGATAGGAAAATTTTTTACCTGATGGTAAAGGCCTGCGCACCAGAATATCGCACTTAAAAATCTCTCTTAAACCCAATACCAGCAAGGCTTTGCTCCTGAATTCCCTACCCCGTTCAGGGGAGCAATATTGCCCCGCAGATTCACTTCGCCGACCTCCAACCTTCTCATCAGGATTTCTCTGATGTTGTGGAGTTTATATGTCGTCTAGAGTGGATTCAACGGAGGGAAAAACCATGAAGAGAATCCACATTGCAGTAACGCTCGTCATCCTTGCAGCGGGCTACATGAACTGGAGCAGGGCTGTGCATGCGGCTGCTTCGGGGCAGCTCGGCGTATCGGCCATGGTGGCGGAACGATGCCGGGTCGACTTCAGCGAAGGCAGCGCCGACTACTTCCAGTCCTGCTCCAGCGTCGACGTCAAGGCATCGGAGAAAGCCAGCAACGTTCTCGGCGAGTTGATTGCCGTCGATGCCAACGCCGACCCGTATTATCTTGATCGCGTACCTGAGTCGATGGCAATGGCAGTTCCGAATTCTCCACCTCAGAAGACGACGGCAAACCGGCGTGCCGGTGCGCCGAAAGTCGTCACGATCAACTACTGATAACCGTAGCGATCGATCTCTATGGCGGAGATCATTTTTCTGGCCTGCGCTGCAAGGCCTTGAACGCTTCCGGCGTCCAGGGCCTGACCGCCATGATAAGACTGGTGCCGAAGCGTTGTTCCAGCGGCAGTTCCAGATCCTGATGATGCAACGCCGAGAACTCCGCGCCCAAGCGGCGCATGTGCTGCTGGATCAGATCATTGCTGGCGTGCGACAACATGCCGCTGACCATCATCATTCTTTCGCCCTTGCCGTCAAAGCGCGAATTGAAGAAGTCGTTCTTCAGCTGCGCACGGAAATACTGCTGAATGGGGCCGCCCGGCAGCCATTGAAAATCCGGCGCCACGCGCACTCTGATCTTGTTGTTGGGCAGCAGGTCGATGATGCCCAGTTTGTCCAGCCGCGCCAGCAGGCGGATGCATTCCGCCTTGGTGAATGCGAAGGCGTCGATGATCTCTTCCAGCGTCCAGTGATTGACCGCATGCACGGCAATCAGCAATAGCCGCGGGTCGGCAACCAACTTGCTCTCCTGCTCCTGCGTCAGTTGCACCGGTACAGCCGACTCATGCGCCACCATGCGCGCCAGGTCGCTGATCTGTATGTTCAGCAGCGAACAAACCTGATCGAAACGTTCCAGCGTAAAACTCTTTTCCGCGAACACGCGCTTGACACTGGCTTCGCTCAGCCCCAATCCTTTCCCCAGTTTGGCGTAGGTGACGCCGCGTGCTTTGAGTACGTTTTTCAATGCGCCGATGAGCGCGTCTGCCTGTGCCATGTTGTTCTCTCCGTACGATGCAATGCGCGTTAAGTATTAAATTTCGATACTTTATTCATAATTTTTCGATTCTACTCGCATTAATAAACTACTTTTCAATACCTTTGCTACAGTCCGCCTGCGTTCAACGGAAGCGCATCCTGACAACATCACAGAGAGAACAACATGAACACATCACCACTGTCCTTCATCCGCACCCTTGCACTGAGCTGCGCATTGTCTTGCGCCCTGCTGTCCAATCCGGTCGCTGCACAATCCACCGCCAGCGACGCCTCGGCGATTTCGGTCGTGGCGTCGGTGGTGGCGCCGGCGATGTTCATCTCCGAAGGCGGCGAGTACCTGGTCAAAGGCGTAGAGGCATCCGGCAAAGGTTCTGTCTACGTGCTGGAAAAAATCGGCACCGGCGTGCGCGGCTCGGTCACCGTGAGCACCAATGTCAGCGGCGCAGTTTCGGTCGGCGTCGGCGCCAGCATCAAGGCCACGGCAACATCGGCCGGCATGTTGCTGGTCAGTGCGGGTCAAGTGCTGGCGATCATTCCCAATGAGTTGGGCAAGGCGCTCATGAAGAGCAAGAAGATTTCCTGAGCGCCTTCCAATCGTCCAACCAAAGAGAGCACAACATGTACAAAAAAATCTTGCTCGCCATTGCGGCCGCCCTCTCACTACTGCAGCCTGCGATCAGCCAGGCAGGTCAGGGATGCGAACAAAAGCCGCCCGCCGCCGCCATGGTCACCCAGGGCATCGCGCTGGCGGTCAAAACCGTCGGGCAACTTGACGCCAGCGGCGCCGACGTCGTCATCATCGGCCGCGCCGGCCAGGACCTGAGCAAATACAAGCAGCGCTATTCGCACATCGGTTTCGCCTACAAGGACAAGGGCAACTGGACCATCGTGCACAAGCTCAACGAATGCGGCACGGCGGTCAGCAATATTTACGAACAGGGGATGGGGCAGTTCTTCCTTGACGATCCCTACCGCTTCGAAGCCGTGATCGCGGTGCCGACACCGGAAGTACAGCAACACCTGCGCGCCGTGCTCACCGATCCGCAAAGAGTGCTGGCCGAACACACGCCGAGCTACAACATGCTGTCCTACGCATGGAGCACGAAGTACCAGCAGTCCAATCAATGGGTACTGGAAACGCTTGCAATGGCGCAAGAGTCCGCCATCCGCAATCGCGAGCAGGCGCAGGCGTGGCTGAAGTTCAAAGGCTATGAACCTACGGTGCTGAACCTTGGTCCGATGACGCGTCTGGGCGGCAGGATGTTCAAAGCCAACATTGCCTTCGACGATCATCCCAATGAGAAACGTTTCAGCGATCGCATAGAGACCATCGGCGCAGATTCTGTATTCGCTTTTCTGGAACAATCGGGACTGCAGCTCTCGCGCATCGTCGTCGGTCTCTGAGCATTAACTCCGCAATACCTTTATGGGTGCGGCATTCAGGCGAAATAGCCAGCGTCTCCGGTGAGATTTTTCTCCTCTGTAGGAGACGCACAGTTAGACGATCTGTTTATATCAGTCATTCTATTTTCGGATATCGCTGAAATATCTGGTTGCAAAACAAAACTCCGATCCCAGATCGGTACTGAGCCCAGATGAACCCATTCCGGTTTCACTTCATGGCTTCACTTTTTGCATCAACCATTTACTCAGAGAGAATAAAATGAACATCGCTAAAATTATCGCCGCTACAGCCCTGATCGCCGCCGCAGGTTCCGCTTTTGCTGAAACCCAATATCCGGTTGACAAGCCTTTCGTTTCCACCAAGACTCGCGCTGAAGTTATCGCTGAAGTCAAACAAGCTGGTGGCGATCTTGGCCGTCGCAACTATCAGGACACTTTCAACCCAGTTCCGGTCGCTTCTTCCAAGACCCGCGCTGACGTGCTCGCAGAGCTGGGCCGCGGCGGCAACATCGCCCGTGCCAACTACCTCGACACCACACACTAATCGGTTGCATCACATGCCGATGACAGACAGTTTGCTCCCGACATGACGTCGCCGGCGAACTGTCTTTGTCCATTTCCTTTTTCTTTTTTCGGTATTGTCTGCTGCATCGTGCGCAGATGAGTCCGCACGCCTTCTTGCAGTGATGCGATCTCCGCTTGCCGGAGTTGCGATCTGCAACAAGCGCATCCGATTTTCCTTCCGCGTTTTTTCTCTTTTCTCTCCGCTTTTTGCGTAAGCAAACTCGTAAACAGTCGTTCCAAATTCCACGCCGGATTTTTATACTCGCTCTGCACGCGCACGCGTCTGCACATTCGTTCACGCCGAAAAAATCATGCGATGAATTGTGCAAAAATTTGCCGATGGCAAATCCCTGGCGCGCCAAGAAAAGTGTGATACATTCACCGACTTGCTCCACCTGGATTCGGGGAGTTACACCCCCGGCTTTGGTTATAACCGGCAACCCTTATAAGAATAATCGACTATGAAATCGAACACCCCGGGCGGAAAATCTGCCGCCCACGCAACCATCTTCGCGCAAGATATCAGCCTGGCATGCCCACATTGCGGCCAGCTCATGCTGCAACTGTCTCCGGACGCGCGTCCGATACAGGAAAAGAAAGTCGCTTGCCCGTCGTGTTGCAAACAAAGCAAGATGGCAAAACTGAAAACCAGCAGCGGCGATACCTACCAGCTCTACATTCGTCAAATCGATCCGAATGCGCGTATCGGTATCTACAGCTACAAAAAATAAATTATTTATAGGCCTGATTTTCAGACCTGAACAGGCCAGAAAAAAAGCCCCGCACGTTGCCGTGAGGGGCTTTTTGAATTTATGGCGCAAAAAAATACAGCGCCGATATGTGAGTAGATTCGCGCAGCCCAGTGCTATCTGCAAAGTGGCCGCGCTTTGAATCTGCTCACATGTCGACGCTGCCGACATGAGGACGATGCTGCGGGAGTAAGCGCCGTCCTGTTTCACTACACCACAACAACACTCAAATCATGAAGCAGAGAGAAGAGGTTTCACTATACCGTTCCCGCTTCTTTCGTTCCAATAATCAATCCGAGTATGCATGCTCGGATTTGTCATGATCAGGCCGCGTCGCGCTCTTCCTCGGCGATGTACTGTCCCGCTGCATCCAGTAGCGGCGCCAGTAGAACGGCTTGCCGCAATAGCTCGGCAATGGTGCCTGACTCAAACAGCACGCCGCGCAATGGCAAACCCATGGTGGAGATATTCTCCGATGCATTGCCGTCGATACCGATTACCGCCAGCGTCTGCGGATCCGCATCGATCCCGAGGCCAAGCGCGCTGGGACGCACATATCCTTTCTCCAGCAAGCGCGCCAGCAGCGGTTGGCCGCTCACCCGTTTCCATACATATTCAAAGCCGGTGCAATTGATAAGGGCGTCGCTGCGCAAGATCGCCGCCGCCGGCTTTCCACGAAGACGAACCGACACATCGAGCCGGCCATCTGCGGCGTCCTCAACCGCAGTCGGGGTGCCGGTATGCAGACGCAGACGGCCGCTTGCACGCACCGCTTCGAATACCGCGGCACTTGGCGGGGGCACACGGTGCAGAAACATATCCCAGTATGCTCGAACGTGGCGCATGAATCGCTGCCGTTCGCTCAGCGCAGCGCCATGCCACAAGCGCGACAGATGCGGCCGCACGGCAAGCACGACGCGCTGCCAGTCTTCGCCGGCCGCATTTGCCTTGTCAATCTGCGTACGCACTGCGCGCAATACGGAGCGTATGGAGACCGGCGCAGCCACGTCCGTCAAGAACTCCGGCCAGGCCTGCGCCTCATTGCGGCCTACCGGCACCAGGCCGCGCCGTGACACGACGTGATAATTACCCTGATAGCCGCGCGCCTCCAGCGATACCACGGCATCGATCATGGTCAGGCTGCTCCCCACCAGCAACACATCGGCAACGTTCTTGAGCTTGTCGAGGGCATCCGGGTCCCAGGGATCGGCCAGATAACGGCCGTCGTCAAGCAAGCGCTGTGCAACGGCGAATCCGGGTTGCGCCTTGAAGACGCCCGGCGCCAGCAGCACATGATCGGCGACAAATTCACGGTGGATATCCACCTTCAGGCGCAGGCGGCCCTGTTCTTGCACGATGTCGTCGACACGTGCCAGAACATGCTCAAGCTCCACGCCTGATGCCGCCGCATTCAGCGCTTCCGCAAGCTCTTCCCGAATATAGTCGCCATACAGCCAGCGCGGCGCAAACGCCAGCAGCTTGTCATCGAAATCATTCCAGCCTGACCGGTTGGCGCGCGCCTGCAACCAATCGGCAAAATGATTGGGATTCTCAGGACGCAGACTGAAAGCTTTGGCAGGGCCATTCAAGCGATGGCTGAAATCGGTCGTGCCGTAGGCGACACCGCGCCCCAATTCAGGATTGGGATCAAAAATGCGGATCAGCAATGGCGTGCGCGCCTGCCGGATCAGACGAATCGCCGCCAGGGTGCCGGACATGCCGCCGCCGATGATCGCCACCGAGCGCCGAGGAATGACAACGCGTGACATCGCCGCTCCTATTCGACGCTATGCGCGACGACCGGTTGTCCCTCGATGCTGACTGAGGACTTGCCGTCCGGACCGACGGGCACGTCGCCGACCAGGGTGATGCGATACAGCTGGCGCTCGAAATCGGTATCGTAAATATCGACCGGCGCCAGATGCGCGGTCGAGCGGTTATCCCAGAACGCCAGCGAGCCCTCTTCCCACTTAAAGCGCACCGTGTACTCGGGACGCACCACATGTTCGAACAGCAGCGCCAGCAACTGCTCGCTCTCGCGCGGATGCAGGCCGACGATGTTCTTGAGGAAGCCGGGACTGACATACAACGCCTTCTCGCCGGTCTCCGGGTGCACACGCACCAGCGGATGATGACTGACCAGCGGTGTCGCCGCGACCTTGTTGACGAAGTCTTGCCGGGCGCGATTGCCTTCCGGCGGCGTGAAGCGGTGCTCGCCCTGCAAGGTATCGACGAAAGCGCGCAAGGCGGGCGAGAGCCCCTGATAGGCTGCGACCAGATTGGTCCATTGCGTATCGCCGCCGTACTGAGGAATGGTCACGCCACGTAAAATCGACGCCGCCGGCGGATTGATTGCGGCAGTGACGTCGGTGTGCCACCCGGTCCATGGCCGCACCAGACGAGGGCCTTCAAAGCGATTTTTGAAGCGGTCGCGTCCGACGGAATAAATCTCCGGATGGCCCGGTTCATAACCGAATACCGGATGCCCGACCGTCAGATCGCCGAACTGTTTTCCAAACGCGACATGTTGTGTGTGACTCAGCGGCTGGTCCCGGAAGAAGACTACTTTCCATTGCAGCAAAGCTGCGCGAATCTCTGCAATGGCCGTAGCATCGAGAGGCGCACTCAGGTCGACGCCGGAAATTTCCGCACCAATATGTACGGCCTGCGGTTTAACAACAATTTTTTCGTAAATCGGAACAGTCTTGTCTGCAATCGCGTTCATGTCGCCTCCGGTCATCGCTGAAAAACCATATCGCGATGGCCGGATATGGAATGTGCAAACGATTATAGGAAGCAGGGTTCAGGCGAGTCCAAGAAGGAATTCGCATAACTTTAGAAGACAAATTGCTGCATAAAAAAGCCCCGATCTGATGCGTGGGGCTTTTTCCGTGTTGGCTATTCGGCCGCTTACCCAGACGCTTACTCTTTCTCGCGCAACGCCGCCGGCATCGCATACATCAGCAACAAGGCGCACAGCAAGGTCATGCCGCCGATCGCATACAAGGCCGGCGTGGTGCTGCCGGTCAGATCCTTGATACGGCCGACCATTACCGGGCTGACGATGCCGCCGAGCTGGCCAAGCGTGTTGATCAGCGCGATGCCCGCGGCCGCACCGGCGCCGGTCACCAGCTTAGGCGGCAGTGCCCAGAAGGCGGGGATGGCGGCAACGACACCGGCCCCCATGACGCCCAGGGCGACAATCAACAGGACGGTTTGCTTTTCAAACACGCCGGCCGCGAAGAAGCCAATGGTCGCCAGGACCAGCAGCCCGATCACGAAACGGCGGCGTTCACCATTGGCATCGGACAGACGGCCGACGATGATCATCGCCGCCGCGCCGCAGATGTAAGGCACGGCGGTCAGCAGACCGATGATGGTCGGATTCTGCGTGCCGGCGGTGCGGATCAGGTGCGGCGCCCAGAAGTTGAGACCGTAGGAGCCGACCTGAATCAGGAAGTACACCAATCCCAGCATCAGGAAACCGGGGGTCCTGATCGCGCTCAGCAAGGAGTGACCGCGTTCATGCGAGGTCGGACGCGACACATTGGCTGTCAGTATCTGTTGTTCGCGCTTGCTGAGCCAGCCGGCGTCTTCGATCTTGTCCTTGAGTTGCCACAGCACCACCAGGCCGAGGCCGATACACGGCAAGCCGCCCAGCATGAACAGCCAGTGCCAGCCGCGGATTCCGAACGCACCTTCCATGTGGCCGAGGATCATGCCCGACACCGGCGCGCCGATCAGCCCGGCGAAGGCCGACGCCAAGAACAGCATCGAGGTGATGCGTCCGCGATACGAGGAGGGGAACCACAGCGTCAGGTAGTACAGCACGCCCGGCGCAAACCCGGCTTCCATCGCGCCGATCACAAAGCGCAGTCCGTAGAACTGCCACTCGCTGCTGACGAACACCATGGCGGCCGTCGCCAGCCCCCACGAGATCATGATGCGGGCGATCCAGCGGCGCGCGCCAACCTTGTAGAGAAACATGTTGCTCGGCACTTCAAACAGCACATAGCCGACTACGAACAGGCTGGCGCCGAGGCCATAGGCGGTGTCGCTCAGGCCGAGATCGCCCTGCAGCTGAAATTTGGCGAAGCTGATGTTGATGCGATCGAAGAAGGCGAACAGATAGCAGATCATGATCAGCGGCATGATGCGCCAGGTGGCTTTGCGCACGATGGCGGCAAGGTCTGCAACAGCGGCGGGATTGCTGTCGTCCTGAGGCGCGACGAGTTCTTGCGGGGCCTGCCCCGCGGCGGTATGGGTATGCATGTTGTCTCCTGTTGGCTTCCGATTGCTCTGTCGATGCAATCGATACGCCGTTGGTTAAAGGCGGTGTGCTCTTGTTTTTTTACTGTGTTGCTGAAAATATTTTTCAGGCAGCGGCCTGCAACGCAGCCGGAATCGGATGCAAGTCGCAATTGCGCCCGGCCTTGGCCAGCTGGCCAGGCACCTCATGGCCCAGCAGCGCCGGCAGCTTGCGCGACATGTCGATCAGCAACGGCAGATCGATGCCGGTCTCGATGCCGGTTTCTTCGCACAGGTTGACCAGGTCTTCGGTGCAGATGTTGCCCGAAGCGCCCGGCGCAAACGGACAACCGCCGAGACCGCCGAGCGCCGCATCGAAACGGCGCGCGCCGGCTTCATACGCCGCCAGCACATTGACCAGTCCGAGGCCGCGCGTATTGTGGAAATGCAGCGTCAGCGCCGATGCCGGCAGGCGTTGCAGGACGCGCCCGACGATGCGCGCCACCTGGCGTGGATTGGCCATGCCGGTGGTGTCGGCCAGCGATATACCAGTGATGCCGAGTTGCAGATAATCGTCGACGATGCGCATGACGCGGTCTTCGCCGATCTTGCCTTCGAAGGGACAGCCGAAGGCGGTGGCGACGGTGGCGTTGAGCGACACGTCATCCACGCCGCGGGTCAGGGTCACGATGTCGGCGAAGCCGGCCAGCGATGCTTCACAGCTCATGCGCATGTTGGCGCGGTTGTGCGTCTGGCTGGCGGACATGACCATGTTGAGTTCATCGGCGCCGGCCAGCAGCGCCCGTTCTGCGCCTTTAACGTTGGGGATCAGCGCGACATAGGTCACACCATCCTTGCGCGCGATGCGGCGGAATACTTCGTCGCCGTCGCGCAGCGCCGGTATCGCTTTCGGCGAGACGAAAGAGCCTGCTTCGATGCGTGTGAATCCGGCTTGCGACAAGCCGTCGATCAAAGCGATCTTGTCTTCGGTCGGCACCCAGCCCGGTTCGATCTGCAAGCCGTCGCGCGGCGACACTTCCTGCACGATCAGGCGTTCGGAAGAATGATGCTGGATGGAGTTCATTGCACCACTCCTTCTGCTTGCAGACGGCGGATTTCTTCTGCGCCGAGTCCGAGTTCCGACAACACTTCAACCGTATGCGCACCGAGCGCCGGACCTTGCCAGTGGATCTCTCCGGGCGTGTCGGACAGCTTCGGCACGATGCCGGGCATCTTGACCTTGACGCCGCCCGGCAGCTGCGCCGACAGAATCATGTCGCGCGCCTGATAGTGAGGATCGGCGACGATGTCGGCCACGGAATAGATGCGTCCGGACGGCACGCCTGCCTGTTCCAGCACGGCGAGCACATGATCCATGCCGTGCAGCGAGGTCCAGCCGGCGATGGCGGCGTCGAGCAAGGCAACTTGCTGCACGCGGCCGTCGTTGTGTTCGAAGGCCGGATCTTCGGCAAGGTCGGCACGGCCGATGGCGTGCATCAGGCGTTTGAAAATCGGGTTGCTGTTGCCGGCGATGACCACATAGCCGGCGTCGCGCGTCGGATAGGTGTTTGACGGCGCGATGCCGGGCAAAGTGCCGCCGCTGCGTTCGCGTACATGGCCGAGCAGATCGTATTCCGGCACCAGGCTTTCCATCAGGTTGAACACGCTCTCGACCAGCGAGACGTCAACCACCTGGCCGAGGCCTTGTCCGGTTTTCACGCGCAGCAGCGACATCAGCGCGCCGATCACGGCATGCAGCGATGCCAGCGAATCGCCCAGGCTGATGCCGGCGCGCGCCGGCACGCCGTCGGGTTCGCCGGTGGTGTAACGAATGCCGCCCATGGCTTCGCCGATGGCGCCGAACCCGGGACGATCTTTATACGGGCCGGTCTGGCCGTAGCCGGAGATACGCACCAGCGTCAGCTTGGGGTTGATCGCGCTGAGTTCGTCCCAGCCCAGGCCCAGGCTTTCCAGCGCGCCCGGCTTCATGTTCTCGATCAGCACGTCGGCGTCGGCCACCAGTTGCTTGATGAGCGCAATGCCTTGCGGCGACTTCAGATTGACCGACAGCGATTTCTTGTTGCGCGATTGCAGATACCACCACAGCGAGGTTCCCTCGTGCAGCTTGCGCCATTTGCGGATGGGATCGCCGTTGACGGGGGCTTCGATCTTGATGACGTCGGCGCCGAACTCGGCCATCACGCGCGCAGCAAATGGCGCGGCGATGAGGGTGCCGATTTCGATGACGCGTATTCCTTTGAGTGGACCACTCATTTGATGTCTCCTCTACTTTTTTTACAGGATAGAAAAAGACCATAGGCGACGTCCAACCGCAAATCGGCAAGCAGCGTTCGCCAGACGCGAACGCTCGCCGTTATTTTCCTTTTCTTGTTTTTGGTTTGACGTTGATGTTGCCGGCAGCGCGCTCTTCGGCGCCGCAGAGATAATCGTACAAAGCCTGCGACACCGGCGACAAACCCTTGGGATCGCGCACCACGATCTTCAGTTCGCGGCTGGCCCAGTCGTCGCTGAGTGATATTGCGGTAAGGCCGAGCGAACGGCCGATGGCTTCGTACACGCCGGAAGGAATTACGCCCAGTCCCATGCCCGCCTGCGCCATGCGGCAGACCGCATCGAAGCCCGGCACGTGGATGCGCATCTTCAGCGACTTGCCGCCGGAGCGCGCCGCGAGGTGCGTGCGCGCATTGATGGAACTGTCGGCGTGCAGGCCGACATGGTCGTAGTCGAGCGTGTCGGCGAAGCTCACGCTCTTGCGTTTGGCCAGCGCATGGTTGTCGCGCATCACCAGCACCAGGCGGTCGCGCCGGTACAGCGTGGTGTGCAAATCGTAGGTCTCGGTGTCGCCGGAACAGATGCCGAGGTCGGCCCAGCTGTCCTGCACGCCCTTGACGACACTGCCGCTGGGACGCTCTTCCAGATCGAGCTTGACCTGTTCGTGCAATTGCGTGAACGCCATCAGATCTTCGGGGAGAAACTCGACGATGGCCGACAGATTCGCCACCATGCGCACATAGCCGCGCACGCCTTGCGCATGTTCGGCCAGTTCGAGGCCGATAGTTTCGACGCTGAGCAGCACGCGCCGCGCGTGGGTGAACAAGGTCTCGCCGGCCGGCGTCAGTTCCATGCCGCGCGCATGACGCACGAACAGCGCCACGCCGATGGCCTGTTCCAGTTCCACCAGGCGTTTGCTGGCGGCGGACACGGCGATGGCCTCGCGTGCGGCCGCGCGCGTGAGCGTGCCCTCTTCCTGCACCGAGACGAACAGGCGCAAGGTGGTGAGGTCAAGCCGGCGCAAGAGGTTGTTGACGATCATTGCGGAGTCATTTCCGAAGCTGCGGTTAGTCGCATGGCGCTCAGTGTGCCATTACTTCTGCGAGCTTGCACACGCTATCAACGATGATCGCGCCCGCCGTCCTTCTCGTTCTTGCGACCAGCCGCCTTGTCTTCGTACATGCCGTGATCAGCAAGCTTGATCAGCGTCTCGGCATCCTTGCCGTCTTGCGGATAGAAGGACACGCCGATCGATGCGCCCACCGTCATGCCTTCTGCACCTTCGACTTCCATCAGACATTCCAGCGGTGGGGCGAGGACGCCTTCGATTTTTTTCCTGACCTTGTCGGCAAACGCCGTCTCGGCGATGCCCCAGAACACCAGCACGAATTCATCGCCGCCGAAACGCGCCACCACGTCGTCTTCGCGCATGATGGTGCGCAGACGCTGGCCGACTTCGATCAGCGTGAGGTCGCCGTATTCATGGCCGAGCTTGTCGTTGATCGCCTTGAAGCGATTGAGGTCGATGAACATTACGGTGAACTGTTCGAACAACTCGTTGGCGCGGCGGCCGCGCTTGTGCACGGCGGCATCGAGATAACGCAGCAAGGCGGCGCGGCTGGTGACGCCGGTGAGTTTGTCGGTGCTGAGTTCGCTCTGCATTTGCATGAAGCTGTCCGCCAACTGGCCGATTTCGTCGCGCCGCTCGATTTTGATTGCAACGTTCATCTGGCCTTTGCCGATGCGCGCCGCCGCACGCGACAGGCGCCGCACGTCGCGCACTACCCAGTGCACTACGCTCAGTCCCAGCAGCAAGGCAATCACCACCGCCGCCACCGCGATGATTACCGTCCACCGGGCGTTGTTGTCGAGCGTACTGAGGAAGTCGCCGCGCGGCACCGCGACTACCGTAATCCAGGACAAGCCTGCGTTGTCGCGGACCCACGAGTAAGAGGCATAGATCACTTCATCGCCCGGGCCCTGGAACGTGAAGGTACTGTTGGCGCCGCCAAGATTTTCTTCTTCGGCAAGATGCTTCTGCAAGGTCGCATAGGCGTCGCGGATGATTTCATTCTGGCTGGCGTCGGCGCGCAAACGATTGACCTGCTCTTGCTGGCCGGTGAAGATGCTCTCGCCGCTGGAAGACGCAATCAGGTTGCCGTTGGTCTCCATGATGAAGGCAACGCCACGCGCGCTGATGTGCAGATCGCGAACGAAATCGTTAAGCGCCTTGAGCGAAACATCCGTGGCGACCACGCCTTCGAACTGTCCGTTCTTCGCCAGCACGCGCCGCGACCGGGTGGCGACCAGGTCCTTGTCCCAGTAGTTGATATAGATTTCGCTCCAGGCGTCGCGGTCGCTGTTTTGTCCGGCGGCATACCAGGGCCGTGTACGCGGATCGAACCTGGTCTCGTCGTTCTTCGCCTTGCTAAGCTGGCCGCCGATGCGATCGAAGCGATAGGCGCTGCGGTAATTGACCGCCGCGCGCTTGATGCGTAACTCGGCGTCGTCGACAGCGTAACGGAACAGACCGACGAAGTCGCCGCTGCGGTTGCCGTAGAAGACGTAGTTATTGAGTTCCGGATGCATCGAGGTGGCGCTCCAGAAGCGCGCGCGGACAGCCTCAAGATCGGTACCGATATCGGGAGCGACCGTCAATCCGCGCGGGAAAGCAGCTTCCAGCACGGCGGTGGCGCCGTCGATATGACGCTGTACCGTGAGCGCGACACGATCCGAGGTCTGATCGAGCATTTGCTCGGCCACCGACACGACCGCATGGCGGCCGGCGAAATAGGATAGCAATCCGACCAGCAGCGACAGCGCGAGAATGAGGACGACAAACGGCAGAATCAGCACCTTCGCCAGGGAAGATGATGAGCGGAGTATATGAATCATGGGCCGTCCCTGTTTGTACCTTTGTTTGTATCTTTATTGATATCTGTTCTATTGATTCTTGATGTTGCACAACGTTGGCAGGCGAATGCCCCGCTCCAATATTATCGGCAGCAGGATGTTCGAAATGAAGTGATGCCAAGAGGAAATTTTCAGCACGCAAGAAAACGCCCCGCCGGCCACCATGTTGCATGGGGCGGACGGGGCGGGAGGAAGAGCCGGCCTGATCAGGCGCGTTTGCGCTGGTCGCCGAGCTGCGGTGCTGGATTGACCATCGTGCTGCCGACCGGACGCAACGGCACGATGTTACCGGCGTTCACCAGTGAAACAACTTGCGCAGCCGGTGCTTCCAGGCTGAACACGCCGACCGCATGGTTGAGGCTGGCGGCCTGATCCTGCAAGGTGCCGACGGCGGCGCTGGCCTGTTCCACCAGTGCAGCGTTTTGCTGGGTGACCTGATCCATCAGCGCAATCGCGCGGTGCACTTCTTCGATGCCGATGCTTTGCTCATGGCTGGCGGCGGAGATTTCGCCCATCACGTCAGTCACGCGCTTCACGCTGGCGACGATCTGCTCCATCGTATCGCCGGCCTGCTCGACCAGCTTGGTGCCGGTGTCGACCTTCTCCACCGAGTCGTCGATCAGTTGCTTGATCTCTTTGGCGGCGGCCGAGCTGCGCTGCGCGAGGCTGCGCACTTCCGTCGCCACCACGGCGAAACCACGTCCCTGTTCGCCGGCGCGGGCTGCTTCGACTGCCGCATTCAGGGCCAGGATATTGGTCTGGAAGGCAATGCCGTCAATCACGCCGATGATGTCGACGATGCGGCGCGACGAGGTGTTGATCGAATCCATGGTCTGCACTACCTGGCCGACGATCGCGCCGCCCTGCTGAGCGATTTCCGATGCGTTATGCGCCAGTTGATTGGCTTGACGCGCATTGTCGTCGTTCTGCTTCACGGTCGAGGTCAGTTCTTCCATTGCCGAGGCGGTCTCTTCCAGCGAGGCGGCCTGGTCTTCGGTGCGCGCAGCGAGGTCACGGTTGCCTTCAGCGATCTGGCTGCTGATTTCGGTCACACCGGCAGCGGCGTCGCGCACTTCGCTGACGGTATTGCGCAGGTTGCTGCTCATTTCCGACAAAGCGGCCATGATGCTGTTGCGGGCCGCGCCATCCTTGCTGATGTCAATTGCGTGATAGAGCTCGCCGCGATCGACCGCAAAGGCCAGTTCCTTGACATCATCCGGTTCGGCACCCAGAGCGCGGCGGATATAACGCGTGATCAGTGTTGCCAGCACCACGCCGGCCACCATCGCCACGGCCAGGAAAGTCAGCATCAGCGCCTGAAAGCCATGTGCCAGATTGCGTGCACGGGCCGATTCGGTCTGCGTCATCTGCTCTTCCAGATCGATCAGCTTATTGATCGACGCCAGCCATTCGGTGAAGGCTGGCTTGCCTTGCTGCAGCATGATCTGGCGGGCGCCGTCAGTGTCGCCGCCGGTACGCGCAGCGATGATCTTTTGCACCAGCGGCATGGCGCGCGCTTCGATGGCCTTGATGGATTCCAGATCGGCGCGCTCTTCCGCGCGCACTTTCTTGCCCTGCTCGCCGGCAAAGATGGCGTCCAGCGGCTTGGCCGATTGCTGGTAGTCGTTGTCCAGTTTGGCGATCAGTGCCACGACGTCCTTCACTTCGCCGTCGCCCACCAGCGTCAGGTCGCGCAAGGCGATGGCGCGGTCATGCACGCTGCCGCGGAAGTTGATGGCGTAGCGCTGTTTGACGTTGTTGTCGTCGCTGATGGTGCTGAGACTGCCTTCGATGGAGTTGACCTTCATGATGCTGAGGATGGTCAGCGCCAGCATCATGGCCAGCACGATAGCGAAGCTGATGCCGAGACGGGCCGCGACGCTGATGGCGGTTCCTTTGGCAGGCTGAGATGGATTGTTCATGTGAAGCTCCCTGAAGTTTGGCGCCGGTCCGATGACTGGCGCAGTATTTTTCTTACCTGCGGTCCACATTCCTGCGGGGCTGGATCTGGACATGGAGCAATCTTAGGGAAATTCAATCTTTAGGGAAAATTGATAGTCTTCATCAATTCAATAGCTTTTTACAGGTACACAGGCGGCGGGCGGCTTGCAGCGGGTTGCCCGTGGGCATCACAAAAAATCAAGCAGTAAATATCCGCAAACAGGCAGAAAAAAGCGCCGGTCAGTGATTGACCGGCGCTTTTCTGAGACGCGGTGTTGCGCCCCGTCCTACCGTTAACGAAGCTGCCTCATCGACCAAGGTGCTTGAAGCAAGCTCTTCATCCGCTTCTATATATCAGAAGTTGTGGATGATGCCGACGTTGAGGGCATTCTGGCTGTTGTCCGCACCAGGCACGCTGGAGCTGTTGACACCGACGTTATACATGTCGGATGCGCGCAGGTTGCGGTAGATGCCGTACAGCGTAGTGCGCTTGGATAAGGCGTATTTGGCGCCCAGGTTGAGCTGGGTCATCTTGCCGTTGGCGGCATTGACGAAATTCACGCGGGCGTATTGCACGCTGCCCAGCAACGACAAGGATGGCGTCAGCGCGTAGTTCACGCCGACGTCGAAGATGTTGGTCTTGTCGTTGTTGATGCCGCCGACGGCGAACTGCGCCGTGGTGTCACCCGTGAAGCTGGCTGCCGATGCTGCCGAGAACGATGTGGCGCTGCCGGCTTGCGCCAACGGCAACTTCACTTGCGACCACGAACCGTGCAGCTTGGCTGCGCCGAGCTGGTAGCTTGCGGCCAGGGTCCAGGTCTTCAGGCAAGTGTCGCCGACATTACCCGCACCGGTGGCGCAAGTCGTCGCGGACGAAGAATTGACGTCGCTGGACGCCACGGCGCCGGTCGCATTGCTGGCCTTCTTCGCCTGGAAGTAACCCAGACCGATGCCGAACGGACCGTTGGCGTAAGCGCCGCCGATACCGTAGGACTGACCGGTGGAAGTCGAGCCCGCGGTTTCGCCGAAGCCGTAGATCACGCTGCCGTAGAAGCCGTTGACGTTCGGCGTGTTGTAGCGGATCGAGTTATTCACGCGTTCGCCGTTGGTGCGGTCCAGATCCTTGGCGTGGACATTGCTGACCATGCCGCCCAGATCGTCGATGGTGGTGAAGGCGGCGATGTCATCGATGAAATCCTTCTGACGGCCGAGCAGCACCGCGCCGAAGTTGCCGGAAAGGCCGACGGTGGCGGTACGGCCGAACAGCGTGCCGTTTTGCGCCGCTGCGCCGGTGTCGACATTGAAGCCGTTTTCCAGGTTGAACAGGGCTTTCAGGCCGCCGCCGAGGTCTTCGCTACCTTTGAAGCCCAGACGTGAACCCTTGATGGCGCCCGAATCGACGCCGGCGCGGTTGCCGGTTGCATTGCCTGTGCCGGTGGCGACTTTGCTGTTGTAGCCGACGCTGGCGTCGATGATGCCGTAAATCGTGACCGAGCTTTGTGCATGGGCGACGCTCGCGAGCGAGCCGAACGATCCAATAACCGCCAGCGCCAAAAGAGACTTTCTCATTTTTCAGAACTCCAATGATTGTTGATCCAATGTTGATCGATCGAGGTGTTGTGAAAACACGTCCAAATCGATGCTTCTCGAAGGAAATTGCAAGAAGACTTTATTTATTTAAACAAATATTGGAATTTAAAACAAAGATTTATTTTTAAAAATACAAACAATAGCCTTAATTTGTATCTTTTATACAACTACGCTGAGGCAACAAAAACAGCAATGCCCCGGCCGGAAGGAAGGGGCATTGCCTGATGTGGACAGATGACCCGGATGCAGGGAAAACCGGCGAGAAAAACGGGACGCAATCAGTAATGGAAGCGGCACTGGTGCACGATGATGTCGCCGTTCAGACGCTCGAACACTACGCGGTGTTCCGGCGACAGACGCACCGCGCTGAGCCCTTGCAGACCCAGCGGCAGGCTGGTCACCTGATGGCTCGGCAGCGCTTCGCCATGCTTGAGCTTGTGCAGCACCTGGCGGATCTTGCCGGCAAATGCGCTGTCGTTGGCATCCCAGTAGGCGAGATCTTCGGCGGCGCCCGGCGTGAGCAGCAGCTTCATGGCAGGCTCATTCAACGGCAGCCTCGACCAGGTATTCGGCGCGCACCTGCTGCAGGCTCTGCTGCAAGCGCTCCGCATTCACCGAAGTCGCGAACAGGTGGACGATGTCTTGCAGCGAGCGCCAGGTGGACTCCTTCAGGATCATCAGGTTGTCGCTGGAATCGAGTGTCACCAGGATTTCGTCGGAATCTGCCAGCTCCAGCACTTCGTCAACATGGCCGGCCAGATAGTTTGCGCTCAGGGAATACATGCTTACCTCGATTTTCTTGTGTGTTCGGAAGAATTCTTGTCTCCGCCTGCCTCACGACGGCGCAGTGATGCGCGGCGGCGTGACGGCTTTTCCTCTTCGGCCTCGCCGGGTGCCGTGCGCATGGACGAGGTCATCGGATTTTTTGCTGTGCTGCGTATTTGTCTTGTGATCTGTCTTGTGTACTGCTTTGCTCAATAACCGCGATACAGACCTTGCGGGTCGGGATGCTTGTTGTACTCGGCCAGTTCGGCCAGCACCTGGGCGCGAGTCTTGGTGGAGACGAACGGCGGCGCATACGGATAGTCGGCGTCGTTGACGTTCAGTTCACCGCGTGCACGGGCTTGTTCCAGTTCGGCGATGACCTGGGCGCGGGTTTTGGTGGAAACGAATTTCGGCGTGGACGGGTAGTCGGCATCGCTGATGTTGAGCTCGCCGTTGGCGCGGGCCTGGATCAGTTCGGCCACGACTTCGGCACGGGTTTTGGGAGTTGCGGAATGTTGGTTGGGCGCGTCTGCTAGTACGGAACCGCTGAGAACGGTCAAAAAGAGAGCGGCCGCCAATTGATGGATAGCCATTTTTTTCTTTCGTTGATTGACGATGATTAACTGCTGAGCGGCGGACCGATGGTCATGAACATCCTTCGGCCCGCCTATCGATGAAGGGAGTTGAGTACTGCTCATCGATGGACGTACTTTAATCTTTGCCAATAAGAGAATAAATGGTGGCACGGGAAAAACGTTATTCCACAAATAGAAACAATCACCGTAAAGAAATCAGGTATACGCGCGCTCACAGTTTGCTGCGGACTCGTCACGCCCGTGTCATCGGCTGCTCACAGGATTTTTTTGTCATGCGCTTCGCGGAAGTGACTGCTGAAAAAAGACAGCGCCGCGCGCAGATGTTTCCGTGAAAAAACAAATCGGACGCCGGCGCCGCGCGACCGATATGCAAAGAAAGTATCGACGTGCTTCGCCTGCTTGTTGCGCATTACAATACGCGGCTGCTCATTTTTCCTGCGGTATTTTCCTGCCGCTTTTTACCGTCGCCCCATGCTCACCGTCGTCTCCATTCTCACGACCACCGCCTTGTTCAGCCTGGCGATGTTGCTGGTGCTGGGATCGCTCTTGCGATCGCCGGTAGCCGGCGTGCGCGAATGGTTCTTCGCCAATCTGGCGATGGTGGTGTCATTGCCTTTGCTGGCGCTGCGCGGATCGATCCCGGATTTCATTTCCATCGTGATCGCCAACATCGTGCTGTCCGTTGCGGGCGCACTGTATTACGCGGGCTGTGCGCGCTTCCTCGGCCGTCCGATACCGTGGCTGCGCATGGCAACCGGCGTGGTGCTGGTTGGCGTGGCGATGGTGATCTGGCGTTATGTCGATGAGAGCCTGGCCATGCGCGTGGCGGCCAGCACCGCTTTCAACGGCACGGCCTGCGCGGCGATCGGCGTGATTCTGATACGCCATCGGCCCACCGATCGCAGTCCCTACAATTTCTGGTTTGCCGCCGTGCTGGCGATGCTGTTTGCGGCCACGCAGCTGACCCGCGGCGTGTACTTTCTGCTGATGCCGCCGGACCAGTCGGCAGCCATGCTCAACAACATCTGGAACATCGGCCTGCTGACCGTCGGCGCCGTAATCATGCCGACCATGACCATGGTCGCGGTGATGATGGTGCACGACGCCATGCTGTCCAAGGTTGAACACGCGCTGCATCACGACCACCTCACCGGCGCTTTGTCGCGCATGCGATTCGAGAGCGGTGCGCGCGATGCGCTCGCGGCCGCGCGACCGGCTCGTCCGCTGAGCCTGCTGCTGATCGACCTGGATCATTTCAAACGCATCAACGACAGCTACGGCCACGCCGGCGGCGATGAAGTGCTGCGTGCATTCGTGACGATGGTGCGCGGTGTCATGCGCAGCGACGATACGCTGGGACGACTGGGGGGAGAAGAGTTCGGATTGCTGTTGCCGGCGACGCCGCTGACGGACGCTGCGCGCATTGCGGAAACCTTGCGCCTGCAAGCAGAGCAGCACGTGGTGAGCGGCGATTTCGGCAGTTGCCGTTACAGCATCAGCATCGGCCTCGCCACGGCGATCCGCGAAGAAACCCTGGACCGCCTTAGCGCGCGCGCCGACCGCGCGCTCTACATCGCCAAGAACAGCGGACGCAACCGGATTTCGTCAGGGGAAAAGTCCTTGCCGGCGAACGACGGCAAGCACGTCGATAATAGCATCGACAGAAGCGGGGCGCAGGCCTGACGCAAGCGCTGCGTCATCCCGCGCCCCAGTCATGCATTGATCAATCCGCTGCGCGCAGCTTCTTCACTTCTGCATCCGACGGCTGCAGGCTGGCGCCGTCGACATACACGAAGCTGCTCATGATGCCCTTGCCGTCCTTGACGCCGGTACGGCCGACGAAAGCGCCCAGCGTGGACTGGTGATCCTGCGCGCGGTAGGTGATCGTCGCCACCGGCGTCTCTACCTTCAGACCCGAAAACGCCGCCGCCAGCTTGTCGGAATCGGCGCTTCCCGCTTTCTTCAAACCCGCCGCGATCGACATCAGCGCGCTATAACCGACCAGTGATCCGTTGCGCGGATAGTCGTTGTATTTCTTGCGATAGGCGTCAACGAATTTCTTATGCTCCGGCGTGTTGATGGCGTACCAGGGATAGCCGGTGACCAGCCAGTTGCTCGGCGCTTCGGCGCGCAGCGGATCGAGGTATTCCGGCTCCCCCGACAGCATCGACACCACTTCGCGGCCGTCAAACAAACCGCGCGTATTGCCATCGCGCACAAACTTGCCGAGGTCGGTGGCGAACAGCACGTTGAAGATCGCATCCGGCTTGGCATCGGCCAATGCCTGCGTCACCGCGCCGGCGTCGATCTTGCCCAGCGGCGTGGCCTGTTCGGCGACGAATTCGATGTCCGGCTGCGCCGCCTTCATCAGCGTCTTGAAGCTGGCGACGGCGGACTGGCCGTATTCATAATTGGGATAGACGATGGCCCAGCGCTTCTTCTTGAGCCTGGCCGCATCCTTCACCAGCGACGCCACCAGCATGTATGTCGAGGGACGCAAACGATAGGTATATTTGTTGCCGTTATGCCAGACTATCTTGTCGGTCAGCGGTTCGGCCGCAAGGAAAAAAATCTTGCGCTGCTTGGCATAGTCGGTCAGCGCCAGGCCGGTATTGGAGAGAAAGCCGCCGAACAGCAGCGACACCTGCTCGCGCTTGACCAGCTCTTCCGCCACGCGCACCGAATCGCCCGGATTGCCGTTGTCGTCGCGCGAAATCACTTCCAGCTTCTTGCCGAGCACGCCGCCGCTGCCGTTGATTTCTTCCAGCGCCATTTCCCAGCCCTGACGGTACGGTTCAAGGAAAGCAGGCTGCGCCTTGTAGCTGTTGATTTCGCCGATCTTGATGGTGGTTTGCGCCGAAGCGCTGGCGGAAAAACTGCCGGCGCCGAAAGCAACGGCCGCCGCAGCGATGGAGAACTGCAATGAATAACTGAAATAGTTGAGGCGATTGCGCGAAGTCATGATGTCCTTCCCTGTAAAGACGACAAGTATAGCGAGCGTCGGCAAAAAGCACATGAAACCGGCATTACCGCCAATCCGACACTATCGGGATGGCGCGATTGCGAGAACCCACCCGCGCAAGTATCATGGCGGAGTTTTGGTGCTCGCAATCAGATTCCTTGATTGCAGTTAAACGGGAAACACGCGCTGCAGTCCGGTAACTATCCGATGACTCGATGACTGCAGCGGCAAACGTGTGCTGTCCCCGCAACGGTAAAACAGGCGCCGTGCAGGATGTTGCTGCATGGCAGGTTGTCTCCATAGTCCACTGTGCCGCTTGATGTTTCAGGCATGGGAAGGCGAGGCGATCGGTTCTGTTAGCCCGGATACCGGCCAGAACGGATGGAAGCGAGCGACCGGGGTATGTCGTGAACTGCGAAGCACTGCACACGACTACCGCATCTGAAATCCGCTGCACCGCACCCTCCGGCTCTTGCCCAAGGCGACCGGTTCGTTGCGTTTGTCACGCCCGATGTCCGTCCGCAAGTCTTCGCTTTTCACTCTTACTCTTGTTTGCCAGCTTCCTTTGATCACAGCGCGCGGGGATGCGCGCCGTACAAAAACAGAGCGCCATCACGCAACGCGGACATGGCGCTCATCAAAGGGAAGGTCACATGAAACACTCTGCATCACTATGCGCGGGCAAACTGCGCCACTTGTTCAATTTGCCGCGTCTGTCGTATGCCGTCGCCGGCACCTTCGGCACGCTCGCCGCACTCGATGCCGCATCCGCGGCGGCGCAAACGGCCGAAAAAGCATCCTTGCCGGAGATCACCGTCTCGGCGCCCGACAATAGCAGCACGCTTAAAACGCCATCGACCGCCGGCGGCCGCCTCAACCTGACGCCGCTGGAAACGCCTGCCAGCGTCGCCGTCATCATGGGCGACACGATCCGCGAACGCGGCTATCAGACCCTGCTCGACGCCGAAACGCGCGCGCCCGGCATCACCTCGGTGCCGTTCTCCGGCAACGGCAACAACTCGCTGTCGGCACGCGGTTTCTACGGCCCGAATTCGATTTCGCAGCTGTACGACGGCTTGCAGCTGTATAACGCCGGCGGCGTGGTGACCTTCCCGACCGATCCGTGGAATGTCGAACGCGTGGAATTCCTCAATGGCCCGGCATCGGTGCTGTACGGCACCGGCTTCGTCGGCGGCGCGGTCAACGTGGTGCCCAAGCGGCCCGATCTGAAACAGCAGTCCAACGAAGTGCAATTTTCGGCCGGCTCGTTCGGCACCTATCGCAAGGCCTTCGACAGCACCGGCCCGCTCAGCGACACGCTGGCGTATCGCCTCGACGTCAGCCATATCAATTCCGACGGCTGGATGGACCGCGGCCGCAGCGACAGCCTGACCGTCTCCGGCTCGCTGCTGTGGAAGGCCACCCGCGACCTGACGCTGACGCTGGCCAACGACTACGCCGACATCCATCCCGGCAGCTACGAAGGCACGCCCATCGTCAACGGCGCCATCGTGCCGGGCACCCGCTTCAAGAACTACAACGTCGACGACGCCCAGGTGCGCTTCACCGAAAACCGCACCTATCTGCGCGCCCGCTACGAGCTCAGCGACAAGGTCGTACTCAATAACGACATCTACCTGATCAAGCACGACCGCCGCTACAAGGAAACCTATACCTACACGTACAACCCGGCCACCGGCAACGTGGCGCGCTCCAACTACCGCGACATCGTCGGCGCGCAGACGCAATACGGCGATCACGGCTATGCCACCATCGACAGCGAACTGTTCGGCAACAAGAACCAGCTGGTGGTCGGCTTCGACTTCAACCGCTCGCTGTACGACCGCAACGACAACACCAACACTTCCGGCAACTTCGCCGGATCGAGCACGGTCAATGCGCTCAACTTCAATCCGGGCGTCTTCTCGCAAGGCAACTCACCGTCTATCCGCGCCCTGTATCGCGTCACGGTCGATCAGGCCGGCCTGTTCCTCCAAGACCGCTATCAACTGAGCAAGCAATGGGCCGTCACCGGCGGTCTGCGCGGCGACAACTATCAGACCAAGCGCGATGATTTCATTACGCTGACCAGCGCCAACGGCAATCAGAATGCGATATCGTGGAATACCGGCGTGGTCTTCACACCTGTCGCCGACACCTCGCTTTATGCGCAATACGCCGTCGCCTCGGATCCGGTCACGTCGCTGGCGAGCATCAGCGCGTCGCAAATGCAGTATGGCGTTTCCAAGGGCAAGCAGGCTGAAGTCGGCGTCAAGCAAGCCTTGTGGAACGGCCGCGTGGAGTGGACGCTGGCGGCTTACCGCATCATCAAGAACAACCTGCTGGCGCCGAACATCAACAACGTGTCGATTTCCGATACGGTCGGCCAGCAGTCCTCACGCGGTCTGGAAGGCTCGCTGACTTTCAAGGTGAACGACGACTGGCGCGTGGAAGCCAATGCGTCGGTGCTGCAGGCGCGCTTTGACAACTTCACCGCCTCGGTCGGCGGCAAAGCGACTTCGCTGGCGGGATATCGTCCGCAGTTCGTGCCGAAGCGCACCGGCAATCTGTTCGTGCTGTGGAACGTCACGCCGCAATGGGAAGCTCGCACCGGCGCCCATTATGTCAGCGACCGCTACTCGGACAATACCGATCAGTCGCGTCTGCCGGCCTACACCGTGCTCGACGCCGGCCTGGCGTGGAAGGTGTCGCCGAAGCTGAAGTTCGACTTCCGCATCGACAACCTCGCCGACAAAGTCTACGCAGCATCGACCTATGCCGGCACGGCGACCCAGTGGATCCTGGGTGCACCGCGCACTTACACCATGACCATGAACTATGCGTTCTGATCGCATTGATCAATTGATACGTGGACAACAACTGCGGGGGCTGCGGTCCTTGCAGTTGTTTCTCCTATTCATATTGCTGACGTGGGCGACGCTGAGTTACGCGCAAGCAGATCGCCACAGTCTCACCTTCCATGACGATGTCGGCCGTGAACTGACACTCAAGACACCGCTGAAACGCGTCGTCGTCTTCAACCGCTACACCACGGAATTCGTGCGCGCCGTCGCCGGCATGCAGCCGGTGGTCGGCGTCGACATCGACTCCGCGCGCAGCCACAGCTACTGGCCGACGGTGACGCCGGCCATGCTGGCGGGTCAGGGCCAGACCAGCCCCAACTACGAAGCCATCGTCGCGATGCAGCCGGACGCGGTCTTTTTCCCGCGCAACAGTGACTGGCAAAAGGCGGCCACCGTGCTTGGCCGCTTCGGCATCCCTGTGGTAGTGGTCACCGCCTGGGACGTGCTCAAGCACGAAGAAAACGTCACGCTGTTCGGTAAGCTGTTCGAGCAGCCGCAACGCGCGGCCAAACTCAACGCCTTCTATCGCCACTACCGCGACCTGCTGGCGCAACGTTTGCAGAACCTGCCGATGGCGCAGCGCAAGCGCGTCTACATCGAAGAAGTCGGTGCCTACAAGACGCTGCTCAAAGGCTCAGGCTGGCATGACATGGTGGAGATCGGCGGCGGCATCAATGTCTTCGGCGATGTTCGCATTCTGAATCAATCCTCGGCGCGCGGCAGCGTGCAAGGCTTCAGCGTCGATCCCGAAGAAATCATCGCGCGCCGTCCCGATGTCATCGTGAAACTGGAGCCGGGACAGTACGAACCGCACGGCCGCGCGTTCTCTTCGCAAGTGCTGGAGGCCGTCGCTGCACGTCCCGGTTTCGACCGCTTGCCGGCGGTGCGCAATGGGCAGGTTTATCACATTAGCTATTACCTGGCCGGTGGCTGTTCCAAGATCATCGGCGCACTGCAAATCGCCAAGTGGCTGTACCCGGATCGCTTCAAGGACGTCGACCCCGATCAGGTGATGCGCACGTGGCTGGAGGACTTCCAGCAGGTGCCGGCGCCGGGCGGGTATACCGCATCGCTGGCGGAGTTGCGCAAATGAGCGGCGCCATGTCTGCAAAATTCCTTGCATCGCGTCAGGTCTTGCTGCATGCGCTGCAACGCCAGCGCTGGCGCAATCGTCTGGCGATGCTGGCCGGCGTGCTTTTGCTGATTGCCGCGATGACGGTATCGGGTGCGCTGGGCGTGCAAAAGCTGAGTCTCGCGACCAGCTTGCGCGGCTTGTTCGCTCCCTTGCTGCCGTCAGCCTGGCTGACGGATATTCCAACGTGGCAGATCGGATTGCTGCAGCAACTGCGCCTGCCGCGCATCGTCATGGCAGTCATCGCCGGCGCCGGTCTGGCGCTGGCCGGTGTCGCCATGCAAGGCATCACGCGCAATCCGCTGGTCAGCCCCTACACCGTCGGCATCTCGCCCGCCGCCGCCTTCGGCGCATCGCTGGCGATACTCTCAGGTGCAACCAGCACTTGGAGCGGCCCTTATCTGACCGTCGCCGCTGCCTTCGCCAGCGCCGTGCTGTGCGCGACGCTGGTGCTGGCCTTCTCGGCCCTGCGTGGTGTCAGCGCCACGATGCTGGTGCTGGGCGGCGTCGGCCTGACCTATCTGTTCAGCGCACTGACGGCGAGCGTGCAATTCGTCGCCACCGAACAGCAACTGTCGGCCATCGTGCAATGGACCTTCGGCTCGCTCAACGGCAGCACCTGGAATGAAGCCGCCATCGCCGGCGGCGTGCTGCTGCTCGGCGCGCCCTTGCTGCAATGGCATGCATGGGCATTGAATGCATTTGCAGCAGGCGGCGACGACATCGCCGCCTCGCTGGGTTTCGCCGTCGGCCGCGTGCGTGCCGTCGTCACCATTGTCGCCGTGATGATCACTGCGGCGGTGGTCAGCTTCACCGGCGTGATCGGCTTTGTCGGACTGGTGGCGCCGCACATCGCGCGCCTCCTGATCGGCGGCGACCATCGCTGGCTGCTGCCCTTCTCCGCCATCGTCGGCGCGTTGCTGGTACTGTTGTCGGACATGGCGGGACGCCTGCTGTTTGCGCCGGTGATCATCCCGGTCGGCATCGTGGTGGCCTACGTCGGCGTGCCGCTGTTCTTGCATCTGTTGCTGTCGAGCCGGCACAAGGCGGTGCTGTGATGTTTAACGTTACCGGATTGCGTTACCGCCACGGCGATCGCCTCATCCTCGACAATATCGACCTGCAAGTCGGCGCCGGTGAAGTCGTCTGCCTGGTCGGGCCGAATGGGGCGGGAAAAAGTACGCTGCTCAAGTGCGTCAATCGCATCCTGCCGTCGCAACACACAGGCATGACACTTGATGGCGTGAACTTGCAGGACATGTCGCGCCGTGATCTCGCGCGCGCGGTCGCTTATGTACCGCAACACACCGGCTCGGCCATGTCGCTGCGCGTGGCCGACATGATCGCACTCGGCCGCACACCACATCGCACGTGGAACAGCAGCGAACAGGATCGCCGCACCGTGCTCGATGCGATCGAGCGCCTCAAACTGCAAGCACTGGCCATGCGCTCCTACGACGAACTCAGCGGCGGCGAACGCCAGCGCGTCTTACTGGCGCGCGCCCTGGTGCAGCAAGGACGCCTGTTGCTGCTGGACGAACCGACCAGCGATCTCGACCTGCACCATCAGCTGGAAGCCATGGCGGCCGCACGCGAAATCGCCGACACCCGAAACAGCGGCATACTGATCGCTATCCACGACCTGGGACTGGCCAGCCGTTTTGCCGACCGTCTGGTGATGCTCAGGGAAGGCCGCATCGTCGCGCAAGGGCATTGGCGCGAAGTATTGACGCCACAACATATCGAGGCAGTCTACGGTGTCAGCGCACGCATCGGCAGCGATGGCGATATTCCCTACGTCATTCCGATGCGCGCCTCGTCCGAGTCATGAACGCTTTCCGCAAACTCCTGATCGCATCCGACCTGCCGGCCTGTTCCACCGGCGCCACGCAGGCACGTCCCCAACGTGCATGCGCCGTTTTTTCATTTATTTAAAATGCGCCGACGTAGTTTTCCGCCAATGCCGTCGACAAGGCGCGTGAATTGACGACATTCTCCAGCTCGGCGCGCTGAATCTGTTGCTGGAACGGCGAGGCATCGTCAAAGGTATGCAGCATGCTGGTCATCCACCACGAGAAGTACTCCGCGCGCCAGACGCGCTTGAGTGCGATTTCCGTATAGGCGTTTAACTTGTCGTTGCTGCCCTTCTTGTAGAAATCATCCAGCGCGCGCGACAGCACCTTGACATCGCCGACGGCCAGATTCATGCCCTTGGCGCCGGTCGGCGGCACGATGTGCGCCGCATCGCCGGCCAGGAACAGACGGCCATGCTGCATCGGCGTCGAGACGAAACTGCGCATGCCGATGATGCCCTTCTGAAAAATTCTGCCCTCTTTAAGACGCCAGCCGTCGCTGCTCTCAAGCCGCGTGTGCAGCTCGCTCCAGATGCGGTCATCGGACCAGTTGTTGACGTCGTCTTTCGGATCGCACTGAAAGTACAGGCGCTGCACCGTCGGCGAGCGCGTACTCACCAGTGCAAAACCGCGCTCGTGCTGCGCATAGATCAGCTCATCCGACGAGGGTGCCGACTCCACCAGGATACCGAACCAGCCGAAGGGGTAGATACGCTGATAATCCTGACGCACGCCTTCCGGAATCTGCGGACGCGACACGCCATGAAAACCATCGCAGCCGATCACGAAATCGGCCTGCAATTGCTGCGCCGCTCCCCCATGCATGAAACTGACCGAAGGCGTATCGGTCTGGACATCCTTCG
The DNA here is from genome assembly GCF_058801885.1 of Herbaspirillum sp. GW822-FHT03A08. Taxonomy (NCBI): domain Bacteria; kingdom Pseudomonadati; phylum Pseudomonadota; class Betaproteobacteria; order Burkholderiales; family Oxalobacteraceae; genus Herbaspirillum; species Herbaspirillum sp. GW822-FHT03A08. Next base: position 210,087 of record NZ_JBXANR010000002.1, on the reverse strand, counting down.
GCACGACCTCGCTGACTTCAAACAGCAATTGTCCCTGCGCCGCCAGACGCGCTGCGACCAGATCCTTGATGACCTCATGCTGGGCATAGACGGTAATTGCCTTGCCTGTCAGCTCCGTCAGGTCGATGCGATGACGGCGTCCGCCAAAGGCCAGTTCGATGCCGCGATGCAAAGCGCCTTCCTTGCGCATGCGTTCTCCGACGCCGGAGCCGGTAAGAATGTCCATGGTGCCCTGCTCCAGCACGCCGGCGCGAATGGTCGCTTCGATGTCGGCACGGCTGCGGCTTTCGAGTACGACGGACTCGATACCTTGCAGATGCAATAAATGGGACAACAGCAAACCGGCGGGGCCGGCGCCGATGATGGCGACTTGGGTACGCATGAGATATCTCCTGTTAGTAATCTTTTTATATGTCTGCATCGTAGTCCGCGAAGCATCAGGAAAGAATGGATGAATCTGAAAATTACTTGTACTATTTTGACACTCACAATTCTTCCAACGACGTCGCCATGGCAAGCAAAAATCCCGTTACACGCACGAGCGAAGTACCGCAGTTTTCTCTGTACGGCGAGGCTGTGCGCAGCGAAGGTGCGGAATTCGTCCATATCGAGTTGATAGAAACGCGTAGCCGCATCCATGACTGGCATATCGCCAGGCATACACATCGCGGCCTTTTTCAGGTACTTTTTTTAATGTCGGGCCATGTACGCGCCGAGGTGGAAGATGAGGTCTGGGAACGCGAAGGGCCGGTCGTCATCACCCTGCATCCGTCGGTCGAACATGGCTTCGACTTCTCGGAAGAAGCCGTAGGCTTCGTGTTGACGGTCGACCAGAACGTGGTGTTTTCGGTCGGCGAGAGCAAGGATGCCGGCTTGCATAGCGATATTTTTTCAGCGCTGTTTCTGCAGCCGCTGGCGATCGATCTGTCGGGTGTACCGGAGATCCGAGAACGCCTCGAAGCTATCCTGCGCCATCTCATCGCAGAATCGGCGTGGCCGCTGTTCGGTCACACGTTGATGCTGGAATGGCTGGCGCGCAGTGTGCTGCTGCTGCTGGTGCGGCTGGAAGCGGATCATCGTTCCGCAGATTTGTCGGGACGTAACGATTTTGAATTGTTCAGCCGCTTTCGCACGCTGGTTGAGGCGCATTACAAGCAACAGTGGCTGGTCGGCGCCTATGCGGATCAATTGCATGTGACGCCAAGCCGCTTGAACCGCTTGTGCCTGAAGCTGGCCGGACAGTCGGCGTTTGACATGACGCAACACCGGCTGATGCTGGAGGCGTGCCGCAAGCTGACATATGTGCCGTCCAGCGTGGCGACGATTGCTTATGAGCTGGGGTTTCAGGATCCGGCTTATTTCAGCCGCTTGTTCAAACGACATGTGGGGATGTCGCCCAAAGAGTTCCGCAATGAGAATTCGAAATCCTGAACCTGAATAAGGTCAGAAGAAAAGTCAGAAAAAAACGGAAGAGGCAACAACCGGCGGATGGAGCGTCATGCCTTCACAAATCCAATACCAGTATCCCCGTCCTGGCCCGCGAGACACAAGGCATGAACCAGAGATTGGAGGCCTTTTCCTTGTCGCTCAGGAATCCGTCCCGATGATCTGGCACTCCTTCGATCACCCCAGTCTGGCAAGTCCCGCAGACACCGACTTCACAAGAACAATCAACTTCGACTCCCGCTGCCTGCAGACAGGTCAAAGCGGTTTTGCCGGCGGGCACCGCGATCTCGCGCCCTTCTCTCAGGCGGACCACAAAAGCCGTGTCGCCTGCCTCGGCAACGGGGGCAGAGAACGATTCCTTATGTACCTGCGACGCGCTCAGCCTGACGGTAGCCAGATCAACAACCGTCGTCATGAACGGCCCGGGCCCACAGGTATAAGCATGCGTATCGTCCGCAACATTCTCCAGTGCGAAAGAGATGGCGAGGCCGGTCTGTTCTGCCGACAACCCGGCATGAACGGAGACGTGGCGAGCCAGCGGCGTCCCGATCAGTTCATCCCGAAACGCAATACTTTCTTCATCGCGCACAAAATAGTGCAGATGAAATTTCATCCCCTGACGCAACAAGGCATATGCCATCGATAGCACAGGTGTAATCCCGATGCCACCGGCAAACAGCAGGTGTGAGCCAGCAGCATCAGCCAGAGCAAAAGCATTGCGCGGAATGCCGATCTGCAGGGAGTCGCCCTCTTTTGCCTCTGCATGCAGCCAGGCTGAGCCGCCGCGTGACTGCGGCTCCTGTTTGACCGCGATGCGGTAGCGTTCGGATGAAAGCTGGTCGCAGCACAATGAGTATTGACGCACCAGACCATTGCCGAGCGTGACGTCAATGTGCGCACCTGGTTGATACGAAAGAAGCGTGTCGCCCGGGGAAGCGCGCAGCTCAAAGATGCGAATGCCGGCGCCGCTGTTGCGGATGGCGGAGATAATGACGTTCATGATGGCGGTACGTAAGCGACCACGCCGCAGGACGACACGGCAGTGATCAATCAACAGGGGAAGCGAGCACGCCGCTTAGCGCCATTTACGGCGAGGCGCGGCGCGCTCATGGTAAGTGCCGGGTTCAGGCCGCCTGTTCTGCCTGCTGGCTGAGCATGGTGACGATGCGGCGTGCGCGGTTGGCGCCGGCGTCGACGTGGATGTCGATCATCGATGCGTTTTGAAACTGGCGCATGTTGCGATACTGCGCTTCAATGATGACGCGGTCTTCTTCGAAAGTGGCGGCGGTCTGCTGATAGACCACTTCCAGGTTATCCGGCGCATCGGGATGCGACGAGCTGGCCATGGTCCAGAAGTAGTGCGAGGTGGTCTCGGTCTCCGGCGTGATGCCGTGGAAGCCGCGCATGTGGAAGCCGCCGCGATCCGGATCTTCCAGCGACTCCGTATCGGCGTCGACCGCGCCGGTGAAGATGTTGAGATGCGTGACATGGAAGTCGATTTCCTGCCAACGGTCGATCTTGCCCTTGAACGGCCATGCGGCAGTGTAAGTCGCCGGCGGCTGCGAGGCTTTCATCCAGCGTACCACGCGCACATTGTCGCCATCGCAGGTGACATTGGTCGGCGCTTCCATGTGCGTCCTGGCGTTGCCGCCGATGGTCTTGGTATGGACGTAGCCAACATGGCTGAGATCGAGCAGATTGTCGTGGATCAGCTGATACGGCGCGTCGTAGTGAAACACGCCGCCCTTGTACTTGTAGCGTGGATTGTCGTGGGCGGCGATTTCGGGCGGACGGCTGACCGGCTGGCTATCAGGGGTTTCACCCAGCCAGAGCCAGATGATTTCATTGCGTACGGCAACCTGATAAGCCTTGACGCAGGCCTTGCCGGGAATCTTGACCTGGCCGGGGATTTCGATGCACTGGCCGCTCGGCGCATACAGCAGGCCGTGGTAGCCGCAGCGGATGCCGCCGTCTTCGAGCGATCCGCACGACAGCGGCACGCTGCGGTGGCAGCAGCGGTCTTCCAGCGCAGCGACTTCGCCTGATTCGGTGCGGAACATGACGACCGGGCGATTAAGCAGGGTACGGGCCAGAGGCTTGTCCTGCAGCTCCCAGACAAAGCCGGCGACGTACCATTGATTCAGTGGAAACATGATGACTCCTTTCATTGAGACTGGAACGCATCTCACGTCTGTCGATGAGGTGCATTTCCGTTACTTGGCCGGATCCTTGACGTTGTCGTAGCGGTCGATTTCGGTGGCGACGTATTTACCGTTCTGTTTGTCGATGCGCCGGATGTAGATGGTCTGCACGATGTCGTTGGTCTTGTCGTCGATGGCGACCGTGCCGCGCGGACTTGGGGCGTTGTAGCCCTTGACCGCATTCATGAAGGCCGTGCCGTCGGTGTTGCCGCTGGTCTTGGTCAGCGTTTTGGCGATCAGCGCCATGGCGTCATAGGCGGACACCGACAGGAAGTTCGGCTTGAAGCGGCCGCCCACGGTTTGCGAAAAGGCTTCCAGGAATTTGGCGTTGTCGGCGCCGGGACGCGAGAACGAATAGAAGCCGGCGGTGTAAATCCCCAACATCGAATCGCCACCCATGCTCAGCACATCTTCATCCGCCCAGCCCTCGCCGCCGAGAAAGCGGATGCCGGCCTTGTCCAGTCCCTTTTCCTTGTAGGCCTTGATGAACGACACCATCGGCTGGCCGTTGGGTAGAAACACGTGGATGGCATCCGGTTTCTCGTCCTTGATGCGTTGCAGGTAGGCGCTGTAGTCAACGGTCGTCAACGGCACGCGTACCGAGCTGGTGACCGTGCCGCCCAATGCTGTGAAGGTCTTGGTGAACCAGGTATCGGCGTCCAGTCCCGGCGCATAGTCGGAGACGATCGAGAACACGCGGCGCGAGCCGGTCTTGTAAGCCCATTCGGCCAGCGGCTTGACCGACTGCGCGATAGTGTAGGAAGTACGGGTGATGAAAGGTGACTTGGTGGTCACGGCAGACGAGGCGGCATTCATGACGACCATCGGCTTCTTCGCCTTGTCGACCACAGCGGCGACCGCCATCGCGTTGGGTGTGAAAACGAAACCGGTGATGATGTCGGCGTTGTCGCGGCTGATCAGTTCGGTGGCGAGCCGTTTGGCGACATCGGCTTGCGGCCCGGTGTCGTCCTTGTAGATGATGTGCAGCTTCTTGCCGGCGACGGTGTCGCCGTGCAGGCGCAGGTAAGTGTCGATGCCGGCTTTCATCTGTTCGCCGCTTTGTGCAGCGACGCCGGTCAGCGAAGTAATGACGCCGATACGGATGGTCTGGTCGGCGGCAATCGCCGTACCGGCAGTGGCGCAGAATGCCAGGCTCAGGGCAAGGCAGCACAGCGCGCGCTTGGATTGTTGCATGTTGAAGTCTCCTGTAGTTGTTATCCGGCATGTCGTGGTGAAGTGCTGCATGCCTTGTTCAGTCTGAGCCTGCGCGGAAATTTATTTCCCTTCCAGCTGATGTTGAGCGATCATACCGAAGCGAAATTATTTGAAAATAGAATTTTCTGCATAATATTTATTCGACTTTCGAATACAGGAAAAATGCAGAAAGCCGCAAGGAGGAAGACACGCATGGCCAGCTTCGACATGAACCTGTTGCCGATCGCCCTGGCGATCTATGAGGAACGCAGCGTCAGCGCTGCTGCGCGCAAGCTCAACATGAGCCAGCCCGCCGTCAGCGTGGCATTGAACAAGCTGCGTACTGCGCTCGGCGATCCCTTGTTCGTGCGCACCTCGCATGGCATGGAGCCGACACCGCGCGCACTGACGCTCATCAGCCCCACGCGCGACATCCTGCAGCGCATCCATACCGACGTGCTGGCGAGCGAGGTGTTCAATCCCGCCACGACCAGCCGCAAGTTCACGATTGCCTTGTCGGATATCGGTGAGATGACTTTTCTGCCGAAGGTGCTGGATCGCTTCCGGCGCGATGCGCCGGGCGCGTCGGTGGCGTCGGTATCGATGACGCCGCTGGAATTGAACATGGCGCTGGAGAACGGCGAGGTGGATCTGGCGGTGGGATATTTTCCCGATCTGAAGAACCGCAACCTGTTTCAGCAACGGCTGTTTTCACATGACTTCATCTGCCTGCTGCGCGCCGATCATCCTATCCGTTCGCGCAAGATCTCCATGGAACAGTTTCTGAAACTGGGGCATGCGGTAATCAGGGCGGAAGGACGCAGTCAGGAGTTGTTCGAGCAGCTGTTGATCAAGAAGAAAATCCAGCGCCGCATCGTGCTGTCGACGCCGCACTTCATGTCGATTCCCTTTTTGATCGCGTCATCGGATCTGGTGGTGACGGTGCCGCGCGCGGTGGGCGCTTCGTTTGCGCAGTTCTCCAACATCCGGCTGGTGGAACCGCCGCTGGAGATTCCGACCTTCGATCTGCGCCAGCATTGGCATCGCAAATATCACAAGGATGGCGCCAATGTCTGGCTGCGCTCGATTCTGGCGGAGATGTTTTCCGGCGACTGAGTTTATTCGGGGTCGGCGGCTGCCGGCTTGATACTGGCCAGCGGGGCACGGCTTTCGGTATTGTTGCCGCGCACCAGTTTATCGAGCAGATGCATGAACTGCTCTTGTTCTGCGGCTGCCAGCGGCGAGAGCAATCGTTTGCGCAGACGTTGCGCGGCAGGAATCAGGTCGCTCAGCATCTGCTCGCCGGTAGGCGTGATATTGAGTGCGCGTTGGCGCCGGTTGTGCGGGATCACCTTGCGCACCAGCAAGCCCTTTTCTTCCAGCCGCACGCAGACGGTGGCGCCGGTCGAAGTATCGATGCCGACCAGGCCGGCCAGCGTCACCTGGTCAATGCCAGGATGGTTGGACAAGGTACGCAAGATCGCATATTGCACCGGCGTAATGTCGCCGCCCAGTTCATCGAGAAAGATCGAGACCGAAATCTGTTGTGCACGTCGCAACAAGTGGCCGGGATGTTCATAGAGATCGATCAGTTGGCTCTCTTGTGCCGGCGTTTGTACCTTTTGTGCTTGTTGCGTTGTGCTTGGACGAGGCATGGTTGTCGGTTATGCAAAAAGACGAGTCGTTAAGCTTTGTAGTGTATCCGTTGCGGTGTTGCGCTACGCATTTTTGACGCAGCGCGCAATCAAAAATACAAAATAAATTCGAAATTGGGTTTACATCGCCGTGCAGTTGGAGGATACTTTTCTCAAACATTCAGTACACTGAATATTAAATCGAAGAACAAAGTAGCAGAGACCCGACAGTCCCACAGACAGGCTGCGGTACAAGAACATGGTCGTTGGTGCAGGCACTTTTTGCACCGGATGAAAAGTAGAAATCACCGATGTTTTGCAGGCAGACGCCACGCCCTTGATGCGCCGTCGCCCAGACATCGCCACGTACCCACGTTTCACGAATTTGCATCACCGAACAATGGAAGTTCCTGAGGAGGAGAAGACATGTTTCCAAAAAACACCTGGTACGTCGCCTGTACCCCTGACGAAATCGCCGACAAGCCGCTGGGACGCCAGATCTGCGGCGAGAAGATCGTGTTCTATCGCGGCGCCGAAGGCAAGGTCGCGGCGGTGGAAGATTTTTGCCCGCACCGCGGCGCGCCGCTGTCGTTGGGTTTTGTGCGCGACGGTCAGCTGGTCTGCGGCTATCACGGCCTTGAGATGGGTTGCGACGGCAAGGTCATCAGCATGCCGGGCCAGCGCGTGCGCGGTTTTCCGTGCATTCGCAGCTTTCCGGTGGTGGAGCGTTACGGCTTCATCTGGGTCTGGCCCGGTGAAAAGGAACTGGCTGATCCGGCGCAGATTCATCATCTCGAATGGGCCGATAATCCTGAGTGGGCCTATGGCGGCGGCCTGTATCACATCAATTGCGAATACCGCCTGATGATCGACAACCTGATGGACCTGACACATGAAACCTATGTGCATGCGTCCAGCATCGGCCAGAAGGAAATCGACGAAGCGCCGGTCAACACCAGAACCGAAGGCGACGAAGTCATCACCAGCCGCTTCATGGAAAACATCATGGCGCCGCCGTTCTGGCGCATGGCCCTGCGCAGCAACGGCCTGGCGGACGATGTACCGGTCGATCGCTGGCAGATCTGCCACTTCACGCCGCCCAGCCACGTCATGATCGAAGTCGGCGTGGCGCATGCCGGCAAGGGCGGCTATGACGCCGATCCGAAATACAAGGCATCGAGCATCGTGGTCGATTTCATCACGCCGGAAACCGAAACCTCGCACTGGTACTTCTGGGGTATGGCGCGCAACTTCAAACCGCAAGACGCAGAACTGACCGCAGCCATCCGCGAAGGCCAGGGCAAGATCTTCGGCGAGGATCGCGACATGCTGGAAATGCAGCAGCAAAACATCCTCAAGCATCCGGAACGCAAGCTGCTGATGCTCAACATCGACGCCGGCGGCGTGCAGTCGCGCCGTCTGCTCGACAAGTGGATGACAAAGGAACAGCCATCTGCGGTCACCGCGAACGCTGCGTGATCCGGCATCTATATTGAATTGCGGAAGCGACCCGGAGCGGTCGCTTCCGTCGTTGCGCGAAACAGCGGCAACGAACATCGACAGTTTCAGCAGAGAACGCCATGAGCCAGTTACAAGTCAAAGTCATCAGCAAGACCGTGGAAGCAGAAGACATCGCCAGTTTCGAACTGGCCGGTGTCGACGGCAAGCCGCTGCCGCCCTTCAGCGCCGGCTCGCACATCGACGTGCATATCCGCAACGGCCTGATTCGCCAGTATTCCCTTTGCAATCCGCCGCATGAAAGCCATCGCTATCAGATCGGAGTCTTGCGCGACGCCAAATCGCGTGGCGGTTCGCTTGCCATGCACGGCGACATCCACGTCGGCGATGTGCTGACCATCAGCGAACCGCGCAATCATTTTCCGCTCACGCAGGCAAAGCGTACCCTGCTGCTGGCCGGCGGTATCGGCGTCACGCCCATCCTGTGCATGGCCGAACGCCTCGCCGCCACCGGCGCCGAATTCGCCATGCATTACTGCGCGCGTTCGCCGGAGCGTATGGCCTTCCGCGACCGTATTGCCTCATCGAATTTTGCAGAACGCGTGGTGTATCACTATGACAGCGGCGCCGACGAGCAGAAACTCAAACTGGCTGAGATGATCGCTACGCCGGATGCCGACACTCATATTTATGTCTGTGGCCCGGGCGGCTTCATCGATCATGTCGTCAATACAGCAAAGGACAAGGGCTGGCCGTCGGCGCAGGTGCATCTGGAATACTTCGGCGCGGTGCCCGTCGAGACCGATGGCGACGCTGCATTCGACGTCAAGATCGCCAGCAGCGGCCAGGTCTTCACGATCCCTGCCGGCGAGACCGTGATCAAGATTCTTGCGGACAATGGCGTCGACATTCCCGTTTCGTGCGAACAAGGTGTGTGCGGCACCTGCCTCACGCGCGTGCTTGACGGCGTGCCGGATCACCGCGATCTGTATCTGACCGATGAAGAGCGCGCCGCCAACGATCAGTTCACCCCTTGCTGTTCCCGCGCCAAAAGCGCCTTGCTGGTTCTGGATGTCTGACCTGCTTGTGCGTTCGACCCATTTGATAACTAAAAAGAGAGAGAGACAAAAATGCCCGACACCATCAATACCCAACGCCGCCAGATTTTACTGGGAGGCGCCGCCGCATTGGCAGCCGGCATGTTGCCGTTATCTGCCTTTGCCGCGGATCCGATCAAGGTGGGCCTGATCGTGCCGATGTCCGGCCCGTTCGCCTCTACCGGTCGACAGATCGAAGCCGCAGTCAAACTGTACCAGCAGAAATACGGCGACACCGTGGCCGGCCGCAAGGTTGAAATTCTGTTGAAGGATGACGGCGGCCTGTCGCCGGACGTCACCAAACGCCTGGCGCAGGAACTGGTGTCGCGCGACAAGGTGCAGGTGCTGGCCGGGTTCGGCCTGACACCTTTGGCGTTGGCAGCCGCCCCCATCGCCACGCAAGCCAAGGTGCCGATGATCGTCACTGCGGCGGCGACTTCCATCATCCCGCAACGCTCGCCGTACATCGTGCGCACCGGTTTCACCTTGCCTCAAGTGACAGCGCCGCTGGCGAGCTGGGCCGCGAAAAACAAGATCAAAAGCGTGGTCACCTTCGTCAGTGACTACGGTCCGGGCATCGATGCCGAGAAAGTATTCGTCAAGACCTTCACCGATGCCGGCGGCAAAGTTGTCGAGAGCCTGCGCGCACCGCTGCGCAATCCCGACTACGCACCCTTCCTGCAACGCGTAAAAGACGCCAAGCCGGAAGCGCTGTTCGTCTTCGTCCCTTCGGGCGAAGGAGCCGCCGTGTTGAAGCAGTTCACCGAACGTGGTCTGGCTGCTGCGGGTATTCGTCTCATCTGCACCGGCGACGTTCTCGACGACGACCTGATGGCCAGCATCGGCGCCGCCTCTAACGGCGTGGTCAGCAGTCACCACTATTCGGCCGCGCATCCTTCGCCGCTGAACAAGGAATATGTTGACGGCGTTGCCAAGGCCAACAAAGGCATGCGCGCGAATTTCCACTCGGTCGGCGGCTACGACGGCATGCATCTGCTGTATGAGGCGCTCAAGAAAACCAACGGCGACACCGACGGTGAAAAACTGCTTGCGGCCATGAAGGGCATGAGCTGGGAAAGCGTGCGCGGTCCGGTGACGCTGGATGCCACGACACGCGACATGGTGCAGAACGTCTACATCCGCAAGGCAGAGCAGCGCGGCGCCGAGTACTACAACGTCGAATTCGACAAGGTCGAAAATTTCAAGGATCCGGGCGTCTGATCGTCTGACAGCGAGTTCTACTGAAATAAAAAAGCCTGGTTCGTGTGATGCGAACCAGGCTTTTCATTTGCGAACCGAAAGTTACAAGGTTTGAATGAAATCCGCCACCAATTCGGCAAACGCCTGCGGCTGTTCAATCGCGCTCACATGTGAGGCGTCCTTGATCACTGCCAGCGTCGCGCCGCGGATGCCGCTGACCAGCGTCTCCGACATCGACAACGGCGTGCCCTGATCGAGCTCACCGGCGATCACCAAGGTCGGCGCATTGATCTCGCCCAGGCGCGCTGTCGTATCGACCGTACCGACGGCGTTACAGCAGCCGACATAGCCGGCGGCGTCGGTGCTGGTCAGGCGTTCGCGGAAACGCGTCACCGTGGACGCATTCTCGGCGCGGAAACGATCATGGAAATAGCGGCCCATCACGGCATCGGCAATCGCTTCGATGCCTTGTTCGCGCACAGTGACGATGCGTTGCTGCCAGGCTTGCTGTGCCACGTCGGGATAAGACGATGTGGTATTGGCCAGCACCAGCGCGCGCACCAGCGAGGGATGGCGCAAGGCCAGCTCCTGACCGACCATGCCGCCCATGGACAGGCCGATCCAGATCACCGGACCGGTGTCGAGGTCGCGCAGCATCTGCGCGGCGTCGTCGGCCAGCTCGGCCATGCTGTAGAGACCGTCTGCTTTCTCCGAACTACCGTGGCCTCGATGATCATAGGTGATGACTTTGCAATCCGCAGACAGCTGGTTGGCAAGCGCGTCCCACATCATCAGGTCGCAACCGATGGCATGGCTGAGTACGATGGTGTGGCGCGGCGCCTTGCCGTTGCGCGGTGTGCGCACGCTGTAATGCAGCGATGGCGAACCACTGCTGCGGCCTTCCTTGCCGATGCCGGAGTGGAAGGTATCGGCCGGCTTCATTGGCGCCACGGTGTAACCGATCTGTTCGCCGACTTCGCGCAGGATCTGCTGTGCATGCGAGAAAGCGGTATTGCCTGCCGGTACGCCGGCATAGATTGCCGACTGAATCAGGACTTCCTTCATTTCATCGGGCGTCAGGCGAGTTGCCTGATCACCGAGCAGACCGGCGCGCACATGCAGCTCAAACTCTTCCCAGCGGCCCAGTGCGATGGTGATCGCCAGCACGATGATGCGGCGGGTCTTGTGATCGAGACCGGGACGGCCCCAGATTTCGTTCCAGGCAAAGCGTGTGATCAGGTTCTGAAATTCGGCATTGAAGTTGGTGGCATTGCTTACCGAACGGTCTACCCAGGCGTCGCCAAGGACGCTGCGGCGGTTGCGCATACCGCGCTCAAAATCGTGATCGAGGGGATCGTAGCTCATGGTTGTCTCTCGTTATCTGGTTATCTCGTTATGGAAATGGGATGAATGGCTGCACAACTAGCGGCTGTCTTGCTGCAAGGACTTCAATTGGCGCTCCGCCAGCGTGCGCGCCGCACCGGTGGCATGCACCGGATCGAACAGATCCTGAACCTTGCCGATGTCGACCTGCTTGCTCAGTTGCGGATCGTCCTTGATTGCCGCAGTGAGCGCGTCGGCCAGCTGGCCTTGTGCCGCCACCACTTGCTGCGTCAATTTTTCCAGCAAGGCATGCGCGTTCGGGCGGCCGATGGCGCTCGCCAGATAAATGGACGCCGCTTCGGCAAACACCAGGCCTTGCAGCGCATCGATATTGCGGCGCATGCGGCGTGTGTCGACAATGAGTCCGGCGAATGCTTCGTTGAGCGCCTTGATCGCGCCATGCGCACCGAGGAACAAGGCCGGCCACCCTGCCAGCTCGGCCTGCCAGTTGCCGAGACCGCGCTCGTGCTGCTGTCCCATGGCGGCGAGCAAGGCAGCTGCGTGTTGCGGCGCGCGGTTGGCGGCGGCCAGAGCGATCATCGACGATACCGGATTGCGTTTGTGCGGCATCGCCGATGAGCCGCCACGACCGTTGCCGGACGGTTCGGCCAGCTCGGCGATCTCACCCTGCGCCATGAGGCTGAGGTCGGTCGCCAGTTTGCCGAGGCTGCCGGTCAGTACGGCGACTTCCATTCCCAGACGCATCCATTCGTCGCGCTGCGTGTGCCAGGCGGCGTCGGCGACCTTGAGCTGCAAGGCGTCGGCCATGCGTTGTGCGACGGCAGGACCTTTGTCGCCGAGTACGGCGAGCGTGCCGACCGCGCCGCCAAGTTGCAGTTGCAGTGCGCGCGCGGATTGCGCTTGCAGCTGTTCGCGTGAGCGCATCAGCGGCGCTGCCCAGCCGACCAGCTTGAAGCCGAAGCTGGTGACCTGCGCCGGCTGCATCAGCGTGCGCGCCAGCACCGGCGTGGAGAGATGCTGCTCAGCCAGTCTCAGCAGTTGCGAAGTCAACTCGGCGAGACCGTCATCGATCAGCTTCAGCGCTTCCCGCGTGGCCAGCACCATCGCAGTATCCAGAACGTCCTGGCTGGTGCTGCCCCAGTGCACGTGCGTGGCGGATTCCTGGTTATAGAGTCCGACGGTCTTGGTGAGCTCCTTGACCAGCGGAATCGCCAGCGCACCGGCGCGGCGGCCGGCCTGGATGATAGCGGGGATATCGTAGAGCTGGGCATTGCAGACGCTGGCGATGGTGCGCGCAGCGGCTTCGGGAATCACCCCCTCGGCGGCTTCGGCATTGGCCAGCGCTGCTTCGAAATCGAACATCGCCTGCGCGATGGACGCATCGTCGAAGACCTTGATCATCTCCGGCGTGGTCAAAAAACTGTCGAATATGGAAACGCTCACATGGACTCCGTTGTAGTCGGTAAAACGCATACGGGACTCGGTGGAGCTTATCCACGAGTCCCCATGCTTTCAGGATAAGCCCGTTTTCAGACGTAATCGAAGAATACGGTTTCCTGTGCGCCCTGCATGTTGATGTTCCACTGATAGGAACCGTCCGCCTGTTTTTTCGCAATCAAGGTATCACGGCGTTGCTGCGGCACCTGTACCAGGATTTCCGACTGCGACAATCCGGCATCATCTTCCAGGAAGACGGCAGTGAACTGATGCTTGGTCAGGCCGCGGGCAAACACGGTGACATACGCAACCGGCTTGCCGGCCGTGGCAGCTTGCGGGAGGGTGATCTGCAGGCTGAAACCGCCTTCGTCATTGCTCGGCACGCGACGATAACCTGGGATGGCGTGTGCGGTCTCCACCGGCGCGCTGTCCGGCATCCATGTCTCCACCCATGCATCATTGATGGCGACGCCGTCGCCGTCGAAGATCGCGCCCTTGACGACGATCTTCGGCGCGCTGCTTTCCACGTTGGCGGTCATGTCGACAGCCCAGCGCCAGGCTTCGTGCGGGAACGGACCGATGGTTTGTGAGGTTGTGATTTTGCTTGTCATAGTAGTCCCCGATTCCTTAAAGACCCATCGGCGTGGCATTACGTCCGCGCAGCACGATGTCAAATTCATAGCCGAGCATCTTGTCGTCGACGGTCTCGTCCAGGCTGAAGCGCGAGATCAGACGCTGACGCGCAGCGTCGTCCGGAATGCTCTGAAAAATCGGATCGTACTCAAACAGCGGATCGCTGGGGAAATACATCTGCGTCACCAGACGCTGCGCGTATACATTGCCGAACATCGAGAAATGGATGTGCGCAGGACGCCATGCCTTGTGATGGTTGCCCCACGGATAAGGTCCCGGCTTGATGGTGACGAAACGATAGCGGCCGTTGTCGTCGGTAAGCATCTTGCCGAAACCGGTGAAATTGGGATCCAGCGGCGCATCGTGCTGGTCGCGCTTGTGCCAGTAGCGGCCGGCGGAATTGCATTGCCACACTTCCAGCAGCGAATTTCGCACCGGCTTGCCGTCTTCATCGAGCACGCGGCCGGTGACGACGATTTTCTCGCCGAGCGGCTCGCCCTTGCCTTGCGCGGTCATGTCCATGTCATGCGGCAGGATCAGCTTGGGCGAAGCAAACAAGTTGGTCGTCGTTGCCGCCGCCGCGTTGATGCGCAACGGCGCCTGCGTCGGACCGCGCTTGACGGTGGATTTGTAGGGAGGGTAAATCAGCTCCGGATAAACGCCGGATTCGACTACGTCGAAGTTCATGGGGTCTCCTTGAAAATAAGCGGCAGAACACGGCCGGCATTTCGGCTGTATCGCCTTTTTCCCGGGATCGCTCCCGGCGTTTCTGTGCGAATAACGTGCCGCGTTGTTTTGTTCTGTCCGAATCATAGGCAAGTAAAGTACTTGCTACAAGGCTGCCTGTGACAGATGCAACCGCTATTCGCCCTATCTGTGCGAGAATCGCACAAATAAACGACTTTCTGCCCACATCGCCATGAATGCATCCCAAGATGACGCCGAAGACGAAATTGCCGCGCCGCACAAGCGCGACCTGATTGCCGGCCTGGAAAAGGGCCTGCAAGTCATTGAAGCGTTCGACCAGGAGCGTTCGCGCCTGACCATCGCCGAAGTTGCGCAGCGCACCGGCCTCACGCGTGCGGCAGCGCGCCGCTACCTGATCACGCTGGCGCATCTCGGCTATGTGCGTCATGAGCAGAAACTGTTTTCCCTGACGCCGATGATTTTGCGGCTCGGACAATCCTATCTGCACTCGGCCAGGTTGCCGCGCATCGTGCAGCCGCTGCTGTATCGGCTGGCATATTCATTGGAAGAAGCCGCCTCTGCCGGCGTGCTCGATCATGATCAACTGGTGTGCGTTGCCGCGGTCAGCGCCGGGCGACTGGTGTCGACCACTTTGCAGCCGGGGACGCGCGTACCCGCCTTCTGCACCGCCAATGGCCGCGTGTTATTGGCGCATCTGCCACAGGCGCAGATGGAGCATTTCCTCGAGCGCCTTCAGCCGGAGCAGATCACCGCGCACACCATCGTCAACAAAGAACGCCTGGCGCTGGAGATTGCGCGTACGCGGGAGCAGGGATATGCCTTGGTGGATCAGGAACTGGAACTCGGCCTGCGGACCATGGCGGTGCCGATCCGCAATTTTCGCGGTGAGGTGGTCGCGGCGATGAACATCAGCGTGCATGCGGCGCGCATGAAGTTGGAGGAGATGGTGGAGAGGTGTTTGCCGGCGATGTTGAAGATTCAGGTGGAGTTGGGGGCGTTGCTATAGTTGTGTGTGTTGTGCTGCGGTCGGCTACTTGTATTTTGCTCCGACTGATGGTGTCGGGTGGCTTCTTTTTTCTTTCTTCGATCAACCTTTGCCGGGGAAGGCCCGGCAAGGTTGTCCGAAGAACGAACAGAATTAGCTACGAACGAACAACGAGTCGGAACAATGATCATTTCTGTCCTGATCGCATTCAGGACAACCCCACCATCAAGCCACCGCCACCAACCGATCCAACTTCTCCCCATCCGCCAGCAAACTCGCACTATCCGAGTCATGCACAATCCGCCCGCGATCCAGCACAATCGCCCGCTGCGTCAACGACAACGCCATGCGCGCATGCTGTTCCACCACAATCACCGACATCCCCATGTCTTTGACCAGCCCGCGAATCACACGCAATAACTCTTGCACAATGATCGGCGCCAGCCCTTCCATCGGTTCATCCAGCAACAAGATGCGCGGACTCACCATCAGCGCGCGCGCAATGGCCAGCATTTGCTGCTCGCCGCCTGACAATTGATTGCCCATGTTGTTGCGGCGCTCTTCCAGACGCGGGAATATTTTGTAGATCTTGGGCAGATCCCATTCGCCGCCGCGCGCGACGACCGTCAGATGCTCTTCCACCGTCAGCGACGGAAACATATAACGTTCTTGCGGTACCCAGCCGAGGCCGGCATGTGCGCGCCTGTAGGTCGGCATGCGCACGATGTCGCCCCCACGCCAACGGACATTGCCGCCATGCAGACGGGTCAGACCCATCAGCGTGACCAGCAGGCTGGTCTTGCCGACGCCGTTGCGACCGAGCAGCGCGACGCTGTCGCCTTCCTTCATGGAAAACGACACGTCTTCCAGTACGATCGAATCGCCGTAGCCGGCAGTGACCTTGTCGAGTGCAAGCAGCTCACTCATGTTCCGACTCCCCCAGATAAACTTCCTTGACACGCTTGTCGGCGGCGATTTCCGCCGGCGTGCCTTCGGTCAGGACCTTGCCGCCGACCAGCACCGTGATGCGTTCGGCAAAGCGGAATACCAGGCCCATGTCGTGTTCGATAAAAACGATGGTGACGTCGCGCGGCAATTGCGCGATGACTTCAAACAGCTCCTTGCTTTCCGCAGAGGGAATACCGGCAGCCGGTTCGTCCAGCAGCAACACCTTCGGTTTGGTTGCCAGCGCCAGTGCGATTTCAACCAGGCGTTGTTTGCCATAGGCGAGACTGCGCGTGATGCTGTTGGCTTCGCCGTCGAGCTTGAGCGAGGTCAGCAAGGCCATAGCTTCGTCAATGACATCGGTCTGCTGCGCCACGGTCTTGTGCCAGACGTATTGCAGGCCGCGCCGTTCGGAGATGGCCAGCACAACCGACTCCAGCACGGTCAGACCGGCGAACAGCGTATTGATCTGGAAGGTGCGCGTCATGCCGCGCTTGACGCGCTCATGCTGCGGCAGCGAAGTGATGTCGTCGTCGCCGAAGAAGACCTTGCCGCTCGATGGCGCAAAACCGCCGGTGAGCAGGTTGATGAAGGTAGTCTTGCCGGCGCCGTTCGGTCCGATCAGCGCATGGCGCGCACCGGGAACGAAGGTCAGCGAGACGTCGCTGTTGGCCTTGAAGGCGCCCCATTGTTTGGACAGGCCTTCTGTGCGCAGCGTGGTGTTTGCGCTTGTAGTTGTTGCTGTACTCACGAGCGCTCTCCTTTCGCAGCCGAAGTCTTGCGGAGGTTGTTCCAGATAAGTGTCAGGCCGCCGAGGATGCCGCCGCGTGCGAACAGGACGATGACGATCAGCAGCAGGCCGATCCAGAATTGCCAGTAAGCCGGATTCAGACCGGACAGGTAATCTTGTGCCAGCATGAAGATCGCCGCGCCGACCAGACCGCCGTACAGACGGCCGGTGCCGCCCAGCACCAGGATGATCAGCAGTTCCGCCGAACGCGGGAAGCCCAGCACGTCAAGGCCGACGAACTGCGTGGTCTGCGCCAGCAGGGCGCCGGCCACGCCGGCAATCGCCGCGCTGATGGTGAAGATCACGGTCAGGCGCTGGTTGACGTTGACGCCGATGGCCGGCATGCGGCGGCCGCCTTCGCGGATGCCGACCAGGCTCAGGCCGAACGGCGAATTGACCAGTCGGCGCAACACCGCGAACAGGATGAACAGCACGACGAAGCTATAGATGTAGGCGACCTTGCCGTTGAGATCGAACTCGAACACGCCGAAGATTTTGTCCACCATCATGCCTGACAAGCCGTCAACGCCACCGGTGATGAAGGCAGCCTTGTTGGCTGCTTCGAATAGCATCAGCCCGATGCCCAGCGTCACCATCAGGCGTGCGAGATCGTTGCCGCGCACCACCAGGAAACTGATGATGTAGCCAAACGCCGCCGCAACAATCGCCGCCAGCAGCATGCCGCTGATCGGCTCGCCCCAGCCGTGCGCCGACAACAGACCGGCGGTATAAGCGCCGAGACCGAAGAAGGCGGCATGGCCGAGCGACACGATGCCGCCGTAGCCGAGGATGAGATCGAGTGAGATGGCGAACAAGCCGACGATCATGATCTGGCTGATCAGGATCAGGTACTCGGGAAAGACGAAGTAAGCCGCCACCGGCAGCAGCCAGAAAATGATTTCCAGCGGCTTCCAGCGGTCATTGGGCAAATGCAGCAAGGGCAAGGGAGACATGGCAGTGGTCTTTGCGCTAGTGGTGGACGCCGCGGCCGCCGAGGTAGCAGAGGTAGCGGGCGTGGAAGTTGGTGTAACTGCGCTCATCCACGCCTCCGCATCAGGCCGGCGGGGAACAGGATCAGCAACAGCACCATCAGGCCGTAAATCACGAAGGCGCCGACTTCAGGTACATAGTATTTACCGGCGACGTCGAAAATGCCGAGAATCACAGCCGCCAGCAGCGGCCCCTTGATTGTGCCGGCGCCACCGACAGCAACAACCAGCAGGAAGTACACCATGTACTTGATCGGGAAAGTCGGATCGAGACCCAGCACGTCAATGCCAAGGCCGCCGCCCAGGCCGGCCAGACCGGAGCCGAGCGCAAAGGTCAGGCTGAACACACGGCTGACGTTGATGCCAAGACCGGCTGCGGCAACCTGATTGTCAACTGACGCACGAATCTGCGCACCGAAGCGCGTGCGCTCGATCAGCAGTCCCAAGGCCGCGGTTACCAGCACCACAACACCGATCAGGAACACGCGATAGGCGCCCACATCGAGACCAAGCAGGGAGATCTGTCCGCGCAGCCAGTCCGGCAGATGCACCGGCTGTTGCGTCGGCCCCCAGACGTAAGTCGCACCGGCCACGGCCATGAAAGTCAGGCCAATGGAGAACAGCACCTGATCCAGATGGCTGGCTTTGTACAGACGGCGATAGAGCGAACGCTCCAGCACCAGGCCGACCACCGCCGACGCCAGGAAGGCCACCGGCAGCGACGCCAGAAAAGGCAAGCCGAGCTGATTGAGGATAGTGACGCACACATAACCGCCCAGCATCGCGAACGCGCCATGCGCCAGGTTGATGAAATTCATCATGCCCATGGTGACCGACAGGCCGACGCTGATCAAAAATAACAGCGCGCCGTAAGCAATGCCGTCGAACATCACACCGATGAAATTGCCGATCATGAGCAATCTCCCTGGCGATGCGCTGCCGCGCTGTCGCATTGGGTGTGGACAAAGGTGGGGTGATGCATGGGAAGCCTCCTCTTCAATCTCTTGTACAAGCGCTGCTCTGGTTTTGTCGTGGCTCTTGATGGCCGGCAGCTTTGTCTTTACTTCTCTTTTCTTACAGCGTCACCGGTTTCAGATGCGTTCAATGATAGCCGCAATGCCCTGTCCCACGCCGATGCACATGGTGCACAAGGCATAACGGCCGCCGGTGCGCTGCAGCTGATACATCGCGGTGGTGATCAGGCGCGCGCCGCTCATGCCGAGCGGATGGCCGAGTGCAATCGCGCCGCCGTTCGGATTCACGCGCGGGTCGTCGTCGGCGACACCAAGTTCACGCAGCACGGCCAGACCTTGCGAAGCAAATGCTTCGTTCAGTTCGATCACGTCCATTTGTTCTATTGTCAGGCCAACCTGCTGCAACAGCTTTTTGGTTGCCGGCGCCGGGCCGATACCCATGACGCGCGGCGCAACGCCGGCGGTCGCCATGCCGACGATACGCGCGCGCGGTGTCAGGCCGTATTGCTTGACCGCTTCTGCACTCGCCAGCAACAAAGCGCAAGCACCGTCGTTGACGCCGGAAGCATTGCCTGCGGTGACAGTGCCGTCGGCGCGCACCACGCCTTTGAGTTTTGCCAGCGCTTCCATGCTGGTGGCGCGTGGATGTTCATCGGCGCTGACGGTGACAGGCTCACCCTTCTTTTGTGGAATCACTACCGGCGTGATCTCCTGCGCCAGCGTGCCGTTAGCTTGCGCTGCGGCGGCCTTGGCCTGGCTGGCGACGGCGAATCTGTCCTGATCGAGACGGCTGATCCTGAAATCGTCGGCGACGTTTTCACCGGTCTCCGGCATGGAGTCGGTGCCGTAGAGCGCTTTCATCTGCGCATTCGGAAAACGCCAGCCGATAGTGGTGTCGTAGATATTGGCGTTGCGCGAAAAAGCACTATCGGCCTTGCCCATGACAAAGGGTGCGCGCGTCATCGATTCGACGCCGCCAGCCAGCATCAATTGCGCTTCGCCCGACTTGATGGCCCGCGCTGCGGTACCGACCGCGTCCATGCCGGAGCCGCACAGGCGGTTCATCGTTGTGCCCGGCACCGATTGCGGCAAACCGGCCAGCAGCGCCGACATCCGGGCGACGTTGCGATTGTCTTCGCCGGCCTGGTTGGCGCAACCGAAGATCACGTCGTCAACGGCGTTCCAGTCCACTTGCGGATTACGAGCAATCAGGGCGCGCAGCGGAATGGCGCCGAGGTCATCCGCGCGCACGTCTTTCAGTGCACCGCCGTAGCGGCCGATGGGAGTGCGGATGGCGTCGCAGATAAAGGCTTCAGTCATGATGTTCTCTTCGTATGCTTCATATCAGTATCAGTTACGGATTCACACAGGCGGCAACAGCGGCGCACCGGTGATTTTCTGCAGTTCGTCAAAGGACATGCCGTCGACGATCTCGCGCACGCGCAGGCCGTGTTCGGTCACGTCCAGCACGGCAACATCCGTATAGATGCGGTTGACGCAGCCGATCCCGGTCAGCGGATAGTCGCAGTGCGACACGATCTTGCTTTCGCCGGTCTTGGTCTGATGTTCCATCATGACGAACACTTGCTTGGCGCCGATGGCCAGATCCATTGCACCGCCGACCGCAGGAATCGCATCCGGCGCACCGGTATGCCAGTTGGCCAGATCGCCGGTGGCCGACACCTGAAAGGCGCCAAGCACACAGATGTCGAGATGTCCGCCGCGCATCATGGCGAACGAGTCGCCGTGGTGAAAGTAAGCGCCGCCGGTCAGCAGAGTCACCGGCTGTTTGCCCGCGTTGATGAGGTCTTCGTCTTCTTCGCCGGGTGCAGGTGCAGGACCCATGCCGAGCAGGCCGTTTTCGCTGTGCAGGAACACTTCCTTGTCAGCCGGCAGGTAGTTGGCGACCTTGGTCGGCAAGCCGATGCCGAGGTTGACGTACGCGCCTTCGGGAATATCCTGCGCCACGCGCGCAGCAATCTGGTCTCGGGAAAAGCGATTGGCGGAATTCATTATTTGACCTCCTGTGCATTCTGCAGCACCACCCGTTGCACGAAGATGCCCGGCGTAACGATGGCTTCCGGATCCAGCTGCCCCAGCTCGACGACTTCGCTCACCTGGGCGATGGCGCATTTGGCGGCCATGGCCATGATGGGGCCGAAGTTGCGCGCGGTCTTGCGGTACACCAGGTTGCCCCAGCGGTCGCCGCGCAGCGCCTTGATCAGCGCGAAGTCGGCGTGGATCGGCGACTCCAGCACATAATGGCGGCCGTCGATCAGACGGGTCTCCTTGCCGTCGGCCAGCATGGTGCCGTAGCCGGTCGGCGAAAAGAAGCCGCCGATACCGGCGCCGGCGGCGCGGATGCGTTCAGCCAGGTTGCCTTGCGGCGTCAGTTCCAGTTCGATTTCACCAGCGCGGTAAAGCGCATCGAATACGTAGGAATCGGTCTGGCGCGGGAAAGAACAGATGATCTTCTTCACGCGCTTGGCCTTGAGCAATGCGGCCAGGCCGGTGTCGCCGTTGCCGGCATTGTTGTTGACGATGGTGAGGTCGCGTGCGCCTTGTGCGATCAGCGCATCGATCAGTGCCGCCGGCATGCCGGCATTGCCGAAGCCGCCGATCATGACGGTCGCGCCGTCATGGATGTCAGCCACGGCTTGTTCCAGTGACTCAGTAATTTTGTCGATCACGTTGCGTCTCTTTCGTGAATCCGTTCGTTGAACAGCAAATGCATGAAAATGGTCCTGCGATGCCACGGCACGATGTTGCTGCTGCCGCGCGTTCAGGAATGGCTTGTCTCCGCCTTTGTTTTTCTATGCTCCTGCGCTTTTCCAACCGCCATTTCTGCTCTGGCCAGAGTCAAAATGCGTGCGCGCCTGAATTCTTTTATGTACAATCATTTGTGCGATAAACGAACTAATGTTTGTTTTTCGCACACATTAGTGTAGCGATACCCGGCTTCCTGCGTCAAGAACAAACAGGCAGGTCTGTGCGATGTCCGCACAACATATTAGAATGCGGACAACCCCGGCACCGTCGCGTTCTCCGCGCTGCCGTCCATCGTTGCCATCGTTGCTTATCGTCATTTTCTTACGCCTATGTCCAAGACGCCTGCTCCAGCAAAGACTCGCAAACCCGCCACAAAGTCCGGCAAAATCGATGCCCGTACCGCTGCTCCGGCCGCCGAACAGGCTGAAGAAAAAGAGCTCACCATCGCCGAGGAAATCGATGCCCTCACCGATCCCAGTTTCATGACTTCACTGGCGCGCGGCTTGGCGGTGGTGCGCGCCTTCAGCGACACGCGCCGCACGCAGACCATTGCGCAGATCAGCCAGAAAACCGGCATTCCGCGCGCTGCGGTGCGCCGTTGCCTGCATACGCTGAAACAGTTGGGCTATGCCGATTCCGAGGTGAACAATTTTTCGCTGCGGCCGAAGATCCTGACGCTGGGTTATTCCTATCTGTCGTCGACGCCGCTGACGGTGTCGGCCCAGCCGTGCCTGAACAACATCACGCGCACGCTCAACGAGTCCTGTTCGCTGGCGGTGCTGGACGACAATGAAGTGCTGTACGTGTCGCGTTCGGCCACCGCGCGGGTGATGTCGGTCGCGCTCAATACCGGCAGCCGCCTGCCGGCGTATTGCACCTCGCTCGGCCGCGTGATGCTGGCGCACATGCCGGAGGACGCTCTCAAAGCCTATTTCGATAAAGTCAAACTGCGCGCCTTCACTGACAAGACCGTGGTATCGCAGAAACGCCTGCGCGAAATCCTGGCCGAAGTGCGCGAGTCCGGGTACGCCGTCATCGATGAAGAACTGGAAGTCGGCCTGCGCTCGATCGCAGTGCCGGTGCGCGGCGCTTCCGGAAACGTGCTGGCCGCATTGAACGTCGGCGCCCAGGCGGCGCGCGTCAGCCGTCGCCAGATGGAAGAAGAATTTCTGCCTGTGCTGCTGCGCGGCTCGCAAGAGTTGTCGGTCTTGCTGCCCTAAGCCAGCCGAAAAAAATCAGTCCGGCGGACTTTACAGTGCGCCGGACTGAAGACAACTTGCGTTGCCGATACTACAGATGCCGGTGCGCCTTGCTCATCGGCGCACCATCCTCCTCAGGACTTCCTCGAACTCCGATGGACCCGGATCAGAAGGTGTGACGGATGCCTGACATCACGCCCAGCTGGTTCTTGCCGGCACCAACGGTACCGCCTGCATCGATCGCCACGGCAGATGTACCGCCGTTTTTCTGATAGCCCAGCGATGTGTACAACGCGGTGCGCTTGGACAGGTTGTAGGTCAGTCGACCGACCATCAAAGTCACGTCGTTGGGGCTGCTCTTGACGTTCAGCTTGGCAACCTGTGCATCCAGCACCAGCGCCGTCGACAGCGGCACGCTCGCCCCCAGGTAGTACAGGTCGGAGTTGGTGTTGACTGCACCGGCAGCGCGGGTGCGGCGATCGATCACGCCGGCACCGATCCTGGTGTCGCCGATCATGACGAAGCCGTTCAAGGTCACGCGCTGATCGGTGTTGTCGCTGCTGGTGAGGCCGCCGGCTGCGCCGGTGTTGCCGTACAAAATGTCGTAAGACGAGGTCACGCCGAATGCCTTGTTGTCATAACCGACCAGGGCAGTGATCTGGCGGCAGGCCTTGGAATTTCCCGCCACTTCGCCGGCACAGCCGGTTGCTGCAGGACCGCCCGCAGTCGAAGTGTCACGTCCGAAGCTGTATGTCGCGCCGACAGTGAAGTTGGAGAAGTTGCCCAGGTAACCGATCGAGTTATCGCTACGCGCGTTTGGCAGATAGCCGTCGATGCTGCCGATAGCGAAAATGTTCGGACCCATCACATCTGTCTTCAGCGTAGCGATGTAGGTCATGTTGACCTGGCGGCCCAGCATGATCTGACCCCAGCTATTGCTCTTCAGACCGACCAGCGATTGACGGCCGAACAAGCGATTGCCCTGTCCCATCGAACCGCTGTCCGGTGAAAAGCCTGCTTCCAGCACGAAGATGGCTTCCAGACCGCCGCCCAGATCTTCCGCCCCTTTGAAGCCGATACGCGACGGGAACGAGCCGGTCAATCCCGGCATCTTGAATACCGAATTGCCGGCAGCGTTGGCGTTGGTGGTGTAGACCACGCCGGTGTCGACGATACCGTAAATGGTGACCGAGTTCTGCGCCGTGGCGTTGCCTGCACACAGTGCGCCCATTGCACCCATCAGCGCGATTGCGCTGCAAACTGTCTTCTTCATTGTGCCTCCTCCTGAAACGTGAAAATTTTTAAATTCGTCTTGTTGATCTTGTGATGTGTTTTCTGACTTTGCTTCCGACTTTGTTGGTGCTGCCTGATAACTCGGCGAGCCTGCATGCTGCGGGCGCGCGTCGTGCTCCCTCCGCGGTGTCGATACGTGGATTCTGTATGGCCGAACACGGGCTTCCGCGGGTTTCGCAGGGATGCGTTCAGTCCGTCTTCCGATTGATGAACGGAAGACGTTGAGATATTGCTGGTCGTACTGTTATTGCTGCTACCTAAGCGTGCCGACAACCGCCGGCGAAATCCTGCAATGCCGTAAATGCCTATTTGATCGGCTCTCTGCCTGAAGAGGCATTGAACGTTTCGTCTCTGTCATTTCATTTTTATTTAATGTTCGATAACCGAACAAGATGTTGGTTACCGAACGCTTGTTGCGATACTATTGTTCTCGCTGAAGCTTGTCAAGAATGCGCAAAGCAGAAAATTTCCGACAGCGTCGTCTGCAAGCAACAGCTAAAATCCGGCGACAAGAAAAATTTCCTGCCGGGCAGCGCGATGCGACGTACGTTGTACGACACGTCTGCAACTCTCTGCCGGCAAGGCATTCGGCGCTGCAGAAGATGCAAAAGCCACAGCTCAAGATTGAAAGATCGCGCACGCATTACGTATCAAGTAGCGGATATCAGGTATGACGTGCACTACGCAACGACAACGTATCGAAGGAGACAAACATGAAATTTAAAAAATCGGCATTGCTGGCAATGCTCGCGGGGATCAACTTTTTTGCAGCAGCGCAGGCGCAGGCAGAAGACACCATCAAGATCGGTCTGATCGCCGCGTTCTCCGGCCCCTTTGCCGACTATGGCAAACAGATGGAAGGCGGCATCAAGGCCTACATGGCGCAGAACGGCGACACCGTGGCCGGCAAGAAGATTCAGATCATTGTCAAGGACACCACCGGCCCTTCGCCTGAAATCGCCAAGCGCCTGGCGCAAGAACTGGTCGTGCGCGACAAGGTCGATTTCCTCGCCGGCTTTGGCCTGACGCCGGAAGCGTTAGCCGTCGCGCCGATCGCCGAGCAAGCCAAGAAGCCGATGATCATCATGAATGCGGCAACCTCGATCATCACCACCAAGTCGAACTACATCGTGCGCTTTTCGATGACGCTGCCGCAGGTGTCCGGCCCGATGGCGACCTGGGCGCTGAAGAACAACATCAGGAAAGTGGTGACGCTGGTGGCCGACTACGGCCCGGGCATCGACGCGGAAACCGCCTTCAAGACCAACCTGCTGGGCGGCGGCGGACAAGTGATCGAATCGATCCGCGTACCATTGCGCAATCCTGAGTTCGCGCCGTACATCCAGCGCATCAAGGATGCCAAACCCGAAGCCGTGTTCATCTTCGTACCGGCCGGTGAGCAAGGCATTGCCTTCATGAAGGGCTATCGCGAGCGCGGCCTGGCGGAAGCCGGCATCAAAGTCATCGCCACCGGCGACCTGACCGACGACCACGTGCTGCCGGCGATGGGCGACTCGACGCTGGGCGTGATCACGACGTTCCACTACTCGGCGGCGCACAACTCACCGGAGAACAAAGCCTTCCTGAAGAGTTATGCGGCGGTGAATCCGAACGGCGGCCGTCCGAACTTCATGGCAGTAGCTGCCTATGACGGCATGGCTGCCATCTACGAAGTGTCGAAGAAGCTCAACGGCAACATCGACGGCGACAAGGCCATAGCGATCCTGAAAAACATCAAGCTCAACAGCCCGCGCGGCCCGATTGCAATTGATCCTGCAACGCGCGACATCGTGCAGACGGTGTACGTTCGCAAGGTGGAAAAAGTTGGCAATGAGGTCTACAACATCGAGTTCGACAAATTCCTCAACGTGAAAGACACCGGCAAGTAAAGCCACGGCGCAACATCAACTGCCGCGAAAATAAAGTCAGGACCAAACGCCGGTGATGCAGTGCACACCGGCGTTTTTTATTGCGTTGTGCGTCTGACCAACCGCAAATTCACTGCTTCTACCTACTGCCGATGCACGCCTGCTTCGATGCAACGCAGCATTGCATCATTACGGAGAAGCAGACGGCAAGCTGCATTGCGGTGTGCGGTAGCCGCCCTGTTTTACGTTTTCAATACATGCGGTGGCGGTGTTAGTGCTTGCATTTGTTGTTTACATACTTATACTAAATAACAGTTATAACTTATAAGTAATTGCCGGTATCCCTGCCGAGCAATCCCGAGACAAGCAAGCTAAAGGCAAGCTGGATAAAAGCAAGCTGAACCAGGCAACACCATCAGTGCGCAAGCACCAACAACAGGCTGGCCATGACGAATCATTCTGACGATCTTCTCGACATTCACTACGACGGCGCGATTGCCGTCGTCGCCATCAACCGCGTCGCCAAGCGCAATGCGCTGAGCGATCCGCTGGTGCGCGCCATCCAGCGCTGCTTCGAATCCTTCCCGCCGGAAATCAAGGTCGCAGTTATCCGCGGCAACGGCGACCATTTTTGCGCCGGGCTCGATCTCTCCGAACTGCGTGAGCGCGACACCAGCGAAAGCATGTACCACTCGCGCATGTGGCATGCGGCCTTCGAGCGTGTGCAATTCGGCGGCGTGCCGGTGATCGCCGTGCTGCACGGCGCCGTCATCGGCGGCGGCCTGGAGCTGGCCTCGGCCGCGCACATCCGCGTGGCCGAAGACAGCGCCTTCTACGGCCTGCCGGAAGGACAGCGCGGCTTGTTCGTCGGCGGTGGCGGATCGGTGCGTATCTCACGCCTGGTCGGTGTCGCCTGCATGAGCGACATGATGCTGACCGGCCGCGTGCTCTCTTCGCAGGAAGGCCATCAGGCCGGCATCTCGCAATA
Source organism: Herbaspirillum sp. GW822-FHT03A08 (assembly GCF_058801885.1). Lineage (NCBI taxonomy): Bacteria > Pseudomonadati > Pseudomonadota > Betaproteobacteria > Burkholderiales > Oxalobacteraceae > Herbaspirillum > Herbaspirillum sp. GW822-FHT03A08. Next base: position 182,935 of record NZ_JBXANR010000002.1, on the reverse strand, counting down.
TCTCACCGCCGGCGGCAAGGGCATGGAGAAAGCGATGGAGCTGGCGGCACGCATCGCCAAGAATGCGCCGATGACCAACTACGGCGTGACACATGTATTGCCGCGCATCGCCGACCAGTCGATCCAGGACGGCCTGGTGACGGAATCGCTCATGGCCGCAGTCGCGGGCAGCGATCCGGAAACCAAGGGCCGGCTCGCCGCTTTTCTCGATCTGAAGATGAACAAGGTAGAGCGAAACAGCTAACAGCAACTCAGCTTCATCAACAATTTGCAGCCCCATACAAAGCAGTTCCGACAAAAATTAAGAGACATGTATGAGCACAACACCACGCTATCGCAGCGTACGATTCGGCATCAGCGGCGTTGATGTCGTCGATGCCGCTAATGCAGCCGACGGCCGGAGCATCGTCAGGACCAAACAGGCGCTGCAAGACTATCCTGCGCGCCTGAGCGACAAGCTGAAATACTGGGCGGAGAAAACGCCCGACGTCAGCTTCATGGCCAAGCGCGACGCCGACGGCGTCTGGCAGCACATCAGCTATGCGCAGGCATTGCAGACTGCGCGCCACATCGGCCAGGGCCTGCTCAATCGCGGCCTGTCGGCGGAACGTCCTTTGCTGATCCTGTCGGAAAACGACCTCGAACACGCCATGCTCGCACTGGCCTGCCACTATGTCGGCGTGCCGTATGCGCCGGTGTCGTCGGCCTATTCGCTGCTGTCGAAGGATTACGCCAAGCTGCGTCACGCCGTCAACCTGCTGACGCCGGGCATGATCTTCGCCGCGCATGGCGAGAAGTTCGGCGCCGCCGTCAATGCGGTCGCGACCAGCGACATCGAATTCGTCGCCACCGAAGCGCCGTCGTCCGCACGCACCACCACGCTCTACAGCGAGCTGGCCGCCACGCCGATCACCGATGCCGTCGAGCGCGCGCATGATGCCACCACGCCCGACACCATCGCCAAGTTTCTGTTCACCTCCGGTTCGACCAGGTTCCCCAAGGCGGTGATCAATACCCAGCGCATGATCTGCAGCAACCTGCAGATGATCGTGCAGACCTTTCCCTTCCTCGGCGAAGAACCACCGGTGCTGATCGACTGGCTGCCGTGGAATCACACCTTCGGCAGCAACCACAACGTGGGCATCGTGCTCTACAACGGCGGCACCATGTATATCGACGACGGCAAGCCGACGCCGCAAGGTCTGGCCGTCACGTTGCAGAACCTGCGTGAAATCGCACCGACTATTTATTTCAATGTGCCGATCGGCTGGGAAGGCATCGCCCATGCGCTGGAAAAAGACGCCGCCCTGCGCGACAAGTTCTATAGCCGCCTGAAGATGCAGTTCTACGCCGGCGCCGCGCTGGCGCAGCCGGTATGGGACAAGCTGCACGCCACCGCCGAAGCCGCCTGCGGCGAACGCATCGTGATGTCCTGCGGCCTCGGCATGACCGAGACGGCGCCGTCGGCGCTGTTCGTGGTGGAAGAGCAAGTGCGCTCCGGCCAGATCGGCATTCCGACGCCCGGCATGGAAATCAAGCTGGTGCCCAACGGCGACAAGATGGAAATCCGCTATCGCGGCCCCAACGTCACGCCGGGTTACTGGCGCGCGCCGGAACAGACCGCAGAAGCTTTCGACGATGAAGGCTTCTTCTGCTCGGGCGATGCCGTCAAATGGCTGGATCCGTCCAATCACAATCTCGGCTTCATGTTCGACGGCCGCGTGGCCGAAGACTTCAAACTCTACACCGGCACCTGGGTCAGCGTCGGTCCACTGCGCGCCGTCATCGCCCACGAAGGCGCACCTTACTTGCAGGACGCCGTCATCACCGGCCATGACCGCAATGAAGTCGGCATGCTGATCGTGCCCAACATAGAACGCTGCCGCCAGCTGGCCGGCTTGCCTGCCGGCGCCGCGCGGGAAGAGATCGTCGCCGCGCAGCCGGTACGCGATTTCTTCAGCAATGTCCTGCAGCGTCTGCAACAGCACGCCACCGGCAGCGCCTCGCGCGTGGCGCGTGCACTGGTGCTGGTCGAGCCGCCTTCTTTCGACAAGGGCGAAATCACCGACAAGGGCTCCATCAACCAGCGCGCCGTACTGACACATCGCGCCGATCTGGTTGAGGCGCTCTATGCCGACATCAATCCGGCCATCCTCAAACCGCGTCCGCTGGCGGCGGGCACGAACACCCCGACGTCCGGTGTTCAGGGAAAACAAGGAGCATGAACAAAATGACAAAAAGATCCTTCTATTCCAACTTCGACGACGTCTGGATGCTCGGCGGCGTGCGCACGCCGATGGTCGACTACTGCAGCACCTTCTCGCAGCTGTCGCCGACCGACATGGGCATCAAGGTCGCGCGCGAGATTCTCAAACGCACCGGCGTGCCGGCTGCCGACATCGGTTCCGTCATCGCCGGCAACATGGCGCCGGGCGATTGCTTCCAATACATGCTGCCGCGTCACATCGGTTTATACGCAGGCGTACCGATCGATGTGCCGGCCATCATGGTCCAGCGTATCTGCGGCACCGGTTTCGAACTGATCCGCCAGGCTGGCGACCAGATCGAACGCGGCTACACCGACACCGCGCTGGTGGTCGGTTCGGAATCGATGACGCGCAATCCGATTGCCGCCTTCTCGCATCGCGGCGGCTTCCGCCTCGGTGCTCCGGTGGAGTTCCAGGATTACATGTGGGAGGCGCTGATCGATCCGGCGCCTGGCATCACCATGCCGCAGACCGCAGAAAACCTGGCCAAGAAGTACGGCATCACGCGCCGCGAAGTGGACGAATACGCTGCACTCTCGTTTGAACGCGCAGTACGCGCACAGCAGGAAGGTTTCCACGTCGACGAGATCGTGCCGGTGGTCAACGAAACCTTCACGCTCGACGGCTATAACGATCGCCATCTGAAGTTGCAAGGCAAGGTCACCGAAGCCGCAACCGATACCCATCCGCGTCCGTCGCCGGTGGAAGTATTGGGCAAGCTGCGCACGCTCTATCCCGACGGCGTACAGACCGGCGGCAACAGCTCGGCGCTGGTCGATGCGGCCGCCGCAACCATCATCGCCTCCGGCAGCTACATGCGCGACCACAGTTGCACGCCGCTGGCGCGCGTGGTCGCCGCTGCCGTGGTCGGCGTGCCGCCGGAGATCATGGGCATCGGCCCGGCGCCGGCGATCCGCCTGCTGCTGGAACGCAACGGCCTGACGCTGGACGACATCGGCTGCTTCGAAATCAATGAAGCGCAAGGCGCGCAAACCATCGCCGTCGAACGCGAACTCGGCCTCGACCGCAGCAAGCTCAACGTCAACGGCGGCGCGATTGCGCTGGGCCATCCGCTGGCAGCCACCGGCGTTCGATTGTCGATTACCGCGGCGCGTGAAATGCGCAAGCGCGGAGCGCGCTACAGCATCGCCTCGGCCTGTATCGGCGGCGGACAAGGCATCGCGCTGCTGCTGGAAAACCCGGCCGCTTCCCACTAATTAATCCTCAATCACGAGACGCATCATGCAACTACAAGGACAAGCAGCACTGGTCACCGGCGGCGCCTCCGGACTCGGCGCCGAAGTCGTGCGCCAATTGGCGAAGGGCGGCGCGCGCGTGACCATCCTCGATGTGAACATTGAAGGCGCGCAGGCGCTGGCGCAGGAAGTCGGCGGCCACGCCGCAGCCTGCGACATCACCGACACCGCCAGCGTCGAGGCAGCGCTGTTTTCGGCACGCGCCGCCCACGGCCCGGCGCGCATCCTGATCAATTGCGCCGGTATCGGCGGCGCCAAACGGCTGGTCGGCAAAGACGGCGTGGCCATGCCGCTGGAAGATTTCAGCCGCATCATCAACGTCAATCTGATCGGCACCTTCAACATGATCCGCCTTGCCGCCGCAGAGATGATTGCGCAAACGCCATTGGAAGACGGCGAGCGCGGCGTCATCATTTCGACCGCATCGGTGGCGGCCTATGACGGTCAGGTCGGACAAGCCGCCTACGCAGCCTCGAAGGGCGGCATCACTTCGCTGACCTTGCCGCTGGCGCGCGACCTGGCGCAGTTCGGCGTGCGCGTGATGACCATTGCACCCGGCCTGTTCCTGACGCCGCTGCTGTACAAGCTGCCGGAAGAAGTCCAGCAATCGCTGGCGGCGTCGATCCCCTTCCCCAAACGTCTCGGCAAGGCCGAAGAGTTCGCGCAGCTGGCGGTGCACATCGTCGGCAACCTCTCGCTCAACGGTGAAGTGATTCGTCTTGACGGTGCATTGCGCCTGCCGCCTCGCTAATTCGTCCAACCCATTCAGGAGTCAGCATGTCCAAAGTTGTGGTGTATCCCGTCAATGTCGAGTTCGGCGATTGCGATCCGGCGGGCATTGTCTTTTTTCCCAATTTCTTCCGCTGGTATGACGCCTCGTCGCGCAATTTTTTCCGCAGCTGCGGCGTGCCTGCCTGGCGCGATACCGAAAAGAGCCACGGCATCATCGGCACGCCGGTAGTCGACATCGGTTCGCGCTTTATCCAGCCGGCGACCTACGGCGACAAGGTCGAGGTGCATACCTCGGTGGTCGAATGGAATGCCAAGACTTTCGTCATGCTGCACCAGTTGAAACGCGACGGCGTGCTGCTGTCGGAAGGCCGCGACACGCGCGTGTTCGCCATCCGCCATCCCGAGGATCCGGCCCGCATCAAGGCAATACCGATACCGGAAGACATTCAGCAACTTTGCAGTTAAGTACGCGTACGTAATAGGCAACTCAAAATAAGCAGCTAAAAATCAATCCAGGCAAGTATAAAAAGGAGACGGAGATGAAGAAAATGTTGAAAGCAACGGTGCTCGCCTCGGCGATGGCACTCTCAGGTTTGATCGCGCAGCAGGCGCATGCTGAACTGACTATCGGCGTGATCATGTCGCTGACGGGACCGGGTTCCGGCCTCGGCATTCCGGCCAAGAACGGTTTCGCGTTGTGGCCCGACAGCATTGGCGGTGAAAAAGTCAAACTGATCATCCTCGACGACGCCACCGATCCGACTCAGGCCAGCAAGAACGCGCGCCGCCTGATCGCCGAAGACAAGGTCGACATGATCATCGGTTCGGCCGCCGTACCGCCGACGCTGGCGATCGCCGATGTCGCGATGGAAACCCAGACCGTGCAGCTGGCGATCTCGCCGATTGAAACACCCGAAGGCAAGGACGCCTGGACCTTCCGCCTCCCGCAGTCGACCGCCGTCATGGCTGGCGGTGTTGTCGACCACATGAAGAAACATGGCGTGAAGACCTTCGCCTTCCTCGGCTACTCGGATTCTTATGGTGAAAACTGGCTCAAGGAAACCGCGCGCCTGACCAAGCAAGCCGGCATCAATATGACCGTCGCCGAACGCTTCGGCCGCGCCGACACCAGCGTCACGGCGCAGGCATTGCGCGTGGTCAGCTCCAATCCGGACGCAGTGCTTGTGGTGGCCTCCGGCAGCGGCGCAGCGATGCCGCACAAGGCGCTGATCGAGCGCGGCTACAAGGGCAAGATTTATCAAACTCACAGCGCTGCCTCACGCGACCTGATCCGTCTCGGCGGCAAGGATGTCGAAGGTTCGTTCGTGGTGTCCGGTCCTGCCGTGGTGCCGGAAGCGCTGCCCGACAGCAATCCGTCGAAAAAACTGGCAACCGACTTCGTGACGCGCTATGAGAAACAATATGGTGCCGGCACACGCAATCTGTTCGCTGCACACATCTACGACGCGCAACTGGTGCTGCAACGCGTAGTGCCGGAAGCGCTGAAGAAAGCCAAGCCGGGCACGCCAGCTTTCCGCGCGGCGCTGAAGGAAGCGCTGGAGAACTCCGGCAACATCCAAATCTCGCAGGGCACGATGCATTACACCGCCAAGGATCACTTTGGACTCGGCGACGATGCGCGCATCATGCTGACGATCCAGAACGGCAACTGGAAAGCGGCAGCGCCTTAAGCGAGTTTGTCGTTCCCGCGCAGGCGGGAATCTGCTGCCGTTTTCTGCCGTTCTGCGAGACACAGGACGACACTGGATCCCGGCTTTCGCCGGGACGACGCTGCCGGTAATTACGCCGACAAGATTTTCTGACCGCTCTCTCTTTGACTGTCTATTCATGGATTCTTCTATTGCCGCCATCCTGCTGCTCGATGGCCTGACCAACGGCATCGTCTACGGACTCATCGCGATTGCGCTGGTGCTGGTGTTTGCGGTGACGCGCATCCTGTTCATTCCGCAAGGCGAATTCGTCGCCTTCGGCGCACTCACATTGGCGATGCTGCAACAGGGTGTGGTGCCGGGCCCGGTGTGGCTGTTGCTGTTGCTGGCCGTTTGCGCTACCGGCATGCAGCTTGCGGCGCTGCTGCGCAGTGGACAACGCGCCGGCATCTTGCCCTGTATCGTCAAAAATTTGTTCCTGCCCGTGTTGATTTCCGCGCTGGTGGCATGGGCCGCGCCGCAGCAGTTTGCACTGCCGGTGCAGGTCGCATTGACGCTGCTGCTGATCACCGCGCTCGGACCGCTGATGTATCAGGTGGTCTACGAGTCGCTGGCCGACGCCAGCGTGCTGGTGCTGTTGATCGTCTCGGTCGGCATCCATCTGGCGATGACGGGACTGGGTCTGGTGTTCTTCGGCGCAGAAGGTTTCCGCACGCCGGCATTCTGGGACAGCCGCTGGTCGTTCGGCGCTGTGACGCTGAGCGCGCAGACCATCGTTGTAGTGCTTGCGGCGCTGGCGTTGCTGGTGGCGCTGTGGCTATTCTCCGACCGCACGCTGTACGGCAAGGCCTTGCGCGCGACTGCAGTCAATCGTCTCGGTGCGCGTCTCATGGGGATCTCGACCACGCTGGCGGGCAAGCTCAGCTTTGGCGTGGCCGCCTTCATCGGCGCCTTGTCGGGTGTGCTGATCGGACCGATGAGCACCATCTTTTACGACTCCGGATTCCTGATCGGCCTCAAAGGTTTCGTTGCCGCCACCATCGGCGGGCTGGCGAGTTTTCCGCTGGCGGCTTGCGGCGCGGTGTTTGTCGGTTTGCTGGAATCATTCAGCTCCTTCTGGGCCAGCGACTACAAGGAAGTGATCGTCTTCATGTCTCTGCTGCCGGTGTTGCTGTGGCGCTCGTTCGTCGCGCCGGCACATGACGAAGATGAGGAATAAGCCAGCGATGAACATCATGCAATCACAGAAAAAAATCCTGTCCCTCATCCTTCTGCTGGCGGTGGCGGTGTTCCCGCTGCTGCCGACGCCACAGTTCTGGATCATCCAGGCCAACTATATCGGTTTGTATGCGCTGGTCGCCATCGGTCTGGTGCTGCTGACCGGTATCGGCGGCATGACTTCGTTCGGCCAGGCGGCTTTCGTCGGTATCGGTGCTTACACCACGTCTTACCTGACGACCGCCTGCGCGGTGTCGCCATGGCTGACGCTGCCGATCGGCCTGCTGATCACCGGCGTCTCAGCCTACGTACTGGGACGCATCACGCTGCGCATGTCGGGCCACTACCTGCCGCTGGCGACAATTGCCTGGGGTATCAGCCTGTACTTCCTGTTCGGCAAGGTGGAATGGCTGGGTAAATACGATGGCATCGCCGGCATTCCGGCTCTGCAATTGTTTGGATTCGATCTCGCGCAAGAGCGCCATCTGTATTTCCTGATCTGGGCCATCGTGCTGGGCGCGACCTGGCTGGCGCTGAACCTGCTGGACTCGCGCGCCGGCCGTGCCATCCGCGCGCTCAAGGGCGGCCGCACCATGGCCGAAGCGATGGGCGTCGACACCGGACGCTACAAGATCCTGATCTTCGTGTTGGCGGCCTTGCTGGCATCGGTCTCGGGATGGTTGTTCGCCCACATGCAGCGCACCGTCAATCCGTCGCCGTTCAGTTTAGCGATGGGGATAGAATATCTGTTCATCGTGGTGGTCGGCGGCATCGCTCATATCTGGGGCGCGCTGCTCGGCGCAGGCGTATTGAAACTGCTGGCGGATCAATTGCAGGTGTTGTTGCCGGCTCTGCTTGGCAGTGGCGGCAACTACGAGAGCATCGTGTTCGGCGTGATCCTGATTCTGCTGCTGAAATATGCCCGTGGAGGATTGTGGCCGTGGATCTGCGCCCTGGCAGCACGCCTCATGCCGCCGGTGAAGAAATCCGTGCTGCAACCGGCAGCATCGACCATCTGTCGACGCGATGTGCCGGCAAAAGGAAGTCCGTTACTGCAGGTCGAACAGATCTCAAAGCGCTTCGGCGGACTGGTGGCGGTCAACGATGTCTCCTTCGGCGTCAAGGCCGGAGAAATTGTCGGCCTGATCGGCCCCAACGGCGCCGGCAAATCGACTACCTTCAATCTGGTGACCGGCTTGCTGCATGCATCCGGCGGCAGCGTAACCTTCAATGCGGAAAACATCACCGGCCTGCATTCACGCGCCATCGCCACACGTGGCATTGCACGCACCTTCCAGCACGTCAAGCTGCTGCCGAGCATGTCCGTACTGGAGAACGTCGCACTCGGCGCGCACTTGCGCAGCGAGCAGGGCTTTGTGCGCAATACCGTCAATGCCATGCTGCATCTGGAGCGCAAGGAAGAGCAGGAGCTGCTCAACGAAGCGGCACGCGCCCTCGCTCGTGTCGGCCTGCAGCATCTGATGCATGAGCAAGCCGGTAATCTCGCGCTCGGTCAGCAACGCATACTGGAAATCGCTCGCGCGCTGTGCTGCGATCCGTTGCTGCTATTGCTCGATGAACCGGCCGCCGGCCTGCGCCATCTGGAGAAACAAGCGCTCAGCAAAGTATTGCAGGAGCTGCGTGAAAGCGGCATGAGCATTTTGCTGGTGGAACATGACATGGAGTTCGTCATGCAACTGACCGACCACATCGTGGTGATGGAATTCGGCGCCAAGATTGCCGAGGGCACACCGGAACAGATCCAGCAGCATCCCGCCGTGATCGAGGCGTATCTGGGTGGAACCGAATGAAAGACCAAATGAACGGCGAAATGAACGGCGCATTGAGTAACACCCTATTGGAAGTAACACAGCTACGCGCCAGCTACGGCAAGGTGCAGGCGCTGTATGACATCGACCTCAAATTGGAACGCGGCAGCATCGCCACGGTGATCGGCCCCAACGGCGCCGGCAAGTCGACCCTGCTCAACGCCATCATGGGCGTGCTGCCATCGCAGGGCAGCATCCGCTATCGCGGCCAGGCGGTTGATCGTACAAGCCTGGAGCAGCGTGTGATGGCCGGCATTGCGCTGGTGCCGGAACGGCGCGAACTGTTTTCCACCATGACGGTGGAAGACAACCTGCTGCTCGGCGGATTTCGCCGTGTGCGGCTGGGACATGCGCAGCCGCTGGATCAATTGGCGACCGTGTTCGAACTGTTTCCGCGTCTGAAGGAAAGACGTACGCAGTTATCGGGAACGTTGTCGGGCGGCGAACGCCAGATGCTCGCCATCGGCCGCGCCATGATGGCCAAACCCGATCTGCTGATGCTCGATGAGCCCAGCCTCGGACTGGCGCCGCGCATCGTCAAAGAGATTTTGCACATCGTGTCCGAACTGCGCCAGACCGGCCTCGCCGTACTGCTGATCGAACAGAATGCCCGTGCCGCCCTGCAAGTGGCCGACTATGGCTACGTGCTGGAGCTGGGACAGATTTCCATGCAAGGCGAGTCGGAAAAACTGGCGAATGACAGCCAGGTGATTCAGGCGTATCTGGGATTTGGAAAACACTAGAACGCATCCATTCATCCATCCACGAGGAGACAAAGAAATGAAAAAAATCATTCTGCTGCTGCAATCCCTGCTGCTAGCCGCCGGCCTGATGGCATCGCTGGCAAATCAGGCTTACGCAGCCAGCGACGCCGACAGCAACACCATGAATCCGCCCAAACCCAACCTGACTTTCATGGCGCGCTTCTCGGTCGATCTGGTCGCGCCGGTCTGGGAACTGGGCAAGACCTCCGATCTCGGCAAGCGGCGCATCATTCCGATCACCGGCGGCAACTTCAAAGGCCCGCTGATCAATGGCGAGATTCTCAACAACGGCGCAGACTGGCAGACGGTGACCGCTGACGGCCTGGCGATCATCGACACCCGTTATCTGCTAAAGATGGATGACGGCGAACTGGTCTATCTGCAAACCCGCGGCGTGCGCTACGGACCACCAGAAGTCATGGCCGACGTCGCCAAGGGCAAACCGGTCGATCCGGGCAAATATACCTTCCGCCTGTACATGAACTTCGAAACCGCCTCCAGGAAGTACGATTGGCTCAATCGCGCCATGGGTGTCGGCTATGCGATGCGTCTTGGCAATGCGGTGGTGTACGACGCTTATCTGTTGAACTGATCCGGTTGAACTCGTGAGTTACCACCCACCGTTGCGCGACATGGCGTTCGTGCTCAACGATTTGCTGGAGGCGCCTGTGCGCTTGTCGGCGTTGACCGCGCATGCCGACGTCGATGCCGATCTGATGAAGCAGGTGCTGGAAGAAGCCGGCCGTTTTGCCGCCGAAGTGGTAGCACCGATCAATGCCGGCGGCGACCGTGAAGGCTGTCGCTTCGCAGACGGCGAAGTGCGGACGCCGGCGGGCTTCGCGGCTGCATACCGCCAGTTCTGCGAGGCCGGATGGCCGGCGCTGGCCTGTGCCACGGAACACGGCGGACAAGGTCTGCCGCATTTGCTCAACTGTGCGTTGTTTGAAATGCTGAGCGCCGCCAATCACGGCTGGACCATGTATCCGGGCTTGCTGCATGGCGCGTACGCCTGCCTCAGCGCACATGCGAGTGATGTGCTCAAGGCCCGCTATCTGGAGAAGATCGTCAGCGGCCAATGGCTGGCGACGATGTGCCTGACCGAGGCGCACGCAGGCAGCGACCTCGGCTTGCTGCGCACGCGCGCCGTCATGCAAAACGATGGCAGTTACCGATTGAGCGGCGACAAGATTTTCATTTCCGGCGGCGAGCAGGACATGACGGACAACATCGTGCATCTGGTGTTGGCGCGCCTGCCGGATGCACCGGCAGGCAGCAAGGGACTATCGCTGTTTCTGGTCCCCAAGTTTTTGCCGGACGGTGTGCGTAATGAAGTGCGCTGCACCGGCATCGAACACAAGATGGGCATCCGCGGCAGCGCCACTTGCAGCATGCATTTTGAGAATGCCAGCGGCTGGCTGGTCGGTGTCGAAGGACGTGGGCTGGCGGCGATGTTCGTGATGATGAATTCGGCGCGCCTGCATGTCGGTGCGCAAGGATTAGGAATTGCCGAAGCGGCCTGTCAGCGCGCGCTGGCTTACGCACGTGACCGCACGCAATCGCGCGCACCGGTCCGCATCTCGACGCACAACGCCGCCGATCCCATCGTCATGCATCCGGCGGTGCAAAAACTGCTGATGGCGCAGCGTTGCCGTATCGAAGGCGGCCGCATGCTGGCGTACTGGAGCGGCCTGCTGCTGGATCTGGCGGAGCACGATCACGAAGCGGATCAGCGCCGCCGGCATCACGACCGCCTGGAATTCATCACGCCGGTGATCAAGGCGATGCTGACGGACAACGGCTTCCAGAGCGCCAGCCAGGCCTTGCAGGTATTCGGCGGACACGGCTATGTGACCGAAACCGGCATTGACCAGTATCTGCGCGACGCGCGCATCACGATGATTTACGAAGGCAGCAACGAGATCCAGGCCATCGATTTTCTGTTGCGCAAGGCGCTGGCTGACAACGGCCGCCGCATGAAAGATTTCATCTCGATGGTGGAACAGGAGCTTGGACACGAGTTTGAACAGACAAGCGCACAAACCGCTGTCGCGGGTGATGAATTGACGCTGCAAAAGCAACAGCTTCTGCAACTGACACGCTATCTGGAAAAAACCACGCTCGCCATTGCCGCGGCAAGCGCCGCCTCGCCTCAACTACCCTACTTCGTCGCCGACGAAATACTGCGCCTGACCGGCCACGCCGCGATGGCGTGGCTGTGGCTGAAAGCAGCACGCAATGCGGCACGAAAACACGCTGCAGACCCGAAGTTCTACGGCAGCAAGCGCGACAGCGCGTGCTATTATTTCGCCTTCCTGTTTCCGGAAACCCATCAGCTGTGCGGCGTCGTCGACGCTTGTCTGGCTGCCGGCACACCGGCAATACCATCCGATCTGACCCTACACGATGCTGCCTAAAAAGCCGGCCGAATTTGAGCTAGAAGATGCCGACACGGCAGATGCTGCACCACCGCTCGACCAGAGCGTCCTGCTGAGCCTGGTCGGCTACAACTGCCGGCGCGCCTACATCACGATCATGCCGCTGTTCGAAAAGCGCATGGCGAAATTCGAGCTGCGTCCGGTCGACTTCACGGTACTGAGCCTGCTCAAGGCCAATCCCAACATCAACCAGAAGCGCCTGTCGAAGGCCATCAACGTCTCGCCGCCGAATCTGGCGACCTTACTCGATCGCCTCGAACAGCGCGACCTGGTGATGCGCCAGCGCAATCCTCAGGATCGCCGCTCGCAGACGCTGGTGCTGACTGCAGCCGGCATGCGCATGTGCGTCAAGGCCGAGAAGACCGCCGCCGAGCTGGAAGAAAAAGCCACCGAAGCGCTCAACGATGCCGAGCGCGGACAACTGATCAAACTGCTGCAGAAGATTTTCATCTCCAGCCTCTGAATGCTGAACTCTGACCGCTGAACAAAAAAGCCGACATCATCGTCGGCTTTTTTTTTGCTCAGGCTGCACCGCACACGATTAACGCAGGAAAATCAGTTCAGCGTAGCTGGGATTGGCGTGCGCCTGTTGATACTGCTTCAGTTCTTCGACGACTTGTGCGCGTGTCTTGGTCGACACCGGCGCCGAAGCGATCGCCTTGTCCGGATAAGTTGCGTCGTTGATCGGCAGCTCGCCGTTGGCACGGGCTTGCTTCAGTTCGTCAACGACTTCGGCGCGGGTCTTGGTCGATTGAACCGACGCCATGGCCTTGTCGGGATATGAGACGTCATTGATCGGCAATTCACCGTTGGCACGCGCTTGCGCCAGTTCGGCGATCACTTCGGCACGTGTCTTGGTGGAAACGAACTTGGCATCTTCAGGATAAGGTGCTTCTGCCAGGGCGGCGCCTGCAAGGCTCAACATAAGGACGGCTGCGGAAATTTTCTTGATGTTCATGATTTACTCCAATGGGTGCTGCTGCAGCCGGACCTTCACGCGAAGGTCCTGTTCATAACTGCGTTCACCATGGAGAGCATCTTATTTGTTGCAACAGCAAAGAAAAATGGGGATGCGAGCAATGCTCTATTTCGATTACAGAAATAATGCGTGTTTTTACAATAGAGGAAGACGGCAAGAGCGAACTGCACAATATCGCCCAAAGCCGCTTGCTGAAAGGGATAGAGAAGAATCAACACACGGGCTGGCGCACCATTATTGCTCTCAGGCAGCGTATTGGGATGAAGGCTGAATGAAAGCTGGCGAATCTTTCATTACAGATGGCACAACAATCCCGTGACGTAATACTGTCAGTTACCGATCCCGACGTGATACTGCTTGAACATGGTCCAGACCGAACTCTTGACCTGAAAGGTCGAAAAAGTCAGCTCACGTAAATCGCCGCTGGCGTCGAAGGCGATGTTGCCGCTCAGGCCATTGTATTTGATCGCGTGCAAGGCGGCGGCGACCTTGCGCGGATTGGCGGTGCCGGCACGCACCACCGCTGCCGCCAGTACTTGCACCTGATCGTAAGCGACTGCGGAATACGGTCCGATGGCGGTGTTGTAGCGCTGCTGGTAGTTCTTTTCAAAACTCTCCATCTGCTTGCTCTTGCGCTGATGCGCACCCGGCATGATGGAGACCGTTCCTTCCGCGCCCGGCCCCGCCGTCTGCAGAAACATCGGTCCGACTACCGAAGCCGCGGTGATCAGGGTGATGTCGGTGCCGAGACGATACATGTTCTGCGCGAACATCGCGCTTTGCGATCCGAGGCCGCCGAAGAAAATGGCGTCGGCCTTGCCGGTGCGTATCGATTTCAGAATGTCGTTGAAGTCGTAAGTGGTCGCGCTGACGGCATTGACGCTGACGATCTTGCCGCCCATCTTGGTGAAGGCGTTTTCGAATTTTTCCTTGTAGTCGCGGCCGAAGACGCTGTCATCGTGGACGATGGCAATCCGCATTTTGCGCAACTCTTGCACGGTGTACACGGCAAGCACGTGCGCGCGCTGTTCGTCATAGGCGGCAAAGCGGAACGCCGTGTCATGCCCTTGCTGGGTGAAGCGCCGCGTGCCGGAAACGGCGAAATGCGGGATGCCGGCTTTCTGATAAATCTCCGACGAACTGACCGCCACCGCGCTGTTGAAGATACCCACCACGCCGGCGACGCCGCTCTTGACGAAATACTTGGCGGCGATCTCCGCAATGCGCGGGTTGGACTTGTCGTCCTGCACCAGCAGTTTGAAGGTGAGCTTTTCCCCATTGATGCGCAGGTCTGCGCTATTGACGTCGTCGACCGCCATCTTGGCGGCGTTCAGCATGCTGGTCCCGCTGGCGCTGCTCAGACCGGTGAGCGGTCCGGCAAATCCGATGGAGACGATCTTTTCGGCCATTGCCGCCGGCGATGCCAGCAGCGCTGCTACGGCCAGCAACATGGCGTTGCGTTTGCCTGTCTTCCCCATATGTCTCTGTCCTTGTCTGCATCGCGCTGGTTTATTTATAGATACGCGATCCGGACAGTTATATCACTGCGGCAAGGGAAGCCATAAGGGGAAAATGAAGCATAAAAACCGGGGATTTCAATATCGTCGGCCGATGTTGCCTTGATGTTGCCTCAATGCTGTTGTGAGCTTGCCGGGATGTTGCCGAATTTGCATGAGCCGGACTCAGGTGTCGACGATACCGTCCGGATCCCAGCTGTCGTAGGCAGACTCCAGCGCGCGGCGCAGTTCGTCCATGCGATCGCGGCCGATCAGCTCGCCCATGTGGCGTTCCGCCTGTGCGCTTAGTTCGATGGCGGCGGCGTGCAAGGCCTTGCCGCGTTTTGTCAGCATGACCAGTTTGGCCCGGCCGTCGTCGGGATCGGGAACGATGCTCAGGTAACCGAAGCCCTCCAGCTGCTCGACCAGGTAAGCCATGCTTTGCTTGGTCATGCCCGCGCGCGCAGCCAGGTCGACCACGCGGCTGCCGCCCGGCGCGATGGCGCGAAAAACGGCACTGTGTGCGACGCGCACTTCTTCAAAACCACGCACGGCAAGTTCGTCGTACAGCCATACGGCCATGCGGTCGTAGACCCCGCGCAACAACGCCCCGATGGTGCGATGCAGGTCGGGAATCGTGTCGGCGCGTGCCAGCGAGGGCCGGGCTGTGCGCTCGGCGGCGTTGTCTGTCCTGGTGGATTTTTTGCTCATGCCTGATCTTGACACATAGACAGATCATATGTCTATAATAGACAGAATATCTGACTTAATTAACAAAAAAGGGAAAGCCGATATGAATGCCATCCAGAGAAATCTTGACGTCGTCGACCGCCACATTCGCGATGAAGCGCGTGATGTGGACAGCGTGCTGGCGCTGTATACCGATGATGTGATTTTTGAAGCGCCGAACCGCGGTATTCGCCTGGTTGGCAAGCATGCCATCCGCGAAATGTATCTCGCCATGTTCGGCGCAATGGCGGAAGTGGAAATCGAACCGCTGGATCGCTTTGCAACCGAGACGCGCGTGGTCGACGACATGCTGGCGCGCTTTCGCATCACGGGACCGGGGATCCGCAACTGTCCGCTGTCGGTCGGGGTGCGAGCCGAGTTGCGGCTGGTGCATCATTTCACGATGCGTGACGGCCTGATTGCGCGCGAACAGACGTTTGAGGTGTGGAAGATGCTGTCCTGACCGGTCCTCATGCGTCGAAGAAGGGAAGTACTTTCTCCAGCAGCGCATCCGGCGCTTCTTCGGGAATGTAGTGGCCGCAGTCGAGTGCGCCGCCGCTCAGCCTGCCGGAGAATTTTGCCCACTCCCTGAGCGGGTCAAAGCATTTTTCGATCACGCCTTGCTTGCCCCACAAGGCCAGCATCTCGCAGCGGATCTTGTTGCCGGCAGCGAGGTCATGGCGCTCGTGTTCCAGATCGATGCCGGCGCTGGCGCGATAGTCTTCGCAGATGCCGTGAATGGTGGCCGGGTCGCGCAGGCAGCGCAAATATTCTGCATATGCTTCCGGCGTGAAGGGTTTCAGTCCGGCGCTGCGGCCGCCGATGGTGTGCTTCAGATAATCTTCCGGATGAGAGGCGAGCAGCGTCTCCGGGAACGGCGCCGGACGGATCAGGAAGAACCAGTGGTAATACGCAGTAGCGAATTCCCTGCTGGTCTGTTCGTACATCGCCAGCGTCGGCGCGATGTCGAGCACTGCCAGCTTGCGGATTGCGTCGGGATGATCGAGCGCCATGCGGTAGGCCACGCGGCCGCCGCGGTCATGTCCCATCAGCAGGAATTGGGAGAAGCCGAGCGAAGCCATCAGGTCAATCTGGTCCTGCCCCATGACGCGTTTGGAATAATTGCTGTGATCGGGAAGGCCGGCCGGCTTGCCGCTGTCGCCGTAACCGCGCAAGTCGGCGGCAATGACGGTATAACGCTCGGCCAGTTGCTGCGCGACCTTGTGCCAGATGACATGCGTCTGCGGGTGGCCGTGCAACAGCAGCAAGGCGGGACCGGAACCGCCGCGGAGGTAATTGATGTGCGTGCCGTTGACGTCGGCGACGTGACGCGTGAATCCTTCGAACATGGTCGGTTCCTTTGATGTCTCCCCTTGCCGCTTGCAGCCTGCAGAGCAGGTGGAAATGCAGCAATGCGGACGATGGGTACAGGGTGATTGTACGTCCGGCACCGCTCCACATAATTCATCAGGATTAAGTCTATTATTTGTTTTAACTTAATAATAAAACAACCATAAATATCAACGGCGACCAGGCTGGCGCTCAGTTATCCAGATACTCGAAGTCTTCTTCCGGCAAAGCGCGGGAGGCCGGTTTCATTGCGCCGTCCTGTGAGCACAGGCGCGTGGTCACACTCTTGCCGCGCCGCGTGATGATCCCGGCGCTGAATTCAGGATTGTTGGGACCGTTGCCGAAGCCGGTGCGCACAGTGCGCTCGAACAGGAAGTAGTCGTAGTCGCCATTCCTGAAACGAATGCGCTCCTCGCCGCCGCCGGAATAACCGGTCTCGCTCTTGAAGAATTTGCCGTCCGCCGGTTGCGGCGTATCGGGATAGCTCAGCTCGACCTTTTGCGCAGTGCCGAAGCGGTATTGCAGCTTACCGGCGGCGTCCTTGCTTGCCCCCGAAGCGCACAGCGACACTTGCTTGCCCTTGATGGTGCATTGGAACAGGGGTGTTTCGCCGGCGGTGCAGAGACTCTTTTCCGGTGCGACGGCAAATGCGGCATGCTGCATCGGCACGAAGCCGGCAAAAACGGAAAGCAAGAGGAGAAGTTTTTTCATGGCATGAACGCGTATGAGAGCAATGGCGTCGAGTATAACGAAGAGTCGGGGACAACCGGCATCGGGGCATCAGGCTTGCCAGACGCCGTAGCCGGCCTCACGCAGGCCGATCGCCAGCTCGACCTCCATGTCACGCGCGCCGTCGTAGGGCATGGGGTTGTACATTTCGTAGAGCTTGGGCAACAGGCGCAGGCCGTATTCGCGCACGAAGCGGTTGGACTGAATACCGGCCTTGTGCTTGTCGAAACGCTGATCGACATTCAGTCCGGTCATGCCGACATAGACGCAGGGCTTGCCGGTGACGTAGTCGGGATTGGCTTTGCGAAAGCGTGCCTCGTAGAGCACATCCGTGGACAGTTCAATGACGTAGACGGAGTAGTGATAACGGCGCGCCATGGCTGACTCAGTGTGCAGCGCCGGCAGGGTCTGCTGCATCCACTGCGGATTTTCCCGGCACCGTGACCAGCAGCATGCCGGCGAGTGCGACGGCGAAGGCGGCGAGCTGGATGATGGTCAACTGCTCGCCGAGCGCCAGCACACCGACCAGTGCAGTGCTGACCGGCAGCATGACGGTGAACACGCCGGCGCGTGAAGCGGGAATCGATTTGAGGCCGGTCATCCACAGCCACACGCTCCAGACACTCGCCGCCAGGGCGTAGAACAGCAACAGCAGCCAGATGCCTTTGTGCACGGCGCCAAAGTCGAAGTGCAACGCCGTGTAAAAACCCATCGGCGTCATCAGGATCAGGCCCCACAAGTTGATGATGGAGCTGATGCGCTTGGGGCTGAGGACGGCGGTGAGCTTCTTGCCGATGACCGCGTATGAAGCTTCGCACAGCACGGCGGCGAACACCAGCAGATTGCCGAGCCAGGCCTGATGCTCACCGGCGCTGTCGAGTCCCGGCGCATGCGGATTTTTCGCCAGCGACAGCAAGCCGATACCGAGCGCACCGCAGGCGACTGCCAGCCAGACGCGCAGGCCGATGCGTTCGCGCAGGAAGATCCAGCTCATCAGCGCCACCACCGCCGGAATCACCGACATGATGACGCCGGCCGAAACGGCGCTGGTCATGCTCACGCCGCTGATCATGCAGATCGTGAAGAGGAAGTTGCCGAGAAAGGATTCCAGAAACACCAGCAGGCGCGTGCGCGGGGTGAGCGGCGCTTCCGCTCCCGGCTTCTTCAGCCAGCGGATCATGGCGACGGCGCCGATGCCGAAGCGCAGCCACGCGAGCAGAAATACCGGCAATGCCGCCGCCAGCGGTTTGGTGAGCGCCACGTAAGCGCCGACCATGGACATGCTCAGCGCCAGGCAGACATAGGCCGTCATGCGGCCGGGGGTGTAATTCATCGGATAGGGAATGAGGTTATGCTTTCCTGCGGGAAAGCCGGTCGTGCATTTTAATATGAAGGCTCCCATCAGGCAGGTGAACGGGACGAAACCGCCGAAATCGCCAACTTGGTAAGAATTGTAAGCAAGTAATGCCAAGCCTTTCACGGCGGCTGAAATGCCCTATATTTGAATCGTGGCGACAAATCAGATGCGCCTCAACTGAAAGGACATCATCATGATCACCAAAAAAATTATTCCCGCCCTGCTGATCACTGCAGTACTGGCAGCGTCGGTGTCGAGTTCCGCTTCCGCACATGATCGCGGCGGCAACAACGGCCTTGCCATCGCCGCCGGCATCATCGGCGCGGTCGCCATCGGCTCGATAATCGCCAACGCCAATTCGGGTCCGAGCTATGCGCCGCCGCAACAGGTCTATCAGCCTGCTCCGCAGCCTGTGTATTACCAGGCGCCGCAGCAAGTCTACTACCAACCTGCTCCGGTATATGCACGTCCGGCTCCGGTGTATGTGGAACGCGAATATCGCGAACGTCCGGTTTATCGTGAGTATCGCCGCGAATACCGCGACGTGTATTACACCCGCTAACAGCGAACGGCAACAAGTTAGCAGACAACAACGGTAACCCCGCGGCCGGGGCGGCGAGCAGAGCAATCTGCCGCCGCCCGGCCGTTTGCATTGTTACGCCGGCAGGAGTGATCCGAGGGGGCAATCTTTCTCCACGCGCCCTTGTGCAATGGCAAACTGCTCCCAGATAGCCGTGAACTCTTGGGAGAATGCACATGAACGTTCTGATTTTCGGCGCCACCGGCATGGTCGGCCAGGGCCTGTTGCGCGAATGCCTGCTTGATCCCGCCATCGCCTCGGTGCGCGTAGTCGGCCGCACTCCCGTCGGCGTGCAACATCCCAAACTGAGCGAATTGCTTCACGCCGATCTCTATCACTACGACAGCGTGGAAGAACAATTGCGCGGCTTCGATGCCTGCTTCTTTTGCCTCGGCGTGTCAGTGAGCGGCAAGACGGAAGCCGAATACACCCGCATCACCTACGACCTGACGATGGCGGCGGCGCAAACCTTGTGCCGGCTCAATCCCGGGATGCGCTTCTTCTACATCTCCGGCGCCAGTACCGACAGCACGGAGCAAGGCAAGGTCATGTGGGCGCGCGTCAAAGGAAAAACCGAGAACGCCCTGCTCGCCTTGCCGTTCAAGGCGGCCTACATGTTCCGTCCCGGCGCGATCCAGCCCATGCATGGAGAAGTATCGAAGACGCCGGCGTATCGCTGGTTCTACACGCTGGCGGGCCCGCTGCTGTCGCTGGCGCGCTCGCTCTTCCCGCAGCATGTCACCACCACCGAACAACTCTCACGCGCCATGATCAACGTTGCACGGCGCGGACACGGCAAACCCATCGTCCACAATGCCGATATCGCCGGGCTTGCACAATTGGCATAACGGGATAGCAACTTATTTACCCGCCGTTATCCGATGGATAACGGAATCATCGATTGCATCGCCGTATTGTGCTGAAACCGCGCTGAAATCAGATTTTGTCCTACAGAAATCTTGCAGACGACGGACATAGAATGAATCACCTTTGATATTCGCAATGGTGAGCCGCTATGAACAAGAAACTCGATTACCCCGTCGCTGACATCCGCCACTATCTGGAGCCGGGACCGATCGTGCTGGTGACTTCGCGCTGGCAGGATGAAACCGATGTCATGACGCTGGGCTGGCACACGGTAATGGAATTCACGCCCTCGCTGGTAGGCTGCGTCATCGCCTCCGGCAATCACAGCTTCGAACTGATCCGCAGCAGCCGGGAATGCGTGATCAACATCCCGACGGTGGAAATGATCGATACCGTGGTCGACATCGGCAACTGCTCCGGCGCCGAAGTCGACAAGTTCAGCCGCTTCGGCCTGTCGACCAGCCCTGCGGCTAAAGTCCGTGCACCGCTGATCGATGATTGCTTCGTCAACCTGGAGTGCAGACTCTACGATGACTGCCTGATCGACACCTACAACTATTTCATCTTCGAAGTGGTCAAGGCGCACGCCGCCGCGAGTCCGAAACATCCGGAGACGGTCCACTACACCGGCGACGGCGAATTCATGGCCGCGGGCAGGCATCTCAGCCGGCGCGGACGTTTCGTCACTCAGAATCTCTAAATGCTGCCGCCGAAATAAAAAGACCGCACGCTTGCACGTGCGGTCTTTTTTCTCTCTGCTGCTTACGTTCGAGCGAGATCAGTCCTTCTGCTTCAGACTTCGTGCTCGAGACGATGCAACTCGGACGAGCTCAGCCGCGCTGCCGGCGGCGTGATGTCGATCGCGTGTTTGGATGCGATCTTCGATGACTGTGCCGCAGCGCTCGTCACGATGCGGGCAGCATCGAGCTTGAACACGCTGACCACCTGCTCCAGCGTTTCGGCCTGATCCTGCAAGGCTTGCGCGGCGGCGGCAGCTTCTTCGACCAGTGCGGCGTTTTGCTGCGTGACGTCATCCATTTGCGAGACGGCCTGGTTGACCTGGCTGATGCCGCTGCTTTGCTCTTCGCTGGCGCTGGCAATTTCGCCGACGATGTCGGTAACCTTCTGCACGCTGTTGACGATGTCGCTCATGGTGGTGCCGGCTTGCTGCACCAGCTTGCTGCCGGAACCGACCTTGTCGACCGAGTCATCGATCAGGGTCTTGATTTCTTTTGCCGCCGCTGCCGAGCGCTGCGCCAGGCTGCGCACTTCGGACGCCACCACCGCAAAGCCGCGGCCTTGTTCGCCGGCGCGCGCCGCTTCGACTGCTGCATTCAACGCCAGGATATTGGTCTGGAAAGCGATGCCGTCGATCACGCTGATGATGTCGACGATCTTGCGCGACGAATCATTGATGGAGTTCATCGTATCGACCACCTGACGCACCACGTCGCCGCCTTGCGAAGCGATGTGCGATGCCGACAGCGCGAGCTGGTTGGCTTGCTTGGCGTTCTCGGTGTTTTGCTTGACGACGGAAGTCAGCTGTTCGAGGCTCGATGCCGTCTCTTCCAGCGATGCAGCTTGCTGCTCGGTGCGCGACGACAGATCGGTGTTGCCGACGGCGATCTGCTTGGCGGCGACGCTGACCGAATCGGTCGATGTCCGCACGGTGCCGATCACGTCGACGATGCGCACGCGCAGCTTGTTGAAGGCGGTCGCGGCGTGACCGATTTCATCCATGCGTTCGACATGCATCGGCTTCGACAGATCGAGCGAAGCGCTGACTTCTTCAAACGTATTTTTGATGTTGCGCAGGCTGCCGCTGATGTTGCGGTACAGCGTCAGCGCCAGCGTGCCGGTGAGCAGGATCGCCACCACGATGACGGCCACCATGCTCTTGAAGGCGAACTCGTAGGCCGCAACGCTTTCCGCACGCACGTCGTCGACCAGTTTGCTGTTGTAGGCGATGTGGTCGTCGATGCCTTTCTTGACGCCTGCTGCCGACACTGCCAGCGGACTGCCCGCCATCAGCGTGGCGCGCACGCCGTCCATGTCGCCGGCGTGGGCGGCGGCGAAGAATGGAATCAAGGCCTTGCGATAGGCTTCCATGTTGACCTTGTCGGCTTCCAGCATTTTGCCGTCGGTCTCGTCGTAGATCTGCTCTTTCGCGTACTTGGCGACCACGTCATCGAAAGCCTTGTTGGCGTCGGCCACTGCTTTATCCAGCGCGGTCTTGTCGCTCAGATTGGAGAACACCGACAGCCGGTAACCGGCAAGGCGCGTATCGGCGAGGAATCCCTTGGCGGCGTTCAGCCCGCTGATGCTCGGGATGATGCGGTTCTGCACGGTGTCGAAGCGCACCTGTGCGCGTTGCAGTTGCACAAGGCCGTCGATGCCGACGAAAAGGAGAGCCAGCAGGGCCACTGACAGGGTAAGAAGAAGGCGTTTGGTGATTGTCATGGTCGTATCGTTTCTCAAAAGAATGGATGGGATCCGAAGCTACGTTGGCCCCGGGGCTGGCGTTGTCTCTTCCTGTGCGGACAGTAAAGTTGCATGCTGGCAAATGTGTTATCCGGAACTGCTGCGCCGCCAACATCCTGGTTCCGCCTGACCGGCGGGACCAACATGTTAGCGGCGCTGTATGACTGCTTGATGAATCAGGTATTCAGCGAATCCGTTCGCGCTTATGCCGCGATGGAGGTGCCTTCAAAGGCGTCCTGCAAGGATTCGCCATGCTCGCGGCAGAATTTCTGGCCCGCGCGGTAGCCGACGTCGAACAGCAACTGCATGTTCGATGTCGACCAGTCCAATACCTCCGGCCAGTGCTCGTCGGGAATGCCGCTCATCAGATCGACCTTGAGCAGACGGCGCAGCGGTTCTCCGGTTTCCGGATGCGTGTTGTGTTCGAGTTCGAACAGGCGCATTTCGGATTTCGAAATTTTTACCAGCGGCGTGATGATGGAGCGCACCCAGGCGTCGTACAGATTGCGCGGTTTGCGGATCAGACGATCTTCGCCGAGGATGTCGAGCACCACCAGCGTTTCGATGTCGGCATGCTTGCCGGAGGTGGACAGCAGCGGATCGAAATTGAGCGTGTCGAGCGCAGCGCCTTCGATGTAGTCGTCTCCGTTGATTTCCGTCGGCGGATACAGGAAGGGGAAGGATAAGGCAGCGCGCACGTGAATCGGCGCTATCTCTTTCTTGTCCCAGATCTGCATCTCGCCCTTGCTCATGTTGTAGGCGTTGATATAGAAGTCTGGCTTCATGCGCGCGATGGCATCGAAGTCGATCGATTGCTCAAGGAAAGGATGATGCGCGCACAGGCCGAGGCTCTTCGATGAAAGATCCGACGGCGACATGGCTGACAACATCAGATGCATCCAGTCGTTCCATGCACCGGAGGCTTCCGCAAAGCGCTGCGTGAAGACATCGAGGAAAGGATAGCCGGCCGCCATGGTGGACATGTTCGGCATACCCGGCATGGAAGGCATCTGCGGCAGGGAAGGTATCTGCGACGGCGTATTGTCGCGGAAGCTGCGCGCTTCCTGTCCCGGCTTCTTGAAGATCTTGTAGTTGATGGGGAACATCTTGTAGATGCTGTCGGATATCCCCGCTTCAGCCCAGCGCATCAGCGCCTCGCGCGGCGAGCAATCCAGAGGGGCCTGATACAGCAAGCCCATCAGCACGCCTGCACCCGACGCCGAGATGACGTCGAATTCGATGCCCTCATCCAGAAACGCAGTCAGTGCCCCTGCGATCAAGGTTGAGTTCGGCGCACCGCCGCCGATCACCAATGCTTTTTTTCCCGCCCGATACTGATTGGTCATGTGAGCCTCTCAGATTTCCCGTTGTGTTTTGGAACAATGCGCGCATATGAAAATGAGGAAAATGACGCACTGCAAAATTTTTCTTAGTGAGGGAAATATAGCCTCAAAGAAACAGAAAGGAAGGACTTGCGGCGATTTAATTAACGCATATCAGGTATTCAACAAGCTGATATGAGGACGCCTGCTGCGTTTGCGCGGTGCGACCATTACCTGAGGCGAGATGGATTGCGAAAAACCTGTTTGCAAGATGACAGCAAATATCAAACTTAGTCACGCATTTGTCATGAATTGAAGTTACGCGATGTCCGCATTTTCGACGACAGGCGAAAGAGAAAATATGAAAATTTCTGCCTATTTTGCTGCCGTTTTTTACGCTTCGGCCGAATCCTCCGCAATCGGAGACAATGATCCTTCCTCACAATTCAGAACATGGTTGTGCGCATGCTCAATAAAGCCTATTCGCTGGTATTTCTCGAGAACCGTCTCACCCTCGGCCTGATGACGCCATTGACGCCGCCCGCCGGCGTGCTCGCCGACCCCGCAACGGAGAAAGCATTGGCGCAGCATGCCGAAGCATGCGGTTTCACTGCGCTGTGGACGCGCGATGTGCCGCTGATGATTCCGCAGGCCGGTGAAGTCAGTGCGCTCGATGATCCATTTCTCTGGCTGGGCATGCTGGCCGGCGCAACCACCACGATTGCGATCGGGACGGCAGCTGCGGTGCTGCCCTTGCGGCATCCGCTGTTGCTGGCCAAGAGCGCGCTGAGCCTGGATCGTTTGTCCGGAGGGCGCTTTTTGCTCGGCGTGGGCTCGGGCGACCGCGAAGAAGAATTCGCCGCGTTCGGCATGACGGCGGAACAAGGCGGCGAACGCTTCCGCGCGCATTGGGAAATCGTACGCGCCGCGCTGGACGATGCGCCGGATGAAGCGGCAAGACAAGTGTTGATGCAAGCCACCGGCGGCTACGAGGTGTTGCCGCATCCGGCACAGCGGATTGCCATGCTGGCGGTCGGTTCGGCGCGCCAATCCCTGCAGTGGATCGCCGCCAACGCCGACGGCTGGGCGTCCTACCATCGCGAGGAACAACGTCAGCAAGGCCGCATCGGTCTGTGGCAACAGGCGCTGGCGCAACGCGCAGGCGGCGCGGCCAAACCCTTCATCCAGTCATTGAATCTGGATTTGCTGGACGATCCGCATGCGCCGTCCGAACCGATCACGCTGGGCATGCGCGGCGGCCGCCACGCTTTGCTCGACTATCTGCGGAGATTGCACGATTACGGCGTCGGCCACGTGCTGTTGAATCTGGCGCGCCAGGGCAGGCCGCGCCGCGAAGTGATGGAAGAAATCGGCCGCGAGCTCATCCCGCAATTGGGCTGAGCTCGCAACAGGCAGGTACTTATTTCCCCCAGCGCAGCACCAGCGGATCGAGACGGCGCGCGATCTTGATCAGGCCGTCGCGGGTTGCGGGATGCATCGCAGCCAGCGGATGGCGTACAGCGTCCGATTTGATGATGCCGCCTTCTTTCATCAGCGCCTTGCAGGACGCCAGGCCGCCCTGGCGATTTTCGTAATTGATGAGCGGCAGCCATTCCTGATAGTGCTGCGCCGCCAGTTCGGTGTCGCCGGCAAAGTAAGCATCGAGGATGCGGCGAATACCGTCGGGATAACCGCCGCCGGTCATGGCGCCGGTGGCGCCGGCATCCAGATCGGCCATCAGCGTGATGGCTTCTTCACCGTCCCACGGACCGACGATCGCTTCGCCGCCGAGTGCAATAATTTCACGCAGCTTGTTGGCCGCTTGCGGCACTTCGATCTTGAAGTAAGAAACGTTGGCGATGTCTTTCGCCATGCGCACCAGCAGCGACGGCGACAGCGTAGTGCCGCTGACCGGCGCATCCTGGATCATGATCGGGATGCTGATGGCATCCGAGACGGTGCTGAAGAAATCATAGATGCCGGTCTCGCCGATGCGGATGGTTGCGCCGTGGTACGGCGGCATGATCATGACCATCGCAGCGCCGGCATCTTGCGCGATGCGGCTGCGCTGGGCGCAGATGCGCGAACTGAAATGCGTGGTCGTGACGATCACCGGCACGCGTCCGGCGACGTGATCCAGCACCGTGCTGATGAGCGAGTTGCGCTCGTCGTCGGTCAGTGCGAACTGTTCGGAAAAATTGGCCAGAATGCAGATGCCGTCGGAACCGGCATCGATCATGAAGTCGATACAGCGGCGCTGCCCTTCCAGATCGATATCGCCGTGGTCGTCGAAGATGGTCGGTGCCACGGGAAAAACGCCGCGATAAACCGGCGTGGGCGCATTCTTGTTTTTGCTCATGATCGTGTGTCTCTCTTTGGGTGATGCGGACAGCCGCTTAATGTTGTTGTCTTTGCGGCGCCGATCCGGGATCACATCAGAGCATCACAATGGATGGCTATGGATGGCGTTGGCCTCAGCGTCCCTTCAGCAACTGATTGACTTGCTGAAACTCCATGGGCGGGTAGTAATAGAACCCCTGGAAGAACTGGCATCCGATGGCTTTGAGAAATTTTTCCTGCACCAGCGTTTCCACCCCTTCGGCGACGGTGGTGCAAGAGAGAATCTTCGCCAGCGATACGACTGCGCGGATAATCAGCTCGCTCTTCTCGCTGATCCCGATTTGCGCCACAAAAGACTGGTCTATCTTAATACTTTTCGTGGGAAAGCGACTCAGCTTCTGCAAAGAGGAGTATCCCGTGCCGAAATCGTCGATGGTAATCCCATATCCCTTGGCGTTGAGCGCCTCCAGATGGCTGATTGCCAGGTTCTCATTGCCGACCAGTCCGGTTTCGGTAATTTCAAACTCCAGATAGTCGGAACTGATGCGATGTTTCTGGCAGGAAGCGTTCACCAGATCGAGCAGATCAGCGCGCACGATGTCGATCGCCGACAGGTTGATCGCGACCGGCAGGCAGCGGCGACCGGCATCCAGCGTCTGGCGGATATAGGTGCACACGCTGTCCACCACGAACGCCGTGATGAAGTGAATGGCGCCGCTGCTCTCCGCCACCGGGATGAATTCTGCGGGCGAGACATCTCCCAGAGTCGGCGAACGCCAGCGGATCAACGCTTCAAGTCCGACGATCTCGCCATCGCGCGTGACCTTGGGTTGATACACCAGACGCAGTTCGTTTTCGCGCAGCGCCATAAGGATGGCCTGCTCGATGTTGAGACGGCGGCGGATCTGCGCCGCCGCCTCGTCGTCGAATACGGCGACGTTCTGGTTACCGGAACGGCGCGCGGTATCCAGTGCGATCTTGCCGCGCTGAAGCAACTCGTCGCCATCCGTTTCACCAGGACGCGAGAACGCTACCGCCATGGAAATCTGCACCGGATGGCGCTCACCGTTGAGCACCAGTTCTTCCGGCAGGCTGCGCCGGATATGTTCGATTTGCGGAATGGCGTCGCGGCTGCCGTGAGTGCTTTCGATGGTGAAACCGAACACCACGCTACGTAGCCGCGCACACAGGCTATCGTCCGGCAGCAGGCGCCTGAGCGTCTCGGCAAAGGCTGCAATTACGTCGTCGCCGGCGGCGCTGCCGTGCGCGTCGTTGACGTACTTGATGCTGTCGAGGCGAATAATGATCAGCGCCAGCTGACGTCGCGGCGGCATGGCGCTCATGGCGGCTGCCAACTGCTGCATCATCATGTCGCGGTTAGGCAATCTGGTCAGTTGATCGTGGCTGCTGAGGAAGGACTCACGCTCCTTGCTGCGGCTCAACGCCTCTTGGATGCGGCGCATTTGCGAGATGTCGCGCAGCAGGACGATGTAATGGTTTTCCGAAGTCGGCGAGATGGTTTCTATCGAGATCAGGCGGCCGTCGCGGGTCTCGAATTCCTGCCCCGGCTTGAGCGAGAGGATGTCCGCGGTCTTCTCTTCCTTGTCTTTGCACTTGTGCGCCAGCAAGGCAAACAAGCTGGCTGACTTTTTATCCTGACGGCCGATGATGGCGTCGGCCAAAGAGTTGGCTTTGAGGATGCGCGCCTGGACGTCGCACAGCACAATTGCGCCCCCGGCGTTTTCAAAAATCTCCTGATATTGTGCGTGGCTGCTCTCCAACTCGATGCTAGCCGCACGGTGACGTCTCACCGCTGCATCAAGTGCATGCAACAACCGGAATACGCCCAGCGGTACGCAGATATTGAAGAACAGAAAAAGCAGCGCCTGGATATATGCATGCGCATTGGCCAACGGAGTCGACAGACCTGGATAGCTGGGCAACGGCTCATTGCGCATCAGCAGCATGAACGGGAAGAAGTTGATCGTCATCAGCACCAGCGCCAGGCGCGAGCCGAAGAAGATGCGCGCGATCAGCGGCGCGGTATAGACGAACATGATGCCCAGTTTGGCGATCTCGTTGTCGTTGACGAAATAGACGATACAGAACGCCGCAGCGTAGATCGTCGCAATCAGCATCGCGCTGCCGACCACAGGCCGCCGCAAGGAGGCGAACACCGCCATCGACAAGGCGATGAAAAAACCCGTCACGATAACGATGATGTAGTAAGCGCCGACCTTGACTGCATCAATGGCGCTGAGCAGCCCGATGCAAAATTCAAGCAGCAAACCCGACACCAGAATGATGCGCAGCGCGCTCTCTTTCCAGACCGTGTTTTCCGCCGCGCTCAGCGCGTTTTCTTTAAGCAGTAGCCACTGGAACATTGTATTTTTCTTGGTGAGTTTGGGCACGGGTCTTGCGCATCTGCGGACTGCCATTCACATCGATTGAGTCGCATCGCGCTTCCGGTAAACGGGAGGGGTGGCCCCGTCATGGCTTGCATGCCACCGCAGCGCGCTGCTTGCGCGCCGATTGATGCACCGGTGTTCGCTGGCTGTAACTCGGTTAGTTTCTAACAAGTTCTGATTCAACCTCGCATAGTCTCATAAATAATTTCCAATAAGCAATAACATTCCATAGCGGATACCCCTCATTTACATTTGCTGACTCGCATACTGGCAAGCATGTTTCCATATCTGCAATTGCTTGCAGATTCTTTGTTGTCTGGCTGCCAATTAACAGGCCGGAGCATGGTGCGCGGAAAATTGGTATTGCTCGCATTTCTGAAAGGCTGTGACGAGACGGCCCGCGTCGCTATTCACCGAGCATGCGCTGTCTTGATGCAATGAAAAAAGCCCGCGGGCATCTCTGCATCGCGGGCTTTTTTCTCAGAGAAATCCGATGATCAGATTTCCGCTGCACACACTGTTCAAGAGCGCGACAGTTTGAACACGCTGACGACCTGCGTCAGTTTGCCTGCCTGCTCTTGCAAGGATTGCGCAGCGGCCGCAGCCTCTTCCACCAGCGCGGCATTTTGCTGCGTGGTTTCGTCCATTTGCGTGATGGCGCGATTGACTTCTTCGATGCCGGTGCTTTGCTCGCTGCTGGCGGCGCTGATCTCGCCGACGATGTCGGTCACGCGGCGTACGCTGGCGACCACTTCTTGCATGGTTTCACCAGCCTGCTGCACCAGCTTGCTGCCGACGTCGACTTTCGACACCGAGTCGTCGATCAGGGTCTTGATTTCTTTCGCCGCCGCAGAAGAACGCTGCGCCAGGCTGCGCACTTCCGACGCCACCACGGCAAAGCCGCGGCCCTGTTCGCCGGCGCGCGCCGCTTCGACGGCGGCATTGAGCGCCAGGATGTTGGTCTGGAACGCGATGCCGTCGATCACGCTGATGATGTCGACGATCTTGCGCGACGAGTCATTGATCGAGCCCATGGTGTCGACCACCTGACCGACCACTGCGCCGCCCTGCTGCGCGACTTCGGACGCCGAGACGGCGAGCTGATTGGCCTGACGCGCGTTGTCGGCATTCTGCTTCACTGTCGAGGTCAGCTCTTCCATCGCTGAAGCGGTTTCTTCCAGCGAGCCGGCTTGCTGCTCGGTGCGCGAAGACAGATCGAGGTTGCCGCTGGCAATCTGCGTCGATGCCGTGGCAATGGTGTCGGTACCGATGCGAACTTCACCGACGATACGCAACAGGCTGTCGTTCATGGCGCGCAGGGCATCCATGAGACGGCCGGTTTCATCTTTGCTGTCGGAACGGATCTCGGCGCCAAGGTCACCCTCTGCAACGCGCTGTGCAATGTCGACGGCTTTGTTGAGCGGCACCGACACGATACGCGCGACCCAGATCGCCAGACCCAGTGCGATCACCACGATGGCGATCAGCAGGCCGAGAATCCCGTTGCGCGCCAGATTGAAAATCCGGTCGGCTTCGCTGCTTGAGCGGATCGTGCCGTTGTCGTTAACCTTAACCAGCTCGCCCAGTTGCTCCACCGCCTGACGGAACAGTTTGTTTGAATCGCCTTTGAATTGGGCGCGGGCTTCTTCTTTCTGATTGGCGCGCGACAAGGCCATCACCTTTTTGTTTTCCGCCAGGTACTTTTGCATGGTCTGCTGGAATTGCGGATAGATGGTGCGCTCTTCCGGTTCGGAGATCATGTCCTCGTAGCTCTTGAGATCCTTGTTGATGATTTCAAGACGCGTCTTCATGGCCTTTTCAGCGTCGTCGTAATCCTTGTCTTCGGTCGAGATGATGTGCTGCAGTTCCGAAATACGAAAGCGCGCCATCGATGTCTGCAATTGCAAACCGACCTTGATGCTCGGCATCCAGTTGGTGGCGATTTCGGTCGATGCCTGATTGACCTTGACCAGTTCGACGATGGAGAAAATGCCGAGTGCCGCAGTCAGGATAATGACGGACAGGAAAGAGAGGATCAGCTTTTTGGCGATGTTCAGGTTATAGAACCAAGTCATGATGAGTGCCTTAGGTGAAGATATGAGTTGCTGTTTGTTCGATGTTTTATACAGAGCAGCGGCGCAGTCAGCGCCAGCGTCTCACGAATGGTACGCATCCCGCCCCCTTCTTCATCATGGAAGAAGGAGGTTGTTTACTGCCCATTTGTGCCTACGGAGATGTCCTGAAACGCCGCCCTGCGGGGGCTGTGGGGAAAATCTGCCATGTATTTTCACATGGCATTGTGATGTGAATATGACGAGAAACGAGAGGAGAGACGAGAGTGTGAGACGGAGGCAGGACCCGGAACCTGCCGCCTGACAAAGTCCTGACTCCGCCGCATCGGCTGCGTCAACGATTCCGCTTAATTACGGTCCGCTGCATAGATCCGATAAAAGGCGTCGAGCGCGCGCTCGACCGACTCTTTCACTTTGGCCGGCGGCAATGTTGTAATGACGTTGAGAATACGTCCCTCGGCCCATTCTGCTTCGATCAGCACGCGGAACTGAATTCCCGCCAGCCACGAATCCGCTTCGCGGAAGATGCCTTTTTCCATGGCGCGTTTCATAAAGTCGGCAATCGCAAGCCAGCCGCGCCGCGGACCGTTTTCGTAATAGAGGCAACCGAGTTCGGAGCGCTCCGCGTTGTAATACAGCAAGCGCCGCACCGCGATCACTTCCGGCGACAGCACCAGATGCAGATATTTGCCGGCAAACAATTTCAGCGTGGCGCGCACCTGGTCGGGGTCCGCACTGTCCTCCGAGAGGATGGCAAACAGCGACTCGAACTGCATGCCCGCCTGCTGCTTCATGACCGCCAGGAAAATCTCTTCCTTCGACGAGAAATAGTTGTACAGCGTCGCCTTCGATCCGCCCAGGCGCGCGGAAATCTCCGCCATCGAGGCGCGGTCGAATCCTATCTCGTTAAACAATTCCGCCGCCACATCAATGATGGCCTGGCGCCGTTCTTCACTTTTCTTACGCATGTAAATCTTTGTCTGTGTGGCTCGATGGCGGCCTGGACCGCACTGAGCCTGGTTTCCCCGGAGGCTGTTGCTTTTTTTGCGACTGCAGCATTTGCGCCCCGTATTTTCGCCTAGTTTTGCTTGACGCTCGTTAAAAGTCAATACTATACTGAACTGTACAGTTTAATTATGAGTGGATTTACATCATGGAAGTTCAATCTGTTTCTCGCAAGGAAAGCCGTTCGCGCCCGCTGCGACCGTTGCTGACACTCTCCGCACTGGCCCTGGCGGCGCTGGCGCTGGCCGGTTGTGCGCAGTTCTCCGACATCGGCCCGCGCGCCGAACCCAAGGCCGCCGATGCCTATCAATCCTCCCAATCGCTCGCAGGTACTGCCGTTACCTGGCCTGACGACAACTGGTGGACGGCCTACGGCGACAAGCAGCTCAACACCCTGATCGGCGAAGCCTTGCACGGCGCACCGTCGCTGGCAGTGGCGCGTGCGCGCCTGCTGAAGGCAGAAGGCGTGGCGCAGCAGCAAGGCGCAGCCCTGTTGCCGCAGGTCAGCGCGAATGCTTCCCTGGATCACATGAAGCAAAGTTACAACAACGGCGTACCGCCGGACTTCGTGCCGCGCGGCTACAACAATGAAGCACGCGCCACGCTCGACTTCAGCTACGAGATCGACTTCTGGGGCAAGAACCGCGCCGCACTGGCCGCTGCCACATCCGACCTCGAAGCCTCACGCGCCGACGCCGCACAGGCGCGCATCGCGCTGTCGACGTCGATTGCCGCGGCCTATGCCGAACTGGAACGCCTGTTCAGCCAGCGCGACACATCAGAAGCTGCGCTGCAAGTACGCGTGGAAACTGAAAACCTGTTCCAGCAGCGCCGTCTCAACGGCCTGGAAACCGAAGGCAGCGTCAAGCAAGTCACCGCGCGCCGCGCCATGGCGGAAGCCGATCTGCTGAGTCTGGACGAGTCGATTGCACTCCAGCGCAACAAGCTGGCGGCGCTGGCCGGCGCCGGCCCGGATCGCGGCCTGCAACTGACACGCCCGGTGATCGACATGTCCAAGCCCTTCAATCTGCCGAAGGAATTGCCGGCGGAATTGCTGGGACGCCGTCCCGACATCGTCGCCGCGCGTCTGCGCGCGGAATCGGCCGCCAAGCAGATCAAGGTGGCGCGTGCGCAGTTTTATCCGAATGTAAATCTGAGCGCCTACTTCGGCTTCCAGTCGCTGGGCACCAACCTGCTGACGCAATCGGGATCGAGCATCGGCAGTTTCGGTCCGGCGATTTCGTTGCCGATTTTTGAGGGCGGCCGTCTGCGCGGACAGTTCCGTTCCGCCAGCGCCAGCTATGACGAAGCCGTCGCCAACTACGACAGCGCCGTCACGCAAGCCCTGCAGGATGTCGCCGACGTCGCCGTCAGCGAGAAGGCGCTCAGCGGCCGTCTGAACAAGACCGAGGAAGCCGCGCATGCCGCCGAAGAAGCCTATCGCATCGTACGCAACCGCTATGAAGGCGGCCTCACCAATTACCTCGATGTACTCAATGCACAGGATGCGCTGCTGACCAATCTGCGCGAGCTGTCGACCCTGCGTTCGCGCATGTTCGCGCTCGACGTCTCCATGGTGCGCGCACTGGGCGGCGGCTATCAGCACGCCAGCTGATCGCAACTGGCCGCCCGCAAATCGAATTCAACAAGATACAAGGAACCGTCATGTCACATAGTGATTCTCAAGCAATTCAAACCATCGCCGCCAGCACAGACAAGGCGCCCAACAAGCGCAAGAAGCTGTTCACCATTTTTGCCGGCGTGGTCGCCGTTGCCGCCATCGGCTACGGCACCTACTGGTACTTCATCGGCTCGCGCTATGTCACGACGGACAACGCCTACACCGCCGTCGAAGTCTCGCAAGTGACCCCGGCCGTCAACGGCATCGTGTCGGAAGTCAAAGTCGTCGATACGCAATACGTCAGGCAGGGCGACGTGCTGGTGGTCATCGACAAGCGCGACGCTGCTCTCGCACTGGCGCAAGCCGAAGCCGACCTGAGCCGTGCGGAACGCCGCGTACAGGGTTACTTCGCCAACGACACCGGACTGGCTGCGCAAGTGCTGGCACGGGAGGCGGAACAGAAACGTTCGGCAGCACAACTGCTGTCGGCACAAGCGGATCTGCAGCGCGCCGAACTGGATCTGCGCCGCCGCGAAGCATTGGAAAAATCTGGTTCGGTTTCGGGTGAAGAACTGACCAACGCCCGCACCACTGTATTGACCATGCAAGCCAACCTGAAAGCTGCCGAAGCCGGCCGCATTCAGGCTGACGCCAACCGCAACGCGACCATCGGCGCGCAAAAAGCCAGCACCGTGCTGACCGCAAACACGACCGTCGACACCAATCCGGAAGTCACGCTGGCGCGCGCCAAACGCGATCAGGCCAAACTGGATCTGGAACGCACCGTGCTGCGCGCCCCGGTGGATGGCGTCGTCGCCCGCCGCCAGGTGCAAGTCGGCCAGCGCGTGCAAGCCGGTACGGCGCTGTTGTCGGTAGTCCCGACCGGCCTGATGCACGTTGACGCCAACTTCAAGGAAGGCCAGCTGGCGCAGGTGCGCCTGGGCCAACCGGTCACCATGAAGGCCGACATCTACGGCAGCGCGGTGGAATATCACGGTACCGTGATCGGCGTGGCCGGCGGCACCGGTTCTGCCTTCGCAGTCATCCCGGCGCAAAACGCCACCGGCAACTGGATCAAGGTCGTGCAACGCTTGCCGGTGCGCATCTCTATCGATGGCAAGGAACTGGTGCAGCAACCGCTGAGCGTCGGCTTGTCGATGGATGTGTCGATCGATACACGCGGCAAGAGCGGTGCCGGTAAAGCCGGCAATTCGGCGATGACTTCCAGCGGCGCACTGACCGTCGGCAAGAATGACGGTAACAGCGACGGCAACAAACCAGCCAACGCATCGACTCTGTAATCAGGCGGCAATCATGTCATCCAATTTTTCCGACGCGGCCGTGAAGCCGCTGGAAGGCGCGCAGCTGATCGGCGCCGGCTTGCTGCTGGCGGCCGCCAACTTCATCGCGGTGCTCGACACCACGATCGCCAACGTCTCGGTGTCGACCATCTCGGGCGCACTCGGCGCGTCGTCGAGCCAGGGCACTTACGTCATTACCTCGTACGCGGTGGCTGAAGCGATTACCGTGCCGCTGACCGGCTGGCTCGCCAACCGGTTCGGTACGGTGCGCGTGTTCATCACGTCGATGATCCTGTTCGGCGTGTTCTCCGCGCTGTGCGGCCTGGCCAATTCGCTTGGCATGCTGATCGCCTTCCGCGTGTTGCAAGGTCTGGCCGGCGGTCCGCTGATGCCGTTGTCGCAAACCCTGCTGCTGCGCATTT
The DNA here is from genome assembly GCF_058801885.1 of Herbaspirillum sp. GW822-FHT03A08. Lineage (NCBI taxonomy): Bacteria > Pseudomonadati > Pseudomonadota > Betaproteobacteria > Burkholderiales > Oxalobacteraceae > Herbaspirillum > Herbaspirillum sp. GW822-FHT03A08. The sequence continues at coordinate 147,705 of NZ_JBXANR010000002.1, read as the reverse complement.
TCCCCAAAGAGAAAGCGCCCGCCGCCGTCGGTTTGTGGGCCATGACCACGCTGATTGCACCGATTGCCGGACCGATCCTCGGCGGCGTGCTGTGCGATCAGTACAGCTGGCCGTACATCTTCTTCATCAACGTGCCGGTAGCGCTGCTGTGCGGCTACATGGGCTGGAAGATGCTCAAGCGCTATGAGTCGCCATTGCTGAAACTGCCGATCGACAAGATCGGCCTGATCCTGATGATCGTCTGGGTAGCGGCCTTGCAACTGATGCTCGACGAAGGCAAGGAAAAAGACTGGTTTGCCTCCAACGAAATCATCATCCTGGCGCTGGTGGCCGTTGCAGGTTTCGTCGCTTTCATGATCTGGGAGCTGACGGAACGCAATCCGATTGTCGACCTGCGGGTGTTCCGCCATCGCGGCTACTCGGCCAGTGTGACGACCATCTGTCTCGCCTTCGGCGCGTTCTTCGGCGCGACGGTGCTGACGCCGCTGTGGCTGCAGGGCTATATGGGCTACACGGCGACGCACTCGGGTGAGACCACGGCGATGAGCGGCATCCTTGCGGTGATGACCGCGCCGTTTGTCGCGAAGATGTCGACCAAGGTCGATCCGCGCAAGCTGGTCTTTATCGGCGTGATGTGGCTGGGCGCGGTGACGCTGTTCCGCAGCTTCAACACCTCCGACATGACCAACTTCCAGATCGGCTGGCCGCTGCTGCTGCAAGGTATCGGTCTGCCGCTGTTCTTCGTGCCGCTGACCGGTCTCGCGCTAGCCAGTGTGGATGAATCGGAGACGGCGTCGGCGGCGGGTCTGATGAGCTTCTGCCGCACCATGTCGGGTGCGATTGCGACCTCGCTGGTCAACACCAGTTGGGAAAACAAGTCGATCTACTATCACGCCGAATTGTCCGGCCTGGTCGATCAGTTCGGCGATGCGATCAACTCGCTGACGCAAGCAGGCATGTCGCTCGATCAGGCGCGCGCCAGCATCGAACAGACCTTGCAGTCGCAAAGCATCATGCTGTCGACCAATCACATCTTCATGATGGCGGCGATCTCATTCGGGCTGGCGGCGACGGCGGTGTGGTTTGCACCGAAGCCGACACGGGTGGCGGATACGTCGGCGGCGCACTGAGGCTCTTGCAGTAAGAAAGAAAAAGGGATGCCGCATCAACGGCATCCCTTTTTTATTGTCTCGCGCCCTGTCAGGCGATCTACAGTTCCGCCCACTGGCGCAACAGATTGTGATAATGCCCGGTCAGGCCGAGAACTTCACCGGTATCGCCGAGCTTGCCGCGCAGACTCGATATATTCTGGTCCAGTTCGAACAGGAGGCTGCGCTGCCAGTCGTCGCGCACCATGCTTTGCGTCCAGAAAAAGGAACACACTCGCGCGCCGCTGCTCACTGGCTCCACCCGATGCAGGCTGGTCGACGGATACAGTATGAGATCGCCGGCCGGCAATTTGACTTCATGGGTGCCGTAGGTGTCGACAACGATCAATTCGCCGCCTTCATATTCTTCCGGTTCCGACAGGAACAAGGTCGACGATAAGTCGGTGCGGATACTCTGCCCCGTGCCGGGCACGGCGCGCACCGAACCATCGACATGCAGTCCGTAATGCTCGCCGCCTTCGTAGCTGTTGAACAAAGGCGGTATCGTCGTCTTCGGCAAGGCGGCGGCAAAGAACAACGGACTCTTCTTCAGCGCCGCGAGGATAATCTCGCCGAGCCTGATGCTCAGCGGCGAAAACTCCGGCAGTTGGCGATTGCGTTTGACCTTGGCGCCCTGCTCGCCCACGGTTGCCTTGCCGTCGACCCAGTCGGCGCTCGCCAGTTCCTGCCGGATAAAGGCGACCTCGGCTGCCGTCAGCACTTCCGGAATGTGCAGCATCATGTTGGTTCTCCAATGAAAAGCCCCTCCTTGCAGGAGGGGCCTGATTTTGCGCGTTTAGCCTCCCGTACGGCCGCCCACTATAAACCATGCGGGAAGGCCGTCGGTTTGTGCCGGATCAGGACCGCATCAGAACTTGAGGTTGGCGGTCAGGGTGACGGCGCGCGGCGTGCCCGGCGTATAGCGATAGCCGCTCTTGTTGATTGCAGCCACGTAATCCTTGTTGAAAATATTGTACAGATTCAACTGCAGATCCAGGTTCTTGTTGACGACATAGCTGGCCATGCCGTCGAACACCCAATAGGAGCTGGCGTACTGAGGCGTGCCGCTCAGCTTGTCGTCGCTGCCGCGCAGCAGCGAACTCACATAGCGCGCACCGCCGCCGATGGTGAAGCCTTGAGGCAATTTGTAGGTCGCCCACGACGTGAAGGCCTGCTTGGGCGTGTAGGCCAGATTGTTCTCGCCGTTGGCAGTGACCACTGCGCCGCTGTCGACCTTGGTGTCCATGTAGGTGTAGCCGGCGGTCAGCGCCAGGTTGGGGGTCACTTCGCCGGTCACGCCGAGTTCGATGCCTTGAACCGTCTTCTTGCCGGTCTGGAAGTACAGGCCGGAGGTCGGGTCCTGTTCCACCTCATTATTGACTTCGGTGCGATACAAAGCGGCGGTCAAGGCCAGCTTTTTGTTCAGCACATCCCACTTGGTGCCGATTTCCGCAGTCTTGGTCTTTTGTGGCGCAAAGTTGGGATTGTCTGCGCTATTGGCCGAAGAGCTCAATGCGAAGCTGTTGCCGCCCGGTGGCAGCTGCGAAGTCGCATACAGCGCATAGACGCTGCTGTTTTCAGTCGGCTTGTAGATGCCCGCCAGCTTCCAGTTGAACAGATTGCCATTGGTGCTGAAGTTCTGGCGGAACAGCGTGCCCGCCGTCACGCCAGTCGGGCAGACCGTCCCGCGTCCTCCCGGGGCAACGCACTTGTAGCCGCTTGCGGCGTCGGTGTCGTAGTGGTCGACGCGAATGCCGCCGTTGATCGACCAGCGCTCGTTGAACTTGAGCGTATCGAAAAGGTAGGCCGACACCGTCTTGGTTTCACCAGAAGAATTCAGGCCGGAATTCGGCGTCATCGTCCAGGTGCCCCGACCGACGTTGGGATTCGGGTTGTACAGATTGGCGGCGGGCAAACTTCCGCTCGTATCGTAGCCGACGTTATTCTGTTTTTCCTGAGTCAACTCGACGCCGCCCATCAGCGTGTGCTTGATAGCGCCGGTCTGCAGATTGGCAGTGATGTAGGTCTGGTTGGTCAGGATGGTATTGGTCTGGTCCTTGATCGTCGGATTCGAACGGGCGATAGTCCATGTCGACAAATCCGACGGATTGGGCGTCACCAGATTGGCCGCGCTCCCCATGAAGGAAGTCAGCAGATAGTTCTGATGGGTTCTGCCGTAGCGCGTGGTGTTCTGCAGCTTCACGTCCGGCGAGAAATCGTGTTCGACGCGCAAAGTCACCCGGTCAGTGGAGACATCGTTGTAATCGCTGGTGAGGCCATAGAAATTCGATGAATTCACTCGCGGAGCATTGGTCACATAAGCGCGCGGCGGAATGGCCGGCGTGGCGCCGGCTGCGGCCGTCTGCGGGCTCTGATAACCCGGCAGGCCGATTGTCGGCACGCCGCCGTCCGGTACGTCGTTCTGCTCCATGTGCAGATAGTCCAGGAAGATGCGGGTGTTGGTGCCTAGGCCGTTCGCCAATGACGCGGCAACGCCCGAGTGATCGTTCTTCACTTCGTGGCGTCCCGGTACGCCGCTATCCTGCTTCATCAGGTTGAGGCGGAGCGCAGTGCCGGACTCGGCGTTGAGCACCTTGTTCCAGTCGGCGGTGGCACGCTTCTGGTTCCAGCTGCCGTAAGTGGCGGAGGCGCTGAAGGCATCGCTTATCTCCGCCTGTTTGGTCACCAGATTGATCGAGCCGGTCGGCGAGCCGCGGCCGGTGTCGGTGCCTGCCGGTCCTTTGAGCACTTCTACCTGCTGGATGTTGAACATGTCGCGCGAGACCGAACCCAGGTCGCGTACGCCGTCAACGAAAATGGCGCCGGACGCATCGAAGCCGCGCATGTAGATGGCGTCGCCGGTGCTGGTGGAACCGTTCTCGCCGAGATAGAAGGTGCTTACGCCAGGACTGTTGCGCAGCGCTTCCGTCAGCGTGGTGGCGTTTTGCTGATCGATCAGTTGTCGCTTGATGACTTGCAGCGTTTGCGGAGTGTCGACCAGCGGTTGCGCATATTTGGCGGAGGAAGCGCGCTCTGCCTTGTAGCCGCCATCCTGCGTCGTAGTCACTTCAACGCTGGGCAATTGCGATTGCTGGGCATGGGCCACGGCGGGCAGCAGAAGCGCGCCGGCAATGGCAGCAGTCATTTTCGGATGGAAACGGGGCTGCGCATGTTTGCGATTTTTTATGTAAGTCATGAACGGAACTCATAAGTAAAAGTTTCGGACTGGCTGGCTTACATCTGCAATACAGAACTGGCTGGCGACGCGAAGATAAATTGTTTGATGTGCACACGAACAGGTCGGCGCATTCACGACGCGGATCGGCTACGCGGAAGAACCGCGGTGGCTGGAAAAGAAGATGCCGTCGTGAGATGAATGTTGAATGCTTTCACTCGCAGCAATTCTAATTGAGAATCATTACTAAATACACACATTGTTGCGAATTAGAAACAATAATTTACATTCGACGATCTCCGGCGACATGCACTGCACAGCCGCCGGCCTTGCGGGGACACAAGAAACGTGAAAACAGGGGGAAGCCGGAAGCGGCAACCCGCCGCTTCCGGAAGACGTGCTGCCGACGCTACTTGAGCGTCACCTTGGCATCCGGCCAATCGCCGCCCAAGGCCTTGATCAAGAACACCGACGTCAGCATGCGCTGCCCCATCAGTTGCGCTGCCTGGCGTTCGCTGTTGAGCAGCGCTTGCTGCGCGGTGATCACGTCCAGATACGTCGCCACGCCGCCTTCATAACGGCTGTTGGCGATGTCGAGCACGCGGCGTGCCGACACAATCGCCGCCTGCGCCTGGGCATACGCGCGGTCCAGTGCGGACACGCCAGTGATGCCGTCTTCCACTTCCTGCATCGCGGTCAGTACGACGCGGCGGTAGTTGGCCACGGCGACGTCATAGCCGCCTTTCGCAAAATCGACGTTGGCGCTGATACGGCCGCCATCGAATATCGTCTGCGTCAGCGATACCCCCAGCGACCATACTACGCTCGGCGCGTTGAACAAGGTCTCGATGGTGCGGCTGTCGACGCCATATGACGGCGCCAGAATCACGCTCGGGAAAAACGCTGCACGCGCCACACCGATTTGCGCATTGGATGCCGCCATGGCGCGTTCCGCCGAAGCGATGTCGGGACGACGTTCCAGCAAATCGGACGGCACGCCGATCGGCACTGCCGGCGGCGTCATCGGCGCCAGTGCAGGCGGCAATGAGAAGTTCGGCGCCGGCGTGCCGGTCAGTGTGGCGATGGCGTGCTCATATTGCGAGCGCGCCTTGCGCAGCACATCGACCTGCGTCAGCGTGGTATCGAGCAGGGCTTGCTGCTGGGCGACATCCAGGCCTGAGGTCGCACCGAGATCATGACGCGAGGTCGCCAGTTCCAGTGCCTTGCGTTGCAGCTCGATGGAACGCGACAGCACGTCGAGTTCGACGTCCAGTTCGCGCAGGTTGAAGTAATTGGTCGCCAGATCGGCGCTCAGCAGCAGGCGCGTATTTTCCAGATCGGCGGCGGATTGCTCGGCCGAAGCACGCGCGCCCTCGACATTGCGTTGCACGCGGCCGAACAGATCTACTTCATAGCTGGCGTTCAGGCCCAGCGCAAAATCGTTCTGCACCGTTGCAAAGTTCGGCGCGTTGTAGTTGGTCAGCGGACGGTTGCCGGCGATGCGCAGACGCGAGGCGCGCACGCCGGTGCTGACTTGCGGATACATGCCAGCCGAAACCGAATTTGCAGTGGCACGCGCCTGCGTCAACCGCGCGGCGGCAACCGCCAGCGTCTGGTTGCCGTCCAGCGCCTGCTCCTGCAAGGCGTTCAGTTTGGCGTCGCCGAAACGTTCCCACCACGCGCCCTTGGCTTGCGTGTCGCTCGGCGTACTCTGACGCCACGGCGCATCGAGCTGCCAGGTGACCGGCATGTCGACGTCAGGCTTGCGATAGTCGGGGCCGACTGCACAGCCCGCCAGAACAGCGGCGCTCAGTGCGACGGCGGCGACAGCAATCGGATGCAGGCGCAGCTTCATCACGACTTGCCTTGCTCAGCTGGTTTGCCGTCCGCCTTAGTTGCAGGATTAACTGCCGGCTTGGTATCGGGCGCCAAGGCAACTTCGTCGCCTTCCGCTACCGAATCGGACGGATTGAGAATCAGGCGTTCGGTGCCGCTGATGCCATCGAGCACTTCCACGGTCTGGCCATAATTGCGGCCGAGCTGCACACGCTTCAGATGCACGCGGTTCTTGTCATCCACGGCGGCCACCAGCGTGCCGTCACGACGGAAGATCAGGGTATCGGTGGATACGACCAGCGCACCGCTTGGTTTCAGCGGCAAGGCAACTTGCACGAAGGCACCCGGCAACAAGGCGCCATCGGTGTTCGGCAGCGACACTTCCACCTGCATGGTGCGCGTGCTGGTATCGATCGATGCCGCAGTGCGAACGACCTTGCCCTCAAAGCTGCGGCCGCGCAGTTCGGACTGCGTCACCACGACCTTCTGTCCCTGCTTGATCAGATTGGCGTAAGACTGCGGTACGTTGATGTAGACGCGCAGCGGATCGGTCTGCGCCAGTGTGAACAAGGCGCGTCCGACACCGCCGCCTGCACCCGGATCGATCAGGTCGCCGACGTCGACGTTGCGGCGCGTGATCACGCCGGCAAACGGTGCGACGATGCGCTTGAAGCCTTCCACCTGACGCAGACGTTCGACGTTGGCGTCGGCGGCGGCGAGGTTGGAACGCGCCTGCGAATAACCGCTGCGGCGCTCATCGAGTTCCTGTTGCGACACGGCGTCTTTCTTGCGCAATGCTTCCCAGCGATCCACGGTGCTCTTGGCCAGTTCCAGACTGGAAGCAGCTTGCTGGCGCGCGGCGACGGCTTGCGACAATTGCTGGTCGATTTCCGGCGTATCGAGTTCCGCGAGCAGCTCGCCCTTTTCGACGCGGCTGCCGATGTCCTTGTGCCAGCGTTTCAGATAACCGGCGGCCCGCGCCGAAATCGGCGATTGCACAAAGCCTTGCAGCGTGCCGGGCAGCGATAGCGTCTGGCCGGCATCAGTGCTCTTCGCGATGGCGGTCTTGACGTATTGCCTGGCGCGCTCGGCGGTGCCGGCTTCCAGTTCGCGCGCGTTGAAGATGCGGCTGATGACGGTGCGGCCGGCGCCCACTGCGAGCAGCACCAGCACCACGACCATGACGATCTTGGTGCGGCGTACGATCTGCTGACGCTTCAGCAGCTCTCCGGATGCATCCGGATCCACGGGATGGATGCCGAGTTGAGAATGACGTTCTTGCGACATTGCTTCCTATCTCCTGTTACGGCTGCTGAGGCTGAGGGGGCGTACCATTGCTGTCGGCCGGCCCATGCCCGTGATCCTGACGCGCCTCTTTGCGGCGTGCCAGTCGTTGGTGAACGCCCGCAAAAACGACGGGAACGAAAAATAAAGTCGATACGGTAGCGAAAATCAGACCGCCGATCACGGCGCGGCCGAGCGGCGCATTCTGTTCTGCGCCTTCGCCCAAGCCCAGCGCCATCGGGATCATGCCGATGATCATCGCCAGCGCCGTCATCAGCACCGGACGGATACGCGTGGCGCCCGACTCCAGCGCTGCCGCCAATGGCGTCGCGCCTTCATCCTTGCGCTGCCGCGCGAACGACACGATCAGAATACTGTTGGCGGTCGCCACCCCCATGGTCATGATGGCTCCCGTCAATGCCGGCACCGACAGCGTGGTGCCGGTGATGAACAGCATCCAGGCAATTCCCGCCAGCGCCGCGGGCAAGGCGGCAATAATGATCGCTGCATCGATCCACGACTGGAAGTTGACCACCACCAGCAGGTAGACCAGCACAATCGCCATCGCCAAGCCGACGCCCAGGCCGATGAACGAGGCCTGCATGGTCTGCACCTGACCGCGCACAGCGATCTGGCTGCCGCGCGGCAGCTTCGGCTTCATCTCTTCAACCAGCTTGCTGACCTTGCCGGCAACAGTGGCGAGATCGGTGCCCTGTACGCTGACGAACACGTCGACCGCCGGCAGAATGTTGTAGCGCGACGAGATCGCAACCTGACGTCCTTGTTTGACGTCCACCAGATTGCCCAGCAATTGGGTGTTGGTCGGTGCGCCCGTCGCCGTACCGGCGGCGCCTGCACCGACCGGGATATTGAGCAGCGAGTCGAGCGAGTCGACGCGGTACTGCGGCGACTGCACGGCGACGTTGTAGACCACGCCGTTTTGCGGATTGAGCCAGAAGGCCGGGGTCGTCTGCGAGCTGCCGGACAAGGCGATCAGCACGTTCTGGCCGACGTTGGCGGCGGACAATCCATACTGCTGCAAGCGCGTACGATCCATCTGCATGTCCAGACTCGGGCCGTCCATGCGCTGATGCACGTGGGCATCGACCGCGCCGGGGATCTGGCGGATCTGCTTGGTCAGTTCAGCTGCCAGTTCGGCGTTCTTTTCCAGATTGGGTCCGGTGAACTGCACGTCGATCGCCGCCGGCAAACCGAAATTCAGAATCTGCGTGACGATGTCGGCCGGCTGGAAGAAGAATTCGACGCCGGGGAAACGTTTGGGCAACTCGGCACGCAGTTTGGTCACCAGTTGTTCCGTCGGACGATGTCCTTCGCGCAGCGACATCAGGATTTCTCCGTCGAGCGTGCCGATGGTGCCGGCATTACTGTACGAAAGATTAATACCGCTGTTGGGCACGCCGATGTTGTCGAGGACGGTTTCCAGTTCGTCGGCAGGAATCATCTCCCGGATGGCGGATTCGACCTGATCGGCGATGCGCGCGGTCTCTTCGATACGTGTACCGGTCGCCGTGCGCATATGCAAGCGGATCTGGCCGCCGTCAACGCTAGGGAAGAAGTCGCGACCGAGGAAGGGATACAACAGGCAAGACAGCACGCAGAAAGCGAGGAAGGCCAGCGCAAAGCGGCGGCGATGCGCCAGCAGCGAAGACAACACCAGCGTATAGGCGCGGCGCACGCGTTCAAAGCGTGCATCGAAACCGCGGTACAGGCGCTGCAACAGACTTGGCTTGCCGCCGTCGTCGGCGCCGTGTGCGTTGTTCATCAACAGCATCACCAGTGTCGGCACCAGCGTACGCGACAAGATATAAGACGCCGCCATCGCGAACACCACCGCCTCGGCCAGCGGCACGAACAGGAAGCGCGCCACGCCCGACAGGAAGAACATCGGCACGAACACGATACAAATACATACGGTCGACACGAAGGCCGGCACGCCGATTTCACCGGCGCCGACAATGATGGAATCGTGCAGAGGTTTGCCCATGTGCATGTGCCGCTCGATATTCTCAATCGTCACGATCGCCTGGTCGACCAGGATACCGACCGAGAGCGCAAGGCCCCCCAATGTCATCAGATTGAGCGTCTCGCCCAGCATGTAGAGCACCAGAATCGACGCCAGAATCGACAGCGGAATCGTCACGGCGATGATCACCGTGCTGCGCCAGTTGCCGAGGAACAGCAGCACCATCGCCGCAGTCAGGCCGGCGGCGATCAGCGCTTCGGCCACCACGCCTTTGACCGCGGCTTTCACGAACAGCGACTGGTCGAACAGCGGCGTGATCTTGACGTCAGCCGGCATGGTCTGCTGCGCCTGCGGCAGCAGCGCGCGCAGGTTGTTGACGATGTCCAGCGTGGACGCGCCACCGTTCTTCAACACCGACAACAGGACGCCGCGCACGCCGTCCTGGCGCACCACGTTGGTTTGCGGCGAGAAGCCGTCGCGCACATAGGCGACGTCGCGCAGATAGGTGGTGGCGCCGTTGGCGGTACGCACCGGCAGGTCATTGAGTCCGTTCACCGCTTCCGGCGAACCGTTCATCTTGATGGTGTATTCGGTGCCGCCGAACTTGGCGGTACCGGAGGGCAGAATCAGGTTTTGCGTGTTGACGGCGTTGACCACGTCGACCGGCGACAGGCCGCGCGCCTGCAGCGCCTGGGTATCGAGGTCGACCGAGATCAGACGGGTCTTGCCGCCGTAAGGGAAAGGCACGGCGACGCCGGGAATCGTGATGAGCTGCGGACGCAGCGTATTGACGGCAGCGTCGAACAGCTGCTGCTCAGGCAGCGTCGCGCTCGACAATGCCAACTGCATGACCGGGATGCTGGAAGCGGAATACTTGATCACCAGCGGCGGCGTAATGCCGGGCGGCAGCTGGCGCAACTGCGATTGCACCGAGGCGACCGTCTGCGCAATCGCGTTCTGGATGTTGGCGGTAGGCTGGAAGAAAACCTTGATCACGGAAACGCCGGCCAGCGATTGCGACTCGATATGTTCGATGTCGCTGACCACGGTGGTCAGGCCGCGCTCGTTCTGGGACGCAATGCGCTGCCCCATTTCCTGCGCGGACAGGCCGTTGTAGTTCCAGATGATGCTGATGACCGGAATATTAATTTCCGGAAAGATGTCCGTCGCCATTTTCATGAGGACAAGCGGCGTGGACAGCACGATCAGCATCGCCATCACAATAAAGGTGTACGGGCGACGCAGCGCCAACTCGACCATTGACATGAACTTTGGTTCCCTGAAATGAGACTTTTATTATACTCAGAATAATTTGCCGCAAAGCTACTACTCTTGCGCGTTTTTCTTCCGCTCTTACTCTTTTTTGTTCTTTTCTGCCCTCTTTTGCCGTCTTTCTGCGTCCAACTGACAAAAGCCTTACCATTTCACTTTCTCGCCCCGCCGTCGCCTCCGACTACGCCATGGAATTACTACGCACCCGCATTGAAGCCAGCGTCATCAGCATCAGCCGCCCTCCCGGCAGCCCTGATTTTCGCTATCCTCTGGGCGATCCCGGCCTGTTCGGTCCGGATTCCGCCGCCTGGCTGGTGCACAGCGACTTTACTGCGATGCTAATCGGCGGCGTCAGCGCGCTCCTGATGCAGATGCTGCACCCGCTGGCGCTGGCCGGCGTGTGGGATCATTCCACATTTCAGCAAGATATGCTTGGCCGCTTGCGGCGCACCGCGCAGTTTATCGCAGGAACGACCTTTGGCAACCGCGAAGATGCAGAGAAACTGATCGCGCTTGTGCGCCGTATCCACAGCGGCGTACGCGGCGTCGCACCGGATGGCCGCGCTTATTCGGCCGACGATCCCGACTTGCTGACCTGGGTGCATGTGGCGGAAGTATCGAATTTCCTGCGCGCGTATCTGCGCTATCGCAATCCGCAGCTGGGCATGGCGCAACAGAACCAGTACCTCGACGAAATCGCCCTGGTCGCCGAGCAACTCGGAGCAAGAAATGTGCCGCGTACCCTGGCGGAGATGGACGGTTATATAGAGAAGATGCGGCCGCAACTGCATTGCGACGCACGCACGCTGAAGACTTTGGAGCTGGTGATGAACGCACCCGCACCGAATGCGCTGGCGGTGCCGTGGACGCGGCTGATGATGCGCGCCGGCGTCGATATGCTGCCGGACTGGGCCAAGCTTCAGCTCGGCGTGAAACCACTGCGCCCGTTACAGCAGATGATGCTGCAACGGGCCGTCGCAGTGGCGGCGAAACCGATACGCTGGGCGGTCCGGCAGAGTTCCGCCCAGTTGGCTCGCCAGCGCATGGCGCCGGCTGAGCCAACATAAAACTTAATGCGCATCCGCTGACGGCGCTTTAGGTGGGGCTACCTTGTGCATGAATGGAATCAGCACAATCGCCACCAGGAAGCACACCATCACCGCCAGGAAAGCATCGGCAAAAGTCTGCGTCTGTGCTTCACGCATGGTCAGCTTCCACAATTGCTGCAAGGCGCCGGTCGGCGCAGTACCGGCGTCGAGTCCCCATGCCAGCATGTTGGCGCCGGTGTTTTGCACCAGGTTGTTCATGGACTCATTGGCGCTGTTGAGATGTTCCGCCAGGCGCAAAAAATGCAGGTTGGTGCGATCATTGAGGATCGTGCCGCACACCGCAATACCGATCGCGCCGCCGAGATTGCGCATGAGGTTGAACAAACCCGAAGCCTGCTTCAAACGTTCCGGCTTGAGCGCACCGAGTGTCAGCGTCACCACCGGCGCCACCGCAAACTGCTGCGCAAAACCGCGCAAGGCCTGCGGCAACATCAGCTCGCGCCAGCCCCAGTCATGCGTGATCGGCGTGAAGTTCCACATGCTCAGAGCGAAACACGCCATGCCAAACATCATCAGCCAGCGCAGATCGACGCGGCGTCCCAGATAGGTATAGAAGGGGATCGCACAGATCTGGAACAGGCCGGTCGCGAAAATCGCCAGGCCGATGTCGAGCGCACTGAAGCCGCGCACGTGCGCCAGGAATACCGGCGTCAGATACACCGTGGCGAAAATGCCGATACCGGTCACGAACGAGAAGAAACAGCCCAGCGCAAAGTTGCGGTCTTTGAGCGCACGCAGATCCACAACCGGGTTCTCATACGCCAGGCTGCGCCAGACAAACGCGATACCGGCGATGATGGAAATCCACACCGTGGTGCGGATGATGTCGTCGCCCATCCAGCCGAGCCGGGGGCCTTCTTCCAGCGAATACTCCAGACAGCCGAGACTGGCCGCCAGCAGGATCATGCCGAGATAGTCGGCGCCCTTGAGCAACGACAGATTGGGCTTGTCGATGCGCACCAGCATCGGCACCACCACGGCGACAAAAATTCCCGGCACGAGGTTGATGAAGAACAGCCAGTGCCATGAATAATTGCTGGTGATCCAGCCGCCGACCGTGGGACCCAGAGTCGGCGCCAACGATGACAATGCGCCGACCGTCGCCGCCGCAATCACGCGCTGATGGCCGGAGAAATAAAAGAATGCGGAGGTAAACACCATCGGGATCATCGAGCCGCCGAGGAAACCTTGCAGCGCGCGGAAGAAGATCATGCTGTTGATGTCCCAGGCCATGCCGCACAACATGCTGGCGACGGTAAAACCGACCGCTGAAGCGCTGAACAGCCAGCGCGTCGACATCACGCGCGCCAGCCAGCCGGACAGGGGAATGACGATGATCTCGGCGATCAGATAGCTGGTTTGCACCCAGGCGGTTTCATCGGCGCCGGCCGACAAGCCGCCGCCGATGTCGGCCAGCGACGCCGACACAATCTGAATATCGATCAGTGCAATGAACATGCCGACGCACATGGTGGCGAAGGCAAGGATCTTGGCCTTTTGGGTCAGCTCTGCGGGCGACGCTTGCGGTGGTGCCATGGTAGTGCTGGCGACGGCGCTCATGCTCAGCTCCGCTTAGCGTTGCCGGCGTCGTTGGTATTGCCGGCGCTGTTGCTGCCCGATGCCGGCATGCGCTCATCGACTTCCGCCGTCACCGACAGACCGGGACGCAATTTTCCGAGACGCGCAGCTTCGCCATCGAGCAGAATCCGCACCGGCACGCGCTGGACGATCTTGGTGAAATTGCCCGTGGCGTTTTCTGCCGGCAGGATGCTGAATTGCGCGCCGGTTGCCGGTGCAACGCTGGCGACATGGCCTTCGAAGGTCTCACCGGGCAAAACGTCTGCCTTGATCTTCACCGCCATGCCGGCCCGGAAATGCGCGATCTGGTTTTCCTTGAAGTTGGCATCGACCCACAGCCCTTGCGCCGGCACCACCGACAACAATTGCGCGCCGGTCGCGGCATAGGCGCCGAGACGTGCGCGACGGTTGCCGACCACGCCGTCAACCGGTGCGCGCAGTTCGGTGTAGGCCACATTCAGTTCGGCCAGATTGCGTTCGGCGATGGCCTGTTGCAATGCCGCCTGCGCCTTTTGCTTCTGTGTCGCCAGTACGTCGAGTTGGCGTTGCGCCGCGTTCAGACCGGCTTGCGCTTTTTGTCCGTTCGCAACTGCCTGCTTATAGTCGGCATCGGCTTTCTGGAAGCTTTGCACCGATACCGCAGCCTTGGACGACAGGCTTTGATAGCGAGTCTGGTCGTCGTGCGCGCGCGAAGTCTCGGCGCTGGCGGCGACGACGCCGGCCTTGTTTTGTTCAATCACCGCTTCCTGCAGGTGGCGCTCGGCGTCGATGTTGGCCAGCGTCGCTTCCTGCGCCTGCACGGCGGCTTTCAGCTTGTTCAGTACGGCGACGTAATCGCGGTCGTCCAGTTTGATCAGCAAGTCGCCGGCTTTGACGCGCTGGTTGTCGGTCACCAGCACTTGCGCGATGTTGCCGGAAACCTTGGGCGCGATCACGGTGATGTCGCCGCCCACATAGGCGTCGTCGGTGTGTTCCCAATAGCGTCCTTCAGCAAACCAATAGATCAGGTAACCGATGACCGCAGCGATCACGACGATCGCCACGAAGATTTTCACCGTCCTGCCTTTGCCTTTTTTCTGTGCGGTAGCGGACTGCCCGATGTCGTTCGCCGACGCAACACTTGTTGGATTGCTCATGTTGTACCCAGTCTTTCTATCGATAAGCCCGCGCGGGGCCGGTTATGAAAAATGCCGTTGTCCTGCACATCCTGAAGCCTTGAAATCCTTTACCAGCAAGCTGTTTCGGCTGACAAAAATATTTCGGCTGCTAGTTGCTTTCATTTTGATAGTTAGATTAAACTAGACACTATCGTTTTGCAAGTAACTTTTCGAAGCCAATCAGAAATCGGATTTTTCAGAGGGAGTCAGCAATGGCAGCAACGGACGGCAACAAACTGATGGGATCGGCAAGCCTGAGCGCGGTGGCGCTGGCGGTCGGCGTATTTCTGACTGGCTGCGCCAGCGGTCCCGATTACCAGGCGCCGGCGGTGGCCGGTGGCGCGTTCCGCAATGCCGGTCTGCTGGCGCAGCGGAATGCGACAGGTACGACTGGTTCCACTGTTGCGCCAATGCCGCAACTGGATGAATGGTGGAAAGGTTTCAACGATCCGGTGCTGAGCCGTGTCGTGCAGCGCGCGATCGAGCAGAACCTTGACCTCGCCGCATCGGTTGCCCGTGTGGAACAAGCCCGTGCCGCAGCGCAGGAAGCCGGCGCACAACGCCGCCCCCAAGTCGGCGTAGAAAGCCAGGCAGCGCGCGCCAGGCAATCGCTTAATAGTCCGCTCGGCAAAATCGCCAGCAGCTTCCCCGGGTATGAACGCACCCAGACGCTGTATGACGTCGGCGTCGGCGCCAGCTGGGAACTGGATCTGGCTGGCTCGCTGAAGCGCGGTGCAGAAGCTGCCGACGCGGAGCGCGACGCCGCCGAGGCCGATCATCTCGGTGTGCGCATTTCCATTGCGGCTGAGGCAGCCGATGCTTACTTCCGCATTCGCAGTGCGCAATCCCGTCTGCGCATTGCCGAAGACCAGGTCCAAACCACGAGCAAATTACTCGAACTGGTACGCCTGCGCTTGCGCGATGGCATGTCGAACCAGCGTGAAAGCGCGCTCGCCGAAGCGCAGCTGTCGCAGGCACGCTCCGGTATTCCACCGCTGCGCATTGAACTCGAACGCCAGCTCAACCGGCTCGACGTCCTGATGGGAGCCGTGCCCGGAACCTATGCCCAGGAGTTGAACGACGACGCGTCAGAGGTTGCAACGGTGCCGGCGATTACCGTTGCCGATGGCAGCGCCGCACTGTTGCGCCGCCGTCCCGACGTGCTGGCGGCAGAACGTCGCCTGGCCGCGTCCAATGCACGTATCGGCGTGGCGATGGCGGAGTATTACCCCAAGCTGTCGCTGTCGTCCTTGCTGGGATTTGAAAGCCTGGGCGCGGGAGGATTGTTCACTTCCAACAGCTTCCAACCACAAGCGGCGCTGGGTCTGCGCTGGCGCTTGTTCGACTTCGGTCGCATTGATGCGGAAGTCGCGCGCACCAGGGGCGCCAATCAGGAAGCACTGGCGCGTTACCGCCAGGCTATCCTGCGCGCTACCGAAGACGTGGAGAACTCCATCGTCACGCTGGTGCAGTTGGAGAAGCAAAGCACCGAGTTGATCGATGAAGTCGCCGCCCGCCAACGCGCGCGTACTGCAGCGCAAGATGCTTACCAGGGCGGCGCCTTGAGTTTGACGGAAGTGCTGGAAGAGGATCGCCTGCTGCTGCATGCGCGCGATCAGCTGGCGCAGGTGCGTATGGATGATGCGCGTGCTGCGGTGACGACGTTCCGGTCTTTGGGCGGCGGTTGGTAAGACGTAGAGAAATGCGTAGAAACCCATCGCCGTCATCCTGACGAAGTCAGGATCCGGCATCGTGCCGTATCACTCTCTTCACGGCACCGGATCCCGGCGTTCGCCGGGACGAGGGTGTTACTCAGAAACGTTGTGCGTCTGTCAGACTGTACGCTGATTGCGCGCTTCGTAAGTTTTGAGATGGGCGTAGACGACTTGCAGCAGGTCGATTTTGGTCCTGGCTTCGCGTCCGCGGCGCAACAGATCGCCGATGATGTGATCGGCTTCGATGCGTGCATTGTTGCTGATGTCGCGGAACATGGAAGCGGTCAGCGTCGAACCGGCTTCGGTCAGCATCTTGCGCGTGCGGTCGTAGAACGGACCGCCCGGTGCATGGCCGTTGGCAGCAGCAATGGCTGCGTTTTCTTCCAGCAAGGCGGTGATGAATTGTTCGCCGCCCGGCGCTTGCAGAATATCGCCGACAGTGGAGCGCATCAGGCTGGTGCTGCCCGCCAGCGATGCCAGCATGATCCATTTTTCCCACATCGATTGCAGGATGGTGGTACTGACGTTGACGTCAAAGCCGGCGCCGGCGATTTCCTTCTCGATCTGCGCGAGGCGCGACGACGAGGTGCCGTCGCGTTCGCCGAAGGTCATGCCGTGGAAGGTATTCAGATGCCTGATGGCGCCGTCAGCATCAATGGTGCTGGCGATGACGCATTGCCCGCCCAGAATTTTCTCTGCGCCGAAGCGCTGCGACAGGATGTCCAGATGCTGCATACCATTGAGCAGCGGGAGGATTGCCGTCTGCGGTCCGACTGCTGCGGCGAAGGAGTCAATCGCGTCATCCAGGTCGTAGGCTTTGCAGCTGAGAATGATCAGGTCGTAATGTTGCTGCAGATTTTCTTTGAGAACGGTCGGCGGATTGCTCAGCGTCAGGTCGCCGACCGGACTCTTGATCTGCAAGCCGTTCTTGGCCAGCAATGCCGCGCGTTTTTCGCGTACCAGAAATGTCACGTTGCGTCCGGCAGCCAACATGCGGCCACCGAAATATCCTCCGACTGCGCCGGCGCCCACTACCAAAGTTTGCATCTTCATGTCTCCTCGTTGTTTTCCTGAATGCTTTCCTGACGCTGTTCCTGCATTCTTTCTCGCAAATAATCGTCCGCACTGCCTTGCCTGAGCTGCTGCGCCGGGTCGCCGAAGTTGCGCAATCCCCAGTCGTACATCGCCGCGATCACCACCCGGAAATCGTGGCCGCGTTCGGTCAGCAGATATTCATAGCGCGGTGGATGTTGCCGGTATTGGCGGCGTTCAAGCAAGCCGGCGTCAACCAGCGTCTGCAGCCGGCGCGCCAGCATGTTGGGCGATATTGCCAGATTTTTCTGAAACTGGTCGAAGCGGGTCAGACCGCGCAGGCAATCACGCACGATCAGGATGCTCCACCACTCCCCCACCACTTGCATGGTGCAGGCCACGGGGCAATCCTGATCGTCGAGACATTTACGTCGCATGCGGCGTGATGGCTTCTGTTGAGATGACGTGCAATTACCTGGTGTAGCGAGCGGCCGGATTCTTGAGCGACAGATTCGGTCCCATCGCCTGACGCGCGGCGGTCAATGCATCCCATTGAGCGACGTCCGGCAGCGGCGGGATGGTGACTTGTTCACCCAGATCCAGACCGGTCAGTGCGGCGTTGACCAGATCGTCCACGCTCATCACCATGGCGTCAGGAAGCGCGTCGATGTCGGAGCCGGAACGTTCCCAGATTTCGGTACGGGTAGCGCCCGGCAGCACGGCTTGTACGCGTACGCCGTGTTTGCCCAGTTCGTTTTGCAGCGACTGAGTCAGGTTCAGCACGAAAGCCTTGGTGCCGCTATAGGCGCCGTTGAACATTTCCGGCGCCAGCGCCAGCACCGATGCCAGATTGATCAGCGTGCCGCCCTTGCGTTGAATGAAGCCCGGTGCGACGGCGGCTGCCAGACGCATCACGGCGGTGATGTTGAGCTGGATCATGGCGTCGTACTTGTCGATGTCGCCGTCAGCCAGTTCGCCGGCAATACTCATGCCTGCGTTGTTGACCAGCATGGTGATGGAAGCGTCGGTACGCAGGCGTTGTTCGACTTTCAGCAGATCGGCTTTGTTGACCAGATCGGCGGGCAGGATCTCGACCTTGACCGAGGTCTCCTTGCGCAGGCGCTCTGCCACTTGTTCCAGGCGTTGTGCGTCACGCGCAACCAGCACCAGATCGTAGCCGCGGCGGGCCAGACGGTCTGCATAGGTTGCGCCGATGCCGGTGGATGCGCCGGTGATGAGTGCGGTGCCAGGTTTCTTGCCGTTGTTTGCTGCATTGCTCATGGGATTCTCCGAAAGGGTAGCGTCCGACCATTCGGACAGTTACTTTCATAATAATAGTTACTAGAGAAATGTCAAGCAAGCGCTTTGTTTTAATGAGGACGATAGGAAAAAACTAAGACGGCCTGATTGGCAACTATGGAATCGCCGCAAGAAGGCGTGGTGCCGCTGCTGTCGCACACGACGGCATGGCGATGCGCGTTCGCGGCCCAGCTGGTATGGGGAAAGTAGAAGACGGAAGCCGGCAGCACTCGCGCCGGCGAGCAATGACGCTATTCGCCCAGCAGCACACCCGGGAAATTGCGCATGGTGCGCACAAATGGCGCCGTGCTGCCCAACGCACGCGAGACTACCAGCGAACCGTGCATGGTGATCATGGCGTCTTCCGCGCGGCGTGAAGCTTCTTCGGCAGAGACGCCGGTTTCGGCCACAACGGCGGCGAGCGCCTTGATCAGGCCGCTGAGACGCTGCTTCAGATATTGCTGGAAGAATTCGCCTGCTTCGCCGATGGTGAACAAATCGGTCAGACACGGCCGGGTGCCTTTGGCGTAAAACTCGCTGAGCGCCGCGCTGAATTTCTTGAGCCGCTTTTCGGCCGGCGCATCTTCCGCCAGCGTCGGCATCACATGTTCGCCGAACCACACGCCGACCGCTTCCAGCGCGGCCGTCCCCATGTCGGTTTTGCCGTTGGGGAAATAGTGATACAGGCTGGATTTGCCCAGACCGGTGGCTTCCGACAAGCTCGCCAGGGTCGCGCCCTGATATCCCGAGCGGCGGAATTCGGCAAGGATGCGTTGGGCGACTTCTTCGCGAGACAAGCTTGGAGCAGGCATAGGTATTTTCTTGGGTGAGTAGCAGCGCAGCGGGGCAATGCATGTCCATGCATGACCGACATGGCGACGCCGCTGTTGTTTCCGGGATTATAAATTTATTTGACAGGCTTCTTTCGATTGTTTATTGTACCGATCGTTCGGTACAAATTCACATCTTACGCCAATCTGTCCGGGAAGATTTATTTTTCTTGCGCCGTCATCCACCAGGAGATTCACATGCAGCCCGCCCATCCCATCCGCCTCTACGGCTTTCCATTGTCCGGCCACAGCCATCGCGTCGAACTGTTCCTGTCCTTGCTCGATCTTCCGTATGAATTCATCTACGTCGATCTGCCCAAAAAGGCACAAAAGGAAACCGGCTTCCTGGCCATGAATCCGCGCGGCCAGGTGCCCGTGATCGTGGACGGCGATATTACCTTGTACGACTCGACTGCGATCCTCGTTTATCTGGCCAAGCGCTACGGCAACAGCGGATGGCTGCCCGATGATGCGGCCAACGCCGCCAAGGTGCAGCAGTTCCTGTCGCTGGCGTCCGGCGAGGTGTTGGAAGGTCCGGGCAAGGCGCGCCTGGTGAAGGTGTTCAACGCGCCGCACGACTACGAACTGGCAAAGCAAAAAGCCGCGAGCCTGCTGCAACTGCTGGAGACGCATCTCAGCGGCGGCCGCAACTTCCTGGTCGGCACGCATCCGACCATCGCCGACATCGCCTGCTTCAGCTATGTTGCACATGCGCCTGAAGGCGGCGTCAGTCTGACGCCGTATCCGCAATTACGCGCATGGATCGCGCGCGTGGAGAGCCTGCGCAATTTCCGACCGATGCCGGCGTCGCCGCTCGCGGCATAAGGCATTACGCATCTCCGCACTGAGACAGGTTTGTCGTGGCCGTATCGGCGCTGGTGCTACGCGGGGCGGCGCCAAAGCATCGTTCTTTCTGACTGATGCAGGCGGAAAATTGAAGTTGATGCTTCAATGAAAAACGTGAAGAGCGGCTTCGTTAACGCGACAACAAACCTGGTGCCTGGCTCAGCAAACTGAGCCCCTCTTCCACGCTGCCAAGAATCTTGTACCAGGCGACAAAGCCGCTGTTGTCGAATACTTCGCGTACATCCGGTTGCAAGCCCACCACGACCAGACGTGCGCGGCGCGCTTCGGCTTTCTTGCTGAGCAGGTAAAGCGCCTTCAGTCCGGCTGAGCCGAGCATATCGAGGCGAGAGAAATCCAGGATCATCTTTTGCAGATCCGGGCGACATTGACTTTGCAGCTGCTTAACGAATTCAGAAGCGCCGTTGGCGTCCAGGCTACCTACGGCGCGCACGATCAAAACTTCGTTGCTATGGATTGCTTCGACCTTCATGATTTTTTTCACATCAGGCAATTCGGGCGGTCATTATAAAACTTGCCACGCTATTTCCACACAGCAAATAGTTACAAAACGTTACCTACGGCGTGCATTTTCACGAAAATCATCACCATCTTCATTCATCTCTCAAAGTTTGAATTTTTAATCGGATAATTTCGATTGCATTATTAAAAACTTCTGATGCATCAACGTTGGCTCAAAAAATGAAGAGAAAATAAATATATCACAATATGATATATTTATCGGCATGCTTGTCCGGAAGCAGCCTGTCGCCAACACGCCGCTGTTCCGTCAACCCTCTCCTCATTCTGACGATCACATGCGCCGCCACCAACGCGACTTCACTGTCGACCGCCGAGTCCTTTTTCTTGCCGGCATCGCCGTTGCCATCGGTGCCATCAGCACGGTTGCCGCCTTTGTCCTGCTGAACCTGATCCGTTTCTTCACCAACCTGTTTTTCTTCCAGACGCTGTCGTTTGCCGATCGCTCGCCGGCAACGCACACGCTGGGAATCTCAGTGGTGATCGTGCCCATCATCGGCGGACTGATCGTCGGTCTGATGGCGCGTTACGGTTCAGAGAAAATCCGCGGCCACGGCATTCCGGAAGCCATCGAAGCCATCCTGTTCGGCAAGAGCAAAATGTCCGGCAAGGTCGCCCTCCTAAAGCCGCTGGCGTCGGGCATCGTGATCGGCAGCGGCGGCCCCTTCGGCGCGGAAGGGCCGATCATCATGACCGGCGGCGCCATCGGCTCACTGATCGCGCAGCATTTCCATGTCAGTGCCGCGGAACGCAAAACCCTGCTGGTCGCCGGCGCCACGGCGGGCATGACAGCCGTATTCGGCACACCGGCGGCAGCGGTCTTGCTGGCGGTGGAATTACTGTTGTTTGAATGGCGTCCGCGCAGCTTGCT
The DNA here is from genome assembly GCF_058801885.1 of Herbaspirillum sp. GW822-FHT03A08. Lineage (NCBI taxonomy): Bacteria > Pseudomonadati > Pseudomonadota > Betaproteobacteria > Burkholderiales > Oxalobacteraceae > Herbaspirillum > Herbaspirillum sp. GW822-FHT03A08. The sequence continues at coordinate 126,032 of NZ_JBXANR010000002.1, read as the reverse complement.
GCCGGTGATCCTGGCCTGCGCCGTCGCCGGCTTCGCGCGACCGCTGCTGCTGGAACCCGGACCGCTGTTTCCTTTGCATACGGCGCCGGCCGGATTGTCGGCGTTGCTGGTGTGCATCCTGGCGGGACTGTTGAGCGGCGCCTTGTCGTCGGCAATGTCGGTGGCCTTGTATTGGGTCGAGGATCGCTTCCACGCGCTGCCGCTGCACTGGATGTGGTGGCCTGCGCTCGGCGCGGTTGCCGTGGGCATCGGCGGCTACTTCCAGCCACGTGCGCTCGGCGTGGGCTACGACGTGATTGCCGATCTGCTCAATCATCATCTCGCCATTTCAGCGGTGCTGGCGTTACTCGCAGTCAAAGCGATCATCTGGATCATTGCACTCGGCTCCGGCACCTCGGGCGGCGTACTGGCGCCGCTGCTGATGCTGGGCGCCGGACTGGGCACCGCCATCGCTTATGTCGTGCCCGGCAGCGATGCGGCATTGTGGCCGCTGGTCTGCATGGCGGCGGTACTGGCGGGCGTGCTGGGCACGCCGCTGACGGCGGCCGTGTTTGCCCTCGGGCTGACGGGCGACTTCAATGCCTTCCTGCCCTTGTTGCTGGCGACCGGCATCTCATACGGCTTTACTGTGCTGGTGATGCGCCGCTCGATCATGACCGAGAAAATCGCCCGTCGCGGCCTGCACATCTATCGCGAATACAGCGTCGATCCGCAAGAACGCATGTTCGTGGAAGAGGTGATGACACGCGAAGTGATGTGCATTGCGGCAGACACCAGCTTGCGGAGGATCGCCGAGGAATATTTCGGCGCGACGCAACGGCACCGGGCTTTTCCGGTGTGCGATGACGGCGGAAAACTGCTCGGCATGCTGGATCGCGCGACCTTGTCCACGCATCTGGATGCTCACCCTGACACGGCGGACACAACCGCCATTGGCGCGGTGCTGAAGCCGTCAACTTCCCAGGTGGCATTCGCCACCGAAACCTGCCAGTCAATTGCGCGGCGCATGGCCGCACATCACGTCGAACGCCTTCCGGTAGTTGCCGATCCGGTGTCCTTGCAACTGATCGGCCTCATCACCCGCAGCGATCTGGTCAAACCTGCACACGCGGTGTTCCACGAAGAACACGTACGCGAAAGATTGGCACGCTAGACTGAAACGGGCATAAAAAAACGGCACAGGCTTCGACCCCTGTACCGTCCGCTCTCCGAAGAGAACGCAGAACAACTTTGTTGACTACACCGCGCTGACGTCGAGCTCCGCCTCGGTATTGGCGATCACCTCTTCCTTGGTCACGCCCGTCGCCAGTTCAATCAGCTTCAACCCCGCCGGCGTCACATCGATCACACCCAGATCGGTGATGATGCGATTGACCACGCCCACGCCGGTCAGCGGCAGGTTGCATTGCTTGAGAATCTTTTGCGAGATGCTGCCGTCCTTGCCTTTGGCAACGTGCTCCATCAGCACCACCACGCGGCCGACGCCAGCCACCAGATCCATCGCGCCGCCCATGCCCTTGACCATCTTGCCTGGAATCATCCAGTTGGCCAGGTCGCCCTGCTGCGATACCTGCATCGCGCCCAGGATGGCGATGTTGATCTTGCCGCCGCGGATCATGCCGAACGAGTCCGCCGAGCTGAAGAAGGACGAGCCCGGGATGGTGGTGACGGTCTGTTTGCCGGCGTTGATCAGGTCGGCGTCGACCTTGTCTTCGGTCGGGAAGGGGCCGATGCCGAGCAGGCCGTTTTCCGATTGCAGCCAGACTTCAATGTTGTTGGGAACGTGATTGGCGACTAAGGTCGGCAAGCCGATGCCGAGGTTGACGTAAAAACCGTCCTGCAATTCCTTGGCTGCGCGCGCAGCCATTTCGTCTCTGGTCCATGCCATGATTATTTCTCCTTATTTCGCCGCAGCAGAAACCGTACGTTGTTCAATCCGCTTTTCCGGCGTGGCGTTGACCACGATGCGGTGCACGAAGATACCGGCGGTGTGAATCTGGTCCGGGTCGAGCTGGCCGACTTCGACCAGTTCCTCGACTTCGACGATGGTGATCTTGCCGGCCATGGCGACGTTGGGATTGAAGTTGCGCGCGGTCTTGTTGAAGACCAGGTTGCCTGCCTTGTCGGCCTTCTGTGCCTTGACCAGCGAGATGTCGGCGACCAAAGAGCGCTCCATGACGTACCTGGCGCCGTCGAAGTCGCGGATTTCCTTGCCTTCGGCCACCAGCGTGCCGACACCGGTCTTGGTGAAGAAGGCCGGGATGCCGGCGCCGCCTGCTCGCAGCTTTTCTGCCAGCGTACCTTGCGGGGTGAATTCCAGTTCCAGTTCGCCGGCCAGGTATTGGCGTTCGAACTCTTTGTTTTCACCCACATAGGAGGCGATCATCTTCTTGATCTGGCGCGTTGTGAGTAATTGGCCGAGGCCGAAACCGTCAACGCCGGCGTTATTGGAGATGGCCGTCAGATTCTGTACGCCGGAGTCGCGCAAGGCGGCGATCAGCGCTTCAGGAATGCCGCACAGGCCGAAGCCGCCGACCGCAATCGTCTGGCCGTCCTTGACGATGCCGGATAACGCGCTGGACGCGTCGGGATAGACTTTATTCACATGTCTCCTTTCAATTCTTATAGTTTGAAAATGTCAGCTGGCATCATAGGTTGCTGCCATAGCCCCTACAATACGGTAAAAATACCTAGAACTCCCGCCAGGCCTTATTATTGAGGATTCCTGACAGTATTTTTACGATACAAAAAATTAGCAACGGATAATGAGCAACTCGCATCTCGTCGACTTCGAACAAGTATTCATGCATGCCCCGATCGGCATGTGCGTATCGCATAACCGTGTCATCCAGCAAAGCAATCTGGCGCTGGCGAAGATGTTCGGTTACGCGCCGGGCGAACTGTCGGGGCTCTCATTCATGGTGCTGTATCCGACACCTGATGAATTCGAACGCACCGGCGTACGGCTGGTGCCGATTCTCAACGAAAAAGGTTTCTACTCCGACGAGCGCATCATGAAGCGCGCCAACGAAGAAATGTTCTGGTGCCACGTCACCGGGGCGTCGCTGGTGCAGGGCGATCCGCACGCGGCGGGCATCTGGACCTTCGAAGACGTCAGCGCCAAACGGCCGCTGGCGCCGGGCCTGACGCCACGCGAACGCGAGATCGCGGCGCTGCTGGTGGAAGGCAAGACAAGTAAATTGATCGCACGCCAGGTCGAACTCAGCCCACGTACTGTAGAAATGCACCGCGCCCGTCTGATGCGTAAATTCGGCGCAGCGACGTCGTCTGAACTCGTGCACAAGCTGCTCAGCATTACGCCATAACTCCGGCGTTAACCTTCACCCCATTCCGGTTCGCCGGTAAATCTCTCCGCCAGAAAATCCAGCATGGTGCGCAAGGTCGCCGGCATGTGCTTGCGCGACGCGTACACGCCGTAGATATCGAGCACGGTCGGTTCATGTTGCGGCAGCAGCGCCACCAGTTTTCCCGAAGCCACGTAGGGCGCGGCTGCATAGGCCGGCAGATGCGCAATGCCGGCGCCGGCCAGCGCGGCCGACAGCAACACCATCGCTTCATTGGCGCTGATATTGCCGCTGACCGCGACCGAGCTGTGCTTGCCCTTGTGATCGAACTCCCACAGGCTCTTTCCGACATAGGAATGCGTCAGGCAGTTGTGCAGCGCCAGGTCCGCCACTTTCTTCGGCGTGCCGTGCACGCGCAGATAATCCGGAGATGCGCAGATCGTCGAACGGCACACCGACAGCCTGCGTGCGATCAGGCTGGGATCGAGGCGCGTGGTCATGCGAATCGCCAGATCGATGCGCTCTTCCACCAGATTGACGGTGCGATCCAGCATCATCAGATCGACCGCGACCTCAGGATAGCGCTTGCAATAAGCGGTGACAGCGCGTGCCAGCTGCGGACCGAACGAGGTAGTCGTGGTGATGCGCAGCAAGCCCTTCGGCGCCTGCTGCGGCTGGCTGACGGCATGCTGTAGATCGCTCGCGGAAGAAAGCATCTGGCGGCAACGTTCAAGAATCTCATTGCCGGCCGGGGTCAGACTCAGGCGGCGCGTGGTCCTGTGCAGCAGGCGTGCGCCGACCCACTCTTCCAGCTCCGCCAGATAGCGCGAAATCACCGGACGCGACATGTCCAGCTGCAAGGCGGCCGCTGACTGGCTGCCGCTATCGACCACGCTCACAAATACCTGCATTGCCGTCAATCTATCCATGCCGCCCTCCCGGCGCTTCAGTTTATATGCACGATTTAAGAAACAAACTATGTTTCATTATGCTGTTTTTCCAAAACAAATAAATCATTAATCTTCCTCCGTCGCACTTAAACCTTTTCGGAGAGATGAACATGTATTCGCGCTTCCACACAATTTCCCGTCCGCTGCTGGCATTGGCTGCGGCCGTCGGCATCTTCGCCGCCAGCACCGGCAACGCCGCCGCTGCAACAACCGCGTCCGCCGATGCCCTCAAGCTGGATATCTACAACCCCGGCGACAGCGCGCTGTTTCCTGTCAGCTCGGTGCTGGTCGCCGGCAAGCAGGACGCGATTCTGGTCGACGCCCAATTCGGCCGCGCGCAGGCGGAACAAGTCGTGGAGAAGATCCGTGCCAGCGGCAAGAAACTGGTTGCGGTCTACATCAGCCATGGCGACCCGGACTACTACTTCGGCCTCGACACCATCAAGGCCGCCTATCCCGGCGTGAAGATCCTGGCAACGCCGCAAACCGTGGCGCATATCAAAGAAACCGTCGCCCACAAGCTGGCCTTCTGGGGACCGAAGCTGGGCGCCGATGCCCCCGCGCAAACCATCGTGCCGGATGTCCTTGAGGGCAATACGCTGACGCTGGAAGGCAAGGAGCTGCAAGTGATCGGTCTCGACGGACCACAGCCGGAGCGCAGCTTCGTCTGGATTCCTTCGATCAGGGCAGTCGTCGGCGGTGTGGTTGTCGACGGCAACGAACACGTCTGGATGGCCGACACGCAAGGCGAAAAATCGCACAAGGGCTGGCTGCTCACGCTGGCGCGCATCGAGAAGCTGAAACCGAAGACCGTCGTCCCCGGCCATTACGCCGCCGGCGCACCGATGACCATCGCGTCGGTGAAATACACCCGCGATTACATCAAGGCCTTCGATGCGGAAACCGCAAAGGCAGCCGACTCCACCGCACTGATCGCGGCGATGAAAGCGCGCTATCCCAACGCGACCAATCTTTCGGTGCTGGAACTGTGCGCCAAGGTCGCCAAGGGCGAGATGAAGTGGTAATGCAATTCAACAAAAATTCATCAACAAAGTTCTCGTCTTGAATAGCGAATAGCCGGCACACATGCGCCGGCTATTCGCGTTAAATTAGGGATCTCTCTTCAAGGAACGCATCATGAACACCAACAACGCCAACAACACCGGCGGCGCTACTGCGCTGCATTACATCTACGACCCGCTGTGCGGCTGGTGCTACGGCGCCGCCCCGCTGGCGGCAGCTGCACGCAACGTCATGCCGGTGATCGGCCATGGCGGCGGCATGATGACCGGCGCCAACCGCAAACAGATCAACCCGGCTTTACGCAATTACGTCATGCCGCACGACCATCGGATTGCCGGCCTGACCGGCCAACCATTCGGCGACGGCTACTTCAACGGCTTGTTGCTGGATGAAACCGCCGTCTTCGATTCGGCGCCGCCGATCAGGGCGATTCTGGCCGCAGAAGAGTTGGCCGAACGCGGCCTCGACCTGCTGTCGCGTCTGCAAGTGGCGCATTACGTGGAAGGCAAACGCATTGCCGATGACGATGTGCTGCTGGCGCTGGCGGTCGAACTGGGATTGGATGCCGACGAATTCGCGCAAGCTTACGGGCGCATCGGCGAGGAAGAATTGCAGCAACATATCGCCGCCAGCCGCCGCTTGCTGGCGCAGGTCGGTGGACACGGCTTTCCGACTTTCGTGCTGGAGCAGGACGGCCGTTTCGAAATGCTCGACGCCGGCCGCTGGCTGGGCGAACCCGACGCGTGGCGCGAACATCTCGCCGCATACACGCGTCGTTAAACCTGCTTACACAGGCAAACCAAGCTCGCGCAACTGCTTCACCGTCTCGGCGCAATCGACATGATGAATCGCATGCCAGCCGAGGCGCCGCGCCGCCTCCACGTTCTTGGCGGAGTCGTCGAGGAAGATCAGTTCGGACGGCTTCAGGTTGGACAGATGTTTGCCGTAACGCGTCAGCGCAATCTGGTAGATAACGTCATCCGGCTTGATGCACTGCTCGGCTCCCGATACCACGATGTCACGGAAGATCTGCAGAAAATCGTAGTTCGCCAGCGCATACGGAAAGGTCTCCGATGACCAGTTGGTGAGACCGAACAACGGCACTTCTTTTTCGTGCAAAGTACGCAGCAATTCCACGCCGTCATGCAGCGGGCCGCGCAGCATTTCGGTCCAGCGATCGTAGAAGGCGCGGATCATCGGCTCATGCTGCGGATGCTGCGCCACCAGCAATTCGGTGCCTTCCTGCAATGTACGGCCGCCGTCCTGGCGGATGTTCCAGTCCGGCGAACAGACGTTGGTCAGGAAATGCTCGCGCTCGGCGGCGTCTGGAATCAGTTGTTGATACAGGTGCAGCGGATTCCAGTCGAACAGTACGCCGCCGAAATCGAACACCACGGCGCGAATGCCGGCCGAACTTGCATAGTCAGAGTTAAATTTTTGCATCAGACAGTCATCGAATGATTGGTGGATGGAAGGATCTGGACATCACAATGTGCGGAAAAATTCATACAGCTCAGGCGCATCCGCATACGCCACGTTGAAACGGAACCACGGCTCGTCCGGCGGCGTGAGGTGAAAGAACTCTCCCGGCGCCAGCCAGATGCCTTTCTGCCGCGCGCGATCGGCGATCTCGCGCGCACTCAGTTCGCAACCATCCAGTTTTGCCCAGGAAAACATACCGCCGCGCGGCGTCGTGAACGGCGTCAGACCGGTCTCGCTGAGCTTGCTGTTGACGCGCGATTGCGCATTCAACAAGGATGCCGCCAGATTCTCGACGTGGCGGCGATGGTGGCCTTCGGTCAGCACGCTGTGCACCAGGCGTTCGTTGATTTCGGAATTGGTCAGGCTCAGCACCATCTTGGTATGCACCAGCTGGCGCGCCAGATCGCGCTGGCAGGCGATGAAGCCGAGGCGCAACGACGGCGCGATGGTTTTCGAATAACTGCCGACGTAAATCACGCGCTGCAAGCCGTCGAGCGCCGCCAGCATAGGGTCGGTCGGCTGGCCCAGTTCGCGGAAGATATCGTCCTCCACCACCCAGAAACCGTGCCGTTCGGCCGCCTGCAGCACGCGCATCGCACAGGCCGGCGTGTAGGAAGTGCCGGTCGGGTTGTGCAGCACGCTGGTGGTGAAAAACAATTTCGGCTTGTGCGTGCGCGCCAGCGTCTCCAGCATCTCGGTATCGACGCCGGTGGGCGTGCGCGGAATGCCGATGACGTTGAGGTCGGCCATCTTCAGCATGGCGATCAGATTGCAATAACCGGGATCGTCGACCAGCACCGTGTCGCCGCGCTTGACCATGGTGCGGATGATCAGGTCCAGGCCCTGCGTCGCGCCGTGCGAGGTCAGCACCTGATCGAGCGAGACTTCCAGCGACCAGTTCGCCAGGAACTGGCAGATGATCTGCCGCAGCGGCGCATAGCCGTAGGGATGGCCGTAGCCGACCTGCTGCGCGCCGGGTGAACGGATGATGCGGCGTTCAGCCTGATGCAAGCCTTCGTCGTCGAGCCATTTGCCAGGCAGCCAGCCACAACCGGCTTTGATCGGCACGCGCTCGTCGGCAAACATCTCCGACAGCAGCCAGGCCGAGTCGATGACCGGCTCCGGCGGCGTGAACGCCAGGCTGGGCGGAATATTGGTCCCTTTGGGCGCGATGAAGAAACCGGCGCCGCGCCGCGCCACCAGCAGGCCGCGCGCCACCAGTTGCTCGTAAGCCTCGACCACGGTGGATGCGCCGATGCCGTGCGATTCGGCAAACTGGCGTACCGAGGGCAAACGCTCGCCCGAGCGCAAGCCGCCCTGTTCGATCGATTGTGCCAATCCGCTCACCACTTGCTCGACCAACCTCACCACGCCGTTTCGTTCCAGCGTCAGGTAGACCGCCTCGCGCTGCGCCTTCGCCATCTTATCCTCGCTACAGCATGTTGCCGGCGCTTGAGCGTTTGAGCGCTTGCCTTGCCGACAACTGTTATCAATACAGATTGTTGAATTAAACAATACAGTTTTTCAGTTAATTCCAAAGTGTATCTAACAATACCGGCCGCGTCTCGCAATAATCGTCTCATTGATCATTCCATCGATCGTCCATCCATTCCCGTTTCGTTAACTCTTGTTTCGTCAACCCTTCAAGGTGCGCCTGAAATGAACAAACCACTGTCCTCTTCCGACCTGTCCGCTTACTGGATGCCCTATACGGCCAACCGCAACTTCAAGGCCAGCCCGCGCATGCTGGTCTCAGCCGAAGGCATGTATTACCGCGACGACGCCGGCAACGCGATCCTCGACGGCACCGCCGGCCTGTGGTGCGTACCGCTGGGCCACGCGCAGCCGAAGATCGTCTCCGCCGTGCAAAAGGCCGTGGCGACGCTGGACTATGCGCCGTCCTTCCAGCTCGGCCATCCGATGGCGTTCGAGCTGGCCGAACGCCTGAAGCAATACACCGGCAACCGTTTTTCGCAAGTGTTCTACACCGGCTCCGGCTCGGAAGCGGTCGACACCGCCCTGAAAATTGCTCTGGCGTATCACCGCGTACGCGGCGACGCCACCCGCACCCGCCTGATCGGCCGCGAGCGCGGCTACCATGGCGTCGGTTTCGGCGGCATGTCGGTCGGTGGCATCGGCGGCAATCGCAAGACCTTCAACTCGGCGCTGCTGCAAGGCGTCGATCACCTGCCGCACACGCACAACCCGGAAAAGAACGCCTTCACCAAGGGCGAACCTGAATACGGCACGCACCTGGCCGACGAGCTGGAACGCCTGGTCGCGCTGCATGACGCGTCCAACATCGCCGCCGTCATCGTCGAGCCGGTCGCCGGCTCCACCGGCGTACTGATTCCGCCCAAGGGCTACCTCAAACGCCTGCGCGAGCTGTGCACCAAGCACGGCATCCTGCTGATTTTCGATGAAGTCATCACCGGCTTCGGCCGCCTCGGCACCCCATTCGCATCGGACTACTTCGACGTCGAGCCGGATCTGTTCACTACAGCCAAGGGCCTGACCAACGGCGTGGTGCCGATGGGCGCGGTGTTCGTCAAACCGCACGTGCATGACGCGTTCATGCAAGGTCCGGACGGCATCGAACTGTTCCACGGCTATACCTATTCCGGCCACCCGCTGGCCTGCGCCGCCGGCCTGGCCTCGCTCGACATTTTCGAACAGGACGGCATCCTCGAACACGCCCAGAGCGTCGCCGACTACTTCCAGGAAGCGGCGCATTCGCTGCGCGGCCTGCCGAACGTCATCGATATCCGCACCATCGGCATGATTGCCGGCATTGAGCTGTCGTCGATTCCGGGCAAGCCGGGCGCACGCGCCTATGACGCCTTCCGCCGCGCCTTCAACGACGGCATCCTGATCCGCGTGACCGGCGACATCATCGCCTTGTCGCCGCCGCTGGTCATCGAGAAGAAACACATCGACGAACTGTTCGGCAAGCTCGCTGCGATTTTGAAGACCCTGGATTAATCGAAAGTACATCAATACAACATGGAAAAAATTACTCACTTCATCGGTGGACGCCGCGTCGACACTAGCAGCGACCGCTATGCCGATGTATTCAATCCTGCATTGGGCGTGCCGGTGGCGCGCGTCGCACTGGGCACGGCAGAAGAAGTTGACAGCGCAGTCGCCAGCGCAGCCGCCGCTTTCCCTGCATGGTCCAACACGCCGCCGCTGACGCGTGCGCGCGTGCTGTTCAAGTTTTTGCAACTGATCCAGCAACACGCCGACGACTTCGCCGCCATCCTCACCCGCGAACACGGCAAGACTTTTTCCGATGCGCAAGGCGAAGTCGCGCGCGGCATTGAAGTGGTCGAATATGCGGTCGGCATTCCGCAAATGCTCAAGGGCGAATACACCGACCAGATCGCACGCGGCATCGACGCCTGGTCGATGCGCCAGGCGCTGGGCGTGGTGGCCGGCATCACGCCGTTCAATTTCCCCGCCATGGTGCCGATGTGGATGTTTCCGATCGCGCTGGCCTGCGGCAACTGCTTCATTCTCAAACCGTCCGAACGCGATCCGTCGGCGTCGCTCCTGATCGCAGAACTGCTGCAGCAAGCCGGCCTGCCGGACGGTGTCTTCAGCGTGATCCAGGGCGATAAAGTTACCGTCGATGCGCTGCTCGACCATCCGAAAGTCAAAGCCATCAGCTTCGTCGGCTCGACGCCGATTGCCGAATACATCTATGCGCGCGGCAGTGCCAAGGGTAAGCGCGTGCAAGCGTTGGGCGGCGCCAAGAATCACATGGTGGTCATGCCCGACGCTGACATGCAAGTCGCGGTCGATGCATTGATCGGCGCGGCCTATGGTTCCGCGGGCGAACGCTGCATGGCGATCTCGGTGGCGGTTGCAGTCGGCGACGCCGGCGACAAGCTGGTCGCTGCATTGGCCGAACGCACACGCAATCTGAAGATCAACGACGGCATGGAAAAAGATGCCGAGATGGGCCCGGTCGTCACCGCTGCGGCGAAAGCACGCATCGAAGGTCTGATCGGCAAAGGTGTCGAAGAAGGCGCGAAGCTGGTTGTCGACGGCCGCGGTTTCAAGGTGCCTGGCCGTGAAAACGGCTTCTTCGTCGGCGGCACCTTGTTCGATCACGTCACGCCTGAGATGACCATCTACAAGGAAGAAATTTTCGGACCGGTGCTGTGCGTGTTGCGCGCACCAGATGTCGCCACCGCCGTCGAGCTGATCAACAACCACGAATACGGCAACGGCGTCGCCATCTTCACCCGCGACGGCGGCGCAGCGCGCGAGTTCGTGCGCCAGATCGAAGTCGGCATGGTCGGCGTCAACGTCCCGCTGCCGGTGCCGATGGCGTTCAGCAGTTTCGGCGGATGGAAGCGCAGTCTGTTCGGCGACCATCATGTCTACGGTCCGGAAGGCGTACGTTTTTACACACGCGCCAAAGCCGTGATGCAACGTTGGCCGAACACCGCCAGCGCCGGTGCCGAGTTCGCTTTCCCGCAGATGAAATAAGTCTGCAGTTCATGTGAAAGCGCGATGAAAACAGCGAAGAGTTGAGAAAGAAAAACGGCATGAGCGAACCTCATGCCGTCGCTGTTTTCACTATTGATTTTCACATTGAATTTCGCGACGTGAAGTATTGGTGCAGTAGCGGAAATTGATGGTGCAAAGTGATGTTGAAAACGCACCGACATTGACGAAATTGGAGAATTAAATTCATCAAAAGAAAAATCAACGCAGCAAGTAATTCACGTAGCATGCAGTAACGCGAAAAACCAAAAGGCAGGCATGTAAAAACACATGACCATGCCAACATTCGCGGCAGTAAAAAATAAAAAACGACGTACAAAAACAAACAGAGACATTAAACCAGGAGGAGCAACATGATCCATCGCCATCATGTATTGCAGCACGCACACATACGCCTGCGCGCAAGGTCGAGAGACCTTCATCATCACACCGTTTTTACCGAGGTAAACACGGTGCATTTCCACATGTCCCTGCAGTAGATTTTCTCTCGCCATGACGATGAATTTCTTATCGTTACGGGCACAGAACTTGCGTCACAACAGATTGATTTAACCCTTTCAATGCACAGTCATTTTTGGAGATGTGAATATGATGAATCGTCGTGATTTTCTCAAGCTGTCCGCACTCGCTGCACCAGGTGCACTGTCCTACACCGATGTATTCGCACAAGCCGATGCAATTCAGTTCGGTTGCCCTGTTCCGATGTCCGGCCCGTTTGCCGCGAACGGAAAATACGCCGACATGGGCATGAAGCTGGTGCTGCAAAAATACGGCAAGGTGCTCGGCAAGAACCTGAGCTACACCACGCTGGATACGGAAGGAAAACCGGCGACTGCGGTCCGCAAGATGCAAGAGACGATGGAAAAAGGCACGCGCTTTTTCGCAGGCGGCATTCTCTCCGGCGAAGCGCTGGCGATGGGCAAGGAAGCGGAAAAAGGCGGCAGTATTTTCATCACCACCGCGGGCGCCGATGAAATCACCGGCAGCGATTGCAACCGCGCTACTTTCCGCTGGTCGGTGCCGACCTTCGGTGCGATCGAGCAGACCGTGCGTCCGCTACTGGAAAAAATGCCAAACGCCAAGCGCTGGTACACCATCACGCCGCAATATGTTTTCGGTGACGGTTTGCTGAGCGCAGCCAAAGCGATCTTCAAAGAAAAAGGTATCGAACACGTCGGCAACAGCTACCACTCGCTGGCCGAAAAAGAGTTCAGCGGCTACCTCACCAACGCCATGGCCGCCAAGCCGGACGTCCTGTTATTGTTGAATTTCGGTTCGCAATCGTCGGACACGCTGCGCCAGGCAGTCAGCTTCGGCATGAAGAACAACTGCACCATCCTGATGGCCTGGGCTTCGGGTCTGGAACAGTTCGAAACACTGGGCGCGGACATCTGCGACGGCGTCTACTTCGGCGCGCAATACTGGCACGCCATCGATGCGCCGTTCAACAAGGAATTCGTCAAAACGGTCAACGATTCGCTGAAGATCGACCCGAACTACAGCCTGGCCGGTTCCTACATCTGTACCAAGATCGTTCTGGACGCCATCATCAAGGCCAACAGCACCGATCCGAAAGCAGTCATCGCGGCAATGGAAGGCATGAAGTACGAAGGCCTGACCGGCACCGAAGAAATCCGCAAGGGCGATCATCAGGTCATCAAGAACTACTACCTGCTCAAGGGCAAGGCAAAGTCGAAGATGCGCAACAAGAACGACTATGCAGACATCATCTCGTCTGGAAAATCTTTCCTGGCACTCGACAAAACCATGTGCAAGCTGGGCTGACCTGTCCCTGATCCAATTGCGAAGCCGTGATCCGGCAGCGTACGGTGCTCAGAATCCTCGTGTACCCAAGTACACTCCGGTTCTTCCGCTCCGGTCGCTACCGGCTGACGGCTTCTCGCTACGGATCAGGAACAGGTCGACGACTGTGATTGCTCATAAAAGATCTTGGATAAATCACATATAAAGTCGTCGCTAACGTTTCTCAACGTATTGAGGTTTCATGAATATCTATCTGCTGCAAATTGCCAACGGCGTCGGCATCGGCATGCTGTATTTCCTGCTGGCGGTGGGCTTGTCCATCGTGTTCGGCCTGCTGCGTTTCGTCAATTTTTCGCATGGCGCGTTTTTCTTGCTGGGTGCTTATTTCTGCTTCCAGCTTGGCGAAATGGGCATCAATTTCTGGTGGTCGTTGCTGATCGCTCCGCTCGTTGTCGGTGTATTCGCTTTTCTGGTCGAGCGCTTTGTATTGCGCCACATTTATGCGCTGCCGCATCACTTTCATATTCTGTTCACTGTCGGTCTTGCACTGGTATTGCAAGAGGCCGTGATCTCTTACTGGGGCCCGCTTGGCAACAATATTTCGCCGCCGGATCTGCTGCAGGGCGTGGTCATGGCCGGTGGTTTCGTGTATCCCAAATACCGTTTGTTCGTGATCGCTTTCACTGCCGTGATGGCGCTGCTGTTGTGGTGGATTCTTGAAGGCACGCGTCTCGGCTCCATCGTTCGTGCGGGTAGCGAATCGACGGAAATGGTGTCGCTGCTGGGCTTGAACATCGATCGCATCTTCAGTCTGGTGTTTGCACTCGGCGCGTTCACTGCGGGTCTTGCGGGCGCACTGGCAGCGCCGATTCGCGGCGTCGAACCGTTCATGGGCGTAGAGGCTCTGGGCATTGCATTCGTAGTGGTGGTGATCGGTGGCCTCGGCAGTTTTTCCGGTGCACTGGTGGGCGGCATTCTGGTCGGCATTGTGCAAAGCGTGATGAGTACGGTGTGGTCGGAAGGCGCGCATCTGATGATTTATGTGGCGATGGCGGCGGTCATGCTGCTGCGTCCCAACGGCCTGCTCGGCCGCGCCAGCTGAGGAGACCGTCATGAAACATATCGCTCATTTCCGCTTTACGCTGCTGGCCATTGCTGTGGTCTTGCTGCTGCCGCTGTGCGTCGGCTCCGGCACGCTGGCGACCGAAGTATTGATCTACGCGCTGGCCGCACTCGGCTGCAATCTGCTGCTGGGTTATACCGGCCTGATGTCGTTCGGCCAGGGGATTTTCTTCGGCATCGGCAGTTATGCCACCGGCCTGGCGCTGCTGCACCTGAAAGCGCCGCTGCTGATCTCCCTGCTGATCGCCGCCGTCATCGGCGGACTGATTGCGCTGCTGGTCGGCTGGTTTTCGATTCGCCAGAAGGGTACTTACTTCGTCATGCTGACGCTGGCGTTTGCACAGATGTTCTACTTCCTCGCTTATACGATGAAGGACATCACCGGCGGCGACAACGGCTTGCTCGACATTCCACGTCCCAACCTGTCGGTGTTCGGCCATACGCTGTTGCCGACCACTTCGTCGTGGCAGTACTACAGCTTCGTCGCGATCCTGTTCGTAGTGGTTTTCTGGCTGTTGCAGCGCGTGGTGGATTCGGTGCTGGGCCGTACCCTGCTGGCGGTGCGCGACAACGAGGCGCGCGCTTCCGCAGTAGGCTACGACGTGACCTTGCTGAAGCTTGCGGCTTTCGTCATCTCGGGCGCAGTGACCGGACTGGCGGGCGGCTTGCACGCGATGATGACCGGCGTCGCGCCGCTGTCCAACATCGAATACCACACCAGCGAATCGATCCTGATCATGACCGTGATCGGCGGCACCGGCAATCTGTTTGCCTCGGTGCTGGGCGCGTCCTTCTACGTGCTGGTCGGCAACTGGCTGTCGACGCTGTGGCCGCGCTGGCTGATGCTGCTTGGCTTCCTGTTGATCGGCGTGAGCCTGTACATGCACAAGGGTTTGTACGGTCTTGCGCAATCGCTGCTGCAACGTCTGCGCCCCGGTACGAAAACCCGTGTGAGTACCGACATCGCCAAGGAGAGCCATTGATGAGTACGCCCATCCTCAAAGCGGTGAACGTGACCAAGCGCTACGGCAAGTTCACCGCCGTCAACAACATCACGCTGGATATCCTGCCGGGCACGGTGCATTCCGTCATCGGGCCTAACGGCGCCGGCAAGACCACGCTGTTCCACACGCTGACCGGCACCACGCCGATTACCGAAGGCAGCATTCTGGTGGAAGGTGAAGAAGTGTCGCACCTGCCCGGTTACAAGCGCGTGCGCAAGGGTCTGGCGCGTTCGTTCCAGGTGACCAGTTTGTTTCCCAATCTGAGCGTGCGTGAAAACCTGCGATTGGCGGCGCAAGGCACACGGCCGGCGCAAGCGCTCAATCCGTGGAAGCGGCCCGAGTTGCTGCGTCAGGCCTGCGACATTGCCGAGCAGCTGGTGGTGCGTTTGAATCTGCAAGGCGTCACCGACCGTCTCTCCTCCGAACTCTCGCACGGCCAGCAACGCCGTCTGGAAGTCGGCATGGCGATGGCGGGTCAACCGAAAGTAATCTTCCTCGATGAGCCGACTTCGGGCATGGGCATCGACGACATCGCCGACATGAAGAAGCTGATCCACAGCCTGCGCGACAACTACACCGTGGTGCTGATCGAACACAACATGGACATCGTGATGGACATCTCCGACAGCATCACCGTGATGCAGCAGGGGCAGATTCTGGCGCAGGGCAAACCCAACGACATCCGCAACGATGAACGCGTGCGCCGTGCTTATCTGGGCAGCATGATTACCGGCGGCAAGAAAGCTGAGACGAAGGCAGGAGAAACAACATGATCCTCAACGTACAAGACATCCACAGCTATTACGGCAAGAGCCACATCCTGCAAGGCGTGTCGCTGCAGGTCGCCGCCGGCGAAGTGATCACGCTGCTGGGCCGCAACGGCGCCGGCAAGAGCACGACCCTGAAAAGTATCGTCGGCGTGGTCGAACCGCGCCAGGGCAAGGTCATGTTCGAAGGCAATAACGTCGCCGGCCTGCCGGCTTATAAGATCGCCTCACGCGGCGTCTGCCTGGTGCCGGAACATCGCGGCATCTTCAAGCTGCTGACGGTGGAAGAAAACCTGACCATGGCGGCGCGCAAGGATTCGGCCTGGGGCCTGGAAGACGTGTACAAGATCTTCCCGCGCCTGAAAGAACGCCGCAAGAACGGCGGCGGCCAGTTGTCCGGCGGCGAACAGCAGATGCTGGCGATTGCGCGCGCACTGATGACGCATCCCAAGGTGCTGATGCTGGATGAGCCGGTTGAGGGGCTGGCGCCGGTGATCGTCGACGAGATCGTCGCGCAGATCAAACTGATCAAGGCAACCGGCATGTCGATCATCCTGGTCGAGCAAAATCTGGAGGTCTGCACGCAGTTGGCGGATCGGCATTACATTGTGGAGCAGGGACGCATCGCCTATAGCGCGACCAATGCGGAATTTCTCGCCGACGACAGCGCAAAAGACCGCTATCTTGGCGTAAATCTTGCTGCTTAAACTTAACTGCTTAAATTTAACTGCTTAAATTTAACTGCTTAAATTTAACTGCTTAATTCTCGCGGCTTAAGCCGAGCACGAGTCGCAGTACAAACCGAATTTGACGGAGTCATCATGGACATGAAAACCAGCATCACCAATTTACGCATCGACGGCAAACGCCTGTGGAACTCGCTGATGGATCTCGGCGCAATCGGCGCGACGCCGAAGGGCGGCGTCTGCCGTCTGGCGCTGACCGACCTCGACAAGCAAGGCCGCGACCTCGTCAGCAGCTGGGCGAAACAAGAAGGCATGAGCGTCGTCGTCGACCAGATCGGCAACATCTTCATGCGCCGCGCCGGCCGCAACAATGATCTGCCGCCGGTAGTCACCGGCTCGCACATCGACACGCAGCCGACCGGCGGCAAGTTCGACGGCAACTATGGCGTGCTGGCCGGCATGGAAGTGATCCGCACGCTGAATCAGCACAACATCCAGACCGAAGCACCGATCGAAGTCGCGGTGTGGACCAACGAAGAAGGTTCGCGCTTCGTGCCGGTGATGATGGGTTCAGGCGTGTTCTGCGGCGCCTTCACGCTGGAGCATGCTTACAGCGCGACCGACGTCGACGGCAAGAATGTGAAAGACGAGCTGACACGCATCGGCTACATCGGCGAACAGAAGTGCGGCGACCATCCGATCGGCGCGTATTACGAAGCGCACATTGAGCAAGGTCCGGTACTGGAAAACGCCGACACCGTCATCGGCGTGGTGCCGGCGGTGCTCGGCCTGTCATGGTACGACTGCACGGTCACCGGTTTTGAATCGCACGCCGGTCCGACGCCGATGGAAATCCGCAAGGATGCGCTGCAAGTGTCGACCTACATCATGCAGGAAGTCGTGGCGATCGCGAATCGCTACCCGCCTTACGGCCGCGGCACAGTCGGTCAGGTACAGGTAATGCCGAACAGCCGCAACGTGATCCCGGGCCAGGTGAAATTTTCCATCGACCTGCGCAACGTCAGCGACGAGACGCTGAATCAGATGCACGAAGACTTGCTGGCCTATCTGGAGCAAACCCGCCAGAAGACCGGCCTGAAGATCGAGCTGGAGCGCGTGTCTTATTTCCCGCCCTGCCCTTTCCATCCTGACTGCGTGGGTGAAGTCCGCAACGCGTCGGCGATGCTCGGTTACGCCACGATGGACGTCGTCTCCGGCGCCGGTCACGATGCGATTTACGCGGCCCGCCTGGCGCCGGCCGGCATGATCTTCGTGCCGTGCAAGGACGGCGTCAGCCACAACGAAATCGAAGACGCAAAACCGGAACATCTGGAAGCCGGAGCGAACGTTCTGTTGCACGCCATGCTCGCCAGCGCAAAAGTCGTCTCCTGATTGAAGAACCCGCAAGGAATAGTCATGCCGTTGAAAATCGTTATCGCCCGTCTGAACCACGAGACCAATACCTTCTCGCCGATCCCGACGCCGCTGGAAGCCTTCGCGCCGCAATGGGATGGCGCCGCTTATCAGGACCAGAAAGGCGCGCGCACCGCGATGGGCGCTTTCCTCGATATCGCCGACGGCATGTCGGCTTCCATCGTCACGCCGCTGGCCGCGACCGCCAACCCGAGCGCAACCGTGGCCGCTGATGCCTATACGCTGATGACCGATGCCATCGTGCGTGCCATCGAAGGCGGCTGCGACGCCATCATGCTGGATCTGCACGGCGCCATGGTGGCGGAAAACGCCGACGACGGCGAAGGCACGCTGCTCGAACGCATCCGCAAAATCGCGCCGCACGTCCCGATGTGCGTAGCGCTCGACCTGCATGGCAACGTCACGCAAAAGATGGTCGACAACGCCGACGTCATCGTCAGCTTCAAGACCTATCCGCATATCGACATGTACGAAACCGGCGAGCACGCCGGCCGCCTGCTGGTGGAATTGCTGCAGGAAAAATCGCGTCCGGTCACCGGCTGGCGGCAAGTACCGCTGCTGTCGGCGACGCTGACCAGCAATACTTCCGCATCGGCCATGCTGCGTGCGGTGGAACAAGCCAAGCTCGCCGAAAAACAAGCCGGCGTGCTGGCGGTATCGGTGCTGGCTGGTTTTCCATTGTCCGATTTCCGCGATGCGGGCATGTCGGTGGTGGTGGTGACCGACAACGATGCAGCGCTCGCGCAAAGCGTCGCCGACACGATTGCAAAACAGATCTGGGCCGAACGCGACGATTTCGTCTATGACAGCCAACCGCTGCGCCAATCGCTGGCGCATGCGCGCGAGATGGCGGCAGGTTCGGGCAAGGGTCCGGTGCTGCTGCTGGATCACAGCGACAACGTCATGTCGGGCGGCACCTGCAACACTATGGACGTACTGGAAGCGGCGCTGGCGGAAGGCATGAGCGGTATCGCCGCCGGCCCGATCAGCGATCCGGAAGCGGTCGCGCAATTGCTGAAAGCCGGCGTGGGCGGTACGGTCACGCTGGCGGTCGGCAATAAGGTCGCGCTGACCCAGCAAGGCATCACCAAGACGCCGCTGCAGCTGACGGGCAAAGTTGTGGCGATCACCGACGGCCTGTTCCGCGTGTCCGGCCCGATCTATACCGGCTCGGCCATCAACATGGGCAACAGCGTGCTGTTCGACACCGGCGCAGCGAAAATCGTGATCACCGAAGAGCGCGTCGAACCGTATGACCTCGGCGTGTTCACCAGCCTCGGCCTGGATCCGGCAACGATGGATTACGTCATTCTGAAATCGCGCATGTATTGCCGTCCGGTGTTCGTGCCGATCAGCAAGGGATTGGAAGAGTGTGATTCCGACAGCGGCGGACCGACCAGTTCGAACTTTGATCTGTTTCCGATTCGCAAGGTGCGCCGTCCGGTCTATCCGCTCGACGCTGCCACGCCGGCACCGGTCTGACGGCCTGAGTAAGCTGCCGATGCCACAAGCCGCAGCGCAGAGCCGCAAGGACCACCGCAGGGCCAAGCTGTTGTTGCTGGTTCTCGGCGTGGTCTGGGGACTGAACTGGCCTGCCGTCAAAGTCTCGCTAAGCGGCGTGTCGCCGTGGACCCTGCGCGCCATCGGCCTTGGCGCCGCGGCGTGCACGCTGTTCGTGCTGGCGCTGGTGCGTGGACGCGCGCTGCACATCGGCACGCGCGACCGCGTACACATCGTGATGACCGGTCTGCTCAACATTGCACTGTTCAATATCCTGCTGACCTTCGCCCAGCTCGGCGCGGCGACTTCGCGCGTGGCGATCATCACTTACTCGATGCCGCTGTGGGCGACGCTATTTGCACGCATCGCATTGGGCGAGAAACTGGACCGTGTGCGCGGCATGGGACTGGCGCTGGGAGCGTGCGGTCTGGCGGTACTGATTTCTCCTCTGATCGGCGGTGGCTTACCGCATGGAATTTTGTACGCGCTGGCAGCGGCCCTGACCTGGGCGGCGGGAACGGTCTACATGAAGTGGGCCAGAATCAATGCCGAACCGCTGGCGATCGCGGCCTGGCAATTGCTGATCGGTGCGCTGGTGGCGCTGACCGGTTTGCTGTCTTTCGAAGGCTGGCCGCATCCGGGCGCGTTGCATCTGCCGGTGATTTGCGCGCTGGCGTATCACATCTTTTTCGGCATGGCGGCGGGCTATATCCTGTGGTTTGAAATTATCGCCAAGCTGCCGGCCGGCATTGCCGCACTCGGCACGCTGCTGGTGCCGGTGGTCGGCGTCAGCGGTGCGGTCTTGTTGCTGGGAGAACGACCGAGCACGCCGGACATGCTGGGCTTCGCGCTGATTTTCAGCGCAGCGATTTGCGTGTTGCTGCCGGCGGGTTCACTGCGGTTGTTACGCCGGCCCTGACTACTCTTCCAGCGCCTGCAAAGAATTGACGTAGGCGGTCTCCAGCACATGATGCGGAACGTAGAGCAGATCCGTGATCGTCTCGGCCGCCAGCGCGCGCGAGAAGAAAAATCCCTGACCAAAATCGCAGCCGAGATTGCGCAGATGATCGACCTGCATTTCGGTTTCCGTTCCTTCCGCCACGACTTCGATGCCCAGATTGCGCGCCAGCGTCATGATGGTTTCGACGATTTGCAGACGCTCCTTGTCTTCCTTCATGCCCATGACGAAGGAGCGGTCGATCTTCAGCACGTCCAGCGGGAAGCGATGCAGATAGCTCAGTGACGAATAGCCGGTGCCGAAGTCATCGATGCTGAAGCGCACGCCCAGCGCGCGCAGCTGCGACAGGATCTTGATCGTGCGTTCGACGTCGCCCATGGTGACGCTCTCGGTGATTTCCAGACGCAACGTGTTGGGATCGATGCCAGTCTCTTTGATAATCTGCTGGATCTGATCGACCAGATTGGGTTGCACGAACTGGCGCGGCGAAATGTTGACGCTGATGGTCAGCGGCTTGGCGCGCGGGAATTGCTGGTGCCAGGCGTGCATCTGGCGGCAGGCTTCGCGCAGCACCCACATGCCGATGTGCAGGATCAGGCCGGTGTCTTCGGCAACATCGATGAAGTCGCCCGGATACACCAGTTCGTCCGCGCCGCGCCGCCAGCGAACCAGCGCTTCCACGCCGACGATGGTGCCCGCCTGCAGCTCGATGATAGGCTGGTAGTGCAGCACGAACTCATTGTTCTTCAACGCGTGCCGCAGCGCGGTCTCAATCGTCAGGCGGCTGACCGCGCCTTTGCGCATGCTGCGGTCGAACACCTCGTAATGGCTCTTGCCGACGGCCTTGGCGCGATACAGCGCCAGATCGGCGTCGCGCAGCACTTCGTCAGCCAGCGTGTGGCCGACGTCGCTGAAGACGATGCCGATGCTGGCGCCGGCATAGATTTCCTGATCGCGGATCAGGAAGGGCAGGGCCAGCGCCAGTTGAATCCGTTCCGCAATGCGCTCGGCTTCACTGACATCGGGAATGTCGCGCAGGAGCACGGTGAACTCGTCGCCGCCCATGCGCGCCAGCGTGTATTTCGGATTGGCGGGGGAAGTCCCGGCAGCGGTCGTGCCGGAGATGACATCAGGGCGCACCGCGTTTTTCAGTCGGGCCGCCACCTGGATGATCATGCGGTCGCCGGCCAGGTGGCCAAGGCTGTCGTTGATGATCTTGAAGCGATCAAGGTCGATGAACAGCACAGCAAAGCCGGCGTTGTCGTCTTCCCACTGGCGTTGCAGCGCCAGATCCAGCTGCTGCAGGAACAGCGTGCGATTGGGCAGGCCAGTCAGCGCATCGTGGGAGGCCTCATGGAGCAGGCGCACCTCGTTCTGGCGGCGTTCGGCGACGCGGCCGATACGGCTGGCGATCTGGCGCATGAGGCTCATCAGGCGCAGCAGATTGTCGTCCAGCGACAGGACGCGGTCTGAGAAAAATTCCAGTACAGCAACCACCTCGCCGCCGCTCAGCACCGGGAAGGCGACCCCGGCCTTGATGCCCGCTGCGCGCGCCACGTCGGCGCGCGGGGCTTCACGGTCGACGCCGATATTAACGGTCCAGACCGGTGCGGCTTCCTTGAAAGCGCGTCCCGGCAAATCTTTATGCGCCTGGAAGTCCGGACTGCCGGTCATGCAGTGGAAGGCGCTGAACTCGGGTCGCATGACGCCGTGCCAGATGCCGGCTGACGCCAGCGTGGTCTGATTGCCCATTTTGCGGACGTGATAGCAGTGCCCCAGCGGCCAGCCGGTGTAGAGACAAATCTCGTCCACTGCGAACTGGAGAATCGCATCGACCGAGTCGGCCTGGTTGGCGGCGGCGGCGACGCCTTCCAGCAATTGCAGTTGGCGCAGACGGCTTTCCAGACGGGCATCGGATTGCATGCGTGCATCGCGCTCGCGGACCAGGGACTGCGTCAGCTTTTTTATTTCCACGGCATGCGCGGCCGTGTCCGGTTTTGTTGTCATTGTGGTGAAAGGTATGGCGGTGGTGATATGCGCATTGCCGTGTTGCACTTCCAAGCGTTCGATTATAGCGGGCCGTTGTCACTGTTGCATTAAATCATCGTCGGCGCCGATGTAAAGTTATCGGCAAAAGCTGCCGATGATCTTGATAAGGCATTAACAGGCACGGCAAAGGGCGACTATCCTGCGATTTGGCGCCTGCCCCCTGTGATACGCTGGATCATCCAATAAGAAGAAACATCGATGCCTGCGCCGCAAGGCGCAGAATATAAACCGCGACCGGCGCCCTCCATAGCGCCGGAAACACGGATAGGAGACCGGCATGAAAAACTTCAGAATTGGCGTACGTCTTGGTATCGGCTTCGTTGCCATGCTGATGCTGATGGCGGTGATGGTCGGTATCGGCGTCTGGCGGTTGCAAGGCATCGGCGACGCCACCGACGACATGGTCAAAAATGCCTTGCAGAAAGAACGCGACGCCTCGAAATGGCATGCCGCCATCAAGGAAAACGGCGTGCGCACTTTTGCGGTGATGCGCAGCGATGATGCCGACTTCCAGAAGTACTTCCAGACGCAGATCGATGCGGAATCGAAGAAGGTCAGCGATATCCAGAAACGCGTGGAGACCGCCATTTCCTCACCGGAAGAAAAGCAGCTGTTCGACGAAGTCGGCAAGCTGCGCGCCGTCTATCGCACCGCGCGCGAAGACATCTTCAAGATGAAAGCCGCCGGCAAGGCGGAAGAAGCCAAGCAGCTGACCAACACCAAGCTGGTCAAGATGATGGACGACTATTCCGGCAGCGTGCTGAAGTACGCCGACTACCAGACGCAGGTCATCGACCGCTCCGCTCAGCACATCAACGACAGCTATCAATCGGGACGCAGCCTGCTGCTGACTCTGGGCGTGATCGAACTGATCCTCGGCGGCATCCTCGGCTGGCTGCTGACGCTGAGCATCACGCGCCCGCTCAATGAAGCTGTCAGCATCGCCGAAACTGTGGCGTCGGGCGATCTGACTTCGCACATCGACGGCAGCGGCAAGGATGAAACCAGCAAGCTGCTGCAAGCCCTGAAGACCATGAATGACAATCTGCTCAATATCGTCGGCAAGGTGCGCAGCGGCACCGATACGATTGCCACGGCGTCCAGCGAAATCGCCAGCGGCAATCTCGATCTGTCGGCACGCACCGAAAGCCAGGCGGGTTCGCTGGAAGAAACCGCCTCGGCCATGGAACAACTCACGTCCACCGTCAAACAGAATGCCGACAATGCCCGCCAGGCGAATCAACTGGCCGTATCGGCTTCGGAAGTTGCCGTGCATGGCGGCAGCGTGGTCGGCCAGGTGGTCGATACCATGGGCGCCATCAATGCTTCGTCCAGGCGCATCGTCGACATCATCAGCGTCATTGACGGCATCGCCTTCCAGACGAATATTCTGGCGTTGAACGCGGCAGTGGAAGCGGCGCGCGCCGGCGAACAGGGGCGCGGTTTCGCCGTGGTGGCATCCGAAGTGCGCAGTCTGGCGCAACGTTCGGCAGCCGCCGCCAAGGAGATCAAAACCCTGATCGACGACTCGGTGGAAAAGGTCGACTCCGGCAGCAAGCTGGTGGAACAAGCCGGCGCCACCATGACCGAAGTGGTGGCCAGCGTGCGGCGCGTGACCGACATCGTGGCGGAGATCAGTTCCGCCAGCCAAGAACAAAGCGACGGCATCGAGCAAGTCAACCAGGCCATTACCCAGATGGACGAGACCACGCAGCAAAATGCGGCGCTGGTCGAGCAAGCCGCCGCCGCCGCACAGTCATTGCAGGATCAGGCGACGACGCTCACACAGGTGGTCAGCGTCTTCAAGCTGGACAACACCCGTCTTGCACCTCAGCCCACGCTGCGCACTGTTGACATCACGCCTGCACGCAAGTCGGCGAAAGTCGCCGCTGCAACGCCGCCGAAGCTGAAGCAGACGGCTTCCTCAAAATCACCTGCAGAGGCGGATTGGGAGCAGTTCTGACGGCAGCTTCGACAAAACTGAGGATATAAAAAAAGCGCCGGTATCAAACCGGCGCTTTTTCATCTGATGCGGGCATATGCTGATGATCAGGCGGCCAGCGCCTTCTCCAGCAACTGATGCAATTCAGCGAATTGCGGTTCGCCGACATAGCGTTTCAGGATGCTGCCGTCCTTGCCGATGACGAAGGTGGTCGGGGTCAGCTTGACGTCGCCGAAGGCCTTGGCCAAGGTGTCTTGCGGATCGAGCACAACCTTGAAAGGCAGCTTGCGTGTCTCGGTGTAGTTCAGCACGTAGTTCGGCGGATCGTAGCTCATTGCGACGGCGACGAAGTCCAGGCCCTGATCCTTGTACTTGTTGTAGGTCGAAATCATTTGCGGCATTTCACCCACGCAAGTGGTGCAGCTGGTGGCCCAGAAATTGATCATGACGACCTTGCCGCGCATATCCTTGAGTGCGACTTTCTGGCCGTCGAGCTTGACGAAGGTCACATCGGGCGCAGTGTTTTTCGCCGACAGCGAGGTGTAGCCGAACAGCGCAATGGCGGCAACGACGGCGACGCCGCCGAGCTTGAGCGCGAGGCGGCTGCGCGGGGCAGTGCTAGTGCTGGTAACTGAACTGGTGGCGTGTTGAGCTTCCATGTCTTTTCCGTTGTAAGTACTGCTGGCCCGTCATGATTGCCAATCCGACAATGTTGCAGGCATAACTGTGGAACCATTATAGACGCGCTTTCTGCTTCGTGCCGGAGGCGGCTTCCCGAATAACAACGCCATAAAAAAACCGCCGGTGTCGGTGACATCGGCGGTTCTTATCGCTGCTGCAGTGCCCGGCCTGCATCTGACAGGATGGCGTCAGAGCGGTTCCGATTACTTGGCCGGATCCGGTGGCGGCTGCTTGATGTATTGCTTCAATTCTTCTTCCGAGATGTACTCGTACAGCGTCACGACCTTTTGCACGCCGCTGACGCCGCTGGCGATTTCAGCACCGCGCTTGCCTTCGCGTTCGGTCACGCGTCCCATCATGTAGACGATGCCGCGTTCGGTGGTGATCTTGAAGGCGCTGGCGTACAGTTCCTTGGCATCCACCAGGCTGGCCAGCACTTTGCTGGTGATCAATGCGTCGCCGGAGCGTGCCGAGAAGCCGGATGAACCGGACACCACCAGCTCATTGAACACGCCGGTGACATTAGGCAGGCTCTTGATCTCGCGCTCGGCGGCTGCCTTCGATGCTTCGTCAGGCACTTCACCGGAGAGCAGGACCTTGCGGTTGAAGCTGGTCACATTGACGTGAGAACCGGCGGCGACCACGTCAGGGATATTGGCTTCGCCCTTGACGACAATCGACTTGTCTTCGGTCTGCGCACCCAGCGTGCGGCGATCCGTTGCAGCGAACGTGCCTGCCAGCATGCCGCCGGCGAGTACGCCGAAGCAACCTTGCAGCCCGATCGCGAGCATGCCGCCCACGGCAACTGCCGCCAGCGGACGACGCCATTTCAACCAACCTGCCTTGACATCATTCATTCACATCACCTCCAAATAGCGCGACATCGATACCGTCGCAAATACAATGCAGAGTCACCAGATGCACTTCCTGAATGCGCGCGGTACGGTCATGCGGCACGCAGATATGCACATCGGCGTCGGTAAGTTTCTTGCCGATGGCGCCGCCGCCTTTACCGGTCAGCGCCACCACGCGCATGTCGCGTTCCTGCGCCACCTCGATTGCCGCCAGCACATTGCCTGAGTTGCCCGAGGTCGAAAACGCCAGCAGCACGTCGCCGGCCTGGCCAAAGGCCTGCACCTGCTTCGAGAAGATTTCGAGATAGCTGTAATCGTTGCCGACTGCAGTCAGGATCGAGGTATCCGTAGTCAGCGCCAGTGCCGGCAGCGGCAGACGTTCACGTTCGAAGCGTCCCACCAGTTCGGCGGCGAAATGCTGGCAATCCGCTGCCGATCCGCCGTTGCCGCAGGCAAGAATCTTGTTGCCGTTCGACAGCGCCGTGAACATAAGTTCAATCGCCTGCTCAATCGGCTGCGCCAATACGGAAGCAGCGTGAATCTTGAGTTCGGCACTTTCTTGAAAATGCGAGAGGATACGTTGATTAGTCATGGTACGAGAGTCTTTATCAGTGCATGAAGAACGACAGTCCCAGGTTCGTCCCGGTCAGGCTGCCGGCATGGAGGGGAAGATGAAGCGATCCAACCCGGCCTGCAACGGCAACAGGCTCGTCAATTATAGTGTAGTTGGCCTGCTCCACCCCGGGGCGAGGGGTAAAGAAGCGTATCAAAATGCTTCAGATATTGCTTCTACGGCATTTTTCAGCCAGGTCATCTGCTCGCCGTCGTAGCCGATGACGTCGAAACGGCAGTCCGGGGGCATGCGATAGCGCTGCAGAAATACCTGTGCGGCAATGATCAGGCGTTTTTGTTTCGTGCGTGTGACGCTGGCGAGCGCGCCGCCGAAATCGTTTTTGCTGCGCTTGCGCACTTCGACGAAAACGATGGTGTCACGCTCGCGCATGATGAGGTCGATTTCGCCGCCTTTGCAGCGGAAGTTGCGTTCGACCTCCACCAGTCCCTGCGTCAACAGGAATGCCAGAGCATCGTCTTCAGCCGCGTCGCCACTGACTTGCTTGCTGGTGCGTTGACTGCGCCCGCGAAGGTTGATGCCAAGGCGTTCAAACAAAGCCATGCGTTTAACCCATCAGCGCTGGTTGGCAACCGGAACCGCCACGCCGTCCTGATAGACAGCCTGGGTTTCCTTGCGCTGGAAGTAGGTCGCGCCGGCCGCCATGTTGACGTTGATCTGGCCGGTCACGCCGTCGATGTCGAAACCGGAACGCTGCTGGGCGATTTCGTTAGCGACGCGGAAAGCATCGATGCCGAGCGCGTAGAGACGTTCGAGGTCGGCGTTCGGCTTGACGTCGGCATTGGCGACGGAACGTGGATACGCCATGACGGCGGCGTTGTCCGCCTGCAATTGCCAGGGCATGTCGACCAGATGTACGCCATCGAGCTCGGGCAGTCGATTGTCGGGAGCCGGCGGAGTACCGGTAGCAGCGCTGGCGGCAGCGTTGTTCGCCGCTGCATTGATGGCTGCCGTAGCGCTGGCCAGCGTCAGCGGATTGAGTTGAGAGGTGCCATAGAGCGCGATGTCATTGCCGATGGCGCTGCGCAACTGGATGGTTTGCGCGGCATCGAGGGCGACGAACAGCAAGGACGGTTTTTCCGCCTGGATGCGCTGGCCCAGTTGCGCCAGGCCGGTGGCGCTCAGCGCATTGTTGGGCACGCTCAGTTCGAGGTTGTCCACGGTCAGGCCTTGCTGGCGCGCCTGCTGCGTGAAGGCTTTGACCGCGCGGCGCTGCCAGGCGATGTTGGTGGAAATCGCGAAAATCTTGCCGGGCGTCTTTTCGTGTTCGACCCAGGCGGCGACCTGGCGCGCTTCTTCTTCGATCGACAAACCCATCATGATGATCTGGCGCGGCAACCGCTGGTCGGCCGTATCGGGCAGATCCGGCTGAGCCAGGGCGATGGTCGGTTTGCGTACAGTGGCTGACTGCACCAGCGCCGTCACCGCGCTGCGCGACAGCGGGCCAACGATGATGTCATATTTGCCGGAGGCGTCGTTATAGGCGTTGAGCGCTTCCTGTGCGGAATCCCCGGTTTCGATGATGGTGATGACGATATTGTCTTTCTTGCGCTCGGAAGCCGTCAGGAAACCGGTTCGCACCGCATCGGCAGCGGCGCCGAACACGCTGGAGCGCAACGGCAGCAGCAAGGCTATGCGTACCGGCGGCTGGTTGTTCTCGGGCGGCAAACTGAAGTCCGTTGCCGGTGGCGGCGCAGATGCTGCCTGCGTTGCCGATACAGCAGGTGCGGGTGTAACAGCAGCCGCATCATTCGCAGTAACGGTTGTAAATGCCTGCACGGAAGCGCACAATCCGCTCAGCAGCGCGGTCAGCAAGATGACTTTCGCCCATTTTCCCAACATGATCTTCTCCAATGAGTCACCCCAACTCGAACGCACACGCTGCATCCATTGCATCCATCACTTCTCTTGCTTCGTCCGTCCTGACGGAGGCCGCGCAACAGACTTATCCTGAGTCGGCATTATATGTGCTGGCTACGCCCATCGGAAATGTTTGCGACCTGACGTTGCGCGCTTTGCACGTCTTGTCGATCGTGAATGCCGTGGCCTGCGAAGACACCCGCAACACCAGCCATCTGCTGACGCGCTACGGCATCAGCCAGACGCTCATCGCCGCGCACGAACACAACGAACGCGAAGCCGCCGATAAAATCATTGCGCGCCTGCAGCAAGGTGAACGCATTGCGCTGGTGTCCGATGCCGGTACGCCGGCAGTGTCCGATCCGGGTGCGCGCATTGTGGAAGCGGTACGCGCCGCCGGTCTGACCGTGGTGCCGCTGCCGGGCGCATCGGCTGCCGTGACGGCATTGTCAGCCAGCGGCCTGATCAACGATCAGTTCCATTTTGTCGGCTTTTTGCCGAACAAGAGCAAGCAGCGCGAAAGCGCTCTGCTGAAGCTGGCGCAGGATGCGTCCACGCTGGTGTTTTACGAAGCGCCGCATCGCATCGTGGAAACCGTCGACGCCCTGTTGCTGGCGTTCGGTCCGCAACGCCAGATCGTGCTGGCGCGCGAGCTGACCAAGCTGTTCGAAACCATCCATCGCTGCGCACTGGCCGACGCACCAGCCTGGCTGGCGGCGGACGCCAACCGTCAGCGCGGCGAATTCGTGGTTCTGGTGGAAGGCGCCACCGCCGGTGAAGATGCGGTCGCCGACGCCGATGCCGAACGCATCCTGCAGATTCTGCTGGCGGAGTTGCCGGTCAAACAAGCCGCTGCCTTGACGGCGCAGATCACCGGCCAAAAGAAAAACGCGCTCTATGAGCGCGCTTTGCAGTTGCGGGACGCGGCCGAATAATTCCGGCGCATCCTCTTCGCCGGCAACTCAGTGTGCGGTCGACTTCGAAAACAGATTCAACACCAGCACACCCGCCAGAATCAGGCCCATGCCGACGATGGCCGGGGTATCCAGCGTCTGCCCATAGACAAAATACGCCACGATCGAAATCAGGACGATGCCGAGACCGGACCAGATCGCGTAGGCGATGCCGACCGGAATCGTCTTGAGCGTCATCGACAAAAACAAGAACGCCAGCGCGTAACCGACCACCACCGCCACCGACGGAATCAGCTTGGTGAAACCATCGGATGCACGCAAGGCGGACGTGGCGATGACTTCCGAAACAATGGCGATGCCCAGCAACAGGTAGGGATGCATGCGTCCTCCTTCAG
Organism: Herbaspirillum sp. GW822-FHT03A08; assembly: GCF_058801885.1. Taxonomy (NCBI): domain Bacteria; kingdom Pseudomonadati; phylum Pseudomonadota; class Betaproteobacteria; order Burkholderiales; family Oxalobacteraceae; genus Herbaspirillum; species Herbaspirillum sp. GW822-FHT03A08. Next base: position 96,196 of record NZ_JBXANR010000002.1, on the reverse strand, counting down.
ATAATCAATACGAATATATCGAACGAGCCGATCAGCGCTCGACCACGAAGCCCGTGACGTTGGCACGCTGGCGAATCAGTTGCGCTGCATCCATCGCGGCTGGACGGCTGGCGTAAGGGCCGGCGTACAAGCGATAGAGGCCGTTGACGACGACCGTCTCCAGCTTGTCGACGGCGCCGCTCAGGTTTTGCATCAGCTTGTCGCGCGCGCTGCGGGCGTTGGCTTCCTGAGCGTAGGCGCCGAATTGCAGATAGAAGCCGCTGGCCAGCGCCGTGCTGCTTGTGCTCGCTGCGTTTGCCGTGCCGGCTTCACCGGTCGATGTACCGCTGGCCGCCTGTACCGCCGCCGGCGTGGTCGTCATGGCAATCGGCATGATCTGCCCTTGCGGTGCAACACTGCCTACTGTCACCGAAGATGTTGCAGGGGCACTGTTGGCCGCGTTCACCGGCACCGGCGTCGCCGTGATGCCGTTGCGCTTGTTCTCGGCAATGCGGTTGATTTCATCCGGCAACAAACGCTCTACTTCCAGTTCGCTGCTGCCTGACGACAAATAGCCCAGCTTCAGCGCAGCGGTATAGGACAAGTCGATGATGCGCGTCGAATGGAAAGGCCCGCGATCGTTGATGCGCACGATGACCTGCGCACCGGTCTTCAGATTGGTGACGCGGGCGTAGGATGGAATCGGCAAGGTCGGATGCGCCGCCGTCATCTTGTACATGTCGTAAAGCTCGCCGGACGAGGTCTTCTGACCGTGAAATTTCTTGCCGTACCAGCTGCCGATGCCGCGCTGCTTGAACGGGCGATCATCCGTAATCGGCGTATAGGTTTTGCCGAACACCGCATAAGGACGGCTGCCGGCCTTGGAAAACGGTTCTACCTTGGGATCGGCGTCCGGCGTATCAAGCAGGCCGTCAGGCGGCTGATCGCCCGGGCCGTCATCCTTGTAATAACCTCCACGTCCCGAACCCGCCGCCGGTAGCGCCGGCAATGGCTTGCCGTTGGCGGTACGCGCCGCCGGTGTGGAAGCGGTGGAAGACGGCGTGGATGTATTCAGCGGCGGCGCGCTGCTGCAGGCGGCAAGCGCCAGTGGCGCCAGAATGGCAACATAGCGCAGCAAAGATGACAAGCGCGCCAGACGCGCGGGGGGTGCCGCAGGGGCAAAGAAAACTCGCATTGCAATCTTCCCAGACTTGTTAGTTTTATCAGGCTTGCAAACATAGGCAAGCGCAACGATACCAGAGTATCGGAAGCATCCCTGAAATGTCTGTCAGGAGAAACTGACGTTACAAAGAGAAACTTTCCGAACGGATCGCTCTATGTCTGCACCAGCTTGCGATGCCGCTGAATGCTCATCAGAATGCCCGCGCCCAGACCCAGGGTGACCAACGCAGTGCCGCCGTAGCTCATGAACGGCAGCGGCACGCCGACCACCGGCAGAATGCCGCTGACCATGCCCATGTTCACGAAGGCATAGGTGAAGAAGATCATGGTGATCGCACCGCCCAGCAAGCGCGTGAACAGCGTCGGCGCGTTGGCGGTGATCATCAGCCCGCGGCCGATCAGCAGCAGGTACAGGAATAGCAGAATCAGGTTGCCGATCAGGCCGAATTCTTCCGAATACACCGAGAAGATGAAGTCGGTGGTGCGTTCCGGGATGAATTCCAGGTGCGTCTGCGTGCCCATCAGCCAGCCTTTGCCGGTGATGCCGCCGGAACCGATGGCGATGGTCGACTGGATGATGTGGAAACCCTTGCCCAGCGGGTCGGAAGTCGGATCGATCAGCATCATTACGCGCTGCCGCTGGTAATCGTGCAGCACCGACCAGATCACCGGCAAGCTGGCGGCGCCGGCGATGACCAGTCCGGTCAGCACCTTCCACGACAAACCCGCAAAGAAGATTACATAAAAACCCGCCGCCAGCACCAGCACGCCGGTGCCGAGGTCCGGCTGACGGATGATCAGGCCGACCGGCACCGCCAGCAGTACCCCCGCGATCAGAAACACCGGCCAGCGGATCATGCCTTCCCGTTTCTGGAAGTACCAGGCCAGCATCAGCGGCATAGCGATTTTCATGACTTCAGATGGCTGTACGACCATGCCGATATTGAGCCAGCGCCGCGACCCTTTCTTGACGATGCCGAACAACGCCACACCGATCAGCAGCGCCACGCCGATGGTGTAAATCGGCACCGCAAACCGCAACAGCGTCTGCGGCGAGACATTGGCGGCAATCCACATGACGATGAAGGCAACCAGAATATTGCGCAACTGGTCTTCAACGCGGCCGGGGAAGTTCATGCCCGCCGAATACAGCGTCACGATGCCGACCGACATGATCAGGAAAATGATCAGCGAGAGCGCACCATCGAACACCGCCAGATGCGGTTTGATGATTTGCCAGAGAGGCGGTCGATGGAGACTCATAGGGGGAAATGACTCATAACAGGCTCCTAGTCCCTGAGATCGTTGCCGACCGGATCCGGTCCGGAGGTAGCGGCGGCTGCGGCAGCCGCTGCTGCGTCATCGCCCTTGCCTGCCGGTTTGGTCTTGTCGCCGGGCCGCTTGCCGAGCAGATAAAAATCGATCGCCTTGCGCGCCAGCGGCGCTGCGGCTTCCGCACCCCAGCCGCCGTTTTCGACGATGACCGACAAGGCGATGCGCGGCTTGTCGGCCGGTGCAAACGCGGTGAACAGCGCATTATCCAGCAGATGCGTGGCGAGGCGCTTGGCGTCGTATTTTTCGTTCTTCTTGATCGATACCACCTGCGCGGTGCCGCTCTTGCCGGCCGAGGTGTATTCGGCGCCGGCGAATACGCGCGCGCCGGTGCCTTCCTTGTTGACGCCGACCATGGCTTGCTTGATGACGTCAATGTTTTCCTGCTTCAACGGAATGCGATAGCTTTCCTTCGGCACGGTCACGGTGCGCTCATGCGTGACGCCGTCTTCGATCATTTTGACCAGATGCGGCTTCATGACGATGCCGTTGTTGGCCAGCGTTGCGGTGGCGTGCGCCATCTGAATCGGCGTGAAGGCGTTGTAACCCTGGCCGATGCCCAGCGAAATGGTTTCGCCGGCGTACCACTTGCGCTGCTCCGGCTTGCGGTAGGCGTTGCTCTTCCAGGTGGTCGACGGCAGCAGGCCCTTGCGCTCGTGCTCGAGGTCAATGCCGGTGATCTGGCCGAAGCCGAACGGCTTCATGAAATCATGGATGGCGTCGACGCCGAGGTCGTTGGCCAGCATGTAATAGTAAGTATCGCAGGACACCACGATCGAGCGATACATGTCGACCACGCCGTGGCCGCCTTCCTTGTCATCGCGGAACTTGTGGTTGCCGAGCCAGAAGTAACCCGGATCGCGAATGGAGTCGGACGGCTTGCGCTTGCCCAGCTCCAATGCGGCCAACGCCATGAACGGCTTGTAAGTCGAACCCGGCGGGTACGTACCGGACAGCGGACGATTGATCAGCGGACGGTCAGGCGAATTGTTCAGCTCGTCCCAGGTTTGCTGGTCGATGCCTTCCACAAACACGTTGGGGTCGAACGACGGTTGCGAGACGTAGGCCAGGATGTCGCCAGTCGCGGGATCGATCGCCACCAGCGCGCCCTTGCGGTCGCCGAAGGCTTCTTCAATCACTTTTTGCAGTTCGATGTCGATCGACAGGATCAAGTTCTGGCCCGGGCTGGCTGGTGTGCGCGACAGCGTGCGCACCGCGCGGCCGCCGGCGGAGATTTCCACTTCTTCGTAACCTGTGGTGCCGTGCAGCTGGGTTTCGTAACTTTTTTCCAGGCCTTCCTTGCCGATGTAGTCGGTGCCGTTGTAGTTGGCTTCGTCGTCGGAGTCGGCAATGCGGTCGGCGTCGCGCTGGCTGATGCGGCCGATGTAGCCAATTACGTGCGCGGCGGTTTTGCCGTATGGATATTGGCGGAACAGGCGCGCCTGGATATCGACGCCGGGGAAACGGTAACGCTGCGCGGTGAACTTGGCGACTTCTTCGTCGGTCAGGCGCGTACGGATCGGCAGGCTTTCAAAGTTCTTGGATTCTTCCTGCAGCTTGCGGAAACGGCGCCGGTCCTTGGGCTGGATATCGACCAGCGTGCTGAGTTCGTCGACCAGTTCGTCGAGGCCCATGGTGATCTTGGACGGCGTGATTTCCAGCGTGTAGGCGGAATAGTTGCGCGCCAGCACGACGCCGTTGCGATCCAGAATCAGGCCGCGATTGGGCACGATCGGCACCACCGAGATGCGGTTTTCTTCCGCCTGCGCCGCGTAAGCGTCGTGACGGACGATCTGCAGCCAGATGAAGCGCGCCGTCAGCAGGCTGAAACACACGAGCACCAGCACCGCCACTGCGAACAGGCGCAGCCGGAAGAGCTTGAGTTCATGCTCGGTGTTTTTGAATTCTGTCATGTTGGAAACACGCTCTGCGCTTTGGTCTAGATCGGACGGTTATCGTCGCGATTGATCGCGCGTCGCTGCGGCGCGAGCAGCAGCCATGTCACCAGCGGCCACAACAGTGCGCAGACAAAGCTCTCACTGAAGTAATACCAATGCGGGAATTTGCCGCTGACCATCAGGCGCACCACCAGTTGCACAGCTTGCGTGAGCAGCATCAGCGGCAGGATGTGCAAGGCTTGCGTGCCGACCGGGAACCACAGCACGCGGCGGTGGATCATGATCGAAAAATACGATAGCAACGTGTAGGCCAGCGCGTTCTCGCCCAGCAGGGTGGCTTCGTTCACGTCCATCAGCAGGCCCATCATGAAGGCAATGCTGATGCCGATCTTGCGCGGCTCGTGGATGGCCCAGAACACCAGCACCAGCGCGACGAAGTCGGGAACGCCGACCCATTGGCCCCAGGGCAGCAGGTTGAGCAGGAAAGCCGCAATCAGACTGATCGCGATGAAAATCGGATTCGCCGGCAGCAGGATGTAATGTGGATCGTTCATCGGGTGCTCTTGGCTGGTTGTGCGGCTGGCGTAGCGGCAGCGGCCGCCGGTTTGGCTGGGGCCGGGGCGGCAGGAGTTGCAGGCGCTGCGGCAGCCGGTTTCGCCGCCGGGGCAGCGGACGCGGCGGTTGCAGTCGATGCAGCCGCTGGCGCAGCAGTCGGCGTTTGCCCCTTGCGGTCTTCGCTCGGCGCGTCCTTGGCCGGCACCGCGTCGCCTTCTTTGGCGCTATCGCGGAAACGGCGTTTGAGCAGCTTGTCGGCCTTGTCCGGGCTGCCTTCCGGATCCGGGCGCGGCGCCACGGTCTGTTCGACCAGCAAGATCAGTAATTGCTTGTGGCGATCAACGCCGGCCGCCGGCAGACAGACGATGTGGGCAAAAGCATCGGTGGACTTGGTTTCCACCTGCAGCACGCTGGCTACCGACAAGCCCGGCGGATACACGCCGTCGATACCCGACGTCACCAGCGCATCGCCCTTCTGGATGTCGGCATTGGCCGCCATGAAACGCAGATCGAGTACGCCGGACTGGCCTCGACCATAGGCCACGCTGCGCAGGCCGTTGCGCAGGACCTGAACCGGAATGGCCTGGTCCTTGTCGGTCAGCAGGGTCACTTCAGACGTAAATGGAAACACGCGCGTCACCTGCCCCACGATACCGACGTCGTCAATCACCGGCTGGCCGGTCGCTACACCTTGCTGAGAACCGCGGTTGAGGATGATCTTGCGGGTAAACGGATCACGCGCGTCATACAGAATCTCGCCGACGATGGATTTGCTGTGAATCCGCTGCTGCATGCTCAGCAAATTGCGCAATTGCGTGTTTTCGGCCGCCATCTGGCGTTCTTGCTGCAGCAACTGCGCGTTCATCGCCTGTTGGCGGCGCAAGGCGTCGTTTTCCTTCTGCAGCGCGTTGAGCGAATTGAAATAGTCGCCAACGCGGTAAGCGGCGTCGCGCGGCATCAGCGCCACCACCTGAAAGGGATACAAGCCGGTGCCGACCGCCTGCCGCACCATGGTCAGGGCATGCATGCGCGAATCGACCACCAGCATGATGATCGAAATCAGGGCGAAAAAGCCGGCGCGAGCGCGGGATGAAGCGCCTTGTTTGAAGAGTGGAGGGATATCCATTGATGGTCAGGCCGAGACCGATGCCGGGGAAGCCGAAAACCGCAACAGCCCGCACAGGGCGGGCTGGAGGATAGACAGCGGACGGATACCGGGAAGGTTGCAGTCAATATCAGGAAGACAACGCGTCGTCGCAGCCGAGATTTCGCCGCTGTGCGAACCGGAAGTTCGCAGCACCGGCCAAATCTGCTTGTGCTCTGTCATAGGCGCGTTTCAGTTCCTCGAGGTTGACAAGGCTCCTGTAACGGAATTATTCGTTGGAGAAAATCGAACCCAGTTTGTCCATGCGATCGAGCGCCATGCCGGAACCGCGCACCACGCAGGTCAGCGGATCTTCGGCGACGATCACAGGCAAGCCGGTTTCTTCCATCAGCAAACGGTCCAGATCGCGCAACAGCGCGCCGCCGCCGGTCAGCATCATGCCCTTTTCAGCGATGTCGGCGCCCAGTTCCGGCGGAGTTTGCTCCAGAGCATTCTTTACTGCGGAAACGATGTTGTTCAGCGGATCGGTCAGCGCTTCCAGGATTTCGTTGCTGGAGATGGTGAACGAGCGTGGAATGCCTTCGGACAGGTTGCGGCCCTTGACTTCCATTTCCTTGACTTCGGAGCCTGGGAAGGCGGAACCGATTTCCTTCTTGATCGCTTCGGCGGTTTGCTCGCCGATCAGCATGCCGTAGTTGCGGCGGATGTAGTTGACGATGGCTTCGTCGAACTTGTCGCCGCCGACGCGGACCGAACCCTTGTACACCATGCCGCCCAGCGAGATGATGCCGACTTCCGTCGTGCCGCCGCCGATGTCGACCACCATCGAGCCGGTTGCATCCGACACCGGCAGGCCGGAACCGATTGCCGCCGCCATTGGCTCTTCGATCAGGTAAACCTGCGAAGCGCCCGCGCCCAGCGCCGATTCACGGATCGCACGGCGCTCCACCTGGGTCGAACCGCAAGGAACGCAGATGATGATGCGCGGGGATGGGCGGAACAGCTTGGAGTCGTGCACCATGCGGATGAACTGCTTGAGCATCTGCTCGGTGACGGTAAAGTCTGCAATCACGCCGTCCTTCATCGGGCGGATGGCTTCGATGTTGCCGGGAACCTTGCCCAGCATCTGCTTTGCTTCCTTGCCGACTGCCTGGATGGTCTTTTTGCCGTTCGGGCCGCCTTGCTGGCGGATCGCCACAACCGACGGCTCGTCAAGGACGATACCTTGACCACGTACATAAATCAGAGTGTTTGCCGTTCCAAGGTCAATAGCGAGGTCGTTAGAGAAATAACTACGTAAAAATCCAAACATGAAGTGTCCTGATGCGCCAGAGTCGCGCGCTTTGCAATTTTGTAAGTGGGATGTCTTTTTCAGAAGCTGTTGCAAAATGAAGCTGCCCGGAGGCGCCGCCGTGGACCCGCACAGAAAGCGTACAGGAGTACAACCGGGGCGACGCAGCAACGTCAGCTTCATTTTGCAACAGCTTCTTTTATGACTGCGGCGACACAAATCGGCGCCAGCAAGGCATTAGTCCTACATTCTACCTTATAATTTGAGAGAAACCAGCAGGCAAAACTGTCAATAATCCTTGCCTGATGCCAGATACTTCTGCGTTTTTACCGGCATTTACCTGCGTAATTGCAAGCGCGTGCATGGTCGACGACGCGATTTTTCAACACACTAGCTCTTGCGCCCGGCGCGCACCTTCCTATCATGACTCTAGCCCTTTCCGATGTTAAGCGCATTGCCAATCTGTCCCGTCTGGAATTGACAGATGAACAAGCAGGTCAAACCCTGGACAAACTGAACGGCATTTTCTCCCTGGTCGAACAGATGAAAGCGGTCGACACCACCGGCATCGAGCCGCTGAGCCACCCGATTGCCGCCCTGACCACCGATTTGTCGCTGCGCCTGCGCGAAGATGCCGTGACCGAAACCAATCACCGCGACGACTATCAGAAACCGGCGCCGGCAACTCAGGACGGCCTCTACCTGGTACCCAAGGTCATCGAATAATCGCCGCTCGTCACGACATGCGCATCGCGCGTCCGCAGCCTCACAGAACCTGAAAAACGAATACCTTTTCCATGCACACCAAGACCATTAAAGAGCTTTCGACGCTACTGCAGACCAAGAAAATTTCGGCGACCGAACTGGCCACTTTATTCCTCGACCGCATCGGCGGCAGCGATCTCAATGCCTTCCTGCACGTCGACCGCGCACTCACGCTCAGGCAAGCCGCGCAAGCCGATCAACGCATCGCCGCCAACGACGTCACGCCGCTGACCGGCATTCCGATCGCGCACAAAGACATTTTCGTCACGCGCGACTGGCGCACCACGGCCGGTTCGAAGATGCTGGAAAATTATGTAAGCCCGTTTGATGCAACCGTGGTGGAACAGTTCAACGCTGCCGGCACTGTTACATTGGGCAAGCTCAACTGCGACGAATTCGCCATGGGCTCGGGCAACGAAAATTCTTACTTCGGCGCGGTCAAAAATCCGTGGGACAAGACTGCGGTACCGGGCGGTTCCTCCGGCGGTTCGGCTGCAGCAATCGCCGCGCGCCTGGCGCCGGCAGCAACCGCCACCGACACCGGCGGCTCGATTCGCCAGCCGGCTTCGCTGTGCGGCGTGACCGGCATCAAGCCGACCTACGGCAGCGTCTCGCGCTACGGCATGATCGCGTTTGCGTCCTCGCTCGACCAGGGCGGCCCGATTGCCAAAACCGCCGAAGACTGCGGCCTGCTGCTTAACGCCATGACCGGTTTCGATCAGCGCGATTCAACCAGCATCGAGCGTCCGAAGGAAGACTTCAACCGCTCGCTCAACGACAGCCTGAAAGGATTGCGCATCGGCGTGCCGAAAGAATTCTTCGGCGCCGGTCTGGCCGCCGATGTCGAGCAAGCCGTGCGCGCCGCGCTCAGCGAATACGAAAAACTCGGCGCCACGCTGGTGGATATTTCACTGCCGAAAACCGAGCTGTCGATCCCCGTGTATTACGTGATTGCCCCGGCCGAAGCATCGTCCAATCTGTCGCGTTTCGACGGCGTGCGCTACGGCCATCGCGCCGCCGATTACAAGGATCTCGCCGACATGTACAAGAAGTCGCGCGCGGAAGGTTTCGGCGACGAAGTGAAGCGCCGCATCCTGGTCGGCGCCTACGTGTTGTCGCACGGTTATTACGACGCCTACTACCTGCAGGCGCAAAAAATCCGCCGCCTGATCGCGCAGGAATTCCAGAGCGTGCTGTTCGGCCCGAACCGTCAGTGCGACGTCATCATGGGTCCCGTGTCGCCAACCGTGGCATGGGATCTGGGCGACAAGACCGACGACCCGATCGCCAACTACCTGGCCGATATCTTCACGCTGTCGACCAGCCTGGCAGGCTTGCCGGGCATGTCGATCCCGTGCGGTTTCGGTCAGGGCGAAAAGAACGGCAAGCGTCCGGTCGGCCTGCAAATCATCGGCAGCTACTACGATGAAGCGCGCCTGCTGAATGTCGCGCACCAGTATCAGCAAGTCACCGACTGGCATCTGCGCGCACCGGCTTAATCGCCATTCAGGAACACCACGAAGCGCCACGAAACAATAGAGAATCAGCGAGGAATATTATGCAGTGGGAAGTCGTCATCGGTCTGGAAACGCACACACAGCTTTCGACCGAATCCAAAATTTTCAGCGGCTCGTCGACACAGTTCGGCTCCGCCCCCAACACACAGGCCAGCCCGGTCGATCTGGCATTGCCGGGCGTCTTGCCGGTGCTGAACAAAGGCGCTGTCGAACGCGCCATCCAATTCGGCCTGGCCATCGGCGCAACGATCGCGCCGCGCTCGGTGTTTGCGCGCAAAAACTACTTCTACCCCGACCTGCCGAAGGGCTATCAGATCAGCCAGTTTGAAATCCCGGTGGTCCAGGGCGGCAAGATTTCCTTCGTGATGGAAAAGGACGGCAAGGCCGAAATCAAGACCCTGCAACTGACCCGCGCCCACCTCGAAGAAGACGCCGGCAAATCGCTGCACGAAGACTATCAGGGCATGAGCGGCATCGACCTCAACCGCGCCGGCACGCCGCTGCTGGAAATCGTCACCGAACCCGACATGCGCAGCGCCGCCGAAGCCGTCGCCTACGCCAAGGCCCTGCACTCGCTGGTGATGTGGCTCGGCATCTGCGACGGCAACATGCAGGAAGGTTCGTTCCGCTGCGATGCCAACGTCTCCGTGCGTCCGGTCGGACAGAAGGAATACGGTACACGCTGCGAGATCAAGAACCTCAACTCCTTCCGCTTCATGGAAGACGCGATCAACTACGAAGTGCGTCGCCAGGTCGAGCTCATCGAAGACGGCGGCACCGTCGTGCAGGAAACGCGTCTCTACGATCCGGACAAGAAAGAAACACGCTCCATGCGCAGCAAGGAAGACGCGCAGGATTACCGCTATTTCCCCGACCCCGATCTGCCGCCGCTGGTCATCGCGCAAGAGTGGATAGCACGCGTCAAAGCCACCATGCCGGAACTGCCGGGCGCCATGCGCGAGCGCTTCGTCAACGACTACGGCCTGCCCGAATACGACGCCGCCGTGCTCACTCAATCGAAGTCGATGGCGTCCTACTTTGAAGCCGTCGTCACCGCCGCCGGCAAAGAACAAGCCAAGCCCGCTGCCAATTGGCTCATGGGCGACGTCGCCTCCACCCTCAACCGCGAAGACACCGATATCGCCGACGCTCCCGTCAGCGCCGTACAACTGTCGCTGCTGCTGAAGCGCATCGCCGACGGCACGATCTCCAACAAGATTGCCAAAGAAGTTTTCGCCGGCATGTGGGAAGCCAAATCCGACAAGGATACTTTGGCCGACGACATCATCGACGCCAAGGGCCTGAAGCAGATCTCCGACAGCGGCGCACTCGAAGCCATCGTCGACCAGGTGCTGGCAGCGAATGAAAAATCGGTAGCGGAATTCCGCTCGGGTAAGGAACAAGCCATCAACGCACTGATCGGCCAGGCCATGAAGGCGACCAAGGGCAAGGCGAATCCGGCGCAGTTGACAGAATTGCTGCGCAAGAAACTGGCGGGCTGATTTCCGCCAGCGACTTGACTCGGTTGCCAAAGCCGCTGCCTGTGCAGCGGCTTTTTTCATGGCGCTTCACGGGGTAAGGTGCAAGGTACCCGATACGATCAAAAATCGCATATGGATATGCCAACTTATTCGTTGCCGCCGTATCCGGCGACGGGTGTAATGAGGTTTTCTGCCTTTCTTTTGTCTTTTGTAAGGCGGCCCTGCTGATCGTGCCGGCCATGTTCGTTGTGCTTCGTCCCGCTTGGTCTCTCGCTTTGCGCCGCCTTCGTCACTGAGCTTACGGACCCATCATGGCTAGCGCAACCGCATTGCAAACCCGTCCCGCTGTCGCGGAAAACGATTTCACTATTCGTCCTTTCGACGGCCCGCTGGGCGCCGAGATCACCGGTCTCGACATCAACCTCACATCCGACCGCGACATCGCAGAACTGCGCGCTGCGCTCGTCAAACACAGTGTCATCGTACTGCGCGACCAACGCATCACGCCGGAAGAGCATGTTGCCTTCAGCCGCCGCTTCGGCCCGCTGCAGGTGCATGTACTCAATCGCTTCCACCTCAAGAATCATCCGGAAATCATGATCGTTTCCAATGTGGTGGAAAACGGCCAACCGATCGGTCTGGTCGATGCAGGCGCGGACTGGCATTCGGATCTGTCATACATGCCCAAGCCCAGCCTGGGTTCGTTGCTGCATGCGCAGGAGCTGCCGCCGGAACAGGGCGACACGCAGTTCGCCAACATGTTCAACGCCTATGACAGCTTGCCGGCGGATGTGAAGAAGACCATTGAGGGACGCCGCGCCGTGCATTCGTACGTTTACCGTTATCGCCGCTTGCAGGCGCTGTCGCCGTGGCGCGTCGACCTGACGCAAAAGCAGATCGATGAGGTGCCTGACGTCGAGCATCCGGTGGTGCGCACACATCCCGAAAGCGGCCGCAAGGCGTTGTTTGTGAGCGAAGGTTTTACCTCGCACATCATCGGTTTGCCCAAGGATGAGAGCGATGCGCTGCTGAAGCTGCTGCATGAGCATATGGTGCGCGCCGAGAACGTCTATACGCACAAATGGCAACCGCACGATATCGTGTTCTGGGATAACCGCAGCACCGTGCATTACGCGCCGATCACGCCGCAGCATTTGCGCCGCACGCTGTATCGCACCACGGTGGAAGGCGATGTGCCGTTTTGAATTGCTTCTGTTGAATTGTTTCTGTCTTGATAATGAATAAGTAAGACAAAGTTGCTAAAAGCCCTCCTTGGAGGGCTTTTTTATTGGCAATCTTGCATTGTTGCTATCGAATAAGGAACGTCGTCCATCGCATCGGGTCCAAATTGCATCCCGCCGCATTATTCAAACAACATAAGGAGAACGCAATGAAATTCCGCACAACTTTCATGATCGTCGTATTGGCACTGGTTGGCATTTTTGCCGCTGTGAACTGGGAGGCCTTTTTGGCGCCGACGCAGTTGACGCTGGTGTTCATGGATTTTCAGGCGCCGCTGGGGTTGGTGATGCTGGGCGTAGTGATCGTGCTGACGGCGGTCTTTTTGATGTATGTGATGGCGCTGCAGACCAGCGTGCTGTTTGAGACGCGCCGCCTGACCAAGCAGCTCGATACGCAACGCGACCTGACCGAACAGGCGGAGAAGTCGCGCTTCATCGAATTGCGCGGTTATCTGCAAAGCGAATTGCAACAGTTGCAGCAGCGCCAGAACGCACATCTGAGCGCGCTGACCAACAAACTGGAGTCGGTGCAGCAGGACATCCAGCAACGCGGCCAGCTGACGGAAAACGCCGTTGCCGCACAGATCGGCGAACTGGATGATCGCCTGCAACGGCATGGCGTCGGCGTGAGTGCTGTGGGCATCAAGGCAATCTGAAGCACCCGCTCCTTTTCACTCTTCGCTCAGAATGCACAATGCCCCGTGAGGGGCATTTTTTTTACAGCCAAAGCCTGAATCAGGCGCGTATCAGACGCCGTAACGCGTGCGATACGCTGCCACAGCGTCCTTGTATTGCGAGAGCTGCGCGTCGGCGCCGGCATGAGCCAGGTATTCCAGCAGGTCGTTGAGGTTGCCGATGGAGATCACGGGCATGTCGTAGGCTTTGGCGACTTCCTGCACGGCCGAGTGGGCCGACAGGGCGTCATCCTTGCCGGAGCGTTCCATGCGGTCAAGCGCGATCAGGACGGCGCATGGGGTGGCGCCCGCGGCGCGGATCATGTCGACCGATTCGCGCACCGAGGTGCCTGCGGAGATGACGTCATCGATGATGACCACGCGGCCTTGCAGCTTGGCGCCGACGATGGTGCCGCCTTCGCCGTGGTCCTTGGCTTCCTTGCGATTGTAGGCGAACGGCACGTTGCGGCCGTGACCGGCCAGCGCAACGGCGGTGGCGGACGCCAGGGTGATGCCCTTGTAGGCAGGGCCGAAAAGCATGTCGTATTCGACGCCGGATTCTTGCAGCGTCTGCGCGTAGAACTGCGCGACCTTGGCCAGCGCGGCGCCTTCGTTGAACAGGCCGGCGTTGAAGAAGTACGGCGAGGTGCGGCCGGCCTTGGTGATGAACTCGCCGAAGCGCAATACGCCTGCGGAGACGGCGAACTCAATGAATTCTTGTCGTAAGTTGCTCAAAATATATTCCCGAAAGATTGTCTGCGGAGAAACCCGCGCGCTGCCGCCCGACAGCGCTGGCTTGCAAAGACCCACATTTTAAATGAATCAGGTATGCTACGCGCCTGACTTTTACGTGAGTTTCCCCATGCCAAAAATCGTCTCCGCCAATCTCAACGGCATCCGCTCCGCCGCCAAAAAGGGTTTCTTCGAGTGGATGGCCAAGGAATCCGCCGACTTCATCTGCGTGCAAGAGCTCAAGGCGCAGGAAGCCGACATGACTGAAGATTTTTTGACGCCGAAGGGTTACGTCGGCCATTTTCACTATGCGGAGAAGAAGGGTTACTCCGGCGTCGGCCTGTACAGCAAGCGTAAACCTGATGCCGTGCGCATCGGTTTCGGCACCAAGGAGTTCGACGATGAAGGCCGTTATGTCGAATGCGACTTCGGCGACATCACGGTGATCTCGCTGTATTGCCCATCGGGTTCGTCGAGCGAAGAACGCCAGCAGGCGAAGTTCCGCTTCATGGAAGTGTTTCTGCCGCACTTGCAGGAGTTGAAGGACAGCGGCCGCGAGATCGTCATCTGCGGCGACTGGAACATCGCGCACAAGGAAATCGACCTGAAGAACTGGAAGAGCAACCAGAAGAATTCTGGCTTTCTGCCGGAAGAGCGCGCCTGGCTGACACGCGTGTTTGACGAGCTGGGCCTGGTGGACGTGTACCGCACCATCCATCCGGAAACCACCGGCGACGCCTACACCTGGTGGAGCAATCGCGGCCAGGCCTGGGCCAACAACGTGGGTTGGCGCATCGACTATCACATCGCGACTGCCGGTATTGCCAAGAAGGCGAAGACGGCCGCGATCTACAAGGAAGCGCGCTTCTCGGATCACGCGCCGCTGACGATCGATTACAAGGGCTGATCGCCTTTGCATGCCGCTTGAACACTGCTTGCGCTGCGCCGGCGGCAATAAAAAAGCCCTCGATAACGAGGGCTTTTTTGTGCGCGGAAGAAAACCGGTCGCGTAAGGTTGAGGTTACGCGGCAGCTTTCTTCGGTGCGGCCTTTTTAGCAGCGGGCTTCTTTGCTGCTGCAGGTTTCCTGGCGGCCGGTTTCTTCGCTGCTGCGGCCGGTTTGGCCTTGGCAGCCGCCGTCGTTTCGGCATCATCGCCTTCTGCTGCGGCTGCAGCCTTGCCCTTGGCAGGCGCCTTGGCTTTGCGCTCCTCGAACTCGAAGCTGATCTTGCCGTCCTTGCCGCGCGTCAGGAATGCCTTGAATGGACGGCGCGTACGTTGCGAGATGAAGCCCGGCAGCAAATCGGTCTTGCCTTCGTTGAGCAGCTTGGCCATTTGCTCCGGCAGAATTTCTTGCTGCAGAATGATGCGGCCGCTGCGGAAGTCGCAGGTCTTCGGTTTGGCAACCTGCTTTTCGCAGACGTAGGCCAGTCCCATTTCGTAGACGCCGCTGCCGCATTTCGGGCAAGGGCCGAGTGGTGTCTGCTCGCTGAAGTCGACCGGTTCGCCGCCCTCGCCTTCGCCGTCGTTCTGACCGAAGTCGAACTCGAGCTTGTAGTTGTTGATTTCGTTGTCGCGCGAGATTTTCAGGATCGCCGCGAACGGACGGCCCATCTTGGAGCGGAAACCTTGCAGCGGGCCGATGGTGCGGTTCGCCAGCAGCTCTTCCACTTCCGGGATTTCAAACTGACGGCCGGCCGGCGTCTTGCTCATCGAGAATTCGCACTTGGTGCAGGCGAAACGGCGATAGTTTTCCTTCACCACGCTGCCGCAATTCGGGCACGGCGTCTTCAAGGTCGCGTAGTCGCCGGGGATGGTGTCGTTGTCGTATTCCTTGGCGCGCTTGACGATGACCTGCGTCATCTGGGCGATCTCGCGCATGAACTCTTCACGGCTGATTTTGCCGCGTTCCATCTGCGCCAGCTTTTGTTCCCATTCGCCGGTCAGTTCAGGCTCGGTCAGTTCATCCACGCCAAGGCCGTGCAGCAGCGTCATGAGCTGGAACGCCTTGGCGGTCGGCATCATTTCGCGGCCTTCGCGCAGCAGGTATTTTTCGTTCAGCAGGCCTTCGATGATGGCTGCGCGCGTTGCCGGCGTGCCGAGACCTTTGCCCGCCATCGCTTCGCGCAATTCATCGGAGTCGATCAGCTTGCCGGCGCCTTCCATGGCGGACAGCAGCGTCGCTTCGGTGTAGCGTGCGGGGGGTTTGGTGACCAGACCGTTGGCGGTGACCTTGTCGGTCTTGACCTTTTCGTCCTTGGCGACGGCGACCAGAGTGCCACTGTTTTCGTCTTTCTCGTCGACGATGTCCTTGCCATAGATCGCCAGCCAGCCCGGGTTGGTCATGACCTTGCCTTCAGTTTTGAACTGATGGCCGGAGACTTCGGTGAAGCGCGTGGTGACCTGGAATTCGGCGGCCGGGAAGAACACCGCCATGAAGCGGCGTGTCACCAGGTCGTACAGTTTCTGTTCCGGCTCGGACAGGTTCTTCGGCACTTGCGTGGTCGGGATGATCGCAAAGTGATCGCTGATCTTGGTGTTGTCGAAGATGCGCTTGTTCGGCTTGACCCAACCCTGCTTGAGGATCTGCTTGGAGAACTGGTGGTAGTTATTGTTCTCGGACAGCGACTCCATCGTTTCCTTGACGGTCTGCAGGTAATCTTCCGGCAGATGGCGCGAGTCGGTACGCGGATAGGTCAGGACCTTGTGCTTTTCGTACAGGGCCTGCGCCAGGCCGAGCGTATTCTTGGCCGAGAAGCCGAAGCGCGAGTTGGCTTCGCGTTGCAGGCTGGTCAAATCGAACAGGCCAGGCGCCATTTGCGTGGTCGGCTTGGATTCTTCGGTGACGGTGCCGATCTTGCCGCGGCAGGCGGCGACGATGGATTCGGCGGCGGCCTTGCTCCACAGACGCTCAGGACGCTTCTCAGGATCGTTCTCGTCCTTCTTGTGCATCTTGTCGAGCCAACGGCCTTCATAGATGCCGGCGGCGCAAACGAACTCACCGCGCACTTCCCAAAAATCGCGGGACACGAATTTCTTGATCTTCTCTTCGCGCTCGACCACGATCGACAGGGTCGGCGTTTGCACGCGGCCGACGGTGGTCAGGTAGAAGCCGCCTTCTTTCGAATTGAACGCGGTCATGGCACGCGTGCCGTTGATGCCGATCAGCCAGTCCGCTTCGCTGCGGCAACGGGCGGCGTCGGCCAGCGGCAGCATGTCTTCGTCCTTGCGCAGGTTGGCGAAACCGTCGCGAATCGCGCCCGGCGTCATCGATTGCAGCCACAGGCGCTGCACCGGTTGCTTGGCTTTGGTGTATTGCGCGATCAGGCGGAAAATCAGTTCGCCTTCTCGCCCCGCGTCACATGCGTTGATCAGGCCGGTGACGTCCTTGCGCTTGATGAGCTTGTTCAGCGCTTTAAGACGCGACTCGGTCTTGGCGATCGGGTTGAGCGCAAAGTGCGGCGGAATCATCGGCAGATGCGTGAAGGTCCATTTACCGCGCTTGACGTCGTATTCCTCGGGCACCGCGATTTCCAGCAGGTGGCCGACGGCGGAGGACAGTACGTATTCGTCGGATTCGAAGTACTCATCGTGCTTGGTAAAGCCGCCGAGCGTCTTCGCGATGTCGTTCGCGACAGAGGGCTTCTCGGCAATGATGAGGGTCTTGCTCATAAATATGATCTCAAAAGAGGATACAAAATGTGGTCGTCAGCTACTTGCCGGACGGCACCAAAATGAGGCGGCCTGGCAGAATTTATATTGCGTATTGGCAATATGCTTTTTATATAGTAGCTAATATTCGAGGATTGCGGGGGAATGATAAGCGCGATGCGGAAGAAACGGCAAGCGCGGCGGCATGCCTGTGGTGGACGACAGACGCGTCCACCAAGGAAAACCGGGAGAATCTAGGGGAATAACGAACCGATTTAGTGCAACAGACGGGGTTCGTCGTCATCTTCATCGAGAAACAGCTCGTCGAACATCAGACCGTCCGGCTCCTTGCCTTGGCTCCACAACACCATCAGTACGATGACTTTGAGCTTTTCCAGCGACACCGGCGCATCGCCGATGGCCAGCGCGCGTTCAATGACGATCTCGCGTTGGACGGCGTTGAGCATTTTGGCTGATTCGAGGAACTGGATGAAACCGACAGCTTCCGTACCCAATACGTCCATTTCTTGCGTGGCGTACATGCGTATGCCG
Source organism: Herbaspirillum sp. GW822-FHT03A08 (assembly GCF_058801885.1). NCBI lineage: Bacteria > Pseudomonadati > Pseudomonadota > Betaproteobacteria > Burkholderiales > Oxalobacteraceae > Herbaspirillum > Herbaspirillum sp. GW822-FHT03A08. The sequence goes on along the minus strand of NZ_JBXANR010000002.1, from coordinate 78,243 downwards.
AAAGAGAAGGCGGTTTGCTGAGGGTACTGATCGGCGAATTCGTGATTGGCTTCTTCGAGATCGGTCAGCCAACCGAGGGCGCGCGTGATTTCCTCATCCTCAAAACCAATGGCGGTCAATTTCTTGACCAAGGCCGCTGGTTCAGGGCAGGCATCGGGGCGATAGTAGGTTTCGTACAGATAAACAAGGACGTCAAACATGGCTCTACTCTATCGCGAAGGTTGACACAACACAAGTCTACGAATCCAGTATGGCAGGATTTTCAAATTTTCGCAGAATATCTTTCGGTTGCTTTTTGTGCATTGTCTAATTCATACGACGATACATTCCGCCGGGTAAAGATTCGACCATGCCCTCCATTTCAAGCGTGAGCAGACGCGCGTTCAACGCAGCGGCATCAAGCCCGCTGCGCATGCTCAACATGTCGCCGGCGATGGGATCGAAACCCATCGCCTTCAGCACGAGATCTTCATCGTGATTGTGATCCTGATTGTTCATCAGCGTCATTTGCTTCGGCGCCTGGAACGGCACCGGTAACGTCAACCTGCCAAGCTCTTCCAGAATGTCTTCCGCCGATTCGACCAGCTTGGCGCCTTGCTTGATCAGCAAGTGACAACCCTTGGACAACGGCGAGTGAATCGAACCAGGAATCGCAAACACGTCGCGCCCTTGTTCCGCCGCCATTCTCGCCGTTATCAACGAGCCTGATTGCGCCGCTGCTTCCACCACCAGCACTGCGCGCGACAGCCCCGAGATGATCCGATTGCGGCGCGGAAAATTGCTGGCGATTGGCGGCATGCCGAGCGGGTATTCGCTGATGATGCAGCCTTCTTCCGCGAGACGATGTGCGAGTGCGCGATTGCGCGCCGGATAGACGATGTCGAGTCCGGTTCCGATCACGGCAACGGTCGAGCCGCTGCCACGCAGACCGCCCTGATGCGCAGCGGCATCAATGCCTAGTGCAAGTCCCGATACGATGGTCAGTCCGGCGCGACTGGCCGCATCGGAAAACCGCTCGCTGTTTTGTATGCCTTGTGCGGTGGCGTTGCGGCTACCGACGACGGCCAGCGACGTCGCCGCCAATAATTCTGCGCGTCCTTTTATATACAGCAGCACCGGCGGGTCGGGGATATTCAACAGGGCTTGCGGGTACCCGGCATCGGCCAGCGTGACGATGCGATTTCCCGGCTCTTCAATCCAGGCAAGCGTGCGGTCGATATCGTTTTGCATCATCGCTGACGGTGGCTTCAGCAAGGCGCATGCAATGCGTCCGGTCACCACCGCACTCAATGCAGTGATATCGGCAGCGAAGATATCCGAGGGCATGCCGAAGGCGCTTAGCAATCTGCGAGCGGCTTCCACACCGACGCCTTCGGTTTGCGTCAGGCGGATCCAGTCGGACAGCTCCGTCGTGTCGTTCAGAAATGCGTTATTCAACATCCTTGGTTTTCATTCTTTCTTGCTGTGGCGCGTACGCCTTATCCCCCACCTGTACCGGTTCGCGCGCTTGTGTGATCAAGCCGTACGAAACACGATCGAAGACACGCACAATCAGCAAACAGCCACGCTCCTCTTCCGGGAGCTGAAGCTGGAGTTGTTGCGGCTGCGCTGTTTGCGCCGTGCGTGAAATGGTTTTTGCAGCAGACAGACTCAACAGCTCGCCCTCGCTGATGCGGTCGCGCGCACCCTTGTTGATCGCCACGATCTGGTGTTGTGCTGCGTGCCCGGCACCGTCGGCGATCGACACGATCAGCGCCTCAACCGCCGGTGAAGAACGTCGCGGAGAAATTGCGCGCGGTGCTTCAGCCTGCATCGCAAGCAAGCGGTCGCCGATGGCAATTTCGCGCGTGGCGTCCGTGATCAGAAAGCGGTGCAATCCGTCCTCGGTCTGCTCCTGCAAGACTGCGGTGCCCAGCAAGAGCGCTTCCTCGCCGAGCGGCTCTTTGCTGAGCGGATCCAACAGACGCTGCCCCGAACGCACAATGCGAAATTCAGACACGCCATGCAAATCTCCCTGCACATACATCTTGTCGTCCTTGCCCAGATACGCGCGTTTTTCCGGCGCAGCAACGATGCGTGGCGCGGACTCCAATGCCAGGGTGTCGGACACCATCGGCAAGCGCAGCCACGGCGCCAGCGCGCGACCGGCGATCGTCGCGGCAGGTGCCGCCGGCAAGGGAGTACTCCTGATTTCAGGTGCAGCATGCACCATGCGGAGCAAGGCCTCCTGAACCTCCGGCGATGTTGCACAAACGCCGCCGGACAGTCCGAACAAGAGGAGAGCGAGGCCGGCTATGATAAAATTTTTCAAGAATTGCCCCTCAGTGCGGCAAATTGCGGCGCGCGCCAGAATCAGCCAAAAGTCTTTTTAGTTGCAACATTGACAATAAAAAGCAGATTCTGCCGCCAAATCCTTGAACTAGCAAGAACAACCCTCAGCTACCTCCCAGCGCTATCTTTTTTATAGCCCAGTGAGTAAATACGTATGGCCTTATTGAATATCCTCCGCTACCCGGACCCCCGACTGCACAAAGTCGCCAAGCCCGTCACCGTGTTTGACGATCGCATCAAGAAACTGGTCGCCGACATGGCCGAAACCATGTACGACGCGCCCGGCGTCGGCCTGGCCGCGACCCAGATCGACGTGCACGAGCAAGTCATCGTGATCGACGTTTCCGATACCAGCAACGAGCTGCGCGTGTTCATCAATCCGGAAATCACCTGGTCCAGCGAGGAAAAGCAGGTCTACGACGAAGGCTGCCTGTCGGTGCCCGGCATCTACGACGGCGTCGAACGTCCGGCGCGCGTGAAGGCGCGCGCACTGGATGCGGATGGGAAGGAATTTGAAGTGGAAGCCGACGGCCTGCTGGCGGTCTGCATCCAGCATGAAATGGATCACCTCAAGGGCAAGGTCTTCGTGGAATACCTGTCGCCGCTCAAGCGTAATCGCATCAAGACCAAGATGCTCAAGGAAGAGCGCGAACTGAAGCGCGGATAAGCCGACGTTCCTGGCAGCTCAGTAAATAAAAAGGCCTGCAGATTGCAGGCCTTTTTTACGGCTCACTGCTGAGTCACCGCTGGGTCGCTGCGTCAGGAATCGCCATGAAGCGATAAATCCCATCGTCGCCCAGCTGTCGTTGCAACACGCCGTCAAACCACAGCTTGTGCAAATGCGCGACCGCTTCGCCCAGCGCAAAGCTGAGCTGATGCGTATCGAGCGGGCGCTTGAACATCACCGGCAAAATCTCCACCGCCGTCTTCGGCGTCGCGCACGCTTCCACCACTTCCGCCAGACGCGCGCGGTGATGATCGTTCAGTTGTGTGATGCGCGTATGCAATCCGCGGAACGGTTTGCCGTGCGACGGCAGCACCAGCGTGTCATCGGCGAAACCGGCATATTTCTTCAGCGAATCCAGATATTGCTGCACCGGATTGGCTTCCGGCTCGATGGCGAACACCGACACGTTGGTGGAAATGCGCGGCAACACCATGTCGCCGGAAATCAGCAGACGCGCATCGTCGGCGTACAGCGACACATGTTCCGGCGAATGGCCGAAGCCTGTAATCACGCGCCAGTCGCGTCCGCCGATGCGCACCGTGCGCTGATCCTGCAGGCGCGTGTACGACAGCGGTACGCCCGGCACCAGGTTCTGATAGTAGTTGTTGCGTCCCGACAATTTGTCGATCAGCTCCTCATCGGTCAAGCCATGCAGACGAAAATGCGGCGCCGCCGCCGTGCCGTCTGCGCCCGGCAAACCGGCCGACATCAGCCGCGCGAAGGCGTATTCGCCGGCGCTCATCCACAGCGGCGCGTTCCAGCGCTTGCACAGCCAGTCGGCAAGGCCGACATGATCCGGGTGGCAATGCGTGACCAGTACGCGAATAATCGGCAAGCCGCGCAATTGCGTGGCGAAAATGCTTTCCCAGCTTTCTTTCGTGACATCGGTGGAGATGCCGCAGTCGACCGCAGTCCAGCCGCGCACACGTCCGGCCGGCGTCTCGATCTCGTCTTCCAGCAGCCACAGATTGATGTGATCCAGCGCAAACGGCAGCCCCATGCGCAGCCACAAGATGCCGGGAGCGACTTCCAAGGTGGCGCCCAGAGCGGGCAAGGTGTCGCCGAAGGCGTATTCGAGCTGGGATTCAAGAGCGTTCATGGGTACCTGACTGTAATCGGAAGTTTGCCCGGCGTTATCAAACTGGCAAAACACGAAGAAATATTTTCATTTTTTGCAGAGCAGCCTACAATATACTTTACGTTAACGTAAAGTGCCACGACCACTCCAGAAACCGCAACGCGTCATCCCGAAGAGATCATGCCGACCTACACCATTACTGAGCTGGCCAAGGAATTCGACATCACGCCGCGCGCGATCCGGTTCTATGAGGATCAGGGCCTGCTGAGTCCCAGGCGCGAAGGCAGCGGCGGCCGCAACCGGGTCTATGCCGCGCGTGAACGCACCCGCCTCAAGCTCACCCTGCGCGGCAAACGTCTCGGCCTCACTCTCTCGGAGATCAAGAACCTGGTTGACATGTACGAGTCGCCCAAGGATACCGAAGCGCAGTTGAAACGTTTCCTCGGCGTGCTTGCTCAGCATCGCGAAAAACTGGAACGCCAGCGCGAAGACCTCGAAGTGACCCTGGAAGAAATCGCCGCGCACGAGGCCGAATGCCTGCAACTTCTGGAAACGGCCTTGCCGGAAAAGAGCTCGCCAAAACGCGCCACCGCCGCCAGAAAATCCGCCTGACCCCATGAACGCCTATTGCTTAATATTTAGGCAAATTACGCATTTCAATTGACGTTAACGTAAAGCATATAAATCAATAACGCATTTATCAGAAACGAGGAGACACAACATGATTCATCTGCCAGGTTTGACCTTCGATCACGGAGAAGATATTGCAGCGCTGCGCGAGAGCGTGGCGGCGTTTTCCCAGGCTGAAATCGCCCCGCGCGCAGCAGAGATCGACCGCAGCGACCAGTTCCCGATGGACCTGTGGAAGAAAATGGGCGATCTCGGCGTGCTCGGCATCACCGCCGATGAAGAATACGGCGGCGCGGCCATGGGATATCTGGCGCACATCGTCGCGCTGGAAGAAATCTCGCGCGCCTCGGCCTCGGTCGGCTTGTCTTACGGCGCGCACTCCAACCTGTGCGTGAACCAGATCAAGCGCAACGGCACTACCGAGCAAAAGAACAAGTACCTGCCCAAGCTGATTTCGGGCGACTTCATCGGCGCGCTCGCCATGTCCGAACCCAATGCCGGCTCCGACGTAGTCAGCATGAAGCTGCGCGCCGACCTAAAAGGTGACCGCTACGTTCTCAACGGCAGCAAGATGTGGATCACCAACGGGCCCGACGCCGACGTGCTGGTGGTGTACGCCAAGACCGATCTGGAAGCAGGCGCGCGCGGCATGACGGCCTTCCTGGTGGAAAAGGGCTTCAAGGGATTTTCCGTCGCACAAAAACTCGACAAGCTGGGCATGCGCGGTTCGCACACCGGAGAACTGGTGTTCCAGGATTGCGAAGTGCCTGTAGAGAACGTGCTCGGCGGCGTCGGTCGCGGCGTCAACGTGCTGATGTCCGGCCTCGACTACGAACGCACCGTGCTGTCCGGCGGCCCGCTGGGCATCATGCAGGCCTGTATGGATGTGGTCGTGCCGTACGTGCATGACCGCAAGCAGTTCGGCCAGTCGATTGGCGAATTCCAGCTGATGCAGGGCAAGATCGCCGACATGTATTCGACCATGATGGCGTGCAAGGCCTATGTCTACGCCGTCGGCCAGGCCTGCGACCGCGCCAGGACGCCGGATGCGGCGCGCGCCCTGCGCAAAGACGCGGCCGGCGCTATTCTCTACTCTGCAGAAAAAGCCACCTGGATGGCCGGCGAGACCATTCAGGCGCTGGGCGGCAACGGCTACATCAACGAATACCCGGCCGGGCGCCTGTGGCGCGACGCCAAGCTCTACGAGATCGGCGCCGGCACCAGCGAAATCCGCCGCATGCTGATCGGCCGAGAACTGTTTGCAGAAACGATGTAAGGCAGCGGCGAAAACCGCATGCCCTTGAGTTAAGTACCCGCATCCCCGTCGTCCCGGCGAACACCGGGTACTGACTTTCGTCAGGACGACAGTTCTACGGAGTTTCTGTTTAACAGTTTTTCAGATTTCACTTTTTCCATACTTTGTTCACGTATTTCATTGACTAGCAGCAGGAGAAGATCATGCAAGACCCAATCGTTATCGTCGGCGCCGCGCGCACTCCCATGGGCGCTTTTCAGGGCGAACTGACGGCGTTGACCGCCAGCGACCTCGGCGCCGCCGCTATCAAGGCCGCGCTGGAACGCGCCGGTGTCGCACCGGATCAGGTGCAAGATGTGTTGTTCGGCAACTGCCTGATGGCGGGCCAGGGCCAGGCGCCTGCGCGCCAGGCGGCGATCAAAGCAGGCATCCCGGTCTCGGCCGGCGCCGTAACTTTGTCGAAAATGTGCGGCTCCGCCATGCAGGCCGCCATGTTCGGTTTCGACTCCATCCTTGCGGGCACCAATGAAGTGGTGGTCGCGGGCGGCATGGAATCGATGACCAACGCGCCTTACCTGATTCCGAAAGCGCGCGGCGGTTATCGCATCGGCCACGGCATGATCTACGACCACATGATGCTCGACGGCCTCGAAGACGCTTACGACAAGGGCCGCGCGATGGGCACCTTCGGCGAGGACTGCGCGGCGAAATACCACTTCACGCGCGAAGACCAGGACGCATTTGCAATCGCCTCGGTCAAGCGGGCGCAACAGGCCACCGCCGACGGTTCGTTCAAATGGGAAATCGCACCGGTCACCGTCGCGACGCGCGCCGGCGATGTCGTCGTCGACACCGATGAAGGTCCGCGCAAAGCCAAGGTAGAGAAGATCCCGACGCTCAAGGCTGCCTTCAAGAAAGACGGCACCATCACCGCCGCCTCGTCGTCGTCCATCAACGACGGCGCCGCCGCCCTGGTGCTGATGCGCGAATCGACCGCGAAGAAACTCGGCTGCACGCCGATTGCCCGCATCGTCGGCCACGCGCGCCACTCGCAGGAACCGAACTGGTTCACCACCGCACCGATCGGCGCCATCAACAACCTGTACAAGAAAATCGGCTGGAGCACCGCCGACGTCGACCTGTTTGAAATCAACGAAGCCTTTGCCGCCGTGCCGATGGCCGCGATGAAGGAACTCGGCATCACCCACGACAAGGTCAACATCCACGGCGGCGCCTGTGCACTGGGCCATCCTATCGGCGCTTCGGGTGCGCGCATCCTGGTCACGCTGATTGGTGCGCTGAAGAAGACCGGCGGAAAACGCGGCGTGGCATCGCTGTGCATCGGCGGCGGTGAAGGCACCGCGATGGCGATTGAACTGGTGTGAACCAAACAGAGAACAATATGAGCGATCAAAAAACTCCCGTCGATTTCTATTTCGACTTCAGCTCGCCCTACGGCTATTTCGGTTCCTTGCATATCGAAAAGCTGGCGGCGCAATACGGCCGCACGGTCAACTGGCACGCGATCCTGCTGGGGCCGGTGTTCAAGGTGATGGGCATTGCACCGATCGCCAACGTCCCGTTGAAAGGCGACTACTCGCACCACGACATGGAGCGTACCGCGCGCTTTCACAACATCTTGTTCAAACGTCCCGATGTGATGCCGATCGCCTCGCAGCACGCGGCACGTGCGGTGTTGTGGACGCAGAAAAACGATGCTGCGAAAGCCGTCAATCTGATCCATACGCTGTACAGCGCCTATTTCACCGAGAACATCGATATCAGCAAACTTGAGACGGTGCTTCGCATCGCCGGCGATATCGGCATCGATGCCGAAAAACTGACCGTTGCGCTGAACGACGATGCCATCAAGGATGCCTTGAAGACGGAGGTCGCGGCATCCATCGAACGCGGCGTGTTCGGCTCGCCGTTCGTGATCGTCGATGGCGAATCGTTCTGGGGCTTCGACCGCTTCAACCAGCTTGAAGTCTTTTTGAAGGATGGAAAGATCTGATGGCAGGCAAAGAAGACAAACAGGCTTGTCCCTGCGGCAAAGGCGTCTATGGCGTTTGCTGCGGGCGCTTTATCTCCGGCGCAGCGGTGCCGGCGACAGCGGAGCAACTGATGCGTTCGCGCTATACGGCGTTCTCATTGCGAGAAGAAGCGTACCTGCGTTCGACCTGGCATCCCGACACGCTGCCGGACGAGCCGATCACTGCGGAAACTGACGTCAAGTGGATAGGCCTCGACGTAATCAGGCACATGCATGTCAAGGATGCCGATGAAGCGACAGTGGAATTTGTCGCTCGCTTCAAGGTCGCCGGCCGTGCGCATCGCCTGCACGAGGTCAGCAGTTTTGTACGCCAGCCCGATGCCGCAGGCGTCGCGCGCTGGTATTACGTCGACGGCGCTTTTCCGGACGACGAATAAGAACAGGTAATACGTAACAGGTAACAAGCAGCTAGCAGGAAGCAGCGCTAAAAACGATACACGGAGACAAAGGATCACCATGCCGCAACTCGACAGCAAACTGAATACGCGCAGCGAAGACTTTCAGAACAATACGACGGCGATGCAAGCCATCGTCGATGACCTGAAGGAAAAGATCGCCGTCATCGCGCAAGGCGGCGGCGAGACCGCACGCAACAAGCATCTGGCGCGCGGCAAACTGCTGCCGCGCGACCGCGTGCAGATGCTGCTCGATCCGGGCACGCCCTTTCTGGAGTTTTCGCAGCTGGCCGCGTACGGCATGTACCAGGAGAAAGAAGGCAAGGATGCCGCACCGTCGGCCGGCATCATCACCGGCATCGGCCGCGTCGCCGGACAGGAATGCGTGATCGTCTGCAACGATGCGACCGTCAAAGGTGGCACCTACTACCCGATGACCGCCAAGAAGCATTTGCGCGCGCAAGAGATTGCCGAATTCAATCACCTGCCCTGCATCTATCTGGTCGACAGCGGCGGCGCCAACCTGCCGAACCAGGATGAAGTCTTTCCCGACCGCGACCACTTCGGCCGCATCTTCTTCAACCAGGCCAACCTGTCGGCCAAAGGCATTCCGCAAATCGCGGTGGTGATGGGTTCTTGCACCGCCGGCGGTGCCTACGTGCCGGCGATGAGCGATGAATCCATCATCGTCAAGGACCAGGGCACCATCTTCCTGGCCGGACCGCCGCTGGTGAAGGCCGCCACCGGCGAAGTCGTCACCGCCGAAGAACTGGGCGGCGGCGATGTGCACACGCGCCTGTCTGGCGTGGTCGATCATCTGGCGCAAAACGATCTGCACGCGCTGTCGATTGCGCGCAGCATCGTCGGCAACCTCAACCGCAGCAAGCCGCAGCAACTGGCGGTACGCGAGGTGCAGGAACCGAAGTATCCGGCACGCGAGTTGTACGGCATCATCCCGACCGACACGCGCAAACCCTTCGACGTGCGCGAAGTCATTGCGCGCGTGGTCGACGGCAGCGAGTTCGACGAATTCAAGGCGCGCTACGGCACCACGCTGGTATGCGGCTTCGCGCATCTGTACGGCATGCCGGTGGGCGTCATCGCCAACAACGGCATTTTGTTTTCCGAGTCGGCATTGAAGGGTGCGCACTTCATTGAGCTGTGCTGCCAGCGCAAGATTCCGCTGATCTTCCTGCAGAACATCACCGGCTTCATGGTCGGCAAAAAATACGAAAACGAAGGCATCGCGCGTAACGGCGCCAAGATGGTGACGGCGGTGTCGACTGCCGCCGTGCCGAAGCTGACGATGATCATCGGCGGCAGTTTCGGCGCCGGCAATTACGGCATGTGCGGCCGCGCGTTTTCGCCGCGCTTCCTGTGGATGTGGCCGAACGCGCGCATCTCGGTGATGGGCGGCGAACAGGCGGCCAGCGTGCTGGCGACCGTCAAGCGCGACGGCATTGAATCCAGGGGCGGCACCTGGTCGGCGGAAGAAGAAGCCGCCTTCAAGTCGCCGATCCGCGAACAGTACGAGCATCAGGGCCATCCCTACTACGCCTCGGCGCGCCTGTGGGATGACGGTGTAATTGATCCAGCCGATACGCGCATGGTGCTCGGCCTGGGATTGAGTGCAGCCTTGAATGCACCGATTGAAGAGACGAAGTTCGGCGTGTTCCGGATGTAATTCCGCCACGACAAAACAAACAGAATTGACGTCTGAGGAGACAAGATGTTCAGCAAAATCCTGATCGCTAATCGCGGCGAAATCGCCTGCCGGGTGGCCGAAACCGCACGCAAGCTCGGCATCAAGACCGTCGCCGTGTATTCGGAAGCGGATGCGCAGGCCAAGCATGTCGCGGCCTGCGACGAAGCCGTGTTGATCGGTCCGGCGCCGGCCAAGGAAAGCTATCTGCTGGGAGAAAAGATCATCGCCGTGGCGCTGGCGACCGGTGCGCAGGCAATCCATCCCGGCTACGGTTTCTTGTCGGAGAACGCCGGTTTTGCCGAGGCGTGCGCCAGGGCAGGACTGGTCTTCATCGGGCCGCCGGCGTCGGCAATCCATGCGATGGGTTCGAAATCGGCAGCGAAAGCCTTGATGGAAAAAGCCAAGGTTCCGCTGGTCCCCGGTTATCACGGCGACAATCAGGACGCCGACTTCCTGCAAAAGGAAGCCGACCGCATCAGCTATCCGGTGTTGCTCAAGGCGAGTGCGGGCGGTGGCGGCAAGGGCATGCGCATTGTCGAAAAATCGGAAGACTTCAAGGCTGCGCTGGCGTCGTGCAAACGCGAGGCAATCAACAGCTTCGGCGACGACAAGGTGCTGGTGGAGCGTTACCTGACACGCCCGCGCCATATCGAGATCCAGGTGTTCGCCGACAGCCATGGCGAATGCGTCTATCTGTTCGAACGCGATTGCTCGGTACAGCGCCGTCATCAGAAGGTGCTGGAAGAAGCGCCTGCGCCCGGCATGAGCGAAGAGCGCCGCCGCGCCATGGGCGAAGCGGCCGTCGCCGCTGCCAAGGCGGTCGGCTATGTCGGCGCCGGCACGGTCGAATTTATTGCCAATCAGGACGGCTCGTTCTACTTCATGGAAATGAATACGCGCCTGCAGGTCGAACATCCCGTGACCGAAATGATCACCGGCCTCGATCTGGTGGAATGGCAGTTGCGCGTGGCCTTCGGTGAGCATCTGCCGCTGCGTCAGGAGCAATTGCAACTCAACGGCCATGCCATCGAAGCGCGCATCTATGCGGAGAATCCGGAGAAAGGCTTCCTGCCATCGATCGGCACGCTGCGCTATCTGCATACGCCGCCTGCGGTGCACTTCCGCGTCGACAGCCACGTCCAGACACCGGCGGCGGTGCGCATCGATTCGGGCGTGCGCGAAGGCGATGCGATTTCGCCGTTCTATGACCCGATGATCGCCAAGCTGATCGTCTGGGGCAAGGACCGCAACGCCGCGCTGGCCAATATGGCGGCAGCGCTGGCGCAGTATCGCATCGTCGGGCTCGCCACCAATATCGGATTTCTGCAGCGGCTGATTGCCGGACAGGCATTTTCCACCGCCGATCTCGACACCGGCCTGATCGAACGCAATCACGATGCCTTGTTCCCTGCATTGCAACCTGCATCGACAGCCACGCTGGCAATGGCAGCTTCCTTGCTGCTGTCGCAGGAAGCGGAACGTGTCAGCGACAGCAGCAACCCATGGACGCACACCAGCGGCTGGCGCATGAACGGCAGCCTGCTGCGCCCATTGCAGTTTGCCGACGAGGCGGGCTCCTATCAGATCCAGGTCGAATATCGCGGCGACCGGCAATGGACGCTGCATCGCGATGGCGAGCGGCATGCCCTGCGCTTTGACACGCAGGGGGCAGCAGATCTTCGCATCACGCTGGACGACTCCACACTCGCGGGCAATGTAGTGCGCGACGCCGATATCTTCCACATCTTCCATCAAGGCCGCCACGCCGTACTGACCTGGGACGACCCGCTGGCGCACGCCGGTCACAGCGAAAGCGAAGGCGGCCGTCTGACGGCGCCGATGCCGGGCAAGATCGTCGCCGTGCTGGTCGAGAAAGGCCACAGCGTCACCAAGGGTGCGCCACTGCTGATCATGGAAGCGATGAAGATGGAGCACACGATTGCTGCGCCGGCCGACGGTGTGATTGACGAACTGCTTTATCTGGTCGGCGACCAGGTGACGGAGGGCGCGCAATTGCTGGCGTTCACGCCGGGCTGATCTGTCTTCTATGCGCGTCCATCCCTACGGCCTGCCGTCCAGCGTGTACGTGCTTGAGCGCGGCTGGCTGTCGTCCAACAACGTCTTGTTCCTCGGCGCCGAAGAGACGGCGCTGGTCGACACCGGCTATGTCACGCACGCTGCGCAAACCCTGGCGCTGGTCGAACATGTGCTCAATGAACAAGGCCGCCCGCCACAACTGGATCGCGTGATCAACACGCATCTGCATTCCGATCATTGCGGCGGCAATGCTGCCTTGCAGGCGCGCTATCGCTGCCGCACAACGATCCCGCATGCCGAGGCCGGCAAGGTGGCGCGGTGGGATGAAGACGCGCTGAGCTACAAGGCCACCGGCCAGCAATGTGCGCGCTTTGTCTTCGACGATACTTTGCAGGACGGCGACACGCTATTGCTCGGCGATCTGAAATGGACAGCGCTCGCGGCGCCCGGACACGATCCGCATTCATTGATTCTGTACTGCGCGCAGGAGGGCATCCTGATCTCGGCCGATGCCTTGTGGCAGAACGGCTTCGGCGTGATCTTTCCCGAGCTGGACGGCGAGTCGGGATTTATGGAAGCGCGCGCGACTTTGGATCTGATTTCGAGGCTTGACGTACGCGTGGTGATTCCCGGCCATGGTGCGCCGTTCACGGAGGTGAAACAGGCCCTGGCGACGGCATATTCGCGTCTCGATTATTTGCAGGCAGATCCTTTGCGCAATGCGCAGAATAGCGTCAAGGTGATGCTCAAGTTTCTGCTGCTGGAAAGACAGGCGATTCCTTTGCACGATGTCGCGGCGATGATGGCGGATATTCCTCTTCTCGCGCGCTGCAATCGCCGCTACTTCCAGCTTAGCGATGAAGCACTGGCAGAGTGGGCGACTGCACAGCTGATCAAGGCGGGCGCAGCGAGCAGTGACGGCGACGTACTGCACAATGCGGGTTGATAGCAGGCAGACGGCACACCGGCGGCAGCGACGATGTGTTACGGGTAAAATCAGCGGCTTACTCCACTCTTCTCCCCGACGCGATGCGCATCCTGTTTCAGACCGCCGACACTGCCAACCAGGACGCCTGGTTGAGCGATCTCCGTTCCGCCATGCCGCATGCCGAAATTCGCGTCTGGCAATCCGGCGACACCGCCCCGGCCGATTACGCCATCGTGTGGAAACCGCCGTTCGAGATGCTGCAAGGCCATCCCGAACTGAAGGCGGTCTTCAATCTTGGCGCCGGTGTGGATGCGATCCTGCAATTGAACGTAGTGCCGGAGAATCTGCCGCTGATCCGCATCGATGATGGCGGCATGGCGGAGCAAATGGCGGAGTTTGCCACGCATGCCGTGCTGCGCTATTACCGCCGCCTCGATGAGTATGAACAACTGGCGCGCCGCGGCGACTGGAAACCGCTGCCGCCGTTCGAGCGCAGCGACTTCGGCATCGGTGTACTGGGTCTGGGCGTGCTGGGACAACGCATTGCGGAAAGCCTGCAGCATTTCGGCTTTCAGGTCAGCGGCTGGAGCCGCAGCCCGAAGACGCTGCCGGGCGTGAAGGCCTATGCCGGCACTGAACAACTGAGCCAATTCCTGCAAGGCACGCGCGTGCTGATCTGCATGCTGCCGCTGACACCCGATACGGCCGGCATCCTCAATCGAGAGACCCTGTCGCAGTTGCCGCGCGGCGCGTATCTGGTAAACCTGGCGCGTGGCGGCCATCTGGTCGAGGCCGATCTGCCGCCGCTGCTGGAAAGCGGCCAGATCGCCGGCGCGACGCTGGATGTGTTTCAGGAAGAACCGCTGCCGCCGCAGCACCCGTTCTGGAAAGATCCGCGCATCGCCATCACGCCGCATATTTCCGCACTGACCGTACGCAGCGAGGCGGCGCGTCAGATTGCAGAGAAGATCGTCGCCATGGCTCGCGGAGAACGCGTAATCGGTCTGGTTGATCGCAACAGAGGATATTAAACATGGAACAGAATCAGCACGAAACACTTCCCGATTCCGCGCAGCGCGTGGCGAATCTGCTGAGCGAACTGAAGCACGACCGGCCGGTAGTCATGCTGCCCAGCGCCGGACGCACCTCGGCCGAAGCCGCCGCCGGCCTCGGCTGCAGCGTGGCGGAAATTGCCAAGTCCATCATCTTTCGGCGACTGTCCGACGATGCGCCGGTACTCGTGATCGCCAGCGGCAGCAACCGCGTGGATGAAGCCAAGGTAGCGGCGCAGGTCGGCGCGCTCGGCAAGGCCGACGCCAAATTCGTGCGTGAAAAGACGGGCTATGTCATCGGCGGGGTCTGCCCGATCGGCCACGCCGTCAAACCGGTAATGCTGCTGGATCAGGATCTGTTCCGCTACGACAGCGTGTGGGCGGCGGCGGGACATCCGCATGCCGTCTTCAATCTGACCGCGCAGCAATTGCAGGCGATGACCGGTGCGCCGGTGGCAGATGTTGCGCTGGCGCCGGCGTCATCCGCCATGCCTGCCGAAAGCGTCCCGCAGGCAAACTGATATCATCAAATCCATATTCAAATGCATAGCCGCCAAGGCAGAGGAGACACCCCATGAGCTTGCCCAAGAAAGTCAAAATCGTTGAAGTCGGTCCGCGCGACGGCTTGCAGAACGAGAAGGAAACCATCTCCGCCGAAGTCAAGATCGAGCTGGTGAACCGGCTGACCTCCGCCGGTTTCGTGAACGTCGAAGCGGCGTCCTTCGTCTCGCCGAAATGGGTGCCGCAGATGGCGACCTCAAGCGAAGTCATGCAGGGCATCACGCGCAAACCCGGTGTGATCTATTCGGCGCTGACGCCGAACATGAAGGGCTTTGAGGCGGCGCTGGCGGCCGGTGTGGATGAAGTCGTGATCTTCGGCGCGGCGTCGGAAGCCTTCTCGCAAAAGAACATCAACTGCTCGATTGCCGAATCGATCGAGCGCTTCCGGGAAGTGGCGCAGGCTGCCAAGGAACACAAGATACGCTTGCGCGCCGCCGTCAGCTGCGCCTTCGGTTGCCCGTATCAGGGCGAAGTGCCGCTGTCGTCAGTGTCGGATGTGGTCGGCCGCTTCCGCGATCTGGGTTGCGATGAAATCGACATCGCCGACACCATCGGCGTGGCCACGCCCAACAAGGTGGCGCCGGTGATGCAGGCGGCGATCCGCGAATTCAACATTGATGGTTTGTCGGGCCACTTCCATGACACTTACGGTCAGGCGCTGGCCAACATCTACGCCAGCCTGGAAGTCGGCATCACGATTTACCACTCTTCGGTCGCCGGCCTGGGCGGCTGCCCTTACGCCAAAGGTGCCACCGGCAACGTCGCCTCGGAAGACGTGCTGTACATGATGCAGGGACTGGGGATTGAAACCGGCATCGATCTGGATATCGTAGTCGACGCCGGTCAGTTCATCTCCGAACATCTGGGCCGCAAGGCGGTGAGTCGTGCGGGCAATGCAATTGCTGCGAAGAGAAGAGGTTGAGAGTACGGTATTTCCGTATGAAATACGCGCGGCGGAACACAAAGTGAAAAGCGGCATGGTCAATTCTCGATCATGCCGCTTTTTTTTTGGTTTCTTTGCTCACGCAGGCGCGGCGGTTTATACCTGAGCGGGACAGGTGTCCGACTTTGGCGAAAAACGGGCGCAACAGGCACGCCAGGCACGATAGGCCGTCAAAGCTGCTCTGCAACGCGACGCCGGGGCGTGAAAATCCCTGAGGCAAGACCTCAAGCGTCGCCTTCGCTTTGCAAGATCGGCAATATCAGTGAATGTAGCGACTGCGCGTGCGTACGTGTTTCAGGCGCGCATGCAGATAACGGCTGTGAAGCGCCGATGCGCCGATAAGTCCGCCCGCGATGGCGGCCACGATCAGAAAGGCATCCATATATCCCCCTCGGAAAGATCACCTTGATTCAGCCGGAATTGGCCTGTCTACGCTCATGCAAGTCACATGCCATGCAGGGTGCAGAAGTGTTTATCGGCTGATTAGTAGAAAAAATAACATGTTTACAAAATGAAAAGTTCGACCAAAAGCAAAAATCATTTGATGCAACAACACAAAAAAGCACGATCGTAATATTTTGTCCTATAATCTTCGGATTACCTACAACGATGAGACGCCGCCATGCCTATTCCTGCCATCTTGCAAAACCTTCGTTTGCCCGTGATTGCCTCGCCGATGTTCATCGCCAGCAGCCCTGCGCTGGTGGCGGCCCAATGCAAGGCGGGCATCGTCGGTTCCTTCCCTGCGCTCAACGCGCGCCCGGCGGAACAGCTTGATGTCTGGCTGACGCAGTTGCAGACGGAACTGGCGGAATACAAGGCGGCTAATCCCGATGCCATCATCGGCCCGATCGCCGTCAACCAGATCGTGCATCAATCCAACGACCGCCTCGCCCATGATGTGGAAGTCTGCGTGAAGCATCGCGTGCCGATCATCATCTCCAGCCTGCGCGCACCACCGAAGGAAATGCTGGACGCCATCCACAGCTACGGCGGCATCGTGCTGCACGACGTGATCTCGATCCGCCATGCGCAGAAGGCGCTGGAAGCCGGCGTCGACGGTCTGATCCTGGTGGCGGCCGGCGCCGGCGGCCATGCGGGCGCACTGTCGCCGTTCGCGCTGGTGGGCGAAGTGCGCAAGTTCTTCCACGGTCCGCTGATCCTGTCGGGTGCGATTGCCACAGGAGATGCGATCCTGTCGGCGCAGGCCATGGGCGCCGACCTGGCTTATATCGGTTCGCGCTGGCTGGCGACCAAGGAAGCCAACGTCACCGATGAATACCGCCAGGCCATCGTCGACTCAACCGCGGCCGATGTGGTCTATACCAACCTGTTCACCGGCGTGCACGGCAACTACCTGAAGAAGTCCATCGTCAACGCCGGACTCGATCCCGACAATCTGCCGGAAGCGGACAAGACCAAGATGAATTTCGGTTCCGGCGGCGACACCAAGGCCAAGGCATGGCGCGACATCTGGGGTGCGGGTCAGGCAGTGGGCCTGATGGACGACGTGCCGACAGTGGCCGAAATGGTGGATCGTCTGGAAAAAGAATACGCTGCAGCGCGTCAACGGCTCGCTATTTGAGCGGCTGCCGGCGATGTGGTGCATCGTCGGCAAAGCAAGCACTGGCGCGGCTTTGCGAACCGCGCCGTCATCTCTGCCCTGCGGCTCCGACAGACAGCTTCTGTCGGACAAGCGCATGGATTGCAAATGACTTTGTAACTAAGCACACTTCTCCGGCACTTCTTTCCCACTTGTATGTCGTACTGGTTCAGACACCATACACGTGAGGATTTTATGACCAGCTTTCTCCGCACCAGAAAAGACCGCCATCCAAAACCGGAAAACAAAGCCCGTCTCCCCCATGAGCATGATCAGTCCGGCGACAGCCAGCGCAGCGACGTCGATCAGAAAGAGATGCGCCGCGCCTATCAGGACATCCGCGAAGGCCAGGTGGATACCGATCTGCGCGGCAGCGGCGGACTGGATGAGATGAACAAGGGCGCCGGCAAACGCGCCAGCGAAGCCCCGCGCAAGGATGATCCTTACGAGAAGTCGCACTGAATCCGATACGGATCAGAGGGATCAGAAAATGCCCCGGAGCAGCGCGGGAACAGCGCGCCTTGACAGAAAATCAAGAGACCAGCCAGTAACGCTTGCATCGCTGACATGAGGACGCAGACCGGTGAAAACCGGTCGTCGGCATACAACGATGCCTACCATACGCCGCTTGCGAGCGGCGTATTGCATTTGCGCTTTACAACTGTGAATCCGCAATCCAGTCGCGGATAATGCGAAATAATTCCTGCGGCTTTTCCATCGGAGTCATGTGGCCGCAATCGCGCACGATCTCAAAATGCACAGCCGGAATGCGCTGCGCCATTTCTTCCGACTCTTCCACCGTCCGCAAGCGATCTGCATCGCTCGCCACGATCAGCGCCGGACAGGCAATGCGGTGCAGATCGGCGTAGCTGCCATCACGCAATGTCGACAACTGGCGCAGGAAAACTTCCTTGCCGTTGGCCAGCGCCATGGCTTGCAAACGTTGCAACAAACTCTGGTCCGCTGCCCGATCGGGATGCAGCGACGAAGCCAGCGCGCGCGAGGTTAAACCTTTGAACGGCGTCTTTTCCGCCAGAGCGATCTGGGCCAGCGTGCCGGCCGATTCCTTCTCGCTTTGCGGGCGTGAAGACGTGTTCAGCAAACCCAGGCCGAGTATGCGCTCAGGCGCTTTCAAGGCAATCGCCTGCGCCACGAAACCGCCCATCGAAAAGCCGAACAGCACGAACTTGTCCGGCGCCGTCGACAACACGCGGTCGGCCATCGCGGAGATGGAATCATCCAGCCCCAGATTGCCGAAATGCAGATTGCCCAACGTAGCAAGATCGGACCGCATGTCATCCCACAAGGCTTCGTTCAGCATGAAGCCGGGCAAAAAAACCAGATCGCGCATGTTCTTTTTCTCTTTCCTTGTCCGGAGTATTACTTATTGGCGTCGGCACCAGCCGACGCTTCTTTCTTGCGGGCTTGCAGGGTCATGACTTCGCCGTCGACCGCAAACAATTGCAAGGTCTTGCCGTCAATCTTGTAACGGTCCAGCGCCTGCAGCTTGTCGAGGAAGGCCGATTCGAATTCCATCGCCTGCGGCATGCAGGCCATGCGTGTGGCAGCAGCGTGGCCGATGGTAAGACGGCTGCCGTCGCGCAGCACGTAGGGCGCACTGAATCGATTGCACCAGGCGCGGCCGCTGACGCTGGCCTCTTTGCCGTTGTCCTGAAAATTCAGGATGACCGGCTCGCCATTGTCACCATGCGGAATTTCGTGGCCGGGCCAGCTGGCCAGTTCCCATTGTGACGCAGTCAGGTCCGCACTTGCTGTCGTCGATGAGGTCGCACACGCTGCCAGCATCAATGAGGCCAGCGTCACAGCGATGATTGCCAGAGATCGTTTCATGTCCGTACTCCTTGTTAATTTCATTTCAATCCGCCTATTCCAACCACTTCGCACGGCTTGCAGCCAAAGCCACGGCGACACACAGCACGCCGATAAACGCCAGCGCCGCCTGCAAACCAAAGCCATGCGCCAGAAAACCCACCACCGGCGGGCCAATCAGACTGCCGCTGTAACCCAGCGTCGCCACGCCCGCCAGCGCAATTGCGCCATGCCGTCCCGCCGCACTGAACACAAATGGAAATACCAGCGCCACGCCGGTGCCGGCTATTGCAAAACCAAGAATCGCCAGCGGAATGCCCGGCGCGGCCACCGCGACAAACACGCCCACACTGGCCAGCAGTGAACTGAATCCAACCACCTTGCGCGCGCCCCAACGTTCCTTGAGGCGATCGCCGACCAGCCGCGCCAGCAGCATCATGCCGGCGAAAGCGGCGTATGCCAGCGGTGCGCCGCCGTCACCCGCACCCATATGATCCTTCATGTACAGACTGCTCCAGTCGGCAATCGATCCCTCGACAATGGCGCCGCAAAAACCGATCAGACCGAGCGCCACCAGATGGCCGTGCGGGATGGCGAAAATCTTGCGATCCGCACTTGGTTCCGGGCGGTCATTGGGCAAAGCCTTGTAGCCCCAGCGCAGCGGCAAGAGAAACACCAGGCTCAACACCAGAAAATGCCATATCGGCGCGATCTCGAAGGATGCCACGGCACTGCCCAGCAGGGCGCCGCTGAAAGTACCGACGCAAAACCAGGCGTGCAGCAGTGACATGATGGAGCGTCCGGCTTTTTTCTCGGCCACGGCGCCAAGCGCATTGATGGCGACATCGAAGCAGCTGGATGCGGCGCCGTACACCATGCTGAACAACATCAGCACCGGCAGGCCGGGCGCGCAGCCGATAGCCGGCAGCGACAACAGCAGCATCAGTCCCGCATACCACGCCGTGCGGCGCGCGCCGTAGTGCGCGTTGAGCCACGCTGCCATCGGAAACGAACCGACCGCGCCGATACCGCCGCACAGCAGCACCAGACTCAAGGTCGCCGCATCGAGTTGCAGATTATCGCGAATCGAAGGAATACGCGCGGCCCAGCTGGCGTACAGCAAGCCCAGCAGGAAAAAGAAAAATGGAATGGCGATCTGCCGCCATCGCACGCGCAACGCCGAAGCGCCGAGACTTTCAGTCAGGTCGGTTGTCATGCAATCAAGAGAGGAATAAACTTCTGTCAGCCGCCATTATCTCGCATCCGCCGCTATCGCTTTTGCATTCTGTGCATTCCTTGCGATTTCATACGATTCGGATGATGTTTTTTCATCGCGCCCGCCATGCCTGTTCTGCCCGCCTGTTTTTTTGCCCGCTATTACTTGCTGCTCCCGGTGCTGTTCCGTTTTTTGCATGACCGACCTGACCGCCCCTACCGCTCCGCCCCCTATCGCCACACTGACACTTGAACGGCAAGCCATCGATGCGCTGCTGGCGCTGCAACATCTGATCGACGACTACACGCCGGAACACGAAAGCCGCGTCGCCAACCTGGCGCTGCGCATCGGCCGGCAACTGCAACTGCGCGACGCGCAACTGGAAGCACTCTACCTGGCTGCGCGCGTGCACGATATCGGCAAGGTCGACATCCCGCTCGATATCCTCAACAAACCCGGCAAGCTCAGCGATGCCGAATTTGCATTGATCAAGACGCATGCACAGACCAGCTACGACGTGCTGAGCCGCATCACCTTCACGCTGCCGGTGGCGGAAATCGTCTACGCCCATCACGAATATCTCGACGGTTCCGGCTATCCGCGCGGCTTGCGCGATGAGCAGATCATGCTGGAGGCGCGCATCCTGACCGTGGCCGACATTGTCGAATCGATGTCGGAAGACCGGCCCTATCGCAAAAGCCTGGGCCTTGATGCAGCGTTGGCGGAGATCCGCCGCCTGCGCGGCACGCGTCTCGACCCTGCGGTGGTCGACGCCTGTCTGCAGTTATGTGCCGATTGAACGGCAATCGCATCGCGTCATCAAGCCAACAACAAGAATCGGCGCAATCCGCTACACTCTGAGCAGCGCGGCGGCCGGCATCAGCTGTCCCGGCGCACCATAAAAAACCAGACGGCGACCAGCCGTCGATGCTCAAGAGACAAGCCATGCACGATCCGACTGCAGCCTCCGATCAGGCGCGCACCACTTCCGCTGCACATCACGACTTCATCACGCGCCATCCGCTGCTGACGGCGCTGGCCTTGTCGCTGGGGACTGCCATCGCACTCGGCGTGGCGCGCTTCTCTTATGCATTGTTGCTGTCGCCGATGCGCACCGATCTCGGCTGGCCCTATCTGATCGCCGGCGGCATGAACACCGGCAACGCTCTCGGTTACTTGCTCGGCGCACTCGCCACGCCGCCGCTGACGCGCCGCTTCGGCACGCACAAGATGCTGATCGGCGGTGCGCTGGCGACGGCATTCTTCATCATCCTGTCAGGGCTGTTCATCGACACTGCAACCCTGCTGTTCCTGCGCATCGTGACCGGTGCGGTCAGTGCATTCATCTTTATTACCGGCGGCATTCTGGTGACGCGGCTGGCGGCCCTGCATCCGCAGCGCGCCGGATTTCTGTTGGGTGTGTTCTATGGCGGCAGCGGCATCGGTATTGTGATTTCAGCGTGGCTGGTGCCGCTGACGATTGCCGCCGCCGGCGCCTATGGCGTGGCGCACAGCTGGCAATGGGCGTGGCTGGCGATGGGTATCCTGAGCCTGATCGCCACCGCCTTCATGGCGCCGCCGGCGCTGCGTATTCCCGATCTGCCGCAGCAGGCGCGCGGCGCGGGACGCGTTCGTTATCGCAGCCTGGGTTTCGGCCTGACCGGATATTTCATGTTCGGACTTGGCTACATCGGCTACATGACCTTCGTCATCGCGCTACTGAAAGAACAAGGCATGCCGGCCGGCATGATCACGCTGTTTTACACGCTGCTGGGTGTGGCAGTCGTGGCGTCGTCGCGGCTGTGGGCCGGCATGCTGGACAAGTTCAGGGGCGGCGAATCGCTGGCTATCCTCAACGCCCTGCTGAGCGTCGCCACGCTATTGCCGGCGGTGACGGCGGCGCCGGTGGCTGTGTTCATTTCCGGTCTGATGTTCGGCGGCGTGTTTCTCTCCGCAGTCGCGTCGACGACCGCGCTGGTGCGGCATAACCTGCCGCCGGCCAGTTGGTCGGTCGGCATCAGCGCCTTCACGATTGTGTTTGCGGCCGGACAGATCGTCGGGCCGAGTATCGTCGGCTGGATCGCCGACCGCAGCGGCGGTTTGCAGCAAGGACTGATGTTTTCTGCGGCGGCCTTGCTGATCGGCGCTTTGCTGGCATGGCGGCAGCGTCCGCTGAATCTGCCGGAAAATTAAGCGACCGGTTTAAGGCCGGCAAGGCCAGCGTCGAGGAGAACAATCTCCACCTGGCTCGCCTTGCCGAGGATGTCCGTCAGAAAATGCATGCCGACGTGCGTGATGATTTCCACAATCTCGGCATCGCTATAGCCGGCGCTGCGCACTTCAACCAGATCGAGCGTACCGATTTTTCCTTTTTTCTCAAGCAGGCCGCGCGCAAACGTCATGGCTGCAGCGATGCGCGGATCTTCGCGGATACCGATTGCCCGCGTTGAGGTAATGCTGGCAAGGCGCGCGCGAACCGGCGCCGCCAGCGCGCCGTCATCGGCGATGTCGCGCAAGCCGAGGAAAGCGCGCAGCGCGGCCGGGGAATTGGCGAGCACTCTCAGGAAGTCCGGCACCGTGCCGAACCGGGCCTGAATGGCGGTGAGCAGTTCCGCCTGTTCCTGGCTGACGCTGCCGCTATCGCCGTCGATGAGTCTGATGCGTGCCATGAATACGGCCTTGACGAAAAATAGGGAGAGAAGAAGTGTCCCTGATCTCGGGCATAATCCGAATACCCTGAAATCACAATTAGCCATTACAAAAACGGGAATAATATGGACCGACTCGAGTCGATGGCGATTTTTCTTGCGGTGGTCGATGAAGGCGGATTTGCCGCCGCCGCGAGAAAAATGAAGATCTCGCCGCCTGTCGTCACGCGCGCCGTGAGCGATCTGGAAGCCGCCATCGGCGTGCGCCTGCTGACACGCACCACGCGCATCGTGCGCGTTACCGACGTCGGCGCGCGCTATGCCGAAGACTGTCGCCGGGTGCTGGCCGACATCACCGAAATGGAAGACCTGGCCGCCGGCGCCCATGGTGCGGTACGCGGCCGCCTGGTGGTGACGGCGCCGGCCCTGTTCGGCCGCATGTATGTCACGCCGATCGTGATGGAGTATTTGCGACGCTATCCCGAGGCCGAAGTTGAATGCCGTTTCGCCGACCGCATCATCAACATGATGGATGAAGGCATCGACGTGGCGATCCGCATCGGCCATCTGCCGGATTCCAGTTACCAGGCCGTCCGCGTCGGCTCGGTCCGGCGCGTGACGTGCGCTTCTCCGTCTTATCTCGAAAAGCACGGCACGCCGCTGGTCCCGGACGATCTCAGGCAGCATGTGATTGTGTCGTCGAACGGCATCGCGACCTCGCCGGACTGGCGCTTCACCAAGGGCGATACCCCCACCATCGTGCGCGTGCAGCCGCGCATGACGGTCCTCTCAAACGATGAAGCCATCATCGCCGCGCTGGGCGGCTTCGGCATCACGCGCGTGCTGTCCTACATGGTGGCGCCGCATCTCTCGGATGGACGACTGGTCGAAGTATTGCGCGAGCATGAAACACCGACCCTGCCTGTGCACGTTGTGCAGCACGAAGGCCGCCACGCCGCGCGCAAGGTGCGTGCCTTTCTTGATCTGGCGGTCGGCGAACTGCGTGGGGAGCGCCCCGCAGAGGATTAAACTGAGGACACTGAGGCCCGCGGGGCAGGATTATTCTCGAACCGGGAATAGTCCATTGTCCTTGGCGGCGATTCTCTTCATCTGCGTTATCGGTAAAACTGGCGACTCCTACAACCCACCTGGAGCTGCCATGAAACTCTACTACCACCCTCTGTCCGGCCATTCGCACCGTGCTCACCTGTTTCTCTCGTTGCTGGGAGCGCAACATGAACTGGTCCTGGTCGACCTGAAAAAGGGCGAACAAAAATCCCCTGAACTGCTGAAGCTCAACCGCTTCGGCCAGGTTCCCGTACTGCAAGACGGCGATACCGTCGTCAGCGATTCCAACGCCATTCTGATTTACCTGGCCAAGTCGCTGGGCCGTTCCGACTGGCTGCCAGAAAATCCGGCTACTGCTGCAGCAGTGCAACGCTGGTTGTCGGTGGCTGCCGGCGAGATCGCACGCGGTCCTGCCGCCGCCCGTCTGGTTACCGTATTCGGCGCACCGATCGACGCCGACGACGCGATCCGCCGCGCCCATGCCATCCTGACGCTGGTGGAGCAGGAACTGTCGACGCATCCGTGGCTGGCTGCGGAACACGCCACCATCGCCGACATTGCGCTCTACTCGTATATTTCCAGCGCCCCCGAAGGCAACGTCGATCTGATCGCTTATCCGCACACCCGTCAATGGCTGGCGCGGATTGAGGCGCTGCCCGGCTTTGTGGCGTTCCAGAAGACTCCTGTCGGCCTGGCCGCATAAAGAGACCGATCATGACTTCGACACAGCCGACACCAGCAATGCATGCAACATCAGCCATGTCTGCAACCTCAGTCGCGCCTCCCGGATCACCCTGGCACGACGGCGAGTTGACGCTGCAGCGCAGTGTCGGCGCCGTCGAACGCATGGCCGGTCCCGGCCGCAATCAGATGGCGCGGGCCTGGATGCCCGATCAGCATCGCGAGTTTTACGCCCAGCTGCCGTTTGTCATCCTGGGTGCGGTTGATGCCGAAGGCGAAGTATGGGCCACCTTGCGCGCCGGACGTCCCGGCTTCATGCACGCCGACGCAGCGGAGAAACTCACGCTCGAGCTGGCGCGCGAGCCTCTCGATCCGGCCGACGCGGGCATGGAGGATGGCGACGGTATCGGCATGCTGGGTATCGAGTTGCATACCCGCCGCCGCAATCGCATGAATGGTCTGGTGAGCCGGCAGTCTGACGATCGTTTCCACATTGATGTGACTCAGGCGTATGGCAACTGTCCGCAATACATTCAGTTGCGCCAATACGAATTCACGGATACGCCGGCCGGCCCGGTGAGCAGACTGTCCGCACTCGATGCCGACGCTGCCGCCATGATCCGTGCAGCCGACTCGTTCTATGTCGCCTCGTATGTGATGCGCGACGGCAAGAAGCAGGTCGACGCGTCGCATCGCGGCGGCAAGCCGGGATTCGTGCGTATCGGCGACGACGGCGTGCTGACCATTCCGGATTTCTCCGGCAATCTGTTCTTCAACACGCTGGGAAATTTCTTGCTGAATCCGCGCGCCGGCCTAGTGTTTGTCGACTTCCGCAATGGCGACTTGCTGCAGCTGAGCGGACGCGCCGAGGTCATCCTTGACGCACCTGAAGTGGCGGCCTTCATGGGTGCGGAACGCATGTGGCGTTTTACCCCGCAACAGGTCGTGCGCAGACCTGCCGCGCTGCCGCTGCGCTGGATTGATGTCGATGCCGGCGCGTCCCCCAATGCCCTGATCACGGGAAGCTGGGAAGATGCTGCCTCCCGCCTGAAAGCGGCTGAACTGGCGACGCAATGGCGGCCGTTCCGCATCAGCAAAATCGTCGATGAGAGCCCCGCCATCCGTTCGTTCCATCTGCTGCCGGACGACGGCGCCGGCATGCCGGGCGTCGCCGCGGGACAGCATGTCTCGGTACGGCTGCCGATGCCCGGCGGCGATACGCAGATCCGTCAGTACACCCTGTCGAGCGCGCCGTCGGACGCGTTCCTGCGCATCAGCGTCAAGCGCCAGGGATTGTTTTCCGATCATCTGCACACGACGCTCAAGGTCGGCGACATCATCGAAGCGCGCGCACCGGCGGGCAATTTCACCATCGACGCCTCAGTGCGCCGTCCCGCCGTGTTGCTGGCGGCAGGCGTGGGCGTGACGCCGATGCTGGCGATGCTGCGGCACCTCATCCATGAGGGCATACGCAAGCGCTACCAGCGTCCGGTGTGGCTGTTCCAGTCGGCCCGCAGCAAGGCCGAGCTGGCCTTCAGCGAAGAGATCGCGGCGCTGATCAACGCCGGCAAGGGCGGTGCGCGCCACGTGCGCGTGGTGAGTCAGGCCGACGAGGGCATGGATGCCACCGGACGCATCGACATCGCCTTGCTGAAGCAGACGCTGCCTTTTGATGACTACGATTTTTATCTGTGCGGACCGGCGGCATTCATGCAGCAAATGTATGACGGCTTGCGCGCCATGAACGTGACCGACGCGCGCATTCATGCCGAAGCCTTCGGTCCTTCCGGCCTGCAGCGCCAGGTCGACGAGCAGGCGCTGCAAGTCCCGCTGAAATCCGCTGCGGCCACCGCAATACCGGTGCTATTCATGCGCTCGGCCAAGGAAGCGCGCTGGACGTCCGAAAGCGGTTCGTTGCTGGAACTTGCCGAACAGCGCGGCCTGAATCCGGAATCCAGCTGCCGCGACGGCCGCTGCGGCACTTGCCGTACGCGGGTGCTGCAAGGTGAAGTGACTTACGCGAAGACACCCGATTTCGCCGTGGCAGCGGATGAAGCATTGATCTGCTGCGCCATGCCGGCGGAGGGTTGCACGACGCTGCATCTGGAACTGTAGTCAGCCCGCCATGCAGCGTCGATGCAGCGTCGATGCATCAATGCATCGGCGTCAGGCCAGATGCTTGCGTAACGAAGTGATCAGCGTCTGGCACGCGTCGTCGGTACCGACCGTGATGCGCAGAAACTGATTGATGCGCGCGCTGGTGAAGTGGCGCACGATGATGCCGTCGCCGCGCAGCAATGCCGCCAGTCCTGCCGCATCATGTTGCGGATGGCGCGCGAACACGAAATTGGCCGCCGACGGCAGCACCTCAAAACCCAGCGCCGTCAGATCCGCCACCATCTTGCCGCGGCTGGCGATAACCGCCTTGCGGGTGGTGTCGAAATGTACGTCGTCTTCCATCGCCGCCGTCGCGCCGGCAATCGCTATGCGGTCCAGCGGATAGGAATTGAAACTGTTCTTGACCCGCTCCAGCGCGCTGATCAGATCGGCATGGCCGACCGCAAAGCCGACGCGCAAGCCGGCCAGCGAGCGCGACTTCGACAGCGTCTGCACCACCAGCAGGTTCGGATAGCGCGCGACCAGATCGATGGCGCTGTCGCCGCCGAAATCGATATACGCCTCATCGACAATCACCACGCGGTCCGGATTACCGGCCAGCATGCGCTCAATCGCATCCAGCGCGAGCAGGCAGCCGGTCGGCGCGTTCGGATTCGGGAAGATGATGCCGCCGATGGCATCGCCATGGCCGAGGTAATCGTCGACGCGAATCGAGAAGTCGTCCGCCAGCGGCACCGCGCGATAGGCCACTTCATACAGACCGGCGTAGGTCGGATAAAAACTGTAGGTGATGTCCGGGAACAGAATCGGCGCGCCGTGCTTGAGCAGCGCCTGGAAAGCATGCGCCAGCACTTCATCGGAACCGTTACCGACGAACACTTGCTCGGGCGACAAGCCATGGCGTCTGGCAATCGCCAGCTTCAGCGGCTCGGCATCGGGATTTGGGTACAGGCGCAGGTTGTCGCCGACTTCCTGCGCCATCGCGGCAACTGCCTTGGGCGATGGGCCGTAAGGGTTTTCGTTGGTGTTGAGCTTGACCAGATTGCTGATCTTGGGCTGTTCGCCAGGGGTGTAAGGCGTCAGGCGGCTGACGATGGGGCTCCAGAATTTGCTCATGGGAATGGTTTTCGGCAGGTTCGACGTAAGGTTTGCGGGAAAACGCCTATGGTAACAAACCCCGCGCCGGCGCGAAGTGAAGATAAAGCTGCAGATAAAGCCCATGGCAGCGTCAACTAAGCCCATGCCTTGCGCATTAATGGCATGCGCAAGGAGGGTTGCGCAGGTTCCCGGCGGCAATGCCGGCCGACTCCATCACAATAAATTGATAAAGAGCACTCGCATGGCTGAAGAATTCGAAGTCCCAAGTCCGCACGAACATCATCTGGAACACGTTACCGAACATGCCCACGGCAGCGGCGACAACTTTGCCGGCAAGATCGCCGTCATGACCGCGATCATGGCGACCATCGGCGCACTGTTCAGCTACCAGGCCGGCTCCACGGAAAGCGCCGCCGCCATGAACAAGAACAACGCCGCCATCAAGAAAACCGAAGCGGCCAACCAGTGGAATTATTACCAGGCCAAATCCAGCCGCCAGAACCTGGCCGAACTGGCGGCGACCATTCCCGGCGTCGATGCGGCGAAATACACGGCTGCGGCGGAACGCTACAAGTCGGAGAAGGAGGACATCCGCAAGGCCGCCGAAAAACTGGAAGAAGAATCCAAGGAATGGGACGAGCTGTCCGAAGTCAAACTGCACCAGCATCATCGCTGGGCACAGGCCATGACCGCGATTCAGATCGCGATCTCGCTGGCGGCCATCACACTGCTGACGCGCAAGAACTGGCTCAAGCGTATTTCCTACACCGCCGCGGGCGCCAGCGTCATCCTCGGCACGCTGGCGGCGATGCATATCTGAGTTAAACCTGCTCTGGCTCCTGCTGCGAGGGCAGGCTTCAGGCTTTGGCTTCGATGTGGTAGGTCCCCCAGGGACAAAGAGCAAAACGCGCGCTGATCGGCTTCTCCATGATGTCCGGAAAGCTGTCTGCGTCATACACCGCCCACAAGGGCCCCAGTCCACCCAGCGGAATCGCCTTGCCGTCCAGATGCGTGGCGACGATGAAGCGATACTTGCGAATGTCTGCCATCGCCACCTGCACCGCATAACCGTCGACGGCGCGCAGCAGTACATCGCTCGCCGCTGCCGCGCCGGCGGCGTTGACCACGTCGCTCAACAGGGGGCCGCTCAGCACGTGCTGCTTGTTGTCGTATTCCAGCGTGGGCTTGATGGTGGTCTGCGGTAAGGCGCTCAGGGATGCAAAGTCGAAGGTGTGGGCGCGATTGAATTGCAGCTTCTGCTTGGCCATCATCTGATCCAGCGCCGGGTCGAGCGCGCCGCGATTGCCTGCGCCGATAGCCCCGGTAATGGTCAGCAGCACCGGGCCGGCTTCCTTGCTGCTGGCGCAGGCGGCTTGCTTCTTGTTTGCTGCGATGGCGAGGCTGCTCATGCCGAGCAGACCGGCGGCGAGAAATTGTCGTTTCTTCATGATCGGTCTTTCCTTTTTTCTGCACAAACGATGCATCGCATGATGCCCGATAAATGTCCATTTCGGACATAAAAAAAGCGGACCGCGGTCCGCTTTTTCATTCCTGCCAAGAATAGGCTTAAGCCTGATCTTTCGGCGGACGACCACGCCAGTAACCCGCCAGCATCGAACCCGACAGGTTGTGCCAGACCGAAAACAGCGCGCCCGGCAGTGCCGCCAGCGGCGTGAAGTACAGCTTGCCCAGTGCAGCGGCCAGACCGGAGTTCTGCATGCCGACTTCGATCGCCAGCGTACGGCAGATGGCTTCGTCGAAACCGAGCAGGCGACCGCCCCAGTAACCGCCGAGCAAACCCAGGGCGTTATGCAGGATCACGCCGATCAACACCACCAGACCGACCGAAGCGATGCTGGCCTGGCTGCCGCCGACCACCGCGGAAATGATCAGCAGAATCGCAACCATCGATACCAGCGACAGGTAGGGTTCGATACGGCGGATCAGTTTGCTGGCGAACAGGTTCAGCACCAGGCCGACCACGATCGGCACCACTACGATCTGCACGATGCTCATCAGCATCGCGTGGGCGTCGAAGTGAATCGATGCATCGACATACAACTCGGTCAGCAGCGGCGTGGCGAACACGCTCACCAGCGCCGACAAGGTCGAGATCGTCACCGACAGGGCGACGTCGCCACGCGACAGATAGATCATGACGTTGGACGCCGTGCCGCTGGCGACGCTGCCGACCAGCACCATGCCGGCGGTCAGGTCAGGCGGCATGCGCAGC
Organism: Herbaspirillum sp. GW822-FHT03A08; assembly: GCF_058801885.1. Taxonomy (NCBI): domain Bacteria; kingdom Pseudomonadati; phylum Pseudomonadota; class Betaproteobacteria; order Burkholderiales; family Oxalobacteraceae; genus Herbaspirillum; species Herbaspirillum sp. GW822-FHT03A08. The sequence goes on along the minus strand of NZ_JBXANR010000002.1, from coordinate 48,053 downwards.
AGCTTGGCGATGATCCAGGCCGCCAGGGGCATGACCAGATAGTGCAGTACGATGCCGGCGGCAACCGGCGCCGGACGCTTGACGATGCGTTTGAAATCATCCAGCGTCAGCGTGACGCCCATGGTCAGCATGATCAGCGTCAGCAGGCTGGTGACGTGCGGCCCGATCGGGGTGAAGGTGGATGGCGAGAAGTAAGCGGCGGCGGACAGCAACAGCGCCCACAGTGGAAACAGGCGGGTAAGGCTAGCAAGCATGATAGATCGATCGTTTAGACGCTCGGACAGAAGCGCGGAGTAAAAGAGAAATAGCGAGAAATTATGTTTTTGTTTTTCGACATCTCCGCCGGTTGCGCGCAATGTGGAATGCAATACGGGAATTCAGTCATCGGCAGATAAACAGATATGCAGATACGCTGATGAACCGATGAACACATGATCAGGAAAACAAACAGGATGCGGCAGCAGCAGCGGATAGGATGCCGTCATGCCGGTCCGGCGATGCATCTTGTGGATGCCTCGGGAGCGCTATTTTAACCGCGCCCGGAAATCCTTGCTGGCAGGCGCTTTGCGAGCTGCCCGTTGCCTATGTAGCCGGTACATTGTGCAGCATATCAACCCACGCATTTGAACATCACGACGCTCTTTGACGGCCACACGCCGAAAACGCCGTCAGACGTTTCAGCACCGGTCAGCTGCATCCGCTTGCCGCGCTCCCTGCAATACGCATCGGCCCTGAGCGCTGCGCTGGCGGCGGCGCCGTCGTTGCCGTTCAGGCGCGACTGCCCGGCCACCATATAGGTGTCGCGATCGAGCTGTTGAACGGCGCCGCCGGACGAGCAGGCCGACAGCAGCGAAAGGAAGAGTCCCGTACACAGGCGATGCAGCTTCACGTTTTCCCCGACTGGCATTGCGATGAAGACGCAAGGCTAGCCTACAAATCGCCACCACGCCTGAATGTAAAGAGTGCCGTTACATTGCCTTTACAAGATGCGTCCGTGCACCGAAGCGCCAGGAGGATCAGCGTCCGACCTGGCTTTTCAAGGGAATCCATCGCTGATTCTGCGCCTCATAGATCGTGAAGGAGGGATTGCGCAGATTTCCTGATGCATCAAACGAGATGACGCCGGTCAGTCCCCGATGACTGATCTGATGCAGCACATCCACCACTTTCTTCGTTTCCAGCGAATTGGCTTGCCGTATTGCTGCGATCAGCACCTGGGCTGCATCGTAAGAAAAGGGCGTCATGCCGTAGACGTTGAAATCGAAGCGCCGCGTATATTCCGCTTCAAACTTCTTCCACCCGGCCATCCTGTCGAAGGGAATCCCGCTCTCCTGAGAGATGACGCCGGTGGCGGCGGTCCCCGTGGAGATGAAGAAGGAAGGTCCGACAATCCCGATCATGGAAGTGACGAGCCTGGCCTTCACCTCCATGCGCTGCATGCTCTGCGCAAACATGCTGGTCTGCGCCGAATAGCCGCCGAAATAGATGACGTCCACGTCTTGCGCCTTGATGCGCCGCAGTAGCTCTTCAAAGTCTGAAATCACGGGACTGATGGTCTCTCGCACGGCAATGAGAGCGCCATTTTCCCTGGCGATATCGGCGAAGCGGGTCGTGATGCCGACGCTGAAAAGCGTGCCGGTGTCGATGACGGCAATACGGCCGGCATGCAGATCTTTGACGATGAACTCGGCCAGATAAGGCGCCGATTCGTCATCCGCACCAACGGTCCGAAAGGTCGTGCGGTAACCCATCTCTGTAAATTTGCGCGCCGTCGCCGCAGGCGATATCTGCGGAATCCCGGCAGTCGCATAAATCTTTGCGCCGGCGATGCTCGTTGCGCTGTTGGCGCCGCCGATCACGCCGATTACGCCGGCATGCACCAAGACATTGGCAACATGTTGCGCGCGCCCGGGATCGCCCCGGTCATCCATGCGTACAAGTCGGAACAGGATCCGCTTGCCGTCGATCTTATAAGGATTGCGATTGGCTTCGGCGATGGCCAGTTCCGCTGCATTCGCCATGCTCTTGCCAAAGGTTTCGGAGATGCCGCTCAGCGAACCGGAGAAGCCGATCAACACCGTCTGAAAATCGTCCGCACACGTATGCGTAGAGACGGAAAACAATGCAACCAATATCCCTGCCCTGTAAAAGCGGCTTAAAAATAGCATCTCACCTCCGCATGATTTTTTCGTGATCAAAATGACATCTCTTATACCTCACGAGAACCGCCGCCACGATCAAAAAAATACGAAATCCGAGCATCATTACAAACTGTCACAGAATCAATTCCCGAAAGCAACAACGCCCCGCAAGCGGGGCGTTGTTAACAATCAGCGTATGACGTATTGCGTGTTGCTACATGACGATGCGCATCCGCTCAGCGTGTGACCGGCTTGTAGCGGATACGCTTCGGCTTGGCGCCTTCTTCGCCGAGGCGCTTCTTCTTGTCGGCTTCGTATTCCTGATAGTTGCCGTCGAAGAAGGACACCTGCGAATCGCCTTCGAACGAAATGATGTGGGTGGCGATACGATCCAGGAACCACCGATCATGGCTGATCACCAGCACGGTGCCGGCGAATTCCAGCAGCGCATCTTCCAGCGCGCGCAGGGTTTCGACGTCGAGGTCATTGGACGGTTCATCCAGCAGCAGGACATTGCCGCCTTGCAGCAGGGTCTTGGCCAGATGCAGACGGCCGCGTTCACCACCGGACAAGTTGCCGACGATCTTTTGCTGGTCGCCGCCCTTGAAGTTGAAGCGGCCGAGGTAAGCGCGCGACGGCATTTCGAAACGGCCGACCGTCAGGATGTCGGCGCCGCCGGCGACGTCTTCGAACACGGTCTTCTTGTTTTCCAGATCTTCACGCGACTGATCGACCAGCGAAATCTTCACCGTAGGTCCGAGCACCAGTTCGCCGCTGTCCGGCTGTTCGCGGCCAGCCAGCATGCGGAACAGGGTCGACTTACCGGCGCCGTTGGGGCCGATGATGCCGACGATGGCGCCTGCCGGAATCTTGAAGTTGAGGTTGTCGATCAGCAGACGATCGCCGTAACCCTTGCTGACGTTCTTGAATTCGATGACTTCATTGCCCAGGCGCTCGGCCACGGGAATGAAAATTTCCGAGGTCTCGTTGCGCTTCTGGTATTCATGTTCGCTCAGCTCATTGAAGCGCGACAGACGCGCCTTGCTCTTGGCCTGACGGCCCTTGGGATTCTGGCGCACCCATTCCAGTTCCTTGGCGATAGTCTTCTGACGCGCCGATTCGGTCGCTTCTTCCTGCTTCAGGCGGGCTTCTTTCTGTTCCAGCCAGGACGAGTAATTGCCCTTCCATGGAATACCGTGGCCGCGGTCCAGTTCCAGAATCCATTCGGCGGCGTTGTCGAGGAAGTAGCGATCATGGGTGATGGCGACGACGGTGCCCGGGAAGCGCAGCAGAAACTGTTCCAGCCAGTCGACCGATTCGGCGTCCAGATGGTTGGTCGGTTCGTCGAGCAGCAGCATGTCGGGCTTGGAGAGCAGCAGCTTGCATAGCGCGACGCGGCGCTTTTCACCGCCGGACAGCACGCCGATCTTGGCGTCCCATGGCGGCAGGCGCAACGCGTCGGCGGCCATTTCCAGCTGCTGGTTGAGGCTGTTGCCGTCGGAGGCGGAGATGATCGCTTCCAGGCGCGCCTGCTCGGTGGCGAGCGCGTCGAAGTCGGCGTCTTCTTCGGCATAGGCCGCATACACCGCGTCGAGCTTGGCTTGCGCTTCAAACACTTCGCCGAGAGCGCTTTCGACTTCCTGACGCACGTTTTTTTCCGGATCGAGCTGCGGCTCCTGCGGCAGGTAGCCGATATTCAGGTTCGGCGCCGGTGTTGCTTCGCCTTCGATTTCCTTGTCGATGCCGGCCATGATCTTGAGCAGCGTCGATTTGCCCGAACCGTTCAGGCCGAGCACGCCGATCTTGGCGCCGGGGAAGAAGGACAGCGAGATGTCTTTCAGGATCTGACGCTTCGGCGGCACGATCTTGCCGACGCGGTTCATAGTGAATACGTATTGAGCCATGTTTGGATGCCAGGTAATGAGATAAGAGAATACTTGTGATGCGGCGGCGTTTTCCGGACGGTTGGAACTGCTAAGCGCCGGCCGGACGGGCCTTGGCTGACCACAGCCGCCACAGTCCTTCCAGAGAGTATACAGCCAGCGCGCTCCAAATCACCATGAATCCGGTCAGGCGCGGTCCGTCGAAGGGTTCGTCATAGATGAAAACCCCGGTCAGCAGCTGCATCGTGGGGGAAATGTATTGCAGCAAACCCAGCAGCGACAAGGGAATCCGGCGTGCGGCGCGGGCGAACAGCAGCAGCGGAATCGCCGTCACCGGTCCCGACAGCGCCAGCAGGATTTGCGACGACAGCGATGCCTGGAGGAAGCCGTTGCTGCCGTGCAGCGCGGAGACGACAAGCACCACCAGCACCAGCGGCGAAAGCAGGATGGTCTCCAGCGCCAGTCCTTCCAGCGCGCCGAGATGCGCGATCTTGCGCAGCAGGCCGTAAATGCCGAAGGTGGCGGCGATGGTCAGGCCGATCCACGGCAAGGCGCCGTTCATCCACGTCAGCCACAGCACCGCACCCAGCGCCATGAACACCGCCAGCCATTGCAAGGGACGCAACTTTTCCTTGAGGATGACATAGCCCAGCAGCACACTGACCAATGGGCTCATGAAGTAGCCGAGGCTGGCGTCGACGATGCGGCCGCTGTTGACCGCCCATACATACAGCACCCAGTTGCCCGACAAGAGCAGGGCGCTGATCAGGAACCCCAGCAACACGCGCGGTTTGCGCGCGACTTCGCCAAGCCAGGCCCACTGGCGTTTCCAGCTCAGCACGACAATAAGAAACAGCAGCGACCAGAAAATGCGCTGGAGCACGATGTCGAAGGAGCCCACATCCTGCAGCAGTTTGAAATAAAGCGGGAACAGCCCCCACAGGAGGAAACAGCTTATCGCGTAAAACATGGCGACCTGGAAATAGGAAAAGTGGAATGACAAAAATGAAAGCGCCGCGAAAACTCATGAAAGTTTCGCGGCAGCAACGCCATTATCTCAGGATTCCTCTTTTCCGGCTGGCAGAACCCGGGCGCATCAACGGATTGGATCAAAGCGCAACAATAAAGCGCCCCTTGATGCGTTGGATCTCGCAATCCACTTGTGCTGCGCGGCGCTCGATCACGAACACGTCGGCGCCGCCGATGGTGATCATCGGGTGATGCCAGACGCCGCGCCGGAGCGTGACGCCCTGGCCGGGTTCGACGATGAAGGCCTGGATGGCGTCTTCATCCGGTGTATCCAGCGTATCGCTGCCTTGCGTCACCACCACCAGCACACGTCCCTGCCCCATCGGCACGAAGCTCTGGCTGCCCAGCAGATGCCGCTCGAACATGGTCAGCGCATACGGCGCGACATGCGTGCCGTCCTGCGTGCGAAAAATGGCGACGCAGACTTCGCCGCCCTGCTCGCTCACGTCCAGCTGTGTCAGATCGTCGAAACGTTGCGCGGTGCCTTCATTGATGGGTGTACTGCCGGACTGCACTCCGGCTGGCGCGATGACATCGCCGAACGGCGCGAACGCCGCCGGCGTCAGCGCCTGCGCCACGATGACTTTGCCGGCAGACGACTCAGGCGAGTTCATCGATGAGCTTTCTCGACAAGCGGATCAAGGCCTGGTCGCTGCCCAGCGGTCCAATGATGGAGAAGCCGAACGGCGCGCCGTCGAGCGTCATCAGCGGCAGCGAAATTTGCGGGCAACCCGACAGGCCGGCCAGGCACAGCATGCGCACAGCCTGGTTGCGGTAGTTCTCCAGCACCTGTTCCGATTCGCTCAGCAGCGGCGCGATGTCGGGCATGGTCGGCAGGACGATCACGCGATCGCTGCCGAGCAGGCGCAGGAAATCTTCGCGGAAACGGTCGCGCACGTTGCTGTGTTCTTCCATCTGCTGCGGCGTGATCTGACTCGACCAGGCGAAACGTTCGGCCACGCCGGGGCCGAGTTGCAGGTCGTGGCGGACGATGGTTTCACCATGGCTTTGCCAGGCTTCGTAACCCTGGATATAACGGAACGACCAGTACAAGGCTTCGAACGACGGCGTGGCGGTCTTGACCGGCAGCGGCGTGCCGATCACGCCGCCGAGACGTTCCAGCGTCTGCATGAACACCGTCTGCACGCGCGGTTCCAGCAGCGCCAGCACGTCGGCCGCGACCAGCACCTGCGGCATCGACGGCGCGCCATCGGGCAGCAGGCAGGTGTCTTCACGCAGCAGCACTTCGCCCACGCGCGAGAAGCTGTCGATGTCGCGCGCAAACCAGCCGCAAGTGTCGAACGACGGCGCCAGATCCATGCAGCCTTTGAGGCTCACACGGGCATGCGTCGGACGCAGGCCGATCAGCCCGCAGTGGCTGGCGGGAGCACGTACGGAACCGCCGGTATCGGTCCCGAGTGCAACGTCCGCCAGCCCGTTGGACACTGCAGAGGCCGACCCCGAACTGGAGCCGCCTGGAATCCGGTCAGGCGCGCCGCCGTTGCGCGGCGTGCCGAAATGGGCGTTCTTGCCGTTCATGGAAAACGCCAGCTCGTCGGTATAGGTCTTGCCGACGAACTTGGCGCCCGCCTGCGCCAGTGCCACGACCGCCGGCGCCGACGACGTCTTCACGCCCGACATGGCCAGCATGTGCGGATTGCCGCAGCCGGTGGGAAAACCGGCGACGTCGAAAATGTCTTTCACCGCCAGACGCAAGCCCGACAGCGGGCCTGCCGAGATTGCTGTCGAAGCGGGTGCGGGATAGGGAACGAAACAACGTGCGGCTTGAGCGTCGGCGGACATGGATGATTCTTTCGGACGTAAGAAGGATGAAGCAACAAGGATAAGAAATGGATCGGATTGCTCACGACAGGTTCAACTTGCGGTTGCACCGGCAGCCGGCGCGCCTGCCGCAATCTGATGCACGCGCAGGCAGCTCACGACGTGGCCGGGCGAGAGCGTCTCTTCGCGCGGCTGCACGCTGCGGCATTCGGCGACGGCGTATTTGCAGCGCTCGGCAAAGGCGCAGCCGGGCGGCAGGTTGCTCAGGTCCGGCGGTACGCCGCCGATGGTTTCCAGGCGCTGGCCTTTTTGCATGGCGCCGTGGCTGCGGCTCTTGAGCAGCGACAAGGTGTAAGGATGGCGCGGCCGCGTCAGCAGCTCTGCCGCCGGACCTTGCTCGATGATCTTGCCGGCGTACATAACGGCGATGCGGTCCGCGACTTCGGCGGCGGCGCCGATGTCGTGCGTGACGAAGACGATGGACAGGCCGAGTTCCTTTTGCAGATCGCGCAGCAAGAGCAGGATCTGAATCTGCACGGTGGCGTCGAGCGCGGTGGTCGGTTCGTCGGCCAGCAACACTTTGGGCGAGCACGACAAGGCCAGTGCAATCATCGCGCGCTGGCGCATGCCGCCGGACATCTCGTGCGGATAAGCGTCGAGACGGCGTTCCGGACTCGGAATGCGGACTTTCTCGAACAGGCTCAGCGCCTGCTTGTGCGCTTCGCTCTTCGATACTTTCTTGTGGCGGCGAATCGCTTCGATGATCTGCGCACCGACGGTGTAGACGGGATCCAGCGCGAGCAAAGGCTCCTGAAAGATCATCGCCACGGTGTCGCCGCGCAAGGCTGCCAGTTCACGCTGCGACATCTTCAGCACGTCCTTGCCGTCGACTTCCAGCCCGCCGCTGATGCGGGTCGAGCGTTCCGAATGCAGGCGCATGATGGAGCGCAGCGTGACGCTTTTACCCGAGCCCGACTCCCCGATCAGCGCTACCACTTCGCCCTGGCCGACGGTGAGGTTGACGCCGTTGACGGCGCGGATCAGTTTTTTCGGCGCGAAGAATTGCACTTGCAGATCGCGCAATGAAATCATGTCATGCATAGCTGGCCTCGCTGGCAAACAAAGAGGCGGTGTCGGCTTCGTAACGCAGACAGGCGACGCCGTGGCCGCTATCGTCATCGGCAAACACCGGCGCGCGCTGGCTGCATACCGGCTGGGCAAATGCGCAGCGCGTATGGAAGCGGCAGCCGCCCGGCGGATTGATCGGATTGGGCGGATCGCCCGCCAGCGGCGCTTCCATCGTGCGTTGCAGCGGATCCATGCTGGGCATCGATTTGAGCAGCGCGCGCGTGTAGGGATGCTTGGGCTGGTCGAACACCTGATCCGACGAACCGATCTCCACCACCTGACCCAGATACATCACCAGCACGCGGTCGGAGATGAAGCGCACGACATTGAGATCGTGGCTGATGAACAGATACGTCAATCCGAATTCCTGCTTGAGGTCGAGCAGCAGATTGAGCACCTGCGCTTCGACTGATTTGTCGAGCGCCGATACGGCTTCATCGAGAATCACCAGACGCGGCTCCAGCGCCAGGGCGCGCGCAATGTTGACGCGCTGACGCTGGCCGCCGGACAACTCATGCGGATAGCGGCCGGCAAAACGCTCCGGCTGCAAGCCGACGCGCGCCAGCAGATCGCGTGCGCGAGTGATCGCTTCGCGCGACGGCACGCCATGCACTGTCGGCGCGAAGGCGATCGAGTCTTCGATCGTCATGCGCGGATTGAGCGAGGAGTAGCTGTCCTGAAACACCATCTGCGTCTGGCGGCGAAACTGGCGCAGCGGCAAGGCGCGCGAGCCGACCGTTTCGCCGTCGAACACCAGCTCGCCGCTGTCCTGATTGATCAGCTGCATCAGCACGCGCGCCGTGGTCGACTTGCCGCAGCCGGATTCGCCGACCACGCCCAAGGTCTCGCCCTTGAGGATGTCGAAGTTGACGCCATCCACTGCACGCACCGCGCTGCGTGGCGAAGCAAAGGGCAGGCCCTTGCCCTTCAGCGGAAAATGCTTGAGCAGATTGCGCACCTGCAGCAAAGGCTGGCGCGGTCCGCCGATATCGCGTTCGTCTGTCATTGCTTGACCTCCATTGCCGAACGCAAGCCGTCGGACAGCATGTTGAACGAAATCGATGTGATGAAAATGAAGGCGCCCGGCAATGCCGCCACCCACGGTTGTGTGTAGATCGCCGTGCGCAGCGTGTTGAGCATCAGGCCCCACTCCGGCTCAGGCGGTTTGACGCCGAGGCCGAGGAAGGACAAACCCGAGGCCAGGATCATCGACACCGAAATCAGGCTTGTCGAATACACGAAGATCGGCCCGAGCACGTTGCCCAGCACATGGGCGCGCACGATGGTGAAGGCGCTCGCTCCCGAGGCACGCGCCGCGTCCACGTAATCGCTGCGACGCACCTGCGTGGTGACGCTCTCGGCAATGCGCGCAATCTGTGGAATGAAGACAATGGTCAGCGAAGTCAGCGCATTGACGATACCTGCGCCAAGCGCGCCCGACAAGGCAATCGCCAGCAGCACCGACGGAAAGGCGTACAGCACATCGATGGTGCGCATGATCGCGGTGTTGATGAAACCGCCGGCATAACCGGCCAGGATGCCGATGCCGCTGCCGATGACGAAGGCCATCAGCACCGGCGTGATGCCCATGAACAGCGACAGACGGCCGCCCAGCATCAGGCGCGACAGCAGATCGCGGCCGAGTTCGTCGGTGCCGAAGAAGTGATCCGGCGTGCCGATCGGTTTCAGGCGCGTGAACATCGAGGTGGCGAAGGGATCGGCCGGCATGATCCATGGCGCGAAGATCGCAATGCCGATCAGCGCCAGCAGGATGACGGCGGCGATCATCGCCAGCGGGTTACGGACGATGCGCGCGGCGACATTGGCCCAATGGCCGCGCGAGCGTTTGTAGGGTGCTACCACGTCAGAAGAAACAGCAGCAGTCGCCGGTATGGCTTGCATAGTCATTGTCAGGCCCTTTCTATGCGAGGATCGAACACGGTTTGCAGGATGTCGACCAGCAGGTTCAGCGACACGAAGAACAGCGCCAGCACCAGGATCGTGCCTTGCAGCAGCGGCAGGTCGCGCTGGAAGATCGCCTGGTTCAGCAGGAAGCCGGTACCGGGCCAGGAGAACACGGTCTCGATCAGAATCGAGCCGCCCAACAGATAGCCGAGCTGCAAGCCCATGACAGCCATGGAAGTCGGGGCGCAGTTCTTGACCACATGGCAGAACACGCCGAACTCGCTGAGACCGCGCGCTCTCAGGCCGATCACGAATTCCTGCGACAGGATGTCGGCCACCAGCGCCCGCACTGTGCGCGCAATGATGCCCATGGGGATGAAGGACATGGTCACCGCCGGCATGATCAAATATTTGACGTGTTCGAAATCCCATACCCAGGCAGCCGAACCGTCAGGCCCGGCTCCGGTCGCGGGCAGCCACATCAGTTGCGAAGAAAAGATGATGACCAGCACCATGCCGAGCCAGTAGTGCGGCACGCTGACGCCGATCACGGAGATGAAGGAAGCGATCTTGTCGACCCAGGAATTACGGAAATAGCCGGCGACAAAACCGAACAGCGAGCCGAAGAAAAAGCCGATCAGTGTCGCCAGCGCGGCAAGCATGAAGGTATTGCCGACGGCCTTGAAGACTTCTTGCGCCACCGGACGTCCGGTGGCGATGGAACTGCCGAGGTCGCCGTGCACGGCACGCCAGACCCAGCTGAAAAACTGTTCGGGATAGCTGCGATTGAAACCGTAGAGTTCCATCAGCTGCTTCTGCAAATCGACGGACGCATCCGGCGGCAGAATCGACACCAGCGGATCGCCCGGTGCAATATGAACCAGCATGAAGCACAGGAATGCCACACCCAGCATGATGGGCAAGGCATACAGCACGCGGCGGATCAGATAGGAAATCATGGGGAGTCTTCAGTAAGTCATTCTTGCCGCCGGCATTACCCTCGCAACGCCGGCAGCAATGTTTACAACGTCAGTTCAAATCTGCACTTAATCCATCGACATGGTGGCGATATCGATGAACCAGCTTTGCGGCTGCACCACGCCCTTGACCTTGGCCGAGATGGCGCGCGGACCGGTGTCATGCGCCACCCAGACGAACGGCGCTTCATCGACGATCTTGGCATGCAGCTGCGCCAGCAGAGCGTCGCGCGGCTTGGCGTCAAACGTGGTGCGGGCCTTGGCGATGATGGCGTCGACTTCCGGGTTGCTGTAGAAGCCCCAGTTGTTCGACACCGGCGGCGCGGCCTTGGAGCTGACGAAACGCACCATCGCGAAGAACGGATCCATCGAGGCGAAACTGATGTTCACCGCATCCGAACCGTGGGCGCTCGGATCTTTGGCGCCGATGCGCCAGTTGGTGTACAGCGTGTTCCATTCGATCACGTCGAACTGCACATCGAAGAAGCAGGCCTTCAGGTTTTGCTGCATGAACTCATTCATCGGCAGCGGCTGCATCTGGCCGGAACCGGAGGCCGAAATCTGCACCTTGACCTTGAGCGGCTTGGCGGCCGAGTAACCGGCCTCGGCCATCAGCTTGCGTGCGCCGTCCGGGTCGTACTTGATATGGAAGCTCGGATTGCCGCGCCATGGATGGCCCGGCTCGACCGTGCCGGTGGCTTCGCCCATCAGGCCGCCCAGCAATTGCTTCATCGCGGGACGGTTCACGCACAGGTTGGCGGCGTAGCGCACGCGCTTGTCCAGCCATGGCGAGCCGGGCACAAAGGACAACTGCCACGGCCACACGTGCGGTTGCGGATTGGAATAAATCTTGAAGCCGCGCGCCTTGATGGTGTCGAGCGCGTCAGGCGCAGGTGCTTCGATCCAGTCGACCTGGCCGGACAACAGAGCGGCGGTGCGCGAATTGGCTTCCGGCAGCGGCAGCATCACCACCTTGTCGATTTGCGGACGGCGTTTGGCATCCCAGTATTCCGGATTTTTCGCCAGTTCCAGACGCTCGCGCGGCACGAACTTGGTCATCTTGAACGGACCGGTGCCGGAGGCGTCGGCGGCGAACGCGGCCCATGCTTGCTTGGCACGCTCGGCCTTGTCGCTCACGGAACCCGGAACGGCGGCCAGCTTCTTGGCCCATTGCAGCGGCGAAGCCATGAACAGGTTGGTCAGATTGATCGGCAGGAAGGAATCCGGCTCGGACGTGGTCAGCTCGACGGTAAGGTCGTCGATCTTCTTGGCCGAACGCAGCGTCGGCATGCGCGATGCGGTCACGCCGACCTGGCTCGGGTCGAAGTTGGGCGCATCCTTGTCGAGCACCTTGTTGACGTTCCACACCACGGCGTCGGCGTTGAAGGCGGAGCCGTCATGGAACTTGACGCCCGGACGCAGCTTGAAGATCCACTTGGTCTTGTCCTTGGCGTCGACCGCCCACGACACGGCCAGATCGGGAATCACTTCGCTGGGCTTGTCGGCTTTGGACAGATCCCATTGCGTCAGGCTGTCGTACATCGGGATACCGGTGAAGCGGTTGCCTTCAAAACCCTGGTCAGGCTGGCCCAGCGTGCGCGGGATGTCGCCTGCGGTCATGGCGATGCGCAAGACTTTTTCAGCGTGCGCGCCGGCGCTAATGAGCAAGCCGAAAGCCAAAGTACAGGCCAAGGTGAGTGCGCTTGGTTTGGTCAGTTTCATGTTGATGCTTCCTTTACGAGAACGACGTGATGGAGGACTTGGTTTTTTACGGTGAAGCAAAGTTGAATCAGAGGTGAAACAAAACGGTCACGGCTGCAAGAATGAAATCCCGGCGCGCGCAGCGGTATGCAGCAAATGCGCCTGCATTGCCGCGCGGGCGCCGTCGGCATCGCCCGCCGAAATCGCCGCCGCGATGGCGCGATGTTCTTCGGCCGGCTCCCAGATGCGCGAATGATCGGCGAACGGCAGGCGCAGGCTGTGACTGATGCGGGTTTCAAAATCGCGGGAAATCTGCAGCAGGCCGGAGTTGCCGGACAACTCGGCGATCAGCTGATGGAAGGCCAGATCGGCCTGCGAGGCGCTGACCAGGTCCACTGTCTTGAGGGCATCTTCGAAGCGCGTCTGCACGCTCCACAGGCGCGGTGTGGTGTGCATGTTGGTGACGCGCGCAGCCAGTGCAGCGGCGTCAGGCTCAACCACATAGCGCAATTGAAAGGTCGATTGCAGCTCTGCCGAGGAAGGTGCCGCCGAGGTCGCCTTTTCCTTCGCAGCTGGATGGCTGCGGCCGGAGGTGACGAGCGTGCCCTTGCCCGGCATGGAGCGGATGAAACCCAGCGCTTCAAGCATCGACAAGGCTTCGCGCAAGGAGGCGCGGCTGATGCCCAGCGACTCGGCTAGGTCGCGCTGGCCGGGCAGCATCTGGCCGGTTTTATAGGTCCCGGACAGGATCTGGCGTTGCAAAGTTTGCGCAGCGATATTGGGCATGCTCATCGGTTTTCCCTTTTTTGGTCTGACTGGTCAGACCGCAAGAACCGATATAGCAATTGATATGCCACCTACCTCGAAAAATGGCGATTACATAGACAGAAACGGGCTTGCCGCGTTGACGAATGCGAGCGCAAGAGGTGGCGATAAGCGATGAAAAAACGCTCCGAAAAAAACCGCCGCACGAATTTCATGCAAGCGTGTGCGCGAAAGCGTGCACGAAAAATGGAGATGAAAAATGAAGAGAGGCGACACGCAAGTGGGCGAAGATTTTTCCGCCCAGCGCGTGATCATCACCTCCCGTCGTCCTGACGAAAGCCGGGACGACGGCGAAGGATAAGAAGGTATCGGCGAGAAATTTGCTTCAGCAGCGCTGATGCAATCAGGCCTGAGGCATCACCGCCGGCATGGTGTGACGCGCGACGTAGCGATACAACAGCAGCGCAGCAACCCCGCACACCGCCATCACCGTCACCAGAGGCAAGGCCGTGCCGTCGTGCCACAAACCCATCACGACGCCGGACAGCATGCCGATGCCGAATTGCAGCGTACCCATCAGCGCCGCCGCCGTGCCTGCTTGTTTTCCTTGCTGCGCCAGCGCGATGGCCGAGGCGTTGGGACCGACGAAACCGTGACAGGACAGGAAGCCGAAGAAACCGATCAGCAGCAGCGGCAGACTCTCGTAGCCGCAGACGACCAATACCGCCACCGTGGTGGTCAGGATGGCCGGAATCCAGATGATCTTGCCCAGTACGCGGTCGGCGCTGCGTTTGATCACCAGACGTGCATTGATCTGTGAACAGGCAATCAGGCCGATGGCGTTGGCGCCGAAGACGAAACCGAAATTCTGCGGCTTGATGCCGTGCAGTTCAATGATCACAAACGGGCCGCCTGAAATATAAGCGAACAAGCCGGCCTGAATCAGACCGCCGCACAAGACGTAGGCCATGAACTGGCGATGCCGCAACAGATCCAGATATTGGCGCAGCACGCGGCCCAGATGCAGCGGCACCACGTGGGCCTGGTCGCGGGTTTCTTCCATCACGCGGTGGGTGCAGATCAGACAGATGGCGCCGAACACGGTCAGCGTTGCGAAGATGGCGCGCCAGGTCGAGAAGGTTAGCAACAAGCCGCCGATGAACGGCGCGAGGATTGGCGCCAGGCCGAACACCAGCATCAGCATCGAGAACGCGCGGGCGGCGCCTTCCGCGCCCATCTTGTCGCGCACCACGGCGCGCGGGATCACCATGCCGGAGCTGCCGCCGAGTCCCTGAAAAAAACGCAGCACCAGCAGCGTTTCGATATTCGGTGCGAAGGTACAGCCGATCGACGACACCACGTACAGGCAGATGCCGAAATACAGCGGGGGCTTGCGGCCGAAGCGGTCGCTGATGGGACCATAGAACATTTGCCCAAGCGCCAGGCCAATCAGGAAAGTCGACAGCGTCAGCTGAATCGTGTTGCTGCCCACGCCGAGATCTTTGGCGATGAAGGAAAAACTGGGCAGGTACATGTCGATCGACAAGGCGCCCATCGCCGTCAGCGCGGCCATCAATATCAGCCAGCCGGGAAGGCGTTTGCCCTGAAAAGGCGAAGAGTCTGTATGCATGAAAAAATGACAAATACCGCCTGATGCAAAAGACGGTCGAACCAGAAGAGAGGGAATGATTTGCGCAAATTGATCGTCGCAGAATGGCATGCGACGCCCGTCATTATACCGTCTGAGAGATAAAGCTTCCGGCAGGCGCTGTAGCCGGGCAAACCCGCGTGAGCCGGATACACGCAAAGATGGCGCGGCGACAACGAAGACGTAAATTTTTCCACAGAACCCTCAACATTCGTCTGCAGAATACGTAAAAGATGGCACACTGAATATTAAATAAAGATGGAATAAAAAAGCTGGACGAATACTTCTCCGTACTACGCGGAATGTTTTTATCGGTAGCCAGATTGGGGAAGGTTTCAGGAAAGATTCATGGGTCACGCAAGAAGAAAAAGAGCCTCGGGTGTTCTCACCACGTTTGCCGCCACTGCCGTTCTCTGTTGTTGCAGTCTGTTGTCGGGCTGCGATCAATCTGCCGACAGCACTTCTTCCGCGCCTGCGACGCGTACACGTCTGACGGCGCTGGTATGGGCTCCTGACTGGCCGGATGAAATGCACAAGATCGCCGATGCTTTCCACCGCGAAAATCCTGACATCACCGTCGACGTGCAGTTCATGATCGGCAATTCGGTCGAAGAAAACCTCAAACCCAAAGTCGCCACCAACAACCTGCCCGACCTGATCTCGATCAATGCGAATGCTTATGCCGCCGAGCTGGCGACGCAGGGCATTCTTGCCGACGTCGGCAGCAGCGCCGCCTGGGACAATATGCTGGACTCGCTCAAGCCGGACTGGACCACGTTGTACGGCAAGCGCTTCGGCATTTCGGGCGGAGTCGCGGCGACGCTGATCTATTACAACAAGGACATGTTCCGCAAAGCCGGCATCAAAAGCCTGCCGGGAAATTTCAACGAATTTCTTTCCACCTGCGCGGCATTGCGCAAGGCCGGTTTCACGCCCATCGTCTGGAGCGGCGCGTTTCCCAACATGCTGGCCAACGGGCCGTTCAGTTTCGGTTTTGCCAATAATGTAGTGGCGCGTTATCCGAAGGACTGGAAAGCCCGCATCGCCGATGGCAGCCTGGATCTGAACAACGACGCCGCGGTCGACATTTTTTCCAAGATCAAGCTGATTGCCGACAAGGGCTACGTCCAGCGCGGCTACATGAGCACCAGCTATGACGAAGGCAACCGTCTGTTCGCAGAGGGCAAGGCGGCCATGGCGTTCCAGGGTACGTGGTCATCGGGCCAGTTGATGCATGGCAATCATTTTGAAACCGGGACATTTGTGCCGCCATGGAATGCGCCGGGAAAAGCCGTGGTGCCGGTGGTCGGCAGCGAAACAGGTTTTGCCGTGGCTGAAACACGCAACAAGAAAGCCACGATGAAGTTCCTCGAATTCATCTACGACAGGGGTTATCCCATCATGCAAAACAAGCGGCAAAATGTCTCGCCGCTGAAATACGTCGGCGGCAAGACCGTCACCGACCAGCAAATCGTCGACTATGTGCAGCATGCCACACAGGCGCCGCTGACGGCGGGACCGTATTATTCTTATCTGCCGACCAACACCATCGACATGCTGCATCCGCTGCTGCAAGATGTGCTGTTCGGTAAAAAGACGCCGCGCCAGGCCGCCCAGGCGCTGGAGAAATCGATCCGGCATGAAGCCAGAACGGAGAACAAATAAGCGATGCTTTTTCTGCCCGCCCCAACAGCACCGGCGACACGCGATAGCGCGTGCGGAAAGCTGCCGCGATGAGAAAGCTGCTGGATTTCCTGTCGCTGAAACTGCTGCGCAAGATCGAGATCCGCTATCGGCTGATCAATTCCTTCATGCTGGTGTCACTGGTGCCACTGCTGATTGCCGGCATCGTCGCCTATCGCGAATCGAGCAACGCTTCGCAGGAAAAGATCCGCATCTTCGCCGGCGAAGTGGTCAAGCAGGTCGCCCAGAACATGCTGCAGCAGATCGAGAAGATCGAGTCTTCCAGTGAAGAACTGGTGATTTCCGAGCGCATGCAAGGCGCACTGACGGCCTATTACAGCCGTAACGAATCCGAGCGCGTCGCCGCGCATGCCGAGATGACGCGGCTGATGCTGGAGAACTACGGCTCCTTTGAGTACGTCAATCAGAAGTACGTGCTCGACCGCAAGCACCGGATCATGGACTCGCAAGTGTTTGCCCAACTCGGCGACGGCGTCGCCCACTTCGTCGACGAAGCGCCCGACATGAAGGGCAAACCCTACTGGAGCACCTACAGTACCGCCGCCGGCCAGAAGAGCGTGGTGATGCTGCGCGACATTCTCTTCAAGGGTAACAACCGGCTGGCGGGCACCTTGTTCATCGGACTCAAGCCCTCGCATTTTTCGCGCATCTTCGATTCGGTGGATCTCGGCTACGGCTCGCGCCTGTTCGTGGTCGACAGCCGCGACGGCCGCATCGTTGTCGGCAACCAGGACAACAGCGACGCCGTGGAAGCCGGCCTGGTCGGCGCCATTGCCCAGACGGTCGCCGGCGGCGGCAAGGACTTCACGTCTTACCAGGACAGCAACAAGAAAAAACACCTCGCCGCTTTTGCACCGATTCCGCATACCGACTGGATGGTGGTCAGCACCACGCCGCTCAATGCGCTCAACGCCGAGGTGCGCTCAATCCGCAACAAGATCATCTTCATCGGCGTGCTGTGTTTCATCGTTTCGTTCGCGCTGTCCTTCATCATCGCGCGCAGCATTTCGCTGCCCCTCAAGCAACTGGTCGGCGTGATGAAGGAAACCAAGACCGGCAACTATCTGATCCGCATGGATTACGAAGGCAAGGACGAAATCACCGTGCTGTCGCAGCGCTTCAATGAAATGGCCAGCAAGGTTTATCAGCACAACGAACATCTGGAAGAACAGGTCGCCGCGCGTACCCGCGAGCTGGAACTGGTCAATCAAAAACTGGAAGCCCTGAGCGCCACCGACAGTCTCACCGGCATCGCCAACCGCCGTCGCTTCGACGAGGCGCTGGCCACCGAATTGCGGCGCGCGGTGCGCTCGCAAAAGCCGCTGGCGCTGCTGATGCTGGATGTGGATTTCTTCAAGAATTACAACGATCGCTACGGCCATCTGGCCGGCGATGCCTGCCTGCGTACCGTGGCGCAGATCCTGCGCACCAGCTCGCGCCGCGCCACCGATCTGGCGGCACGCTACGGCGGCGAAGAGTTTTCCATCATCGTGGCCGAAAGCGACAGCGACCATGCGATGCAGCTGGGAGAAAACATCCGAGCCGCCATCGAGAACCTGCGCATCCCGCATGAGGATTCGCCGTTCGGCTACGTCACCTGCAGCATCGGTGTGACGGCGGTGCTGGTCGACGAGGGCATGAGCACCGATACGCTGCTGCGCATGGCCGACGTGGCAATGTACCTGGCCAAATCGCAGGGACGCAACCGCGTCGTGCTCAACGACCGCAACGGCATCGCCGGCGGACCGGCGGCGGATTGATTCACCTACCCGGTATGGCGTTTCTCTCGGCAAGGCTTGCCTCTCACAGGCATTAATTTTTCAATAACAAAACGCTACATTCCCGCGATGTAGTCGTATTCATCGGCCATAAAGCCCCGCTTTACCGGCCTTTTCACCGGATTGCGATGCGGCATGCTGGACTAGTATGCAGATTGCCCCGCGCATCCCCCGCGCGGGAACGACAAAACAATATCTGGACGAGACGAATATGAAAAATATCCGCATTGGTTCGCGGCTGGGGCTTGGATTTGCTCTGGTGTTATCCCTGCTGGTGTTGATGACCGTGATCGGCGTATGGCGCCTGCAGGACATCGGCAGCCGCACCGCCAGCATGATCAGCCAGGATCTGACGAAAGAACGCCTGGCGTCCGAATGGGCCGCCAACATCGACGCCAACGGCGTGCGCACGGTGGCGCTGATCAAGAGCAGCAACCCCGACCATCAGAAGTTCTTCAAGGATCAGGTAGCCGGCACCGTGGACCGCACCAGCGCGGTCCAGAAGCAGCTCGATGAAATGATCAAGTCCGACGAGGGACGCAAATTGTTCAGTTCATTGCTGGAGCAACGCAAGGTCTACAACGATCTGCGCAACAAGGTCTTCAAGATGAAGGAAACCGGCGATGAAGCCGGCGCCTTGGCTGAACTCGACAGCAAGCTGATTCCGGCGATGAAGGAATACACGGCGCGCGTCAACGCGGTCGCCGCGCACCAGAAAGAGGTGATCAATCGCAACGCTGCAATCGTTGACGATCAGTACCGCTCCGGTCGAGTGATTCTGATCGCCGTCGGCGTGGTGGCGCTGCTGCTGGGCATTCTGACCTCGTGGCGTCTGGCCGAAGGCATCACGCGTCCGCTGCACCGCGCCGTACAAGCGACTGCCGCCGTTGCGGCAGGCGACCTCAGCAACCACGTTGTCGTGGATCGCAAAGATGAAATCGGCCAATTGCTGCAAGGCCTGCATGACATGACGCAAAACCTGCTCAAGACTGTGCGCGAAGTGCGCTCGGGCGCCGACACCATCGCCACTGCCTCGTCGGAGATCGCTACCGGCAACCTCGACCTGTCGTCGCGCACCGAACAGCAGGCCGGTTCGCTGGAAGAAACCGCCTCCGCTGTCGAGCAACTGACTTCCACCGTTAAACAGAACGCCGACAACGCGCGCGAAGCCAATGCGCTGGCCTTGTCGGCCTCCAAAGTCGCGGTCGAAGGCGGCGCCGTGGTTGGGCAAGTGGTCGACACCATGGAAGCCATCAACGAATCCTCGCGCCGTATCGTCGACATCATCAGCGTGATCGACGGCATCGCCTTCCAGACCAACATCCTCGCCCTGAACGCTGCAGTGGAAGCTGCCCGCGCCGGCGAACAAGGCCGCGGCTTTGCGGTAGTGGCCTCGGAAGTACGCAGCCTGGCGCAACGCTCGGCATCCGCCGCCAAGGAAATCAAGACGCTCATCGGCGACTCGGTCGACAAGGTCGGTTCAGGTACGCGTCTGGTGGAACAGGCCGGCAAGACCATGGCCGACGTCGTCAGCAGCGTCAAGCGCGTGAGCGACATCGTGGCCGAGATCAGCGCCGCGACGCAGGAACAGAGCACCGGCATCGGCGAAGTCAATCACGCCATCACGCAGATGGATCAGGTGACGCAACAGAATGCAGCGCTGGTGGAACAAGCTGCAGCCGCGGCCGGCTCCTTGCAGGATCAGGCCGCGCGTCTGGCGCAGGTTGTCAGCGTATTCAAACTGGATGCCAACGGCGTTGCCGTCGCGACATCCGACACATTGCCACGTGCACCGGGGGCGGCAACGCCGCTCAGGAATATCACGCCACAGCGTCCTGCTGCAATTGCTCGCGCTGCGGACAAACCTGCAACACGTCTGATCCCGGCGCCGCAACCTGTGAGAAAGCCGGTCAACGACGGTTCGGAAGATTGGGAAACCTTCTGATCGCAAACTGCATCTTGCATGTGAACCAGCCGTTGAAATAAAAAACGGGCGCCTGTAAAAAGGCGCCCGTTTTTTTAAATTATCCGATTTAAGCCTGCTCGGCTCAGACATGCCCGAGCTTGAATTGCCGCCCGGCTTCGGCCAGCTTGCCGGCCTGCGCCTGCAACAGTTCCGAGGTGGCGGTGGCCTGCTCCACCAACGCGGCGTTCTGCTGCGTGGTGTTGTCCATCTCGGTGACGGCCTGGTTGATCTGTTCGATACCGGCGCTTTGTTCATGGCTGGCCGTGGCGATCTCGCCCATGATGAGCGTAACGCGTTTGACGCTTTCCACCATCTCGCTCATGGTGACGCCGGCTTGCTCCACCAACCGGCTGCCGGAACCGACTTTTTCCACCGAGTCGCCGATGAGGGTCTTGATTTCCTTGGCTGCGGCCGCGCTGCGTTGCGCCAGGCTGCGCACTTCCGATGCCACCACCGCAAAGCCGCGGCCTTGTTCGCCGGCACGGGCCGCCTCTACTGCAGCGTTCAAGGCCAGGATGTTGGTCTGGAAGGCGATGCCGTCAATCACGCTGATGATGTCGACGATTTTTTTCGAAGATTCGTTGATGGCGCCCATGGTGTCGACCACTTGCGAGACCACGCCGCTGCCTTTGACGGCCACGTCGGAGGCGTTCTGCGCCAACTGGTTGGCCTGGCGTGCGTTCTCGGCATTCTGCTTGACGGTGGACGTGAGCTGCTCGATCGACGCGGCGGTTTCTTCAAGCGAACCCGCCTGCTGCTCGGTGCGCGACGACAAGTCGAAATTGCCGGAAGCGATTTCATTAGCTGCTGTAGAAATCGATTCGGTGCCGGTCTGCACTTCCGACACGATCTTGCGCAGCGCTTCATTCATTTCATCGAGTGCTTGCATCAGCTCGGCGATTTCATCCTTGCCCTGCTTCTCGATGCTGGCGGTCAGATCGCCCGCCGCCACCATCTTGGCCACCTGCAGCGCGCGCTTCAACGGCGTCGTGATGCTGCGCGAAATGATCAGCACCGCCACCACGCTGATAATCACCAGCAAGACACCCAGCACCATCATCAGCTGCATGCCGCGCGTATTGGTGCGGTCGATGTCGACGGCCATCTGGTCGATCGCCTTGCGCTGCATCGCCAGGAGGGCGTTGACCTTGTCCGAGTAGGCCTTGGACGCCGGCTCGAATACGTCCTTGTAGGCTTTCTCGGCCGCAGGACCGTCGCCGGTCTTGCGTGTATTCATGACCAGTTCCTTGGCGGCCTGGTACTTGTTGCGCGCGGCGATGATTTCCTTGAACAGCGCCTTTTCATCTTCCGAACTCAGGCGCGGCTCGATCTGCTTGATGATACCGCTGCCCGAGACGACGCTGGCGGCAATGGCTTCCTTGAAGGTCTCCGACAGATTGGCATCGGAGCTGCGCGCAATCATGGAGGTGCGCACAATCGCCGAATAGGTGAGCACGAACCAGTCGGCAACCAACCGCTCTTTGGCCAGCGGCAGCTCCATCATGGCACGGGTGGATTCTGCGTTGCGCCTGGCATTGATCAGCCCCATCGAAGTGGAGATGATTGCCAGGATCAGAACGATGGCAAAACCGAAAATCAGGCGGCTGGAAATCCGCATGTTGGAAAGTTGTTTCATGATGGCGATCGTCCCCGCTTGCTGTCGTTTTGATGTAGTTCCCCTCGCCCTTTTCTCCCGGACTTGAATGCAGATTACCGCGTTTTAAACATACGGAGAATATATATTGTCGGTAAAGTTACACTGTTGCTGCGCAACATAAAGCGTCAATGATTTGCACTGCGATTTGTGCTGAAATCAGTTTCCGTCATTACGCTGCAAGCGCACCTCGGTTTCGCGCTCGACATAAGCCCACTCGGGCGTGCGGCGCAAGGCAGCGAGAAGGTCGTCAAAGGCGCTGGCATGTTCGGGAGCAAACTCGAACCAGGTCAGAAAATCGTAGGCTTGTGCAGTGGCAAGATCGCGACAATGATGCAGCCGGCGGGCAATCGGCGGCAGGTAGCGCAAGCCGATTTCTATGTGGCGTGATTGCGTTTCGAGGACGTCGCGCCGCTCGTCCTGTGCTAGCGCCCACCATGCCGCGCTCTTGCGGATGGGAATCAGCGCCGCGTGGGTGGATGCCGGACGACCCAGACCTTGCTGAACGGCAACGAGCTTCTGTTTCTCGACCTGCTGCACATAGCGCTCATTGCTCGTGACGCCTTGCAGCGTCCAGACCGCCGGCCGGTTTGGCACGCCATTGGCGATGTCGAGTTGCGTTGTCATGGCCAACGGTTCACCGGCGATAGCGATGACATCCATCACCCGCCACTGCCCTTGATCACCGCCGGAAAAACTCCAAAGCCGTTCGTTCATGCCTACCCTCGCTGATGATGTTTTTAATTGTTGTTAGTCGCCTCATCACGGCGCTTCTTACATCAGTCAGGCAAGGACAGCGCCTTATTTCAATCAGAGACAAAGGACAAGCGCCGGCCCTCGGCATCGCTGCGGATGGCAAGGTCGATGATGTGCATGACATTGACCGCATCCTGCGCCGCGACAGGGAAAGGCTTGCCGTCGAGCAGCGTCTCCGCCACTGCGCGGTAGAAGCCTGCATAGTCGCCGTCCTGCGTGGCGTAAGCCGATTGCACGTCGTGCTCGCCGTCGGCTTCGCGCAGCAGACCTGCAGGATTCTTGCCGAAGCCCGTATCGCCGGGACGCAGCCCCGCCTTGAGCTGGTCCTCCTGCACGTCAAGGCCGTTGATGACATAGCTGCCGCGCGTGCCGTGCACGGTAAAGCGCGGCGGCGGCAGAGCAGTCAGTGCACTCGCGTGCAGGATGACTTCCTTGTCGGCGTAGTGCAATTGCAGATGCACGTAGTCCGGCACCTGCGCGTTGTCGCGTTGCTGCCTCACCGTCGCTGAGATGGCGTCTGGCGCACCGAACAAGGCCAGCGCCTGATCGATCAGATGCGGTCCCAGATCGAACAGCAGACCGCCGCCGTGCGCCGCTTCTTCACGCCAGCGTTTTGGAATCACGGGGCGGAAGCGGTCGAAATGCGATTCGTAATGCGTGACGCGTCCCAATTTGCCGTCGGCAATCAGGGCGCGCAGGGTCATGAAGTCGCCATCCCAGCGCCGGTTGTGGAAGGGCGCAAACAGCAAGCCGCGCTGCGTCGCCAACGCTGCCAGTGCTTTGGCATCGGCGCCGGACAAGGTCACCGGCTTGTCGACCACCACATGCTTGCCGGCGTTCAGTGCGCGGCGGGCCAGATCGAAGTGGGTGTCGTTGGGTGTGGCGATGACGATGCAGCTGATATCCGCACGCGCCAGCAAGGCGTCGAAATCCGGCACAATGTCGACGCCGGCGGCATCGGGATAATCGGCGCGGGCGCGTTCGGCCTGCGATGTCGCGATCACGGAAATCTCGGTGCGGCCGCTATGCGCGATCACCGGCGCATGAAAGGTCGAACCGGCAAAGCCGTAGCCCATCAAACCCAGCTTCAATACTGCGGACATGGAGGGTCTCCTCGTTATATATTCTTCAGACTTTTTTGACGAACTCGGTCTTCAGGCCCATCTGGCCGAAACCATCGATCTTGCAATCGATGTCGTGATCGCCTTCGACCAGGCGGATGTTCTTGACCTTGGTGCCGATCTTGACGACACCGCCGCCGCCCTTGAGCTTGAGATCCTTGATCACGGTAACGGTGTCGCCGTCCTGCAGAATATTGCCGGCGGCGTCGCGCCATACCTTGGCAGTTTCTTCCGCAGCCTCTAACGCTTGCGACGACCATTCATGCGCGCATTCGGGGCAGATGTAGAGCGCACCGTCTTCGTAGGTGAATTCGGATTGGCATTGCGGACAGGCTGGCAGGGTACTCATGATGGCTTTCTGGATGGTGGAGCGAACGCGCTGCGGCCGAGTGCAAAATGTGAAATGCAAAATGCCGGGCGGGATGCGAAGTACGCAGTATACAACCCCGCTATACTAGAGCCGGCAAGATGGTTCTTGGTGCAACGTTGACATTCAGGCAGGAGTTGGCATGCTGCAGTCGATTTCCGGTATCCCCATTCGCAAGGAGTGCCCGCCCGGCGCGTGCGTGTGCGATCGCGAAAGCCTGCTCAGCAATGCCCACGCCGGTGTCGACACCGATCTGCGCATCCTGACGCTGACCCAGGAACAGGAACGCAGACTGATCGAGCGCATCGACCGCATCAATAGCTACGAAGATTTACAGCACGTCAGCAATCTCTTGTATAAGCAACTCGGCGTGGTGCTGCACATTACGCCCAGCCCGCGCGAAGTGCGCACGGTGCGCGGCTTCATGATCCTGCTGGAAGACCGCCCCGGCCTGTGCAAGAAGACGCGTCAGGCCGTCCCCGCGGCGATTCGCAAATGCCTGGAAAACAATCCCGAAATCGCCTTCACCATCCTCAATGCGCACGACCTGCTGGGTGATGCCTGACCTGTGTCTGACCTGCACCTGACCCGTGTCTGATTTCCAGATGACAGTCCTCGTTCGAGGATATGCAGAAATCGCCTAAGCATCATCGAAAGCATTCGTTCGGATTCCTCATCGATTTGTTTAGTCTTGACGCCCACTACATTCTACGGGGCAGGACATGACAACATCGAACAAGCGCCGCCTGCTTTTGCAGGCCACGGCTGCGGCGACACTGGCGGGGACAGCCGCATGGAGCAGCGCAGCTGAAGAGCGCACGCTGCGCATCGGCTATCAGAAATTCAACACGCTCAACATCCTCAAAGGCACCGGCAATCTGGAGAAAGCGCTGGCGCCGCTGGGCTGGAAAGTGAAGTGGTTCGAATTCGCCGCCGGGCCGCAGTTGACGGAAGCCCTGAACGCCGACGCCATCGATTTCGGCCACGCCGCCGACACGCCCTCGGTATTCGCCAATGCCTCCGGTGTGAACGCCGTCTATCTGGCTGCCGAGCAGCCGTATCCGAAAGGCATCGGCATCTTCGTCGCGCAGGATTCGCCCATCCGCTCAATCAAGGAATTGAAGGGCAAGAAGGTCGCGCTGGGCCGCGGCTGGAATGTGCAATATCTGCTGGTGCGCGCGCTGGAAGAAGCCGGCCTCAGCTACAACGACATCGTGCCGGTGTATGTCTCCAACGCGGCCGATGTACGCGCGGCTTTTCAATCGGGCAATGTCGATGCGGCCGGTTTGTGGGATCCTTTCCTCGCCGGTCAGGAACTGGCGACGCGGCCGCGCATCCTGCGCGACGGCACCGGCCTGTCGAACAACCGCACCTTCCATCTGGCCACGCCGAAGTTCGTCGACCAGAACAAGAACATCATCCGCATCCTGTTCACCGAACTGAAGAAAACCAACAACTGGACCCAGGCGCATCCGCAGGAAACCGCCGACCTGCTGGCGCCGCAACTGGGTGTCGATCCCAAGGTCTTGCGCCTGGCGACGGAACGCCGCAACTACACCACGGTGCCGATGGATGCCGGCATCATCCAGGAGCAACAGCAAATCGTCGAAGCCTTCTACAAACTGAATCTGATCAAGAATCCGGTGCAGGTCAAGGACAAGGTCTACGGCGAAGCGCTGCTGTAAGCCTGCGCCATGACGATCTCGAAGCCGATCCATCTCGCCGCTTTTCTCATTGCCGGCAACGCCGCTCACAGCCAGGTGCTGTGGCGGCATCCGCAGAGCCGGCCAGGCGGCTTCCTCACTCTCGATTACTACAAGCGCATTGCCCAGACGCTGGAACGCGGCAAGTTCGATCTGCTGTTCTTTGCCGACCGGCTGGCGGTGTCGACGCGCTTCGGCGGCGATCATCGCTACGGCGTCGCCTACGGCGATCAGGATGCGACGCGCATGGATCCGCTGCCGGTGCTGGGTGCGATTGCGGCGGTTACCTCGCGCATCGGCCTCGGGGCAACGCGCTCGACGACCTACTCGCAGCCCTATAGCCTGGCGCGGGAGTTTTCCACACTCGACCATCTGTCGGCGGGACGCGCAGCGTGGAACGTGGTGACCTCGGTCAACCAGGGCGAAGCTGACAATTTCGGTCTGCGCGAAACGCTTGGGCATGACGAACGCTATGACCGCGCCGACGAATTTCTCGACGTCACACACAAGCTGTGGCGCAGCTGGCAACCGGAGGCGCTGCTGCTGGAAGCGGATAGCGGACGCTACGCCGATCCCGACAAAGTCAGTCCCATCGATCATCACGGCACGCATTTCAACGTGCGCGGCCCGCTGAACATTCCGGCATCGCCGCAGGGGGGCCCCGTGATCATCCAGGCCGGTTCATCGCATCGCGGGCAGGATTTTGCGGCGCGCTGGGCCGAGGTGGTGTTCGGCATCCAGCCGGACCTGGCACGCATGCAGCGCTTCTATCTGGATCTGAAAAGCCGTACGGAAAAGTTCGGCCGCCGACCGCTGGACATCAAGGTGCTGACCGCGGTCATGCCGTTTGTCGCCGCCACTAAAGCGCAAGCGGAAGAGCAGCGCGCGCGCCACAACGCCATGGTTGATCCGGCGGTCGGCCTGTCGACTCTGTCGAGCCACATGAACGTGGATTTTTCCAGATACGCGCTGGATGCGCCGGTCGACGACATTCAGGTCGAGGGCATGCAAGGCCTGTTCAAACTGGTGAAGGAATTGTCGCGTGACGGCAGCCTGACGCTGGCCGACATCGGCCGCCTCTATGCCAGCGGCGTGCTGGTACCGCAGGTGGCAGGAACGGCTGCCGATATTGCCGACTGGATGGAGCACATCGTCGCGCATCAAGGCGCGGATGGTTTTGTGATCACGCCGACGCATCTGCCGGAAGGCTTCGACGATTTCGTCGACCTGGCGGTGCCCGAGTTGCAGCGGCGCGGGCTATTCCGCTGGGACTACGAGGGCGACACCTTGCGTAGTCATTTGCGCTGACGGCATCTCACTTTGCAAACCCACGATAGCCGTCGTCCTGACGAAAGTCAGGACCCAGCGTCGTATCGAACGTCTTGACGACACTGGGTCCCAGCGTTCGCCGGGACGACTGCAACAAACGGCAATAAACGGCAAGCGCTGATTGAATGGCCGCATCAATAAAAAAACGGCGCGAAGTCACTCGCGCCGTTTTTCATTTCACCATACAGATTACTGCAGCTTACTCAGGCTTGCCGCCCTTGCGATGCGGTTTGGCGTGGCCTGAAACGCGTGTGTCAGGACGAGTTTCAGCACGTCCTTCGCGTTTGTCCGAACGCTTGTCGCCCGGACGGCCGGCGCGCGCACTGCTGTTGACCTTCGGCGGCGTGGAATTCTTCGCCGGGGTCTTGTCGTGATGCTCGGTGCCGGTGCCGATGATGCTGATGTTCATCTTGCGGCCGTCAATTTCCACCGCCTTCAGCTGATGCAGCAGCGGCTTGGGCATGCCGGCCGGCAAGTCCAGGGTGCTGTGATCGTCGTGGATATCGATGCGACCGATGTGCTTGGCCTCGAGCCCGGCTTCGGTGGCGATAGCGTTGACGATGCCGGCAGGCGTAGCGGCATGCGCGCGGCCGATTTCGATGCGGAAGGTCTGCATCTGGAATTCCGGCTTGCTCTTTTCCTTGCCCTTGCCTTTGCGCGGTTCCTCGACTGGACCCTGGTTGGGACGTTCGGAACGTTCAGCATGCTCGCTGCGATCTGTACGCTCTGCACGATCTGCGCGCACAGGGCGATCGTCACTACGTTCAGGACGGCTGTCGCGCTGATCCCGGTCCCCGCGCGGTCCACGTTCGGCACGCAACATCGGCGGGCGTTCGTCGGTCACGCTGATCTTCAGCTGTTGACCGGCGACCCAGACTTTCTTGAGATGCTGCACCAGGTCATCCGGCATGTCGCCCGGCAGATCCAGCACACTGTGGTCGTCGAAAATTTCGATGCGGCCGATATGCTTGGCGTCCATGCCTGCTTCGTTGGCGATGGCGCCGACGATGTTGCCTGGCTTGACGCCATGGTCATGACCGACTTCGATGCGGTAAGTCTGTGTCGTGTGGGCGGCGAAATCGGCCTTGGTCGGACGCGGACGCTCTGTGCGCTCGGCACGTTCAGCGCGCTCGGGACGGTCGCTGCGTTCGGTGCGCTCAGCACGTTCCGGACGCTCGCTTCGTGCGGCACGTGGCGCGGCAGCGACGCTGCCGTCGTCACGGCTGATCTGCAATTGCTGACCGGCGACGCGCACCGATTTCAGATGATCGATCAGATCGGGAGGCATGTCGTCCGGCAGATCCAATACGCTGTAATCGTCATAAATTTCAATGCGGCCGATGTGCTTGGAATCCATGCCGGCTTCGTTGGCGATGGCGCCGACGATGTTGCCGGGCTTGACGCCGTGCTGATGGCCGACTTCGATGCGGAAGGTCTGCATGCCGGGATCGGCGGCGCGGACGATGCGCTCCTTGGTGCCGTAGCTTGGGCGCTCGGCGCGGTCGTTGCGGTCATTACGATCGCCACGCTCCGCACGCGGCGAACGGTCCGGACGTTCGCGCGGGGCGCGGTCGTCGTTGCGGACAAATTCGGGTTCGCGCTGGTTCTTGTCGAGCAGTAGCGGCACGTCGCCGCGCGCCATCTTGGCCAGTGCTGCCGCGATGTCGACCGCGGTGACGTTCTGTTCGCGCTCGTAGTCTTCGATCAGCGAGCGGAAGATATCGAGGCCGCCGTCGGCCAGCGTTTCGCCGATCTGTTCCTTGAAGCGCGCCACGCGCACGTCATTGACGGCCTGCACACTTGGCAGAGTCATTTGCGTAATCGGCTGGCGCGTCGAGCGCTCGATGCTCTTGAGCAGATTCTTTTCACGCGGGGTGATGAACAGGATCGCTTCGCCGCTGCGTCCGGCACGGCCGGTGCGGCCGATACGGTGGGTGTAGCTTTCCGGATCGTAAGGCACGTCGTAGTTGATGACGTGGCTGATGCGTTCGACGTCGAGGCCGCGCGCGGCAACGTCGGTGGCGATCAGAATGTCGATCTGTCCGTCCTTCAATTGCTGGATGGTGCGTTCGCGTTGCTGCTGCTGGACATCGCCGTTAATAGCGGCGGCGGCAAAACCCCTTGCTTGCAACTTGCCGGCAAGTTCTTCGGTGCCGAGCTTGGTGCGCGAAAAAATGATGAGACCGTCGAAAGGCTCGACTTCCAGGATGCGCGTCAACGCGTCGAGCTTGTGCATGCCGCTGACCAGCCAGTAGCGCTGGCGGATGTTTTCGGCGGTGCCGGTCTTGGCGGCGACAGTGATTTCAGCCGGATCGCGCAGATAGGTCTTGGCGATGCGCTTGATGACAGCCGGCATGGTCGCCGAGAACAGCGTGGTCTGCCGTGTGGCCGGTGTCTTTTGCAGAATCGATTCGACGTCGTCGATAAAACCCATGCGCAGCATTTCGTCGGCTTCGTCGAGCACCATGGTCTTCAGTTGCGACAGATCGAGCGAACCCTTGTCCAGATGGTCAATCACGCGGCCGGGGGTGCCGACCACGACGTGCACGCCGCGGCGCAAGGCGCTCAGCTGCGGACCGTAGCTCTGGCCGCCGTAAATCGGCAGGACGTGAAAGCCGGGAATATGCGTAGCGTAGCGCTGAAACGCTTCGGCCACCTGGATCGCCAGTTCGCGCGTCGGCGCCAGCACCAGCGCTTGCGGCGCAGTCTGGCGGATGTCGATGCGCGAGAGAATCGGCAGTGCGAACGCCGCGGTTTTGCCGGTGCCGGTCTGCGCCTGGCCCAGCACGTCGCGATTGTTCAGCAAGGTGGGGATGGTGGCAGCCTGGATCGGCGAAGGTGTTTCGTAACCGAGTTCTTTCAGGACGCGCAACAGCGGTTCACTGAGATTGAGATCGGAAAACTGAGGGAGAGGTGCTTCAGACATGGTGAGACTCACAGGTTCTTTTAGGCCGCAGGGCGCGGCCGGATGGTGACGCAGTTTACTCGCTTGTGACGCAATCAGCGAAGTTAAGTTGCAACACCGACAGGGAAGCTGCTTCCGCCGACACGTCGCCGGCAGGGATTTTATGAGTGAAAATGCTGCCGCGGACGGCTCCGTCCGCTACAAATAATGCCGGACGGCAATCAGGCCGCAACGATCATGGCGACCGTCGGGCGGTGATTGCTGGCAATAGTTGACGTTATTGAAAGGTATTGGGAGTCAGTTGCAGCGGTGTGCCCTGCACGCCGGCCCGCACCATGCGGCGCGCGACGCCGGTGATGTTGGGTTCCAGCTCACGGAAAGTTTGCATCGGGCCGATCGCGGTAAACATCTGCGAAGCCAGCTTGATCAGCGCTTCGTTGGAGATGAAGCACTCTCGATTGACGAATTCGACACAGACGGAAAACCCGATACCTGCTTTGGTCATTTTCACTGCGGTTGACGCTTGAGACATGACAGCTCACTTTCAATCGTGGAATCCAGTTATAGTGCGCGCAAGCGCCGCCAATAGCAATTAAAATCGGCAAACGGCGGCCTTTCCGGGGCCTTTTTCAGCTCGCGGGACAGGCTTATCCGACCGGTCCGGCGCCAACAGGGTATAATAGCGCTTAGTTGGGTGTTACACCCTTTCCCGGACCGGCCAGCAATATTGCCTGTCTCCACTCTTTCCGGTCGTGCTTCTGTCGTTCCCGAGCAGTCGGCCCGTCCCGTAGTAACCGTCCTGCGCCGGCAACGTTGTACTTCTGGCGCAAAAGTCTTTTTGTGTGTCCTTGTTGGGACACCGGAACGAAAAGCAAAATCGCACTGGTCCGCTCGCGCGGCAACCGGTCTCTTTTTTCTGCGTTCTCTGGCGAATGCTGTGCAGCTTGTTTTGCTGCGTGCCTGTTTCGCCCGTCGAGCGCCTTACCTGGAAACCACCATGGCTAAAGAAGAATTACTCGAAATGAACGGCCTCGTCGAAGAAGTCCTGCCGGACTCGCGCTTTCGCGTCAACCTGGAAAATGGTCATCGACTGATCGCCTACACCTCCGGCAAGATGCGCCAGAACCATATCCGCATCCTGGCCGGCGATAAAGTCACGCTGGAACTGTCGCCTTACGACCTGAGCAAAGGCCGCATCACTTTCCGTCATCTGGAAAAACGCGGACCGGTCGGTGGTGGGCAGCAACGTCGCCGCTACTAAGCGCATCAAGCTAACCGACGTCCACACCGGAACCGCGCCATGTCCGACACTATTATCGAACGTTCTGCAGGCGCTGCGGCGATTTCCGCCAGGGCGCTCGACATTGCGCTGGCACTCGACGTGCAGATCGCCGACTGCGTGTGGGATATCGGCGCCGATCTGACGCATGAACATGCACATCGGCTGGAGCTGGTGACGGAGGCAAAATCGGTACGCGTGTATTTTCGCGAACTGGAATTGACCACTGCCGACAATGCCTCGCGCAGCAAACGCGTCGATGAGCGTCTGCAGCGCGCCATCGCGCAATTGCAGCAACGCGCGCCGGCGCCGACCTACGGCTATAACTGAGGCAGCCGGGTTGAGCCTGCAAGCCGGCCTCCAGAAAATAAATCTCCATTTATCGCGATATGCTTAGGTAAGTCTCTGTTTTACCTGTATATTGAATTCTGCACTTACATCAAGTCGTCGTTATTGTTGGTCTCTCTCCCTTGCGCTTGTTCACAAGCCATCTCTGTTTGACTCTCTTCGGTTACATCTTGCTTGATCTCGGGTGCGCTTCGGGCGTCGTCCCTCATTTTTTCAAGGAAGTAAAACATGTCTACATCACAAACCGGTACAGTCAAATGGTTCAACGATTCCAAGGGCTTCGGCTTCATCACGCCTGATCAAGGCGGCGACGATCTGTTCGCGCATTTCCAGGACATTCAGTCGACCGGCTTCAAGAGCCTGGCTGAAAACCAACGCGTTTCGTTTGAGCGCGGCACTGGTCCCAAGGGCGAAAAAGCAACCAACATTCGTCCTATCTAATCGAATGTTCTGACGCGCAGACTACGGTCTTCGCGCATGCAAGTCCGGATTCAATATGTCGCCGGTGACACCACGCAGATAGCATGGGTCATTGCCGATCGGATCCGGCACCCTGCGGGAAACCGCAGATAAAGAAAGCTCGCTACGGCGGGCTTTTTTTCATCCGGCATTTCTTCCCGGCTACTGTCCGGCCGCTGCGCTTCCGCTATCATCCTGTTTTTCCTCCGCCATTCCGAAATCCTTGTTCATGAATCTCCCTCTGCATGGCTGGCAAGCGCAATTTGTCGCTTTGGCCGGCAAACTTGCCGGCAACGATGGCGCACACGACATCAATCATTTGCATCGCGTGTGGCACACAGCCCAGACCTTGCTGCGCACACATCCCGAAGCTGATGCGCTGATCGTGCAAGCCGCATGCTATTTACACGATCTGGTGAATCTGCCGAAGAACGATCCGCAACGACACACGGCGTCAAAGCAGGCGGCACAACTGGCCTGCCGCCATCTGGAGGCGATGCATTTCCCTGCGGATAAACTGGCAGGCGTCACGCACGCCATCGAAGCGCACAGCTTTTCCGCCGGTATTCCACCGGAGACGATCGAGGCGAAGATCGTGCAGGACGCCGACCGGCTGGATGCGCTCGGCGCAGTCGGCCTGGCGCGCTTGTTCTATACCGCCGGCCGCATGGGCAGCCAGCTCGCCCATCCCGACGATGTGCAAGGATCGCAACGCACACTCGACGACAAACGCTATGCACTAGACCACATCGCCTGCAAACTGGAGACGCTGCCGGCTTCCATGCAAACACTGGCTGGTCGCCGCCTCGGCGAAGAGCGCATGCAATGGCTGCGCGATTTCCGCACAACCTTTATCGCGGAATGGCAAGGTGCCGCGGTCTGAAAACGTTTCGCCGGAATGCTGCTAGAATCGATCCATCGTTTTACATCACGTATTGATCTTCATGTTTACCGCTGCCCTGGTCACTCTGTCCTGCCTGTTGTCGCTCAGCCTGTATGTCGCGGCTGCGCAGACGCGCGTGCGTACGGCCGCCGGTAAACAAAAAAAACAGTCGCTCATCTGACCGGGGCGCGCTGTCCTGTCAGGTGGGCTGACAGGATGGCAAACGCAGACCGGACACGTTCCCCTCGCTACCTCTTCCTTGCACCTGCCGACAGACATTCGACGGTCTGTAATGCAGTACTTCAATGGAGAGCAGCAATGACTTCTTTCGACGGAATCTGGATCCCTCTGATCACGCCGTTTCACGACGGTCGCATCGATTTTCCTGCCTTGCAGGCGCTGGCTCGCAGCATGGTTGACGCCGGGGTGTCCGGACTGGTGGCCTGCGGCTCGACGGCCGAAGCCGCCGCGCTGGACGACGATGAACAACTGGCGGTACTGGACGCCATCATCGCCGCCGTGCCCGACTGCCCGGTAGTAATGGGGCTGGCCGGCAACCGCCAGGCGGGCATGCTGGAAAAGATGCAGAAAATCCAGCAGCGCCGGATTGCCGGTCTGCTGATCCCGGCGCCGTATTACATTCGTCCCTCGCAGGAAGGCCTGCGCGCTTTCTATCTCGCCATGGCGGACGCCGCCACCGTGCCCGTGATCGTCTACAACATCCCTTATCGCACCGGCATCAACATCGACAGCGCCACGATACTTGCGCTCGCCGCGCATGAGCGCATTGTCGCCGTCAAGGATTGCGGCGGCAGCCTGGGTGCGACGATGGACCTGATCGCGCATGGCGGCTTGCGCATCTTGGCCGGCGAAGATGAGCAGATCTTCACCACGCTCTGCCTGGGCGGCAGCGGCGCCATCACGGCGGCGGCACATCTGCGTCCGGACCTGTTTGTACGCGTGGCGCAGCTGGTGCGCGCGCAACGCATCGAGGAGGCTCGTGCCGTCTTCTACGATTTGCTGCCGCTGATTCGTCTGCTGTTTGCCGAACCCAATCCTGCGCCGATCAAGACCGCGCTCGCATTGATGGGCATGGTGCGCGACGAATTGCGCGCGCCGATGCAGCCCGGTTCTACGGCGTTGCAAGAAAAACTGCAACGCGAATTGCTGCGGCTTGGTTGCCTGTAAGCGCCGGGCGACAAACTGAAAAACCGCAGACAGGGAGCGGGCGAAACGGCGGCTTGCTGAAAACGAGGCAGCCGTCATCGCTCGCGTTCCGACCTACTGTCGGTATTGCCTGATTGGAAATATGACGCACGATAAATCCGCCTTTGTTACAAAAGGCTAATGTTTCTTTGCGAACCAAGCAGTTTTCTCCTCGTCTTATTTCCATGTCAGCATTGTCGAGGAGGTATCGTGGCAAGTCAGGAACAGCAACAAGATCGGCACCAGCCGCACTGGAGCATCGCCGACCTGGATTTTTCCCGCATCGATCTGCGGCGTGTACGTAGCGACGAAAACACGTTCTATCTGGTGGCCTGCGCCTCCTTCGTCGAAAGCGGCTCCGATCTGTATACCGATAACCTGCTGGATTTCTTCAGCGACAACGCCGAAGTCGCGGCCTGGCTGCGCGAACAGTGGGAGGTGGAAGAGCTGCAGCATGGCCGGGCGCTGCGGGCGTATGTCGAGCATGTCTGGCCTGAATTTCCCTGGCAACGCGCTTACGACAGTTTCCTCAAGGAGTACGCGACCTACTGCAAGGTCGAACTGCTGGAACCGACCAAGGCGCTGGAAATGGCGGCGCGCTGCGTGGTCGAGACCGGCACCGCGACGTATTACCGGGCACTGTCGCGCAGCGTAAAGGAACCGGTGCTACGCGATCTGGCCTCGCGAATCTCGAACGACGAGGTCAATCACTACAAGCATTTTTACCGCTATTTCCGCGAATATCGCAAACGCGAAGGCATCGGCCGCTCGCGCGTGCTCGGCACCCTGAGCCGACGCACGCTGGAAATGCGCAATGAAGATGCCGACTGCGCGATCCGCCATGTACTGAAATTCCACGATCCGGCGCGGGCCGGCGACGTTGCCTATTTAAAGGAACTGAGCGCGCGCATGAGCGCTACCGTGCGCACCAATTTGACGCCGGAGATGACGCTGAAGATGATCATGCGTCCGCTGGAGCTGTCGCCGCGGGTGCAGAGCTGGGTGCAATATCCGATCCAGCAACTGATGCAGCACGTATTTTTGCGCTAAAAACAATCACCCCTTCACTGATTTGCACCAAATTGCTCCTGTTTGGGGCAAATCGGGATTCGCCGCACCGCCACCATTTTTACCATCACTAAAATGGTGCGATAGCGCGCGCTCGCTTCTGCAAAGCCGGAAAAATCGAGAGAGATTGACGAATTGTCATTGGCACGCAATCTGCTAAAGCAGAAAGGCAGTCAACAAACTCTCATTGATTCTTCTAACTGTAGGAGCACTTCATGTCACGTCGCACTATCCTAAAAGCAACAGCACTCGGCGCGTTCGCACTTGCAGCATCCTCCTGGCTCCCAGCCGCGTTCGCCGCGGACACCATCAAGGTCGGCATCCTGCACTCGCTCTCGGGCACCATGGCCATCTCCGAAACATCGCTCAAAGATGTAGCGCTGATGACAATCGATGAAATCAACGCCAATGGCGGCGTCATGGGCAAGAAGCTTGAGCCTGTGATCGTTGACCCTGCATCCAACTGGCCACTGTTCGCTGAAAAAGCGCGCCAGCTGATCTCGCAAGACAAGGTTTCCGTCGTGTTCGGCTGCTGGACTTCGGTCTCGCGCAAATCGGTTCTGCCGGTCTTCAAGGAATTGAACAGCCTGCTGTTCTACCCGGTTCAGTATGAAGGCGAAGAGCTGGAAAAGAATGTGTTCTACACCGGCGCAGCACCTAACCAGCAAGCGATCCCTGCGACTGAATACCTGATGTCGAAAGAAGGCGGCGGCGCCAAGCGTTTCGTCCTGCTGGGCACCGACTATGTGTACCCACGCACCACCAACAAGATTCTGCGCGCCTTCCTGCATAGCAAGGGCGTGAAGGATTCCGACATCGACGAAGTCTATACACCGTTCGGCCACTCCGATTATCAAACCATCGTCGCCAACATCAAGAAGTTTGCAGCAGGCGGCAAGACAGCGGTGATCTCGACCATCAACGGCGACTCCAACGTGCCGTTCTACAAAGAACTCGGCAATGCCGGCCTGAAGGCGACCGACGTGCCTGTCGTGGCGTTCTCGGTGGGTGAAGAAGAATTGCGCGGCGTCGACACCAAGCCGCTGGTCGGCCACCTGGCTGCCTGGAACTACTTCGAATCCGTGAAGAATCCGGTCAACACCGCCTTCATCAAGAAGTGGAAAGCTTACGCCAAGGCCAAGGGTCTGCCGAACGCCGACACAGTCGTGACCAACGATCCGATGGAAGCGACTTACGTCGGTATCTACATGTGGAAGCAAGCAGTTGAAAAAGCCAAGACCACCGACACCGACAAGGTGATCGCAGCGATGGGCGGCCAGACCTTCAAGGCGCCGTCCGGCTACACGCTGGAAATGGACAAGACCAACCATCACCTGCACAAACCAGTGATGATCGGCGAAATCAAGGCCGACGGTCAGTTCAACGTGGTCAACAAGACCAAGACTACGATCCGTGCACAGCCATGGAGCCCATACATCCCGGGCAACGAAAGCAAGCAAAAGATGTAATGCAGCAGCTTGCAACGTTTGAGTAGTCCCCGCTGCATGTTCCATGCAGCGGTTTGCAAGTCCTTGCACCGGACGTCCGACATCCCGTCCGGTGCAATCAAGGCCGCATTCTTTACTTGAAATTTCTCAGTGAAATTTCTCCTGGAAGTGCGTGCATGAATCTCAGATAAGCGTCGTAAGACCGACTTTCTTTCCGTCTTGCAGTGCCACCGAAAAGAACCATGAGACTTCTCCCCAAGATCATTGCGTCCGCCTTGCTCACAGGCTGGCTGTGCACCCAGGCGATCAGCGCGCATGCCGCGATCGATCCGGCGCTGCTCAAGCCGCTGGCCGGCGACGACCCTGACGCGCGGATTGCCGCCGTCACCCAGATTGCTGCGCTGGCCAATGCCGACGCCCAGAAAATCCTCAACGCCATCAACAGCGATGCGCTGTACGCCACGCCTGCCGGCGACGTGCTGATCATTGAAGACACCGAGGCATTTAATCCCGCCACCGACAAGACCGGACCTGCGCCCGACGACGCCGAAGGCATTACCGTCAACAACCGTCTGCGCGGTGTGGTCGAAGGCGCCCTGTCCGGCCTCAAGCTGTTCTCGCCGGACCGCGCCGCACGTTTGACCGCAGCGACAGAACTGCTGAAGACCGCCGACGCCGCACAGACACCACTGATCAGCAAAGCACTGGCCGCGGAAAAAGATCCGCAGATTCAGGAAGTGTTGAAGCAAGTGGTCGCCACCGCCAACCTGCATGCGCCTGACGCGGTGGCACGCAAGGCCGCCGTCAAAGCGCTGGCCGAGACCACCAACGCCAATCTGAAACCGGTGCTGGAACAAATGCTGGCCAAAAATCCTGACGGCAGCTATGTCGAAACCGACGAGGGCGTGCGCATTGAAGCGGTCCGCACGCTGTCGGCGCTGGACCGCCACCTGTCCATCACCGAATTCGTCGGCAAACTGTTCTACGGCGTCTCGCTGGGCAGCGTACTGTTGCTGGCAGCGCTGGGCCTGGCGATCACCTTCGGCCTGATGGGCATCATCAACATGGCGCACGGCGAACTGCTGATGATCGGCGCCTACACGACTTACGTGTGCCAACTGGTGTTCCGCAAATTCTTCCCCGGTGCGATCGACGCTTATCTTGTTGTTGCGCTGCCGGCTGCCTTCATCGTTGCTGCGGCAGTGGGCATCGCGCTCGAACGCCTGGTGATCCGCTGGCTCTACGGTCGTCCGCTGGAAACCCTGCTGTGCACCTGGGGCATCAGCCTGATGCTGATGCAGGGCGTGCGCTCGATCTTCGGCGCGCAGAATGTCGAAGTCGCCAACCCGAGCTGGATGTCGGGCGGCATCACGGTGCTGGGTTCGCTGGTGCTGTCGTACAACCGGATCGTGATTATTTTCTTCGCGCTGTTTGTGGTGTTTGCAGTGTGGCTGATCCTGAATAAAACACGTCTGGGCCTGTTCGTACGCGCCGTGACACAGAACCGTCGCATGGCCGATTGTGTGGGCGTCTCGACCGGCAAGATCGACATGATGACCTTCGGCCTCGGCTGCGGCATCGCGGGTCTCGGCGGCGTGGCCTTGTCGCAGCTCGGCAATGTCGGCCCCGATCTGGGCCAGGGTTATATCGTCGACTCCTTCATGGTGGTGGTGCTGGGCGGCGTCGGCCAACTGGCGGGCACCGTGATCGCCGCGTTCGGCCTGGGCGAAGTGAACAAGTTCCTGGAACCGGTCGCCGGCGCCGTGCTGGCCAAGATCGCCATCCTCGTGTTCATCATCGTGTTTATCCAAAAGCGCCCGCAAGGCCTGTTTGCACTGAAAGGCAGGAGCGTGGAATGAGTACCCTGAATCTACCTTTGAAACCTTCGCTGTTTTCGCGTCCGGCATGGATTGCCATCGTGGTCTTTACCGTGATCCTGGGTCTGCTGCCGATTCTCAACCTGATCTTTCCGGCTGGCCATCCGCTGTCCATCTCCAGCTATACCATCGCGCTGATCGGCAAGTTCATGTGCTACGCGATGGCGGCGCTGGCGCTGGATCTGGTGTGGGGCTACACCGGTATCCTGTCGCTCGGCCACGGCGTATTCTTCGCGCTGGGCGGCTATGCGCATGGCATGTACCTGATGCGCGCCATCGGCCACGATGGCGTGTATCAAAGCGACTTGCCGGACTTCATGGTGTTCCTCAACTGGAAGGCTTATCCCTGGTACTGGTGGATGACAGAGCATTTCTGGTTCGCCATGCTGCTGGTGGTGCTGGTGCCGGGCGTGCTGGCCTTCGTGTTCGGTTACTTTGCTTTCCGTTCGCGCATCAAGGGCGTGTACTTCTCGATCATCACGCAGGCGATGACCTTCGCCTTCATGCTGCTGTTCTTCCGCAACGATACCGGTTTCGGCGGCAACAACGGCTTCACCGACTTCAAGCGTATCCTCGGCTTCACCATCACGGCGCCGTCGACCAAGGCGGTGCTGTATCTGGTGACGCTGGCCTTCCTGCTCGGCTCGCTGCTGCTGTGCCGCGCCATCGTGACCTCTAAACTGGGCCGCGTGCTGCAGGGCGTGCGCGATTCCGAATCGCGGCTGATGTTCATCGGCTACAACCCGCTGTGGTTCAAGCTGTTCGTATGGACTTTGTCGGCGGTGTTGTGCGGGATTGCCGGTGCGCTGTATGTACCGCAGGTCGGCATCATCAACCCGTCGGAAATGTCGCCGGCCAACTCGATTGAAATGGTGATCTGGGCGGCCGTCGGCGGACGCGGTTCGCTGCTCGGCCCGATCATCGGCGCGTTCACCGTCAACGGCCTCAAGAGCTGGTTCACTGCCGCCTTCCCGGATCTGTGGCTGTATGCGCTGGGTCTGATCTTTATCCTCGTAACGCTGTTCCTGCCGCAAGGCATTCTGGGACTGATCAAGAAACTGAAGAAGCAAGAAAAATCAGATCCATCCAAGGAGGCCGCATGAGCGAAATGTACAATCGCGCCGCGCCGCAAGACAGCGTCGATAACGGCCAGCACGCCGACCACGGCACATCCTACGCCCGCATCAAACCGGAAGGCGTCGACACCACGCACGGCGCCATCCTGTATCTGGAAAACATCACGGTCTCGTTCGACGGTTTCAAGGCGATCAACAACCTGAATCTCGATATCTCGGTTGGTGAACTGCGCTGCATCATCGGCCCCAACGGCGCCGGCAAGACCACGATGATGGATGTCATCACGGGCAAGACGCGGCCGACGGCAGGTACGGCGTTCTTCGGCCAGAGCATCGACCTGACCAAGATGACCGAATACGAGATCGCCCACGCCGGCATCGGCCGCAAGTTCCAGCGGCCGACGGTGTTCGAGCAACACTCGGTCTTTGAAAATCTGGAAATGGCGATGAAGATGGACAAGCGCGTGAAGACGACCTTGTTCGCGCGCCTGAACTCGGAACAGATCGGCAAGATCGAAGAGATCCTCAGACTGATTCGCCTCAACGGTCAGGAAAACCGCGTCGCCGGCCTGCTCTCGCACGGTCAGAAGCAGTGGCTGGAAATCGGCATGCTGCTGATGCAGGAGCCGCAATTATTGCTGCTGGACGAACCGGTGGCCGGCATGTCGGATGCCGAAACCGTACGCACTGCTGAATTGCTCAATGAGCTGCGCGGTAAGCATTCGATCATGGTGGTCGAGCACGACATGGGCTTCGTCGAAGAGATCGCGCAAGGCGGCAAGGTGACCGTGCTGCACGAAGGCTCGGTGCTGGCGGAAGGCACGATGCAGCAGGTGCAATCGGACGATCGCGTGATTGAAGTGTACTTAGGCCGTTGAAGCCAGGGACGAGAAGAATATGCTGCAAGTCAATCAACTGAACCAATACTACGGTGCTGCACATACCTTGCGCGGCGTGTCGATCAATGTCGAAAAGGGCAAGTGCCTGTCGCTGCTCGGCCGCAACGGCGTGGGCAAGACGACGCTGCTGAAATGCCTGATGGGCGTGCTGCCCGTCGCTGCCGGCAACGTCACCCTGGAAGGCCGTGACATCACCAGACTCAAACCGCATCAACGCGCAGCGCTCGGCATCGCGTATGTGCCGCAGGGCCGTGAGATCTTTGCACGCCTGACCGTGGAAGAAAACCTGCTGATGGGCATGGCGACCAAGTCCGGCCGCAAGGCGTCGACGATCAAGGGCGAGGTGTACGAACTGTTCCCGGTGCTGAAAGAAATGCTGCACCGTCGCGGCGGCGATCTGTCGGGCGGGCAGCAGCAGCAACTGGCGATTGCCCGCGCACTGCTGGCCGAGCCGAAGCTGATCATCCTCGACGAACCGACCGAAGGCATCCAGCCATCGATCATCAAGGACATCGGCCGCGTGATCAGCCTGCTGCGTCAGCGCGGCGACATCGGCATTCTGCTGTGCGAACAGTACTTCGATTTTGCGCGCGAACTGGCCGACACCTTTGTCGTGATGTCGCGCGGTGAAGTGGTCGCCTCAGGCGTACAGGCCGAGATGGATAACGAAGACGTCAAGAAACATCTGGCGGTATAGGAATACAAACGCCCAAGCGCAGCCCGCCGCCGCCGACATGGATGTTCACCCCGGCCGCGTGCGCGGGATGCTTTTTAGCATCAGGTCTGCTATAAAAGCACATCGTTGCCGTCCTGACCTCTTTCAAACATTGCATGAAACGCATCATCGATCCTGCCACTGCCGTCACGGCGTCGGGCCAAGCCGCCGCCGTCACCACCTCCATGGCATCCCCACGCCATGAGCAGGCGCGGCTGACGCTGGGCTTCGCCGACGATGCGGGCACCACGCGCATGATCGAGCGCAGCCATTTCGGCCCGCTGCGCGTGCAAAAGCCACTCTATCCCGAACATCCTGCCGTCTGCCACGCCGTCATCGTGCATCCGCCAGGCGGCATCCTGGGCGGCGACGTGCTGAACATCAACGCTCATGTCGGCGACAACGCGCATGCGCTGCTAACCACGCCGGGCGCCGGCAAATGGTACCGCGCCAACGGCTTCGTCTCGCAGCAGCAGGTATCGCTGACCGCGACCGCCGGCGCCGCGCTGGAATGGCTGCCGCAGGAAACTATCTTCTTCAACGACGCCGACGTGCGCATGGAGCATCAGGTCGAGCTGGTCGCCGACGCCACATATATCGGCGGCGAGATCCTGTGCTTCGGCCGCACCGCGTCGGGCGAATCCTTCGTCAACGGCCGCGTCAGCCAGCGCACCAGCATCCGCCGCGATGGCAAACTGGTGTGGTTCGAACAAGGCGCCTTGCGTGCGGGGACGTCGTCCATGACGAGTCCGCTGGCCTTGGCCGGTTATACCGTAAGCGCGACCCTGATCGCGGTCGGCTTGCCGCTCAACACCGCCTTTCTCGGCGAGTTGCGCGAGCAGACCAGCGCGCTGGCGCAAAATGGAAATGGCCGCAGCGGTGCGACGCAGATGAAACAGGTATTGGTGTTGCGTTATCTCGGCAACTCCAGCCAGATTGCGCGGCAGTGGCTGACGCAT
Source organism: Herbaspirillum sp. GW822-FHT03A08 (assembly GCF_058801885.1). Classification (NCBI taxonomy): domain Bacteria; kingdom Pseudomonadati; phylum Pseudomonadota; class Betaproteobacteria; order Burkholderiales; family Oxalobacteraceae; genus Herbaspirillum; species Herbaspirillum sp. GW822-FHT03A08. The sequence continues at coordinate 5,594 of NZ_JBXANR010000002.1, read as the reverse complement.
GCATGGCAGCGCATCCGTCCGGAATTGATGCAGCGTGAGGCGATCGTCCCGCGCATCTGGAATACATAGATTAAGGAGAACACATGGAACTGACCCCACGGGAAAAAGACAAGCTGCTGATTTTTACGGCAGCGCTGGTGGCTGAACGGCGCAAGGCGCGCGGCCTGAAGCTGAACTATCCGGAAGCGGTGGCGCTGATCACGGCGGCCATCATGGAAGGCGCGCGCGACGGCCGCACCGTGGCCGAGCTGATGTCGGAAGGCACCAGGATCCTGACCCGCGCCGATGTGATGGACGGCGTGGCGGAGATGATCCCCGATATTCAGGTCGAAGCGACTTTCCCGGACGGCAGCAAGCTGGTCACGGTTCATCACCCTATTCCTTAAGGAGCGTCGAGATGATTCCAGGAGAAATGCTGGTTGAGCCGGGCGACATCGAACTCAACGTCGGCCGTGCTACAGCGACTGTCACGGTGGCCAATAGCGGCGACCGTCCGATCCAGGTCGGATCGCATTTTCACTTTTTCGAAACCAATCCGGCGCTGAAATTCGACCGCCAGACCAGTTACGGCATGCGCCTCAACATCGCCGCCGGCACCGCGGTCCGCTTCGAGCCGGGCCAGGAACGCACGGTGGAACTGGTGGCGCTGGCCGGCGAGCGCAAGGTCTATGGTTTCAACGCCAAAGTGATGGGCGCACTCGACAAGAAGGGAAACAAATAATGGCCAAGATTTCACGTCAGGCTTATGCCGAAATGTTCGGCCCCACCGTCGGTGACCGCTTGCGTCTGGCTGACACCGAACTGTTCATCGAAGTTGAAAAGGATTTCACGACCTACGGCGAAGAGGTCAAGTTCGGCGGCGGCAAAGTGATCCGCGACGGCATGGGCCAGTCGCAGCGCAACTATAAAGACGTGATGGACACCGTGATCACCAACGCGGTGATCGTCGATCACTGGGGCATCGTCAAGGCCGACATCGGCATCAAGGGCGGCAAGATCGCCGGCATCGGCAAAGCCGGCAATCCCGACATCCAGCCAGATGTCACCATGGCCATCGGCGGCGCGACCGAAATCATCGCCGGCGAAGGCATGATTGTCACGGCCGGCGGCGTCGACACACACATCCATTTCATCTGCCCGCAGCAGATCGAAGAAGCGCTGATGAGCGGCGTCACCACCATGATCGGCGGCGGCACCGGCCCGGCGGTCGGCACCGCAGCGACCACCTGCACGCCCGGTCCATGGCATATCCACTCGATGCTGTCGGCGGCGGATGCCTTCCCGATGAATCTGGGTTTCCTGGGCAAGGGCAACGTCAGTCTGCCGACGCCATTGGAAGAACAGATCCATGCCGGCGCCATCGGTTTGAAATTGCACGAGGACTGGGGTTCGACGCCTGCTGCCATCGACAACTGCCTGTCGGTGGCGGATCGCCTTGACGTCCAGGTGGCGATCCACAGCGATACACTCAATGAAGGCGGCTTCCTCGAGCACACGCTGGCAGCCTTCAAGGATCGCACCATCCATACCTTCCACACCGAAGGCGCAGGCGGCGGGCATGCACCGGACATCATCGCGGCGGTCGGCGAAAGCAATGTGCTGCCGTCATCGACGAATCCAACGCGTCCCTACACCGTCAATACGCTGGACGAGCATCTGGACATGCTGATGGTTTGCCATCACCTGGATCCGGCGATTGCCGAAGACATCGCCTTCGCGGAGTCGCGCATCCGTCGCGAGACGATTGCCGCGGAAGACATCCTGCACGACATCGGCGCGATCTCGATGATGTCGTCCGACTCGCAAGCCATGGGCCGCGTCGGCGAAGTGATCATGCGCACCTGGCAGACCGCGCACAAGATGAAAACGCAGCGCGGTTCGCTGGCGCAGGATCCATCGCGTCACGATAATTTCCGCGTCAAGCGCTATATCGCCAAGTACACCATCAACCCGGCGATCACGCATGGCATTTCACATGTGGTTGGTTCGCTGGAAGTCGGCAAGGTCGCCGACATCGTGCTGTGGAAACCGGCCTTCTTCGGCGTCAAGCCGTCGATGATCCTGAAGAGCGGCATGATCGCCGCGGCGCAGATGGGCGACCCGAACGCCTCCATCCCGACACCGCAACCGGTGCATTACCGCATGATGTTCGGCGCGTACGGTGGTGGCTTGAAGACGTCGATGACTTTCGTATCGCAGTCGGCGTTCGATGCCGGCATCGGCGAGATGCTCAAGCTCAATAAACCGGTCGTACCCGTAAAGGGCATGCGCAATCTGCGCAAGCGCGACATGATCCACAACGGCGCGACGCCAAAGATGGAAGTCGATTCCGAAACCTATGAAGTGCGGGCCGATGGCGAATTGCTGGTGTGTGAACCGGCCAAGGTCCTGCCGCTGGCGCAACGTTATTTCTTGTTCTGAAAATTATGCTGACTCTGAATACCAAGATCGAACACGCCGAGAAGATCGACGGCGAATTGCTGCTGCCTTACGACCAACGCGAAAAGAGCCGCTTGCGCGCCACCATGACGTCCGGCGAGGAAGTCGCCGTATTCACTGTGCGCGGCACGGTACTGCGCAACGGCGATCTGCTGCGCGGCGACGATGGCCGCGTGGTGAAGATCAATGCCGCCAAGGAAGCGACTTACCGTGTCGAAGCGAATTCACCGCATCAGTTGCTGCGTTGCGCCTTCCACCTCGGCAACCGCCACACGCAGGCGCAGGTCGGCGAAGGCTTCCTGCGTATTCGCAAGGATCCGGTACTGAAGGAAATGCTGGAAGGCCTCGGCGCGCTGGTGGTGGAAGAGGAGGCCGCCTTCGAACCGGAATCCGGCGCTTATGGCGGCGGTCACCATCACCACGGTGACGACCATCATCATCCGCTGGCGCCGATCCCCGTGCGTCAGAAGATTCATCGCCCCGGCGATAAATCGGCTTAATTGGCAGAACACGCCATGCAAGCACAAGCCCTGCTCCATCTGCTCCAGCTGACCAGCCCGTCGTTGCCGATCGGCGCATACAGCTATTCGCAGGGGCTGGAAGCCGCCATTGAAAACGGCAGCGTCAAGAACGAAGCCGGTGCGCGTGCATGGATCATCGACTCGCTGCATGAAGTGGTCGCTCGTTTCGAAGCACCGATTTTGTGGCGTCTGCTGCAGGCTTTTGCCGGACGCGATGCGGATGCAGTGGCATTGTGGAACGAACGCTTTATTGCTGCGCGCGATACCGCCGAGTTCCGCGCCGAGACGATACAGATGGGTTATTCGCTGAGCAAGCTGGCGATCGATCTGAAGATCGGCGATAAATCCTTGCTCGATCTGATGCAGGCACAAGGCGAAGTACCGCTGCCGACGGCATTGGCTTGTGCGGCTGTGGCGCTGAACGTGCCGCATGACGCAGCCTTGCTGGGCATGCTGTTCGCGTGGGCGGAGAATCAGGTGCTGGTCTGCGTGAAATCGGTGCCGTTAGGCCAGGTTTCAGGTCAACGTTTATTGTTGTCGTTGCAACCGGAGCTGGAGGCGGCAGCAAAGACGGCACAGGAGTTGGCAGATGATGAACTGTCGAACTGGTCGCCGGGCTTGTCGCTGCTGTCGATGCAGCATGAAGTGCAGTACAGTCGCTTGTATCGTTCATGATGTATCGATACTGAGGCAGTCCGCGATCGCATGACCATTTGAATTTTACAGAATTCGTTTTTGACAGATATAACCCAGATATAAAGCCGAGATAAACATGAGCAATCCATCCTCCCCAAATCCCTTGCGCGTCGGCATCGGCGGCCCGGTCGGTTCCGGCAAGACGGCGCTGTGCGAAATGCTGTGCAAACGCATGCGTGATCATTACGATATGGCCGTCATCACCAATGACATCTACACCAAGGAGGACATGGAGATCCTGCTGCGCGCCGATGCCTTGCCGGCAGAGCGCCTGATGGGTGTCGAGACCGGTGGCTGTCCGCACACGGCGATCCGTGAAGATGCTTCAATCAACCTGGAAGCGATCGCCCGCATGAGCGCGGATTTCCCGGATCTGGACCTGATACTGGTAGAATCCGGCGGCGACAATCTGGCGGCGACGTTCAGCCCGGAATTGTCGGATCTGACGATTTACGTGATCGACGTTGCCGGCGGCGAGAAGATTCCACGCAAAGGCGGCCCTGGCATTACGCGTTCAGATCTGCTGATCATCAACAAGACCGATCTGGCGCCTTATGTCGGCGCCAATCTCGACATCATGGCGCAAGATGCAAAACGCATGCGCGGCGAACGTCCGTTTGTGTTTACCAACCTGCGCAGCGGCGACGGGGTCGAGACGGTGATTGAATATATCCGCAAGCAAGGTTTGCTGGACGAAAAGAAGCGGGCTTGAAGAAGCCTGTTTGAGATTTACGTTATTCAGATTAGCTTGGCGCGCGTGCGCATCCACGAAGATTAATACGAAGGAGAAAAAACATGTTCCGACTTTCCACCAAGACCGCAATGCGCACTACCGCATTGACCATCACAGCGCTGGCAGCAGGCAGCGCCTTCGCGCATCCAGGCCATCCCGGTTCGTTGATGACGGCATCGGGCAGCTTCAGCGCCGGCTTCGCTCACCCATTCTCTGGGATCGACCATTTGCTGGCGATGCTGGCAGTTGGCCTGTGGGCCGCGCAGAACAAGCGTTCCGCAATGTGGGTGTTGCCGCTGGCGTTTCCGCTGATGATGGTGGTCGGCGCGTTGCTGGCATTTGCAGGACTTGAATTTCCTGCGGCGGAAACCGGTATTGCCGCCTCGGTCGCGGTTCTCGGCCTGTTGATCGCCTTCGCCGTGAAGATGCCGTTGTGGGCAAGCACAGTGGTGGTATCGCTGTTCGCGCTATTCCACGGCTATGCACACGGCAGCGAATTGCCGCATGGCTCGTCGGCCGCGATGTACGGCCTTGGCTTTGTACTGGCGACTGCGCTGTTGCATGCCGCCGGTTTGGGTATCGGCTTGTTCGCCGGCAAACAGATGGCAGATAAGGTTGTGCGTATTGGTGGTATCGGTATTGCCGCCGTGGGCGCGTATTTGCTTGCAGGAGTGTGATGTATTGAAGCTGGGTCACCGATGAGCGTCGGTGATAAAGTTGAATCAAAAGCCGCGTTTCGACGCGGCTTTTTTATTGCCTGAACGAAGTGTGGTTCGTCTGTCGCGCCTGACACTGGTTGGCTATTGATGGCGGCGGTGGAAGTGCATGGCGTAGTGATGCTGCGATTGCCATTGGTTGTTCAGAACTGGATTCGGATCGGTGTTTGATGAGAGTACGGCTTCTGGCGCGATCATTGCCGTACTCCCATTCTACAGATGTGAAGTTCACGCCTGCTGGCAGGATTGAGGCGAATAGTCGGGTGTGTCTCTGGCTGACGTTGAGGTGGGGCTGTTTTGAAGCGAAGAAGAGCGGCGAAGAGGAAGAGTGCGTTGATGAGTGCGGGGGAATGCGGGGTGATGTGGGAGGGAATGCTGGAGGGTGATGAGGAGGGATGGAGGGGTGCGTTGGACAGCAAAAAGCCCCAGACCTTGAGATCTGGGGCTTAAGCTTAATTAATAGCCTGACGATGACCTACTTTCACACTG